>CALCUM010000001.1 GCA_937907245.1 uncultured Rhodobiaceae bacterium
CAACACAGCAAAATACAATCCAACCAATATGGTTTTGCGTGGTGTAAAGAGGCGCATGAAAGCAGAGACCGAAGCCGCATTAGTGTCGGCACTTCGAACCTCAAGGCTAATCATTTAACTATTTCCACTGCAGGGTTATTTCCACTGCAGGGTTATTTCCACTGCAGGGTTATTTCCACTGCAGGGTTATTTCCACTGCAGGGTTATTTCCACTGCAGGGTTATTTCCACTGCAGGGTTATTTCCATCGGAGGGTTATTTCCATCGGAGGGTTATTTCCACTGCAGGGTTATTTCCACTGCGGGGTTATTTCCACTGGAGGGTTATTTCCACTGGAGGGTTATTTCCACTGGAGGGTCGCGCGCCGCGCCCGGCTATCGTTTTGCCCTCGGTCTCGTTCCGCTTTTGTTCTGGTGTTGCATTTTGGCAACGCTTCGCGCTGGTCGCGGCTTGGCCGACTTTGTCTCACTTTGTAACAATTCGTTACTGATTGCCGCTTGCATTGTCGCGCTTTGTGACATATCTTTAGTGAGCAAGACGCAATCAAGCGCAATTTTTGAGGAGTTACACAATGCAAGAGGCAGTCAAACCACAAGAAAACGCAACGGCTTTAGGGCTTATTATATACACCCAAGAAGAACGCGATTTTATGCAATGGTGTATCGGGATTGAGGTTAGCGAGTTTTTAGCGTTGCCTGATTATATATTCGGTCACGCTATGGGCGTTTACTTGCGCGGTGACAATGGCTTACGCCTTGGCCGCGTATATGAGAAAAACGCCGATTTTGCCCTTGTCCAACGGCTTGGCGGCCATTTGCAAATATAACGCGCAATCAAGCGCAACTTTTGAGGAGCTACACAATGAAACAATTACAAGTAAAAGTTAGAACACTAAAGCCGCATGAAATAGCGGCGCATTTCAACCGCCCAAAAATGAGCCAAGGCGAACAAGCTGCGCGGCTTTATCTTGGCCGTAAGCAAGCCGAAAAAGTGGCGCGTATTGATAGCTACTTTTTGGCCGCGTGGGCGGTCTTATTCTTTGGCGCGATTTGCGCGCCGTTCTTTCTCATTTAGGGGGCTATGTAATGAAAAACCTAACTCAATTATCAGATTGCTTAACAATGGTGGCGGCCGTTTTTGGCCGCGTTGCCTCAACTGGTTTACCAAAAAGGGGCGAAAAAGATTATAGATTTGCTTTTGCGGCGGACGGAGCCGCAAACTACACTTGCGCTATTGATTATATTGACGGCGATATAACAATATATATTTTTATGGATTGGTTGTTTTTGGATGCAATAGATGCAAACCAAAAAACGGCCGCGCTATATCAAAAGATAATTAATAAAGCCTATAACCTAGGCGGGCAATTGTGCGCCGCCGGGTATAGTGTCGAATATAAATAGGGGGCTTTAAAAATGAGTAACTACCACCTAACACAAATTAGCAAGAATGCTAAACTTGGCGCAATTCCTGCCACTACTAGCGCAAAGGATACATGCGCGAAGGCTTGCCCCTTCTTCAAGAATGGCTGCTATGCATTCGGCGGGCATGTGAATATGCATTGGGAAAAGGTAACCAAAGGCGAACGCGGCGGCGATTGGGCGCATTTAATCGACGAATTAAAGCGCAAAACATATCCAACGCAAATCTGGCGGCACAATGTTTCTGGCGATTTAGCGGGAGACGGTGAAGCAATAGACGCCGACAAGCTGGCGGAATTGACCAAAGCCAACAAGGGCAAGCGCGGTTTTACTTATACGCATTATGACACAATCGAAAACGCGGCCAACCGTGAAGCCGTGCGCGCTGCGAACGCTGGCGGCTTCACTATCAACCTAAGCGCGAATAATATCGACCATGCGGACAAGCTGGCGGCTTTAGATATTGCGCCAGTCGCTGCGGTTTTGCCTAGCGAATATGAAATAGGCAAGGCGGAAACCGTGGCGGATTATAAGGCAAGGCTTGAAACCTTGCCGCAAACTACACCGCAAGGGCGCAAGATTGTCACTTGCCCCGCGTCTTATATGCCTGCGGTCTCTTGCGCGACTTGCAAGCTTTGCGCGGTTGGCAATCGTAAAACGATAATCGGTTTCCCCGCTCATGGGGCAAGCGCAAAGAAGGCCGACGCGGTCGCAACTCAATAGAGAAGGAAATATAAGCATGACCGTATCAATTAAAACAACTCACATTTGCGCGACCAGTGAGCGCAACGCATGGGGCAAGCCCGCCGAAATTGTCGAGATTGCCGCAAATAATCGGCTAATCCTTGCGCGCGTGATTATCGCGGGGCGAACTTTGGCGGTTTTTGATAATATGTTCGACCCATGGGATTTGCTAGAAGACGGCAAGGAAACGCTAGACGACCTAAAGACCGATAAAAGGTTTTGCTTTGTCCATAAATCGGGCGCGATTGTGAGCAATTCCCTACAATCGCAAGGGGTGGAATAATGGATAATGAGCGCGCCTTTATGGCGATAATTAACATGCTGGCTGGCTGCTTTATGGTATGGCTTGCCCTAACCATTGGCACGCTATAGCCGCCAGCCTTAACCCTTAACCCCTAACCCATAGCCCCCGCCCTAATCGGCGGGGGTTTTTTTTGTGCGCCAGCCCATGCGCCAGCCCTTGCGCCGCGCTATGATTGCCGCGCATTGCGAGACCGGGGCGCATATAAGCACGCACAAGCGCACTTTTTCCGCCTAGTCACTAGCACCCCAAAGCATTAAAACGCTCGCAGCACCCCTTTGCGTCAATCGTCGAGCATTTACCGATTTGCGCGCTAGGGTGCCAAATTGACACGCTCAGGCGTTTCTTGGTTGTAAGCCAAAACACAAGCCACCCCTTCTTAAAACGCTTGTGACCCCCCCAAAACCCCCCCGCCAAATTGACGCTAGGTTCTTCTGGCGCAAAACGACCCCCGTGGGTAAGCGAAGGCACGTTTGTCATTTAGTTCCAGCCTAGAACTTAGGGGCTTGGCGATGACGACCCTCGTGTGTTATAAATTGTGACGGTGGAAACAGGAGACGCATATGGCGACTATCGTAAATGTGGCGCAGGAGCTTGACCTATCAACAAAGATGGTCAAT
>CALCUM010000002.1 GCA_937907245.1 uncultured Rhodobiaceae bacterium
GCGACGCTAAAAGCCCTTAGTCGCTTTTGCGGCTTTAGGGCGCCTTGCGCACGGCTATTTGTCCTTTTTCTCTTGCGAGAATTCAGACCCACTATTTCTATTTTTTTATTTTGAAAAACTGGTGCTGGCGACGCTAAAAGCCCTTAGTCGCTTTTGCGGCTTTAGGGCGCCTTGCGCACGGCTATTTGTCCTTTTTCTCTTGCGAGAATTCAGACCCACTATTTCTATTTTTTTATTTTGAAAAACTGGTGCTGCCGAGTGGAATTGAACCACCGACCTCTCCCTTACCAAGGGAGTGCTCTACCCCTGAGCTACGGCAGCGATGCCTGCTGTTTGCCATAGGCAGGCGGGGGATGCAAGTAACGATTGCGTTTGTGAATTGCCAAGCTATTATGTTCGCTCTTTGTTCTTTTATTGCGTTGAGAGTTACTTGTTATATGCGAGATATAGAGCCTTCTCCGGTTCGGTTAAGCTGGTTGGCAACGCGCCAATTACCGGTGTGGCTTTGGTGCGAGGGCTGCAGTCACCATAAAAGTTTGCCTGTGGAGCCGCTTCTCGAAAAATTTGGCGATGTAGTTCTTTTGGCGCTTAAAGCTCATTTTCATTGTGCTGCCTGTGGCGGGCGGGAGGTGTTTCTTCGCCCCGATTGGCATAGCGCAGGTTGGACGCAGGGCGTGGTGTCGAGGCATGAAAAACTGCCGGAATGAAGCGCGCGCCTTCGTTGTGCTAAAACTCACATAAAGATAGCCGTCTCGGCTCAGCGCTCGCCCTATTGCAGTGGCCTCATTGCAGTGGCCGCATAACAGTGGCCGCATAACCGTGGCCGGTTACAGTTACATGACAAATGGCTCGAAAAAAGTTAAGAAGAAGCATGAGCAAAGGTCAAAAACCTGCGGTAAAAAACCAAGCGCGTCAGCAAAAGCTGGCGGCAGCTCTGCGCGCCAATTTACAACGTCGCAAAGCGGGGCGCACACAAGCCAGAAGCGCTTCCCAGCCCGCCGCGGAGGATAAATCAGATGGATGAGATTGTCATTGAAGGCGGCGTGGCTCTGACCGGTGAGATTGCTATTTCGGGCTCTAAAAATGCCGTTTTGCCTCTCATGGTGGCGGGTCTTCTCAGCGATGAAAAACTAATTTTACGCGGCACGCCGCGCCTTGCTGATACGCAAACTCTGGCGCGGGTTTTGCGCGAGCTGGGGGCCGAGGTCGAAGAATTTGGCCAAGGGCCCGGCGAGGGTTTGAGCGTTCATACAAGTGATCTGAGCTGCACACGCGCGCCCTATGAATTGGTCTCTAAAATGCGCGCGAGCTTTTGGGTTCTCGGCCCGCTTTTGGCGCGCGCGCAGGAAGCGCAAGTCTCGCTGCCAGGCGGTTGCGCCATTGGTACGCGCCCCGTTGACCTTTACCTCAAAGGCCTTGAGGCCATGGGCGCTCAGATTGAGGTCGAGAACGGCTATGTAAATGCCACAGCCAAGGGCGGGCTAAAGGGCGCGCGCATTGATTTGCCTTTCGTGTCCGTCGGCGCCACGCATGTGTTGATGATGGCCGCGACATTGGCCAAAGGCACGACGCTAATCACCAATGCCGCTACCGAGCCAGAGGTGGTCGACGTTGGTAAATGCTTGATGGCGATGGGCGCCAAAATAGAAGGTTTGGGGACCCGCAATTTATCTATCACGGGCGTCGATAAGTTGTCGGGCGCCGACCACACCGTATCGCGCGATCGCATTGAGGCAGGCGCCTTTGCTTTGGCCATTGCCGCTACGCATGGGGATGCGCATCTGACAGGCATTCAAGAAGATGTCTTGGGCGCGCTAGCCCCTGCCATGCGCCTAGCGGGGTGCCAGTTAACACAAGAGGGCGATGCCATGCGTATTGTCGGCCCGAAAGGCCGCGCCATTGCCACGCCCGTGACGACCGAGCCTTACCCCGGATTTGCCACTGATTTGCAGGCTCCCTTTATGGGGCTGATGTGTGGTGCCGATGGGGTGTCGCGCATTCGGGAGACGATATTTGAAAACCGCTTCATGCACGTGCAAGAGCTAGTGCGCTTGGGCGCTGACATTACGCTGGAAGGCGACACGGCCATTGTAACGGGTGTCGAGCAATTGCAGGGTGCGCCCGTTATGGCAACCGATTTGCGCGCCTCAGCTACTTTAGTGATTGCGGGGCTAATGGCCAAAGGGCAGACGCGCATCTCGCGGGTCTATCATCTCGACCGCGGCTATGAACGCATTGAAGAAAAACTATCGGGGGCGGGCGCAAATATTTGGCGCGAGACAGTCTAATGCCAGCCAAGCCTCTAAAACTCTATGCCCGCGACGGCGACGATATGGAAGTGATATCGGCTTACCTGCAAGATAGCGTGGCTCAAATTGGCGATATGGTGTTCCTCAAACAGCAGTACCGTTTCGTCATGTTGGTTAATCGGTTTTGCTGGGAGCAAGAGGCGCCTATGCGTGTCCGGTCTGCGTTGCAAATTTCGGGTGTCGCATCTATCCAGCAGCGGCAGTTAAATTTGACACGCCGCGATGGCATTGTGTCGGTTTTGGCGGCGCAATTCGAGCTGAAACAAAGCCCGTCTGGGGTTATCCAGTTGGTTTTTTCGGGCGGCGGCGAAATCCGCTTGGAAGTCGAGGCTTGCGAGGCCATATTAGAAGATGTTACAGCGCCTTGGGCGGCGGCGTCGCGGCCAGCCCATCGGATAGATCATTTGATGGATAAGGAATAGAAATATAAATTATGGCTCCTTACCTGCGTGCCCACATAAATGATGCTGATTTCGCAACCCGCTTTGGCGAGTTGCAAGAGATGAAGCGCGAGCAATCGGTGGACGTCAATGCGGCGGTGCAAGAGATAATCGCGGATGTGCGAACGCGCGGCGATGCGGCGCTTATCGAGCTGACGGCAAAATTCGATCGCCAGCAATTGAGCCCTGAGACTTTGCGTATTTCCGAAGCCGAAATAGATGCGAGCTTTGCCGCCTGCGCCGAGGCGACGCGCAACGCGCTGGAGCTTGCAGCGACGCGTATTCGTGAGTTTCATGCCCGTCAAAAGCCTGAGGACGAACGCTTTACCGATGCCGCTGGCGTCGAGTTAGGCCACCGCTGGACAGCCGTAGATGCGGCCGGTCTTTATGTGCCTGGCGGCTTAGCCAATTATCCGTCGTCGGTATTGATGAACGCCATTCCAGCGCGCGAGGCAGGGGTTGAGCGCGTGGTGATGGTGGTTCCCACCCCGGATGGCAACGTCAATCCATTGGTTCTGGTGGCCGCTCGCTTGGCGGGTGTCGATGAGATTTACCGCGTTGGCGGCGCGCAAGCCATTGCGGCGCTGGCCTATGGCACAGACACAATCGCTCCGGTTAATGTGATTGTCGGGCCAGGCAATGCTTATGTGGCGGCGGCCAAAAAGCAAGTATTCGGGCAAGTGGGCATTGATATGATTGCGGGGCCTTCTGAAATTTTAGTGGTAGCGGACAGTCAAAACGACCCGGCTTGGATGGCGGCTGATTTGCTTAGCCAAGCCGAGCATGATGAAGTAGCGCAATCGATTTTAATTTGTGAGGATGGCGACTATGCCGATGCCGTGGAGCAAGCGGTGGAGACGGCCCTGGAAACCTTGTCTCGCGCCAAAATTGCGCGCAAAAGTTGGCAAGATTTTGGTGCCATTTTGGTGGTCAATGATTTGGCAACACAGGCCCCTGATTTAATCAATCAATTGGCCCCTGAACATTTAGAGCTGGCGGTCGAAGACCCGGAGGCCATGGCGCGCGAAGTTCGCCATGCAGGCGCTATTTTTATGGGTCGCTACACGCCCGAGGCCATTGGCGATTATATTGCTGGCCCCAACCATGTGCTCCCTACGGCGCGCGCGTCGCGCTATGCGTCAGGTCTCTCGGTGCTTAATTTTATGAAACGCTCGTCTTTGGTTAAATGCGATGCGGCGTCCTTGTCGGCCATTGGTCCGGCGGCGGTGCAATTGGCCGAAGAAGAAGGGTTGAGCGCGCATGGACGGTCTATCTCTATACGGTTGAACTTGGGGCAGGAGAGCTAGATATGGCCCAAGCTAGCGTCCACAGTGGCGCCGATAAATCGGCTCGCATGGTGCATATTTCGCTCGACGACCCGGCTTTGGTGGCGCGCAATCCAGATATTGAGCACGAACGGCGGGTGGCGATTTTTGATCTCATTGAAGGCAATCATTTCGCGCTGGTGGATGGGCCCAAAGGGCCCTATCGCGTGGTGCTGTCGGTGGTCGATCGCGGCATTTTGTTTTCGGTTTCGAATGGCGATAACGAGAGCTTGGCCGAGATTGAACTTGCCATGACCCCGTTTCGGCGCAATATCCGCGATTATTTTTTGATTTGTGAAAGCTATTTCGAAGCCATTCGCACCGCCACGCCGGAGCGCATAGAGACCATTGATGAGGCGCGGCGCGCCTTGCATAATGAGAGTGCAGAATTGCTAAAAACCCGCCTGGCTGCCTATGTGGAGGTGGATGACGACACGGCACGACGCCTGTTCACCTTGATTAGCGTATTGAAAATGCGCAGCTAAGATAAAACAGTTGATTTTTAGCCAGTTTCTGGCCATTGTCCGCCCAATGCAACGAGCCAATTTTTACGAGTGAGATATATGGCCAAAGAAGAACTTCTTGAATTTAACGCAACGGTAGTCGAATTGCTGCCGAATGCGACATTTCGTGTGAAATTGGAAAATGAGCACGAAGTGATTGCTCATACGGCTGGTAAGATGCGCAAAAACCGCATTCGCGTATTGGCCGGCGACAAGGTTTTAGTGGAAATGACGCCTTATGACCTCACCAAAGGACGTATCACCTATCGCTACAAATAAGCGGTTGGTGCTGGCGAGTGCCAGCCCGCGCCGCCTAGATTTGCTGGCGCAAATTGGGCTCGTGCCCGATGACATTATCCCTGCAGACATCGATGAAACCGAAAAACCAGCCGAAGCGCCACGCGCTTTAGCTTTGCGGTTGGCATCGCAAAAAGCCGAGGCTCTTAGCGCGCATTTAGACGAGCATACGTTCATTCTTGCGGCCGATACAGTGGTTGGGGTTGGGCGTCGTATTTTGCCAAAAACCGAAACACCAGAGCAGGCCCGGGCTTGCCTCGAGCTTTTATCTGGGCGCGGTCACCGCGTGCATACGGGCTTTTGTGTGTTGTCGAGAGAGCGCTGCGTCGTGAAATGCGTAACCAGCCGTGTGCGCTTTAAAAACCTCTCCTCGGCCGAAATAAACGCCTATCTCGATAGCGAGGAATGGCAAGGTAAGGCGGGCGGCTATGCCATTCAGGGCCGCGCGGCAGCCTTTATAAGCAGTCTTGTTGGCTCCTACTCCAATATTGTAGGCTTGCCTTTATACGAAGTTAGCGAAGTCTTGCGCGGCGCTGGTATCCCCTTTCAAACAGGAAAAGAGTGAAGCATGTCCCATGAAATTTTGATGAGTGTTGAAGATGGCTTATTGCGGGTTGCCCAAGTAGAAGACGGCCAGCTAACCAACCTGCAAGCCGCGCCTATGGATCAAGCTGCAAGCGATGGCCGTAGCCTTATCGGGCAGATATATTTGGGACAAGTCGAACGCGTGGTGTCGCGATTGCAAGCCGCTTTTGTTGATATTGGCATGGATCGGGCTGGGTTTTTGGGCGCTCGTGAGGCCCGGGCACTTTTGCCCGGCAGTGACCGCGAAACCCCAATTGAGGATTGCGTGCAAGATGGGGATACGGTTTTGGTGCAAATCACGCGTCCGCCACATGGCGAAAAAGGCGCGCAAATCACCTCAGATATTACCCTGCCTGGTCGCGCCGTGGTGCTGGCGCCTTGCCGCAGCCGCATTGCTGTGTCGCGTCAAATTGAAGATGAAGCTGAGCGCACGCGTTTGGCAGATTTAGCGGCTGCCATCCGCGACGGTAAGCAAGGCGATGGACTAGACGTAGAAGGCATGGACGGCCCTGCAGGCTGGGTCATTCGCACCGCCGCGATTGGCATGGAAGCCGCTGACATGGCCGCCGATATGGCCAGTGTGGCAGGCCAATGGGAAACGCTTTTGGCGCAGGCCGAAGACAGCGAGCCGCCAGCGGTTTTATATCAAGATTTAGGCCCCGTCGAAAAAGCGTTGCGCGACTTAGTGCGCGCCCAAACCTCGGCTGTAGTCATTGAAGATACAAAAAGTTTGGCCCAAGCCAAAGCCTTTGCCAAGGCTCATATGCCAGCTGCGGTATCGCTTTTGCAAGGCTCCGAAAAAAGCGAAATTCTCTTTGATCGCTACGACATTGCCGGCCAGCTAGAACAAGCCCTGTCCAATCGGGTGAACTTGGCATCTGGCGGCTGGTTGATGATTGAAACCACCGAAGCGATGACGACAATTGATGTTAATTCAGGCGGGGATACAGCCGACGCACGCGGCGTTAACTTGGAGGCGGCCCAAGCGATTGGGCGTCAATTAAGATTGCGCGCGCTGGGTGGCTTGGTGGCTATCGATTTCATCGACATGAGCGAAGAGGCCGACAATGAAGCGGTTCTGGCTGCTTTGGATGCTGGTTTTCAGGGCGATAAAAACCCGATCCGCATCGGCCCTATGTCAGAGTTTGGCGTGGTGGAGATGACGCGTCGTCGCGATGTGATGAGCCTCGCGGAAGCGATGCGCCAGAGTAGCCGCCCCGATAGCGAGTAGGTTCGAGAGATGGCCACGTGTCCGATTTGTAAGACAAAAGAAACGGTGCAAGCCTATCGTCCGTTTTGTTCGAAACGCTGTGCCGATGTTGATTTGCACCGCTGGATGGGTGGTCATTACGCGGTTCCTGCGGTCGAGCCGCCTGATGATTTTGATACAGAGATTGAACAAGCCTTGGCCGAACAGAGCTCGCCAGACGAGTTCCATTAAAAACTTATTTTTGGAGGGTCAGACGTCTAGACAGGCGCACTCCCTTCACCTATAAACCAAGCACAAATCAGGCGTACCACGAGACCTATGTTTCAAGTGGCTTCGTTTAAGGCCCGGGTAGCTCAGGGGTAGAGCAGTGGACTGAAAATCCTCGTGTCGGTGGTTCAAATCCGCCCCCGGGCACCATTTTTCAAAAAAAACGGGTAGAGTGCAGTGAAATAAAGTGCACAATTTAGCTTACGCTGGCTTAGGTTGGCTTTGGCTGGCTTTCTTCGCAAACCAAGGCACCACAGGTGTTTCATACTTATGGAAGGTTTTGACATGGATCATAAAATCGGAGTTATTCCATTTACCATCGATGGAGAGCGTATCGCCATCATGTTTGTTACCTCGCAACAGCGGGGCCGTTGGATTTTGCCAAAAGGTAATTTAAAGGCCAAAGAGAGCCATAAAAAAGGCTGCCAACGCGAAGCCTTCGAAGAAGCTGGGGTGAGCGGCGAGATCCTTACAGACTTTCCCATTACCACATCCATCAGCAAATCAGCCGCCACGGGTGTGGTTCAAAACGCGGTGACATATTACCCGATGCTGGTTACCGATCAGGCCGATGAATGGCCTGAAAAAGAGAAACGTGAACGCCATTGGGCGCTGTTAAAGCACGCGTATCAGGTAACCGACCGCGAAGATTTTCAGCAACTGATTGGTTTGTTCGAGGCTATTTCGCCAGCTGTGTTAGCCACTGCAAAGCGTAAAATATAAGCGCCGCTAAGCTGGCCGAGGCCGGCACAGTGATAACCCAGGCCGCCGCAATCGACACGACAAACCGACGCCGAACGAGACGCCGCTTCATATTATAGCGTGTCGTCAAGAAGGCTTCTCTCGCGGTTGCATTGAGGCGGTGCGCTGGTTTTACCCGTTTCCGATTTGGGTTTTCCATATATTCTCGCAAGAAACCCACGCCAAAAATCGCGCCAATGGCGATATGCGTCGAGCTAACCGGCAGACCCAAGGTTGTGGCCAAAAGCACCGTGACGGCGGATGCCAGAGCCACGCAATAAGCGCGTGGCGCATTGAGGCGGGTGATTTTCTCCCCCACGGTATTGATCAACTTAGGGCCGAATAAGAACAGACCTAAGGCGAGACCACTGGCACCAATGAACATCACCCAAAATGGCACCGCCACTTTAGCCTCAACCGAGGTAGAGGTAAGGGTCGATACAATGGCGGCCAAGGGGCCCACGGCATTGGCCACATCATTGGCGCCATGGGCGAAGCATAGAAGCGATACGCCCGCAATGAGCGGCAGGTTGAACAATTTATAAACATCGCTTTTGCTTTGGCTCAACTTGTCAGCGCGGTTGCGGATGAACGGGACAGAGCCCCCCCAGGCCACAAAAAACGCAATGGCTGAGTAAAGGCTGATTTCATTGCTGGAAGGCTTCCAGATTTTTTTCAAACCCTTCATCGCCATATAAGCAAAGAAGGCGCTGGCCATCAGGCCGATCAGGATAGGCACCCATTTTTTGGCCGCTGTCAGGCGGTCTTCAACTCGTAGAATTTTGACCTCAATGACAAATAATAAGCTGGCTGCTGCGATGCCACCAAGCACCGGAGAGATGACCCAACTGGCCGCAATCTTGGACATGGTTGGCCAATTGACCAAGCCAAAGCCAGCGCCAGCAATACCTGCCCCTAAAACACCGCCAACAATGGAGTGGGTGGTGGAAACGGGAGCGTTTAGGGATGTCGCTAAATTAATCCAAAGGGCAGCCGCCAATAGCGCGCCCAGCATGAGGTTGCGAAACGCTTCGACATCGACACCGCTGCTCGGGTCAATGATGCCCTTGGAGACGGTCTTCACAACGTCACCGCCAGCCAAAAGGGCGCCTGCGCTCTCGCAAATTGCGGCAATAACCACCGCTGTGCCAATCGTCAATACGCGACCGCCAACTGCGGGCCCCATGTTATTGGCAACGTCATTGGCGCCAATGTTTAGCGCCATATATCCGCCAATAGCTGAGGCGGCGATTAAGACAATGATGTTTTCAGTTGAAACTTCGAGGTTAATATATCCCCAATAGCCCGCAATAATTAAAAAGAAGCCAGCCACCATAAAGGGCAACTTGCCAAACTTCGCGTTCGCTGTTTGTTGTTGGGCAAATTCTAATTTTCGCAAATCGTTGACATATCTATTTCCAAGTTTCTTTGGAATTTCACTCATGTCTTACTCCAATAACTGTTTTTGTTCCGAGCCAGCGAACTGACGGACTATGAATTTAAATTATTGTGCTCGAAAACCAATAAGTGGTGTTTCAAGCCATGACAATATAAAACTGCGGCATGAAGAACTTTGTTAACATGTGTAAATGATGCAGCTCAAAACACTGGTCGCGCAAATGGCTCAACACATATTGGCGCGGGCGCAATCGCGCCCTTTCGTCTTGGGTGTTTCGGGTGGGCAAGGGGTCGGAAAGTCCACTTTTTGCAAGGCTTTGAGCGAATATTTAAACGATGCAGGAACGCCGACCTTAAGTTTATCGCTGGATGATTTTTATCTCTCGCGAGAGGCCCGCGAGACGCTAGCCCGCGACATCCACCCCTTGTGCAAAACGCGAGGCGTGCCTGGCACGCATAATGTTGCCCAGCTAAGCGAGACGCTGCAGGCTCTGCGTTCGGGGGAGGACGGTATGGATTGGCGATTGCCGGTTTTTTCGAAATCTCTGGATGATGTTTTGCCGCCCGCGCAATGGCTAACCGTGACACGCAAGCCCGAGGTTATTTTGCTGGAAGGTTGGTGTGTGGGCGCCAGCGCCAGCTGCCTCTCGCCGCATCCGCAAACAGACTGGGAGCGGACCCACGATAGCGCAAGCGTTTGGAAGCAATGGAGCCAAAACCAAGCGGCGGCTTATGAAGATATTTGGGCGACTTGCGATAGCTTCATGCTGATGCGCCAAGATAATTTTGAAGCCGTTATCGACAGTCGTTGGGCGCAAGAAAAAGACAATGCGGCAGCTAGTGGCATTTGGCAGTTTAAAACCCGCGAGCAAGTGGCAGAGTTTTGCGCGCATTACGAAAGCTGGACGCTGGGTCTATGGCGGGCTCTGCCGCCCTTCTGCGATTTCGTTATCGGGCGCGACGCTGATTTCACCTATCGACATTTGCTAGACTAAGTCCGCGCATCGGCTATGGTAACCCTATGAGTAGAACCCCTACCACGAGCCCCTCTAAAAGTCCGATGGCCATAAGCTGGACTTGCCGCCATACGTGGCGAACCGCCAGCTATAATACGATGTGGTGTTTAATCGGCTGCTCTATCGGCGATATGGGCACGATTTTATTTTTCCAATGGAGCGGCATCGCTTGGCCGGTCATGGCGATTATGGCTTTGGCCATCGTCAATGGCTTGCTGACCTCGATTGCGCTAGAGACATTTATTATGGCGCGGCAAATGGCTTTGAAGCTGGCCTTCCAAACCGCCATTGGCATGTCGCTTATTTCGATGATAGCGATGGAAGTAGCCATGAATGTCGTCGACGTGGCCGTCACGGGCGGCGCCAAGCTCACGCTGAGCGTGTTACCGCTCATGTGGATAGCCGGCTTCTTGGCACCTTTGCCATATAATTATTGGCGTCTGAAGGCTTTGGGAAAAGCCTGCCACTAAAGCCTATTTCTGGTCTTCTAGCTCGCGACGGAATTTCTTGCGTTCGTGTTCCAGCAAATAGCGCTTGCGCAAACGCAGGCTCGTCGGGGTCACTTCCAGCAATTCGTCATACTCAACGTAAGCCATCATATCTTCCAACGACATACGACGCGGCGTGACAAGCGTTACCGCTTCATCGGTGCCCGAGGCGCGCATATTGGTCAGCTTCTTGCCTTTCAACACGTTGATTTCCAAATCATTGTCGCGGCTATGCTCGCCCACAATCATGCCTTGATAGACAGGTGTTTGCGGGTCGATGAACATGGCACCGCGGTCTTGCAAGTTAAACAAAGCAAAAGCCACAGCCGTGCCGGTCTCGCTAGCAATCAGGGCGCCATTGCGACGGCCTGGGATGTCTCCGCTATAAGGTTGATACGAATGGAACACACGGTTCAAAACGCCCGTACCGCGAGTTTGCGTAAGGAAGTTGCTTTGGTAACCAATAAGCCCGCGAGATGGCGCATGAAACACCATACGGGTTTTGCCAGCCCCAGCGGCGCGCATATCCACCATTTTGGCTTTGCGGCGGTTCATACTGTCAACCACGGTAGAGGAATATTCTTCATCCACATCAATGGTGACTTCTTCTACTGGCTCTAGTTTTTCGGTGCCTTCCATGCGGAAAAGAACTTTCGGGCGCGAGACATTCATCTCAAAGCCTTCGCGGCGCATGGTTTCAATCAGCACACCCAATTGCAATTCGCCACGACCGCCAATTTCAAAGGCGTCACGGTTTTCACTTTCGGCAAAAGTAATGGCAACATTGGTTTCCACTTCATCGAGCAAGCGCTGACGAATGACCGTGGAGGTTACTTTCTTGCCTTCTTGGCCAGCAAAAGGGCTGTCATTCACGGTCAGATTTACCGACATGGTAGGCGGGTCAATCGGCGTCGAGGCCAAGGCCTGCGTAATACCCGGATCGCCAATGGTGTCCGCCACCGAAGTTTTGGTCAGGCCCGCGATGCAAATCAGGTCACCCGCTTGCACTTCGTCTACGGGCACGCGTTTGGTGCCTTCAAAGCGCAGCAATTTGGTCAGACGACCGGTTTCAATCTGCTTGCCATCGAGGTCGATAGATTTCACCGGGGCATTGATTTTGGCGGTGCCTTGCAACACGCGTCCGGTTAGGCAACGACCAATATACGGGTCGCTATCCAGAAGGGTGGCCAACATAGCGAAAGGTTTATCTGGCTCTACCATGGGCGGCGGCACATGCTTTAACACCAAGTCCAATAAAGGAGTTAGGTTTTCGCGTGGGTCGTCTAATTCTACCGCACACCAACCATCGCGGCCCGAGGCGTAAAGAATTGGGAAATCAAGCTGCTCGGCAGTGGCGTCTAGCGAGACAAAGAGGTCAAAAACTTCGTCAACGACCTCATCGGCGCGGCCATCGGGGCGGTCGACTTTGTTGATAATCACGATAGGGCGCAAGCCTTGCGCCAAGGCTTTACCCAGCACGAATTTGGTCTGTGGCATTGGCCCTTCGGCCGCATCGGTTAGCAAAATAACGCCATCCGCCATATCCAACACCCGCTCTACCTCGCCACCGAAATCGGCGTGGCCTGGCGTATCAATAATATTGATGCGAATATCTTTCCAAGTGATAGAAGTCGGCTTGGCCAAAATGGTGATGCCGCGTTCTTTTTCCAAGTCGCCAGAGTCCATAACCCGCTCATCTACCGACTGATTATCGCGGAACATGCCGCTTTGTTTCATAATCGTATCGATGAGCGTGGTTTTGCCGTGGTCCACGTGAGCGATAATAGCGATATTGCGCAAGCCTTCAGCGGGCACAAGATTGGAAGCAGTTTCGGTTGACATGCAAGAAGCCTCTAAAAAAATAAGTATGTGAGGCTTCTATCCCCTCTCGGGCGCACAAGCCAGCGTTATTTCGTGCAAATTCATACGGGTTATTTTTTAACTGGGCCGCCCGCCTCTTGCCACTCGCTGAAGCCGCCAATGTTGACAACATTCTCAAAGCCCATTTCTTGCATGGTTTTGCCCGCGAGAGCCGCCATACCGCCGGCTCCGCAGACGAGGTAAAAGGTTTTGGATTTGTCAAAAACCGGATTGAACATCGGGCTGTCTTCATCGGCCACAAATTCGAAAAGCCCACGCGGGATATGGTGTCCGCCGTCAATCGTTCCACTTTCGGCAATCATATAGGCGTCGCGCACATCGATGAAAACGGCATCCTCGTCCTTATAATGGCTGAGCGCGGAAGCGCCGTCGATACGAGGCACACTGGCATTGGCTTCGCTCATGTAATCCATCATTTTTTTCATTCTCAGTCTCCTTGAAAGGTAGTTGATTTCTATCGTCCTGTTTAATCAGATTTGGCCAGAATTTCCATACCAAGCTTGCAGATGCGGGTTTTGTCAAAACGTCACTCCCTAGCTCCCCACCTCTTGTTTTATGCCCAGAACTCCGCCTATGCTTTTTGCACCAAAACCCGAGGGAGTGGACGATGGATGAGTTGCAGCAATTTACCCAAGAGGTAAGAGAGTTTTTGGCCGAGCATCTGACGCCAGAGCTACGCCGCGCTGGCGAGCTATGCGCCGGTATTTATGCTGAGAAACCTGTCGGCATCGCTTGGCAGCGCATTCTGGATCAAGAAAAAGGATGGGCCGTGCCGGCTTGGCCAGAGGCTTGGGGTGGCACGGGGTGGTCGCTTGAGCAACATGAGATTTTTAAACGCGAGATGACTTTGGCCAACGCGCCCGTCCTCGCGCCCAATGCCATTGGCATGGTGGGCCCCGCAATTTTGGCCTATGGCACGGACGAGCAAAAAAACTATTATCTGCCGCGCATTCGCAGCGGGGAAGACTATTGGGCACAAGGCTATTCTGAGCCCGGCTCCGGCTCTGACTTGGCATCCTTGCAATGCAAGGCCGAGCGCGATGGCGATGACTATGTCATTAATGGCACAAAAATTTGGACGACCCATGCGCAATGGGCGAACAAGATTTTTTGCTTGGTTCGCACAGATACATCGGGCAAGCCACAACAGGGCATTACGTTTTTACTGTTCGATATTCATTTGCCTGGTATTGAAATTCGCCCGCTGATTTCCATTTCCGGCGACCATGAGTTTAACCAAGTATTTTTCGAGAATGTCCGTGTGCCGGTTTCGGCTGTTTTGGGCAAAGAAAACGAAGGTTGGACAGTCGCCAAATATTTACTGCAACACGAACGCGGAAGTTCTTACGCGGCGAGCCTGCAAGTGCGCCTCAAAAGAGTGCGTGATTTTGCCGCCCAAGAAGAAGACGGAAGCGGCGCACGTTTGGGCGAGGATGCGCATTTCACTCGCAAATTGGCGTCCGCTGAAATTGAGCTGATGGCTATGCAGGCGTTTGAGGATAAAATTTTCTCGGCCGTAAAATCAGGCGATCCCGTGGGCGCTTTATCGTCGGCGGTAAAAGTGCGCGGCACGGAATTACGCCAGCTAGTCACTGAGCTAGCGGTCGAAGCGGTGGGTTTTTACGCTTTGCCCTATCAGCCAGAAGCGCGCCGCCCTGAGGCTAATGTTGCCGCCATTGGGTCTGATTTGGCGGCCACGGCCATGCCGCAATATTTAAATGATAGAGCGGCGACGATTTATGCGGGCTCCAATGAAATTCAGCGCAATATTATGTCGAAAGCTCTACTCGGCCTTTCTTAGAATATTGGTCTTAAAATACTGGTCTTAAAATATTGGGTTAGCCCTTTTCAATCGGGCTACAACATTTATAGTGTGGGTCAGATATAGGGAGTTGTTCATGTTAGACGCAAAAGATTTAGACGCTTTCACGCAAGACGCGAAAAATTGGTTCAAGGAAAATGCCCCCAAAGAAACCGATTTTATGCTGCCGCTTACTTTCATGGAAGTGGGCACGGATGAGCAGTTTCATTTTCTGCGCGACTGGCAAAACAAAGTTTATGAGGCGGGATATCTAGGAGCCCATTGGCCGAAAGAATATGGCGGCGGCGGTCTAGATAAAGCTTTTCAAGATGCCGCCACTCGCGCCATGGCCGTCGAGCGCACGCCCATTATGCTGAACGCCATTGGCCTTAACTGGACTGGGCCTTTGTTAATTGACCGTGGCTCGGAAGCGGAAAAGAAAAAATATATTCGCGGTATTCTGTCAGCGGAAGAAATTTGGTGTCAGGGTTTTTCCGAGCCCGACCATGGGTCTGATTTGGGCAATGCGCAAACCCGTGCCGTGCGCGATGGCGATGACTATGTCATCAATGGTTCGAAAATTTGGACGACGCAGGGCAATTACGCCGACCACATGATTTTGCTGGCACGCACCAACCCAGAAGCCGAAAGTAAATATAAAGGCTTAAGCTTCTTTTTGGCGCCAATGAAAGGCGAAGGTATTCAAACCGTGCCTATTCGCAAGCTGACCGGTGAATATGGCTTTACCCAAACCTTCTTTGACGACGCGCGCATTTCGGCCGATTGCCTTATGGGTGCGGAAGGCGAAGGCTGGCTGATTGCTATGCAGACGCTAGAGTATGAACGCGGCGCGCGCTCCGGCCAAGCCGGCGGTCATGTGATGATGTTGTCTGACCCGAATGATATTATTGATCTGGCCCGCACGGCGCAATTAAACGGCAAGCCAGCTATTGAAGACGAGGCGATACGCGAAGAATTGGTTCATCTGATGACCGAGGCTCGCGCGTTAGGTTTGGCCTCGCGGCGCGATAAATTGCAACCCTTAACCCAAGATAGGCCGATGTCCTTGGCTTTGGGCGGCAAATTATCGAGCACAGATTTCTACCAACGCCTCAACGCTTTCGCAATTACCCTGCAAGGTACGCGAGCGGCCTATTATGTAGGCGATGATAGCGCGCATGATAATGGCATTTGGCAGCGGGGCTATTTGAACAGTTTCTCGGCCACGATTGGCGGCGGAACATCACAAATTCAGCGCAATATTATTGGCGAGCATGTGCTCGGTCTGCCGAAAAGCTAAGCCGTTTCAGCGCAAGAAAATACGAAGAAAAGGAACACCCTTATGTCGGCATATGTAGGCCCGGGCATCACCCCCACAATTGGTTTGTCGGAAGAACAAGCGCAACTCATCGATATTGCGGCTGCCTTTTGCCGCGATAAATCGCCAATGGATAAAGTCCGCAGCTTGCTCGACGAGGAAACCGGTTTCGACCCTGCGGTCTGGAGCGAAATGGTCGATTTGGGCTGGACTGGTATTGCCATACCCGAAGAATTTGGCGGCATTGGTTTGGGCCTTGGCGAGGTTGTGCCTTTGGTCGAATATATGGGCCGCGCCATGATGAGCTCGCCTTTCGTGGGCACCACTTTGGCGGCACAAGCGGTATTGCGCGGCGGCACGGACGAGCAAAAACAAACGCTGTTGCCAAAATTGGCCGGCGGCGCGCCCGCCAGTCTGGCACTATGTGAGGCACATGCCGATTGGAATTTAGAAAACCTAAGCTGCACCGCAAAAGCAGATGGCGAGGCTTTGGTTCTTTCAGGCACAAAATATTTGGTCATCCATGCGGCGGCGGCGGAACTGATTATCGTCAGCCTTAGCTATGAGGGCGCGCCCGCTTTGCTGGTCTTGCCCAAGGCTGATATTGAGGCATCGCGTCTCACGCGAGAGAAAATTATTGATGATACGCAGCGCGCCTATGCCCTCGATTTAGAGGGCATCCGCGTGCCGAAGTCTGCTTTGATGGATGTGTCTTTAGCTAGTGAAACCTTGGCGCATATTGAGCTGACGGCTTCTTTATTATTGGCAGCCGACATGTGCGGTGGGGCTTTTTCATGCATTGATTACACGCTGGATTATCTCAAAACTCGCAAACAATTCGGCAAGCTCATCGGCTCTTATCAATCGCTGAAACATACAGCGGTAGATGCGCATCAGGCCTATGAGCGGGCCCGCTCGCATTTATATTCAGCCGCTTTTCTCGTCGACCAACAAGGCGAGGGCGAAATGGCCGTGCGTATGGCCAAGGCAGAAGCGGGCGAGGCCTATAGTTTTGCCGCCGACCGTGCCATTCAGTTTCATGGCGGTTTTGGGTTTACCTATGATTGCGATGCGCAGCTTTATCGTCGTCGCGCCATTATGGGCTGTGCCCAGCACGGCGATGCGCGCTATCACCGTCGCAAGCTCGCGGACTTAATGTTCTAGGCCGATTTTAGCTAGACTTTATGACCGAATTTCGCGTGTCAGGCTGGCTCGCTAAGGCGACGCAAGCCTCTCTATTTTGGTTGCCGAGCGCGGGCTATTTGAAGCTCTGCTCTCAAGCTCATCTCTCAAGCTCGTCTCTCAAGCTCGTCTCTCAAGCTCTGCGCTAAAGCTATGCAAAACTCATTGTCTCGGCTAAGCTAAATATCCAAATTTTATCGGTACAGGAGACGATACATGAGCCAGACAGTTGATTTCATTTTCGATTTTGCCAGTCCCAACGCATACCTAGTGCATAAAATTGTGCCTGAAATAGAGGCGCGCACGAGTGCGAAGTTTAACTATATCCCTTGTCTTTTGGGCGGTATTTTCAAATCGACTAACAATCAAGCGCCGATGATTGCCTTTGGCGGCATCCCCAATAAAATGGCTTATGAGAACCTAGAAATGCAGCGGTTTATCGAGCGGCATAAATTGGTGAAATTCAAAATGAACCCGCATTTTCCGGTCAATACATTGATGCTTGCCCGCGGCGCTATTGCGGCGGAACGAGCTGGATTTTTACCGAAGTATATTGACGCGATGACGGCGGCTCTTTGGGAGCAAGGCCTAAAACTCGACGACCCTGAAGTGCTGCATAAAGCTTATGCCGATGCGGGCTTTGAGGCGGACGCTCTGATGGCGCAAATGGGAGAGCCAGAGGTGAAAGCCCAATTGGCCGCCAATACAGAACAAGCGGTCTCTCGCGGCGCCTTCGGCATTCCTACGTTTTTCGTTGGCGACGAAATTTTCTTTGGTAAAGAGCGCCTCGATCAAGTTGAAGAAGCGCTCGGTAAGCAAGCCTAATTTAACGCAGAGCCTTCCAGCGTGATGCGGTGCATTTCGCGGCGCACGCCGTGATAATCGTTCAGCGCATAATGCCAAGTGCAGCGATTGTCCCAAATGGCAATCGAGCCTTCGGCCCATTTAAAGCGGGTTGTATGCTCCATCAGCGTGGCGTGTTGATAGAGATAATCCAACAATGGCTTACTTTCGGCAGCGCTCCAGCCTTCGAAATGCAAGGTAAACGCAGGGTTTACATAAAGCGCTTTGCGCCCGCTTTCCGGGTGGGTGATGATGACGGGATGAACGGCGTCTTGGGTCGCTTTATCGGCGTTTTCAAATACCCCATCCATCTCATCGCGATAGGCTGATTGGTCGCCAAAAATATGTCGGCTAGAATGAATGGCCTTCATGCCTTCTAAAGTCGTTTTGAGGCCCGGAGAGAGGCTTTCATAAGCCTTATACATGCAGGCAAAAAGCGTATCTCCGCCCACATTGGGGGTTTCACGCGCCAGCAAAATAGAGCCCATGGCAGGAATTTGGTCATAGCTATGGTCGGTGTGCCAGCCACCGCCGATATTGGTTACCTGGTCTTTTTCTTTGGTAACAGAAGCGATTTTTTCATAGCCGTCTAGCTTGGGGAAAAAACGATTAACGTTGATTTCACCCCAGCGCTCAGCAAACTCAATATGCTGTTCTGGTGTGATGTTTTGGTCTCGCAAGAACACTAACCCATTGTCGACAAAAGCTTTCTGAATAATATGGAACTGCGCATCTGTTAGCGTTCCATCTATATTCACATTGGCCACTTCGACGCCGACGCCGCCGGATACTGGGTTGATTGTAATCTCACTCATAATTTCTCTCCCTAATTTGATAAAACTCTACACCTGAATTCTGAACAAAGACAAGGCGCTTTTTGGGCGATTGGCGTTTCAAATCATCCGATGGCGAGCCGTTCAGGAGCGCGGGAAAGATGCGGATTTCCGCCAGTTGTGGCAATTTTGTTCACGAAATTGTGATAGACTCAAAGGATAGCCGGTGTCTCGAAATTTCACGGCTTTGTGGGCGCGTGCCAGATGTATTGGGGGCGCTGAGTAACAGGTGTTAATTTTGCGTAATATTGTCAAAGCCAATGAGTAGAGCCAATGAGTAGAGCCAGTGAGTAAAGCGGAAGCCTTTCTCGCCAGTGCCGTGCAGATTGCCGGGCCGCTAACGCGCCTGCAAGAATGCATTGTGGCTGTGAAGCTTCACCCCGACGCCGTGTCGGTCATGCAGCTCAATCCTAGTTTGGATGATTGGAAGCTAGATCGCTTGCAATTGTAAGGTATATGATTTCACTTTTATCGCGTTTAAATTGAAAGGCCATATTATTAGTTCCTTAAGACTCTCATAAGACTAGACGTTTTTAAGTCACAGCACATTAGAAACTTCTTAGCCACATTGCTTCACGGCGACCATTGCTGTTAGTTTTTGACCACTGGGTTCGCGCATCAGCGCGTTTGTATTAATAGGAGAGTTCCCATGAGTATTCGTGCACAAAGCGAAAGAGGCTTTAGCCTTATAGAACTACTAGTTGTTGTCGCTATTATTGGTGTTTTGGCAGCGGTTGGCGTTGATGGTTACCAAGGCTATATCGATAGCACTAAAAAATCTGTCACAGATGCAAACGCGAAAGCCGTGCACCAGTGGTTGATAAACACAAAAACAGTCCGGGCTGCTGGCATCGACACAGATCCAGTTGAGTGCAAAGCAACAACTTTGACAAGCTCAACAACAGCGGCAACTGCCGTGGCTGCCGGAGGGTGCTTCGGTGCCTTGGCTTTGGCTGGCAACCCGTTTGAAAGCTTCAAAAATCCATATAAAACAACACGTACGAGTTCTAATGCCGTTCGTGCGGTAGCTGATAACACGACTGCCGTAACCGATGGCATAACAGATTGCACATCGCTGCAGACGGGTACAGAAAATGGCGACATCATCATCCGCGTCAGCGGTACGGGCGCCAAGCATGTGGACGTTTACATCTGCGCCAAAGAAGGCGATGCCGATGGCAAACTGACCAAGCGCGACACGACGATTAAAAACTTTTAATCGGTTCCGCATGGCTATGGAGAGAGCGCTGTGCTTGCATGGCGCTCTTTTTTGGAGAGAATCTGAACATGAATTGGGTTAGAGACAAATTCAGAGATGGGATATTTATCTCTCGCTCGCCGCTTGTGGTTTCGGGCTTCCTCCTTCTCTTGGCTTTCAATTATCATTCCGTCGATTTAGGCGAGACCTATGTCTCGCGCAACCTCCTGGCTTGGGCGGCCATGGGGGCTTCTGTTCTAGGTTTGTGGTGGGGCCCTATGGGGAAAGGTCAGCTGCGTTGGTCACCTATTTGGCTCGGGGCGCTTTTCGTGCCCGTGGCCGGTGCTTTTGGCGTATTGGCCATCCATATTTTGGGCTCTTTTGAGAGCGTGCAGGCGGGCCACTTATATTTGCCTGCCATGTTGTTGGTTTTTGCCGTCTTTATCCTGGGGCTTTTGCAGAGAACGTTTTCAAACGCCGAATGGGCCGCTTTTGTGCTTGTGGTTCTGACTGGCTTTTTGCCGCAATACCTCCTCCATTTTATCAGCACCAACCCGGTATTGTTTTTTGATATTTCCTTCACCTTGCCGAGTTTTCTGGTCAAACCTTGGGCTGGATTTGGGCAATATAATTTGTTTGGTTCTTTTCTGACGAGCCTAATTGTGATGAGTGCTTGGGCGGTAGCTTGTGTGCCTATGGCCCGTTGGCAACGCATTGCCATTATTGGGTTTGGTTTCTTATATGCGGCGGAATACCCCGTCATGACCAGCAAAACCGGGGTGCTGGGTATGCTCCTTGGCTTGGTGTTTTTGGCCTTGCACCTTTGGCAAGCCAATGTCGACAGATCCGCTCGACGCCGATTTTTAATTTATCTCGCTAGCCTTTTGCTTGCCTATATTGGGGTTTCTTTGGCGCTATCTTTGCAGCCAGAAAAGCCCGTGCCATTGCCAGACTGGAGTGGTGACAGTGTTTCTATTCGTACGCGGTGGACGATGTGGTTTATCGCTTGGCGCTCGTTCTTAGAGGCGCCGCTTTTCGGCCACGGCCTCGGCAGTTTTAGCGCCACTTATCTTGAGCATTTCTCGCGCTATGGTTTGGCTGAAAACTTACTGTTCTATCGGGTCGTGAGCGTGCCTCACAATTTGGTGATGCACGTCCTCTCCGAAGCCGGCCTTCTCGGCCTTCTTAGCTTACTGGCGCCTCTTGGGGCTCTGGCTTTTTGGTTGATCCGACATAGCCCAAACCGCTGGCTGATTATTGGCCTATGCGCGCCCATCGGCTTACATAGCCAACTAGAGTATCCGTACATTGGATCGGGTGGGCATTATTTTTTACTGGCGATATTATTGGCTGCGGGATTAGGCAGACCCGACAGACCCGACAGACTTAAGCGCTTGCAAAAGCCAGCACTGGCCAAGGTCATTTATGGCGCTCTGGCTGGGGCTTGTGTGGCGCTCGTTTTTCATATCGCGTCTTTATTAATGTTGGTGTCGAGTGCCAGTCAGCGTTTCGATGCGGCGACGCGTCTGCCCTTAGATCGCTATGTGGAAGAACGCTACCAAAGCCCTGACCTATCGCACCCGCTGATTGGAAAACGCATGCGCGCGATGACAGATTTAGTTTTGGTTAGTAGCGCGCTGGACGAAAAGCGTGTCGATATTTTGCGCGGGCTGGCTATTGGGTTGCTTGAGAAAAACGTCTTGCCGTTTTACGCGTCTCCCCCCGTTTGGGATTTGGCTTTTCGAGCCTATGCTGCCGCTGGTAATTTGGCGGCTATGGAGGCGTTGATAGCAAAAGTAGAAAAGTGGCAGCCCGACCAGGCCGATAAATATCGTCATGCGTTACAAGGCGAGCGGTAACGCGCGGAGGCCCAGTCATCTATTTTAAGTCTTCTATCTCCGTCTTCTATTTCTAATCATCTATTTCTAGTCATCGTCTTCAATAATAATTAAATCCTGCTTTTCCAGCTCATCGACATATTTTTCCATCGTAATCATGCCGAATTGCGCGCCGGTTTGCATAACGGTGGCAATTTGAGGAATTTTATCTTCACGAATAAGATTGCGAATCGCAGGCACACAGACCATGACTTCAAAGGCGTCGATACGTCCGCCACCTTTGCGCTTCAGCAATTGCTGCGTCATGACCAATTGTAAGGAAGAGGCCACCATCGAGCGCGCTTGGGGTTGCTCGTCGGCAGGAAAAGCATCGATGATACGGTTGATTGTCTCGGCCGCGCCAGAGGTATGCAAAGTACCAAACACCAAATGACCCGTCTCGGCCGCGGTAAGCGCCAAAGAAATAGTCTCATAATCGCGCATCTCCCCGAGCAGAATAATATCTGGGTCTTCGCGCAAAGCCCCCTTCAAGGCAGAGGCAAAACTTACGGTGTCACGGCCAACTTCGCGCTGAGAAATAATTGAATTATTTTCTGTATGCACAAATTCCACTGGGTCTTCGATGGTAATAATATGCTCTTTGCGCTCGCGGTTAATCTTATTGATCAAGGCGGCCAAAGAGGTCGATTTGCCCGAGCCCGTGGCCCCGGTTACCAGCACCATGCCTTTTTTTTCTTTCAAAATATTATGCACAGCGGCCGGCAATCCCAATTGGTCGATATTGGGAACTTCAGTCACAATGGTACGCATAATCAGCGCCCAGCCTTTTAGCGTATGATAGCCATTGGCCCGAAAGCGCGCACCGCGCACGGTCATCGCGAAGTCGATATCGTTGGTCTCGCAAAACCGCTCGTAGTCTTCTTCCGATAATTCAGCCCGAAAAATGTCATCGAGCAAATTATGGGTGATCGGATAGCCTTCCAGCACTTTAAATACAATTGGTGCGGATGGCTAAGTCACTTCCCGAGCGCATATGAAAATCTGAAATGCGATACTCTTTTGGCAAAGTGTCGAGATAGCCATAAATCGGATTATCTGTCTTATAGGCTTCGGTATGGGGCGGTGGAATTGAGTCTGACATATGCTTTGACCTTTGGTCTTGCTTGCTGACGCAAGTGAATTACACAATATGCATTACAAGTTGCACTCCCACGCTTTATACTGGCCTGACAAATTGTTTGCCAGCGCCAGAACCAGAATTCGGCGCGGCTGTTGCGGATATATTATGGTTATGGTTTTTCTTGTTGGGGTCCTTGGCGCCTGTCTTGGTAGTTTTGCCAATGTTGCGGCTTTGCGAAGTCTGGACGGCCGTGACTGGGTGCGCGAACCTTCGGCTTGTTTCCATTGCCAGACAAAATTACGCTTTTGGCAGAACTTGCCGATTATCGGCTATTTGAGCCATGGCGGTCAAACGGCCTGCTGCCAACAACGCCTGCCTGCGCGGTATATTTTTGTAGAACTTGCGATGGCTGCGTTGATGATTGTGGCTTGGCAGCATCTTTCCATGCCGGTGTTTTTGGCTTTTATTCCTTTTATGGTCTTGATGGTGGTGATTTTTCTTACCGATATGGATGATTTTATTATCCCAGATTGGACGAGCCTTGGCGGTTTGGGTTTGGGGGTTTTCCTGGCGCTCATCGGCGCGCCGGGTTTGCCAGATATCCAAACGTCGTTGATTGGCAGCATGGCTGGCGCGGCGCTTATTTTTAGTATTAATTTTACCTATAAGCTGTGGCGCGGGCACGATGGCATGGGTCGTGGCGATGTGAACCTCATGGCAATGCTCGGGGCGTGGCTAGGCCCTGTCAGCCTATTACCAATTTTAGTCTCCGCCAGTCTTAGCGGGGCGGTGATTGGTATTGGCGCCATATTGTTTCACCGGTTGCAAAATAGCCGCGAGGCACCCGCTCAAGTGCCATTTGGCTGCTTTTTAACGCCGATGGCACTGTTTTGGCTGATATTTGCGCCACAGGCATTGCAAACATTGCTGTAAGTTTGGTTTCATCCACCGATTTTGCGTCAATTGTGTTGCAACAGCCTTTATACTCAAACCTGGAAATAGATTCGTTTTGGAGCCGCCGCTAGACGCGTTCCGCCAGTAGAGGTTTGGGCAATGAACACACTACGCACCGAAGATGACTATAAGCGCGCCATTCAAGATTATGTGCGCCAAGCCGAAGCCAGCTTGGAAGCCGATTTGGAAAAACGCGACCGCGAACAGGATGCGGAACAAAGCTCGCGCATGTCAGACAGTGATTTGCAGCATTATATACAAGGGCTAGATGTCGCCATTACGCAGGAAGCCACGGTAGCCTTGCGGGCCGAGTTCCTGCGTTATTCGAGTGTGTTTGACACCGGCCGCTCGCGCGAGACCATTCGCCAAGCCGTGGCAGATGTCACGCGACCGCTTATCGAAGAGTGGATTAACCGCAATCTCGCCAATATCGCGCGGGAAGTGATTACCGATGCCATTGGTAAAATTTCTGACGTACGACCCAGTGGGGCCCCGAGAAGGCCAAAGTAAAATGGGAGCTGGTGCCCATCGCCAGCTTAGGTAAGTAAGCTTGAGACGGGTCCTGCGCCTTGGCGGGGTAGGCAAGCCGCTTATTAGCTAGGGCCTTGGGTTTCAAAGCATCCGCTCCTAATATCGGGTCATGGAAAATAGATTGAGACGTTTTCGCATTTTCATGGCCGCAATTTCATCTGTGCCGGGCACGATACGCTCCAGCTCCAAAACAACATCCAAAGAATAGGGACTCCCGCTAGCACGGGTAAAGGTTAATCCGCCAATGACTTGCTCGGTTAGGGTTTCCCAACCTGTGTCGCCACTGTCTGGGGTGCAATTGGCGTCGATACGGGTGCGGGTTTGCAAGCGTTTTGCGTCTACCCGAAACTGGCGTAACTCGCGTTGGCTAGCAGATTTATCGACGCAGATGTTTATT
Organism: uncultured Rhodobiaceae bacterium; assembly: GCA_937907245.1. Taxonomy (GTDB): domain Bacteria; phylum Pseudomonadota; class Alphaproteobacteria; order RS24; family RS24; genus UBA8337. Next base: position 24,476 of record CALCUM010000002.1, read on the forward strand.
TGGCCTGCGCCCGGAATGGACAAAGCGCTGGCCTCCGGCAAGGCGCTCGCTCTTTGCAGGTCGCCAGCCAAGCCAGACCAGGGTTCCAGCATTTTAAACACTTGGGCGCCGCTCGCCAGCAAGCGGGTCTGTGTGTTCATACGCTCGCTTTGGGTGTTCAGATTATTCATCACAGCGATTAGGGCTGCGGTGATAATGCCAATAATGGCAACCGTGGTGGTAAGCTCGGTGAGGGAAAACCCTGCGGTGGCGTTCGCATTCTTATGGCGATGCGTCGACGATGCGGGCGGGGTCAGCTTATCCAACTTGGGCTGCGAATTCTCGCGCCTTAAGGACATAAATTTCAGGGGCAATAAGGCCGGCTTCATACAACTCGCGCAAAGCCATGAGCTTTCGCTCAATCTCGGCCAGTCGAGCGCATTCGGCGGCGGCGGCACGCATTTTGCTGTCTTCGGGCGTCGGTTGATGGCCCATCTGCGAGGCTTCGGCAGCGGGCGATGTCGCCACGGGTTTGGTTTCTTTGTGCAGCCAAGAGGCGCTGAAAAAACGAGATTTATGCGGCGGCGGAGCCTGGACTACTTTGGGAATGGTAATACCGTCCCGAGTGTTCACATTATCTAAATCATCCCCGATAGGCATATTGGGTCTTTCGTCGGGTGGGGAGGTGTCTAATTCGAAAGCCACGGTTGCGGCGGTATCCACCTTTTCTTCTTTCTCTTTCGTGCCTTGGTTTATATCCACAGTCATATCCATATCGCCGTCTAGCTCCATCGTCATATTGATATCGTCATCGATTACAGTTTCGGGGCTTGGTGCTTTTGTCTCGGCCATGGGGTCGCGCATTGGAGCGGCGGGGGCCACAGCGTTAGTTTTGCTAGAGCGTGAGATTATAATCAACATAAACAGGGCCAAAACAGCTAGGCCGCCGGCTGCGTATATCGCGCCATTTTCTTCCATCATGCGGGCAATGATTCTGCTAATTCGATCGAAATCCATAAGTCCGGCTCCTGTTCTTTCAAACTAAGCGAATTCGCGCTGATTCTCACGCCTAAAGTTAAACCTCCATATGCAAATAATCGCGCGTCACAAAGCTATGTGGCAAAATCGCTTGCGCGCGGGTTTCAATATCGGTTAATGCCGCATCGCTGCGCTCGGGTTCGTGGTGAAAAATACCAAATTTTTTAACTTCTGCGGCCTCGGCCAAACGCAGGCCCTCTTGCCACGTCGAATGCCCCCAGCCGCGGCGCCGCTCAAATTCACCATCGTCAAAACTGCAGTCATATACTGACATGTCGGCATTGCGCAAAAACTCGATTAGCGATTGATTTGGCTCGCCGATACTATGCTCCGTGTCCGTGGCATAAACGAAAGATTTGCCGCCGGCCTTAGCCTTTAGGGCGTGGGCCCCGCCTGGGTGCGGAATTTCGAGCGCTTGAACCTGTATGCCACCAATGTCCACGTCTGGGCTAGAAATTTGCGCCTTAATATCGGCCTGCAAATTGGCCCAAGTTTGCGCATCTCCCCCGCGGCGTAACATGTTCCAAACGGGCAGGATTTCACTGGGGGTCGTGCGGTCGGGCTCGGTGAATAAAACATCGAAAGCAATGGCAGCGCTTCCATCTTCGCTCATATTGCGCACCAATTCGGCAAACACGCTGCGCGGCCATGGAAACTGGCCAATGGCTTTTAAGCTGGCTTCATCAATATCCACGAAGACGACCAAATCATTGGTTTCGACGCGCGGCTGCCAACGATTGTATTGATCGAACACAAGGTTGCGTATAAATTCGACAGGATAAGGTTGCCCCAATTGCAGGGCCACGCCCAATAATAAGACGGCGAGGGGCAGTAGATAGTTTTGTAAACGCAACAAAAACCGCACAATAAATCCCTAAAACAAACCCGCAAAGCAAGCCGAAGCATACCATTAGATGGCGCCGTTTTTAGCCGCATTTGAGAGCTATAGCTCGGTGCGTTATTTTTGCCACGGGTGCTCTTGCGGTGTTTTGGAACTAGTTTTGCGCGCGCTTTTTCCAACTTGAGGAATATGCGTGGCCAAGCCCTGCACTTGAAAGGCTCGGCTGACGGGCTTTGAAAATAATTTCACATGCGGTTTTTTAAAAAAGGGAATGAGCGCCGCGCCGGCCACAAAGCCACCGATATGAGCCCAATAGGCCACACCGCCGCCATTGCCAACTTGGCCAAGGCTCATAAATTGCAGGCCAATCCAGCCCCCTAGCACCAAAAAAGCGGGGACGTTGATCATGCGGAAAAAAATGAAAAACCCTACCAAGCAGCGGATGTTGGCGCGCGGATGCAGCAGCAAATAGGCGCCCAAAACGCCCGCTATGGCGCCACTGGCACCGATCATTGGAATGTCGGAGCGCACATCGACAAAAGCTTGCGAGAGCGCCGCCGCAATGCCGCACAGCAGATAGAAAATAACGAAATTTCGGCGGCCAATGCTGTCTTCTACATTGTCGGAAAAAATCCAGAGATACAGCATATTGCCAGCTAAATGCATAAAGCCACCATGCAGAAACATGGAGCTGATGAGGGTCATCCAAGCGGGAATAACGCTGGGCAGGCCATAGGCAGCCTCGGGCGCAAATAGGCGCAGGGGCACCATGCCAAAAGCCATAATGGCTTCGCGTTGCGTCTCGCCTAACGAGATTTGCCAAAAGAAAACACTCATGCAAAGCGCCAGCACAAGATAAGAAATTATGGGCCGCGCACGCGTAGGATTGTCATCTCGGATGGGAAAAAAGAACATGGCAGGAGGCTAAAACCTTTACCGCTGTTTCGCAAGCGAGACCGCCGTCTCACCGACAGAGACCACCAGTAATCCATCCGCCAAGAGCCGTTGGGCCGCGGCTTTTACATCCTCCACACGCACAGCTTCAATGCGCTGATTGCGGGTTTTAAAGTAATCAATCGGCCATCCAGAAAGCTGCACACCGATAAGCTGTTGGGCAATTTTGGCACCGCTATCAAAGCGCAAAGCATAGGCGCCAGTCATATAGGTTTTGGCGGCTTCCAGGCGGCTTAGGTCGACACCTTCTTGGGCAATGCGGCGCATTTCACCGCGAATAACATCCAGCGCTTGCTGCGTCGTTTTATTGTCGCTGGCCACCGAGCCAAGCCATAGATGACTATGCTCAAGCGACAGAAAATAGCTATAAACCGAATAGGCCAACCCGCGCGCCTCGCGCACTTCTTCGGTCAGGCGAGATGAAAAGCCAGAGCCACCAAGAATAGAATTCATCACAAAGGCTGGGAAAAATAATTCATCGTCATAGGCAATACCGCGATGACCAAAGGTGACGCTGGTCTGCGGCCCGCGTCTTTCTATGTGTTTGGTTTTAGGGCCAAGTATGGCCAAGGTGTCGGCCACACGCGGCAAGCGAGCGTGCGCGGGGAGGGCGGCAAAAACATCGCGCATCAGGCGGCGCGTTTGGCTGCGCGTCATATCGCCAACAACGGCGAGTTTTAAATTATCGCGGGCAAATGTGTTTTGATAATGGGCGACAATGTCATCCCGCGTCAGGCCTTCCAGCGTGGCTTGTGTGCCGTCCCTAGATTGGCCATAGGGGTGCTTGTCAAAGGCCAGTTTCATAAAGGCCGAATTTGCCAAGGCACTGGGGCTTTGCTGGGCCCGCAATATCGAACTGGTTTGCTCTTGCTTCATGCGCGCGATGGCTTCGGGGTCAAAACGCGGCGCCGTGAGGGCCAATTTTAGCAGCCGAACGCAAGCGTCTTGATAGCGTTTCAAGCACCGTAATTTTCCGGTTACCTCATCCCGACCGGCATTAAAGCTCAAAGAAATAGCTTTATCGGCCAGCGCTTGCTGAAATGCTTTGGCAGGCATATCGCCCGCGCCCTCGTTCATCAATCGCGCCATCAGCATCGACAGGCCGGTCTTTTGGGCTGGGTCGGTAGCGGCTCCGCCTTGCCATGCCATCTCGAGGGTAAATATCGGCAAGCTCGCCTCGCTCACCAGCCAAGCCGACATATCGCGCACGTTTACCTCTTGCACGCCCACCGCTTGCCCGCCCACCGCGTGTAAGCGCGGCGTGGCATGCGCGGTGCCAAAGCTTAAACTGGCACTGAGAAGAAGACTGGCAAAAATAAAACGCATTATTTGCCCCCTCTTTTTGTATCGCCCGACAAATGACCTGTCAGGCTATGCTCTATGCGCAAGAGGCTTTGCGCGGCGCGGCGCACGTCTTCGGGGGTTACCGCTTCAATATCGCGGGTCCAGTTCAAAACGTCTTGCGGGGTTAAGCCCAGCATCGCGGCGCGGCCAAAAATATCGGCCATGCTCTGCTGGCTGTCGCGCGCGAAAAGGGCGCTGGAGACCAATTGCATTTTGGCGCGCGCAATCTCCGCCTCGCTTGGGGGCTGCTGCATCATCCGTTCGATTTGAGCATCGATGGCCGCCGCGATCTCGTCAAAGGAAGCCGTGGAGGCAAGGCTTGCATAAATCATCAATTCGCCATTATCGAGCCGCGCACTATCGGCATAAGCGCCCACGCCGCTGGCTAGTTTTTGTTCCACCACCAGCGCTTGGTAAAGGCGCCCGGTTAGCCCGCCGTCTAGCACTTCGGCAAGCACATCAGCGGCGGCAAATAGCTGGCGGTTTTGGGGGGTGCTTTGCGGCAAACGATATAGGCGTCGCCAACTGTCTTGGCGCACCCGAGAATCGACGCGCACTTCCGGCGTCGCATAATCGTTAACCCGCAAATCGCTCGCCACACGGCGCGCATCGCGCGGGGTTTGGCTGGGGGTTAGCTTGGCGTAATAGGTTTCGGCCAAAGGCAATACTTCGGCCAGAGACACCGCACCCGCAATCACTAAGACGGCGTTATCGGGCGCATAATAGCGCTCGTAAAAGGTTTTCGCATCCGCCGCATTGAGCGCGCTAATCTCGTCGCGCCAGCCAATAACGGGCACGCTATAGGCTGTGCCCGCATGCAGGCGTTTGCGCATTTGTTCGCTCAACAAACTACTAGGGCGACCATCGACGCGCATGGAACGCTCTTCTAAAATAACATCGCGTTCCACCGCCACGATATCCGGATTGATAATCAGCCCACGCATGCGCTCGGCTTCCATCTCCATCATGATCGGCAATTTGTCTCGCGCAATACGTTGAAAATAGGCGGTGTAATCATAGGAGGTAAACGCATTGTCTTGTCCACCGAGGCGCGCCACGGTTTTGGAAAATTCGCCTGGGGCAATTTTTTCAGTGCCGCGAAACATTAAATGTTCAAAAAAATGCGCGATGCCCGATTTACCAATTGGCTCATCGGCCGAGCCGACTCGGTACCAAAGCATATGTGTCACTACATTGGCGCGCGGGTCGGGGAGTACGATAATTTCGAGGCCATTGGCTAATTTGGCGGTTTCGACTTTTGGGCCATCTGGCACGGGCGTGCAATTGGCCAGCATGGCACTGAGCCCTAAGCCTACGAGGAATAGACCCCATTTTTTCATGCTGTTGCCTATTGTGGGCTCTTAGATTGATCTTTTACCAAAGCGTCGACGGTGGTAGCGGGTTCGCTGGCTTTGCCAGAGGCACGATTGCTCAAGTCTTCGCGAATCCCATTGCCAAACACGCCACCGCGGGCGGCTTTATCCAATAGGTTTTGTTCGCTTGGCGGTATTGATGTCTGGGGCGCATTGGGCAAAACAATCAGCCGCGCCAGCTCAGCGCCAGTGGGCGTAATGGGGCGCGCGCTATTAGACGAAGGCGGACGCAAGTTAAAATCAGGCGGCAGAATAAGCGGCGCTTTGCGCACGACATTAAATTCGTCTGGTGCATTTTTACCGTACCCAAGCGCATTGTCTCGGTCGCTGCCGCATGCCGAAAGAGCCGCCGCCAGGCCGATAACCATCGTCATTTTGAAACAAGATGACAGAACAGATGTTTTTTCAGTTTTCTTAGTCACAAAGTGCCTCATTAAAATGCCTCAAAAATCTTGCCGCCTATCTATAGCGGAAATTGCTATAGACGCAAACTAGTCTGCGGTTTTTTGTGGCCAGATTAAGTCATAAATTAGCAGAGCCACGCCCAAACTTATCCAAACATCGGCCAAATTAAACACATACCAATAAAACCCGTCCCAATGCAGAGAGACGAAATCAACCACGGCGCCATACCAAACGCGGTCGACCAAATTTCCCAAAGCGCCGCCTGCCAGAAGCGCGTAAGCCATGCCCACACGCCGCGTTTCGCCCGCTTTTAACATCCAAATAAAATAGCCAATGGCCAGCAAAGCCACCAAGCTCAAAAGCCAGCGGCCGGTGTCGCCGCTGCCATCCAAGAGGCCGTAGCTAATGCCTCGGTTCCAAATAAAAGTGAAGTCGAGAAACGGCAAAACGGCGAAGGCTTCGCGCTCGGCAAATCCAAACCCATGCACAATGGCCCATTTCGTGGTTTGGTCGAGCCCTGCCAAAATGGCAGCCCAGCTCAACCCTTGAGCCATGCCGAAAGATCTAGGCGCTTGCGTCATACTCAGCCACCGCTGCCGCATCGCGCGGGCTTAAATCTGGATAGCCCTCGACCGAACCCACGTCGGGCGAAATTTTCCACGAGCGTTGGCACTTTTGACCTTCGGCCATTCTTGGCACGACGCCGACATGAGCGACATCATCTAAGGTAAAAGCGTCCGCAGGCGGAGCCTCGGCACGAATATCAATTTGGCTGGTGATGCAAATATCAGCCATGTTTTGGCCCACGGTAACGGCAAATAACGCTTCTTGTCCGACATAAACAATCGGCGCCGCCTCGAGGCTAGAGCCGATACGTTTTTCGCGCCGTTCAATTTCCAAGGCGCCGGTCACCACACGACGCAGGGTGCGAATTTTTTCCCATTTTTGGGCCAAGGCTTCATCCGTCCAAGTGTCGCCGATGGGATAGAAAGTCTGCAAATGCACGCTGTCTTGACTTTGGCCAAAACGCGATTGGTAAACTTCTTCCATGGTGAAACATAAAATCGGTGCCAGCCATCGGGTCAAGCAATGGAAAATGGCATCCATCACGGTGCGGCTCGCGCGTCGCTCTAGGCTGGAATGGGGATCGCAATAAAGCGTGTCTTTGCGAATATCGAAATAAAACGCCGACAAATCCACGGTCATGAAAGTGAATAGGGCTTGATAGATTTTGCGGAAATCAAAATGATTGTAATTGTCGCGCACCAAAGCGTCCAGCTCGGCCAAACGGTGCAAAATATACCGCTCTAGCTCAGGCATATCGGCGACATCGACTTTTTCGCTATCCTCAAAATCGGTCAAATTGCCCAGCAAGAAGCGAAAACCATTACGCATTTTTCGATAGGCATCCGTATTGGCCTTAATAATTTCAGGGCCGATGCGTTGGTCTTCTGAATAGTCACAAGACACTGTCCAGAGGCGAATAATCTCTGCGCCCGATTGCTGTATAATCTTCAAGGGGTCTACGGCATTGCCGATGGACTTCGACATTTTTTTGCCTTTTTCATCCATCGTAAAGCCGTGCGTGATGACGTTTTTAAAAGGCGCGACCCCTCGGGTGGCACAGCTTTCTAGCAAGGAAGACTGAAACCAACCACGGTGCTGGTCAGAGCCTTCAAAATAAACATCGGCCGGCCAATGCAGGTCGTCGCGGGCTTCCAGAACAAATGAATGGGTCACCCCACTGTCGAACCAAACATCGAGAATGTCGCTAACTTGGTCGAAGTCTTCGGCTTTATAGGCATCGCCCAGGAAGACTTGCGGATCGGTATCAAACCAAGCGTCGGCGCCTTTTTGGGTGACCGCATCGACAATACGTTGGTTCACTTGGGCATCGCGCAAAATGGCGCCATCGGCTTTGGCGGTGAAAATCGTTAGCGGCACCCCCCATGCGCGTTGGCGCGAAATAACCCAATCGGGGCGGTTTTCGATCATGGCATGAATGCGATTGCGCCCCGCTTTGGGATACCAATTAACGTCATCAATAGCCTTTAGGGCTTTGTCGCGCAGGCCCGTTTCGCTCATCGAGATGAACCATTGTGGGGTATTGCGGAAAATCAGTGGCGCTTTCGAACGCCAGCTATGCGGGTAAGAATGGCGCAATTTGCCTTTGGCCAATAGCCGTTCAGCCTCTACCAATGCGCTAATAACGCCGCCATTGGCATCGCCATCTTTGCCCTTTTCATTGAGCACGCATTTGCCTGCAAACAACGGCACATGGTCGTAATAAACACCGGCTTCGTCGACCGTAAACGGCACTTCAATATTATACTTAAGGCCGAGTTCGAAATCATCTTGGCCATGGCCCGGCGCAATATGCACCAATCCTGTGCCCGTTTCATCGGTCACAAAATCACCCGCCAGAACCCGCACATCATAATCATAACCTTGGCCGTGCAAAGGGTGATGGCAAATCAGACCGGCAGGGTCGATATCCGATAGGCGCGAATAGTCTTCTATTTTGGCCGCGCCCATCACCCGCTCGGCGAGGGCATCTGATAAAATAAATTTTTCGCCATTGGCTTCATACAGACCATAAGTCAGGCCAGGCGCATAAGCGATGGCGCGGTTGGCCGGAATGGTCCACGGCGTCGTCGTCCAAATAACCGCAAACGTATCGTCCATGCCTTGCACGGGAAACTTTACAAAAATCGTCGGCGAGACATGTTCTTCATATTCGACTTCGGCTTCGGCGAGGGCGGTTTTTTCAACCACCGACCACATGACCGGTTTCGAGCCGCGATACAGCGAGCCATCCATCAGGAATTTTTGAAACTCTTTAACAATCGTCGCTTCAGCTTCAAAGGCCATGGTCGTATAGGGGTTTTCCCAATCGCCTTGCACGCCGAGGCGCTGGAATTGTTCGGATTGAACGTCGACCCATTTTTTTGCAAACTGGCGGCACTGCTCGCGAAACTCGCTGGCAGGCACATCATCTTTGTTCAGCCCTTTATTGCGATATTGCTCTTCAATTTTCCATTCAATCGGCAGGCCATGGCAATCCCAACCCGGCACATAGACAGAGTTTTTGCCCATTAATTGTTGCGAGCGGACAATCACGTCTTTCAAAATTTTATTCAGCGAGTGGCCGATATGAATGTCGCCATTGGCGTAGGGAGGGCCATCGTGCAGCACAAAGCTCTCGCGAGTTTTGCCTTGCTCGCGAATTTTATCGCGCAGGCCAATCGCATCCCAATGAGCCAGCAAATCGGGCTCGCGTTTTGGCAATCCGGCTTTCATAGGAAATTCGGTCTGGGGCAAATTCAACGTGTCGCGATAATCGCGGCTATTATTTTCTGTGTCACTCATTTTCAGTCTCACTCTCGCCGCTTTGTAGCAATCTCGCACTCGGCTGCCAAGCAAATTGGTCGCTAGTTCATGGAGGTGTTATGGGGTTTTGGCGTTATTTAATCTTCTTTAATTGTCTTTTGGCGGTGTCGCTATCTTTGGCAATTTGGGAGGTTAGCGCTTCCAGCCCATCGAATTTTTGTTCGGGGCGAATGAAATGTAACAAAGAGACCCGCAAAGTGGCGTCATAAATATCGCCGTTGAAGTCGAACAAATGGGTTTCGAGGCGCGGCTTGTCGGTGCCCACGGTTGGGCGCATGCCTAAATTAGCGACGCCGTCTATAAGTTGTCCGGCAAAGGCGCCATCTAAAATTTCTGCCCGCACGGCATAGACGCCAAATTTGGGCAGCACATAATCTTCCAACGCCATATTGGCGGTGGCAAATCCGATGGTGCGTCCGCGTTGATCGCCGTGCTGCACCTCGCCTTCAATGGCGAAAGCATGGCCCATTAAATCGGCTGCTTTTTCCGGCTCCCCGTCGCGCAAAAAATTGCGGATAGCAGAAGACGAATAAGGCGCGGTGCTATCTGGCTGCAAAACCGCGCTAGTGGCATTGGTTTCAAAGCCCAGTTTTTCGCCATAGGTTTGCAGCATGGCGAAATTGCCTTTGCGGCCTTTGCCAAAACAAAAGTCATAGCCCACACAAACCGCTTTTACGCCAAGCTGCTCGCATAGAATATTGTCGATGAAATCCTCGGCTTCGCAAGCCGCCATTGCCGCATCAAACGGCAAGGCAAGGGTAAAGTCGACGCCCAATTGCGCTAATAAAGCGGCGCGCGTCACCAGTCGGGTCAGGCGAAAAGGCGGTGCTTCGGGCGCGAAAAACTGCTGCGGATGCGGGTCGAATAACATAACGCCCAAGGGCGCGTCCAATCTATCGGCGGTGGCGCGCGCTTGCGCGATGACCTGTTGGTGGCCCAAATGCACCCCATCAAAATTGCCAATGGCCAGCACACAGTTTTTGGCTGTTGCGTGGTTTTGAAGCTCGGCAAGATTGCGGTAGAGCGCGGGTGGTTTGGCGGGGGTATTGGTCATGGGGAAACCCTAAAGGCAATGCGGTCAAGAGACAAGCCAGCTTACCAAGTCAAATGGCGGATGGCGTAACGCGCATGGGTGTTTTCTTCGCGCAATAAATCAGCCACATCCTCGGCCGTGTCTACTTTGGCACCGGAAGCCCCGGCCAAGCCGCCGCTGATAAACAAAGCATCGACGCCGGCTTCTTGCGCGCCTGGGATATCGGTTTTCGGCCCATCGCCAATCGCCAGCAAGCGCGGCGCCTCGAGGCCGGTCATCTCGCTCAACATGGCTTTGGCGCGGTGGTAAACTGTGGGATAGGGTTTGCCCATCCAAATGACTTCACCGCCCATGGTTTCGTAAACTTCGGCGACGGCACCGGCGCAGAAAATAATCTTATCGCCCATTTGCACTTGGCGATCTGGGTTCGGGCAAATGAGCGGCAGTTTGCGGGCTAAAATATCGGTCAGAAAATCTGCATAATCTTGCGGGCTCTCTGTGCTGTCGTCATACATGCCAGAAAACAAAACGACATCGGCGTGGTCTATCTCGACCAGCTCAATGTCGAGACCTGCCACTAAATCGGCATCTTTTGCGGGGCCCACGTGGTGGCATTTTTTGCCTTGCGCGCCCAGCTCGGTTAATTTTGTGCGGGTGGCATCGCCAGAAGTTAAAATATTGTCGTAGGAAGTGCGTGCATTGCCAATTTCATCGAGCCGATTAAGCGCGGTTTGGCCGGGGCGCGGGGCGTTGGATAAAAGCAAGACTTTGCCGCCGCCATCTCGGAAGTTTTTCAACGCCGCATCGACGCCAGCAAAAGGCTCGCGCCCATTGTGCAGCACCCCCCAAATATCGCAAATCACCGCGTCATATTGCTCGGAAATATCGCTTAAACCGTTCAGCATTTGGGGCAATTGGGGGGCGTTGGCTTGGGTCATTTTAAAGCAATCTTTCGTGTCGAAGGCAGGGTCTGGGGTAAAGGGCTAAACTACAGGGCTAAAAGGGGTGCCGGATTGGCTCAATAAAGCGCGAAGCTGCCTGTTTCCTGTGCTGGCGTCAAGCCTTTCGTCAATCGGCGGGGCATATTCAAAAGTTGACGCAAGGGCGATATCTGCTAGCTTTTCGTCCAATAAAACGTGCCACATAAACAGGAGCAAAATATGACACTTTTTAATCTCGAAGGAAAAACCGCCATTATCACGGGCGCCTCGCGCGGTATTGGCGAAGCCATCGCCCGTCAAATGGCAGACCATGGTGCCAATGTTGTTGTTTCGAGCCGCAAAGCGGCCGCGTGTGATGAAGTCACCAACTCCATCAACGAAAAGCACCCAGGCAAAGCGCTAACAGTAGAATGTAATATTGGCGCCAAAGACCAGCTGCAAAACTTGGCTGACACAGCTAAAGCGCATTTCGGCAAAGTCGATATTCTGGTTTGCAACGCGGCCGTGAACCCGTATTTCGGCCCAAGCCTTGATTGCCCTGACGATGCTTTCGATAAAATTATGGCCAATAATGTGAAATCCAATCACTGGCTCTCCAACATGGTATTGCCAGGCATGATTGAGCGCAACGATGGCGCGATTATCATTATCTCGTCGATTGGCGGCATTAAAGGGTCGGCCATGCTGGGAACTTATGGCATTTCCAAAGCGGCTGATTTTCAGCTCGCGCGCAATATTGCGGTCGAGCATGGTTCGAAAAACATTCGTGCCAATACGATTGCGCCAGGTCTCATCAAAACCTATTTCGCACAAGCCTTGTGGGATAACCCAGATATTCTCGAGCAATCAACCGCCACGACGCCCATGCGTCGCATTGGTATGCCAGACGAAATTGCGGGTGCGGCTGTCTTCCTAGCCAGTGAGGCGGGTGCGTTTATGACCGGCCAGCAAATGGTTATCGATGGTGGGCAAACCATCGCCTAATTTGCCAGGCACCTCGTTATTTATAAAAAAGCCTGCCTGACCAATAGGGGTTGGGCAGGTTTTTTAGTGCCGAACAAGTGAGATAATAATTTATCTCTATGCATATAAATAAACTCTATTTATTTTATTTTAAACCATTGAAATAACTAAAAAAACCTCTCTTGCCAGCATGGCTTTCTTGGTCGAAATAGAGAGCGCAACGTAAGAAGTGCGCTGATTTAAAAAGCCTGTGGGAAGGCGTGCGGTTAATCCCACCTACCGTATGTTTTTCTCCGCCCGGGCTGTAATTGGTGGCCGACAGGTTAAACTGTCGGCCCTTATTTTTTTCTCTATTTTTTTCTGCATTTTTTTCTGCCCTTTTTTCTGCATTTTTTTCTTTTTATTTTCGTCTTTATTTCCCTCCGAGCCTTGACACTGTGCGGCCTTCTCCCTATCTGAAACATGCGCAGAGGCACTCCCCTTTTGGGGCGTGCTCCTTTAATTTTTGGGGAAGCTCCTAAGGGAGCCCTTTCATAGGAGAAAGAAGATGAAATTTCGTCCTTTACATGACCGTGTATTGGTTCGCCGTATTGATGAAGATACGAAGACCAGCGGTGGTATTATCATTCCGGACTCGGCTCAAGAAAAACCATCGCAAGGTGTTGTGGTTGCAGCTGGTAGCGGAACCCGTGGCGATGACGGCAAACTAACGCCGCTCGACGTGAAAGCAAAAGACAATGTGTTGTTCGGCAAATGGTCGGGCAGCGAAGTCACCATTGATGGCGAAGAACTGCTCATCATGAAAGAAAGCGATATCCTGGGCATCATCGGCTAACGCCACCCAGTTTTGGATAGGAGAATATCATGGCTAAAGAAGTAATTTTTGGCGCCGAAGCCCGAGCTAAAATGATGAAAGGGGTCGACATTCTTGCCGACGCCGTCAAAGTAACGCTGGGCCCTAAAGGGCGTAATGTTGTACTCGATAAATCTTTCGGCGCACCGCGCACCACAAAAGATGGTGTGTCTGTTGCCAAAGAAATTGAGCTAGAAGATAAGTTTGAAAACATGGGCGCTCAAATGGTCCGCGAAGTTGCTTCGCGCACCAATGATGTGGCTGGCGATGGCACCACTACCGCAACTGTGTTGACCCAAGCCATTGTCCGCGAAGGCCATAAGGCCGTTGCTGCCGGCATGAATCCAATGGATTTGAAGCGCGGCATCGACATCGCCGTAAGCGCGGCTTTGGCCGATCTCGACAAGCGTTCGAAAAAAGTGAAGTCTAATGAAGAGATTGCCCAAGTCGGCACCATCTCGGCAAATGGCGAAGCTGAAATCGGCCAAATGATTGCGCAAGCCATGGAAAAAGTCGGCAATGAAGGCGTCATCACCGTGGAAGAGGCCAAAGGCCTCGAAAGCGAATTGAACGTTGTAGAAGGCATGCAGTTCGACCGTGGTTACTTGTCGCCTTACTTCATTACCAATGCAGACAAAATGACGACTGAGCTGGAAGACCCGCTCATTCTGTTGCACGAAACCAAATTGACCAACCTGCAAGCCATGGTGCCAATTTTGGAAGCTGTTGTGCAGTCGTCGCGTCCACTGCTGATTATCGCAGAAGACATCGAAGGCGAAGCGCTGGCGACTTTGGTCGTTAACAAATTGCGCGGTGGCCTGAAAATTGCTGCAGTCAAAGCCCCAGGCTTTGGCGATCGTCGCAAAGCCATGCTCGAAGACATTGCTATCTTGACCGGTGGTCAAGTGATCTCGGAAGACCTTGGCATTAAATTGGAAAATGTAACGCTCGATATGCTGGGCACTGCCAAGCGCGTGAACATTACCAAAGATGAGACGGTTATCGTGGATGGCGCGAGCAAGAAAAAAGACATCGATGCGCGTGTTGGCCAAATCCGCACGCAAATCGAAAACACCACATCAGATTACGACCGTGAAAAACTGCAAGAGCGCGTTGCCAAATTGGCTGGCGGTGTTGCGGTTCTCAAAGTTGGTGGCGTAACCGAAGTGGAAGTAAAAGAACGCAAAGACCGCGTCGACGATGCTTTGAATGCAACCCGCGCTGCCGTGGAAAGCGGCATCGTACCGGGCGGCGGCACAGCGTTGCTTTTGGCCACTCTGGCTGTCGACAAGCTGACAGATGACAATGCAGACATTCAAGCTGGCATTAAAATCATCCGTCGTGCGTTGGAAGCGCCAGTTCGCCAAATCTCGGCAAACGCAGGTGTGGAAGGCTCTATCGTGGTCGGCAAAGTTTTGGATGGCAAAGGCAAAATCGGCTTTGACGCGCAAAACGAAGTCTATTGTGACCTCATTGCGGCTGGTATTGTGGATCCTGCGAAAGTGGTTACCACGGCCCTGCGTGATGCAGCCTCTGTGGCGGGTCTGTTGATCACCACCGAAGCCATGGTAGCTGAGAAGCCAGCACCAGCGGGCTCGGCTCCAGCTATGCCAGACATGAGCGGCATGGGTGGCATGGGCGGCATGATGTAGCCTCTCCATAGCGCTGATGTAAATCAGAGCGTGCAGAAATAAGGAAAAGGGCTGTTCGTTGGAGCAGCCCTTTTTTCATTGGTTTTCTCAAGCCTATCTTATCGCTTGGGGCTTGTATTTTGGGCTAGATGCGCCTACCTAATACTTGCGCTTTTCGCTAGCCATGCCGATAGGTTCTTGCTAGCTTGCGCGCGCCTGAGAAGGCAAACCGAAGAAAAATAATAATGACGGAGATGGCAGAAAAACTGCCAATTCATTAACCAAATAGTAACGCCTCCAACCTTAAGTTGGACGTCTGTTGGTTGTGTTCCGTATGAGAGGTTTGTATGAGATCGATTGCTAAGAGCGCGTTATGCGCAAGTTTTCTGTTGTATACCCCAAGTTTAGGGGCTGCAGAAGAGGCCCCGGCCTTGCCCGAAATAATTAGGCAAGCGGGAACGCCTGCGCCTATTTCAAAGGCGGTGCCAGTGCTGGTACCGGCTCCTACTCCTACTCCTACTCCTACTCCTACTCCTACTCCTACTCCTACTCCTACTCTTGCCCCTAATGTGGCTCCTAATGTGGCTCGCGCCCCTACTGCGGCTCGCGCGCCTGTTGTTAAAGCGCCAGTAATGCCGCCGCATATCGCCGACTTGCAACGCAAATTGCGCAATCACCCTAGTCAGCAGCGCGTCGAGCAACGTGTGTGCGAGGCGAAATGGGGCATTCTTCTCGGCAAGTCGAGTTATTATCCGCGCCTCGACGCGACGCTTTCAAGCGGCTCGAAATGGATAGACCAGACTTCGAGAGCCGATGAGTTTGGCGGTTCTAATTCCAGCGAATATGACGGTGAAGGGGTCAATGCAACTTTAAGCTTACGCCAACATATTTACGATTGGGGCCGCAATGCCTCGATTATATCTGGCCATCGTGAAGACCGCTTCGCGGCCCAAATTGAACGCAGTGCCACTTTGGAACAGCAGCTTAGTAGTGTCACCCGCTTGGCGCTCGATTATGTTTTGCAGGTCAGCCTCATTGAGCATTTTACGCAAAGCAAAGAAGTTATAGATCGCGATGTCGAGAGTATGCAGCAACGCTTTAAAGCAGGTGCCGCCCGGCTGGCTGAAATGCGCCAAGCCCGTTTGACCGGACTAGAAATAGAAAGTCGGGTAACCCAAGCCCAACGCCAAAGAGATTTGGTAGCCCGTGAAATGAAAACCGAATTTGGAATATTGCCCGAGCAGGCCAAAGCGATTGTCGCCAGTTTTCAAAGCCAGCGCCCAGATGTCCCCACTATGGTGGCGGGCGAGGCGAGCCCAAGGGCCAAGCTTCTTCGGCATAATATTAAGAAGGTGGAATCAGAAGATGCGCGCCTGCGGGCCGAACGCCTGCCTAGTCTGACCGGCGTGGTCTCTGCACGCGGGTGGGACGTCGCGCAGAAAAACCGCTGCAATGATCCGATAGCAGCTAGGGGCAGTGAAATTCACGAGGATATTCGCGGCTCCACGCGCTTGGTCGATGAGGATGGCAATGGATCGCGGGACCGCGATGCAAACGGTAACTTTCTTTATTATCGCGTCCAAAATTGTTCGACCTATGAGGTGACGGGCGCGATTGAGTTCTCTATGCCGCTGTATGACGGCGGAGCCAATGCGGCCCAACGGGGCGGGGTATCGGCGCGCCGTATGGGGCTAGAAGCTGAATTATCTGCCTATCAGCGCAGCCATAACGCCGAGAGCCGTCGGCTGCAAGATCAGCTGTTGGATGAGATGACCCAATTGGTCGAAAACCGCGAGCAGTTAGAGCAATTGGAAACGCAAATCGCCAGTGAACGCATTTTGTCGACGCGCACTCGTGGCAACCTTTTGGGGTTGTTGGGGCTGGAGCAGAGGCTGGCGGACGCGCAAGCGCAATATATTTCATTGCAAATTCGCTCTGAAAATACCCGCTTGGCAGCGCTGCAACTGGCCGGTCAATTGGCCAATGTTTTAGATATTAGTCTTGGAGTCAGTGGATGTTAGATACGCGCCCGAAAGAAAAAAAATCAGAAGAGCCCGAGAAGAAAACAACCGGCTTGGCGCAAGAGGCTGCCAAAGAGTCGAATGACCAAGAGTATATGACGCATTGGTTTTGGGGGCCGGTCTTGGCTTGCCGTAGAATCTATGGCCAGGTCATTGCAGCTTCTGTGCTGATCAATATGTTTGCCTTGGGCTCGTCGCTTTACATTATGACGGTCTATGACCGCGTCATTCCTAATGAAGCGGTGGAAAGTCTATGGGCGTTGACCAGCATTATGTTGGTTATCATGGGCTTTGATTTTGCGATGAAAATCATTCGTGGCCAATTTGTGGATGCGGCCGGCGCGCGTATCGACCGCGTTATTTCGGAGCGTTTGTTTAACCGCATCGCCCGCCATGATGTCGACCTGAGCCAGCAAGCCACGGGGGCTTTGGCCAGTACCGTGCGTGAGTTCGAATCCTTAAAAGAAGTTTTAGGCTCGGCCAGTTTTACGGTGTTTGCAGATTTGCCATTCGTGATTTTATTCCTCTTCGTGCTTTGGGGCATTGGCGGGCCGGTGGCGGCTGTGCCGGCGCTCATCGTTATCGGCGTGGTTCTATTCGGCTTGCTGTTACAGCCTGTGATGCGTCGCCTTACCCTGACCGGCATGATGCAAGGCCAAGGCAAACAAGCGGTTATGGTGGAGATGATTTCTGCGCTGGAAACCATCAAAACGCTTTCGGGCTTATCGATGCTGCGCCAGCGTTGGTTGCAAAGCGTTGTTAATCAGGCTGTTTCGAACCGGAAAACTAAATTCACCAGCCAGCTAACCCAAACAGTCACGCAATTGGGACAACAAATGAGCCAGGTCGGTATTGTGGTTTATGGCGTTTATCTCATCGCGTCGGGCGATTTGACGATGGGGCAGCTTATCGCTTGTGTCATTTTGTCGGGTCGAACTTTGGCACCTTTGGGCCAGCTAACGCAATTGCTTGGCCGGTTTAACCAAGCCATCGCCGCTTATCGTAGCTTGGGCGAAATCCTATCGGGCCAAACCGATGAAGAACAACGCGCAGGCCGCCTCAGCCGCGAAAAACTAAATGGCGACATTGCCTTTAACCATGTGCATTTCACTTATGAGGGGCAAGATAACGCAACGTTGGAAGATGTTTCTTTCGAAATAAAAGCGGGTGAGCGTGTCGCTATTCTGGGTCGTATTGGCTCTGGCAAAACCACCGTGTTGCGTCTGCTATCCGGTCTGCATAAACCCGATAGCGGTCTTGTGATGATCGACAATGCCGACGTCCGCCATATTCGGCCGACAGATTTGCGCAATAATATGTCGATCGTGTTTCAAAATCCTGTGCTGTTCTCCGGCTCGATACGCGAGAACCTGCTAATGGGCGCGCCAGATGCTTCTGATGCGGACTTGCTGGATAGCGTTCGTGCGGCGGGGGCTGAGGGCTTTATTGGACAATTACCGGGCGGCTTTGATTTTCCGCTTTCAGAACGCGGACGCGAATTATCTTCGGGTATGCGTCAAAGTCTGGCGATTGCAAGATCTCTGCTCTCAAAGCCATCGCTTCTATTGCTAGACGAGCCGACGGCCTCTCTCGATGTCGGGAGCGAGCAAGCCCTCGTGAAATCCCTAGATGCAGCGACGCGCGGCATCACCACTGTGTTTGTGACCCATAGGGGCCCGATGCTGGAAATTGCCGACCGTATTCTGGTTATTGAAGGTGGTCGATTGGTGGCCAATGGCCCACGCGATCAAGTGCTGGAGCGTTTACAGGCGAGTGCACAAAACGCGGCGGCTGAAGCAGAAAGTGCTGCCCAATCTCCCCCCCAAAGCAGCCCGCCCAGCAAACCTGCTGGCGAGTAAAGAGGTTTCCCAATGAGTAATATGATCGAAAAATTACGCGTCCTATGCCGGACACTGCTGCAGAAATTGCTTCCCATGCTTGGGTCTTTGGCGCGCCAGGTTTGGGGGCTCTTGAAGAAATTGGCCATTGCCCTGCGCCTGGATAAATTAGGCGCGCGGATTTTAGCCACCCCTTGGGGGCAAACAACACTCGTGCGTTGGTACAAGGCACGTGAGATTTATCGGAAACTAACCAGCCCGCCGCCCGACCCGCTGATGGCCGCAATGATGTCGTTGGGCGAAAAAATCGATATCGACGAAGACCCGACAGAGCTGCAAGGCAATCGTGTGTTTATTCTGATTGCCAGTTTCTTCTCCATTGCTTTGCTATGGGCGACGTTCACTGAGTTGGACGAAGTGGTGCGGGCAGAGGGTACGATTGTGCCTCCGTCTTCGGTGCAATTGGTCCAAAACCGATTGCTCGGATCGGTAGTGACTATCTCTGCCAAAATCGGCGATAGCGTCAAAAAAGGCGATATCTTATTTCGCCTCGCAGACGAAGATGTGGTGGCGAATTTTGATGATAATGAAATTACGCTCATCGCGGCTCTGGCAACCATCGCGCGCCTAACGGCGGAAGCCAATGGCGCGGATGAATTGGTTTTTCCAGATTGGCTGGAAGGCAATAGCAATGCCGAAGATGTGGTGACAGCAGAACGCAGTGTCTTTGTGCGCCGCCAACGCGCGATTCAATCGCGCCTTACCTCGATTAACCGTCGGGTGACAAACCTGAAAGAGAAAATAGATATTCTGCGCCCCCTCGTTGAAGGCGGCCACGAAGCGCGCCTGACTTTGGTGGAGGTGCGCGGCGACTATAATAGCGCTTTGGATGAATATGAGGCGGTTGTTGATAATTTTCGTGCGGAGGCGGCTCGCGAATTATCGGAAGTGCAAATCCGCGCTGACCAAGCCGGAGCTCGCGAAAGCGCCTTCCGGGCCAAGGTTCGCAACGCCGAAGTTCGCGCGCCCGAAGATGGCACCATCTCGGCAGTTCACATTAAAACCGTTGGCGCCGTGGTGCAGGCGGGAACCGTATTGGCAGAAATTGTGCCGGATGAGCAGCAAGTATTGGTGAAAGCCAAAATCATGTCGGAAGATATTGCGAGCATTTTTCCGGGTCAGACCGCTCAAGTGGCGCTCTCGGCCTATGATGTGTCGCGCTATGGCAACCTAGAAGGCAGCGTGCAGCGCATTGCGCCCAATACCACGCAAGAAGATAACATGCCGCCTTATTATGAAACTATGATTTCTGTACCCGAAGCCAAATTATCGAAAACCGATGAGGAAGTAGATATCGTGCCGGGCATGACGGTCGTGGTCGATATCATTGGCAAAAAGCGTTCGGTCTTGGACTATATTATGACGCCGCTCAATCGCGCCACGGGCGTGGTGTTTCGGGAAAATTAGAATGCGTATGCGCGCCGCCAAATTGCGGGCCAAGCGAATGGCCGTCACACGGCGGCGTTGCTTGCGGTTTAGCCCTGCAAAAGAAATAGCGCCCGGGCAATCAACACCGCCCCCACGCTCAGCAAAATCCGCTGCGTCCACTTAAAAAACGTCGCGTCTTGCATGTTGTCCAACACGCGTTTGCCAAGGCGTGTGCCCAACACGGAAGCCGCCATGGCGGCGCCAAGCAGCCAAAAACTCGGCCAATCTTGAAGCGAGGCGGTGGCGGCGAGGCCCCCATAGAAAATAATTTTTGAGCTATGCCCAAGGCTTTGCGCCACCGCTTTGGTTGCCACCACTTGATGGCGGGTGAGGGTGACGCGTTGGAAAAACACATCTAATAACGGCCCGCCGACGCCTGCCAAGAGGTTGGTAGCCACAACAATTATTCCGGCAAACACGCCGATGGGTTTTCGGGTGACATCTAAAACTAGGTTCTTAGGCAAAGCCCACGCCACATAAGGCAAGAGCCCGAGCGCCAATAAAACGCTGGTTCGGTCGGGAGAGAATGAGATAAAAGCCAAAGCCGCCAGCGCAATGACATTGCCGACAAAGAGACTAGCGACAATCGGCCAAACGATATCCGCGCGGTTCAGCCAAGCGCGATACCCATTGGAGGTGAGCTGAATAAGCCCGTGAAGAACCATGGCCGCGCCGATGGGCAAAATACTGACCAGCAGGCCCATAAGAATGAGCCCGCCGAGCATGCCAAAAATGCTCGACAAAAAGGCAGTGCCGAGGCTTGCCAGTACGATAATGACGGTGGTTAAGACCATGCCTTACAATACAGCGCCGAGCAGCCGTTCGTAAAGCGCATTGCGGCTTTCATAAACAAAGTCGAGCTTGGAAACGCTGGCTTGTGAAAAGCCTTTTTGCAGCATGGTTTCGATGAAATCATCCTGATTTTCCAGTGGCAATTGGAAGCCATAAAAGCTACCGCCCGTCGAGGTGGCGCCCGCAAAATGATGGTCTTCCACGGCGCCAAACTCGCTCACCAAGGCAGCCAAAGCGTCGCCTTGTAAGGCTGCCTCTACTATGCCGCGGGGTGAGGATAGCGTGACATGCACCAACTCCTGCGCCCGATTATAGGCGGCCAAACGCGACAGCAATCGCTTGCTGGCGGCGCGGGCGGTCTCGTCCCAATCGGCTTTTAGGGAGGCGGCTAAATTGGCCTCGCTTTGCAACATCACGCCATCGTCGGGGATGCGCAATTGATTGGCAACCAGCGTGGCCCCTGTCGAGGTGATGTCGACAATGGCTTCGGCTGCGCCGGAATTGGGCGCCGCTTCTGTGGCGCCAAAGCTCTCGACCAATTTATAATCGGTCACGCCGTGCTCTGCGAAAAAGTCTGCAGTGAGGTTCGTGTATTTGGTGGCAACGCGCAGGCGCTTGGCGTGTTTGGCACGAAACTCGGCCGCTACTTCGGCCAAGTCTGCCATGCTGCGTACATCCACCCAGCCGTCTGGAATAGCCACCACCACATCGGCGCGGCCAAAGCCAAGTCCCAGCACAAGTTGCACGGCGCTATCTAAATCAGGCACTTCTTCGCGCAGCAGGTCTTCGCCCGTAATGCCAAAATGAATGCTGCCATCGGCAAGGCGCGCGGCAATCTCGGAAGCCGAGAGATATTGTACTTCAATTTGGTCGATGCCTTTGACCATGCCGGTATAGCCGCGTGCGCCGGCGCGTTTTAGCGCGATGCCAGCTTTGGTAAATAAGGCCGTGGCGCTTTCTTCTAGGCGACCCTTCGAGGGGACGGCGAGGATAAGGGGGCTCATGAGCGGTCTCCTTTTTGAAGTTGCGCAGCAGCTTCCACGCGCTCTAAAGCCATGGCGCCCCCAACCGCACCGAGCGCGCGCTCGGCGCCCAAGGCTTGCAGCAAATCATCATATCGGCCCCCCGCCGCAATGACGCTTTGGTTGCCCAGCGCAGGCACGATAATTTCAAACGAAAGGCCTGTGTAATAAGCCATTTTCCGCCCGCCTGTGAGGCTGAGCGTGGCTGGTAATTTATCTAGCTCTAGGTTTTGGCGAAGCGCGGTCCAATAGTCGGTGACACTCGATAAATCGGCTTCAGGCGCTAATTGAATCATCTCGCGCAACACCCCTTCCAAAGGGCCATTTAGGTTTAAAAACCGCAGGATAATGTCTGCTTGGGCTTGGCTAAGCCCCACATTGGCATCTTCGCGCAACCGATCGATACGGGTTTGAATGTCTTGCGGCGAGCGACCGGCAATCGTCGGCCCTGACAGATTGATCGATAAGCTTGTATCGGCTTGGAGTTGGCGCGTTTCTTCCCCAACCATCTGGGCGATAACGGTTTCGAAATTGGCACTCTGATGATAGGCGCGCGTCAGGCGCGATACGGCGCGCGCGGTTAGGCCAAGGCCTTGCAAAAACAAAGGCAGCATCGCGAAATGGTTAAGCCGAAGCTGGAACTGGGCCACACCTAAGGCCTTCACGCCAGCCATCACGTCGCGCAAAACCGTCGCATCATCTGCATAGCTATCGGTGCCTGCCGTGGCGCCACCGATAATCTCAATGCCCGCTTGGGTAAATTCTTCTGGCTTGCCAGCGCCGCGCGATTGATAGCGAAAGGCGATGCCTTCATAAGCAAATTTCTTCAAGCGGGTTTCGCCTTGCGCCAAATAGGCGAGGGCGGTGGGAATGGTTAGGTCAGGGCGCAAGCACAGCTGCTCGCCAGCCGGATCCGTGAAGGTGAATAGGCGACGGCGCATTTCCTCGCCCATCCGGTCGATGAAGGGCGCGGCGGGTTGTAAAACTGGCGTTGCCAAAGCGGTGAAGCCATTGCGGGTAAAAATATCCAAGGCTTGGGTGCGTGGCAAAGCGGCCGCCGCGCGTGAGGGCGCAAGCGGCGTGAGGCGGATGCCGCCAAATACCGCATCGGCTACATCTAAGCCGCGTTCGGCACATATTTTAGACAGCACAAAATGACTGCGGGCCGGAAACCCTAATTTGCGATAGTTGGATACAGACGATTGCCCGACGCCCAAAATCTCAGCGACGGTTTTCGTGCCGCCCAAAGCATCGATGACGCCGCTGGCGGAGCTTAAACGAGTGTCTTGGCTGGCAGCGCGCGCGCCAAAACTGGCTTGTGGTTTCTCTTCCATAGGCCAGACGTAGCGAAATAGAGTTCATTTGTCAATAAAAATGAAGTTATTTTTTAGTATTTAGTAAAAATGAAGTTCAATTTGTGTAAATAATAGGATTTAGGAGTCAAAAATCATAAATTATGAAGTTAACTCTATCAGCTTGCTGGCTAAGTCGCCTTTGGGCACTTGTTGTTGCGCGTGTTCGGAGGCGCGCCATTCGGCATTATCGTTAATTTCGGCCGATTTTTCTTTGCCCAATTGCAAATCCTTAATGGTTACTTCACCGGCCGCGCGTTCATCTTCACCTTCGATGACCACAAACCTAGCCCCGCGCGCATCGGCATAGCGCAATTGCGCTTTCATGGCGCTGTCGCCCATATAGAGTTCGGCGCGCAGGCCTTGCTGGCGCAGATCGCGCACCAAAGCCATCAGCTCGGGGCGCGTTTCTTTATCCATCACGGTCACGACAATTAAATCGGCGGGCTCGGCGGCACCTGCTTTGCCCAATAGGGTAAGGGCTGCGGCCAAGCGGCTAACGCCGATGGAAATGCCGGTGGCCGGAATTTCAATGCCTTTAAAGCGCTTCACCAAATCATCGTAACGCCCACCGCCACCGACGGAGCCGAAGCGTGCCAGCTCGCCGGTCTCGTCGCGGGCTTCAAAAGTCAGCTCAATTTCATAAACAGGGCCCGTGTAATAGCCCAGCCCCCGCACAATGCTGGGGTCAATCGCCAAGCGGTCTTCGCCATAGCCAAGGGTGGTGAACAGCTCGGCCATATCGCGCAATTCCGCGAGCCCTTGTTGGCCAATTTCCGTGCCCCCCACCAGCTCGGCCATCGCGTCTAGCGCATGGCTGCGGTCGTTGGCTTCGATGGAAACCATTTGCGCCACTTTATCGATTTGGGCCGGCGTCAAATGGGCACCCTTGGTGAAATCGCCGCTTTCATCTTTGCGGCCTTCGCCCAAAAGGGCCTTCACCGCGTCGAGCCCAAGCCGGTCGAATTTATCCATGGCCCGCAAAATCGTTAGGCGGGTGGTTTCATACTCTTCGGCCTCGGGGTCGAGCCCGATGGCTATCAACAGGCCGTCCATAATTTTGCGATTGTTAATCCGCACAACATAATCGCCGCGCTCGAGCCCTAGGGCTTCCATGCAGTCGGCGGCCATCATGCAAATTTCTGCGTCGGCTGCTTGGTTGGCAGCGCCCACCGTGTCGGCGTCTATTTGCATGAATTGGCGATACCGCCCGGGCCCAGGTTTTTCATTGCGCCAAACCGGGCCAAATTGAAAGCGGCGCAAGGGCTTGGGCAGGCGGTCATAATGTTCCGCGACATAGCGCGCCAGCGGCGCGGTCAGGTCATAGCGCAAGCTCATCCATTGCCCGTCGTCGTCTTCTAGCGAAAACACACCTTCGTTTGGCCGGTCGTCATCGGGTAAAAACTTGCCCAGCGCATCGGCATATTCAAAAGCCGAGGTGTCCAATTCTCCAAACCCATAGCTCTCATAAACTTGGGCGATGGTGGCAATCATGTGGTTTTGCAGGCGCAGCTCATCGCCTGCCATATCACGAAGCCCGCGCGGCGTGCGCGCTTTGGGCTTGAATTTCTTTTGCTTTTTGGCTTGTCGCCTAGATGGTTGCTCGCTCATGTCTTCTTCCTACAATGTGGGGTTTGTCGCGTCAATCGGCGCTCAAAAATCAAACGGCGATAGCCCACGCACATGCTCATCCAGCCGCAACGCCCGATTGATAGAGGGGGTGGCGCGTTGATTGCAATCGCGGCGCTCGCATAGTCGACAGTTCACTCCAATGGGCGTGTCTCCCGTTGGGTTATCCGTATTGCTGCCGCGGGCATAAATCAGTTTATCGGCGTGTTTAATCTCGCATCCCATCGCAATGGCGAACTGATTGTCGGGAACTCCAAAGCCGGAATTATCTCGGCTCACCGTGCGGGCAATGGAGAGGTAGCGCGTGCCATCTTCCATTTGTACGGTCTGGGTGTTGATTTGCCCCGGAATGCGAAACGCATCATGCACATGCCAGCGCGGACAAGTGCCGCCAAAGCGCGCAAAATGAAACCCACCAGCGGAAAAGCGTTTGGAAATATTGCCAGCATTGTCGACGCGAATAAGAAAAAACGGAATGCCGCGCGCGCCAGGTCGTTGCAAAGTGGTCAGGCGATGGCAGACTTGCTCAAAGCTCGTGCCAAAGCGGCGCGCCAATAAAGTGATGTCATATTGATTGGCCGTGGCGGTTTTTAAAAACGCCTCATAGGGCATTAAGGCAGCGGCGGCAAAATAATTGGCCAATGAAATACGCGCGACCGTGCGCACTTCCTCGCTCTCCATGCCTGAGCTGACCAGAATATTTTCAATATTGGGTATCTGCTCAAAATAGGCCAATTGATAGGCCAGTTGAAACGAGCGACCTGGTTGGTCAAGCAATTCCGATAAAAAAATAGTCTGGCGATGTCGGTCATAGCGGCGCAACGTATTGTCCATCACCTCGACGGGGGCGATGCGGGTTTTCACATTGTGCCGCTGCTCTAGGCGCGCGCGCAAAGCCAAATAGGGCTCGTCATGCTCAGCCATTACCGCGTCATGCAAGGTCTCGGCTTCTTCGTCGAGGACAGGAAAATAATTATTCTGCGCAACAATAAAATCGCGCACTTCATCGAGGGCCATTCCCGCACCTTGGGTCTTGCTCGCATCGCCGCCCTCTAGCTGCTCCACCAAAAGCGCATTGGATGCGCGGCTTTGCAGCATCTCTTGGTAAAGCCGCGCCACCGCATCGGCAGCGGCGGGGCTGGCGGCGGCCAAATCTTTCAGCTCGGCTTTAGACAGCGGCGTATCGCGAAACATCGGATCGGAAAACACTTCATGCAATTGAGTTTGCGCCCGCGCTTCTTCATCGCCGGCCAGCCCACGCGGATCAATATCGAAAACATCCACCAACTGTAAAAGAATCTGTGCCGAAATAGGGCGCTGGTCTCGTTCAATCAGGTTGAGGTAGCTGGTTGAGATGCCCAAAGCCTCCGCCATGGCGGCTTGGGTGAGGCGTTGCTCGCGTCGCAACCGTCGCACGCGCGACCCGGCAAACAGTTTTTTCTCTACCAATCGACCGGTGTCGGCCATGCTCTATCCTCTTTATGAATCAAGGGTTTATCTGTACTTTCTAGGCTTTCGATAAACTCAAAAGTTTACAAGGTTTACATATATTACAAAAAATATGACAATTTGTGTAAACTTTTTTACTTTAATATTTTCAATAGCTTGGGATTCACTCGACAAGGCGCTGTCATGGTTGTATGTCGACATCAACGAAACCCTTATATGAGGATATAGTGATGACGAAATACAGTGACCTAGTTGCCCAAAAAGCCGCAACTATCAAATCCGGTGGTTCTGCTTGGGCTGCCATTAACCCAGAATATGCCGCGCGCATGGAAGTTCAAAACCGCTTTAAAACCGGTCTGGACGTTGCCCGCTACACAGCTGATATCATGCGTAAAGATATGGCTGATTATGACGGCGACAGCAGCCAATACACCCAGTCTTTGGGTTGCTGGCATGGTTTCACCGCGCAGCAAATGATGATGGCTGTTAAGCGTCACCGCAAAACCACCGATAAATCTTACGTCTATCTGTCCGGTTGGATGGTAGCTGCGCTTCGTTCTGAGTTCGGCCCTCTGCCAGATCAGTCGATGCATGAGAAAACTTCGGTCGCAAGCCTCATCGAAGAAATTTACACATTCTTGCGTCAAGCCGATGCCCGCGAATTGCGTCATCTGTTTGTTGACCTAGACGATGCCCGCGCCAATGGCGGCGACGTCGACGCGGCTCTGGCAGCTATCGACAACCACGAAACACATGTTGTGCCAATTATTGCTGACATTGATGCTGGTTTTGGTAACGAAGAAGCCACTTACTTGCTAGCCAAGAAAATGATTGAAGCTGGCGCCTGCTGCATTCAAATCGAAAACCAAGTGTCGGACGCCAAACAGTGCGGCCACCAAGATGGTAAAGTGACGGTGCCACACGAAGACTTCCTCTCGAAAATTAACGCTGTGCGTTATGCGTTCCTCGAGCTGGGTGTTGATAATGGCATCATCGTAGCCCGCACCGATAGCCTCGGTGCTGGCCTGACCCAAAAAATCCCAGTGTCGCAAACACCTGGCGACATGGCTGACCAATATAATGCCTTCTTGCAACTCGAAGAAATCTCTGACCTGTCTGGCATCAAGCAAGGCGAAACAGTGATTACGCAAGGCGGCAAGCCAATGAAACCAGTTCGTCTGCCAAATGGTCTGTATGCATTTAAAGACGGCACAGGCGAAGATCGCTGCGTCTTGGATTGCATCACCGCCCTAGAAAACGGCGCGGACTTGCTGTGGATTGAAACCGAAAAACCAAATGTTGCCCAAATCGGCGGCATGGTCTCGCGCATTCGCGAAGCCATTCCAAACGCCAAATTGGTTTACAACAACTCGCCAAGCTTTAACTGGACGTTGAACTTCCGCAATCAAGTGCATGCGGAATGGGTAGCGGCTGGTAAAGACGTATCGGCTTATCCAGATCCAGCTTCCGAGCCTACGGGTCTGATGAACGTTAAGTTCGACGATAGCGAGCTGGCAGCGGAAGCGGATGCTAAAGTGCAAACGTTCCAAGCTGATGGCGCGCGCGAAGCAGGTATTTTCCACCACCTCATCACTTTGCCGACCTATCACGATACGGCTCTGGGCACGGATGTTCTGTCGGAAGGTTACTTCGGCGACTTGGGCATGTTGGCTTATGTGCGCGATGTTCAGCGTAAAGAAATCCGTCGTGGCATGGCTTCGGTCAAGCACCAAGATTTGGCTGGCTCGAACATTGGCGATGATCACAAAGAGTATTTCTCTGGCGACATGGCTCTGTTGGCTTCGGGTGAAGACAACACAATGAACCAGTTCTAAGGTTCTAAATAGTTTTGAAGAGGGCTCGTAGGCACATGTGCTTGCGGGCCCTTTTTAGTTTATAAAGACAAATAGATTTAAGGAGCGCCCCCAATGACCGCAGATATGATGACGACCGACTTATCCGATGCCCATGAGGGGGCTTTGCAATATCTCGCTCCAGGCTATCAAGATTTTGGAGGCCGCGTGCGCTTTCACGGCCCCGCAAAAACGCTGCTGACCTTTGAGGACAACACCAAAGTGCGCGCCGCGGTAGAAACACCTGGCGAAGGCCGCGTGCTCGTGGTCGATGGCGGTGGCTCGATGAATTGCGCTCTATTTGGCGGAAATCTGGCTAAATTAGCCGCTGATAATGGCTGGTCTGGCATTCTTATTCACGGCTGCGTGCGCGACCAAGCCGAATTAAAAGCCGAAGCTGTCGGCATTAAAGCCTTGGCCAGCCACCCGAAAAAAAGCGAAAAGCGCGACCTGGGAACATATGACGAAGTGTTGGAATTCTCTGGCGTCACCATTCGGCCCGGCGACTATATCTATGCCGATGAAGACGGCGTGCTGATTGCGCAAGACGCTTTATCTCTCTAGGCTGTGCCGATTAGAATAAGGTGAGCTTATGTATATTCCACCGCAATTTGAAATCACGGCGCCAGAGGTCATTGCCTCGGTTATTCACGAATATGGTTTTGCGAGCCTTGTTTCGCGAGATGGCGCTAAATTGAACGCCAGTCACGTGCCTTTGATGTTGGTTGGAAGCGCCGCCAGAGGCGGGGAATTGCACGGTCATTTGGCAGCTTCAAACCCGCAACTGGAGCAGATAGACGGGCAAAATATACTGGCGATGTTTCATGGCCCCCATGCTTATATTTCACCGCAAGCCTATGCTGAAGCTTCTGTGCCGACCTGGAATTTCATCGCGGTGCATGTCACGGGAACAGCTCGTCGACTGCATGAGGCTGCGCGCCAAGACGAAAACCTAGCGCGCCTCACCGCTCAATATGAAGGAGCAGATATGCCTGCGCGCGAGTTGGACCCGAAAAGGCTTATGGCCTTGAAAGCGGGCATTGGCCATTTTGTCATGGATATTGAAACCGTGCAGGCCAAGTTTAAACTGAGCCAAAATAAGTCAGCCGAAGACCGCGCCCGCATTATTGCTGACCTGCGCCAGAGAGACGGCAGCCTAGCGCATGCGATTGCGGATGAAATGGCGCGACTGGAAGACCCGGCCTAAAGCAAGGCGCGTGAGACAAAAAGATAGAGCCCAAAAGCGGTTAGTCCACTGGCTGCGATATCGCGCCAGCGAATTTTATATTTGGCAAGGCTCGGTAGTTCTTCAATCAATATTGGCACGAAGATGAAGGCTGGAATAAGCACCAGTAGTTGGCCGAATTCGACGCCAAGATTAAAGCTGAATAATCCGCTGACCAAATGCCCGCTCGGTAAGCCGATGTCGGTAAGTAAGCCGGCAAAGCCGAAGCCATGAATGAAACCAAACGCCACGGTCATCGTGGGGGCATAGCGTTGCAAAGCTTCTGGCCCGTCGATGAGCCATCCATAGCACAAGCAAAACAGCATTAATCCGGCCCAAGCGCCCAGCGGCAAAACGCTGCCGGTCAGCAGGCTAACCCCAGAGGCGATAAATAAAACCACGGCGGCAATCACGCCGCTGCGTGCCATTCGCTTGCCTCGGCTCAATATCGGTTCTGCCGCCACCAGTGCGATGGAAGCGCCAATAAGGGCCTCCACCACATTATTGTTTGGCACCACCCAGCCTAAGGTCGCCATGCCTAACGTGGCGCTATGGCCAAGGGTAAAGCCGGTGACCAACCAAATCGCGCGCTTGCGTGTTGGGGCAATAAGCAGCAAGCACAAGACGAAAGCCAAATGGTCAAAGCCGGTTAAAATATGAGTGACGCCGAGCCAAAAGTAATTTTGAAACACCTCGCCAAAGCTCAGCTCGCCCACCAAACTACCGGTTTCATTGGCTCGAATGAGATGACGACGTTGGGTGGCGGTGAATAGAATTTCATTGGCTTCGGCTTGCGCTTTTTCGCCCTCTAGCCCAAAGCGAGCGAAATGCACGTGGCTGCGGGCTAGGTTGAAAAACGCGTTGTTTTCCACTTCAATAGCGGAGCTATTATCAAAGCAGCGAAATTCCCCCATCACCCGAATGTAATTGTCGCGCGACGGGGCTTTCGCGAAAGGCACGCTTATTTTGCATGGCGTGTTTATTTGGCTGAGGCGCAAAAACTGGCTGACATGGCTGGCTAGCGCCGCACTTAAACTTTCGCTGGTTTGGACGCTTGGCAAAAGGGTGACATCGCGCGCAGGGGCGGTAAAGCTGACCGAGAGGGTTTCGCCAGCCCAAATGAAATTTGAAAAACTAAGGCTTTTATTATGCGCCTGCAAAGGCTGCAAACTGGCCGGGGCCAGCGCCAAAATAAGCCCCAAGGCTAGGGCTTTTAACAGCCGACCCATTATTTTGCGCCTTCTTGCCCAAGCGGCGCATCAGGCGCCAACACAATATCGGCCCGCGCGCGCAGCCAATCGAGGTAATCGCGCAAGGCTTTATCATCACGCTCATGGCGCACGGCATCGACTATTTGCGAGCGGATTTTCTCAAACGCGGGCGGTCGGCCGGGTTGGTTGCGGATAATCTTCAAAAAATGCCAGCCTGTTGGGCCCGCCAAAGCATCTGAAATAGCGCCTTGTGGTAGGCGGCTAGCAGATTTGGTTAACTCGGGCCCTAGATAATCGGTCATTTTCGCCGGTGTCAGCATGACGCGCGGCAGAGCCGGTAAAATCTCTGTCCCGAATGTCTCGCGGGCAAGTTTGAAATCCATACCGCCGCGCAAAGCATCGCGAATGACATCCAGTTTTTTAGTCATTTCTGGCGATTGTCTCGGCTCCATATACGGCACGAAAATACGCGATACTTGCAGCCGATTGGCTGGGGCGAAACGGGCTTTGTGTTGATTATAAAAACGCCGTAAATTTGTTTCACTCAACGCATCCGAGCCCTTTTGCGCCAATACAAATTCGATAACCGCCATAGCCACTGCTTTGCGCACGGCGGCATCGCCTTCCAGCAGGCCAATTTCAAGGCCGCGCTGCACCAAAAGTTCTTCTTCGATAAGGCGGTCGAGTACGAGTTTTTTATCGGCTTCCGTAGGGGCTTTATTTTTATCCGACAACAAAGCCTGATAAGCGCCGGCGAATTCTGTGCGGTCGATGTGTTGTTGGTTCACTTTGGCGATGGCGCCATCGTTGGATAAGCGTCTTTGGTCGCTGGGCGAGGCCGTTACCAGTGCCAAAAGCAAACCGAAAAGAGCGCCTGCGAGCAACAATCGCTCGGGCAAAGGAGAGGCGGAACCCGTGACTGTGTGGCCGTCTTTATCGATGCCCTTATCGCTTGTGGGCCGTTTACTCTTTTTACCTGTCGTCATGGCGCACAATCTAGCGATTGGCGCGCGAAGTGCAAGCCCCGCTTTCGCCCGTTTTAAGCCTCGTGCGCTTGCCCATTGGTAAACCCGCGAAGCGCTGATAAGATGCGGGCTTATAAACGCATTCTAATGGCGGGTAATCTAAATGCTCCAGCACCTGACTTCTGCGCTTTGCGCCAACACCAAGCCGCTTTATGAAGCGGCTCTGGTGGCTTTGGCGAGCCATCATGCGGGCTATCAAAAATTGCCTTTGCCGCATATGGCCCTGCCTGAAAAGCAAGACGATGTAGCAGCTATGCATCAGATGGCGCAGGCTTTGGCGCAAGATGCGCAACGAATTATTATCTTGGGCACGGGCGGCTCTAGTTTGGGCGCGCAAGTTTTGGCGCAAGCCCAGATTCAAAATCAGATTCAAAACCAGACTCAAAATGAGACCCCTGATTTAATTTTTGCCGATAATCTCGATGCCGATAGCTTTACAAAAATCTTGCAGGGCGACATGGCGACGACGCGGTTTTTCGTCGTCTCGAAATCAGGCGGCACAGCCGAGACGATGATGCAATTGGGCGGCGCCCTCATGGCTTTGGAAGCCGCAGACGCCAAGCCATCTCATCATGTGGCAGGCATTGCGGGCAGCGATGACAATGCGCTGCGCCGTTTAGCACGTGCCTATGATTTTCCAATATTGGCGCATGAAAGCGATATAGGGGGGCGGTTTTCCGTGTTGACCAATGTCGGGCTTTTGCCCGCCATTTGGGCCGGAAGGGATCCGCAAGCCGTGCGCGCGGGCGCAAGAAAAACCATGCTTGGCTTGGCGGGGGAGCCGCAAAACTTTGAGCCCCTGAAAGGCGCCGCCCTTCATTTGGCGCATATGCAGGCGGGGCGAAACATCCATGTGATGATGCCCTATGCCGATGCGTTGGAGCGTTTGGCTTTTTGGCATCGCCAGCTTTGGGCTGAGAGTTTGGGCAAGCAAGGCCAAGGCTCGGTGCCCGTGAGTGCGCTGGGCCCGGTCGATCAACACTCTCAATTGCAGCTCTATCTAGATGGGCCTGACGATAAGCTTTACACCCTCGTGACCCATGACACGCAAGGTCGAGGCTGTCGGGTGCCAGATGGATTTTCGAAAGACCCTGATTTGGCTTCTCTGGTAGGGCATACGATGGGCAATTTAGTGGATGCGGAAGCGCGCGCCACGGTGGATGTTTTAATCGATGCCAAACGACCCGTGCGCCATATCGAGCTTGGCGCGATAACCGACGAAAGCCTTGGCGAGCTGCTGATGCATTTGCAATTGGAAACGATTTACACCGCCGATGGCTTGGGCATCGATGCCTATTCACAACCCGCCGTCGAGGCTGGAAAAATACGCGCCAAACAATATTTGCAAGAGCTAGAAAATAAGTCATGAGCCGCATTCGTCGCCTACCTGAAGACACGATCAACCGCATCGCCGCGGGGGAGGTAGTCGAGCGTCCAGCCAGCGCGGTGAAAGAACTGGTTGAAAACGCCATTGATGCCAAGGCCAGTCAAATTGACGTGAGCTTGGGGGCGGGCGGTAAGACGCTTATCCTCATCGAAGACAATGGCCACGGCATGAACGGCGAAGAATTATCGCTGGCGGTGGAGCGTCACGCGACCTCTAAGCTGCCGGAAGGCGATGGCGGCGATCGGATGTTTCGTATCGCCAGTCTTGGGTTTCGCGGGGAGGCCCTGCCGAGCATTGGGGCGGTGGCGCATTTGTCTATTGTCAGTCGCACCCTTGATGGTGAAACGGCGTATGAAATTCGTGTCGATGGCGGCAAGCTGGGGCAGGTAAAACCCGCCGCGGGGCAGCGCGGCACACGTGTGGAAGTGCGCGATTTATTTTACGCCACGCCCGCGCGGTTGAAGTTTTTAAAATCTGACCGCGCCGAAACCACGGCCGTGAGCGATATATTACGCCGCTTGGCAATGGCCAATCCGCAAATCGGTTTCAGCCTGACCAGCGACGGGCGCAAGAGTTTTGCTTATCCGCCAGAGCATGGCGAGACCGCGCAGCTCAAACGCCTTGGCGCAATTTTGGGGCGCGATTTTGCCGATAATGCCGTGCCTGTTTTGGCCACGCGCGATGGGGTGCGCCTTTATGGGTTTGCGGGCTTGCCGACGTTTAATCACGCCACAGCCCAAAAACAATATTTGGTGGTGAACGGGAGACCCGTGCGCGACAAATTATTGAACGGCGCGGTGCGTGGGGCGTATCAAGATTTTCTGGCGGGCAATCGACACCCGGCCTTGGCTTTGTTTATTGAGCTGGAGCCCAGCGAGTTAGACGTCAATGTGCATCCGGCCAAAACCGAAGTGCGGTTTCGCGATGCCGGTCTTATTCGGTCGATGATTGTCGGGGGCTTGCGCGCCAGTATGGCCGAAGCGGGGCATCGCGCCTCTACCACAGTGGCGGGGCAAACCATGTCGGCGTTTCGCCCAGGTGGCCTAGGCGGCTTTGGGCAGGCAAACCCGCAAGGCAGTTTTGCCGCGGCTCAAAATTTTCAAGCCCCGATGGAGGGTGGTGGCATGAGCGAAGCCGCTGCCGAATGGCTTTCCACGCCGCAGGCCGCGCAAACGATGGCCGAAGTCGTGCCGACGCATTTGCCCTTGGGGCTGGCACGGGCGCAATTGCACGAGACTTATATTCTATCGCAGACCCATGATGGTTTCGTCATCGTTGATCAGCACGCGGCGCATGAACGCCTGGTTTATGAGCGAATGAAAAAGCAAATGGCGGAACGCGGCATTGCCCGTCAAATTTTATTGGTGCCCGAAGTTGCTGAATTAGAGCCGGATGAAGGCGATTTGATTTTAAGTCGCGCAGCCGAATTATTGGAGCTGGGCTTTGTAATTGAGCGCTTTGGCCCGGGCAGCGATGGCCGCGTGGCGGTGCTTTTGCGCGAAGTGCCTGCCATGCTTTATGGCGCTGATTGTGTGGCTCTTCTGCGCGATATGGCGCAAGAGATGTCAGAGCTAGGCGCCGGACTTGCCTTGAAAGAACGCTTGGAAGAAATTGCTGGCACGCTGGCTTGCCATACCTCAGTGCGGGCTGGGCGTCGGTTGAACGGCGAGGAAATGAACGCGCTGTTGCGCGACATGGAAGCCACGCCAAACTCGGGCCAGTGCAATCATGGCCGACCCACTTATGTAGAATTAAAGCTGGCTGATATCGAACGCCTGTTCGGCCGCCGCTAGAGATAAAAAAACCCCGCCGCTCGAAAGCGACGGGGTTTTTCTAAATCCAAATGGCTTTAAAATTTAGCCGCGAGGGACGTCGAGTGTCTTCAAGCCTTCTTCATTGGCTTGCGACAGGTCGGCGTATTTTTTCATTTCCAATCGCGCGATGGTGCGATTGTGCACTTCGTCAGGGCCATCGGCCAGACGCAGGGTACGGATACCGGCATACATTTTCGCCAGACCGAAGTCTGTCGTCACGCCGCCGCCACCATGGGCTTGAATGGCATCGTCAATAATTTGCAGCGCGATGCGAGGGCCTGCCACTTTAATTTGGGCAATCTCACTCTTGGCTACTTTATTGCCGACCGTATCCATCATATAGGCAGCCTTCATGGTCAGAAGACGGCTCATTTCGATGTTGGTACGAGCTTCCGCAATGCGTTGTTCCCAAATGCTATATTCCGAAACGCGCTTGCCAAAGGCCACACGGCTCATCAGACGCGTGATCATTTTTTCGAGCGCGCGTTCGGCAACGCCGATGGTGCGCATGCAATGGTGAATGCGGCCAGGGCCAAGGCGTCCTTGGGCAATCTCAAAGCCACGGCCTTCGCCGAGCAAGAGGTTTTCAACCGGTACGCGAACATTGGTGAGGCGCACTTCGGCATGGCCGTGTGGCGCATCATCATAGCCAAATACAGGCAGCATCCGCAGCACTTCAATGCCTGGGGCATCGAGGGGAACCAAAACCTGGCTCTGTTGTTGGTGACGCGGCGCTTCTGGGTTGGTTTTGCCCATCACGATAGCAATTTTGCAGCGCGGGTCGCCAACACCGGAAGACCACCATTTCGTGCCATTGATGACATATTCGTCACCATCGCGCTCAATGCGGGTTTCAATATTGGTGGCATCGGACGAGGCCACAGCAGGTTCGGTCATCAAGAAGGCCGAACGAATTTCGCCGTTCAACAAAGGCACCATATATTCTTCTTTATG
The DNA here is from genome assembly GCA_937907245.1 of uncultured Rhodobiaceae bacterium. Classification (GTDB taxonomy): domain Bacteria; phylum Pseudomonadota; class Alphaproteobacteria; order RS24; family RS24; genus UBA8337. The sequence continues at coordinate 60,281 of CALCUM010000002.1, forward strand.
GCGATCATTGCCGTAGCGTTCCAAAACTTCCATGTTGCCAGTGTCTGGCGCGGAGCAGTTAAACACTTCCGAGGCGAAGCCAACACGGCCCATAATTTCACAAAGCGGTGCATATTCGACATTGCTTAGACCGAAGCCGCGTTCGCTTTCAGGTAGGAACAAGTTCCACAGGCCTTCTTCTTTGGCTTTGTCTTTCAACTCTTCCAAAATTGGCACAACCTGCCACGGGTTTCCGTCTGCACGGAACGCGTCCATTTGTTGATGGTAAGTAATTTCATTAGGATAAATATGGGCATCCATAAATCCTTCGACGCGAGCAATCAGCTCTTTCGTGCGGTCGTTATGTTCGAAAATCATGTTCTTCTCCCTCAAGTTCAAGGCCAAAGCCTAGAATAAAGCCCGAGGCAGTGCTACCAAAAAAACGCCTTAAGAAGGTTCATTTCGCCGCAGGGCAAAAAAATCAGTCAGCAAGTCGGCACAAGCGCCTTCGCGCAAGCCCCCAATCACCTCGGGCGCGTGGTGGCAGGTGGATTGCGCGAATAGCGCCACGCCATTGTCTACCGCGCCGCCTTTGCTATCGCCGGCGCCATAATATAACCGCCGCAGCCGCGCATGGGCAATGGCGCCCGCGCACATGGGGCAGGGCTCTAGGGTCACATAAAGGTCGCAATCGATTAGGCGGCTATTGCCAAGCTTGGCGCAAGCCTCACGAATGGCCACGATTTCGGCGTGGGCGGTCGGGTCATTTTGGCGCCGCATTTGGTTTTGCGCCCGCGCCAGCACCTCGCCGTTTGGCCCCACAAGCACCGCGCCCACAGGCACTTCGCCTTGTTGGGCTGCGGCTTGGGCTTGCTCAATGGCCATTTGCATATAATCGGTATCACTCATCGTAAACGATACTAGCACGCGAGGCGCAGCCCGTGCTACAGGGGAGGGATGAGTGATGAAAAAACTTCCCAATTCGATGGCGACCGCGTCGCTAAAGTCCTAGCTCGGGCGGGTGTGTGTTCGCGCCGCGACGCCGAGCGCATGGTGGCCGATGGCCGCATTGCCGTAAACGGGCGCCGGCTCGATACGCCTGCTTTCAATGTCACCTCGAAAGATAAAATTACCGTCGATGGCAAGCCCATCGCGGAGCCCGACCCGCCGCGCATGTGGCGTTACCATAAGCCTGCAGGCTTGGTTACCACGGCGCGCGATCCGCAAGGGCGCGATACTGTGTTTCAAAAACTACCTGCCAGCCTGCCAAGGGTAAACGCCATTGGCCGGCTCGATATTAATACCGAAGGCTTATTGCTATTGACCAATGATGGCGGCATGAAGCGCTTGCTCGAATTGCCCAGCACGGGCTGGTTGCGCCGCTATCGGGTGCGTGCTTTTGGCAGGGCCGATGAAGCCAAATTGAAAGAGTTAAAACACGGCATCACCATTGATGGCGTTAATTATAAGTCTATCGAAGCGATGCTTGAGCGCCAGCAAGGGGGCAATGTTTGGCTCTCTATGGCTTTGCGCGAAGGCAAAAACCGCGAGATTAAACGCGTGCTAGAAGCACTAGATTTGAAAGTGAACCGACTATTGCGTCTTTCTTTTGGCCCGTTTCAATTGGGTCAGCTAGAGGAAGGAAAAGTAGAAGAAGTGCCACGCCGTGTTTTGCGTCAACAATTGGGCAAAAATTGGCAATCGATTATCGATGGCACCGTGCGCGGTGCTGGCACGGATAAGAACGAAGCTGCGGCGGAGGCAGCTAAAGAGGCAGCCACAGAGGCGACACCGCGCTCGCGCTCGGATGCCAAACGAGGGAAACTGCGCGATACCAGCGAACCTTTAAAAGTGCGCACTCCAAAAGGTAAAAGCGCATCTAAAAAACCTGGGCGCAACGAAAGCCAACAAGCCCCTAAAGGCAGAAACTTTAAAGCCTCGGGCGCTAAGCCATCGGCGAAAGTGCCATCCTCTCGCAAAGGCTCTTCTGATGCGCGTGGTAGGCGGTAATTGGCGCGGCAAACCTTTACGCGCGCCCAAGGGAAACGAAACGCGCCCGACCACCGACCGCACGCGCGAAGCCTTGTTTTCCATGCTCAGCTCGCGGCTCGATTTTGATAATTTACGCGTGCTTGATTTATTCGCTGGCACTGGCGCTTTGGGGCTTGAAGCTTTATCGCGCGGCGCCAGTTTTTGTTTATTTGTAGAAACCCAAGCGCCTGCACGCGCCGCCATTCGAGATAATGTCGAGACCTGCCATGCGACAGGACACAGCAAAATTTTCCGCCGCGACGCCACCAAACTGGGTCCCTGCACAGGCGGGGGAGCCTATGACCTAGTGTTCGCAGATCCCCCCTATCGTCAAGGGCTTGGAGACCAGGCGTTGGCGGCTTTGTTGCAGGGCGGCTGGTTGAGCGAGGCGGCACTGGTTATTGTTGAAGAAGACAAACGAGCCAATTTTCGCGTTCCCCCAGGGTTTAACGAGTTGGAGCGACGCCTAAAAAGCGATACGGAATTAATCTTCTGCACGCCGAGTTAGCTAGGTAATTCCCCACAAATGTGCTAGCTGTTACGCAATAAAAATAAAAGCGGGACTTATGGCATTCGATAGTCAAAACTTTATTTCAAAAATTTCCGACGCTGGGATGCACCGCGAACAAGCGGTATTGCTCGCGCAAACATATGCTCACTTCATGTCGATGCAAACCCTTACGAGCGAGGAAATTACTCGCTTAGAAGATCGGGTGCGTGCTGAGCGTGACTTATTGGAAGGCCGACTAATGGCCAACCATGCGGCTTTAGGGCTTTCTTTGCACAAAGAATTAGAGGCGCAAAGCATAATCAACCGCACTCAAGTAGACGGTATTCAGACCCGTATGGGACAATTAGAAGCCCGCATTGAAGGTAGCTACAAAACTAATTTGGCGGCGATGAAAAGCAACGCCAATAAGCATTCGGCTGCCAATATGATGCTGGTTCTAAGCGCCATGGCAGGGGTTTATTTTATTGGCGCCGCGTAAACCGAGAGCTAAACAGCCCCCGCTTTTTGTGCGAATTCCCAACCCATATCCGACAGAGGTTTTACCCGGTCTGCCATAGCCGCAGCATGGGCGTTGGACGCTGTACCATCGCGCACACGCCCGACGATACCTTGCAAAATACCTGCCAAGCGGAACATATTATAGGCGATATAATAGTCCATATTCTCAATGCCATCGCGGCCCGTATGCTCGCAATAGGCGCGCGTATAGGCGTCTTTATCGGGAATATTCAGCGCGCTGAAATCGCAGCCCAAAAGCGTATTCGTGCTGCCCGCATCATTGGGCATATACCATTGCATGAGGTGATAGGTAAAATCGCCCAGTGGATGCCCCAGCGTCGATAGCTCCCAGTCGAGAACGGCCGAAACTTTTGGCTCGGTGGGGTGCAGCACCATATTGTCGAGGCGATAATCGCCATGCACAATCGATACTTCATCATCGCCCGGAATATTGCCAGGCAACCAATCGATGAGCTTGTTCATACTGTCAATCTGTTGCGTTTCGGAGAGCTGATATTGCTTCGTCCAACGCGAGATTTGGCGAGCGAAATAATCGCCTGGTTTGCCAAAGTCTTCCAAGCCGATGGCTTTGTAATCGGTGTTATGCAATTGCGCTAAAGTTTTAATTTTGGCATCGAAAATTGCATGGCGGCCTTCGCGCGGGATGTCTGGCAATTGCGGGTCCCACAAAATACGCCCCTCTACCATATCCATAATGTAAAAAATTGTGCCGGTTATGCTTTCGTCCTCGCACATGCAATAGGTGCGCGGTACGGGAAAGCCGGTGCTGCCCAGCGCCGTAATCACTTTATATTCGCGGTCGACGGCGTGCGCGGAAGGCAGCAATTTTCCGGGTGGCTTGCGACGCATGACGTATTTTTTATTTGGCGTAATCAGCTGATAGGTCGGGTTCGATTGTCCGCCTTTGAACTGGCGCACTTCCAACGGCCCTTGAAAGCCCTCGACGTGCGCGAGCGCATATTCTTCTAGCTTGGCTTGGTCAAATTTATGCGTTTCCGCAATATCTTTCGTGCCGCCAAAGCGTTCGATGCCCTCATCTTTCATCTGCTGATCTCCCTCGTCAGTTTTTAATCGGCTTCGCGCGCAATCTCTTTATGTCCGATATCGCGACGACAAAAACCTTCCGGCCATTCAATTGTATCGACGCCAGCATAAGCATTTGCCTGCGCTTGTGCCACTGTTTTGCCACGCGCGGTTACATTTAATACACGCCCGCCAATGGCGCGAACCGTGCCATCGGCATCGCGCGCCGTGCCGGCATGAAACACGGTGGCCGCGTCTACTTTATCAAGCCCGCCAATGGCGCTACCTTTCTCATAGGCGCCTGGATAGCCATTGGCCGCCATGACGACGCACATAGCCATATCTTGGTGCCACTCGAGCGTCAGACCTGCTAGCGACGTGCTACCGTCGAGGCTGGCACACGCTTCTAGAGCGGGCACAATATCGCTGGCCAAACGCATCATCAGCACTTGGCATTCAGGGTCGCCAAAGCGGGCGTTATATTCCACGAGTTTGGGCCCTTCAGGCGTCAGCATAAGGCCCGCGTATAAAACGCCCCGATAGGGGGTGCCGCGTTTGGCCATGGCTTGCAAAGTGGGGTGAATGACTTGGCGCATCGAAATATCAATGAGCTCTTGGGTCATAATCGAGGCCGGAGAATAAGCGCCCATGCCGCCCGTATTGGGGCCCGTGTCGCCATCGCCCACGCGCTTATGGTCTTGCGCGGTGGCCAAAGGCAAAGCGTTCTCACCATCACAAAGCACGAAGAAACTGGCTTCTTCGCCGGTCATAAATTCTTCGATGACCAATTCAGCCCCAGCTTCCCCAAAAGCGCCGTCGAAAATATCGGCCACGCCATCGCGCGCTTGTTGCATTGTCTCGGCGATAATCACCCCTTTGCCGGCGGCCAGCCCGTCGGCTTTCACCACGATGGGCGCGTTTTGCGTCTCCAGATAGGCCAAAGCGTCTTTTGCATTGGTAAAACGGCCATAGGCGGCGGTGGGAATATTGGCCTCGGCGCAAAGGTCTTTGGTGTAGCCTTTCGAGCCTTCCAATTGGGCGGCCTCAAAGCCGGGGCCGAAGGCGGGAATATTGGCTGCGGCCAAATCATCGGCAAGCCCTGCCACCAAGGGAGCTTCGGGGCCGATGACCACAAGGTGAATGTTTTTATCCTGGCAGAATTGAATGACGGCCGCGTGGTCTGCCATATCGAGGCTCACATTATGGGCGACACTCTCGGTGCCACCATTTCCAGGCGCACAATATAAAGCGTCGAGCAGCGGGCTTTGCGCAATTTTCCAGCACAGGGCGTGCTCACGTCCGCCGGAGCCTAAAACCAAAATATTGCGTTTCGGGGAGCTATTTATATCGGTCATCTTTGTCTCTTATCGCGAAGCATGTCATGCTTGGGTTTCAACGGCGGGGAATCGCCAAAAGTGATTTGTCTTATCATAAAGAGCCGATAAGTTAAAACGACATGAGCCAGCCTTTCACTCGGCTCAACATAGGAAGAAGATGAGCGCGTCAGGCGACAACCTTATAGAGCTAAGTGTCTCGGAACTTTCGGGGCAGATAAAGCGTCTGGTCGAAGATAGTTTCGGCCATGTGCGCGTGCGCGGCGAATTGGGCCGCGTGTCGCGCCCCGCCTCGGGCCATGTTTATTTTGATGTGAAAGACGAAAAGGCAGTTTTGGCTGGCGTTATGTGGAAGGGCACGGCGCAAAAGCTAACCCTGCAACCCGAGCAAGGGCTTGAGGTTATTATGACCGGCAAGCTAACAACTTTTCCCGGGCAATCGCGCTACCAATTGGTTGTCGAGAGCATGGAGCCGGCTGGCGAGGGCGCGTTAATGGCGCTGCTGGAAGCGCGAAAAAAACAATTGGCGGCCGAGGGGCTGTTTGACGAGGCACGCAAAAAACCGCTGCCCTTTTTGCCTGAAACCATTGGCGTGATTACCAGCCCTAGCGGCGCGGTCATCCGTGATATTTTGCATCGTTTGAGCGATCGGTTTCCGCGCCATGTTTTGGTCTGGCCGGTGCGCGTGCAAGGCGAGACTTGCGCCGAGGAAGTAGCCAAAGCCATTGCAGGCTTTAATGCTTTGCCCGCAGGCGGCGAGATTGCGCGCCCTGATGTGCTTATTGTGGCGCGCGGTGGCGGCAGTTTGGAAGACCTTTGGGGCTTCAATGAAGAAGTGGTTATTCGCGCAGCCGCTCAATCTGATATTCCGCTCATCTCGGCAGTGGGTCATGAGACCGATACGACGCTGCTCGATTATGCCGCCGACAGACGTGCCCCTACGCCAACCGCAGCGGCTGAAATGGCCGTGCCAGTGCGCGCGGATTTGAGCGTTCAAACGCAAGACTTGGGCCTGCGGTTACAACGTGCGCAAGCCCGCGAGTTGGAACGCCAGAAGGCGCATCTTGTGGGTTTGGCGCGCGGGCTGCCCAAGCTCGAAGACATTCTGGCCTTGCCGGCCCAACGCCTCGACACTCTGGCACAGCGCCTTGGCGGGGCTTTGCAAAGCAATATTAACGCTCATAACGCGCGGTTTAGCCAAAGCGCCGCCCGCCTAACCCCCATGGCATTGCAAGTGCGTTTGCGCCATGTGGGCGAGCGTGTGGCGGGCTTGTTCCAACGCGCGCAAGTGCAAACGCGTGGCGCGCTGGAACGCCAAACCGCAAGGGTGCAATCGGCGGCGCGCCAATTGCGAGTGTTGAGCCATGAAAGTATTTTGGAGCGCGGCTTCGCCTTGGTGTTGAACGAACATGGCAAACCCGTACGCCAAGCTAGCCAAGCCCCCGATGCCAGCCTGTTGGACATTCGGCTAGCGGGAGACCAAAGCCTGACTGCGCGGGTAGAGGGCGGCGCGCGCCCCGCCGCCAAACCAAGCCCGCGCAAAAAACCAGCTCCGAAAAAGCCTAGCGATGGAAGCCAAGGCCAATTAATATAAGGCAGAGGAAAATAATATGACCGGTGGAGAAGCCAAAATTAAATATCTCGATGGAGATTTCGACGTGCTGATGCCAGGCGCATTTGTTAGCTGCGCCGTGACTGGAAAAGCCATCGCGCTAGAAGATTTGCGCTATTGGAGCGTCGATCGGCAAGAGCCTTATTTCGATGCCGAAGTATCGATGCAAGCCGAGTTGGCGCAAAATCAAAATGCTTAAGGTGGTCTCTCTTGCCGCTTTCGGCATTGCGATGTTTTCTTACGCACAAGCGGCAGATATATCGTCTGACTTTGTTAAAAGCCAGAGCGGAAAATTCAGCCAAGGTGGCATGGTGGTGTTGCAACTCACCAAGGGAACAAAAGTAAGCCTCAATGGAGAAGCTTTGCCAGTGGTGGATAATTACACCGTCCTGGGCTTTGGCCGCGATGCAAAATTGGCCCAAAACATTCGTTTCACCCGCGGACAAAAATCGGCGCAAGTGCCGATCACATTAACCAAGCGCAGTTATAATATTCAGCGTATCGATGGCTTGCCGCCCACTATGGTAACGCCGCCCGAAGCGGCCTTGGCGCGCATCCTCGCGCAAGGCAAATTAAAACGCGCTGCCCGCGCCGGCCTGCGCCGCGAGGCAGATTTTTCGCACCCCTTTAGCTGGCCTGTGAAAGGGCGTATCAGCGGTGTTTATGGTAGCCAACGGTTTTACAATGGCGAGGCACGACGGCCGCATTTCGGCATTGATATCGCGGCGCCGCGCGGCACCAAAGTGGTGGCGCCTGCCCCTGGCCAAGTAACCTTGGCTGAGCCCGATATGTATTTTGAAGGCGGGTTGGTATTTATCGACCATGGGCTCAAAGTGACCTCAGCCTTTATGCATTTGGATAGTTTAAACGTCGAGGTTGGCGATGTGGTGGCGGCTGGCGATGTCATTGCCACCGTCGGCTCGACAGGACGCTCTACGGGCCCGCATTTGGATTGGCGTATGTTTTGGGGCGGTGCACGCCTAGACCCCGCTTTGGTGGCGGCTGGCTCGCCTAGCCCGCCTAGCCCGCCTAGCCCGCCAAACCCGCCAAGGCCCTAGTAAGATTTATAAAGCTGGCTGGCTTGTTTTTGCTCAAGCGCCGTATCAATGGCTTCCCGCAAGGCTTCGCCCTCTGGAATATGCAGGGCGATAGGCAGGGAGCTGGCGGCTTTGGCCAAATGCGCGAGCGCCGTGCCTTTTGCACTACCTTGTAAGCGTGCCATGTCTTTTTGCGTGGTGATTAATTTTAAATCCGAAGCCAATAAGCGTTCGGCCTCCGCCTCGGTAAAGGCATGATGGTCGCCAAAGCTCGAGACTTGCGCCACGTCATAGCCATGTTCCCGCAGGCTGGCGATAAATTTTTCTGGCTTTGCGATACCGCAAAACGCGTGGACGCGGGCGTTAGATTTTTTGGGCTTGGCGCTCTGTGGTTTTATCTCGCCCCTAAATACCGGCTTGCCCATGGCCTTCACAGATTTCATCAAAGGCTCGAGACTGCTATGGCTGGGCTCACCGATAACCAGCAGTGCATCCAGTTTTTTGAGCGCAATTGACAGCGGTTGGCGCAAAGGCCCTGCGGGAAGCAGGCGTCCGTTACCAATGCCTGTGGCGCCATCAATAACAATTAAATTGAAATGATGCGTCATCGACGGATTTTGAAATCCATCATCTTTCACCATAACGGTGTGGCCATCTTGCGCCGCTAATCTCAGGCTTTGGTGGCGGTCGGCACAAATATAGACGGCGCAAGTATCGGCCAACATCAGGGGCTCATCGCCCACTTGCGCGGCGCTATGTTGGGTTGGCTCGACGCGCAAGGGCCCTTTGAGGCTACCGCCAAAGCCGCGCGATAAAACGGCAGGGCGCCTATTCTCTTGCGTCAGCCACTTGGTTAACCACTGCACGGTTGGCGTTTTGCCAGCCCCGCCTGCGGTTAAATTACCAACGCAAATAACCGGTTTGCCTGGGTGTTGCGCATGAGTAAACCGGCGGTTGAGCGCCTCTAGGCCTGCGTATAAATAGCTTGCTGGCAAAATCGCCAGGGAGACCGGATGGGTCTTTGATTGCCAAAAGCGCGGCTCAGCCATCGTGTGCCTCTTGCATTATGGGGCTCGGCGGCGGGGTGTCAGCTGTCGTCAAATAAGGGGCCAGCAAGTTGATAACGCGGGCGCGCGTGCCGGTCATTTCGTGGGCGTAAGCCAGCGCGGCCTCGGACATTTGCTCCACCGTGGCGGGGTTTTGTAACAAGGCTTTAACTTGTGCTGCCAAGGTTGGTGTATCGGCAATCGAGGCGACGGCTTGGGCGGCCTCTAGGGCGTCGAACATTTCTTGGAAGTTTTCAATATGCGGTCCGTGCAAGATAGCGCACTTCAGGCGAGCCGCCTCAATGGGGTTCTGTCCGCCGTGCGGAATAAGCGTACCGCCGATAAGAACGATATTGCTGAGCCGATAAAACAGACCCAATTCGCCCAAAGTATCGAGCAGATAAATATCTGTATCGGCATCGGGCGCCTCGTCTTGGCTGCGTTGCGCCACCTTATGGCCTGCAGCGCGCAATTGTTTGGCCAGCGCTTCGCCTCTGTCTGGGTGGCGCGGCGCAATGAGGGTTAGCACATTCGGGAGGCTGGCTTTTATCATCCGATGCGCTTCCCCGAGGCTCCTTTCTTCGTTCGCATGGGTGCTGGCGCCAAACCAAATGGGGCGGTTCGCGAATGTCGATTGCAGCGCGGATAGCTCGCCATCATCGGCGCCAAGGGCCGGGGCATCGAGTTTCAAATTACCAGGGTTCTTCACATGTTTGAGGCCAAGCCCCTGCAGCCGACTTGCGGTTGTGGCGTCTTGCGCCATCAGCAAAGAAAACGAGCCTAGCAAGCGCCGTGCCGTGCCGGATAGTTTTTTCCAGCGAGAAAAACTGCGCGCCGATAAGCGCCCGTTTACCATAACCAGGGGAATGTCGCGTTTCGCGCAGGCCAAAACCAAGTTCGGCCATATTTCGCTTTCCACCCAAAGGGCTGCGTTTGGCTGCCAGTGATCTAGAAAGGACGAGACATAAGGCCCCCGGTCTAAAGGCGCGAATTGATGCTTCAGGCGCGGGCGCAAATCAGGGTGCGCGGTTTGAAATTTGGCCACCAATCGCGCCGAGGTGCGAGTGCCGGTGGTTAGCAAAATCGATTGCGCGGGGCGGCTGGCCAGAATGTCTTCCAACAGCGGCAAGACCGATAGGGTCTCGCCCACGCTGGCGGCATGAACCCATATCATATGCCCTTGCGGACGTTTTAAAGAGGCGCGGCCGAGGCGTTCGCGCAGCCGCGCTTTATCTTCGCGGCCCTTGGCCGCACGGCGCGCGAGACTGAGGCGCAAGAACGGCGCGCTTAAAAATACTATAAATTGATAAAGCCGCAGGGCGGCCATTACTCCGCCTCATTGGCGAATTGTCGGTCATAGAGGTCGGCATAAACGCTTTGCTTATCCAGCAATTGCGCATGCGTGCCGTGTTCGACCACTTGGCCGTTTTCCATCACAAAAATTTCATCCGCATGCATGATGGTTGATAATCTGTGAGCGATAACCAGCGAGGTGCGCCCTTTCATCAGCTCGGTCAGGGCGCTTTGAACTTTTTGTTCGGATGCCGTGTCGAGCGCGGATGTGGCTTCATCGAGAAGCAAAATTGGTGCGTCTTTTAGCATGGCGCGAGCAATGGCAATGCGCTGTTTTTGTCCGCCCGAAAGGCGCAGGCCGCTCTCGCCCACGCGGGTTTGATAGCCGTCTGGCATATCAATAATGAAATCGTGAGCGGCCGCTTGTTTGGCCGCTTGCTCAATGTCGGCTTGGGAAAAGTCTTCTTTGCCGTAGGAAATATTATTGGCAATGGTATCGTCGAATAAAAATGGGTCTTGGGTCACCAAAGCGGTGGCGCGGCGTAAGCTGTTGAGGTCGACCGAGCGAATGTCTTGCCCGTCAATTTGAATGCTGCCTTGGCTCACATCAAAGAAACGCAAAACCAAATTCAGCAAAGTAGATTTGCCCGAACCCGATTGACCAACCAAGGCAATGGTCTTGCCCGCCGGCACCTGAATGGAGACATCTTGGAGGGCAGGAATATCGCGGCCATCATATTGGAAGGTCACTTTCTCGAAATGGATGGCGCCTTTTTTTATGGTGAGTGTTTTGGCGTCTGTCGCATCTGTGACGGCGTCTGTTTGGTCGAGGATCGTAAAAACTCGGGTGCCTGCCGCGACGCCTTCTTGTAAAATAGTTTGAATATTCGCGACCGAGCGCAGCGGCTGATACACCGCGAGCAGGGCCGTGATAAAGCCCATAAATTCGCCGGCTGTCAGATTGCCTTGCATGGATTGATAGCCGCCAACATAAATAATGGCGCCAACGGCAAGGCCTGCGAGCCCTTCAATGGCGGGGCTGGCGGCGGCACGGGCTTTGAGGGCGCGCATCGTATAGTCGAGCACTCGGTCGATGGTTGCGCGGGCTCGGCTAATTTGCTGGTCTTCTTGTCCATAGGCTTTGACGATGCGCAAACCGGACAGGCTCTCCATAATAAATGTCGATAGCTCGCTGGTTTCCTCAAGGCCTTGGCGCGAAGCCGAGCGCGTTACTTTGCCCAAGCGGCGCATCGAGACAATGCCCATGGGCACCACGATGACGGTGTAGATTAAAGCCAAATGCCAATTGATGGTGAACATGAAACCGATGAGCGCCACAATGGTCAGCAAATGCCGCGCCAGAGCGATAATGGTGCCAGACACGGTGTCGCGCAGACGCGTGGCGTCATTCATGAAAATGGAAATATACGCGCCGCTATGCTGCGTAGAAACATAAGCCAAGTCGCCCCGCATTAGGCGAGCAAATAAATCGCGTTGTAAATTTGCCGTCGAGCCTTGGCCGACAAAATTCATGATCACATTTGAGCCATAGGTGGCTAGACTTTTGAGAATGGAAACGCTCACGACGGCGATGGGGATGATCAATAACATGGTTTCATTTTTGCCATTAAACACTTCGTCGATGGCCATTTGAATAAACCAAGGCAGCGCGCCAGTGGTGGCCGCGACGATGATATTGGCGACAATCGAGAGCCCCAAAAGACCAAGATAGGGACGCAAATAGCTCCGCAGCATGCGCTCAATAAGCGCCAGCGAACGGGACCGGCGTTTATGATACCGCTCTTGCACGTCGTGGCGCTGATTATGGGTGACCGTCAAACTGTCATCAATATCGAGGGATTTGCTCACGTCGGTCTCTCACTGTTTTTCATGTTGGATATATACCATATTGCGGCGGGTTTTTGCCGTCCTGATTAAAGCCCAGCCAGCGACATGCCTTCCACCAGAATTGTTGGTGCGTTGACGCCGTTACGAAATTCTAAATCATCGGCAGGGGTCATATGTAGGAACATATCTTTTAAATTTCCTGCAATGGTCATTTCGCTAACGGCATAGCTTATTTCGCCGTTCTCAATCCAAAAGCCAGAGGCGCCGCGACTATAATCGCCGGTCACGCCATTGACGCCCATGCCGATAAGCTCGGTGACATAAAACCCAGTGCCAATATCTTTCAACAAGGCTTCGACGCTTTGGGTGCCAGCTTGCATATAAAGATTGGTCGCCGAGGGGCTAGGTGGCCCGCCAATACCACGCCCGGCCCGACCATTGGTCTCCAGCCCGAGTTGGCGCGCCGAGGCGCTGTCCAAAAACCAGCTTTGCAAAACGCCATCAACAACGGGATTGAAACTTTGCGTTACCACGCCTTCGCCATCAAAGGCGGCGGAACGAAGGCCGCGCTGGCGCAAGGGGTCGTCGCAAATGGTGATGCTATCGGACATGATTTTCTGGCCCATTTCCTCGCGCAAAAACGAGGTGCCGCGAGCGATGGATGTGCCCGTAATGGCGCCAGCCAAATGGCCCAGCAGCGATGAGGAAACGCGCGGATGATAAACTACATTGGTTTTGCAGCTTTTCATTTTGCGGGCATTCAAGCGCCCAATGGTGCGCTCTCCGGCGCGCGTGCCTATGTCGGCAGGCGCCTCTAAATCTTCTAGATGACGAGCGGTATGGCTTGCGTAATCGCGCTCCATGGTCTCGCCTTCGCCGCCGATAACGGCGCAGCTTACTGAGAAACTAGTGCTGGTATAACTGCCCGCAAACCCGTCGCTGGTGGCTAGAGCGGTGGTTGAGCTGCCCCAACCGGCGCCTGCACCTTCTGAATTGGTGATGCCTGTAACGGCGCGCGCGCTGTCCTCGCAGGCCACAGCCATGGCTTGCAGCTCGTCCGCGCTCGGCTCATAAGTATCGCTGATATCGAGGTCGGGAAAGCTGTCGGCAAGGCGGTCTTTGGGGGCAAAGCCGCAGTATCGATCTTCGGGGGTGGCGTTGGCCATGTCGACGGCGCGTTGGGCCAATTGGGCAAGCGCGTTGTCATCGACGGCAGAGCCAGAGACGAAAGCCTGCTGTTGGCCAATCATGGCGCGCAAGCCAATGTCACGACTTTCAGCGCGTTCACAGTCTTCCAGCTCCCCCATGCGGCACGAAAGGCTCAGCGAAGCGCTATCGCTAACCAGGGCATCGGCTTGGGTGGCGCCGAGCTTTAGGGTGAGGTCAATAATTTTTTGGGCCAGGTCGAGATTGGCATCTGACATTTAATAATCCGTTTCAAACAAAGAGAAAAGAAAGCCGATAAGACGACTTGTTACAAAGAAGGGGTTTGGGAAAACCCGTCGGAGAAATTACCTTTTAGTCGATTGCGCCCATCATGGACGATATCACCAGGCCCGTCCTCAGAGTCCGGGCGAGAGCTAGCGCGCTTTAAAACATTAAAATATCCAGGCTCGGTTTCGCGACGCTCCGCCAGCCCTGCCGCGGCTAACGTTTTTTCAAATAGCGGTAGGCGATAGCAAGGCACATGCATGATCAAATGATGCTCGACATGGTAATTAACCCAATAGGGCGCAATGAAAAGGCGCGCCAACCAATTGGCGCGGGTGGTGCGCGAGCTGCGGAAGGCATCATTATCGTCTGGCACAATGGCATGTTCGGCAATATTGCGCAGGCGCGTGATGGCCATGTGATAGGTCAAAAACGGCAATACCCAGAACATTAAGTAATAGCTCCAATGAAACGCCGCGCTGCAAATAGCGAGAATGACCAAATTGGCCAAAAGCGCGCCTCCCAGCTTGGTGTTAAAGTGTTGCAAACTGGCAAAAAAGCCGATGCCCTTGGGGCCAAAGGCGTTGATGATTTGCGCTTTTCTCTGCTGATATCCGGTCTGGCCCGTGAGGTCTCGAATGAGCTTTCGGCGCAGGCTTTTGCGGGTGATGGGAAACGGTTTGGACAAAATCAAATCAGGGTCATTGTCTTGCTGCGTGTTCCTATGATGCACCAAATGATAGCGCCGATAGGCATCGGTGCGAGCCATCATCGGGTGCCCACATAGCGCGTCCGACAATCCATTGTTCCAGCTAAGGGTTCGAAACAGCGCATTATGGGCGGCGTCATGCATTAAAATAGCCAAGCCTAATTGGCGGGCGCCAATAATGGCGACGGCAAAGAGAAAGCTAATTGGGTTCGGAAACACATAAAAAAGAGCCATTGCGGCAAAAATCATGCCCCAACTATGCCCCACTAAAGCCAGCCCAATTAGGTTGGAGCGGCGCTGCAATTTTTCTAGCACTTGCGGGTCAGCCACTAATTCGCGAGCGGAATACCGCAGCTTCGGCGCGGCTTCTAGGGACATGTTTTGCGTTGCATTCATGTCTCTATATATAGGGCATTGGCTCTCGGTTTTAAATCTAAAAGACACCGAGCAAAATACTGGCGCCAATAATCAGCCCCGTGTCACGGTTTAGCCGAAACAATCGTAGGCAATTTTGGGGGTCGTCGATATTCAGCTGATAAATTTGCCATGCCAAATGATAAGCTACGACGCCAAGGGCTGGCCAATAAAGAATAGTCATGCCGCCCAAAACGCCGGCCCCCGCAAGGCAGGCCAAAGTGGCGGCGTAAAACAGCAAGAGCGCGAGTTTGGTATGCTGGCCGAGTTTGAGTGCCGAGCTTTTAACGCCAATAAGGGCATCGTCTTCGCGGTCTTGATGGGCATATATCGTGTCATATCCCAAGGTCCAAAACACCCCGGCCGAATATAGCAACATGGCTGCATCGCTGATATATCCGTTAATGGCCGCATAGCCCATCAGGGCGCCCCAGTTAAACGTCAGGCCGAGAAAGAACTGCGGCCAATAGGTAAAGCGTTTCATGAAAGGATAGCTGGCAACCAAAACCAGAGAGGCGATACCCAGCCCGATGGTTAGCCAATTGAATTGGATTAAAATAACAAAGCCGACCAGAAGTTGCGCGATTAAAAACCACCCCGCCTGGCGCAAGCTAACTTGCCCCGAGGGGAGAGGCCGCGCTGCGGTGCGCGCGACTTGCGCATCTATATCGCGGTCTACAATATCGTTGAACGTGCAACCAGCGCCCCGCATCACCAAAGCGCCTATGCCGAATAAAGCCAGCATCCGCAGGGGTGGATAGGAGTTTACTTCTGAGGCGGCTAAAGCCAGTCCCCAAAAGCACGGCCAGAACAAAAGCCACGTGCCAATAGGGCGGTCGAGACGGGCGAGTTTTGCATAAGGCGCGGCGGCGGCCGGCAAGGTGCGCATCCAAAGCGTCTCGCCTAAACTATCGGGGGGGCTATCTAGTGGCCGGTTTTCATCAGGTTGTGGCATTGAACTGTTCGGCCCTTTCATGGCACAAGCAAAGAAAGCGAAAGTTTTATTAGAAATTGAACAGGGCTAAAAATGACACGAGCGACCTCATCCGTCCAGCGCCTTCATGTGACGGCAGATTTACAGACGGACAGTTTCATCGAGATGGATACCAAACAGGCGCATTATTTGCGCAATGTGCTGCGCCTTGAGGCGGGGGCGGAGCTATTGCTTTTCAATGGTCGCGATGGAGAATGGCGGGCGGAGTTGGAAACCGTTTCGAAAAAATCGGTTGTCGCGCGGCCCCTCGTGCAAGTTCGCGGCCAAGATGCCCCAAGCGACATTTGGCTTTTGGTGGCACCCGTTAAAAAAGAGCGTCTCGATTATTTAGCGCAAAAAGCCACTGAAATGGGCGTCGGCAAATTGGTGCCAATTATTACCAAGCGCACACAAGGCAGTCGGGTAAACAAAGACAAGCTGATCGCCAATACAATTGAGGCGGCTGAGCAATGTAATATTATGAGCCTGCCAGAAGTCGCAGATCCGGTGCGTCTCGATATTTTGCTCAAAGATTGGTCAGGCGATAACACGCCAAGACAGATTGTGTTTTGCGATGAAGCAGCCGACAGCGGCACAGGGGCGGCCAAGTTAGACACTTTACAGGGCAAAAAACTGGCTTTGCTCATCGGCCCAGAAGGTGGCTTCGATGAGGCGGAGCGCGCGGAGCTTTTGGCCCGCGAAGACACAATGGCCCTCTCGTTAGGGCCGCGTATTTTGCGCACGGATACCGCCGTGGTGGCAGCGCTTGCGCTTTTGCAATCGCGGCTTGGAGACTGGTAAGCGCGCAATAAAATTTAAAATGACGCCTGCGTCATCTTGTTGTTTGTTGTAAATGATATTAGATTAGCGCCAGCCACGCTGCGTTTAGCGTGTGAGGAGAGTATTCATGTCCGACACGCCCGCCATTATGCAAACGCCAAATGACTTAAAAGATTGGATGGCCGCTGGGTGCAAGCCCCGCGACGCGTGGCGCATTGGCACAGAACACGAAAAATTTGGCTATCGGAAAACCGACCTATCGCCTTTGCCTTACGAGGGCCCCGATGGCATTCACGCCATGCTGACAGGCCTCATGCAATTTGGCTGGCAGGGTAAATTTGAAGGCGACACTTTGGTGGGGCTCGTGCGCTCGGATGAGGCGGGCGGTGGCTCGGTAACGCTGGAGCCTGCAGGACAATTGGAGCTATCTGGCGCGCCACTGGAGAATATTCACCAGACCTGCGCCGAGGTTTCGGGGCATTTAAAGGAAGTCCAAGCCGTGGCCGAAAAACTGGGCCAGTCTTATATGGGCATTGGCTATTCGCCTTTGTGGGGGCTCGATGAAGCGCCGCAAATGCCCAAGGGTCGCTATCAATTGATGAACCAATATATGCCCAAGCAAGGCGGGCGCGGGCTAGAGATGATGTATCTCACGTCTACCGTGCAGGTGAATCTCGATTTTGGGTCCGAGGCCGATATGGTCGAAAAACTGCGCATTGCTCTGGCCTTGCAGCCTTTGGCGACGGCGCTATTTGCTAATTCCCCGTTTAAAGACGGCCAGCCTACAGGCCATGCTTCGGAGCGCTCGCTGATTTGGCTAGATACCGATGGCGCCCGCACAGGCATGCTGCCGCAAGCCTTTGAAGAGGGTTTTGGTTTTGAGCAATATGTCGATTATGCGCTGGATGTGCCGATGTATTTTGTTATGCGCGACGGAAAATTTGTCGATGCGCTGGGCATGAGCTTCCGTGATTTCATGGCAGGTAATTTACCCGCGCTGCCGGGCGAAAAACCCACAGCATCGGATTGGGAAGACCATCTCACGACGCTGTTTCCAGAGGCACGGGTCAAGCGTTTCATCGAAATGCGCGGGGCCGACAGCGGCCCATGGTCGTCGCTTTGTGCGCTGCCGGCCTTGTGGGTTGGCTTATTGTATGATGGCGCGACCCAGGCCCAAGTGGCCGATTTGATTTCCGATTGGACACAGGCTGAGCGCGATGCCTTGCGGGTGCAAGCCCCTATCCTTGGCCTAAAAACGCCGTTCCGCTCTGGCACTTTGTTGGATGTGGCGCGCGAGGTTTTGCAATTGGCCGAGCAGGGGCTGAAAAACCGCGCCCGCTCGGATGGCGCCGGTGGAGATGAAACTCAGTTTCTCGCTTACTTGCAAAAAGTCGTGGCAGATGGACAAAGCCCGTCAGAGGTTTTGGTGAAAAAATTCCACGAAGAATGGAATGGCGACGTGCGCGCCGCCTACAAAGAACTAGCGTTTTAAGAACGAGTTCGCAAATCTAGAAAACTAGAAAGCCAGAGAGCTGCAAAGTCCTTACGCTGTCCCTCCGACGGTCAGCCCATCTATGCGCAGGCTTGGTTGCCCAACGCCAACCGGAACGCCTTGGCCTGCTTTGCCGCATGTGCCAATGCCTTCATCCAATTGCATATCATTGCCAATCATCGAGATGCGTTGCATCGATTCGGGGCCCGTGCCGATGAGGGTTGCGCCTTTCAGGGGCGCTCCCAATTTGCCGTCCTTAATTTCAAAGGCCTCGGTGCAGGAAAACACGAATTTACCACTGGTGATATCCACCTGCCCACCGCCAAACGACGTGGCGTAAATACCGTTTTTCACGCTCGCGAGAATTTCTTCTGGCTCATGCGTGCCGCCCAACATGTAAGTATTGGTCATCCGCGGCATCGGCTGGCAACTGAAGCTCTCGCGCCGACCATTGCCCGTCGGCTCCATGCCCATAAGACGCGCGTTGAGGCGGTCTTGCATGTAGCCTTTTAGAATTCCGTCTTCGATTAATACCGTCTCCGAGGTCGGCGTGCCCTCGTCATCCATGGTCAAGGAGCCGCGCCGATTTGCCAATGTGCCATCGTCGATAACCGTGACGCCGGGAGACGCCACACGCTCGCCAATACGATCCGAGAAAGCCGAGGTTTTTTTGCGGTTAAAATCACCCTCAAGCCCGTGTCCTACGGCCTCATGCAGCAAAATGCCTGGCCAGCCTGGGCCCAAAACCACATCCATTTCGCCAGCCGGAGCAGGAATCGAATCTAGGTTGGTGATCGCCTGCTTCAGGGCGTTTTGCACTTGGGCTTGCCAGTTTTCTGGCGCCAGCCATTGCGCGTAATTAGCCCGTCCACCGCGGCCCGAATGGCCCGTTTCCTGCCGGTCGCCTTCGCCGACAACCACCGAAACATCGAGGCGCACCAGAGGGCGCACATCATAAAGAGGCCCCGTGTCCGGGCGCACGATGCATACGGCTTGCCATTCGCCAGCCAAAGAGACGGAAACTTGGCGTACCCGATTATCTTTCGCGCGCGCATAGGCGTTAATTTCTTCCAGTAATTTCACTTTATCGGTGAACTCGGCGCCATCGAGCGGATTATCCGCCATATAAAGCGGCGCGCCTTTGGCCAAAGGCGCACTGGCCCAACTATGAGAGGTGGTGCCTGAATGACCCGATAAAACGGGGGATAGACTGCTCGAAGCGCGGGTTAGCGCTGGCATGGATAATTCAGTGGCATGGGCGAAGCCGACAGCTTCGCCTTTCACGGCGCGCAGGCCAAACCCGTGGCTAGTGTCAAAACTCGCCGCTTTCAGCCGATTGTCGTCGAAAGAAAAAGCCTCCGACAGGGTATATTCAAGAAATAACTCGCCATCATCGGCGCCACCGAAGGCTTGCTCGGTAAAGCGATGGGTTTGGTCGAGGTCCAATCCAGCTTGGTTGAAAAATAGCTGTTGCGGGGTTTGGCTCATGTCGCTCATCAGAGAGGGCTCCTGTAAATCATCTGGATTTAATATGTGGCGTGTCTGCCCTAGAAGCAAGCGCTGTCATGCGCCCAAAGTTGAAATCGCGGCATTTCGGTCATAAAGTCGCATCATTGCTGCCAGCAGTGTTCTTCTGGTCTATAATTGGGTATACAAGCATCACGATAAAAAGGGGTTCGCCCTCACGCATTTTTACTGGAGACAGATCATGGGTCTTTTGAAATTTATGACACGGCGTTGCGCGTCCGTATTGGCCGCCTCGGCTGCCTTGCTAGGTGCCAGCACCAGCGCTGTTTTGGCCAATCAGCCAGAGCCATGGCAGCTCGGCTTCCAAGAGGCCGCCACGGAAAACATGGCAATGATTACAGATTTTAATAATTTTCTTCTGTATCTCATGACCGCCATCACTTTGTTGGTTTTGGGCCTGATGATTTATGTGATGGTGCGATTTAACGCCAAATCCAATCCAGAGCCAAGCAAGACCACGCACAATACTTTTGTCGAAGTGGTATGGACGGTTCTACCGATTCTTATTTTGGTGGTTATCGCTGTCCCATCTTTCCGTCTGTTGTATTTCCAGCGTGAAATTCCCCAAGCTGAAGTGACGGTCAAAGCCGTCGGCTATCAGTGGTATTGGGGTTATGAATATCCAGACCACGGTGACTTTGCCTTCGATAGCTTGATGTTGAACGACGAAGAGCGCGGCGACCAGCCACGCCTCTTGGCAACCGACACCGCCATGGTGGTGCCCGTAGACACAACCGTTCGCGTTATCGTGACGGCTGCGGATGTGCTGCACGCTTTTGCGATGCCAGCCTTTGGGTTGAAAATGGATGCGGTGCCTGGTCGCTTGAACGAGACTTGGTTCAAGGCCGAGAAAACCGGAACTTTTTACGGCCAATGCTCTGAGCTATGTGGCATCCGCCACGCTTTTATGCCCATTCGCATTGAGGTCGTTTCCAAAGAAGAATTCGCGGCTTGGGTAGAAGAAGCCAAAGCCGAATATGCAAATTTACAATCCAGCGAAGGCATGTATGCCAACGCTGCCATTACTGACGCAACGCGTTAATTTAGGGAGAGCGAAGGCATGGCAAACGAAGCAGCCGCAGCAGGACACGAAGACCACCCTACGGGATGGCGTCGTTACGTTTATTCAACCAACCATAAAGACATCGGCACGATGTATCTGATTTTTGCGATTATCGCAGGGGTCATCGGCGGCGCCATGTCTGTGGTTATGCGTATGGAATTACAATCGCCCGGCGATGGTGTTCTAGACGGTAATTTCCACCTCTATAACGTGCTGGTTACGGGGCACGGCCTCATCATGATTTTCTTCATGGTCATGCCAGCCATGATCGGTGGCTTTGGTAACTGGTTTGTGCCGCTGATGATTGGCGCGCCCGATATGGCCTTCCCACGAATGAACAATATTTCATTCTGGTTGCTACCCGCCTCTTTTGCTTTGTTGGTTGCGTCGATTTTCGCTGAGGGGCCTCCGGGCGCCAATGGCGTAGGTGGCGGTTGGACAATTTATCCGCCGCTATCGACAAGCGGTCAGCCTGGCCCAGCCATGGACTACGCTATTTTATCATTGCACGTAGCGGGTATCTCGTCGATTTTGGGGGCGATTAACTTCATCACCACCATTTTCAACATGCGTGCCCCGGGCATGACTTTGCACAAAATGCCATTGTTCGTATGGTCGATTTTGGTGACGGTGTTCTTGTTGCTGTTATCGCTGCCTGTCTTTGCTGGCGCCATTACCATGTTGCTTACCGACCGTAATTTTGGAACGACATTCTTCGATCCTGCCGGCGGTGGCGACCCGATTTTGTATCAGCACTTATTCTGGTTCTTTGCTCACCCCGAAGTTTACATTCTTATTCTTCCGGGCTTCGGCATCGTAAGCCAAATCGTTTCGACCTTCTCGAAAAAGCCAGTATTTGGCTATCTCGGCATGGCCTATGCGATGGTCGCCATTGGCGGCGTGGGCTTTGTTGTTTGGGCTCACCACATGTATACCGCTGGTTTGAGCGTCGATACGCAAGCCTATTTCGTTGCTGCCACGATGGTTATCGCGGTGCCAACGGGTGTCAAAATCTTCTCTTGGATTGCCACGATGTGGGGCGGTTCTATTGAGTTTAAAACGCCAATGCTTTGGGCTTTGGGTTTCATCTTCTTGTTCACCCTTGGCGGGGTAACGGGCGTGATGTTGGCCAATGCGGGCATTGACCGTGCGTATCACGATACTTACTTCGTGGTGGCTCACTTCCATTACGTGCTGTCGCTGGGCGCTGTGTTCGCCATTTTCGCGGGCTGGTATTACTGGTTCGGCAAAATGTTCGGGTACACTTACTCCGAATTCATTGGCAAATTGCACTTCTGGGTCACTTTTTTCGGCGTAAACTTGCTATTCTTCCCACAACATTTCTTGGGAATGGCCGGCATGCCACGTCGCTATGTTGATTATCCAGATGCCTATGCGGATTGGAACTATTGGTCTTCCATCGGTTCGTATATCTCAGCCTTTGGTGTGCTTATCTTCTTGTTCGGTGTGGTTCACGCTCTGGTGCGTAAGGCGCCAGCAGGCAACAACCCATGGGGCGAGGGCGCCAACACGTTGGAGTGGACTTTGACGTCTCCTCCCCCGTTCCACCAATTCTCTGATCTGCCTAAAATTAAATAGGTAGACGGACTTATTAGGAGCCTTCATGTCTCAAGAATATGAAGAGACATTAGCGAAAATGCAGGGGCCAGCGTCATTGGATGCTGGCTCCGCCGCTGATTATATCGCTTTGATGAAACCACGGGTAATGTCCCTTGTGGTCTTCACCGCTTTGGTCGGTATGATTATGGCTCCCGGTGGTTTTGGCGAAAATGGGTTACACCCCGTCTTGGCCATTGCGGCCTTGGCGCTCATTTCGGTCGGCGCGGGCGCGTCGGCGGCTTTGAATATGTGGTATGATGCAGATATTGACGCCATTATGACCCGCACCCAAAACCGACCCATTCCAAGTGGTCGCGTTTCAAAGGAGTCGGCTCTGGTGTTCGGCCTTTGGGTCTCTGGCCTTGCGGTCATGGGCATGGCGGTAATGATTAATTACCTGAGTGCGGCCTTATTGGCGTTTACGATTTTCTTCTACGCCGTAATTTACACAATGTTTTTAAAACGCGCGACGGCGCAAAATATTGTTATTGGCGGCGCGGCAGGGGCTTTGCCTCCGGTCATCGGATGGGCCGCTGCGGCCAATTCATTATCCGTCGAGCCATTGATTTATTTTGCCATTATCTTCTTCTGGACGCCGCCGCATTTCTGGGCTTTGGCGCTGATTAAAAACGACGATTATAAAGCGGCAAACGTGCCTATGCTGCCGGTAACCAGCGGCGCGAAAGCCACATTGCGCCAAATCGTTGCCTATTCCATCGTGCTGCTTGGCGTCACTCTATTGCCTTACATAATGGGCTTTAGCGGGCTGTTTTACGCGGCAGGCGCCAGCATTTTGGGTCTTATTTTCGTCGGCATGTGCGTCTTATTGGCGTTTAGTGGTGACGAGCAACGCAACCGAATTGCGGGCATGACGTTCGTTTATTCGATTTTTTATCTCTTTCTTCTGTTCGTGCTTTTGCCGGCAGACAAATTGGTGGGCGCATGAGCAAAGAACCAGAAAATACAGAAATTCAAACACCTGTTTGGACGCCAGAATTATTGCAACAACGCCGCAAGCGCGCCGCCATTATGGCTGTCGCCCTTTTGGTGTTTGTGGGCTTGTTCTTTTGGGTCACATTGGTGAAGCTCGGCGTTAACGTAACCAACCGTCCCCTATAGGAACCCCATGACTGAAACCGCCACCAGCCAAGAACAAAAAGCACAGCGCGCCAATAAAAGCGTGGCTATGGGAGCCGCCATGATGGCCATTTCCATGGTTGGCGTGGCCTATGCCGCCGTGCCGCTTTATGACCTGTTCTGCCGTGTGACGGGCTTTGGCGGCACCACACAAGTGGCCGAAGCAGCGCCAGGTGCGGTGTCAGACCGTATCGTTACCATCCGCTTTGATGCGAGCCTAAACCGAAAAATGCCTTGGGGCTTTAAGCCACCCAAACAGTCGGTGGCTTTGCCTGTGGGCGAATCGGGACTGGCTTTTTATCATGCGACTAATCCAACGGACCGGCGAATTACGGGAACCGCGACCTATAATGTGTCGCCGCCAGAAGCCGGTGTTTATTTTTCTAAAATTGATTGTTTTTGTTTCACAGAGCAGGTTCTAGAGCCTGGGCAGTCGGTCGATATGCCGGTGAGTTTTTTCATCGATCCAGAAATTTTAACAGATCCAGAAATGGATGATGTCAAAACGATTACTTTGTCTTATACATTTTTTGAAGCAACGCCTTCTGCTAGTCTAGAAGTGCCAATAGAGACGCAAGCCAAGCTTGCACCAAGGGGATAAGTTTATGTCTGACAGCCACGCAAAAAATCACGATTATCATCTGGTAGACCCAAGCCCATGGCCTATTGTGGCATCGATTAGCCTTCTCACGCTATGTTTTGGCGCCGTGCAGTATTTGCACGATGGCGCGCCTTGGGTTCTGGGGCTTGGCTTTTTGGGTGTGCTTTACACGATGTTGGGCTGGTGGCGCGATGTCGTTAAAGAAGCGGATAAGGGCGACCATACCCCCGTGGTTCAAATGCACCACCGCTATGGCATGATTTTATTCATCGCCTCGGAGGTTATGTTCTTCGTGGCTTGGTTTTGGGCTTATTTCGATGCCAGCCTGTACCCCGGCGAAGCCATTCAGGCGTCGCGCACGGAGCTAACTGGCGGTCAATGGCCACCTGTAGGCATTGAGACTTTTGACCCATGGCATTTGCCGCTCATCAATACGCTAATTTTGCTGACCTCTGGCACAACCGTTACTTGGGCCCACCATGCCTTGCAGCATGATGACCGCCAAGGTCTGAAATGGGGTCTCATTTTGACCGTGGCCCTGGGCGCTTTGTTCACGGTTTTCCAAGTCTATGAATATCAGCATGCCGCGTTTGGTTTTTCGGGTCATATTTATGGCGCGACTTTCTTTATGGCGACGGGCTTTCATGGCTTCCATGTCGTCGTCGGAACAATTTTCTTGGCGGTCTGCTTACTGCGCGCCATGAACGGTGCGTTCACCTCGAAACAGCATTTCGGCTTTGAAGCAGCGGCTTGGTATTGGCACTTTGTCGATGTCGTCTGGCTGTTCTTGTTTGTCGTCATCTACATCCTCGGTGCGGGCGCCGGAGCTGGCGCGCATTAGTTTGGTGCATGTATCTAAAATTCAACGCAAGGAAAGCTGATGTTTTCCTTGCGTGTTTTTTTGCCTTCTGGCCTGACGCTCGTCATGCTCACGGTGCTGCTGATGCTCGGCAATTGGCAAGTCGAGCGATTATTTTGGAAGCAAGACCTCATTCAGCGCATTGAGCTTCGCACGCAAGACCGCGACGGCCCAGCCAAGCGGACGCTGACAAACGCGGGCGATATCGCCAAATTGGAAAAGCTCGAGGATGAATACCGCAAAGTGAACTTGCGTGGCCGCTTTGGGCCCGAAGTTGGCCTTTGGTTTACCCAAATCGAAAACAAGCCAGATGGATTATCGCGCCCCGATGCCGTGGGCTATCACGTCCTATCGCCGTTTTACCTGACCGATGGTAGCGCCATTATGGTGGACCAAGGCTTTGTGCCTTTAACGCTTGTCGATGGGCTGAAAGCCAATAATGAAAAGCAGCAATCGCTCGAGGTGATTTTGCGTTGGCCAGATAATCGCGGCCGTTTTGACAATGCCGACCGCCCGAAAGCCAATTTGTTTTATGTGCGCGATACCCAAGCTCTGGGGAAACATTGGGGCGTAGCTTTACCCGCGCCCATTGGCGAAGTGGCAGCCATTGGCCAAGGTTGGCCACGCGGGGGGCAAACCCGCGTGGTCATCAACAATAATCATTTGCAATATGCCGTGACATGGTTTGGTCTGGCCTTAGTGCTTGTGATTATTTCGGGACTGTGGCACATCCGATTTTATAAATCGGGTGGAGGTTTTTGGCAGACCCGAGACGACGAGAATAGGGACAGCTAGGTGAAATATATATCGACCCGTGGGCAGGCTCCAAAACTGAGCTTTGAAGAAGCCCTCTTGGCAGGACTGGCCAGCGATGGTGGTCTCTATGTGCCAGAAAGCTGGCCGCGCCTGTCTGACGCCATGATTAAAAGTTTTGTCGGCATGCCGTTTGAGCAAGTGGCCGTAGAAGTATTGCATCCGTTCATGAGCGAAGATGTGCCGCGCGAGCGTTTGCAGGCCATGGTCGAAGAGGCTTATGCGACTTTCACGGAAGAGGAAATAGCCCCGCTTACCGATATGGGCGACGGGCATTATTTGCTAGAATTATATCACGGGCCCACTTTGGCGTTTAAAGATGTGGCGATGCAATTATTGGCCCGCCTTATGGATGATGCGCTGATCCGCCGAGGCTCGCGCGCAACCATTGTGGGGGCTACTTCTGGCGACACGGGCGGGGCGGCCATTGAAGCGTTTCGCGGTCGTGAAGCCGCCGATGTGTTTATTTTGTTTCCCCAAGGCCGCGTCTCGGATGTGCAGCGCAAGCAAATGACCACGCCCAATGACCCCAATGTTCATACGCTTGCCGTTGAGGGCACTTTTGACGATTGCCAAGCTTTGGTAAAAGAAATGTTTACCGATGCGCCGTTTCGCCAAGACATGTCTTTGGCGGGGGTAAATTCCATCAATTGGGCGCGGGTGATGGCGCAGATTACTTACTACTTTACGGCGGCTGCCAAATTAGGCGCACCCGAAACGCCCGTCGCATTTTCTGTGCCAACAGGAAATTTTGGCGATATTTTTGCTGGTTATGTGGCCGCGCAAATGGGCTTGCCCGTGGCACAATTGATGATTGCGACCAATGTGAATGATATTCTGGCCCGCACGCTGGAGAGCGGCGCCTATGAAACCGGCGAGGTGGTGGCCACCTCTAGCCCCAGTATGGACATTCAAGTGTCGAGTAATTTTGAGCGCCTGTTGTTTGAGCTTTCAGGTCGCGATGCCGACCGGGTTCGCGCGCTCATGGGTTCGTTAAAACAAAGCGGGCGTTTTGAGCTGAGTGAAAGCGAGCTGCATTTGATGCGTGCGCTATTTGCCGCCAAACGTGTGGATGCAGAGGAAACCCTAACCACCATGCGCGATGTCTTGGCGCATAACGGGTTTCAAATCGACCCGCATAGCGCCATTGGCGTGGCGGCGGCTCATTCTGCCGTATTGGCCGAAGATGTGCCCATCGTCACTTTGGCCACGGCGCATCCAGCGAAATTCCCCAAAGCCGTGCAAGAGGCCTATAACGCCGAGCCCGACACACCGCAGCGGGTTACCGATATGCTCGATTTGCCCGAACAATTCACCCCCGTGGCCAATGATCTTGGTGCTGTGCAAGCGTTGATCCGAGAAAAAGCTAGGGCTGGCTGATTTATGTCGGCGCGGTGGCATGGCCTTTGGGTCTCGTTTTTTTGGCTCGCTGTTTTGGTTCTGCCGACCGAGGCGACCGCCCGCGCCGCCGATGCTCTGCGCTTGGCGGAGACTTTTCGCGTCCTGAATTTAACCCCTCATTTAATGCCCCTCGAACAAGGGGGGCAAGCGTTTGCTATTCAAAACTCCAGCTCCAAACCCCTTACTTTGGTGTTGAAGCGAGCGGAGCTTAACGACCTGGGCGTGGCACTTGGGTTGCAGCAAGGCAGCCGCCCACCGTTGCGACTTTTCAGCTCCGATGACCGCGAGTTTTCGGTTCCCGCCGGCCCGCCCAACGGGCTTGTGTTCACTTTGCCAGGCGGCGTTGTGCAAAGTTTTAGCCTGCCAAACATAGAGACGGGCGAAACGCTTTACTTGTGGTCTCCGGCAAGTTTGGCGGCCTACCAAAACAATCGCCAAACCTTCCATGCGAGCGTTTTATTTTTATTGGCAATTTTACTGGGGCTTTCGATTTTCGCCGCCATTTTTCGCCGCTCTCGCCGCGCCGCTTATGGCATTACCATGGGCGGGGGGCTGCTGGTCTTATTGGCCAGCCTGTGGATGCGGGATGTGTTTCCCGATACCGAGCAATTTTTCTCGCTGTCCACCTATCGCCTAGACGCCATTCGCTTTGCCTTTGGTCTGGGACTGCTGATGAGTATCTTGGGTCATCTTAATTTGATTATCCGTCTGGCTATTAATCGTAATTATTGGACCAGGGTTATCATCCTCGCAGATATTGGTCTGGTCGCGATGGGGGTGTTTTGGACGCTGCAGATTGTGCAAGCTGACTTCGCGGGTCTTATTTCTTCAGAATTGGGCGATATCGCCTTGGCGCTAACTTGCGGCACGGTTCTGCTTGGCGCGTTTTTTGTGCCCGACCGCCGCAATCGCTAACCCTTTAGGCTTCGCCGCCTTCGTGGCTTAAAAGAGCCAAGTCGATTCCCAGCCGTTGAATGCAAGCTTCGTACAGCGTGTGGGGCTGTGGCGTAAAAATATCTTCCAAAGTAGCAGGGCAGGTAAGCCAAGCATTCTCTTGTATTTCGCCCTCTAACTGCCCGGGCCCCCAGCCCGTATAGCCCAGTAAAAGTCGCATATGTTGTGGGCCTCGGCTTTGCGCTGCATCGATTAAAATCTCCAAAGATTGGGTTACCCCGACCAGCGTCTCTTCCTGCACGATAGGATTTTGTGGCGGATAATCCGCGGAATGCAAAATAAACCCATGCTCGCCCTCCACCGGCCCACCGACGAAAACGGGGATATTCTTCAATCCGGTTTGGCCAACAGAGGCCGGCAAATCCATACCGATATCGCCAAGCGTTATGCCTTGTGTGGGCTGATTAACGATAAACCCCATGGCGCCTTCTTCCTCATGAGCCATCATATAAATAACGCTACGCTCAAAGCGCTCGTCTCCCATACTGGGCATAGCGAGTAAAAAATGGCCTTTTAGGGTCGTCTGTTTCATGGCTTAGTTTACGCTCGGGCAGGCCTCGCGAGCAAGCAGATGTGTCGAACAGCCTCTCGTCTTGTGTTCACGAACGCGCTATAAGACACTATGTTGAAACGCTTGTGTGTTGTTGCGGCCCTTTTCGGCCTTGGTTTTTCGTCTGCTTTGGCGCTGTCGTCTACCCCTTGGGTGGATAAAAAACCAGTGCGCTATCGCATGGTGACAGCGGAAATTGAGGGGCAGGCCTATGCCGCCTTGCAGATGCAGCTGAAACCCGGATGGCACACCTATTGGCGATATCCGGGTGCCAGTGGCATTGCCCCCGAATTTACTTTCACCGATAGCCGCGGTGTCCGCGTTGGTGATGCGGTGTATCCTGCGCCGTATTTTTTCGAAGATGGTGTTGGGGGGGTTTATGGCTATGAAGGCGAAACAGGGTTTGTTTTTCCAATCCATAGGCAGGGGGCGGCGAGCTTAACCCTCAAAGCGTTTTTAGGGGTCTGCCGCGAGGTTTGTATTCCGCTAGAGATTAACCAAGAAATGGCTTTAGTGTCGCCCTCAGCCATAGGGCAGCAAAGCCAGCCTAAAAACAACGGCGTGATTTCTCGCCTGCTGGCCGCACAGGCCAAGGCGCCAAGCGCGGCGTTGAAAGTAGAAAGCGCCAGCTTTGATGGCGTATCGCTGCAACTCGTGGTGACGGGGCAAGATTTGCAAAACCCCGTGGTGATGAGTGTGCCGGGCCCACAGGATATTTTGGGGCCGCCACGCATTACGGCGCGCCACCCCGTCGCCCATTTGATTGAGATACCGGCATGGTCTAAGCTCGACCATCCGCTCATTGGGCGCAAGCTAACCTTCGTCGTACGCGACGGCGCCAAAGCCATTGAACAAGAAGTTGAAATAACCGATCACCGTTTGCTGCCCCGCGCACAACCCCATACTGATTAATCTTATTTAGGAGAGAAACATGACTGTAAAAGCTGGCGATAAAATGCCTGAAGCCCAATTGATGCACATGAGTGATGCCGGCCCCGCGCCGATTACCACGGCAGAATTATTCGACGGAAAAACGGTCGCTTTGTTTGCTTTGCCAGGTGCGTTTACCCCCACTTGCTCGAACCAGCATCTGCCGGGCTTTATCGAAAAATCCGAAGAGCTTCGCGCCGCTGGCGTCGATACGATTGTCTGCCTGTCGGTCAATGACGCCTTTGTTATGGGCGCCTGGGGCCAACAACAAGGCGCGACGGGAAAAGTAATGATGGTCGGCGATGGCAATGCAGATTTGACCGAAGCCCTTGGCCTGACCATGGATGGGTCTGGCTTTGGCATGGGCAAACGTTCCTTGCGCTACTCGATGATTGTGCGCGATGGCGTTATTGAAAGCTTAAATGTTGAGGGCAACCCGGGCCAAGCGGTCGATAGCGGTGCCGAAAACCTGCTGTCTCAACTGGGCTAAGTTTAGCTAAAATCTATCTAAGAACCATGGCTGCCACATCGGCGGCCATGGTTTTTTGTGGTTTTTATTGGCAGGGCGCCATGCCCCTATTGATAGGGCAACATGCCTTTATTGGTAGGGCGCCATACCCTTATTGGCCAGCTCATCCGCGCGTTCATTACCCGGGTGTCCCGCATGGCCCTTGACCCATTGCCAGTTGACCTGATGGCGCGCGCATTGCGCCTCTAGGGCTTGCCAAAGGTCGACGTTTTTAACGGGCTTCTTGGCGGCTGTTTTCCAGCCTCGTTTTTTCCAATTGATAATCCATTTGGTGATGCCGTCTTTGACATAAACACTATCGGTAGTCAGCGTCACGGCGCTGCCGTCTGGCAGGCTTTTGAGCGCTTCGATGGCCGCCGATAATTCCATACGATTATTCGTCGTATCGGCCTCGCCCTCGAATAATTCGGTTACGCCCTCAGGCCCTTCAATGCGGGCGCCCCAGCCGCCTGGGCCGGGGTTGCCGGAACACGCGCCATCGGTAAAAATTACAAACATGCTTATCCCTCCAGGCCATAATCTGCCGCGCTAGTCACATGGCGGTGAAAGCGCAGACGACGCAAATACTCAACCGGATTTTTGGGCACCAAAAGAGCGTCCTCTGGCTGGTTAAGCCAATCATAAAGTCGGCTCATCAAAAACCGCATCGATGCGCCTGCCGCCAAAATGGGCAAAGCGTTTATCTCGTCACCAGACATCGGGCGCACCGACTGATAGCCCGCCAAAAGAGCGCGCGCTTTGGTAATGTTAAAATTTACATCCGCTTCAAAGCACCAAGCGTTCAGCATAATCGCCAAGTCATAGGCTAGGCTGTCATTGCAGGCGAAATAAAAATCGATGAGACCGCTGACCTCGCCCTTTTCAAAAAACACATTATCGGGAAATAAATCGGCATGAATAATCCCATGTGGCAAATCATCGGGCCAATGCGCTTCGAGGCGCGCAAGCTCTCCATCAATCAGGCTCGCGAGACCGGGGGTGACTTCATCCGCGCGGGTTTGGCAAGCCTCAAACAATTGTCGCCAATTGCTCAAGCCTTGGGTGTTCTCGCGCTGCATCGAAAAATCAGCGCCAGCCAAATGCATTCGCGCCAATGCCGCGCCAGCATTGCGGCAATGCAAAGGCTTAGGCGTCACGGTTCCCCGTCCGTTTAAAAAACTTACCAGAGCCGCAGGGCGTCCAGCCAATTGGCCCAGAAGCGACCCGCTGGTTTGCTGTATCGGGCTTGGGCAGGCCAAGCCTTGGCCGCTCAAATGCTCTAAAAGACCCAGAAAAAACGGCAAATCCTTAGGGTCGACGCCGGTTTGTGTATCTTCATACAGGGTGAGGATATATTTCATATCGCGGGTGCTGACCAAATAATTGGTGTTCTGCACACCCGCTTGAATACCCTTTAAGTCGGTCACGTCATCGAGTGAATATTGTGCCCAAAAGCTCGCGAGGGTTTCTAGGTCGACGTGGGTAAAAACAGCCATGACTAGGCGTCCGCCGATGAGCTGCGCAAAGCGCGCGGCAGTTTGAAATGAACATTTTCTTCGATGCCGTCCATTTCAACGACGTCAATCTCGAAGCGTGCGTCAAAAGCCTGGATCACTTCGAGGGTTAATTCTTCAGGTGCTGAAGCGCCAGCGGTGACCCCAATTTTAGCCACACCGTTTAAGCTATCCCAATCAATATCTTCCGCGCCACCGATGAGCGTGGCATGAGGACAGCCGGCTTGCCGCGCCACTTCGACCAAACGTTGCGAGTTGGACGAATTGGGCGCGCCGATAACCAGTACATGCTCCACTTGCGCTGCCAATTGTTGCACCGCGGTTTGGCGATTGGTGGTGGCATAGCAAATGTCGTCTTTGTGGGGCGTATGAATGTCTGGAAATCTTTGTTTTAAGCTAGCCACAATATCGGCCGTATCGGCCACCGACAGGGTGGTTTGGGTGGCATAGGCCAGCTCGCCTGCGGGCGGGCTTACGCTCAACGCATCGGCTTGGGTTTCGACTAAAGTGATGGCGCCTTCGGGCACTTGCCCCATGGTGCCGATAACTTCTGGGTGGCCGGTATGGCCGATCAGCAAGACGTGACGTCCGGCGGCATAATGGCGCTCGGTTTCGATATGCACTTTGCTAACCAGAGGGCAGGTGGCATCGAGCCAATTTAAATCTCGGGTCTGCGCCGCGGCAGGCACAGATTTTGGCACCCCATGCGCCGAGAAAACAACGGGGCGATCGTCTGACACGAGATCTAATTCATCGACAAAAATAGCGCCCATATCACGCAAGCGATCGACGACACGCTTATTGTGGACAATTTCATGGCGCACATAAACCGGCGCGCCATACAGCTCCAGCGCGCGTTCGACAATCAATACCGCTCTATCCACGCCCGCGCAAAACCCGCGCGGCTTGGCTAATTGTATGCGGAGGGGCGGTTTTGCGGTCATAAGAGAGTTAAGTCTTTCTCGGCTCGTCTTTCGGGGCGCGTGCAGTTTTGTCTATCGGGCGGCAAATGCATGCTTACCCCTTGTTCTGGGGCATGGGTTTAGGTAGTGTCGCACGCATTGGCGTATGCGAAAACCCTTATCGAAATGCGGGGGGCACCGTCAAGACATTTGAGGCAAGCTAATTAATATTGAAGGAAGCTCTATGCGCGGCAAAAACAAAATTACGTTCTTCGCTCTCAGCGTC
The DNA here is from genome assembly GCA_937907245.1 of uncultured Rhodobiaceae bacterium. Classification (GTDB taxonomy): domain Bacteria; phylum Pseudomonadota; class Alphaproteobacteria; order RS24; family RS24; genus UBA8337. The sequence goes on from CALCUM010000002.1 coordinate 92,978, forward strand.
TCCCTTATGGCCCCATTGATGGGCTGTGGCGCCAGCTTAGATAAAGTGGTTGAGGACCAATGCCCGCGGGTCGACGTTCTGGTAACGGCAGATAGCTGGCAGCAGGGTGGTGTCACCGCACAATTACAACTTGCGCAACTGACATGTTTTATCGATTCGAAAACCGATGATTTGCTGGCCGAGGTCAAGGTGCGCGGAAGCGTCAGCCAAAACGGCGTTTCATTGCCGTTATTTGCCGCCGCGTTAAACACGAAAGACGAGATTGTGGCGCGCACGCAAGTTGAAATAAGCCCGTCGGAAACGGACTATAGTCTGAGCCTCCCAAAATTTGTTTACGGTCAAAAAGCAGCTGAAACTGCGAAGGCGCGCGTCGTCGTCGGCTTTGTTTTAACCCCGGAGCAACTAGAGGCTAACCGACGCCGTTTCGCGAAACAATTGGGGTTGCGCGATTAGGTGATTTTTGGGGGTAAACCGTTTTCGTTGGTTTGACTCTTTGCGACTCTGGGTTAAATAAATACTTACAAGTGACCCTCACGGGAGACGTTGATTTAGCCCTCGGGTTAAATCAAGGCCGAAGGAGCAACCGCCCTCGGAAACTCTCAGGCAACAGGACCGTGGGGCGATGAAACTCTGGAAAGCAGGCTGCTGTGTGCGGCCTCACCGACGGGGTAAAGGCGCTTTTTTAAAGGGCCTCAAATCTCTCAGGTTCAAGCGACAGAGGAGGGCGAGCTTCGAAATGAATCGAGGCGCGCAACTTGGAGTCGCAAGAGTTTGGAACCGCAAAACCCGATAAAGCGAACCCCGCTGTATGATTTGCACCTCGAATTGGGGGGCAAAATCGTGCCTTTCGCGGGCTATGAGATGCCCGTGCAATACCCACTGGGCGTCATGGGCGAGCATTTGCACACCCGTGCCAAGGCCGGACTGTTCGATGTATCGCATATGGGACAAGCCAAATTAGTCGCAAATAAAGCGGGCGAAGACGCCGCCGCTTTATTCGAGGCCCTTGTGCCGGGCGGCATTCAAACGCTGCAAGAAGGCCGCATGCGCTATACCCAATTGACCCATGAGACGGGCGGCATTCGCGATGATTTAATGGCGACAAGGTTTGGCGATACGCTTTGGCTGGTGGTCAATGCGGCGTGTAAAGACGACGATTTTATGCATATTTCCAGCGCCCTGAAAGAGGATGCGACCTTAGAGATTGCCGACCGCGCTCTGTTGGCTTTGCAAGGCCCTGCGGCGGGCGATGTCTTGGCGGAGCTGATGCCTGCCTCGACTGATTTGATTTTCATGCAAGCCGTTTGGACTAGCTGGTCCTTGCCAGACGGGGGCGAGAGCGTCGATGTTTTAGTGTCGCGTTGCGGCTATACGGGCGAGGACGGTTTTGAGCTTTCCATTGCCCCCGAACATGCAGAGATATTGGCGCGCACGCTATTGGCGCACGCCGATGTGGAGCCTATTGGGTTGGGCGCGCGCGACAGTCTGCGCCTTGAGGCGGGCTTATGTCTCTATGGCCACGATATTGATTTGACGACCAGTCCGGCGGAAGCCGATCTTTTGTGGTCCGTGCCAAAGCGGCGCCGCGCGGAAGCCAATTTCCCGGGGGCGGAAACCCTCAACCAACATATTGAGGCGGGTGTCGCTAAAAAGCGCGTCGGTATTTTGCCAGAAGGCCGTGCGCCCGCGCGCGAAGGCACCGCTATCGAAAGCCTAGATGGCGAGCCTTTGGGCCAGATTACGAGTGGCGGTTTCGGCCCCACTTTAGGCGGCCCGCTAGCGATGGGCTACGTGCCTGCCGCCTTCAGCCAGCCAGATACACAAGTGCAACTTATTGTCCGCGGCAAGGCATTGCCGGCGCGTGTCGTCGCCATGCCATTTGTGCCGCAAAATTATCGAAAAGGGTAAATCATGAGCAAAAAATACACCAAAGATCACGAATGGGTGCAACTCGACGGCGATGTCGCCACCGTTGGTATTACCGATTACGCGCAAAGCCAATTGGGGGATGTTGTTTTCGTTGAAGTGCCAGAAGCTGGACGCCAAGTCGGCCAAGGCGATGATGCCGCCGTGGTGGAAAGTGTGAAAGCCGCCTCGGAAGTTTACGCACCGCTGTCTGGCGAAATTGTCGAAGGCAATGGCGCCCTAGAAGACAACCCTGCCATGGTCAATGAAGATGCCGACAACCAAGGTTGGTTCTTCAAGTTGAAATTGGCCGACGCCAGCGAACTAGATGGGCTGATGGATGAAGCCGCTTATGCAGACTTTTTGAAGGAACTCGACTGATGCGTTATTTACCCCTTACCGATACGGACCGCCAAACCATGCTGGGCCAAATTGGCGTCGGCTCGGTGGATGATTTATTTGTAGATGTGCCCGCTTCGGCGCAGCGCGAGGGCACGGTAGATTTGCCGCGTCACCTCGGTGAGATGCAAGTTGAACGACAGCTCTCGGCCATGGCCGCCAAAAACATGACGGCCAGCTCAGTGCCGTTTTTTTGCGGGGCTGGCGCCTATAAGCACCATGTGCCAGCCACGGTTGATCACATCATTCAGCGCTCGGAGTTTCTAACCAGCTATACGCCATATCAGCCTGAAATTACCCAAGGCACGCTGCAATATTTGTTTGAGTTTCAAACCCAAGTCAGCGAATTAACTGGCATGCCCGTGGCGAACGCCAGCATGTATGACGGCTCTACGGCAACCGCTGAAGCGGTGTTGATGGCGCATCGGGTGACGCGCAAAAGCCGCGCTGTTTTATCGGCGCGCTTGCATCCGCATTACACGGCGGTGGTTGAAAACCTCTCCGAAATGGGCGGTTTCGCCGTAGCGCAAAACCGCGTTGGCGATGCCAGCAAAGTCAGCGAAGCAGAAGATTTATTGGCGCTCATCGATGACGACACGAGCTGTGTGGTTATTCAAAATCCAGATTTCTTCGGCAATGTGTCCGATTTTTCTGCGCTGGCAGCTGCCGTACAAGAAAGAGGCTGCTTGCTCATCGCCGTCGTGCCAGAGATTGTCTCGCTTGGGCTTTTAAAGCGCCCGGGCGATATGGGGGCCGATATTGTAACGGGCGAAGGCCAGTCTATCGGGAATGGACTTAATTTTGGCGGGCCTTATGTCGGTCTGTTTGCGGCCAAGCAAAAGCATATTCGCCAAATGCCCGGACGTTTGTGTGGCGAGACTGTAGATGCCGATGGCCAGCGCGGTTTTGTGCTGACGCTCTCGACCCGCGAGCAACATATCCGCCGCGATAAAGCGACGTCGAATATTTGCACCAATTCAGGTCTTTGTTCGTTGGCTTTCACCGCGCATATGACCCTGCTGGGCGGCAAAGGCTTGCGCCATTTGGCACAGCTCAACCATGCCCATGCGGTGCAATTATCGCAAAAACTGAGCGCCATTGAGGGTGTGGAATTATTAACGCCTGCGTTCTTCAACGAGTTCTCTTTACGGCTTCCCACATCGGCAGCCGGCGTGGTGGAGGCTTTGGCTGAAAAAGGCGTCTTGGGCGGTGTGCCCGTGTCGCGTTTGTCGCCGGATGCGGGGCTAAATGATGTTTTGGTGGTGGCAGCCACCGAAGCCAATACACAAGAAGATATTGCCGCCTATGCAGCGGCCCTGAAAGAGGTGCTGGCATGAGCGAGAAACAAACCTTTAGTGGCAATCGCGGTTTGCAATTAGAAGAGCCGTTGATTTTTGAAATTGGCTCGTACCAAAATTGCGGCGTCGACCTCGACGATGTGCCAGACGTGGCCTCTTGTCTGGGCGATTGTGCGGCCCCTGGTAACGCAGATCTGCCGGGTCTGTCGGAGCCAGAAGCGATGCGCCATTTCGTGCGCCTTAGCCAGAAAAATCATGCGATTGATGCCGGCCTTTATCCGCTTGGCTCTTGCACCATGAAGCATAATCCACGGCTCAACGAGAAAATGGCGCGCCTGCCAGGCTTTAGCGATATTCATCCGCTGCAACCCCAAGCCACCGTGCAAGGGGCTCTAGAATTGATGGATGATTTGGCGCATTGGCTGAAAACCCTTACGGGTCTGCCGGCTGTAGCTTTGTCGCCTAAAGCGGGCGCGCATGGCGAGCTATGCGGCATGATGGCCATTCGCGCAGCAATTGAAGCCAAGGGCGAATTGGCGACGCGTAACCGTGTGCTGGTTCCTGAATCGGCCCATGGCACAAACCCTGCCACGGCCGCGCTTTTGGGCTTTAAAGTCGATGGCATTCCCGCCAACGCTGAAGGTCGTGTGGACTTGGCTGCCTTTAAAGAAAAGCTGGGCGACGATGTGGCCGCGATTATGCTGACCAACCCAAACACCTGCGGCTTGTTCGAGCGCGATATCATCGAGATTGCCGATGCGTTGCATGCCGTGGGCGGTTATTTCTATTGTGATGGCGCTAATTTTAACGCCATCGTTGGGCGTGTGCGCCCGGGCGATTTGGGCGTCGATGCGATGCATATCAACTTGCATAAAACCTTCTCGACCCCGCATGGCGGCGGGGGCCCGGGGTCTGGCCCCACCGTTTTATCCGATCGTTTGGCGCCTTTCGCGCCGCTACCTTTTGTGGTGTCGGGCGAGGATGGCTTTTCTTTGGTGGAGACGATGGGGGATGCCCGATTGGGCGCGGATGAAAATCCGTTCGGCCGCATGGTCGCTTTCCATGGGCAAATGGGCATGTATGTGCGCGCCCTGTCTTACATGATGAGCCATGGCGCCGATGGCCTGCGCCAAGTGGCCGAAGACGCTGTGCTAAATGCCAATTATATTTTGGCCAGCCTGCGCGACGTGATGACCGCCCCCTTTGATAATGGCCCTAAGGCACCGTGTATGCATGAGGCTTTATTCGACGATAGCTTCTTGAAAGACACCGGCCTCGACACATTGGATTTTGCCAAAGCGATGATCGACGAGGGCTATCATCCGATGACCATGTATTTCCCGTTGGTGGTGCATGGCGCGATGCTGATTGAGCCGACCGAGACCGAGAGCAAAGCCTCCTTGGATTTGTTTATCGCGACGATGCGCGATTTGGTCAAAGGCGCGAAAGAGGGCGATATGGCGCGCTTTAAAAACGCACCTGAGTTGGCGCCACGGCGTCGGCTAGACGAGACGCAAGCGGCGCGCAATCCGATATTGCGCTGGCACGAGCCGACCGCCAAGGCACAAGCGGCCGAGTAATGGCACAAATCGAAGATTGGCAGCTAGAGCGCGAAAGCGGCTGGCCTGCCCGTCTTGTTTTTGGCGTCGATGAAGCCGGACGAGGCCCATGGGCGGGGCCCGTCACGGCGGCTGCGATTTGCTTGCCAGAAGACTTTGACTTGCCTGTCGATGACAGCAAAAAACTAACCGCGAAAAAGCGCGATGCGCTTTTTGAGCAACTCATCCCCTTGCCGCACGGCATTGGCGAGGCCAGTGTCGCCGAAATCGACGAGATTAACATTTTGCAAGCCACTTATTTGGCCATGGCGCGCGCGGTGGATGCTTTGGCGGCACAAATCGGCGCGCCGCATCATGTATTGGTAGATGGTAATCGGCTTGGCAAATGGCCGTTTTCGGCCAGTGCGATTGTGGGTGGCGATGGCCGCTCGCGCTCGATTGCGGCGGCCTCTGTTTTGGCCAAAGTCACCCGAGATAGGCAAATGCAAGCGTTGGATGCGGCGTTTCCGGGCTATGGCTGGGCTTCCAATAAGGGATATGGCGCCAAAGCCCATAAAGAAGGGTTGGAAAAGCTGGGTGTCACCCCCCATCATCGACGTTCTTATGCCCCCATTACCAAGATATTGGCGGCACAAACCCCGAACGAATACCATATGTAGCGTGTGTGGGTAGCTCTGTGGATAAAATGAAATTTAATTAACGCATTGGAATCTTTGGGCTATTGACGCCAGACTCGCGATGACTCATGGTGGCGCCATGGTTAAAAAACACACATCCGTCGAATTACCCCTCAATCAAATCCTGCAAGGCGATTGCCTCGCGCGGCTGGCTGAACTGCCAGACAACAGCGTGGACGTGGTATTTGCTGACCCGCCGTATAATTTGCAGCTCAAGGGCGATTTACATCGCCCCGACCAAAGCAAAGTCGATGCGGTGACGGATGATTGGGATAAATTCGATAGTTTTGCCGCCTATGATGCCTTCACCCGCGCTTGGCTGGGCGAGGCGCAACGCATTTTGAAGCCGACGGGCACGCTCTGGGTCATTGGCTCCTATCACAATATTTTCCGTGTGGGGTCGGCCTTGCAAGATTTGGGCTATTGGATTTTGAATGACATTATCTGGCGCAAATCGAACCCAATGCCGAATTTTCGCGGCACTCGTTTCACCAATGCGCATGAGACCCTCATTTGGGCCGCGCCCGACGAGAATGCCACGGGTTATACATTTAATTATCAAGCGATGAAAACGCTGAATGATGATGTGCAAATGCGCTCTGATTGGACGCTGCCGATTTGCAATGGTGGGGAGCGCTTAAAAGGGGACGACGGGCACAAATTGCACCCAACCCAAAAACCAGAAAGCTTGCTGCACCGCGTACTTTTGGCGTCTACGCAAGTCGATGATGTGGTGCTAGATCCGTTTTTTGGCACGGGCACAACCGGCGCTGTGGCCAAGCGCTTGGGTCGCAACTTTATTGGTATTGAAGCCGAAGCCAATTATGCCGAAGCCGCCATGCAGCGCATTGGCCGCATCGAGCGTTTGGACGATAGCGAATTAGAATTAACCCAAAGCGCCAAATCACAGCCGCGCGTGGCTTTTGGCACTTTGGTGGAGCGCGGTCTGGTAAAGCCGGGCATGCAATTATTCGGCCCATCCCGAAAAGCGCAAGCGCAAATCAAAGCTAAAGTGCGCGCCGATGGCTCGGTGAAGTTAGGCCGAGAAAAAGCTGCGCCTTCGGGCTCCATTCATAAAATGGGTGCCGCCGCACAAGGCGCGCCAAGCTGCAATGGCTGGACCTATTGGCATTATAAAGACGGCGACAAAATGGTGCCGATTGATAATCTTCGCCAAAAGGTCAGAGACGCAGAATAAGTCTCTAAACCTAAAAAGACATAAAAATGCCGGCCCCTTCCCACAAAAGAGAAGAGCCGGCATAATTTTGCGACAGTTGAGGCTCTAGTAACCAGCTTGCTGGTCGGCTAGTTTTTCCGAATAGAAATCAACTTTGCGCGTGAACATATCATTGCCTGGGTGCATTTCCAGCAGGCGCTCATATTTCATTTTATTGGCGGCGAACTCGCTTACGGGGATGGTTTTTAATTCCGCCAGTAGCTTGCGAGTTTCTTGTTCTTTGCTCATTTGAACATCGGCCATGTCGTCCATCATGTTGTCAGACATATCGTTGGACATGTTGTCTTTCATGCCATCGTTCATGTCGTTCATCATGTCATCCGTGCTCATGGATGAGTTCATTGTGTCGGAGCCAGAGGTGGTTTCATCATCGCTTTGAAAGAAATTTATGAGTGCATAAATGCCCAACAGAACAACGATGATAATAGCGAAACGTTTAGTCATAGTTTTATACCTTTTTTTTTATTTTTATTGAGTACGAATTTCAAGCTACTTGCCTGCTTCCCTGCGGTCAACTCATTTTAATAAAACCGTTTTCCATATTTTCGTCATAACGCTGGGCAGGGCTTCCTCGGCGAAGTCTTGGGGTGCCACCCATTGAAAGCCCTTGGGCGCCCGAAACCCTTTGGGGGCTGTTTGCGCCTGAATAGAGAGGGTTAATTTAAAATGGGTAAACACATGCACCACCTCGCCTTTTAGCGGGGTCCACTGATTTTGCATGGCGCCGGGTAATCGCTCTGGCAATTGGCTTTCATTGGGGGCATCCCAGCCCTTGGAAGGAAAAACCAACATGCCGCCCAAAAGCCCTTTATCGGGGCGCCGCGCCATGAGCACATGACCCTTGGCGTTCTCAAGCCAAAAGACAGTCCCTTGGCGCTCGGGTTTGGGTTTCTTGGGCGCGCGAATGGGCAGCGTTTCTTCGATGCCGGCCTGGCGCGCCAAACAGGGCTCGCGCCATGGACAGATGAGGCAATTGGGCCGTTTGGGGGTGCATAAAGTGGCGCCTAAATCCATCATGGCTTGGGCGAAATCGCCGGGTCTGTCTTTTGGCACTAATTTGGCATTGGCTTGTTTTACTTCTGCTTTCAAAGCCGGCATGGGGGTTTGCAATTTATACAAGCGCGAGAGAACCCGCTCGATATTTCCATCGACGGGGGCGGCGGGCTGATTAAAGGCAATCGCGGCAATGGCTGCCGCCGTATAGGGGCCAATGCCGGGTAAGCTTAGCAAGGCGGCTTCGGTGTTTGGAAACTCGCCATGATAGTCGGCCACCAGAGTGCGCGCGCATTTCACTAAATTGCGGGCGCGACTGTAATAGCCCAGTCCTGCCCAAGCGGCCATCACTTGCGCGTCTGGCGCCGCCGCCAGAGCCTGCACATTTGGAAACAGAGTTAAAAATTTTTCATAATAAGGACGCACGGTCGTTACGTTGGTTTGCTGCAACATAATCTCAGACAACCAAATGCGGTAAGGGTCGGGCTTTGTGCCAGCTTTTGCAGCGGCTGGCAAAATACGCCACGGCAAGTCGCGGGCATGGGCGTCATACCACGCCAGCAAAGCCGTGGCTGGCCATTTCAGTAAAGCAGAGGTTGGATGGTTCGCGGGCTCAGGCATATGTGCTATGCTAAAGCAATTGAGACGAGGAGCAAGCCATCCCCAAGCCATTATCATTTTTGCGCGACATACCGCAGACCAAACCTGCAAGGGGCTATCAAGGCCGTGCGGTTGGTTCGGTATTGGGTCGTATTGTGGCCCCGACGCTCAAGCGGCGCGGGTTCCGCGAAATTGATATTCTGGCGCATTGGCCAATGATTGTTGGCCCGCAATTGGCCGCGCTTTCCTGCCCAGAACGGATTTCGCGCAATGGCAGAGATACCGAGCATGGCGCCTTGCTGACGGTGAAAGTTGAGGGAGCTATGGCGTTAGAAGTGCAGCATATGTCGCCGCTTATTCTAGAGCGGATCAACCAGCATTATGGCGCGGGCTCGATTGCGCGATTGAATATTGTGCAGGGGCCTTTGCCGTTAGATTATTTAAAAGCCCAAGCCGCGCGCGAGACGCCTTTGGCAGAAACCGAAATTGAAGCCGCAGAAGCTACATTGGGCGAGTTTCACAATCATCGTCTAAAGTCGGCCCTGGCGCGCCTTGGCGCCCGCGTGGCACGGCGCAAGTCGAAAGATAAAAACGAAGAAGGTCGCTAAAGCCCCAAATAGTTTTCCACAGGGCACTTGCCCTTGGGCTAAATGAAAGCGCAAAGATGGCGTGGCTGGAATATAATCAAAGCAACTAATCGATTCGGGGGTTTTCGTGTCTCAAAACAATAAAATTATTATCGCCATTGCCGCATTCGCCATTCTTGTCGGAGCAGGGGTCTTTTTTACGCGGGCCGATAGAAATATGGCCCCGGCCACCGGTCTTGCGGAAGATGGGGTAGAGCTCAGCGCAACGGCGCAAGCTGTTGCCAACGCCGCCAATAGCCGCGAAGGGGCGCTGGACACCCCAAACCCATTGGGTGAGATTGTTCTTGGCAATGCCGATGCACCGGTGACGATTGTCGAGTATGCGTCGCTTACGTGTTCGCATTGCGGTCAATTTCACCGCGAAACTCTGCCGAAGATAAAAGCCGATTACATTGATAAAGGACTGGTGAAAATTCACTTCCGTCCTTTTCCATTCGACCCCTATGCCACCGCCGGCGCCATGTTGGCCCAATGTGTAGCGCCAAAAGCGCGGGTTAATTTCTTAGATATTTTGTTCAAGCGCCAAAACGCATGGCTGCAAAGCGAGAACGCGATGGAAGAGTTGCAAAAACTGGCTCTGCAAGCTGGCCTGTCGGAGGCCGATTTCGTGGTCTGTCTCAAAGACGCCGATAAATTGGAAGGCATTCGCGTAATGCAATCCGCAGCGGCGGAAGAGCTGGGCGTGCGCTCAACCCCGACTTTCTTCATCAATGGAATTAAAGTGGAAGGTAATCAGCCGTATAAAGAGATAGAGAAAACCATCAAACGAGCCCTCCCATAGTCTGGTCTCTAACTTGAACGCACGCGGCTAAAGGAATCATAAGCCAATGAAATTTGATCGCATTCGCCTTTCTGGATTTAAGTCTTTCGTAGACCCAGTCGAGCTCGACATTTTGCCGGGCATGACAGGTATCGTAGGGCCCAATGGGTGTGGCAAATCTAATTTATTGGAAGCCCTTCGTTGGGTAATGGGCGAGACCTCCTATAAATCGATGCGCGGCTCGGGCATGGAGGATGTGATTTTTTCGGGTACTAATTCACGACCTTCGCGCAACCATGCGGAAGTTTTGCTGATGCTGGATAATTCTGCGCGCCAAGCGACACCTGAATTTAACGATGCCGATGCGCTAGAAGTGGCGCGCCGCATTGAGCGTGATGCAGGCTCGGCCTATCGCATCAATGGGCGCGATGTGCGCGCGCGCGATGTGCAGCTTATGTTTGCCGATGCCTCGACAGGCTCGCGCTCCAACTCTTTGGTAAAACAGGGCCAAATTGGCGAGATTATTAATTCCAAGCCAGAAGCGCGTCGTCGTATTTTGGAAGAAGCTGCGGGCATTTCAGGCCTACATTCACGCCGCCATGAAGCCGAATTGCGCTTGCGCGGGGCGGAGAGCAATCTCGAGAAATTAGAAGAAACCATTACCAATTTAGAAACTCAATTGCGCCAGCTCAAACGCCAAGCGCGCCAAGCCAGTCGCTATAAAAATATTTCCGGGCAAATTCGTGAAGTGGAAGCCTTGGCTTTGCATTTGCGTTGGCGCCAAGCCCTCGACATGGTCGAGGAAAGTGAAAGCCTATTGTTGGATGCGCGCAAGGCGGTTTCCGAATCGGGCTCAGCTTCGGCCTCTGCCACGACAACCCAAATTAACGCACAAGCCGCACTGCCAGATTTGCGCGAAGGCGAAGCCAGTGCCGCTGCGGGCTTGCGTCGTTTGACGCTTGAGCAAGAAAGCCTGGATGCAGAAGCTCAGCGCGCCAATGAAATGGTCGCGCGGTTGCAAGGCCAAATCGCGACGATTGCGCAAGATGCAACGCGCGAGCGCCAAGTTTTGCAAGATGCCGAACAGCAAATTCAACGTCTCAGCGAAGAAGAAGCAGAAATGCGCGCCTCTATTTCCGATGACGAATCGGAAGCGGAAATGCAAAGCGCTACCCGCCTTGAAGAAGCTACGGCGCATTTGGCGCAATGTGAAAAAGCCTATGATGAGGCTGGCCAGGCTTCGGCCGAGTTCCGTGCCCGCAAGCAAGCCATTGAGCAGGCCGTGCGGAACAATCAAAACCGTCGCGAAAAACTGGAAGCCGAACGCCAGCAAGCCGAAAATACGCGCGCCGATATTCAAGATGCCATCTCATCTGATTTTGATGTTGCCGCAAGGCGCAGCGAAAGCGAAGATTTGCAGGCCAAAGAAGAAGCCGCCCAATTGGCGTTGACCCAAGCCGAGGCCGCTTATCGCGCCGCCCGCGAAGCGCAGTCGAGTGCGGGCGACCCAGCCCGCGAAGCGCGCGGTGCCTTGGAACGTTTGGTGGGCGAGCGCGATGCGTTGGCGCGCCTTTTTGCCAAAGCCGATGAGGCTGCTTATCCAGCCTTGGTAGATGATGTAACGGTGACGCCAACTTATGAAACCGCTTTGGGGGCCGCGCTCGGTGATGAGCTGGATGCCTCGCCAGATGTGGCCGCACCGGCTTTTTGGAATCCTTTGGGCGCGCAAGATTTGGGGCAAAAACTACCCAATGGCGTTGAGCCTTTGTCGGCCTATGTGGCGGGTTCCACGCTTTTGACGCGCGCTCTATCGCAAGTTGGGCTGGTTACAAAAGCCCAAGGGGATGCGCTGCAAGAAGCTTTACTGCCGGGGCAAAAACTAGTGTCGAAAGATGGCGATGTTTGGCGTTGGGATGGTTATTGTGCGGCCGGCGATGCCCCAACCGCTGCGGCCACGCGTCTGGCGCAGAAAAACCGTTTGGATGAATTATCTGGCGAGATTGAAAAAGCCGAGAACAAAGCCGATGCGGCCAAATTGACGCTAGAAACCGCGCGTCTCGCAGCCGAACAAGCCAGTGCGGCCCAAGATGAAGCGCGCCAAGCGGCCAAAGACAGCCAGAGTGAAAATGCCCAATCGCAGCGCTATTTGACCGAAGCCGAAGCGGGCGTGGCAACACAAAATGCTAAAGTGACGGCTTTGGAAGCTAGCCTAAAACGCATTGTCGAAGATTTAGCCGAGATTGAAAAAGCGGAAACAGCCTCCACCCAAGACTTGCAAGGCTTGGGCGGCGAAGCTGACTTGCTGGCCGCGGTAGAAACCACACGCGCGGGCATGGATGAAGCGCGCGGTGCCCATGCACAAGCGCGGGCTGAACTAGATGGCCTTAAAAGCCGGCGCGCGGCGCGCGATTCGCGGCTATTACGCATCGGCGAAGACATGGTGCAATGGAAACAACGCCAAGCGACGGCCGGAACTCAAGTGGAAGCTTTGGCGACACGCGAAACCGCCGTCACCCAAGAAATGACCACCTATAAAGACGTGCCCGCCGCTTTGGCTGAGAAGCGTGGCAAATTGGCCGACTTAATCGTCGAAGCCGAAGCCAAACGCCAAGCCGCCGCCGATGCTTTGGCGCAGGCAGAGACACAAGTATCAGAAGCGGACGCTAAACTGCGCGACGTTCAAGCCTTGGTTGGCGCCGCGCGCGAAACGCAAGCACGCCTCGAGGCTACAGTGGAAGCTAATAAATTGCGCCTCGACGAAGCGGCTCAGCGGATACGCGAAGCCTTGCGTATTGAACCAGAGAAAGCTTTGGCGGTTTCCGGCCATGATGTCGAAAAACCGTTCCCAGATGTCGAATCGATGGAAAATAAACTCGAGAAATTGCGCCGCGAGCGCGAAAACCTCGGTGGCGTGAATTTGCGCGCCGAAGAGGAAGCCGAAGAAATTGAAACGCAAATCAGCACCATGACGGCTGAACATGAGGAACTGACATCGGCGATCAATAAATTACGCCACGGCATAGGCCAGTTAAACCGCGAAGGGCGCCAGCGTTTGCTGGCCGCTTTTGATACGGTGAACGGCCATTTTCAGCGCTTATTCACGCAGCTCTTTGGCGGCGGCACGGCTAATTTAACCCTCACCGAAAGCGATGATCCGCTTGAGGCTGGGCTAGAAATTATTGCTCATCCGCCCGGCAAAAAGCCACAAGTCATGTCGTTGCTTTCGGGTGGCGAGCAGGCTTTGACCGCGATGGCGCTTATTTTTGCGGTCTTCCTAACCAATCCATCCCCGATTTGCGTGTTGGATGAGGTGGATGCGCCTCTCGATGATGCCAATGTGGAGCGTTTCTGCAATTTGGTGAAAGAAATTTCGGAAGAAACCGAGACCCGCTTTTTGCTAATTACCCACCACGCGTTGACCATGGCACGGATGGACCGATTGTTCGGCGTGACCATGCAGGAACGTGGCGTGAGCCAGCTTTTATCGGTCGATTTGTCGACGGCCGAGCAATTTGCTGAATCTGGCGGTGAAAAAATCACAGATGAAGAAAAAGAAGAAACAAATTCAGTGGCTTAAGCAAGTGTCGCTAGCTTGACATTCCCCGCGTTTAAAACTATGTTCGCCTCAACTGGATGGCGGAAACCCTTGTTTTTTGGGTGTTTTCATGGGGTCCACGCCGAGAGGCCAGAAACCCCGCTAAAGGATACATACGATGCCAAAACGTGAACGGCTCGATGCTTTAGAAGAAAAGATTTCCGCTAGCCGGCAAGGGCAAGTGCCGCCAGAGAAACAGGCGCGGGTCAATGCCAATATGTTGGGCTTAGCCTATCGGCTTATGGTCGAAATATTGGTAGGCATTGGGGTCGGCGGTTTTGTCGGCTGGTGGATGGACAAAGTGTTAGACACGAAGCCCATCTTCATGCTGGTTTTTTTAGTGCTTGGTATGGGCGCTGGTTTGATGAATTCGGTTCGTACGGTGAATGAAATGCGCCGTAAACAGGACCAAGCAGAAGCGGCGAAGCGCCGCGAGAACGAGGAGTAAAGCGTGGCTGGTAAAAGTAACGCAGAAGGTGGCGCTGGCATCGATCCGATGCACCAGTTTGAAGTGCACCCCATTATTGAGCTTCCGACCATTGCCGGTGTTGATACCTCGTTTACCAATGCCTCCCTTTGGATGGTCTTGGCAATTGGTCTTTCAAGTTTATTTTTAATCGCTGCTTCGCGCCGCACGTCCATCGTGCCCGGCCGCCTGCAGCTGATGGGCGAGATGGCTTACAGCTTCGTCGCCAATATGGTGAAAGAAAATGTCGGCACGGAAGGTATGAAATACTTCCCGTTCATCTTCTCTCTCTTTGTGTTCATTTTATTTTGCAACATGCTCGGCATGCTGCCCTACAGCTTTACCGTGACCAGTCACCTGATTGTGACTTTCGCGCTAGCAGCAACCGTGTTCCTTTTGGTGACTTTGGTTGGCTTTGCGCGCCACGGCGTTAGCTTTTTGAAACTGTTTGTGCCGTCGGGCATTCCAGTTGTCTTGCTGCCGCTTTTGGTAGTGATTGAAGTTATTTCTTATCTGACACGCCCTGTTAGCCTGTCGGTTCGTTTGTTCGGCAATATGATGGCTGGCCATACGATGCTTAAAATCTTTGGTGGCTTTGTGGTTGGCTTGAGTTCAGCTGGCCTCATTCCGTTGGCGATTGCGCCGTTTGCCTTAATGGTGGCGTTTACGGGTTTGGAATTATTGATCGCGGGGCTTCAAGCCTATGTGTTCACCATTCTGACTTGTATCTATCTCAACGAAGCCATTCATATGGATCACTAACTTTGAAACTTTACGACTAAATTAACCACTTAACTACGCCTACGGGCAAAATGGAGACTAAGATCATGGAAGCAGAAGCAGCAAAATATATTGGCGCAGGTATCGCATGTATCGCTCTAGCCGGAGCGGGTATCTCAATCGGTACGATTTTTGGTAATTATTTGGCAGGCGCCTTGCGCAACCCAAGTGCAGCCCAAGGTCAGTTCCCGAACCTCCTGCTCGGCTTTGCTCTTGCAGAAGCCACAGGCCTATTTGGTCTGATTATCGCTCTTATCTTGCTGTTTGTTGTCTAATCAACAAACCTCAAGTTTGAACGTTAACTTAACTTAAAGCCCAGGAGGCCGCCAATGCCACAGCTTGATCCAAGCAGTTTTGGCTCCCAGCTATTTTGGCTGGCGATTTGTTTTGTCACTCTTTATCTGGTGATGGCAGTTGTTGTGCTGCCGCGCATCACCGGAACTTTGGCGGCGCGAGCCGAACAAATGGAAGGTGATCTGGCGAAAGCGGAAGCCTTGCGTGATAAAGCAGAAACGGCTCTTGCGGCTTATGAAGAAGCTCTAGCCCAAGCGCGCACTCGTGCGCTGGGGCTGGCGCAAGACAT
Organism: uncultured Rhodobiaceae bacterium; assembly: GCA_937907245.1. Classification (GTDB taxonomy): domain Bacteria; phylum Pseudomonadota; class Alphaproteobacteria; order RS24; family RS24; genus UBA8337. Next base: position 108,477 of record CALCUM010000002.1, read on the forward strand.
GCGGGCTGAGGTGCAAGCCGAAACCGAGCGTCAAAAAGGCGAGCTGGATGCCAGCTTAGCAAAATCTGCGAAAGCGGCGGATGCGCGCCTCGAAAAAGCTCGCACCAAGGCTATGGAAGGGCTGCAAAGCGCGGCTCAAGATATCGTGGCAGACGTAATGTCGGCTGTGGGCGTCGAAAAAGCCGATGAGAAAGCGGTTGCCAAAGCGGTAACGCAAGCCTTTTCCTCCCCATCTGATACCGTTAAAGCAGGATAAGTCTTATGTTTGATGAAAGCTTCTTTGTTGCCCTCGCGTTTTTTACCGTCATCGGCGCGTTTGTTTATTTCGGCCTGCCGAAAAAACTAATGCAATCTTTGGACGAAAAATCGTCTGAAATTGCCGATGAATTAGAGCAGGCTCGCACATTGCGCAAGGAAGCTGAAAAAGTTTTGGCTGACTATGAAGCCCAGCGTAAGCAGGCTGAAAAGCAAGCAGAAGAAATTGTCGCGCAAGCCAAACAATCGGCAGAACGCACAGCAAGCGAGGCCCGCGAAGCTATGCAAAGCGCGATGGAGCGCCGCACAGCGCAAGCCGAAAGCAAAATTAAGCGGGCGGAAGAGCTGTTGCAAAAAGAAGTGCGCACGGCGATTGCCAGTTTGGCTGTCGACGCCGCTGCCAATTTGGTAGCTTCGGGCCTGAGTGCTGCGGCGGCGAAAAAGCTGGTAGATGAAAACATCTCCGAGCTTGGCTCTCGCCTCAACTAAATCAAAATATTATTGTAAGCCTGCTGGCGCCGACGTGTGCAGCTTGTCTTGCGCGTGATAGCGCGGCCAGCTTTCGGCTGCCAATATGCGTTGGCTTATCGGCTCTTGGCGCAAGCGATCGCGATATATCCATAGGTTGCTCATAACCTTTTGAACATAGTCCCGCGTTTCTGGGGCGGGCAAGCTTTCGATGAACAACAGTGGATCCGTAACGCCTTTGAGCTCGCGGCGCCACCGCCGAACATTGCCTGGCCCCCCATTATAGGCAGCCAGCGCCAAGATAAGACTTTTATCAAAATATCGCTCGCCTAGCAGCATGCTTAAATAACGATTGCCAATCTCTAGGTTCAGGTCGGCATCCAGCAATTGATCGCGACCGGAGCGTCGAAACAGGCTGCGATCTCCGGTCACGAAAGCCGCCGTGCTAGGCATGATTTGCATTAACCCGCGCGCCCCTGCGTGAGATTTCGCCCGTGCCTTAAAACGACTTTCTTGGCGCACCAAAGCATGCACGAGGGCTGCATCCACTGTCTTTAGTTTTTGTTTATCGCTGGGTTTAGAGCTGGGCACGATATCCACAACCGGATAGCTGCTTTCATATAAGGGAAGCGGCAGGCCATTGGAGATGCGCCCACCGAGGCGAGACGCCAGCGCTAATTGCACAGCCGGATATTTATTGTCGCGCGCATAGGACAGTAGGGCTCGCGCATCTATCTCGCTGACTCTTTCTTGCAGGTATAATAATTCTAATTCGGCCAATTCTTCCTGGTCAGCCTCGCGCAAGGCCTGGGCGCGCCGCAATGCCGGATGCGACGCAAATAGGTTTCCGGTGTTTTCATCGGCGCGCCGCCAATCGATAATCAAGCCATTGCGCATATGTTGCATGGCCAGAAGCGCATAGAAATTAGGCCCACTTTGGGCCGCCGAACGCAAATGCAATTCCGCTTCTCGTATGTTGCCTTTATCTCGCAATCCCCGCGCCGTCCAATAAGACGCTTTTGCCCGTAGCTTGGGGCTGGCGGTTCGGTTGAGCGCCAGTTTTTCAAAATGGTAAATCGCCTGATCCAGTTTTCCCAATCGATAGGCCGCCAAGCCAACATGCCAGTCTGCCATTTGCACATATTGGCGTGACCGCGTGGCCTCCAGCGCCAGCTCTAAAGCTTGTGGCACTTTTCCTTCGATGTAATAGGAGCGCGCGATGAGTGATTTCAAAAAATCGGTCTCGGCGGCGTTTAGTCGAACGTCTTGCGCCGTTTGTTTTATATATTTCAGCGCTTGGGTTGGGCGCTCACGACGCACCATAGAGCTGACTTCTTTTTTAATCCGCCGCGCGGTATGGGTGCGAAACAGGCTTTGGCCACGGCTCAGTTTCTCGTTGAAATAAACCCGAGATGGCGGTCGCTTGGGCATAGAAACACCGCGTGGTTTTCGCTTTTGCGCCAATTTATAAACCTGCCAAGCACCGGGCTGATCGGCGTAATTTTTAAGCCAATCCCGCAACTCCGTCCAGCGCGCACGATAGGCGGTTGGGTGCATATAGCGTTGGAACAAGACATGCCCCATAAGGGTTGGTTTTTCTAACTGATTGATCAGGCGGTCGGCACGTCGCCAGCTACCGGTTTTTTGCAGCTCGAAAATATTTTGATATAAAACGCTATCTGGAAGTTTCGCCGCCGTTTCAAAAGCTGGCCGCGGCGGGGGCGAAGGTTTGGCCAGCGCAGACGAGCCGACGCCCAATAGAACCAGCGCGCACAGCATTCCGAGGGACGCCTTGGGCCAAATCTTGCCTAGCGGTTTCAAGCGTTCACCAATTTAGATTTTAATTCGCATAAATCAGACCAAACATCCGCTTTGGTTTCTGGCCGACGCACCACATAGGCAGGGTGCAGCATCGGCAAAGCTTTCAGCTTCAAGGTCTCAGGCTGATAGGTCTGCCATTGGCCCCGGAGTTTGGTAATGCCAACTTGCGTTCCTAGCAGCGTCTTGCTGGATATATTGCCAGCAAGCCATAAAATTTCAGGTTGAGCCAATTCGATGTGGCGCTCCACAAAAGGTTGGCAAATGGCAATTTCATCGGCCGATGGAGAGCGGTTTCCAGGTGGCCGCCACGGCACGATATTGGTCATATAAATGTTCTCGTCGCGGCTGAGGCCAATAGAGGCCAGCATTTTGTCAAGCATTTGCCCGGCAGGGCCCACAAAGGGTCTGCCCTCTAGGTCTTCTTCTTTGCCCGGAGCTTCGCCGATGAGCATGACTTTGGCGCCGAGCGTGCCATCTTGGAAGACACAGTTTTTTGCGGTGGATTTTAGCCCGCAAAGTTCGAAACTTTCTATCGCTTGGCTTAACTGTTCGAGCGTATCGGCTGCCGCTGCCACTTTTTTTGCCATGGCGATGGCGTGTTTTATTTCATTGCCGCCGACGCTCGGGTTTGTGGGCTTGGCAATTGGCATCGCCGGCTTAACAATAGAGGTTGGGGCTAAAGAGGCTTGCGGCGCTTCGTGCAGCGCTGGCGGCATTTGCGATAGAGGCGTCTCTTCGTTGTGTCCTAGTTCTGGGCTTTGCCCTAGTTCTGGGCTTTGCCTTAATTCTGGGCTTTGCCCTAGTTCTGGCGCAGTTACCGTGCCTTGCTGGTAATAATGCACCGGCGATTCGGCCAGCACATCGGTGCAGCCCGCCTCTAGGTGCTGGCGCAGCAAGTCGATTATTTGATGTTGGGTCAAACCGGTCATTGGCTGGCCGCAGCTCCTCATAATTTAGGTGTCTGTAAGATAAGCTGCTTCGTTCGCTTTGGCTCAGATAAATGTCGTTTTATCACCAAATAGAAGCCGAGCCGCATACTATAATGACAAAGGGTCGCATGGGCGTTGCGTGGCTTGGTAGAGCGGCGGCAAAAACCTATATCTATCAGAACTAGCGGCAATAAATTTTGTCATAACGGTGACGCAAGGCGGTTTTTCTGCTATAGAAAACGCCAAATTAGCGACAGTTTTTAAACGGAGCATAAAATGAGTGAATTGCCAGTAAATCAGGTCAACACGCGCCAAGGCTGGGCTTTGGCCCCCGAAGAACGCGAAGGCATGGAATATGATGTGGTGATTGTTGGTGGCGGCCCTGCGGGTCTGTCGGCGGCGATTCGTTTGAAACAAATGGCGGCCGAAAAAGGCGAAGAGGTCTCGGTTTGTGTTCTGGAGAAGGGCTCTGAAATTGGCGCTCATATTCTTTCTGGCGCGGTTATTGATCCGGTCGGCATCGAGCGTTTGTTCCCCGATTGGAAAGCCATGGGGGCTCCATTGGAAACAGAAGTAACGAGTGACCGTTTCTTGGTTCTGGGCCCTGCGGGTTCTTTCCCGCTGCCAAACTTCATGTTGCCACCTTTGATGAAAAACCATGGCAATTATATTGCCAGCCTCGGCAATGTCGCGCGCTGGTTGGCCGAACAAGCGGAAGGCATGGGCGTAGAAATTTACCCAGGCTTTGCGGCGGCTGAATTGCTGTTGGACGAAAATGGCGCCGTTCGAGGTGTGGCCACGGGCGACATGGGCGTGTCTAAAGAAGGCACTAAAAAAGACGGTTGGATGCCTGGCATGGAATTGCTGGCAAAATATACATTGCTCGGCGAAGGCGTGCGAGGCTCGCTTTCCAAAGCTGCCATCGCGCAATATGAGCTGGATAAAGATAGCGATTATCAAAAATTTGGTCTGGGCATTAAAGAGCTATGGCAAATCGACCCTGCGCAGCACAAGCCGGGCTATGTGCAGCACACATTCGGCTGGCCGCTAGATAATAAAACTGGCGGTGGCTCCTGGATGTATCACTTTGGCGAGGGCCTTGTGTCGATCGGTTTTGTGACCCATTTGAATTATCAAAATCCGCATCTCTCGCCCTATGACGAGTTTCAGCGCTTCAAAATGCACCCTGCCATCAAACCTGTTTTGCAAGGCGGCAAGCGCATTTCATATGGCGCCCGCGCGATTACCGAAGGCGGCTATCAGTCGGTGCCAAAACTGGCATTCCCCGGTGGCGCGCTGATTGGTTGCTCGGCTGGTTTTGTTAATCTGCCGCGTATTAAAGGCAGCCATAACGCTATGGAAACTGGAATTATGGCGGCTGAAGCGGCTTTTGATGCGGTCACCTCGGGTCGCTCGCATGATGAGTTGGAAGCCTATCAAACCGCTTATGACGGCTCGCGCGTTGCCAAAGAATTGTCGATGGTGCGTAATGTGAAGCCGCTGCTGACTAAATTCGGCACTATTTTGGGTACAATTTTGGGCGGCGTAGAAATGTGGATGCGGACTTTGCGCATCGGCTTGCCGTTCACGATGCACCACACGAAATCGGATCATGCGAGCTTGAAAAAAGCCTCTGAGTGCAAGCCCATTGATTATCCAAAATATGACAATGAAGTGGCTTTCGACAAATTGTCGTCCGTGTTTTTATCTGCCACCAACCACGAAGAAGACCAGCCCGCACATTTGACCCTGAAAGATGCGTCGGTGCCGATTGAGGTAAACTTGCGCGACTACGACGAGCCAGCGCAACGCTATTGCCCGGCGGGTGTTTATGAAATTGTGGCGGAAGAAAATGGCGACAATCCGCGTTTGCAAATCAATGCGCAAAACTGCGTGCATTGCAAGACCTGCGATATTAAGTGCCCAAGTCAGAATATTAATTGGGTGGTGCCAGAGGGCGCAGGCGGGCCAAATTACCCGAATATGTAACTCTGTTTCGCTTTTATAGCGCCTTGAGTTGCGCGCACGAGTGGTTACACTAATAGGCAATCCAACACGCAGGAAGGTGGGATTTCTATGAATTGGCGGAACGGCATTTTGATGGGTTTAGCTGGCGTCAGTGCGCTAGTGGCGTCGGGCGTTGTTTATATATCGCAACGCGTTGACGCTTATATCATCGAGCAAGGCGCCTCTGGGGCTTATCTTGCCGCCCGCCAAGCCACGCTTTCCAAAGATTCTGAAGCCGCGGGAGACTATTGGTCGATGGCGCTTCTGGCGCGCCCAAAGGACGAACGTTTGTTGCGCGAGGCGCTGCAGGCACAAATTTTGGCAGGCCAAATAGACGCGAGTGTTGTTACGGCGGAGCGCATTGTCGCCGGCAAACAAGAAAACCGGCAAGCCCGTCTTTTGTTGGCTATCGATGCGTTTAAACATAAAGATTATAAACAAGCCCTCACCCATCTAGATGCGATGGAAAAGGGGCCTTTTGCAGAAATGCTGAACCCAAATATTCGGTTGTGGATTAGCGTAGCGCAAGGCGATGAAGCCGCCCGAGACCGAGCCATTGAAAAACTAGGGCGCGGCAGTGTGTTTGCAGCGGTGCCTTTATCGCAATCGGCGGGTGTGTTGGAGCTGAACGCAGAGCCGCAAAAAGCCCAACGATATTACCAAGATGCGGTACGGGCGGGCGGCGCGCGCTATTTATTTTTCACGCTATCCTATGGCGCGTTTTTGCATCGCCAAGGCGAGATCGAACGGGCCCGCAAATTATATGCGTTTTTCGCGTCGCAAAACCTAGACAATGCCTATATCAAAGCGGCGCAAACGCGCCTCGAATTCAATACGCCTCAGCCGCTCAGCACCAACCCACAAACCGGTCTTGCCAGCGCCTTTAGCGCCATTGCCGAGGCCATGGCCAATGAGCAACGGATGGAATTAGCCCTTGGTTTTTATCGTATGGCGCAACATTTAGACCCTGAAAATGATCGTGTTTCTTTTGCGGTGGCCAGCTTGCTGGGGCAGCGAGAGCGCTTTGTGCGCGCGGCCGAAGAGTTTGGCGCCATCTCAAGCGATGCGGTATCTTATGCCGATGCCCAAATTCAGCGGGCGCAAATGTTGTTTCAAGCCGGTGCCAGCGAGGCGGCGATTGCGGTCTTGTCGGCTCAATCAAGGGCGATGCCGGATAATCGCGACATCTTTATTTCTCTGGGCGATTTATATCGCTCCGAACATCGTTTTGCGGAAGCCGAGACAGCCTATGACAAAGCGATTGAAATGGGCACAGGCGCGTCGCAAGACCCCAATCCACGAGATTGGTTTTTATATTTCGCGCGCGGTATGATGCGCGAACGTTTGGGCACATGGGATATGGCCGAACTAGATTTGCAGATCGCGCGCAAGCTCTCGGGCGATGAGCCCAATGTATTGAATTATCTGGGATATAGTTGGATCAACCAAGGTATTTACTTGGATGAGGGACTGAAAATTATCCGCGAAGCGGTGACAAAAGAACCAAAGAACGGTGCTTTCGTGGATAGTTTGGGCTGGGCCCATTATCGCTTGGGAAATTACAAACAAGCCCTGATTTTGCTGGAACGGGCGTCGAAAATCGAAAGTGCAGACCCCGTTGTAACCGATCATTTGGGCGATGCCCTATGGCGGGTGGGCCGCAAAGTGGAGGCGCGCTACCAGTGGCGCAAGGCCTTGGCCTTTGAGCCGAGCTCGGAAGACCGCGCCAAAATTGAAGCCAAATTGCTGAAGGGTCTTGGCCCGCCGGAGAAGAAAAAACCCAAAGCGCACATGCCGCGCGGCGGCACGGCCATTTAAGGCGCTGCCCTTATGCCCCCCTCAACTTTAAGCCTCCTCGCGCCTGCGAAAGTAAATTTAAGCCTGCGGGTGCGCGGCAAGACGGCCGATGGCTACCATGCGCTTGAGAGCCTTGTCGGGTTTTGTGACATTGGCGATCATTTGCATATGGAAAGCTGTGGGGGCCCGTCTAGCTTAGAAATCAAGGGCGCTTTTTCACACGCCTTAGAGGCGGCACCTAGCGAAGATAATTTAATCTGGCGAGCCTTAACCGAGCTTGAACAAGCTTGTGGACGCGCGTTGCCCACTCGTTTGGTGTTGGAAAAAAACTTGCCGGTTGCGGCAGGCCTGGGCGGTGGCTCAGCCGATGCGGCGGCGGCTTTACGCGGACTGATGCAATTATATGGGCTTGATTTAAACCCAGTCGATTTGGCGGAACTTGCGCTCCGCCTCGGTGCCGATGTTCCTGTCTGTCTGGCAAAAGAGCCCGCCTGGATGACAGGTATTGGCGAGGTTTTGACGCCTCTTTCCGATTTGCCAGCCGCTGATATCGTTTTGGTGAACCCGCGTGTGGCTCTATCCACAGCGTCTGTATTTGCCAATTTATCTCCCGTTGCCAAAAAGCTACCGCCACAAGAAATACCAAGCGGATGGCAGGGGCTCGATGATTTATGTGCGTTTCTTGGGGGGCAAGGGAATGATTTACAAGCGTCGGCAATATCGTTGGTGCCGGCGATTGAGTTTTGCCTATCGACGCTGCGCTCCAGTGGCGCGAGATATGTCGCCATGAGCGGCTCTGGCGCCAGCTGTTTTGCTTTGTGTGAGGCGGGGCAGGGCGCAGAGGTTGCGTCGGCCTATGGCGCGCGGCGGCGCCAAGATTGGGTTCAGGCGGGGCGGTTAATAGGCCCGAGCGATACAAAAGTCGACGAGGCGTAGCAAGACCGCGCGGGTTTCGCTGTCTGGGAATAGGCTCAAGGCATCCTTGGCTTTCTCGCCGTAATGCGTGGCGCGCGCTACCGTGTCGGCCAAGGCTTGCGTATCGGACATATGTTTTGTGGCTTGGGCAAAGCGGGTCTCATGGTCGGCCTCAGACGGCTCGGCCATAACGCTTTCCCAAAATGAGCGGGCCGCTTCATCGCCGCGATGATAGGCCAGAATTACCGGCAAGGTCATTTTACCTTCGCGAAAATCTTCACCAATATTCTTACCCAAAACCCGGCCTATGCTGCCATAGTCGAGGGCATCATCGATAAGCTGAAAGGCAATGCCGAGGTTTCGGCCATAGGAGGTGAGCGCTTGCATTTGCGCCGATGAGGCGTCGGATATTTCGCCGCCCACTTCGGCCGCGGCTGAAAATAAAGCGGCGGTTTTCGCATCGATGATTTGCAGATATTTATCTTCGCTAATCTGGGCGTTGTTCATGGCGGCAAGCTGCATGACCTCGCCCTCAGCGATGACGGCTGCCGCATTCGACAAGATGTCGAGGGCAGGCAGGCTTTCGGCCGCCACCATCATTCGAAACGCTTGGCCCAGCAGAAAATCGCCAACCAGCACGCTGGCTGAATTTCCCCATAGCTTGCGCGCAGTTGGTTTGCCACGCCGCATATCGCTATCATCAACCACATCATCATGCAGCAAAGTGGCCGTGTGCATATATTCGACAGCCGCCGCCATGGTGATGTGATGGTGGCCTTGATAGCCAGATAATCGCGCCGCCGAGAGCGTTAAAAGTGGGCGCAGACGTTTGCCGCCCGCGCCGATTAAATGTTCAGAAATGGCAGGTATCAGGGCCGCAGCCGACTGCATATGTTTGGCAATCTCGCGCTCCACGCCCACCAGCTCATCCGCAAACAGGGTTTGAAGTTCCATCAACGCATTGTCGGTTGAGCGCGCGGTCTCGCTAAAATTTATAATTTCTGCCATAATTTGCTCCTGCGCCCGATTATCCGCCAATTGGTCATGAGGTCAAGAAAAACGGGGCAAAACGTAACTGAGGCATAGCGATGCACCCACCAGAGGACAGCCAGACGACCTACAGCCTAGATGGATTTCTGGGCGAAAAATTGCGTGTGCGTCAGCCCCTCGATGGGTTTCGTTCGGGCCATGATGCGGTTCTTTTAGCTGCCGCCAGCGAGCCCCCCGAAGGCGGGCATATTATCGAACTCGGCAGTGGCTCGGGGGTTGCCTCTTTATGTTTCGCGGCGCGGCGCACCGATGCGCAAGTCACTGGCCTAGAAATTGACCCGAAAATGCTGGCACTGGCGCAAAATAACGCCGAAGCCAATAATTTGGGCGAGCGGGTGCATTTTAAGCCCGCCGACATTCATGGCCCCTTCAAGGATATGCATTTGGTAGCCAATAGTTATGACGAGGTCATTGCCAATCCGCCGTTTTATAAATTGGGCCATGTGCCAGAGCTGGAAAACGATAGGAAAGCGCGGGCGCTCATCGGCACTGAGGGCACATTGGACACATGGGTAAAATGCGCCGCCGCTTTGGCTAAAGCGCGGGGTCATGTGACTTTTATTCACCGCGCCGATGCTTTGGCGCAGCTTCTCACGGTGATGCAAAAGCGGCTTGGGGATTTGCATGTGCTGCCCGTTTTACCCAAACCCAATAAAGCCGCTACGCGAGTATTGATACGAGGACGACGCGACGCGCGTGCGCCCGTAACCCTTTTGCCGCCTTTGGTATTGCAAAACCTAGATGGCAAACCCAGCTCAGCCGCAGAAAGCGTCTTGCGACATGGCGCAGCCCTTGCTTTTGCCGAGGCTGGCGGGTAATTATCCTCCCATGCATTTGTTTCGCGAAACGGAAAAAACCACATGAGTGTCCCCAGCCAAGGTAAAGCGCATAGCTTTCAAGATCTCATCTTAAACCTACAACGCTATTGGGCCGACCAAGGCTGTGTGGTGTTGCAGCCCTATGATATGGAAATGGGCGCGGGTACGTTTCACCCCGCCACGGTTTTGCGCGCCCTTGGCCCCGAGCCTTGGAAGGCCGCTTATGTGCAGCCCTCGCGCCGCCCTACCGATGGTCGCTATGGCGAGAACCCCAATCGGTTTCAGCATTATTATCAGTTTCAAGTGGTGCTCAAGCCTTCGCCAGATAATATCCAAGAGCTATATTTAGAAAGCCTGAAAGTCTTGGGTATCGACCCGATGCAACATGACATTCGCTTTGTCGAAGATGACTGGGAAAGTCCAACGCTGGGCGCTTGGGGACTGGGCTGGGAGGTTTGGTGCGATGGCATGGAAATCTCGCAATTCACTTATTTTCAACAAGTCGGCGGCATTGATTGCGAGCTGGTGACGGGCGAGCTGACCTATGGTTTGGAGCGTTTGGCGACCTATGTGCAGGGCATCGATAATGGCTTTGACCTAGATTTTAACGGCAATGGGGTGAGCTATGGCGATGTTTTCCACCGCTCCGAAGTCGAGTTCTCCCATTATAATTTCGAGGCCGCCAATACCGATGTTTTACTGCGCCATTTTGAAGACGCGGAAGCCGAATGTTTGCAATTGGTAGAAAAGGGCCTCTCGTTGCCCGCCTATGATCAGTGCATGAAGGCGAGCCATAATTTCAATTTGCTAGATGCGCGCGGCGTCATTTCCGTTACCGAACGCCAAGCCTATATCGGGCGCGTGCGGGCGTTGGCCAAAGCATGTGCCGAGGGCTATTTGGAAAATAAATTACAAGCCAATACAGGAGCCAGCCATGACTGATTTTCTGTTAGAGCTTTACTCTGAAGAAATTCCCGCTGGCCTACAAGCCAGTGCAGCGGCGCAATTAGAGCGTCATGTTTTGGGCTTTTTGAAAAGTTTCGACGTGGTGCCAAGCCAGGTGAACGCCTATGCGGCGCCGCAACGTTTGGCGCTTTGTATCGACGGCCTGCCGCTCAATTTGCCCGACCGCAAAGAAGAGAAAAAAGGCCCGCGAGTCGATGCGCCCGAAAAAGCCATCGAAGGTTTTTTGCGTGCCAATCAGCTCGACAGCGTGGAGGCTTTGAAAATACGCGACGATAAAAAAGGCGCCTTCTACATACTAGAGATCGACGAGCCAGGCCGCCCATTGGCTGAGGCCTTGGCTGGGTTTTTGCCGGATATGATACGCGGATTTCAATGGCCAAAATCCATGCGTTGGGGCGATGGTAGCCTACGCTGGGTGCGCCCTTTGCGCGGTATTTTATGTGTTTTAGATGGCGCCATTGTGCCGTTTGACGTGGAGGGTCTGACCAGCGGTAATACCACATTTGGCCACCGTTTTATGGCACCTGAGGCGATGCAGATATCGCATGCGAAAGATTATTTGGGCAGCTTAGAAAAAGCATTTGTGCTAGCCGATGCGCCGGTGCGCGAAGCGATGGTTATGGAAGGCGCGAGCGCGCTGGCCACATCCGTTGGCTGCGATTTGGTGGAAGATTTAGGCCTGATGCGCGAAACGGCAGGGCTGGTCGAATGGCCGGTGCCGCTTCTAGGCAGCATGGATGCTGAGTTCATGGATGTGCCAGAAGAAGTGCTGGTTTCGGTGATGCGCACGCACCAAAAATATTTCGCGCTTCGCACGGCGGACGGAAAACTTGCGCCTTATTTTATCACCATCTCCAACATAGAGACGCCCGACAAAGGCGCCGCGATTGTGAACGGCAACCAACGTGTGTTGCGCGCGCGCCTTTCGGATGGACGGTTTTTCTGGGATCAAGACCGCAAAGAAACTTTGACCAGCCGCCTGCCGGCTTTGGAGAAAGTCACCTTCCAAGCCAAACTTGGTACGGTGGCGCAAAAAGCCGAGCGGATTGAAAAACTAGCGAAATCATTGGCGCCTGGTCTACAGGCAGACGCTGAATTATCGGCGCAAGCGGGGCTGCTGGCGAAAGCCGATTTGACCTCTGGCATGGTTTACGAATTCCCCGAACTGCAAGGCATTATGGGCGGCTATTACGCGGCGCATGATGGCCTAGGGGACACCGTGGCGACAGCCATTCGCAGCCATTATTCACCGCAAGGGCCAGACGACGCCATTCCGCAAACCCCTGAAGGGCGCGCTGTGGCGCTAGCCGATAAATTGGATACTTTGGCGGGCTTCTGGTCGATTGATGAAAAGCCAACAGGCTCAAAAGACCCTTTTGCTTTGCGCCGTGCGGCTTTGGGCATTATCCGCATTTTGCTAGAAACCGAAACGCAGCTCTCTTTGCGGCCTGTTTTTGAGACGGCCTTTTCGCTCTATGAGGTCAAGGCGCCAGAGACTTATGTTGACGATTTGCTGAGCTTTATCGCCGACCGATTGAAAGCGCATTTGCGCGATCAAGGGGTGCGCCATGATGTGGTCAGCGCCATTTTTGCGCTGGGTAGTGACGATGTTTTGGAAATCGTACAACGCGCGCAAAGCTTACAAAGCTTTTTGGCACAAGAAGATGGCGCCAATTTGCAGGCCGCCTTTAACCGCGCCAATGGCATTTGCCAGAAGGCCAGCCACACACAAACCCAAGTGGATGAGGCCTTATTGGTGGAGCCAGCCGAGCGCGCGCTTTTCGCGGCGATGGCCAGCTTGAACGATATCGATATTGGCGAGCTGGCTGGCTATGATGCCTATCTGGATGGATTGGCTACTTTGCGGGCTCCCGTAGATGCATTTTTTGAGGCTGTGATGGTCAATGACGAAGATGAAAAAATCAGGCATAATCGGTTATCCTTGCTGCAAGCCTTGGCGCATGGCATGCGTCGGGCGGCAGCGTTTGACGAAATTGAATAGGTGAGCCATATGACCCCTCGCAAACTTGTATATGCATTTGCTGACGGGTTTGCCGATGGCCGCGCCGATATGAGCGCACAGCTTGGCGGCAAAGGGGCAAATTTGGCGGAAATGTGCCTAATGGGCCTGCCAGTGCCCCCCGGTTTCACGCTGACCACAGATGTTTGCACGCATTTTAACGCTCATGATCGGGCTTTCCCCGAAGGCTTGAAAACCCAAGTCGAAGCCGCGCTGGAGCGTTTGAGCGAGGATATCGGCATGGTTTTTGGCGATATAAAAAACCCGCTTTTGGTCTCTGTGCGTTCGGGCAGTCGCGCCTCTATGCCGGGCATGATGGATACGGTTTTAAACCTCGGCCTCAACGATGAGACGGTCGAGAGCATGGCCGCCAAAACTGGAGACGCGCGTTTTGCTTGGGATAGCTACCGCCGTTTCCAACAAATGTATGGCGACGTTGTCATGGGCATCGACCATGATTATTTTGAAGACATTATTGACGATTATAAGTTCGAGAACTCGCTCTCGCTGGATGCTGATTTGGCGGCCGACGACTGGCGCTATATTTGCACTCGCTTTGGCGACATGATGGAGCAAGAAGCGGGACATCCGTTTCCCCAAGATGTACATGCCCAACTATGGGGCGCCATTGGCGCGGTGTTCGATAGTTGGAACAATCGTCGCGCGCAGACCTACCGAAAGCTGCACGATATTCCCGATGATTGGGGCACCGCGGTAAATGTTCAATCCATGGTGTTTGGCAATCTGGGCCAAACCAGCGCGACCGGCGTTGCGTTTACGCGCAATCCGTCGACTGGCGCGAAAGAGATTTACGGCGAATATCTAATCAACGCGCAAGGCGAAGATGTGGTGTCCGGCATTCATACGCCGCTCTATCTCACCAAGACGGCGCGCGAAGAAGCGGGTACACCTGATTTATCGTTAGAAGAATCCATGCCCGATGCCTATAGCGATTTGGTGCAAGTCTTCGCCCAACTGGAAAGCCATTTTTGCGATATGCAAGATGTCGAGTTCACCATTCAAAACGGACGCTTGTTCATTTTGCAAACGCGCAACGGCAAGCGCACGGTTATGGCAGGGTTAAAAATCGCCGTCGATATGGTGGCCGAGGGCGTTATCGATCAAGAAGCGGCGGTGCTGCGGGTGGAACCTGAGGCCTTGGAGCAATTATTGCACCCGACGTTAGACCCAAGAGCCAAAGTGACCGTGTTGACCAAAGGTCTGCCCGCCTCACCCGGAGCCGCTAGCGGTAAAATTATTTTCTCTGCCGATCATGCCGAAGAGATGGCCGCACAAGGCGAGAAGTTAGTTTTGGTGCGGATGGAAACTAGCCCCGAAGACATTCATGGCATGTATGCGGCGCAAGCAGTTTTGACCTCGCGGGGCGGCATGACGAGCCACGCCGCCGTTGTCGCGCGGGGGCTGGGCCGTCCGTGTGTTTCGGGCGCGGGTCAATTAATTATCGATTATGACACGAAAACCGCGCGCATCGGCCAAGGCGAAAGCGCCATTGAGCTGGCCGAGGGCGATGTGATTACCGTCGACGGCACTTCTGGGCGCGTGATGGCCGGCGAAGTTGCCACTTTGGAGCCAGAGTTAAGCGGCGATTTTGGTACATTGATGGGCTGGGCCGATGCGGCCTCGCGAATGAAAGTGCGAACCAATGCCGAGACGGCAGCGGAAGCCAAGCGGGCGCGTAAGTTTGGCGCGCAAGGCATCGGCCTATGCCGCACCGAACATATGTTCTTTGACGCGCAACGAATTTTCCAAGTCCGACAGATGATTTTGGCGCAAGATGAAGCGCACCGCCAAACGGCTTTAGAGGCGCTAGAGCCCGAACAACGGTCTGACTTCGTTGAGTTGTTTAAGATTATGGACGGCCTGCCGGTCACCATTCGATTGCTCGACCCGCCGTTACATGAGTTTTTACCGACACCTGACGATAACGTGGAAGCTTTGGCCGAAGCGCTGGGGCAAAGCCCTAAGGCGTTGCGCGCAACCATCACGGCGATGGCCGAGAGCAATCCAATGTTAGGCCATCGCGGTAGCCGTTTGGCTATCACCTCGCCAGATATTTATGCCATGCAATTACGGGCTATTTTCGGCGCCATGAAAGACGCTGGCGCAAATCCACAAGTGGAGATTATGTTCCCGCTCATCAGTGAGCCACGCGAGCTGGCGATGCTGTTAGACATGGTGCCTGACATAGCCAAACCTTTTGGTATTGCCGAGACGGCGTATCAGTTAGGTACGATGATTGAAGTGCCACGTGCGGCTTTATTGGCCGATGAGTTGGCCGCGCAAGTAGGATTCTTTTCGTTTGGAACCAATGACTTAACGCAGACCACCTTTGGGCTATCGCGCGATGATGCAGGTGGGTTTTTGCCGCATTATGTGGCCAAGGGCTTGTTGGACCGCGACCCGTTTTCGCAGTTAGATGAACGCGGTGTCGGTGGATTGATGGCCATGGCTGTCGAAAAAGCGCGCGCCACACGAGCCGATATCAAGCTGGGCATTTGCGGCGAGCATGGCGGCGATCCGAGCAGCATTGGATTTTGTGAAAGCCTTGGACTGGATTACGTATCTTGTTCCGCTTTCCGCGTGCCCATCGCGCGGTTGGCGGCAGCGCAAAGTGCTATTCGGGCGCGCACTAAATCCTAAACTTGTCGCCTTAAGAAATATCGATATCGAGCCCAAGGTCTAGCGTCTGTGGGGAATGGGTAATGGCGCCGACCGAAATATAGTCCACGCCACTTTCGGCAATAGCCACCACTGTGGCTTCCGATACCCGTCCAGAGGCTTCCAAAACCGCTCGCCCTTGTGTGCGCTCGACCGCCTTGGCCAGTTGCTCTGGGCTCATATTGTCGAGCAAGATTATGCGAGCCTTGGCCGCCAGCGCTTCGTCTAATTGCTCTAATGTATCGACTTCAATCTCGATGGCCACCATGTGGCCCGCCCCGTTTTGGGCGGCTGTAAGGGCCGGCGTTATGCCGCCCGCCACGGCAATATGATTATCCTTAATCATAATCGCATCATCCAGCCCAAAGCGATGGTTGGCTCCGCCACCAGCCCGCACAGCGTATTTTTCAACCGCGCGCAAACCTGGTGTGGTTTTTCGCGTGTCGCAAATTTGCGCTTTTGTGTGCGCCACGAGAGCGACCAGATGGGCGGTCTTGCTGGCAATGCCAGACATATGGCCAAGGTAATTAAGGGCCACGCGTTCGGCGGCCAATAAAGCGCGAGCCGAACCTTCTATGGTGGCTACCTCATCGCCAGGCTTTAGGGTCTCGCCGTCTTGTTTGTGGCGCGTGACCTGAAGCCCACTTCGATTGGCGCAAAATGCGGCCTCTGCTAAATCCATACCGGCCAAAGTGCCCGCCTCACGCGCGCGAATGACGCCATGGGCTCTGGCTTGGGTAGGTATCACATTTTGCGATGTGATATCTCCCGTGCGCCCCCAGTCTTCCGATAGGGCAATCTCGACCAGTCGCTCGACGGTTAGGGATGGCAGGGGTGGCAGATCGTCGGTGCTGGGCTGATGAAGTTTTGGCACGGCGGTTTCCTTAAATGACTTGGGCCAAAGCAGGGTTTGCTTCGGGTAAATCGGCATAGGCGGCGTCTAGTTCGGCCATGGTTAATTGGCTATGTTCGGCAACGGCCTGCGAGGTTGGGAAGTCGGTTCTAAAGTGGCCACCGCGGCTTTCTTCGCGGCGCAAAGCGGCCATGGTAATAAATTGCGCGGCCAATACCATATTGGCAAATGGCGCCATGCCACCGGCCGCTTGTTGCAGGCGTTTAAGCTCGTGCAAGGTATGGATAAGCCCTTCGGCGTTGCGCAACACACCCACGTGGCGGCTCATCAGAGCGCGCAATTTATCGGTGGCAGGCGCCAGTTCTACCGCGCTGGCATCGATGCGGGTCTCGGGCGGTGCCGGACGCGCACGACTGGATGTGGGCACAAGATTGTTAATGTCTTGCGCGATGCGGGCGCCAAAGACAATCGCCTCGAGCAAAGAATTACTGGCCAAACGATTGGCGCCATGCAGCCCCGTGGCCGCTACTTCGCCGCAAGCCCAAAGACCTGGCAGACTAGATCGCCCATGGATGTCAGTACGAATGCCCCCCATGTGAAAATGCGTGGCGGGCGCGACGGGCAATAGGCTTTGGGTCGGGTCGATGCCAAATTTTTTGCAATTTTCGGCCACAGTAGGAAAGCGCGCGTCGAGGTTTGCAGCCAAACCATTGGGCCGCAAATCAAGGCCCACGGATCCGGTTTTTACAATCTGGTCGAACACGGCACGAGCCACGATATCGCGCGGCGCCAATTCGGCGTTTTCATGCACTTGCATCATGAAGCGCTCGCCTTTGGCATTGATGAGCTGGGCGCCTTCGCCGCGCAAAGCTTCGGTGGCCAAGGGAGCAGGGTCGCCCATGCCGGTAAGGGCCGTGGGATGGAATTGCACAAATTCGCTATCGCCAACTTGGGCGCCAGCGCGCGCCGCCATCGCCAAGGCTTCGCCATTGGCGCCAACCGGATTGGTGGTCACGCCGTAAAGATAGCCAATACCGCCGGTCGCCAAAATAGTTGCACGGGCGCGAATAAGTATCGGGCCGGATAAATAGCTGTGTTGTGCAGGCCGCGCAAACACGCCAACCACGCGGCCGTTTTCGACGGCTAATTCATAGGCGGCATAGCCTTCCATGAAGTCGATGGAGGGCGAGGCATCGGCGCGTTGGATTAGGGTTTTCATAATCTCGCGGCCAGCTTGGTCGCCACGCACGCCGATAATGCGATTGTGGCTGTGTGCCGCTTCGCGTCCAAGCGCCAGATTGCCATCTGCGTCGCGGTCGAAAGGCACGCCCATCACGTTTAGGTCTTCGATGCGCGCGCTGGCTTCTTTGGCCACCATCTCTGCAATGGTGCTATTCACTAACCCCGCGCCGGCTTGGATGGTGTCTTGTTTGTGATTGTCGGTATGGTCATCGGGCCCAATGGCGGCAGCAATACCACCTTGCGCCCATTGGCTGGCGGAGCCGGTTTTGCGCTTTCCGGCCGCCATAACCGTAACCGGACGAGGCGCTAATTTGAGCGCTGTGAACAGACCTGCAAGGCCTGCGCCAATAACCAGCACATCCCCGACATCAATAATATTGGCGCTGGGCTGGCTCATAGGATTATTTGCTGAGCTCGATCATCCGCTCAACGGCGGCGCGGGCATCGCCTGCAATCGCTTCGTCCACGGTAATTTCTGTGCGGTTATAGACGAGGGCTTCCAAGACTTTCGGCAAAGTGATTTGTTTCATATGCGGGCACAAATTGCACGGGCGCACGAAATTTACATTGGGGTTTTCTACCGCCACATTATCGCTCATGGAACATTCGGTAACCATCATGACGCGGTCGGGTTGGTTGTCAGTGACCCATTTAATCATGGCCGAGGTGGAGCCAGAGAAATCGGCTTCATCGAGCACGTCTGGTTTGCACTCTGGGTGCGCGATAATGCGTAAGCCCGGGTCATCCTTGCGATATTGCTGCAATTCTTCTGCCGTAAATTGCTCATGCACTTCGCAGCGGCCTTTCCAAGCGATGACTTCGACATCGGCTTCGCGGGCGATGTTTTGCGCTAAATATTCATCCGGAATACACAACACCCGATCGGTGCCCATGCCATTGACAATTTTGACGGCATTGGAGGAGGTGCAGCACACATCGCTCTCGGCTTTCACCGCGGCAGATGTGTTGACGTAAGTGACAATCGGCACGCCGGGATAGGCTTCTCGTAACGCGCGGACATCTTGAGCCGTAATCGAGTCTGCCAGCGAACAGCCAGCGCCCATGTCTGGCATAAGCACGGTTTTTTCTGGGTTCAACAGCTTTGAGGTTTCGGCCATGAAATGCACACCACATTGCACAATCACATCGCCTTCGGCTTTTACCGCCTCGATGGCCAATTGCAAACTGTCGCCAACCACATCAGCAACGCCGTGAAAAATTTCGGGAGTCTGATAATTATGCGCCAGAATAACCGCGTTTCGCTCGCGCTTCATTTCATTGATGGCCTGAATATAGGGAGCAAAAAATGGCCATTCAACGGAAGGGATAACAGATTTTACGCGCTCATAAAGCGGCGCCATATCGCGCGCCATGCCATCGCTATAGGCAATGTCCATCTCTTCTAAAATCCGCGCTCCTGTCTGGCCAGGAAGGGCCGTTTTTGCTTCGGTAAGTAGCGCGTCGCTGAAGTTAGCCATGATGAGCCCTCTATCGTTAGGTGGTTGGCGTCTTTAGGTACTTGGTGTAAATCTCTATTTATACTCAAAATGAGCATAACTGTTAGTCTATAATATGAACCCCTGAGCCGCAAAAGCAAGCACAATCAGAAAAAAGAAACCGAGGTGGCTTGAGGGGTTATTTGGCGTTTGGCTTGGCGCGTCCGGCCGACACTCGCAAACCCGATAAGGGTCTTTCTGTGTGCTCATTATGGCGAAGTCGAAATACTTCCGCAGGGCGCCCACGAGCCCGTTGGGTTTTACCTGTGGAGATAAGAAAGCCGGATTTTTCGACTAGGCGGCGGAAGTTTTGCTGATGTAAATTCACTCCCATCACCATTTCTGTGGTGCTTTGCAGCGCCCGCAAAGTAAAGCCAGATGGCATGAGATCGAAGATAACCGGACGATATTTCAATTTGCTACGCAAGCGACCCAAGGCCGTCGCCAAAATGCGGCGATGGTCGAGATGGAGAGCCAGACCTAAATCTGGCTTTGGCTGCCTGCGCCCCTTGCTGCCTTGGTCCACCAGGGCTTCCTCCACCAGAGACGCTTCGTAAAGCAATTCATAGCGCTCTAATACAAACTCTTCGTCCCATTGTGCGCCATCTCGGCCAAAGGCCAAGCGCACACGGTCGGCGGCTCGCGCATCTTTTTCCAGCCATTTGTCGAGCCCGGGTAAAATTTGAGTATCAAGAACCTCAGGCCGGCCTTGGCGCCAATCTTCCCAGGGAAAAAAAGCATAGAGATCTTCCCAATCGCCATCCTCGGTCGGGGCTTGTGAGGGCGCACTCTTTTGCTCGCGTGTTCGTGTGAGCGCCAGATAGCCGACCGAGACAATATGGGCCGCTTCGCCAGAGGCATGGCGGCCTTGGTCGGCGAAAGTATAGAGCTGCTCGACATGGGCAAGGTCGACACCCACTTGCTCGCGCACCCAGTGGCGCAATCCAATTTCCATCGTGCGATGCTGATCGGGCATGAAGGGTCCAAAGGGCAAGCGTTTGGCTTGGCGCGCACTCGCGGCACCCACCAAACGACACTCGAGACGTTCGCCATGGTGGCGCAAAATAGCGGTCGAAAGATCGATTAAAATTTCAGTCGGGGCAGCGCTCATAAGCCTACTTTAAAGACCTGTCTCTATTTCCCCAAGCAGCAAATTATCATTTGCCCTGACGGCAAATTATCCCGCGCGGCGAACAATCACGCTACCCGCAGAATAGCCAGCGCCAAAGCTGCAAATCACACCCGTCTCACCGGCTTTAAAGTCTTGCTTATACTTGTGGAAGGCGATGATGGAGCCGGCCGAACTGGTGTTGGCATATTCGTCCAAAACAGTAGGTTGCTGATCAAATTCTGGCTCATAGCCAAGCACTTTTTTGACAATGAAATCATTCATATTGCGATTGGCTTGGTGCAGCCACATACGGCGCAAGTCTTGGGCTTCCAAACCGTTTTCGGCCAGATGTTCCGTAATCATTGTAGCGACCAAGGGCGACACTTCACGGAAAACTTTTCTGCCGTTCTGGATGAATAATTTATCTTTATCGTCGCGCGCATGTTCTGCCGCGCGATTTAAGAAGCCAAAATTATTGCGAATATTATTAGAGAATTGAGAGAATAATTTTGTGTCGATAATCTCAAACCCAGATTTGTTCTTGGCTATCTCGGCGTCTTCTAAAATCACTGCGGTGCAAACATCACCAAAGATGAAATGGCTATCGCGATCGCGGAAATTCAAGTGACCCGAGCAAATCTCTGGGTTGACCATGAGAACGCGCTTGGCAGAGCCAGAGCGCACCATGTCGCGCGCCATTTGAATGCCGAAGGTGGCGGAGGAGCAAGCCACATTCATATCAAAGGCGAAACCTTCGATGCCCAGCAAAGATTGTACTTCAATAGAAATCGCCGGATAGGCGCGCTGTAAATTAGAGCAAGATACAATCACAGCATCAATGTCACTGGCTGTTATGCCTGCTTCCTCTAGGGCCTGATGTGTGGCTTTGATGGCCATTTCGGCTTGCAAGCTAGGCGCTTCGTTGGGGCGTTCTTCAATTTGAGGGGTCATTACATTGGAATCTAGAATGCCAGTCTTATTCATCACATAGCGGTTTTTTATGCCCGAAGCTTTTTCGATGAAGCCAGAAGCCGAATGGGTAAGCGCTTCCACTTCGCCGCTTTCGATGGCGGCCGCATTGCCAGCGTTAAAATTGTCTACATAAGCATTATAGCTGGCGACGAGTTCGTCATTGCTAATTGATTGCTCAGGCGTGTAGAGGCCGGTTCCAGTAACGACGACTTGTTTCATGAATATCTCCCAAATTCAGTAGCCAGCTTACCATATCGAAACTGTTTGGCCATAAGCGCCACCCTTTGTGGCCATCACATTGAATAACACTTTATTACGCCTGCGCTAGGCTGTCTGTGGGGCAAAAATGCCGCCAGAAATCGTAACCGTTTGGCCGTCGCAGGTCAGGGGCTCTTCGCGCGCGTCTTCGCGGATAAGCGCAATGGCATGGGGGCCATGGGCGGCAACAATCTCGCCGCAAGGGCGGGCGCCATTGGTAATTTCGCTGCCGGCTTTCGGCGCTTGCTGGTCAAACTGAACCGCGTGAATTTTCTTTTTCAAATTGCCCTTACGGTGTACCCGCGAGGTGACTTCTTGGCCGATAAAACAACCTTTTTGGAAATCGACGCCGTGAATTTGCGCCAACCCATAGTCGAGCGGAAACACGGTGCCCGGCACCATATCGAGCGGCCCTTGGGCAATGCCCAACCGAATGCGATTGGCGTGCCAAGCCTCTAGGCTGGCGTGGGGCAGGGAAACGGCTATCTCAGCTTCCACCAGCGCGCGCAACCCTAACCCTTCGTGGCGCGGGTCCTCCACAAAGTCGGCCGTTGGTGGGCAGGCAAAACCGTCTTCTTGCCATAGCGAAATTACGCGCAAGGGCGTTTGCGAGAGGTTTACATCGGCGCGCAATTTATACATAGAGAGTTTTTTAAACAGCCCATCGGCTTGGCTGGCATCACAATCGAGGTAGAAGCAGTCGTTTTCTGCGAAGATTAAAAAATCATGCAGTAGCTTTCCCTGCGGCGTCAGCAGAGCCGCCATAACGCAAGCCCCTTCGCGCAGGTTGGCAACGTTTTGGGTCACTAGGTTTTGTAAAAAGTCGACACGCTCGGGCCCGCTAATCTGCAGCACTTGGCGATCTGTTAAATGGGTTTGAAAAATGCTCATGCTCCACATGTGCGCTTTTTGAGTTGATTTTTCAAGGCTCATTTTTCAAGGCTGTTCCGAGATATCGCGCTTCATTTTCCTATCTGGTCTGGCTTGCTGAGGTGGCCTATAGTGGCGCCATGTCTTTGCGCAAAAACCTACTTATGGTGCCCCCAAATCGGCTCGACGCGTTTACGGCGACGGGCGTGCTGGCCGATATGTTGAAGGCGGAGCCTTCCATCGAGGTTGAAATTATTTGCCGCGAAAGCGACGTGGTATATTTCGAAAATGCACCCGGTCGGATGCGCTATATTACCCACACAAAAGACACGCCGCCCCGCTTTACCTTAATCTTGAAAACTCTTGGGCGCACGTGGCATCGCATTGTTTCGCTCACCAATCTGCGGCTTCCATTTCTTTTATGGGCGCAGCACCGCCATAGCTTTCGGTTCACGACTGGCGCTTATTCTTTGCCATCCTTGTTTCGTCCAGACCGCGCCACGCCGCCCCATATTTGGGTTCCCGATAAAATTCATGTGCCTTTGCCAGAAACCCTCACCCCCCAAACACCCCTGATTGTTTTTGCTACGCAAGAAAGCGGACGAGCGGACTGGGATTGGCGTCATTATGCCGAACTGGCTTGGCGCTTGGCTGATAGTGTGCCGCAGCTTCAAAATGCGCATATCGTGGTTTTGAGCCCGCGCGATTGTTTGGTGGCAAAGGGGCTTGTCGAGAACCTACCGGCAGGGCAAATAACCTGCTTGCCCGATTTGTCTTACGTAAAAACCGCCGCTCTTTTGCGCCGCGCCAATATAGTTTTGGGCACAGATAGGCTGGTCTCGCGCATGGCGCCTTATGCGGCTTGCGGGTTGGTCATGCGTCTAGATCGCACGGAAACTGGCCAAAAGGGGCGTCCCTATGGGCTTTATACTGGCCACGATGCTGGCCAAGTGGCAAGCTACATCGGAGGCGCTTTGCCACAGGCATCGCCTGCAAAAACGGCGACACAAGGGGAGAATATTGCTACTGTCGCACAACCTCATGTGGCGAAAACCAATGCAGAATTGCAGGCTCTCGCCGAGCAAATTAATAGGATAAACAATGACCGCTGATAATTATGACCTCATCGTTAAAAATGGTTCTGTCGCTTTTCCAGACGGCACGCAAGAAACGTCTATCGCTTTAAAAGACGGACGCTTTGCCGCTATCGGCGACATCGATGAAACGAGCGCCAAACAAGTTTTGGATGCCAAGGGGTTAACCGTTTTGCCTGGCGTCATTGATACGCAAGTGCATTTTCGCGAGCCGGGAAATGAGCATAAAGAAGACCTGCAATCCGGGTCTCTGGCGGCTGTTATGGGCGGCGTGACGGCGCTATTTGAAATGCCGAACACCAAGCCCCCCACAACCACAGCCGAAGCGATTGCCGATAAAGTGTCGCGGGGGCGCAATCGGATGCATTGTGATTTTGCTTTTTACGTTGGCGGCACGCATGAGAATGCCAGTCAATTGCCCGAGTTGGAAAAACTAGAAGGCGTCTGCGGCGTTAAAGTTTTCATGGGCTCCTCGACGGGCAATCTATTGGTCGCCGATGATGATGGCGTGGCCGATATTTTAAAACACATCACGCGCCGCGCAGCCTTTCATAGTGAAGATGAGTTTCGCCTGCGCGAGCGTCGCCCGCTGGCCTTAACCGGCAAAGTGGAAACCCATGCGGTTTGGCGCGATGAAGAAGTAGCGATTTCCTCGACGCGGCGTTTGATTAAATTGGCGCGCGCTGCCAATAAGCATATTCATATTCTCCATATTAGCACCGAAGAAGAGATGCAAATTCTAGCCGCCAACCGAGATATCGTCTCGGTGGAAGTGCTGCCCCAACACCTAACGCTGGCGGCGCCTGAATGCTATGAGGAGCTGGGCACTTTCGCGCAAATGAACCCGCCCATTCGTGGCAAGCGCCATCGTGCGGCTTTGTGGAAAGCGCTGGAGCAGGGCATTGTTGATATTATTGGCTCTGACCACGCGCCCCATACGCGCGAAGAAAAAGCTGACGCTTACCCGCATTCTCCTGCCGGCATGCCGGGCGTGCAGACCTTACTGCCTTTGATGCTGAATCACATGGCGGAAGGTAAATTGTCGCTGGAGAAGCTGGTGCAATTGACCAGTTTAAACGCCAAAAAATTATTCAAACTGCAAGACAAAGGCGAGATTATTGTCGGCGGACATGCCGATTTGACCTTCGTCGACTTAAACCGCACCGAAACCGTGACCGAGGACTGGATTGCCTCGCGCGTGGGTTGGTCGCCATTTACCGGCATGGCTTTGAAGGGCTGGCCTGTGGGCACCATGATACGCGGTGAAAAAGTCATGTGGGAAAACCAATTGGTGACGCCTGAAACCGGCCAACCCATCCGCTTCGATATTTAAGTTTAGATTTTTACATTCGTTAGGAGACAACGATGAGTGACACTTTTCGCGCGCTGCGCTTGAACAAAACAGATGACGGGCAATCGCATGAGATTGTGAACCTGACCGAAAATGATTTGATGGAAGGCGATGTGACCGTTGCGGTTTCACATTCCACATTAAATTATAAAGATGGTCTGGCGCTCACGGGCGCGTCTCCGGTTGTGCGGGTTTGGCCGATTGTGCCAGGCATTGATTTCGCAGGCGTGGTGGAAAGCTCCAACCATGAGGGCTTTCAGCCAGGCGACAATGTAATTTTGAACGGCTTTGGGGTCGGCGAAACACATTTTGGCGGCTATGCTGGCAAGGCGCGGGTCAATGGCGACTGGCTTATCAAACGCCCCGACGCTATTTCTGCGGCCCGCGCGATGGCCATTGGCACGGCAGGCTATACCGCCATGTTATGCGTCATGGCGCTGATGGATACGCCGACCGATGCAGGCGAAATTCTGGTAACGGGCGCCGCTGGCGGCGTGGGTTCGGTGGCTTTGGCGCTTTTGTCCAAACTTGGCTATCAGGCTGTGGCGTCGACCGGCCGTCTGGAAGAGACCGATTATTTACTGGGGCTTGGCGCCTCGCGCGTCATTGACCGCGCGACTTTGTCTGAAAAAGGCCGCCCGCTTGACCGTGAAAACTGGGCAGGTGTTGTCGATGCCGTGGGCAGCCACACATTGGCCAATGCGATTGCACAAACCAAATATGGTGGCACGGTGGCGGCTTGTGGTTTGGCGCAAGGGGCTGATTTACCGGCTACGGTAATGCCGTTTATTTTGCGCGGCGTTACCTTGCGTGGCATTGATAGTGTGATGGCACCTTTGGCTTTGCGCGAACGCGCATGGGCGCTTTTGGCCGAGCATCTGGATATGAATAAATTAGACGCCATGAGCACGACCGCCAAGCTGGAAGATCTGCCCGACTTGGGGCAGAAAATCCTAGCTGGCCAGACGCGTGGGCGTCTGATTGTCGAGATCGACTAAAAAATCGAATAAGCGCCGTCGATAATGAATAAATCGCCGGAATGATAACTGGAGGCATCGGACGTCAAATAGACGGCCATGCCACCAAAGTCCTCTGGCTGTCCCCAGCGTTTGGCGGGCACGCGCGGAATGACGTTTTGCTCAAATTTCTCATTGCCCTGGGCACCGGCCGTCATGTCGGTAGCAATCCAGCCCGGCAAAATGGAGTTGGCCCGCACCCCATAGCGCGCATGTTCTACGGCAATGGATTTCATCATCGAGATGACCGCGCCTTTGGTGGCGGCATAATGTTGGTTGCGGGCAGCCCCTTCAATGGCGGCCAGACTTGCGATGCCGACCAGCGAGCCGCCCGGGTCGCCAGCTTTGGCGCGTTCCACCATATGGCGGGCGGCGGCCCGAAGTGTGAAAAAGACACCGTCTAGGTTGACCGCCAAAACATCGCGATAGGCCTGCGTGTCCATTTCGGCGAAGGAGCCGCCCAATTTGCCAATGCCCGCATTGGCGAACACGCTATCGACGCGTCCCATGGTGGCCAAAGTATCGGCCATGGCGTCATCGACGGCTTGTTCGTCGGCGACATTTACTTTCCAGCTCGCGGCTTTTACGCCTGTGGCGCTCAGCTCGGCGACCGCTTTTTCATTGTTCGCCTCATTGGTTCCCCAAATTGCGATGTCGGCCCCTGCCTGTGCCATGGCCATCGCCATGCCAAGTCCGATGCCCCGATTGCCGCCTGTTACCAAAGCGACTTTGCCTGTTAAATTAAATGGTTGATATGCCATGATATGTCTCCCTGTTTGGGCGCCAGTATAGAAGTTCCATCCAACTTGCCAAGAGGCTTAAACAGGTCATTGAGCCAAAGCTATTTCAATGGCAAACTAGGGGATGATTCACCGTTTCATTTTTTCGCTGGTTTTCGGGGCTTTTTTGTGGCTCTCGCCGATTGGGCTCACGGGCGCGCAAGCCGCTTCCGCATTGGAAATTCAAACGCTGGACGGCACAGTTCATAAGTTTCGCGTTACCGTGGCCAAAAGCCCTGCCGAGCAAGCGCAAGGTTTGATGCATGTGTCGCATATGGCGCCGCGCACGGGTATGTTATTTCCTATGCAGCCACCAAGGCGGGCGCAATTTTGGATGCGAAATACCCTAATCCCGCTCGACATGATTTTCATTTTACCAGGCGGGCGCATAGAGCAAGTGGTGACGCGCCGAGATACGAAATCGGATATCTCGAGCCGCTCCTTCGGCAAAGTCAGTGCTGTGCTGGAGCTTAATGCAGGCGAGGCCAAAGCCCTCAATATTGGCATTGGCGACTTGGTGAAGATGAACGGAGTTAGCTTTTAATGTGTGGTCGATTTGCCCTCGCGACGCCGCCCGAAGCGATGCGCCAAATGGTCGATTTTTCCAATCGGATTAATTTTCCTGCGCGCTATAACATTGCGCCCACCCAGCCTGTCTCGATTATCCGCGCGACACCGGGAGCGGAGATGGCCTTGCTGAGTTGGGGTTTGGTGGCGCCATGGTTGAGCGCAAGCCAAGTGGGAGATAAATCGGCCCGTCCTCAAATAAACGCGCGCGCCGAAACGATTACGCAAAAACCAAGTTTTAAAAATGCCTTTCGCCGCCGTCGCTGTCTTATTCCCGCTGATGCCACCTATGAGTGGGATCGCAAAATCGGCCAGCCCTATCGCATCCATAGAAAAGACGGGGCGGTGTTTTTCATGGCAGGCATTTGGGAAATTTGGGAAGGCGCCGATGGCAGCGAAATTGAAAGCTGCGCGATTATCACCACAGCGGCCAATGATGTTTTGTCTCGCGTACATCATCGCATGCCAGCTTTAATTTCCCCAAGCGAGGCGCAAGCTTGGTTGTCGACGCCGGAAACCCAAGCCCATAGTTTACTGCCTTTATTGGGGGATGCGGTGCAGGCCGAATTTACCGCGACGCCAATATCAAAACGAGTGAACAAAGTAAGCGAAGATGACGCGTCTCTTTGGGACGAGCATCGCGTGACCCCGCCGGAAGATTTGGCGGCCGACCAGTTTAGTTTATTTTAGGCCAAATGATATTTAAGGCCAAATGATATTTAAGGCCAAATGATATTTAAGGCCAAATGATATTTAAGGCCAAATGATATTTAAGGAGAGAGTATGAGCTGTGTTGTAGACCATATTATTATTGCGGTGGAAGACCTAGAGCAGGCCAGCCATGAGTATGCCTTAATGCTCGGCCGCGCGCCAAGCTGGCGTGGCACGCACCCAGACTACGGCAGTGCCAATACGTTGTTTCGGATCGATAATACCTACCTTGAATTACTCGCTGCCGATGGCGAGGGCTGGGCCGGTGATATGGTGCGCAACGTGCTAGCCAGTGCTGGCTCCAACTTATGTGCCTTGGTTTTTGGCACGCAAGACGCAGCCGCCTTTTTAGAAAATGCGCGCGCGCAAGGCCTTGATGTCGCCGACCCCGCTGCTGGACATGGCGTCGACACCCACAGCGGGGCCACCCGCACATGGCGCTCGATGCATTGGGATATATCGGCCGCACGCGGCATTTTCTCTTTCTGTATCCAGCACGATGACCTGTCGGCCTTGCCGATGGCAGAGGTAAAAGGCGAGGGCGCCATTCATGCCGTTGACCATGTGGTGGTACAAACTCAAAGTGGCGCGGCGGCGAAAAAATTCTACGGCGACCAGCTTGGTATTCGGTTGGCGCTGGAGCAATCGAAACCCGATTGGGGTGGCGAGATGTTATTCTTCCGCACCAATTCGATGAGTATTGAAGTCATCGCCTCAGAGAAGACCGGAAATACCGATAGCCTCTGGGGTTTGGCGCTGAAAAGCCAAGACATAGACGCGACGCAAAAACGGATGCGCGAGGCTGGCATAGAAGTGTCAGATGTGCGCGAAGGCCGCAAACCTGGCACGCGCGTTTGCACGGTAAAATCGCATGCAGGTGGCGTGGCCACGCTTATTGTCGAACACGGAAAATAAGCGAGCCGAGATTAGCTTTGGGCGGCGCGGCGTAAACGGTCGTTGATGGCTTCGCCCAATCCGTCTTCGGGAATGGCCATGATAGCGAGGCTTTTGCCTTGGGCTTCGGCCAGCGCATCTAAGGCGTGCAAAGTAGAAAACAATAGCGCGGCGGCCTCTGTCATATCGCCGTTTGGGCTAAGGTTGGCGACGCAATTTGGCGGGGCGTCCTGGCCAAAGCCAATGAGCAATTCGCCAGCTTTGCCCGTTTCGGCGTTCAACCGAAGCGGGGCTTTGGGGGCGTAATGTCGTGCCAATCGGCCGGGTGCGAGCTTGGCTTCAGCGTCTTGTGTCTCTGGTACTTCGTCTAATGTGTCTCCCAAACAGGCCTCGATGGCGGCTCGCGAAAGCCCGCCTGCGCGAAGCCAGAGCGGCTTGGCATGCAAACATCCGATGATGCTCGACTCGAGGCCAATCGCACAAGTGCCGCCATCTAAAACCGGAATATCGGGCAGCATGGCCGCCACGTGCGCCGCTTGGCTGGGGCTCAACCGACCCGATGGATTGGCGCTGGGCGCGACTAAGGGGCGGCAAAGTTTGCGCAATAAATCTTGCGCCACACGGTGAGACGGAATGCGAATGGCCAGTGTGTCCAGTCCCGCCGAGGCCAAGGGATGAACCGGGCAATCTGGCGTGCGTGGCAAAACCAGCGTCAGCGGGCCCGGCCAAAATTGCGCCGCTAGTTTTTCAGCCGTTTCGTTGAAAACACCAATGTGGCGCGCCGCCTCAAGGTCTGCCACATGGCAGATTAGCGGGTTGAATTGGGGACGATTTTTCAGCGCATAGATTTTGGCAATGGCGTCGCCTTGGGTGGCGTCGGCGGCCAGTCCGTAAACCGTCTCCGTGGGCATGGCCACAGCTTCGCCTTGGCGCAAGCGGGCGGCACAAAGCTCTAGGCCAGCCGCATCGGCGGCGATTAACTGGGTCATCGTTTTACGGCTCCCGAATTGGGCGAATTGCGCTTCGCGCGCAATCACAATAGGATGGTAGCAATTAGATAGATTAGTGCCAAGTTGATTGGAAGCCAATTCCTTGGCGGATAGGATTGTTGTGAGCGATAAAAAAACAGGCGCGAGCCAAGCGCACGGTCTGCGTTACCCATTTGAGGACATCCCGAAAGAGGGCGAGCCGATAGAAGTCGCCGATGGCATTTTCTGGGTCCGTATGACGCTGCCCTATTCGCTCGATCATATTAACCTATGGCTGCTGCGTGATGGCGATGGCTGGACGATTGTCGACACATGCGTCGATACCAAAGGGTCGCGGGCGCATTACGAGACGCTGTTTACGGGTTTCATGGGCGGCAAGCCGTTGAAAAAAGTCATCGTCACCCATTTGCACCCAGACCACGTTGGCCTTGCTGGTTGGCTGGTGGAGCGCTTCGATGCTGAGTTTTATATGACCCGAACCGATTATCTGATGTGTCGCACGATGGCTGGCGACACCGGTAAAACGGCGCCCGAAGAAGGCATTCGGTTTTATCGCGCGGCTGGGTTTAATGACGAAGCTCTTGAGCGTTACCGCGAGCGCTTTGGCAGTTTTGGGTCTCATATCCACCCGCTACCGCAGGCGTTTCGGCGCATTCAGCAAGGCGATACGATAGAGATTGATGGCCGCGACTGGCACATTGAAATTGGCTCCGGTCATGCGCCCGAACATGCCTGTCTGTATTCGCCAGAAATGAAAGTGCTTATCTCGGGCGACCAAGTTATTCCGCGAATTTCCTCGAATGTATCGTTGTTTCCAACCGAGCCGATGGGCAATCCGTTGCAAGATTGGATTGATAGCTGCCATCGTTTGAAGTCGGTTCTGCCCGATGATGTTTTGGTTCTGCCCGCCCATAATGAGCCGTTTTACGGGCTTCATGCGCGCCTACAAGCGCTCATCGATGGGCATGAAAAATCGCTGGTGCGTTTGCTAGAAGTCTGTGCTGAGCCGCGTCGTGCGATTGATGGCAAGGTTTTTTCTGTTCTATTTAAACGCCGCATTGGCCGCGAGGTGTTTTTTATGGCCTCGGGCGAAAGCCTGTCACACTTGATGTGTTTGGTGCATCGGGGCAAATTAGAGATGAATTTTGACGAAAACGGCGTATGTTATTATCAGCAAACCGCCGCTTGATCCTGCGTCTCGCAGGCGAAACGAAAGAGGATTTAGCATGTCGCAAGAAACCAAGATAGACATCGCAGAAGATATTTTAGCGCTCAGTTTCGAGCAGGCTTTGGCCGAATTGGAAAGCATCGTCGACCGTTTGGAAACAGGCGATGTGGCGTTGGAAGAATCTATCGAGATTTACCAACGCGGCGCTCAATTGCGCGCCTATTGCGATGATAAATTGAAAAGCGCTCAAGCGCGCATTGAAAAAATCACCGGCGGCGTCACCAGCCCGCTGGACGCCGATTAGGTAATGCCCGAATCTGCTGACTTCACGAAGGCACGCGAGCAAGCCACCGCTCTGGTTCGCGCCCAATTAAACGCTATTTTGCGGGTCCCCCAAGGCCCAGAAAAACGGCTTATCGAAGCCATGCGCTATGCGGCTTTGGAGGGCGGCAAAGGCTTTCGTCCGTTTTTATGTCTGGCAACCAGCCAATTGTTTGACGTGCCGCAATCGCAAGCCGTGCGCGTGGCGGCGGCGCTGGAATGTGTGCATTGCTATTCACTGGCGCATGATGATTTGCCTGCCATGGATGATGATGATTTGCGCCGTGGTCGGCCAAGCCTGCATAAGGCCTATGATGAAGCCACGGCAATTTTGGCTGGCGATGCTTTGCTCACTTTGGCGTTTGAAATTTTGGCCGACCCCGCTACCCATCCCGAGGCAAGCATTCGCTTGGCGCTGGTAACGAATTTGGCGCGCGCGGCAGGTATGAACGGTATGGTGGGCGGGCAGACCTTGGATATCCTGTCGCCTGATTTATCTCTGGATGTAGCGGAGCTGGCCCGTTTGCAAGCCCTTAAAACAGGAGCGCTGATTGGTTTCGCCGTCGAGGCAGGCGCTGTTTTAGGGGCTATTGATGCGCCCCAGACAGCGGCTTTAAATGACTATGCGCAAGACTTGGGTCTGGCTTTTCAAATTGCCGATGATGTTTTGGATGTGACGGGGGCAAGCCAAACCTTGGGCAAAACGGCAGGCAAAGATATGGCCGAAGGCAAAGCTACTTTCGTCTCTTTATTGGGGCTAGAGGGCGCGCGCCAAGAGACCGAAAAACGCGCCGCGTCGGCCATCGCGCATTTGGCGCCATTTGGGCCAGAAGCGGAGCCCCTGCGACAAGCAGCCCAGTTTGTTATTCTGCGAAAGAACTGATAGAACACGGGGAACTCAGAAGGATTTGGTTTTATGACCACGCCATTGCTCGACCGTATTCATCGACCTGCCGATATGCGCCAATTAGCGAAAAGCGATTTGGCGCAATTGGCCGATGAATTGCGCGCGGAAATGATTTCTGCCGTGTCGGAAACGGGCGGCCATTTGGGCGCGGGGCTTGGCGTTGTTGAGTTGAGCGTGGCTCTGCATTATGTTTTCGATACGCCCGACGACCGACTGATTTGGGATGTTGGCCATCAGGCGTATCCGCATAAAATTTTAACAGAACGGCGCGATCGTATGCGCACGCTGCGCCAAGAGGGCGGCCTATCAGGCTTTACCAAACGCGGCGAAAGTATTTACGACCCCTTTGGCGCAGGCCATAGCTCCACCTCCATTTCGGCGGGGCTCGGCATGGCGGCCGCGCGCGATTTGGCGGGCAAAAATAATCATGTGGTCGCGGTTATTGGCGATGGCGCCATGAGCGCGGGCATGGCCTATGAGGCGATGAATAATGCCGGCGCTATGGATAGCCGCATGGTGGTTATCCTCAACGATAATGATATGTCCATCGCGCCGCCTGTGGGGGCGATGAGCGCTTATTTGGCGCGCATTTTGTCGGGCACAACCTATCGCTCGTTCCGCCGCATGCTGAAAGATTTGGTCAAACATCTGCCAGACGCGGTGCAAGAACGCGCCCGCCAAATGGAAGAATATACCCGTGGCTTCATGACTGGCGGCACGCTGTTTGAAGAAATGGGCTTTTACTATGTAGGGCCAATTGACGGGCATAATTTGGAGCATTTGCTTCCGGTTTTGGAAAACGTCAAGAAAATGAAAAACGGCCCGGTGCTTATTCATGTGGTGACCAAAAAGGGCCATGGCTATGCGCCCGCCGAGGCCTCTGATGATAAATATCACGGCGTTTCGAAGTTCAATGTCGTCACCGGCGAGCAGGTGAAATCCAAACCTAGCGCGCCCAGCTATACAGGCGTCTTCGCCGAAAGCCTTATTCAAGAGGCCACCGATGACGAAAAAATCGTGGCGATTACTGCCGCTATGCCCTCGGGCACGGGGCTAGATAAATTTGGCAAAGCCTTTCCAGACCGCACGTTTGATGTGGGCATTGCCGAGCAACACGCGGTGACTTTTGCGGCAGGTCTGGCGACCGAAGGCTTCAAGCCTTTCGCCGCGATTTACTCCACGTTTTTGCAACGCGCCTATGACCAAGTGGTGCATGATGTGGCCATTCAAAACCTGCCCGTACGTTTTGCCATAGATAGAGCGGGTCTTGTGGGCGCCGATGGCCCCACCCATGCGGGCTCTTTCGATGCGGCTTTTCTGGGAACTTTGCCAAATATGGTGCTGATGTCGCCGGGCGATGAGGCCGAGTTAAAACATATGGTTGCCACCCAAGCAGCCTTTGATGAACACCCAACGGCGTTGCGCTATCCGCGTGGCGAAGGCGTGGGCATTGAGCTGCCAAAGCGCGGAACGGTTTTGGAAATTGGCAAAGGCCGTATCCTCCGCGAAGGCGGGCGTATTTGTTTGCTTTCCTATGGCACACGGCTTGGCCAAGCCGAATTGGCGGCCGACCAATTGGACGCGCAAGGTTTTCGGACCAGCGTCGTCGACGCGCGCTTTATGAAGCCGCTGGATGAAGACCTTATTTTACGTATGGCGCGCGAGCATGAGGTTTTAATCACCCTTGAGGAAGGCGCGATTGGCGGCTTTGGCAGCCATGTGATGAATTTGCTTGCGAGCCATGGTCATTTGGATGGCGGCCTGAAGTGCCGCAGCTTGACCTTGCCAGACACTTATATCGACCATGGCAATCCGGCTTCTATGTATGATTTGGCAGGGCTGAATGCCGCGCAAATCATCGAAACCGTGCGCCGCCTCATCGGTGCCGATGAAGCGCAGCTTCGTGCAGCACCGCCCAAAGCTGGCGAATAACGGCTTTGGAGTTGGGGCATGAGCGCCACGAAAACTCGCCTCGACCAGCACCTCGTTAATCTCGGATTATTCGATAGCCGCGCCCAAAGTGCGGCTGCCATTAAAGCTCAGCAAGTTACAGTCAACGGTGTGGCCGCCCGCAAAAGCTCGCAAATGGTCTCGCCTAGCGACCAGATTACCGCTGCGCCCGCACATGGGTATGTTTCGCGGGGCGGGCTAAAGCTAGAAAAAGGTTTGGCTCATTTTCAATATCCTATCGAGGGAAAAACCGTCATCGACATTGGGGCCTCAACGGGCGGCTTTAGCGATGTGGCTTTGCAAAAAGGGGCCGAGCATATTCTTGCGGTCGATGTGGGGCGCGACCAGCTGCATAGCAAATTGAGAAAAGATGCGCGGGTAACTAATTTGGAGGGGCTGAACGCGCGCCATATCAAACCCGATACATTTGATAAAGAGATTGATGCTTTGGTCTGCGATGTCAGTTTTATTTCGCTGGAATTGGCTTTGAATAGCGTGCTGGATAATATTGTTTCCGGCGGCTGGGCTTTGGCGCTCATCAAGCCGCAATTTGAAGCGGGCAAAAGTAATCTCGGCAAAAATGGCGTGGTCAGTGACCCGGATATGCATATGAAAATTTGTGCGCGTATTGAGGCTTGGTTTGCGGCTCATCCGTCGGGTTGGCACGTGGATGGTATTGTGCAAAGCCCGATAAAAGGGCCACAAGGCAATATTGAGTTTCTCATTGGTGCTCGCAAAACAGGCGGGCGCGCGCGCAAAATAGGGGAGTAATAAAAAGCCCGCGTCGGTCTCCCAACGCGGGCTTTTCTTTTTCGTCTCGCTAAACCGGTTAGCTTAACCTTCTAGAGATGCATCCCATTTGCCTTGTGCGGCAAGGCCGTTCATTTTGGCACGGTGGGCGAAAGCGGCTTGGGCGGCAGGCACATTTGCCAACTCGCCGCTCCATGCTTTCAAAGGCGCGGCTTGTAAGGCGCGACCATAAGAGAAGCTGAGTTTCCAAGGTAGACCGCCAATTTTATTCATCGCATCCAAATGAGCCGTCGCATCGACATCGGACTGACCACCAGACAAGAAGACAATGCCGGGCACCGCTTCTGGAACACATTTGTGGAAGCAATCCAAAGTCATTTCGGCCACCTGATCGACCCCCGCTTGCGTCGCGTGTTGCGAGCCAGAAAGCACCATATTGGGTTTCAAAATCGTACCTTCCAGATGCACACCTTGTTCGGCCAGTCGCGCATACAGATGGGTCAGAGCGGCGGTGGTTACCTCATAGCAACGCTCCACCGAATGGCTGCCGTCCATAATCACTTCCGGCTCGACAATCGGTACAATCTCGGCTTCTTGGCAAAGCGCTGCGTAGCGGGCCAAAGCATGTGTGTTGGCCGTCAGACAACCAGCCGAAGGGTGCGTGTCGGTGATGTTGAGAACGGCACGCCATTTGGCAAACTTGGCGCCAAGTCCATGGTATTCAGCCAAACGATCGCGCAAACCATCGAGGCCTTCGGTTACCATTTCGCCTGCATGGCCGGCCATATCTTTGGCGCCGGCATCTACTTTAATGCCAGGCAGGGCGCCCGCGTCGAGCATGATTTGGGTTAGCGGTGTGCCATCGGCTGATTTTTGACGAATGGTTTCGTCAAATAAAATCACGCCCGAAATATTTTCCTGCATCGCCTCGGTGGTGCGGAACAACATTTCGCGATAATCGCGGCGGCTATCCTCGGTGGAGGTTACGTTAATGGTGTCGAAACGCTTTTTTATGGTGCCGGTGCTTTCGTCCGCCGCCAGAATACCTTGTCCGTCTGCCACCATGGCTTGGGCAATTGCTTCAAGAGCCTGTTTGTTCATCTTACTCTCCTTTAGTTACTTTTAAGGGCCGTGACGCCGGGCAAAGGTTTGCCTTCCAGCCACTCTAAAAATGCGCCACCTGCGGTGGAAACATAGGTGAAATTGGGGCCTGCGCCAGCGTGGTTTAGGGCCGCGACTGTGTCGCCGCCACCAGCCACGGAAGTTAACCCACCTGCTTGGGTTAGCTTGGCCGCATGTTGGGCCGTTTTATTGGTTGCCGTATCAAATGGCTCGATTTCAAAAGCGCCCAAAGGCCCGTTCCAAATCAAAGTCGCGGCACTATCGAAAGCTGAGCAAATTTCGGTTACGGCGTCGGGGCCTGCATCCAAAATCATCTGGTCGGAAGGCACGCTCTCGCTCGACACAATCGTCGGCGTTTGTCCGGCGGCAAACTCTGGCGCCACGGCGGCGTCGGAGGGCAGTAAAATACGACAGCCTTGCGCCTCGGCTTGCGCCATAATTTCGCGCGCTGTATCCAGCATGGCGTTTTCGCATAGAGATTTTCCAACATCATGGCCTTGCGCGGCCAAGAAGGTATTGGCCATGCCCCCGCCGATAACCAGAACATCGACTTTGGCGGAAAGATTGCCCAATAAATCCAATTTGGTAGAAATCTTCGCGCCCCCGACAACGGCCACAAGCGGGCGTTGGGGCGCGCCAAGGGCTGCCTCCAAAGCTTCTAATTCGGCTTGCATGGCTGCGCCACAATAGGTTGGCAAATGCTGCGTAATCCCATGCGTCGAAGCATGGGCGCGGTGGGCGGCTGAAAATGCATCATTTACATAAGCGTCCGCCGAGGCAGCCAGAGCTTTAGAAAACTCGGCGTCATCGGCTTCTTCGCCGGCATGAAAACGTGTGTTCTCTAGAACGCAAATGCCACCTTCAGGCAAAGCCGCCAGGGCGGAAGCGGCTGGCTCCCCAATGCAATTTGCAGCAAAAGCAACCTCTTGACCCAATAATACACCAAGCGCTTTTGCGACGGGCGCGAGGCTCATATCAGCGACCACTTGGCCTTTGGGACGACCAAAATGCGACAGAATACCGATGCGATAGCCAGCTTGGCTGAGCTGTTTCAAGCTCGGCAAAAGCCGTTCTAATCGGGTGGCATCGCGCACGGCACCGGTCTCGTCGAGCGGTACATTTAGGTCCGCTCGAACGAGGACGATGGCACCAGCTGGCGTTTTGGCAGCTAGGTCATCAAGTGTTTTAAAACCGGTCATGGGTCTTATCCCTATTTGAGGAACTTAAAGTTTGCCCATGGCAACGGCCGTGTCGGCCATGCGATTGGCAAAGCCCCATTCATTGTCATACCAGCTCAAGACACGAACCAATTTGCCATCGACAATTTGGGTTTGCGTCAAATCAAAGGTCGACGAGAAAGGACTATGGTTAAAGTCGATAGAAACCAGCGGCTCGTCGCACACGCCCAAAATGCCCTTCAAGGGGCCCTTGGAGGCTTTTAAAATCGCGGCGTTAACTTCTTCTACCGTGGTTTTCTTTTTCGCTTCAAACACCAAATCAATCATCGACACATTTGGTGTTGGCACACGAACGGCGGTGCCATCGAGGCGGCCAGCCAGCTCTGGCAATACCAGACCTACGGCTTTAGCGGCGCCAGTAGAGGTGGGTATCATCGACAGCGATGCGGCGCGCGCGCGGCGCGGGTCGGAGTGCAATGTATCGACAGTGCTTTGGTCACCGGTGAACGCGTGAATGGTTGTCATATAGCCGCGCGCAATACCGAAGCTTTTGTCCAACACTTGTGCCACAGGTGCCAAGCAGTTGGTGGTGCACGAGGCGTTAGAGACAATCTTATGGCTCTTTTTCAGTTTCTTATGGTTAACCCCATAAACCACTGTCAGGTCGGCGCCCGAAGCCGGAGCCGATACCAACACGCGTTTCGCGCCAGCCGAAATGTGCTTGCCGGCGGTTTCTTGTGTGGTGAAAAGGCCGGTGCATTCTAGGGCAATGTCGACGCCCATTTTTTCCCAAGGCAGATTGGCTGGGTCACGCTCTGCAATCACTTTAATGGCTTTGCCATTGACGTTAATTCCCGTCTTCGTGGCTTTCACCTTGGCCGCCAGCGTGCCATGCACACTGTCATATTTTAGCATATGCGCGTTGTTTTCAATGCTGCCCAAATCGTTGATTGCGACAACATTAATATCTTTGCGTCCGCTTTCGATGATGCCGCGCAAGACAAGACGTCCGATGCGGCCAAAACCGTTGATTGCTACGTTAACTGCCATTTTATAATTCCTCTCGTATGACTATTTATAAGGCCAGCGCTTCGCGCGCTGCAGCAATGACGGCGTCTGCCGTAATGCCAAAATGTTGAAATAATTGTGGCGCCGGAGCGCTGGCACCGAAATCATCCATGCCAATGAACACATCTTGTTCGCGTAAATAACGATCCCAGCTCATCTGCATAGCGGCCTCTACAGCGATGCGAACGGGCGTATTGCCCAAGACATCGGCTTTGGTTGCGGCGGATTGTTGCTCGAATAATTCCATGCAAGGCACGGAAACCACGCGGGCGCCAATGCCTTCGGCTTCCAGCTTTTCGCGCGCTTCCATAGCGATGGAAATCTCGGAGCCCGAGGCCATAATCGTCACTTGCGGATCTTTGCCGCCGGGGGCCAATTCATAGGCTCCATGCGAGCAAACATTGCGCTCTTCGTAAGTCCGTACCGCAGGCAGGCCTTGGCGAGTGAGCGCCAAAA
Organism: uncultured Rhodobiaceae bacterium; assembly: GCA_937907245.1. Classification (GTDB taxonomy): domain Bacteria; phylum Pseudomonadota; class Alphaproteobacteria; order RS24; family RS24; genus UBA8337. The sequence continues at coordinate 147,325 of CALCUM010000002.1, forward strand.
CGCTTGGCGCTGTGTCTAATTGCAGCGCCAATTGCCAGCACTCCAATGTCTCAATCGCATCGGCAGGGCGGAACACAAATGTGTTGGGGATGACGCGCAAGGCCGACAAATGCTCTACCGGTTGGTGGGTCGGGCCATCTTCGCCAAGCCCAATACTGTCATGGGTCAGCACATGAATGGTGCGTTGTTTCATCAGGGCCGACAGGCGAATGGCAGGGCGCGAGTAATCCGAGAACACCAAGAAAGTGCCCGAGTAAGGAATAAACCCACCGTGCAAAGTCATGCCGTTCATGGCCGCGGCCATACCGTGTTCGCGGATGCCCCAATGGATAAATTGTCCGGCATAATTATCGGCCGAGACCGCGGCTTGCTCTGGTGTGCGCGTATTGTTGGAGCCGGTTAAATCAGCGGAGCCACCAATCATTTCTGGCACATGGGGAACAATCGCTTTTAAAACTTCTTCCGAAGATTTGCGTGTGGCCCAGCCTGGCTTTTCTTCGGCCAGATGTTTTTTATACGTATCGACGGCTTCGTCGAGCCCCTCGGGCAGATCGCCGGCAATGACACGTTCCATGCGATTTTTGGTTTCCGCAGGTTGGCTATTCAAGCGCTCTTCCCAGCCTTTGCGGGTTGAGGCATGGGCGCGACCGGCTAGGCGCCAAGCGTCTAATACATGCGATGGAATTTCAAACGGCTCTGCCGACCAGCCGAGGGCTTCGCGCGTCAGGGCAATTTCTTCATCGCCCAAAGGCGCGCCATGCACGCCGCTAGTGCCTTGCTTATTAGGAGAGCCATACCCAATGGTGGTTTTGCAGGCGATTAAGCTTGGCTTATCGGTTTGACGGGCATTGGCAATGGCGGTTTCAATGGCGTCTGTGTCGTGGCCATCAATGCGCACGGCATCCCAGCCAGCGGCTTGGAAACGACCCAGCGCATCGCCAGATTCGGTGAGGTTTAACGGGCCATCGATAGAGATGTCATTGTCATCGTAAAGCACGATGAGGCGGGATAATTTCAGGTGTCCAGCAATCGAGATGGCTTCATGGCTAATGCCTTCCATCAAGTCACCGTCGGAGGCCAGCACATAGGTAAAGTGATCGACCAACTCATCGCCAAAGCGGGCATTCATCATGCGCTCGGCTAGGGCCATACCCACGGCGGTGGAGATGCCTTGGCCAAGAGGGCCGGTTGTGGTTTCAATGCCGCTGGCATGACCATATTCAGGGTGGCCAGCGGTGCGGGCGCCTAATTGACGGAAGTTTTTAATTTCTTCCAGCGTCATATCGGCAAAACCAAAAAGGTAATGCAAAGAATATTGCAACATCGAGCCGTGGCCCGCGGACAGCACAAAGCGGTCGCGGTCTGGCCAATTTGGCGCCAGCGGATCGATTTTTAAAAACTTGGTGTAAAGCACCGTGGCAATGTCGGCAGCGCCCATGGGTAACCCAGGGTGGCCAGAATTGGCGGCTTGAACGGCGTCCATCGATAGGGCGCGAATGGCGTTGGCCATATCTCCTAATGGCATGGAAGTGGCGCTTTTCATTTTGGTTTCATCGGCGTCTGACATTCAAAATCCCTCTTATCCATCTCGCAACAAGGGCGAGACTTGGACTATCCATCAACCTTCTTTGGGAAACCCCGAGAAGGCCCATGATTTACACGATTGGCCCTATACTTAACGTTGGCAATATGGGGCGCACAATGCCCCTGAAGGCCTGTCAGAGTCAATGCTAGAGTAAATGCCAGATTCGAAGCTAAGAGTCTCGTTTTACTTGTTCCAATTGACTTTCTATTGTCGGGCGACTGACTTTCTATTGACGGGCAATCCCCCCTGTCCTTATGTTGGGGAAAGAGGGTTATTATGCAAAAAATTCGTCCCGCGATGGAGCGCTTGAACGCCGCTCTGGACAGGCTTGAAAAACACCAGAAAGAAGTTTCCGCTGCGGGTGGCGAGATAATCGGCAAGCAGGCTGAGGTTGACGCTTTGGCTATGCAATGCGCTCATTTGCGCGCCGAAGTGTCGAGTTTAAAAAAGAAAAAAGCCGAATTGGAAGCCATTCAAACGCGCGCGGGCGGTCAAATCGACAAAGCGATGCGCCAAATCGATGATGTGCTGGGAGATGCGTAAATGGCTGAAATGACCGTTCTGATTAATTCACGACCGTTCCAAGTTGTTTGCGCCGATGGCGCAGAGGCGCAAGTCTCGCAATTGGCCGAAGATTTAGCCGCGCGGGTGGCAAAGCTAAAACAGGGCAATGAAAAAATTGGCGATAGCCATTTATTGGTGCTTTCCGCCCTGACCCTATGCAATGAGCTGCGCGACATGAAACATGAGATTGAAGCCATTCGCCAAGATGTCGCCAAAGCGGGCTCCGCACGCGAAACCTTAGGCGAAAAAATGGGCGACATGGAAGAAGCCGTCTCGGCAGCTCTGGTGCTGGCCGCCGAAAAAGTAGAGGCGATGATGCCGCCACAAGAAACCCCAGAAGCCTAGACGCGAAGCCCTAAAGTAAAGTGGCGTAAGAGCTGAATAAGGTCTATAGGTAATCACGGAACTGCCCGACGCGATAAATGCATATAACGTTCGGGACCTTACGATTCTCTAGGGAGCTGTCCCTGAGGCGGGCCGTGGCCTGTTTCATACGGTGCCCACCTACTTATGTAGGTCTCCGAGGATTACGCACCTACCGGTTGTGGCGGTTCCGCTTTGAAAGTGCCACTCATAATCCGATGACCCGATCGATGACAGATAAACCCACGCTTCGAAAAACTTTGTTGGCCGCGCGAAAATTGCGCCATGCGCAAGCGCCCGAAACCGCCGCGCAAAATTTGGCTGAACAAGCCATGGCGCTGGGTCTTCCAAAATCTCAAATTATCGCCGCCTATCACCCCATGGGCAGCGAGATAGATGTGCGCCCGCTCCTGCGCGTTTTGGAGGCGCAAGGGCATACGCTTTGTCTGCCGTTTTGCGAAAGCCGCGAGCTTGGCATGGTGTTTCGTCATTTCGCTTTTGGCGATGCGCTGGCAAGCGATGGCGTGGGCGGTTTAGCGCCTTTATCCGATGCGGCAAGCCTGCGGCCCGATATCATTTTGCTACCGCTTGTGGGCTTTGACCGCCAAGGCAATCGGCTTGGGCGCGGCGCGGGCTATTACGACAAAGCTTTAAATGAGCTGCGCCAAACAGGCCCGATTGTGACCTATGGCATGGCTTACGACATGCAAATGGTTGACAAATGTCCGAGCGAGCCGCATGACCAAGCCATCGACGGGGTCGTAACGGAAACGAACCTATATTTGGTTTAGAGTGGATAAATTATGCGAATTCTTTTTCTAGGGGATGTAGTTGGACGCGGCGCCCGCGAGGCGGTCATCCGTCAAGTGCCCGTTTGGCGCAATCAATATGAGCTAGATTTTGTCATCGTGAATGGCGAGAACAGCGCTGGCGGCTTTGGCATTACGCCCGATATTTCGGAAGATTTTTTTGAAGCGGGTGTCGATGTCGTCTCCACCGGCAATCATGTTTGGGACCAGCAATCGATTAGCGGCTATATCGCCAATGAACCGCGCCTCTTGCGGCCCGTTAATTTTCCACCCGGCACGCCGGGTCGCGGCGTTGGCTTGTTTGAGGCGGGCGACAAACGCGTGTTGGTAATTAATGTAATGGGGCAGTTGTTTATGGAATCGCTCGATGAGCCTTTCGCCGCCATTGAGCGCGAGCTGGCCGCCTGTCCCCTAGGCGAAGTGGCGGATGCAATTATTGTTGATATTCATGCTGAGGCGACGTCTGAGAAAATGGCGATGGGTCATTTTTGCGATGGCCGCGCCTCCTTGGTGGTCGGCACACACACGCATATTCCAACCGCCGACGCCCAAATTTTGCCCATGGGCACCGCTTATCAAACCGATGCAGGAATGTGCGGCGATTACGATAGCGTCATCGGCATGGAAAAAGACGAGCCGGTGAACCGTTTTGTTACAAAATTGCGCGGCCCGCGTTTTGGCCCGGCAAAAGGCACGCCGAGCCTATGCGGCGTGATTATTGAAACCGATGATAAAACAGGATTGGCCAAGGCCATTCATCCGGTGCGTGCGGGCGGTCGGTTGTCTTCGGCGGCGCCCAATTTCTAGCTTGGCTTTTAGGCTTTTTAATAATTGAGCGCATGGGCTTTCTTCTGTGCGGGCAACCTTGTAACCTCGTCTTATGATTCTTTTTCGGAGCTGATAAATGGCAGGCCATTCCAAGTTTAAAAATATTCAACACCGCAAAGGTGCGCAGGATAAAAAACGCGCCAAGATTTTTGCGCGTCTGACCAAAGAAGTAATGGTTGCGGCGAAAATGGGTATGCCAGACCCGGACGCCAATCCGCGCTTACGCACCGCCATTTTGGCCGCGCGCGCGCAAAACATGCCGAAAGACAACATCGAACGCGCCATTAAAAAGAGTGCCGATGATGCCGATACAAATTACGACGAAGTGCGCTACGAGGGCTTTGGGCCCGCAGGCATTGGCATTATCGTCGAGACCCTGACCGATAATCGCAACCGCACAGCGGGCGATGTGCGCTCTACTTTTTCCAAAAACGGCGGCAACCTTGGAGAGACAGGCTCGGTTTCTTTCATGTTTGATAAAGTTGGCGCCATTGAATTTGACGCCGATGTGGCCGATGCCGAAGCGGTGTTTGAGGCGGCCATTGAAGCGGGGGCCGATGATGTGGATAGCTCTGGCGAGGGCCATGAAATTATTTGCGCGGCCGATGAATTGCACGCCGTAATGACTGCCTTGCAAGGCGCCTTGGGCGAGCCGCGCGGCGCGACGATTGTTTGGCGAGCGCAAAATGACATTGCGATAGAGGGCGAAGCAGCAGAAAAAGTATTGAAGCTTATCGATGCCCTCGACGATGTAGACGATGTGCAAAATGTCTATGCCAATTTTGATATTTCCGAAGATTTGTTGGAACAATTATCGTCTGAATAATATTGCCAACGTGAAGGATAAAATGTGAGCTCCCAAACACGACGCCTTATCGGTCTGGATCCGGGTCTTCGATTTCTCGGCTGGGGCGTTGTGGATATGAGCGGCACAAAATTAAAACACGTTGCCAATGGCTCGCTGCGTTCGGATGCCAAGCTGAGTTTGGCCGAGCGCTTGCTGCAATTGGAGCAAGGTTTGGCTGTCGTCTTCGATGACTATACCCCTGAATATGCCGCCGTTGAGCAGACCTTTGTTAACCGCGATGGCGCCGCGACTTTGAAGCTAGGGCAAGCGCGCGCCGTATGTTTGCTGGAGCCTGCACGACGCGGATTATCCGTGGCGGAATATGCGCCCAACTTCATCAAACGCAGTGTCACGGGCGCAGGCCATGCCGATAAAAACCAGATTAACGCTATGGTGAGCCTATTGCTGCCAAAAGCCGAAATTCAAGACGAGCATGCCGCCGATGCTTTAGCGATTGCCATTACATTGGCTCATGCGGGAGATTTCGGCGGAAAAATGCAGGCCGCGATTGCGCGCGCCGATGCCAAAGGAGCGGCTTTATGATTGGACGGTTGCGCGGGCGCGTGGATGGACATGGTGATAATTGGGTGCTTATCGACGTGGGCGGGGTCGGCTATATGGTCGAGGGCTCGCCGCGCATGATGGATAATTTACCCGCCGATGGAGAGGCCGTGAGCCTAGCCATTGAAACCTATGTGCGCGAAGACCAATTGCGCTTATTCGGATTTTTAAACGAAGAAGACCGAAGCTGGTTCCGCTTATTGATGAGTGTGCAAGGGGTAGGCGCGAAAGTGGCGCTGGCCATTCAGGGCGTGCTATCGGGGGCTGAATTATCGCAAGCCGTGGCCGCCGAAGACAAAGCCATGGTCGCGCGCGCGCCGGGCGTTGGCCCCAAAGTGGCGCAGCGCATTGTTACCGAGTTAAAAGACAAAGTGCCGGAAGCTCAATTTGGGGTGGTGACGCCGCAAAGCGATGTTAGTGAAATCAGCAAAGCGCTGGGCGAGGCTTTATCGGCCTTGACCAATCTGGGGTATCCGCGCGCGCAAGCCAATGCAGGGCTAATGGCCGCGCGCGCCAAATTGGACGATGCGGAAAGCAGCGTCGAAGCGCTGATTAAACAAGCTCTGAAGGAGCTGGTGTAATGTCGGAGCGCCTTATCGATCAAAATGAAATAGCGGCGGATAGCCAGTCGGGCGGCGACACAGACCATGCTATGCGCCCGAAAACGCTGGCTAATTTTGTTGGCCAAAAAAAAGGCCGCGAAAACCTAGCGGTATTTATCGAGGCGGCCAAAAAACGCGGCGACGCGCTCGACCATGTTTTACTGGCAGGGCCGCCCGGGCTGGGCAAAACCACTTTGGCGCAAATTATAGCGCGCGAATTGGGCACGGGCTTTCGGTCGACGTCTGGGCCGGTAATTTCCAAAGCTGGAGACTTGGCCGCTTTGCTGACCAATCTGGAAGCGCATGATGTCTTATTTATCGATGAAATTCACCGCCTCAGCCCCGCCGTGGAAGAAGTTTTATATCCGGCGATGGAAGATTTTGAGCTGGACTTAATTATTGGCGAAGGCCCAGCAGCGCGCTCGGTGAAAATTGATTTGCCGCCCTTTACCTTGGTCGGGGCTACCACGCGCTCAGGCCTATTGACCACGCCTTTGCGCGACCGCTTTGGCATTCCGATTTACCTCGGCTTTTATACGCATGAGGAATTGGAGTTCATCGTGCGTCGCAATGCCGAGTTGATGGGGCTAGAGATGAGCGACGATGGCGCCAAAGAAATCGCCTCGCGCGCGCGCGGCACGCCGCGTGTGGCAGGTCGGCTTTTGCGCCGCGTGCGTGATTTTGCCAATGTCGAAAATGCTTCCATCATTGACGCTAAATTAGCCGATGCGGCGCTGACCCGACTTGAGGTCGATGGGCGAGGGCTCGATAATTTGGATCGACGTTATTTGGTCGTCATGGCCGAAAAATTCATGGGTGGGCCCGTGGGCATTGATACGTTAGCGGCCGCCTTAGGGGAGCCACGCGATGCTTTGGAAGATATCGTCGAGCCGTTTCTTATCCAACTTGGTTTCGTCAATCGCACGCCGCGTGGACGCGTGTTAATGCCAGCCGCTTTCGCGCATCTGGGGCTCGATGTGCCCAAGCGTGCGCAAGATGCGGCGGCAGATTTATTCGATGGTTCGCAAACCTAGGGAGGCGATGGGAGCATGGTAATATCTCGTGACGTATTATCTCGTGAAGATGCGCTAGAAAAAGTAAGCACAGAGGCTGCCTTAATGGGCGTATTTTGCAAAACCGACACAGGCGTTAGCCATGTGATGCAAGTGGTGATGCAATATGAAGACACGGATTTTTCGGGCTTTGTTTATCACGCCAATTATTTGAAATTTGCCGAGCGGGGACGCTCAAATTTTCTGCGCTTGGCGGGGGTTGAGCATTCGGCTTTGCTAGAGATGGATCCGCCCTTGGCGTTTGTGGTTGGGCGTATGGAAATGGATTTTGTGGCGCCAGCCCGCATCGATGATTGCCTGTTGGTCGAGACCGTGTTCACTCAATTTAGAGGTGCCAGATTGGTTGCCGAACAAAGCATAACCCGCGTGGCCGATGGCCAGTCGATTTGGCAGGCCCATGTTTTGGCCGCCTGTGTTGACCTAGGCGGGCGTGCCAAGCGGATGCCCAAAGCCATGCTCGACGATTTAACGCCTTATCAAGGCTCGCCCATAATAAAGCCAGCGGGTTAGAGCTGACAAAGTTTGGTCACATTTAAAGATTAGGAAAGACGCATGCGTTTCACCTTCGAGGCGTGTCATCAAAAAGGTAATTTATGGATCCGGTTCTTGTTCAACAAACGACGCAATTGGCAGTGTCGGACTTTTCGCTTTGGTCGCTTTTCTTGCGGGCAGATATTGTCGTTCAATCGGTAATGGTGGGGCTTATTTTGGCTTCGGTTTGGTGCTGGTCGATTATCCTCGAAAAAACCGCGACTTTGCGGCGGGTGCGCCGCCAAGCCGATGAGTTTGAGGCGGTGTTCTGGTCAGGCGAGTCGCTGCAAAAGATTTACAAACAATTCGGCGCCTATGATGGCGGCCCATCGACAAAAGTTTTTAACGCCGCGATGGGCGAATTTGTGCGCTATGAGAACAGCAATAAAATCTCGCAAGGTCTGTCGCTGGTGCAATTTGTTGAGCGGGCCCTAAATGCCTCGGTAGCGCGCGAGATGGAATATTTGGAGCAGCGCCTTTTGGTGTTGGCCACAGTGGGGGCGGTGGCTCCTTTTGTCGGTTTATTTGGAACCGTTTGGGGCATTATGAACTCGTTTCAAGCCATTGCGATGAGCCAAGATACTAATTTGGCCGTTGTGGCGCCGGGCATTGCCGAGGCTTTATTTGCCACAGGATTAGGCCTTTTGGCAGCTATTCCAGCGGTGATTGCCTATAATAAATTCTCCAATGATTTGGGCCGTTTTGGCGCGCGCCTAGACCGTTTCGCGGATGATTTTGTGGCGCTTGTAGCCCGCCAAACACCGCGCGAACCAAAGGCCTAACCCCATGCAGCCATCGAGCCGAAACAAGCGTAAGCGCTATCAGCCGATGGCCGAAATTAATGTAACCCCCATGGTCGACATTATGTTGGTCTTGCTCATCGTGTTCATGGTGGCGGCTCCTTTGTTAACGGTCGGGGTTCCGGTAAATTTACCCAAAGCTGGCGCCAAACCTTTGCACGGGGACGAGGAACCGCTAGCGATTACGGTGAATGCCCAAGGGCAGATTTTTTTACAAGACACAGAAATTGCCCTCGAAGCTTTAGTGCCACGCCTAAAGGCGATTGTTGGTACGGGCTATCAACAACGCATTTATGTGCGCGGGGATGAGGCGGTTTCTTATGGCCGCGTGGCGAGCGTGGTGGCGCGCGTCAATGCGGCCGGCTTTGCCCGCGTAGCTTTGGTGACCGACACACCCAAAGGTCAAACGAAATGAGTTTGCGCCCCGATGTGCTGGGGTCCTTGGCCCTACACATAGGGCTGGCTTTGCTGGTAACGCTATGGGCGCCGATGCTGCACAATACGCAGATGTCGGACCAGGCTTTGCCAATTGAAATTATCAATCTGGATGAGTTTACCAAATTGCTAGAGACCACCATCAAACCAGAAATGTTGGAAAAACAAGTAAAGCAGACACAAGCCACCCCCGAGCGTGCCACCCCCCAACCCGCGGCGCCCCCGCAAGATGCCTTGCCTTTATTGGAAGCGCTAAAGCCGGAAGCCGAGGCACCTGACAAAGCCAGAGAACAAAAGCCATCGCGTTTTAAAGTCGCCAAGCCAACGCCTTTTGCGCGGCCGCAAATTAAGCCGAAGCCTTTTCTCGATATTGGCCAAACGCGCGCTTTACTGAATAAAATTCCGGATGCGCCCACAGGGCAAGAGGAAGCCAAGTCGGACGACAGCCAAGAATTGAGCGAGCGGTTGACGTTCAGCGAAGTAGACGGGTTTCGCGCTCAGATGCGTCGGTGTTGGTCACCGCCCTCGGGCGCGCGCGAGGCGGCAAATCTTGTGGTTAGCATTCGCCTGTCGTTGACGCCCACAGGGATGATTTCTGCAGGCCCCGTTGTCGCCAATCGAGCTCAATTGGGCGACCCCTTTTTTAGGGCAGCGGCGGAAAGTGTGCTACGAGCCATCCGCAGGTGCCAACCGTTTAAAATGCCGGTTGAGAAATATAAAAGCTGGCGCGATATTGAATTGACCTTTGACCCGCGTAAGATGCTTGGAAGCTAGGAGATCCAGATGATGAGATATATAAGCCGTGCCGCTCGCCACTTGCGCCAGCCAATATTGGCCCTCGTGCTTTTTGCCATGCTGCCATTCCATGCCCATGCGGCGCTCAAAATTGATATTACGCAAGGCAATATTGAGCCGCTTCCCATTGCGGTGCTTGACTTCGTGAGCGAAGGCGGCGTGGGCCAAGATTTGGCCAAAGTTGTGATCGCAGACTTAGAGCGCTCAGGGCTTTTCCGGCCAGTTGACCGGGAAGCTTTTATTGAAACGCAAGTGGGCGTGAATGTTCGGCCAAGGTTTAAAGATTGGCGGGTTGTCAATGCGCTAGCCTTGGTGACCGGGCGCGCGGTATTGCAAAGCGATGGCCGCTTACGAGTGGAGTTTCGCCTTTGGGATGTTGTGGCCGGTCAGCAAATGACAGGGTTGCAGTTTTTTACCAAGCCAGACAATTGGCGCCGCATTAGCCATTTGGTGGCCGATGCGATTTACGAACGCCTTACGGGCGAGACGGGCTATTTCGATACACGCATCGTTTATGTGTCAGAATCGGGCCCTAAAAACCAAAGGGTAAAGAAACTGGCAGTCATGGACCAAGATGGTTTTTCGCAAAGTGAATTAACCAGTGGCCGCGCCTTAGCCTTGACGCCGCGCTTTTCGCCAACCGCGCAAGAAATTACCTATCTCTCGTTCGCCAATAATAAGCCAAGGGTTTATTTACTGAATATTGAGACCGGGCAACAAGAGGTAGTGGGCGATTTTCCAGGCATGACTTTTGCCCCTCGGTTTTCACCCGATGGTCAGAAAATTATTCTGAGCCTCGAGCGCAATGGCAATTCCAATATTTATACAATGGATCTGCGTACCCGCGAGACCCGTCGTTTAACCTCGTCTTTGGCCATTGATACGGCGCCATGTTTTGCACCAGATGGCAGCCGCATTGTGTTTGAAAGCGACCGCATGGGCACGCAGCAACTCTATGTGATGGAAGCCGATGGCTCGAACGTGCGCCGCATTTCTTATGGTGAAGGCCGCTATGCGACCCCGGTTTGGTCGCCGCGTGGCGATTTAATCGCCTTTACCAAAACCCTGAAAGGGCGGTTTTTAATCGGCGTGATGAAGGCGGATGGCTCTGGCGAGCGGATTTTAACCGAAGGATTTCACAATGAAGGCCCCGCTTGGTCGCCAAATGGACGGGTTATTGCATTTTTCCGTGAAGGAAAAGGTGCAGATGAAGGTTCGACCTTGTGGACAGTAGATGTTACAGGTTATAATGAACGACCGATAGCGACGCCCGGTTGGGCTTCAGACCCCGCATGGTCACCGCTTATTCGTTAAGAAGTTTTAAAGTTATTTCGCGTAATTGTGTCATTCAGTTCAGCAAATGATTGCATTTGAACTGTTTTTGGGTATTTTAAATTAATAATTCGGACAAAATGTCTGAGGAAGTCTTGAGGAGCATTCAATGGGACCGTCTTCAAAATCAAAAATTATTCTATCCATGGCGTTGTTAGGCCTGGTTATATCTGGCTGTGCTTCGACAACAGACGGCCGTGTAAATAGTTCAAATAACTCAGGTGCATCCAGCTCGCTGAACGCCGAAGTGCAAGATCTGGTTGCCAATGTTTCGGACCGTGTATTCTTTACCACGGACCAATCTAGCCTAGACGGGTCTTCCCGTGCCGTTCTGCGCAGTCAAGCCGCTTGGTTGAACCAAAACGCATCGGTTCGTCTGACTATCGAAGGTCATGCGGATGAGCGTGGCACGCGCGAATACAACTTGGCACTCGGTGCACGTCGCGCCAATGCCGTTCGTGACTTCCTCATCAGTGAGGGCGTTTCAGGCAATCGCTTGCAAACCATTTCTTATGGTAAAGAGCGCCCTGTGTCGCTTTGCTCGGAAGAAAGCTGCTGGTCGAAAAACCGCCGCGCCGTTGCAAACATTCGCTAACGACCGCGTAATTAATTTGAGATTAGGGCGCCTTCGGGTGCCCTTTTTTCTTTGGGGCAAGTGATTGCCTTTTCTTTGGGGCAAGTGATTGTCTTTTCTTTTGGGCAAGTGATTGCCCTAATTTTGACGCGATTAAAGGCAATATCACCCTTATGCACTTGTTTTTAAAATCACCTTTGGTCTCTCCCTCAAGCTTTTTGGGTCTCTGCCTTGCCTGCGGCTTTTATTTGGGCTTTGGCACGGAGCGCGCGCAGGCGCAATATCTCTCGTCGCCCACAACCCAAGCGGCTCGCTCGGCTCAGGCGGGTTTGTTAACGCCACAAAATTCTGCTGGCGATGGGCTGTTGGAAGCCAACGCCCGAGAGCGTTTGGAAATGCTTGAGTTGAAGCTCATGCAAATAGAGCAATTGTTAAACGCACAAAGCAATCTGCGCGCCCGCGGGCAATCTAATGACGTGATGAAGTTACGCCAACGTATCGAACAACTTGAGGCGCAAGGCGGGGGGTCCGATAATTTGGCACCACGTGCTGCGTCGCCCGCGACTGCTTTTGGCGACGCGCCATCCGAGAGTACGGGGGAGCAAACTGGTGCCGAGCTGCGGACGCGGTTTAACGATATGACGGAGAGCTTGCGCGCCCTGCAAGCGCATACGGATCAATTGCTGTTGCAAATGCAAGCTCTGACTCGGCGCATCGAAAGCAGCAAAGCGGATAATGAGTTCCGTTTTCAAGCGCTCGAAAGCGGCGTTCGCCGAGCCAATGCAGGCATTTCGTCTACCTCCAGTGAGCCGGAAGTCATCGGTTTTGTGCGCCGATCTGCCCCCATTGAGGGATTGCCGGACGCGGCTGCGGCCCTTTCTGTTTCTTCTGCCACTTCAGCTTCAGCAGCGCCATTGGTGGGAGAGGGCGATTTATCGGCATTGCAAAACTTTGGCCGCCAAACCCGCGAGCCCTTGAAGGACCCCAAAGCCTTATATAATCGGGCATTGAAAGATTTACAGGCTGGAAATTATGGCGGCGCGGAAGCTGATTTTGCTGCCCTCGTCGATGCTTTTCCGACCCATAAATTGGCCGGAAATTCACAATATTGGTTGGGCGAAACATTTTACGTGCGCCGCCAATATAAGCAAGCCGCCGAGGCCTTTTTGGCCGGCTACACCACCTATGCAAGAAGCAAAAAAGCCCCAGATAGTTTGCTAAAACTCGGCATGACCTTGAACGCGCTGGGCGAAAAGAAAACCGGTTGCGATGCTTTGGCGGAGCTTGGAGCTAAGTTTCCAGATGCTTCTAGTTCTATTCGCAAGCGAGCTCAGATTGAGCGCAAACGAGCTGGTTGTGGCGCCTAGAACCGCCGCTGCTTTTATAAAAACGCTTAACCGCTTAAAAGCGGGCTCGCATGTGGCGCTTGGCGTGTCCGGTGGCGGGGATAGTTTGGGCCTGCTGGTTTTGGCGGCCAAGGCCAGTCAGCTAAAAAACGCACCTAAGTTTAGCATTCTCACCGTCGACCATGGGCTGCGACCCGAAGCGCGTTTGGAGGCCAAACGCGTGGCGGCGGCGTGTAAAGAGTTTGGCCTGAAACATGTAACCTTGAAGGCGAAAGAAAAACTCTCGGCGCGCGATATTCAACAGCAAGCGCGGGTTCTGCGCTACGCCCTGATGGCCGCTTGGTGCGCCGCGCATAAAGCCGGGGCTTTGGTTTTGGCACATCATCAAGACGACCAAGCCGAAACCATATTGATGCGATTGGCCCGTGGCAGCGGGGTCAATGGGCTTTCTGGCATGGCAGAAAAGCAGGTTTTAGCCACACAAGCTGGCGATTTGGTTTTGCTACGGCCGTTTTTAAAATGGCGCGGCGCAGAGTTGAAACAATTGGCCAGAAAAGCAGGCCTTCTGGCGGCGGAAGACCCAAGCAATTTTGATCGTCAATATGAGCGCGTGCGGTGGCGCCAAGCTTTGCCGGAATTGGCCGAAGCGGGGCTAAGTGTCGAGGCTTTATCGAGCTTGGCCGATACGATGCGCGAGGTGCGCACCAGCCTAGATAGCCAGCTTATGACTTGGCTCGAAACGCATGCGACCTGGCATGACTATGGTGTTCTCTGCCTATCGAGCGATGCCTATAAGGGGTTCGACGAGCCTGCGCGCACCCGTCTTGTGGCGGCCTTTGTGAGATATTTCGGCGCCCATGCGCATCCGCTAAAGCGGGCGCAAATTGAAGCTTTTGCCGCTCGTCCTCTGCTGGCTGCTAGCGGCGGCGCAACTTTGGGCGGGGCGCAAATGAGGTGGCGCCGCGATCGCGTGTTTATTGGTCGTGAGCTGGCGGCTTGCCCAACGCGCCTAGCCATAGGTGCCAAGGCGATGCTTTGGGACAATCGGATGAGTATCAAAACGCGCGAGAAGGGTCTTTTTGTCGCGCCATTGGGGCAGGCGGGCATGCAAGCCTTGCGCGATGCCAGCGCCCGCAAAGGCTGGACGGGGAGCTTCGATAGGTCTCTTCCAGCCTGCTATATCGCTGCTTTACCAGCCTTTTTTAAAGGTAATCGCATGGTGGCTTGTCCCAGTATAGAGCCGAAGGCAGGGTTTTGGGTAACGCCCGTCTATTCACAGGGTTTATATTTGACGATTTTGCGGGGTGGGCAAGACTGGTAATGTGACTTCCGCATCCCTATATTACTAGCAAGGTAAACGCGCGATTTGGCGCAACGTGAATAAGTCAGAAAATGAAAAGGTGATGCCGTGAATGGTATGAGAAACATAGCTGTGTGGTTGGTTGTCGGTCTGATGCTGATCACCTTGTTTAACGTGTTCCAAAATCCGGGCGCGCAAAGCTCCGGTCGCAGCATTAATTTTTCCCAATTCGTCGCTGAAGTGGACGCAGGCTCCATCGCCGATGTCACCATCGAAGGCGATGCAATTACGGGCCATTATTCTGATGGCGGCGCTTTTTCCACCTATTCGCCACCCAATGACCCCAACCTCGTACAGCGCTTGCAAGAGCGCGGCGTTGCCATTACCGCTAAGCCCGATAGCTCTAATTCGCCAACTTTCCTCGGCGTGTTAATCTCATGGTTCCCCATGTTATTGCTCATCGGCGTCTGGGTGTTTTTCATGCGCCAGATGCAAGGCGGCGGCAAAGGCGCGATGGGTTTTGGCAAATCAAAAGCCAAACTTTTAAACGAAACCCATGGACGCATAACATTTGACGACGTGGCCGGCATTGATGAAGCCAAAGATGATTTGCAGGAAATTGTCGATTTTCTGCAAGACCCAACCAAGTTTCAACGCCTCGGCGGGCGCATTCCAAAAGGCGCTTTGTTGGTCGGCCCTCCAGGCACGGGTAAAACCTTGTTGGCACGCGCCATTGCGGGCGAAGCCAACGTGCCGTTTTTCTCTATTTCGGGTTCTGATTTTGTTGAGATGTTTGTCGGTGTGGGCGCCAGTCGCGTGCGCGACATGTTCGAGCAAGCCAAAACCAATGCCCCTTGCATTATCTTCATCGATGAAATTGACGCGGTGGGTCGCCATCGCGGTGCTGGTCTCGGCGGGGGTAATGATGAGCGCGAGCAAACGCTCAACCAATTGCTGGTAGAGATGGATGGCTTTGAAGCCAATGAAAGCATTATTCTGATTGCGGCAACCAACCGTCCAGACGTCTTGGACCCTGCGCTTTTGCGCCCGGGTCGGTTTGACCGCCAAGTTGTGGTGCCCAACCCAGATATCATTGGCCGCGAGAAAATTCTCAAAGTCCACATGAAGAAAACACCTTTGGCGGCGGACGTCGACGCGCGCACGATTGCCCGCGGCACGCCCGGTTTCTCGGGGGCCGATTTGGCCAATTTGGTCAATGAGGCGGCCTTGTTGGCGGCGCGTCGTGCCAAGCGATTGGTGTCTATGCAAGAATTTGAAGATGCGAAAGACAAAGTGATGATGGGCGCCGAGCGCCGTTCTATGGTGATGACGGAAGATGAGAAAAGTCTGACCGCCTATCACGAAGGCGGACACGCTTTGGTGGCCATGAATATGGAAGCCTCTGACCCCGTTCACAAAGCGACGATTATTCCTCGCGGTCGGGCGCTCGGTATGGTTATGCGTTTGCCAGAACGCGATCAACTGTCGGTTTCGCGCGGTAAAATGAAAGCTGATTTGGCTGTGGCCATGGGCGGACGGATTGCTGAAGAGCTAATTTTTGGCTACGAAAAAGTGACCTCGGGCGCTTCGTCAGATATTCAAATGGCAACCAGCATGGCCAAGGCCATGGTTACCGAATACGGCATGAGCGAAGAAATGGGCCCGCTTTCTTATAGCGAAAACGAGCAAGAGGTTTTCCTCGGTCGCAGTGTCGCCAGCACCCAAAATGTGTCGGAAGACACGCAGCGCCGCATCGATGCGGAAGTCCGTAAATTGGTGGAAGAAGGCTATGATATGGCCAAGAAAATCTGCCAAGAGAAAATGGACGACTTGCATAAGATTGCCAAAGGCTTGTTGGAATATGAAACGCTTAGCGGCGATGAAATTGCAGGCTTGCTGAAAGGAGATTTACCGCACCGCCCAGACGATGATAATAAGCCGCAAACGGGTGGCCCGTCTTCGCCATTCCCGACAACCGGCAGCGCTGGTGTGGGCGGGGTAGAACCCCAAGGCACCTAATATTAGCCATGGCGTCCGTTCCGGCGCAAATTTTTGGCATCGTCAATATCACTAGCGATAGCTTCTCGGATGGCGGAAAATACCTCGACCCTGAAGCCGCGGTGTCGCATGGGCAAGCTTTGCTGCACCAAGGGGCGCACGTTTTGGATGTGGGGCCTGCCTCTAGCCATCCGGATGCGGGCGATGTATCTGCAGATACCGAGGTGGAGCGATTGGAAAGTGTCTGGGCTGGCTTAAAAGCGCTTGGCGCGCCGATAAGCGTCGATAGTTTTCAGCCCGCCACACAACGCTGGGCGATGGCGCAAGGTGCCGATTGGCTGAATGATATCAATGGTTTTGCGAATCCGAGCCTTTACGACGAGCTGGCTGATTACGACGGTCGCTTGGTGGTGATGCATGCCATTCAAGCCAAGGGCATTGCGACGCGCGCGGCCCCGCCTGAGGGCGATATTTGGTCGATTATTTTTCGGTTTTTCGAACAGAAATTAGACGCTTTTGCCCGCGCTGGCATTGCGCAAGACAAGCTGGTGTTAGACCCCGGCATGGGCTTCTTTTTGGGCAATCGACCCGAGACCTCCATGGCGGTTTTGGCGGGTCTCAACCGTTTAAAGTGCGAGTTTGATTTACCGGTTTTGGTTTGCGTCTCTCGCAAAAGTTTTCTGCGCGCGCTCGCCTCGCCAAATGACACGCCTATTGCGGTGGAGCAATCGGGGGCTATTTCGCTGGCGGGCGAAATGCTGGCCCTAGAGCAGCAGGTTGATTTTATCCGCACGCATGCGCCAGAGCCCTTAACGCAAGCCATGCGGTTGCGCGCGGCCGGTCTGTTTTTCGGGCGCCAAAAGTAACATATTGCAACAGCATGTGATTTGGGTGCGCTGGCGAAATTGGCGATAAACGGACATGAGCAAAAAATACTTTGGAACTGACGGCATTCGAGGTCGTGTAAACGGCGAAATGATGAACGCAGAAACCGCGTTGCGTTTAGGCATGGCGGCCGGGCAATATTTCCGCCGTGGCGAGCATCGCCATCGCGTAGTTATCGGCAAAGATACGCGCCTTTCTGGCTATATGATTGAGCCTGCCTTGGTGGCTGGTTTTACCTCTATGGGCATGGATGTGTTTTTGTTTGGGCCCATTCCCACGCCGGCGGTTGCTTTTCTGGCGCGCTCTTTGCGCGCTGATTTAGGCGTGATGATTTCCGCCTCGCACAATGCGTTTGAAGATAATGGCATTAAACTTTTCGGCCCCGACGGTTTCAAATTATCGGATGAAATTGAGCAAAAAATCGAACAATTGATGGACACGCCAGCCGATGACCTCGTGCCATCTGCCGAGCTGGGCCGGGCCAAGCGCATCGACGATAGTCAGGCGCGCTACATTGAGTTTGCCAAGCGCACCTTCCCGAAAGATTTAAGGCTAGAGGGCATCAAGCTGGTTATCGATTGCGCCAATGGGGCGGCCTATAAAGTGGCGCCCACGGCCCTTTGGGAGCTGGGCGCGGAAGTTATTTCCATGGGCGTTTCGCCCAATGGCGTGAACATTAACAAAGGCTGCGGCTCCACCGATACGGCTGCATTGGCCGAGCGTGTGCGCGAAACCCGCGCCGATATCGGCATCGCGCTAGATGGCGATGCCGACCGCCTGATTATTTGCGACGAGAACGGCACGATAATTGACGGCGACCAAATTATGGGTTTGGTGGCGCGCGATTGGCAGGCGCGCGAGTTACTTTCCGCCCCTGGCATTGTGGCCACGGTCATGTCGAACCTCGGGCTAGAGCGGCATTTGCAAGACAACGGCCTCACCATGGCGCGCACGCAAGTGGGCGACCGTTATGTGGTGGAGCATATGCGCAAACATGGGTTTAACCTTGGCGGCGAGCAATCGGGCCATATGGTCATGTCAGATTTCTCAACCACGGGCGATGGTCTTATCGCGGCGCTTCAAGTTTTGGCGGTGATGAAGAAAACCGACAAGCCGGTGTCCGATTTATGCCGCGTGTTCACGCCGGTGCCGCAAATTCTAGAGAATGTGCGTTTCAGCTCTGGCGCGCCGCTAGAGCATGAAGATGTGAAGGCCATTATCGCGGCTTGCGAGGTGAAGCTTGGCAATCAGGGGCGTTTGCTCATCCGCAAAAGTGGCACGGAGCCGCTTATCCGCGTCATGGCTGAGGGCGATGACGCGGCCTTGGTGCAGCAGCTGGTCTCTGAGATTGTCGACACCATTCAAACGGTTGCTGCGTGAGCGAAGCTAAAATTGTACCGGGTAAAGTTATGGTCGTGGCGGGCTCCGACAGCGGCGGCGGGGCTGGCATACAGGCCGACCTCAAGGCCATTATGGCGCAAGGCGCTTATGCCACCACCGCCATTTCGGCCCTAACCGCGCAAAACACCCAAGGCGTGCAAGACATATTCGACGTGCCGCCGGCTTTCGTGGTCAGCCAAATGACCTCCATTTTGTCAGACATAGGCGCCGATATTATGAAAACCGGCATGTTGGCCACCCGCGCCACCATCGAGGCGGTGGCCGAGGCGCGCGATCGGTTGGCGCCCAAATTACCGATGATTGTCGACCCCGTCATGGTGGCCACCTCGGGCGACCCGCTGCTGGCCGAAGACGCGATTGCGGCTCTGGCCTCGCTGCTGGTGCGCCATGCGCTTATCGTGACGCCTAATTTGCCCGAAGCCAGCCTGCTGGTAGGGCGCGACACAGACACGCTAGACGACATGAAACGCGCTGCCGACAAATTAATGCAGGGCGGCGCGCATGCAGCCCTCATCAAGGGCGGCCATTCTAGTGCGTCGGGCCATTCGGTAACCGATTTATTGGCTTTGCAATCAGGCATGCATGTGTTCGAGCAAGCCCGCATAGAGACGACAAACACGCATGGCACGGGCTGCACCTTGGCCAGCGCGCTATCGGGTCAATTGGCCAGGGCGATGGCAGCCGAGGGCGCCGAGGTGGACACAAAAGGCCACCCGCCAGACGCCACGCTTTTAGCCGCCACGGAAGCGGCGGTAACTTACGTCCACCGAGCCATAAAAGCCGCGCCAGACATCGGCCAAGGCAATGGGCCGGTTTGGCATGGGGTTTAGGATTTCGTTTGCGGTTATTAAGTTTGTGTGACAACCCGTTGCGCGGTTAATACGTCGACTTTTTGTGGGATTTTGTATTCAAAGTTGGTTAAGGAATCAATCAGGGTGTCCATATCCTTCCCGAAGGCATAGATCACTTTGTCGATACCTAGCACTGAACCTTGGTCTATTTTTTTATTCACTTTAATCGCTTCTTTTTCATCGGCAGTTATCAAATAGCTCAGGGCGTGTCGGTGGACATGTCGGAGCATCATTCCTTCCAAGTCAGCTTGCTTGTAGCGTTCGCGCAAGCTCGTTTTTACGGAAAGAATGATTGGGCCACACTCTTCAGAATACAGCACTAAGTCGAAAATTATATTTGGAATGAAAGTGATTTCAGTTTGCACAAAAATAGGGGTTATTAGGTTTCGAAATAGCAAACAAGAAACAAGTGTTTCAAAGACGCTTCCGTTGAGCGATGAGGCGCCTTGCATATACTCACCCCAAGCCTGTTTTATGAAGGTGCTTGGGGTGGTCATCGGGCGGGTCAAAATATCGCTATACTTTTCTTCGAAGATTTTAGATGTTCTGGATGCCCGAGAGGGAAGAAGTCCAATTTCTGTCAAATTAGTCATAGCGAAGTCAATATTTGTTCTGCGTAATCTTGAATGGCCGGTATGGCCACTGAATTACCTAGTTGTTTCATGGCTTCCCGATGAGAGTTGGGAAAAATGAAATCTGCCGGAAAGCCCTGCATCGCGGCGGCTTCTTTTGTCGAAAGTCGCCTAGCGTCTCCATCGACAATGTAGCCATCCCAATTATGCCGCCCATTGATAGGCGAATGGCGCCCGCCAACTCGAAGCGTGAAGCCGATGTCTCTAGGGCAGTCTCCGCCTAAAATATCGCTCATTGTTTTTTCAAGCTCGCGCTTTTTAGGGGGCGAGAAACCTTGGCCGTTGGCAAAGCCAACCATAAAGCAGCGTGGGCGATGCTGCGGTAACCCATGGTCGCTGGCGCGCACAATGAAGCTATGAAAGGAATAGGCAAGGTCGGTAATGCAGCTTTCGATTGTCTTCATCGTGTTGCCGTCATCGTGATTTTTAATGTGGCGCACATTCTCCAAGAAAAACGCTTTAGGTTTTTTATGTTTGAGAATTTGATGAATATTAAAAAACAACGTCCCGCGCGTGTCTTGGAACCCGCGCTTAAAGCCGCCCTGGCTAAACGGCTGGCACGGAAAGCCGGCACATAATACATCGTGGTCGGGTATCGCATCCAGCTCCAAGGTTGTGATGTCTTCATGCATCATTTCTGGATTGTGATTGAGCTTGTAAATGCCTCTTGCGGACTCGTCTATTTCGCAAGCCATAACGCATTTTGCGCCGAGGTTGGAAAGCGCGATATGGAACCCGCCAATGCCTGCGAATAAATCAATAAAAGTAACAGCTGGCTGTTTTTTCGGTTTTTTAATGCGCGCCATTTTCACCCCGTTTTTAGATTTTATTAGTAGGTGTATTCAGTCGTGCCGGAATTCGCATGGAGCAGCAAGCAACCTAGGGTTGTATATTTTTGGAATGGATATGATTGCTGCTGGCCGCGCGCGTGATTCAATCCCGATTGCCTGTTGCAAACGAGATGACTTCTTCCTAGTCTTGAAGTCGAAATAAAAACAACGCGTTAAGCGGTTTGTCGCCTTTGGTTTGTCTGTTGCTTTTGTATAGCCCTCGCTACTTTATGTGGAGGAAATGATGGAAGCTGAAAACGCGCCAGACGAAGAATCGGTGTCTCTAGTTGGAAAATATTTGAGAGAAATCAGAAAAATAACCGTCTCTGGCGAGTATCTTTTTCGTGGGCATTCCGATGAAGATTGGACACTTGAAAGTTCTGCCGAACGGCGCATTGCTCACAGCATTGCTTACAGCGTGAATCCCAACGCCCCATTGGCTAAAGTAAATGTGCCTCTTGAAAGTATTATAGCGTCTCAAATATCTTTACTTGAGGAGGCTCGTAAGTTGGGTTTGGGGCGGAAGGATGGGCGTGATTTATCCGATTTGGACTTGTTAACCGAGCTTCAACACTTCGATGCAGCCACCGTCTTGCTGGATTTCACTGAAAATCCGCTTGTTGCGCTATATTTTGCTTGCCGCAAAATGAACAAAGAGGAAAGGGAAACAGATAAGAACGGTAAAGTTTTTTGTCTTCCCCGAAGTGGGATAGGCAAGGCAGTGGACACACTTAAAATTGATAAAATATTGAGAGACGGAAAAACGCTGGAATGGAAGCCCATCATGCATGGTTCGGCGGAACGCCGTATTATCAGTCAATCGTCTGCGTTTGTTTTGAATTTAGGTTCACACGAAAAAGAAATTGCATCTGTGTCAATTTCTCATGATGACAAGGATGAGTTGATAAAAGAGTTATCCGATAGCTATGGAATTAGCACGAAAAGCCTCTACATCGATTTAAGCGGCTTTGCCAGCAGCAGCTCTTCAGATGTTCTATACGATGATGCGATAGCTTGTTTTTATCGAGCAAATGAAGAGCTTTCTGCGAATGATCCCAAGGCTGCTCTTATTCTCCTAGACAAAGCGATATTACTCCAGCCTGAATTTTTCGAAGCGCTCAACAACCGAGGCAATGTCAAATTTGGCTTGGGTGATTTACCTGGCGCGATATCTGACTACGCCAGAGCTATCGAACTTCAACCTGACCATGCCAACGCATTTGTCGGTCGAGGGAATGTCAAATCTGCCTTGGGTGATTTATCTGGCGCGATATCTGACTACGACAGAGCTATCGAACTTCAACCTAACAATGCCGCCGCATTTAACAACCGAGGCAATGTCAAATCTGACTTGGGTGATTTACCTGGCGCGATATCTGACTACGACAGAGCTATCGAGCTTCAACCTGACTATGCCGACGCATTTAGCAACCGAGGCACTGTCAAATCTGCCTTGGGTGATTTACCTGGCGCGATATCTGACTACGACAGAGCTATCGAGCTTCAACCTGACCATGCCGCCGCGCTTAACGGGCGAGGCAGTGTCAAGGGTCATCTTGGACAACTGGAGGATGCACTTGCCGATTTGAATCGTTCAATCGAATTAGAAGCGAACATCTATAACCTTCATTCTAGAGGTGTTCTGTTTATCAGACGTGGTGAAGCTGCCTTAGCTGAAACAGATTTTCAAGCGATGAAAACAAAGCTCCCTAATGAACCAAAACATGAGAAGAAGAAATTTATCGACGAACTAAAACAAGACTTAGAGCGCGAAAAAGATAATCAGCCTGTTGTCGATTTCAATAATCGTTGCATCGAGGTAGCTAAAGCCACTCTAGAAAAATAACCACCCCTTCCTTTCCCCCCACACATCTGCTAGCCTTTTCTTATCAACGCGCGAATGGTGCGTTGCTGGGGTCACTAGCCTCTGTTCCAAAGCCGCAATTTGTATTGCGTATGTGGCTTAACGCTTTCGGCGTTAGGCCTTTTTTTATAAATTGCTGCAAAAATCCGTTCACTCCGCTTTGTCGGGGTGACGGCGGAATAAGGTTTCGACTGAATACGTCGTAGCCATTCTTTGGACTGGCTTAGTGCACCCCGACACCTGCGAAAGCGGGTGTCGGTTTTTGCGTTTGAGTTGGGGGTAAGGGTTGAATAAGGCGAACTCCAGGCCGGAGCCCGCCGAATAGGCCCTAGGTGAGGAAAACGCAAACTGCCGTTAAGAAGCACGCGCGCAAACCTCACACCGTGAAGCCCCCAGCACCCGCAAAGCCGTTTTCGCCACCTCTCCGCAAGCCAGTTTTGCCCGTTGAGAAATTGCTATATCTGCCCCTTTATTTCCAAAAAAACTTCTGCTAGTGTCCGGCCTTCAGCGTACGAATGGTGCGTTGTTGGGGCCACTATCCCCTACCCAGAGCCGCAACTTGTATTGCGTATGTGGCTTAACGTTTTCGCGTTAAGCCTTTTTTTATAAATTGCTGCGAAAATCCGTTCACTCCACTTTGTCGGGGTGGCGACGGAATAAGGTTCCGACTGAATACGTCGTGGCCACTCTCTTGGTTGGTCTTAGTGCGCCCCGACACCTGTGAAAACAGGTGTCGGATTGTGCGATTAGGTTGGGGGTAAGAGTTAAATAAGGCGACCTTGTTGGCCCAGGATCGTTGAATAAACTCTAGGTGAGTTGGCCGCAAAGCGCCATTAAAAGCGTTCGCGGCAAACCCGCTTTAAGAAAGCCCCTAACACCCACAAGCCGATTTTTACGCAAAGTCGAGCAAAATTCCCCCCAAAAGAAACTCGTTCCAAAGTTGACGACTCTCATCATCCCGCCTATATCGGTAAGTGGGACACCTCTCCCCAACGAGAGGCAACGATCTGAAAGGGTTGCGATATGACAACTTTGACGAAACCGGACATGCGTCCGGCAAACCCTAATTTTTCTTCTGGGCCATGTGCAAAACGCCCAGGGTTTTCCTTACAAGCTTTAAATGACGCGGTGCTTGGCCGGTCGCATCGCTCGAAACCGGGCAAGGCGAAACTGGCCGAAGCCATCGACCGCACGCGTGCGGTTTTGGGCGTGCCAGATGACTATCACATCGGCATCGTACCCGCCTCCGACACTGGCGCCTATGAAATGGCCATGTGGTCTATGCTCGGCCAACGTGGCCTCGATATTCTGGCTTGGGAAAGCTTCGGCTCTGGTTGGGTCACCGATGTGGTGAAACAATTAAAGCTCGACGATGTGCGCATCATGGAAGCCGACTACGGCCATCTGCCTGATTTAAGCGCCGTCGATTTCTCTCGCGATGTGGCCTTCACTTGGAACGGCACCACGGCCGGCGTTCGGGTGCCAAACGGCGACTGGATTAGCGATACCCGCGAAGGCCTAACGCTGTGCGATGCCACCTCCGCCGCCTTCGCCATGGATTTGGCTTGGGATAAGTTGGATGTCACCACCTATAGCTGGCAAAAAGTGCTGGGCGGGGAAGCCGCCCACGGCATGCTAATTTTAAGCCCGCGCGCCGTCGCTCGCCTCGAAAGCTACACCCCCGCTTGGCCGCTGCCCAAAGTGTTCCGCCTGACCAAAGGCGGCAAGCTTATTGAGGGTATCTTCAAAGGCGAGACCATCAACACGCCGTCCATGTTGGCCGTGGAAGATTATCTCGACACCCTAAAATGGGCCGAAAGCATCGGCAGCCTATCTGGCCTTCTGGGTCGGGTGGCCGACAATAATAAAGCCTTGAACGACTGGGTAGCCAAAACCGATTGGGTGGCCAACCTATGCCAAGACGAAGCCAATCAGTCGACCACGTCGGTCTGCTTGCAAATCGTCGATGCCGAAGTGGTGGCCATGGCGCCAGAAGCACAAAGCGCTTTGGCCAAAAAAATCGCCAGCCTTCTGGATACAGAAGCCGTGGCCTATGACATCGGCGCCTATCGCGATGCCCCTGCGGGCTTGCGAATTTGGGCCGGCGCGACGGTGGAAGCATCCGACCTCGCAAACCTAACTCCGTGGCTCGATTGGGCCTTCGAAACAGCCAAAATGGAGGCACAAAATGCCTAAAGTACTAATTGCAGATAAAATGAGCCCTGCCGCCGAGCAGATTTTTAAAGACCGTGGCGTCGAAGTCGACGTGATTACCGGACTAGAACGCGATGAGTTGATTAAAATTATCGACCAATATGACGGCCTCGCCGTGCGTTCTTCCACCAAAGCCACGCCGCCCGTATTAGAAGCCGCCACCAATATGAAAGTCATTGGTCGCGCAGGCATTGGCGTCGATAACATCGACCTGCCAACCGCCACCGCAAACGGCATCGTGGTGATGAATACGCCGTTCGGCAATTCCATCACCACCGCAGAACATGCCATCGCGATGATGTTCGCCTTGGCGCGCCAAATTCCCGAAGCCAATGCCTCCACGCATGCTGGCAAATGGGAAAAGTCGCGCTTCATGGGCGTCGAGCTGACGGGCAAAACTCTGGGCGTTATCGGTTGTGGCAACATTGGCTCCATCGCCGCCAGTCGCGCTTTAGGCTTGAAAATGAAAGTGGTCGCTTTTGACCCGTTCCTGACCCCAGACCGTGCGTTGGAAATGGGCGTCGAAAAAGCCGAGCTGAATGAGCTATTGGCGCGCGCCGATTTCATTACTTTGCACACACCGCTGACCGATAAAACACGCAACATTCTGGATGCGGACGCTTTGGCCAAATGTAAAAAAGGCGTGCGCATCATCAATTGCGCGCGCGGCGGTCTCATCGATGAAGCAGCCCTCAAAGCCGCGCTCGAAAGCGGCCAAGTGGCCGGCGCCGCCTTGGATGTGTTCGAAGAAGAACCAGCCAAAACCAATGCTTTGTTCAACATGGAAAACGTCGTTTGTACCCCGCATTTGGGAGCCAGCACAGCCGAGGCGCAAGAAAATGTAGCCCTGCAAGTGGCCGAGCAAATGGCTGATTTCTTAATGACGGGTGCGGTAAATAACGCCATCAACGTGCCATCGATTTCAGCCGAAGACGCGCCTCGCTTGCGCCCCTTCGTCGCCTTGGCCGAGCAGCTTGGTCTGTTCGCCGGTCAATTGACCGAGAGCGGCATTGAAGGCGCAGAGATTGAATATGTCGGCGATGTCGCGGGCCTTAACGTAGCGCCTCTGACATCGGCTATTATGGCCGGATTATTGCGCCCGCTATTGGCCGATGTGAACATGGTATCGGCACCGGCTATCGCCAAAGAGCGGGGCATTACGGTGTCGGAATCGAAGCAAAGCAGCAAAGGCGCATTTGATAGTTATATCCGTCTGACCTTGAAAACCGAACGCCAACAGCGCTCGGTGGCGGGCACGGTATTTTCGGATGGCAAGCCGCGCATCATTCAGGTGAAAGGCATTAACATTCACGCTGAACTGGCACCGAATGTGCTTTATGTTACCAACACCGATGAGCCAGGATTCATCGGGGCTTTGGGTAGCGCTTTGGGCAAACATGGCATCAATATTGCCAGCTTCCAATTGGGCCGAGAAAAGCCAGGTGGCGACGCCATCTCGCTGGTAAATATCGACAATCAAGTCAGCCCAGAAGTGCTCCGTGAGCTAGAGACATTATCTCAAGTGGTTCAAATTCAACAGCTCAGCTTCTAAGGCTGGCAGCGCAAAATATCAGGCCCATTAGGGGCGAGAGGAAAACTCATGGCCAATGTAGTGGTTGTCGGCTCTCAGTGGGGCGACGAAGGTAAAGGCAAGATTGTAGACTGGCTGTCGGTGCGTGCCGATGTTGTGGCGCGCTTTCAAGGCGGCCATAACGCAGGCCATACGCTGGTTATCAATGGCGAGGTTTACAAACTTTCCCTGCTGCCATCGGGCATTGTGCGCGAGGGTAAATTGTCGGTCATCGGCAATGGTGTCGTCGTCGACCCATGGGCGCTTTTGCATGAGATGAAAACGCTTCGAGACCAAGGCGTCACCATCGGGCCGGATAATTTGAAGATTGCCGAGAACGCCACGCTCATTTTGCCATTGCATCAGGAGCTAGATGCGGTGCGCGAAAACGCCAATGGCGGCGTCAAAATCGGCACCACCAAACGCGGCATTGGCCCGGCCTATGAAGATAAAGTGGGACGCCGCGCATTGCGCATTGCCGACTTGGCCGATCCGGATACGCTGGATGGTAAAATTGAACATCTTTTGGTGCATCACAATACCTTGCGCCGTGGGCTCAATTTGCCAGAATTTGAGGCGGCTGAATTGAAAGCCAAATTAGTCGATGTCGCGCCTCATATCACGCCTTATGCCGCGCCGGTTTGGCGTTTGCTAGACGAGGCACGGCGAGACCGTAAGCGCATTTTGTTTGAAGGCGCGCAAGGTATTTTGCTGGATGTCGACCATGGCACCTATCCATTTGTCACATCCTCCAACACTATTGCTGGCCAAGCGGCCATTGGCTCAGGCGTTGGGCCATCGGCGTTAAACCATGTTTTGGGCATCACGAAGGCCTATACGACGCGCGTTGGGGAGGGGCCTTTCCCGACCGAGCAAGATAATGAAGACGGCCAAAAACTGGGCGAACGTGGCCATGAATTCGGCACAGTTACAGGGCGCAAGCGCCGCTGTGGTTGGTTTGATGCGGTTCTCGTGCGCCAAGTCGTTCGCACCGCAGGCATTAACGGCATTGCCCTTACCAAGTTGGATGTGCTGGATGGCTTCGACGAGATTAAAATTTGCACGGGCTATAAATTAGACGGCAAAGAGATTGATTATTTGCCGACTAATTCAGCCGAGCAAGCGCGTATCGAGCCGATGTATGAAACCATGCAAGGCTGGAGCGAGACCAGTTTTGGCGCGCGTTCGTGGGCAGATTTGCCGGCCGAAGCCGTGCGCTATGTGCGCTATATCGAAGAGCTTATCGGCGCGCCAGTCACGCTTCTCTCGACCAGCCCAGAGCGTGATGACACGATTTTAGTGAAAGATCCGTTCGAGGATTGATCCGCAAACGCTTAGTGGTTAGCGGTTTCCCCCTCAATGGTCACACCGCCAGCGTGTGGCAAGGCGGACGACATTGCGGCCTTTAATTTTTCAAAAGCTCGCGCCTCAATTTGGCGGATGCGTTCACGGCTAACATCATGGCGGTGGCTCAAAATCTCTAGGGTTTCGGGCGGGTCGGTAAGGCGTCGCGCCATGAGAATTTCACGTTCTCGCTCGTTCAGTGTTGCCATGGCATCCATTAAAATGGCGTGCCGCGCGCTGTTTTCATCTTTCGCCAACGCTTGGGCTTCTGGGTTGGGAGTTTCATCTTCCAGCCAATCTTGCCATTCGCCGCCGCCCTCATCGCCCATATCGCCGCCACGCAAAGGCGCGTTCAACGACTGATCGCCGCTCATACGGCCTTCCATCGAGGTCACTTCATCTTCTCGAACGCCAAGGCGTTCGGCAATGTCTGAGACTTGGTCTGGGTTCAAAGAGCCACCATCGATGGCGTTAATCTCGCCTTTCAGGCGGCGTAGATTAAAGAATAATTTTTTCTGCGCGGCTGTGGTGCCGATTTTCACCAAAGACCAGCTGCGCAAAACATATTCTTGTATCGAGGCGCGGATCCACCACATGGCATAGGTGGCCAAGCGGAAGCCGCGGTCGGGATCAAATTTTTGCACAGCGCGCATCAGCCCGACATTGCCTTCCGAGATAACTTCACCAATCGGCAAACCATAGCCGCGATAGCCCATGGCGATTTTGGCCACTAAGCGCAAATGGCTGGTGACCAATTTATGGGCCGATTTCGTGTCGCCGGATTTGGCGTAATCTTTGGCCAGTTCAAATTCCTCTTGCGCTTCGAGCATTGGAAATTTGCGAATGTCTGTGAGGTAGCGAGACAAACTGCCTTCGGGATTGGGCGCAGGCGCAAGCGCCACCGCTTTCGACTTCGAAGCAGTTGCCTTTTTAACCGGCTTGAGGGCTGTTTTTTTATCACTCATATAATTTATATAGGAGCGGTTTATGGCGATTTAAAGACCCAATAAAAAGTTTATGTCGCCAGTTTCATCTCGGTGCTTTCCAAATCTTCCACCAAGCGTTGCAGATCATCGGGCAGGGGCGCTTCATAATAATGCGTCTCGCCGGTTATAGGGTGCTCAAAGCCGAGCGCGGCGGCATGTAAGGCCTGCCTGTCCAGCGCCGTGAGGGCTGACTTTTGGGCCTCGGTAAGATGAATGGAACGGCTTTTCATGCCACTGCCATATAGTTTATCGCCCAAAACAGGATGGCTCATATGCGCCATATGCACCCGAATTTGATGCGTGCGTCCGGTCTCCAAACGGCATTCGACGAGGCTAACTTGGCCATTGGCGAATTGGCGCTGGCGCCGATAATGGGTTACCGCATGGCGCGCCGTTTTGGCTCTGGAAATAGCAATTTTCTTGCGATTATTGGTCGCCCGAGCCAAAGGCATATCCACCGTGCCTGCGGCGGGCAGGGGCACGCCCCAGACGAGGGCTTTATACAGCCGTTGCATGCGCCCGTCTTGGCCGTGGGCGGCAAATTGCTCGCTTAGGCCTCGGTGCGCTTTGTCGTTTTTGGCCACCACCATAATGCCGCTGGTATCTTTATCCAGCCGATGGACGATGCCCGGGCGTTTTTCGCCGCCAATGCCAGATAGCGTGTCGCCACAATGCGCCAGCAACGCATTGACCAGCGTTTTGTCGGGGCTACCGGGGGCCGGATGAACGACCATACCGGCTGGCTTATTGACCACCAAAAGCGCGTCATCTTCGAAAATAATATCCAAAGCGATATCTTGCGCCTTTACCGTGGTGTCGATAGGCGGGGGTAAAATCAGCTCGACGATATCATCTTGTTTGACCCGCCAGGACGGGTCTTTTATGGTCTGGGAGGCCTGTCGGCGCGTCACGACACATTGGCCATCTTTAATCAGCTCTTGCACGCGCACACGAGATAAATCTTCACTAGCCATCGCCACACGGCGGTCTAGGCGCGCGCCATCCGAGGCGTAATCTACGGCGAAAGCCAATTTTTCAGGGAGTTCAGTCATGTCTCAAGATACCGCCATGTCGCCAAATAAAGCAAATCGTGGAGAAGCAGAAAACGCTTCGGAGGAAGCTATAGCACAACCTTCGGCGCGCTACGTGCGTGTTTTGTTAATAGTTGTCATTGGTCTTGGGGTGCTGATGGTCGGCGGTGCTGCCGTGGTAATCGGCACCGTCATCAAACGCGTGTCCAACCCGGAAGCGGTTCCTGTTAAGCCAGGTTTCGGGGAAACGGAGATTAGCATTCCCCTCGACAGCCAAGTTATCGGCGTCGACAATGGCGACACGCGCATTATCGTTAAGTTGCAGGATGGAGAAGGGCCTTTGTTGATTTTGCTCGACCCACGCAAAGGCGAGGAAAAGGGCCGCATTCGGTTGCGCCCGCAAGCCCAGTAAATTTGCTTTGGAGGCAAGGGAATGGCCAAAATATCGATATTAGCCAGTGTGGTTCTGGCGTGCGTTGTGATTCTGCTTTTGCTGTATCAGGCAGGCAATCGCGAGACCTTGAGTGCGGCCCAGTTTCGCGCCGATAGCGGCTATCGTGAGGCTAAATTGAGCGATGGGGTTACTGCCTATCAAATCAGCGGTCCCGAAAATGGCCCCGCCGTGATTATTATTCATGGCGGCACGCTTGGCTCGATGGCCTATCAAGCCTATGTGCCGCCCCTGGTAAAAGCGGGCTATCGCGTGGTGGTTTATGATCAATATGGGCGCGGATTTTCCGATCGACCGATGGTCCCGCTTTCTATCGATTTAATGCGCCATCAATTGCGTGAGCTGATGGACCATTTGCAAATTCAACAAGCCAATTTATTCGGCGTCAGTTTTGGCGGGGCTATTTTGGCCCGTTTCGGCGCTAGGCACCCAGAGCGCGTCGCTGCTTTGGCGTATCAGGTTCCAGTTATTGAAGGGGCGAGCGTTGGGTTAACCGGAAAGCTAGTTGCTATGCCGATTGTGGGCCAGTTTCTATCTCGGTTTGTGGCAATCCCGAGCATTATTTCGCGTGGCGAAAGTTTTGGTACGCAGAGCGAAGAGGCACGGCGAGTGGTCGCTCATTTTACCCAGCAATTTAACGTGCAAGGCACGGAGCGCATGATGCGGGATCTATTGGTTGGGGATGCCCTATCGAGCCGTATGGCTGACCACATAACGATTGGCGCGAAGGGTATGCGCGCGCAATTCGTTTATGCAACGGATGATCCTGAAATAAAGGCCGAACAAGTAGAGGCTGCCCTCGCGCATTATGCTTCGCCAGACGTGCATAAATACACGGGCGGGCATTTTTTCTCCTCGGGTAAAAGCGAAGCGCTTGCGGCAAAACTTGATGATTTTTTCAGCGCAGGGAAACAACGCTAAAATGGCATCCAGCTTTTTGTCGGGCTGAATTTTACATAGCCAAGACTAATGCCGACTTGGTAGCCGACCCCGGCTCGCATAGGCACGACGACCGTGCGGCCGCGTCGTAAATAATGAAAAGCAACACCGCCAACGGCAATTAAAGAGCCATCGATACCGGGTATGCGTTTATACAAATCTTCTGGCTTATCTACGTTGTAAACCAGCGCGAAGCTCTTGGACCCTGTGGCGCCCATATCGATGCCCACAGAGGGGCCGCGCCAATAAATAGTCTCTTCTCTTCCGTCTTTAAAAGTAAGGGTGCCGCGCCCATAACGCACGCCCAACATGGCGGAAACAGACAGCTCTTCGCCCCGAATAACAGCCGTTGGTATGCCATAGCGAGAGAAAGCATGGTCGACAACCTTAGCCATCGTCTCGGCCGTCGCACCCAAATATTTGGCAGACGCGATAACGATACTGTTCTCTGAAAAATCTTCTACACTCGGGGGGTGTTTAGAGGCCTGTTGTGCACCTGCAGGTTGCATTGGCAAACAGAGCATGAGCGAAAAGACATAGATATATAAAGAATATCTCATCATCGGCTCCCCCCAAGCTCGTTACTTCAAAGCATCTTGCCAGTTATCGGAGGCGGCTGCAATAAAAGAAGGGTTGTCGAGGCCTCGCTCTAATTTAGCATAGGTGAAGCGGCTTCCATCGCTAAAGGTTACCACACCGCCTGCGGCTTCTAATATGGCTTGTCCGGCGGCAGTGTCCCATTCCATGGTGCGGCCATAGCGGGGGTAAAAATCGGCGGAGCCTTCGGCCAATAAGCAGAATTTGTAGGACGAGGCGGTGGCGATGGTTTTGGTGACATGCAATTGCTCGATGATGTCCTCGGTCTCAGAGTCTCGGTGTGAATAACTGGCAATAACTTTGACGCCTTTTTCGGTAATCCGCTCGGTGCGCAAACGCGTAGCTTGAGTAATATCCAATTTACCATCGGGGGCGATATTTAAGCGATAGGCGGCATCAGTTCCGCTGAAATAAAGTTTTTCATGGACGGGCGCATAAATAACCCCGGCCACTGGCACGCGGTCGACAATCAGCCCAATGTTGACGGTGAAATTATCCCGCTTGGCCACAAAGTCTCGCGTGCCATCTAGCGGGTCGAGCAAGAAAAAAGCATCGTCGAGTTTTTCCGGCGTTTGCACAGAGCAAGCCTCTTCTCCGATGACTTGTACTTGCGGCGCGATTTTCGATAGAGCGGTCTCTAGCAATATTTCAGCATCTCGGTCGGCTTGCGTGACCGGCGATTTATCAGCTTTGGTCTCTTCTTCAACGCCGTTTCTGAAATGCGTCATAATTAACGCGCCAGCGTCCAAGGACATTTGGCACATGGCGGCCATGAAGGCTGGGGCGTGGGGATCAAACCCCAATTTTTGAATAATTGTTTGTGACATAGGCCTGTGCTTAGCACAGGCCTATGCAAACAGGAAGTTAAACAGCGGCTCGACTTAAGCGCTACACTGCATTTGGTCTGTGTTGACCCGATACCCACGGCCCCAAACGGTTTGGATAAGCGGGGCGGGTGCACCAGCTTTTTCAATTTTCTTGCGAAGCTTGCAGATAAAGACATCGATGATTTTCATCTCAGGCTCATCCATGCCGCCATATAGATGGTCGAGGAAGCTCTCTTTCGAGACCACATTGCCTTTTCGCAAGCACAAGAGCTCGAACATTTGATATTCCTTAGAGGTCAGCTCCACACGGGTATCGCCCACAACAACATCGCGAGCCGAGAGATCTAAAGTCAGGTCGCCAAATTGCAGGATGTTTTGCGAATGTCCATTGGTGCGCCGCACGAGGGCTTGCAGTCGAGCGCTTAGCTCTTGCATGTTAAATTGCTTGATAAGGTAATCATCGGCGCCGCTTTTTAAGCAAGACAGGCGCGATTCCACTTCGGCATCGCCTGATAGAATAAGGACGGGCATATTTGTGTTTTTCTGTCGGAGGTTTGCCAGTACTTCGTCGCCGCGCATATCGGGCAGGCCAAGGTCGAGAATCATAACTTGATATTCATACAAGTCAGCGAGTTCTAGCCCGTCTTCTCCACGGTCAGCCTCATCGACATGAAAACCTTCGGCTTCCAGCGCTTCGGTTATCGATTGGGAAATCCATACTTCATCTTCGATTAATAATACTCTCACGGTTAACTCCTACATTTACGACTAAGTTTGCAACTAGGCTTAGAAAACCCCGAAATGCGCATCACAAACAAATCAACTTTTTGTGAGGTCGCGTGAACTACCCGTTAAACGAGGGGAATCTGGGGTTTTGACGCGTCAAGAAATCAGAAATCAATTTCAAATCCAAGGCTTGCGACTTGCGCGGCCATGCTATAGTGAACCCCTTATGAAGACTCAAGACGCCCTTTTCGCGCTCGACGCGCTGCCCGATATCGACCTCGGCATCGGCACGCAACAGCAGCGCAGCCAGCAGCGCGTGGTTATTGCTATGTCCGGCGGTGTCGATAGCTCTGTGGCAGCTGCGCTGGTCAAGCGCGCGGGCTATGATGCGGTGGGCATTACTCTGCAACTCTACGATCACGGCGAAGCCATTCGGCGCAAAGGCGCCTGCTGTGCGGGACAAGACATCCACGATGCCCGCTCGGTGGCGGCCAGTTTGGATATGCCGCATTATGTGTTGGATTACGAATCGCGTTTCAAAGAAAGCGTGATGGATGAATTCGTGGATGGCTATTTGGCCGGTCATACGCCCATTCCCTGCATCCGCTGCAATGAGACAGTGAAATTTAGAGACCTTCTGGGCATGGCGCGCGACTTGGGCGCGGTGGCCATGGTGACCGGGCATTATATCGCAACCCGCGAGACTGACAGCGGCTGGGAAATGCATCGGCCGTTAGATTTGGCGCGCGATCAATCGTATTTTCTTTTCTCGACCACCCAAGAGCAGCTTGAGTTCTTGCGCTTTCCTCTGGCGCATTTGAGCAAAGATGAGATACGCGACTATGCCGCCTCGCTGGGCCTGATGGTAGCCGATAAACCCGATAGCATGGATATTTGCTTTGTCCCGAACGGCGATTACGCCAGCGTGATTAAGCGCCTGCGGCCAGATTGTAGCCTGCCTGGTGAAATTCGTCATATGGACGGCACGCTTTTGGGCACGCACCAAGGGGTGCTGCATTATACGGTTGGCCAAAGACGCGGACTTGGCGTGGCCACGGGCGACCCGATTTATGTGGTAGCGATTGATGCCGATAAACGCGAAGTGATTGTTGGCCCGCGCGAAGCTTTGGCGCGCGCGCGGGTGCATCTCGATGAAGTTAATTGGCTTGGCGATGCGACCCAAGGCCCGATTGACGTTCTGGCGCGCATTCGCTCGACGGGCGACCCTGCGCCAGCGCAATTACACTTGGGCGAAAACGGCCAAGCTGATGTTGTTCTCTCAAACCCTGAAGAGGGGGTTTCGCCGGGTCAGGCTTGCGTATTTTACGCGAGCGATGGCGACCGCGTGCTAGGCGGCGGCTGGATAAAAAGCGCCTCTGTTTCTTAAATGAATGTTTCCTAAATGGATGTTTCTGAAATGAATGTTTCCTAATTCGTTAGTTCGGAAAACTCTATAAATTCGTTTATGCAAAAACCATGCCATTTCTACATTGTTTTTGCTAAGCTGCGCGCCACAGGAGATTTCTATGGTGCTAGCGCCGCGTATTGAAATAAAGCAGTCACAAAAACTGATGATGAACCCGCAGATGCAGCAGGCCATTCAACTGTTGCAGCTGACCAATGTTCAACTGACCGATATGCTGACCCGCGAGATGGAGCAAAACCCATTTCTGGCCTTTGACGCCCAGCACTACCGCGAGGCGGGGGGCGAAAAAGGCGCACCGCAAGAGCGCGCGGTGCGTGTGCAAGGCACCAGCGGGGCTGGGTTGGGCGCGGATGTGGTGGCGGTGCGGGTCGATTTTTCGGCTGGCGAAAGCAGCGACACCCCGCAAAGGCTAGAGCAGACTTTAGTCGACACGCCTAGCTTTTCGGCGCATCTCATTGGGCAAATTGGCGAAGAATTAAAACATCGCGAAGAGGCCGCCTTGGCCCTCGAGCTGGTTGGCTGGCTGGATGACGACGGCTATTTGCGCGAAACAGATGCCGAAATTTGCAATACTTTGGAAGTTGAACCGAGCTTATTGATCCAAACCTTGTCGCAACTACAGGGCTTTACGCCATCGGGTGTGTTTGCTCGCAACCTCTCGGATTGTTTGCGCCTACAGCTTTTGGCGCAAGGCAGTTTAACGCCGACGCACTCTGCTTTGCTGGAGAATTTAGATTTATTGGGTCGCGGCGACTTAGGGGCACTGGCGGCGGCGGCGCAAATTGCGGTTGAGGATTTGCCTCCCTATTTGCAAAACATACGCGCGCTAGACCCACGCCCCGCCGCAAGTTTTGAAGCCCAAGCGGAGAGCGTGGCCTTGCCGGATATTGTTGTGTTAGAAGGCGAGAGCGGCTGGCAGGCCTATTTGAACGAGGCCACTTTGCCCAGCGTTTTGGTGTTAGAGCGCGATTGGGAAGAAATGGCGACGCGCAAAATTACTGATGATGAACGCAATTTTATGAAGGCTAATGTGCAGTCGGCGCGCTGGCTGAAAAAAGCCACGCAGCAACGGGCGGCGACTTTATTGCGGGTCGCGCGCGCGATTGTGGGGCGTCAGCAAGGTTTTTTAAATCAAGGCATGATGGCCCTAGAGCCGCTGGTGCTGCGCGAT
Organism: uncultured Rhodobiaceae bacterium; assembly: GCA_937907245.1. GTDB lineage: Bacteria > Pseudomonadota > Alphaproteobacteria > RS24 > RS24 > UBA8337. The sequence continues at coordinate 183,413 of CALCUM010000002.1, forward strand.
ATCTCGCAAGCCTTAGAGCTACACGAAAGCACGGTCAGTCGCTCGGCCAGCGGTAAGTTGGTGCAAACGCCCAAGGGGGTGTTTTACCTGAAAGATTTATTTTCAACGGCGCTCGGCGGCAAAGGTGGCAAGGGCGGCAAGGATGGCAAGCGGGGCAGCAACACCAAAGCAACATCCTCGGCGGCGATTAAGGCGCGCATCGCCGAAGCTGTGGCCGAGGAAGTAACGCATATTTCGCCTTTATCGGATGAGGCTTTGGTGGCTCTTTTGGGCGAGGCGGGCATTGAGGTGGCGCGTCGAACGGTGGCAAAATACAGAAAAGCCCTAAATATCGGCTCGTCGGCGCAGCGCAAGCGGGCTGCCAAGATTGCCCGCGCGGCCACGAATAAATAGCCGCAAAATAGCCCAAAAGGACAATTGCCAGCCCCGTTAATTTGGTCTATATCAAGCTCACTCTTATAGAGGCATTGCCAAGCATTGCCTCCTGGAGCGGAGTAGCTCAGCTGGTTAGAGCAGCGGAATCATAATCCGCGTGTCGGGGGTTCGAGTCCCTCCTCCGCTACCATTTCTCGCAATAATATCAATGAATTGTAGCGTCTCAAAAATCGTTTTGAGGCGATTTTTGCGTTACACACCTCTTACACACTTTTTGGTTGGCTTCCAGCCGCTCAAGACTATATCGTTTTTATAGTGATTGGATGTGTCAGATGCCTGTTTTGAGTGAAGATTCTGTGTTGATTATGGATGGAGCGGTAAAGCTCTACAGGCGTGAGAGAAGCCGTAAATGGCAGGCAGCCTTCCAAATAGACGGCCAATACATTCGCATTTCAACTGGCAAGAGTGATTTGGACGAAGCCAAACAGGCTGCCTCTGACAGCTATTTGGAGTACAAGTTTCGACAAAAGAATGGCGTGCCAGTTGTTTCAAAGCGGTTCTCAGATGTAGCTAAACTGTGCATCACAGAAATGAACAAGCAGCTAGAAAGTGGCGTAGGTAAGAAAGTCTATCGTGACTATGTGATTGTGCTTGAGAAATACCTAATTCCGTTCTTTGGCAAGATGCATGTAACAAGCATAACCTACGAAACACTCCAAAAGTTTTCACGCTGGCGCGAACAGCAGATGGGCAGAGAGCCCAAAGCATCAACTCTGAACACACATAACTCTGCTCTTAACAGAGTGTTTGATGAGAGTGTTGCGCGTGGCTTTATGAACAAAACACAGGTGCCAACACTGATCAACAAGGGTAGGGATAGCGAGAGACGGCCAGATTTCTCCCAAGAAGGTTATGCTTCAATGATCCGTAAATTGCCGCACTGGATCAACAAGACACAGCATCCAAAGTCAGTCCACATGCGTGAGCTACTGAGAGACTATGTGCTGATCATGGCCAATACAGGCATGAGACATGGCACAGAAGCACAAAACCTCAAATGGCAGCACATCACTCAGTTTGAAGACAAAGGACAGAGCTATCTTGAGATGAGTGTTAGTGGGAAGACGGGCCGCAGAGATATTATCTGCAGATCTGGCACTATCAATTATCTCAAGCGCATCCACGAGCGCTCAGAGGACATAAAGCACCTAGAGTTTGAAGAATTACTAAAGCAGCGATTAGATCTGCCAGTGTTCCGGCTAAGAGATGGAACAGTCACTAATGCTCTTCACCAAACATTTAGGAATTTTCTCAAAGAGAACGAACTGTTGATTTGTCCGAGGACAGGCCAGGCTCGCACGCTCTACAGCCTCAGACACACATATGCGACATTTGCTCTGCTGAAAGATGGCATGGACATCCATACACTCGCTATTCAGATGGGCACTTCAATACAGATGATAGAGCGTCACTACAGTCATTTGACGCCGCGATTGAAGAAAGACATGCTCACAGGCAAAAGGTATGAGTTGTCGCGGGATGAGTTTGAGAAGCTTGCTGATAGATAAATCCAGATCAAGAAGGGAATAGTTATGAATTTTGATATTATGTCTAAAGCGATGGAGCGTGGCGCAGAATTCTCGCATGCGACACATTTTGCTGAGATTTTTGATAACCCACTAATGCACGAAACAGAAGATGGTGATCCAGTTGAAGGCTGGGAACATTTATTTGAGCGCTCAGAATGGGGGGGCATATTTGTCCCAACAAGCAATCATATCGATCTGATTTTTAAAGACGATAAATCTGAGGCTACTGTTTCAGTACGTGAATTCGTTGCATGGCAGCTCCTGCATGCTAGTAATTTCTTTGTATATTACGTCATTAATAAGGTTGATGGATCATCCATAGCACGAGATCTATATGAGAATTTTGACAATGACGAACCACAGTCTTGGAATGGCGACGAATTGCCCGAATATTGGGTATCTGATGCTGAAGGAGATTGGTTAGTCGAATATAACTCTGACAGTCTTGACCAAGGCATATCATTTATCCAGCGTTGCAAAGAAGAAAAACCAATCGAATTCGCATTCAAGCTTGCTGATTATATATTGGATGGATCATGCAGCCTTACCAATAATGAATGGTATGAAACAGATTTAATCGAAAATTTCGACGAACGTTCAAATTACGATAACTGGTCTGTAAAAATAATGTGTGTTGCTACTGGTAAATTTTTTACTGAAATCGAAAGTGGGTTTTCACAAGTAATGATGCGTGAAAACAAAGTCTTCTCCTACTGCATTCGAAACTACGACGAAGATTGAGAGTGCTTCTTAAAAGGATAAAAGCCTATAAATTGTGGGATTCTTGAATTTGCTAATCGTGGCGAAATTGGCATTTTCCCAAGAGGAAGCTGGCATTATTTCGAGCAAAATACATATTCAGCCGGAGTTTGGTCAGCCATCCAAAAGCTTGTTAACCTAACGCCAGGTCGGTTTGTTGCAAAAGCATGGCGAGGACGGGGCTACGATGGTCAGGCGTTTAACCCTCAAGAAACCTAATAATTGATGTTGTAATCGTTTTCTTTGTTAAACCTCTAATTGCTAGTTAAATATCACTTTACAGCACAAAAATTGATATTTTTTAAACTTCACATAAACCACGTTCGTAAGATTTTGCCTTTAGGAGGTCAAAGATCTGTAGTTTACCAATAAAGTTGTGCGCTTGACGAGTATCTCCTTTTCACAAGCTCTTAACTGCTTTGAGTTTGGCAAATTCTTCTTGAGCCATTCGCGTTGTTTAAGTGCTCTATGAAGCTGCTTTTCAACAGCTCTGGCTTTTTGCTTGGCCATTACAGCAACTCTACAGCGTTTGCGAGCTGTGTATCATTCACATCTATGTAGCGTTGCGTTACGGAGATATGTTGATGCCCAGCTAGAGTAGCTAGCAAGCGCACATTTACGCCTGAGTTGGCAAGTTTAGTAATAAATGTCCTGCGGCCACTGTGTGAGCTTGCATGCTCAAAGCCACAAGCTTTATATATGTCTAAGAACAGCTGACACATGGTGTTGGCAGAAAAGTGCCCACCTTTTTGACTAGGGAAAAGGGCGCGTTCTGGCTGAGTTAGATTACTCTGTTCACCATAGTCTTTTAGCGCTTTTCGAAGCTTTGTGTTGACGAACACTGTTCTGGCATTGCTGCCTTTTGTATTGCGCTGAGCAAGTTGGAATTGGGATTTAACGCTTCCATCTTCATCAAACACATCGCCAAGCTTTAGTGCTGCCAGTTCCATAGCGCGAAGCCCTGTGTGCAGTGAAAACAGCACGATGGTCTTGTCTCTTGTGGGATGACGCCTTGTGGCGCAATACTGCAGAACACGCTTTTGCTGAGCGTCTGTGAGTGTCATAGCCTGTTTCATTTAGGACCTCCGAAAATCTAATAGTTTATGTTCTACTATTATATTTTCTGAGATATCGGCTTTCCTACCGAAAATGGTATATATGAAAATCTAAATGAATTCATATAGTTAACCAATAACCTCATAGAATGTATATTTTCTTATGTTTTATGAGTGTTGCTACGTGATGAATTAAAGTGTCAGCTTCGCTAACACTACTTGTGCTGTTTGTTCTTTCGCATTCGCTCAATCACATACAGCACAGCGTATTTTATTTGCATCGTTATTGATTTGGCTCATTTAGATTGTGTTCAGTCGTAAGAAGGCTACACAGCCTCCTTACAACCTAATGTCTCATTTGAGTTGCTACATCAGTCGCTGTCGTCATCTGCCTTCTTCGATTGAAGCTTGGTAGGGGTTGGGCTGTGCTACCTATACAGATGTAAGAACCAACGCAACACACGACACAACAACAGATGTGCTGTGTGCTCTTGTATTAACTACAAGCATTTCCTCTTACGTATTTTGTAAAGCGAATATGTAAGTTCCGCTGAATATGTGCTGACAAAATCCGTTGGCGACAACCCTTGTTGGCAAACTCGATGTCATTTTGTGGGGCACTTTATAGCCTTATCTGCCTTTTGTTTTGCCTTTATCGCTAAATACATTGTGCGCAGTTTTTAACGCACATTGTTATTTAGCAACTTGAGGAGAAAACCATGTCGAAAACGGTTTTATTTGAAGTTTTTGAACTGCTGAAATCACAGGGATTGGTCTCAACAGAAAATGAATTCAGCAAAGACTGGCTAGCACGAAGCGAAAGCTATGCAAGAGGCCTTAGGTTCCATGATGCTGAGCCAAGCATTGCAACCATGGCGCTGTTGGCAAGCAAGCTTCAGTATTATGGCGAGAGGCTGTTAAGCCAGCAAACTGAGCAGCACCGTGCGTTGGGAGATAAGTTTCTGTCATATAGCCAAATCTGTCACAGCAAGATCAACGAGCGTTGCGTAGATCGATGGCAACGAGTGATGGCTGCCTAATCAAATGGAATACAAAGATGACATGAGGCGTTTGATAGACATAGTAAAAAAAATGAGCTTTGAAGCGCCGCTTGAGCAAACACTGGATGATCTAAAAACTCTATCCAACGCAACGCATGAGCTAACTGATCGGATAGAAATGCGTGTAAGAAAAAGCCTTCAGCCTGCAGATAAACCAAAATCAAAGAAGCCCAAGAAAGCAAAACAGCCAAAGGTGAGGCCATTTCCTTCTGTTGCACCACCACCTTCCCAGCCACAAAAGGCCCTCCCCACAGCTAATCCTGTTACGACGTCAGCTATCAGCGCTGGCGACTACGAGCGCATAAGGCAGGATTTTACCTCCAAGCAGAACGCTCTTGTGCCTATTAAGCCATCACCGCCGTTAGGCAGTTAACGCAATAAGAAGTGAGGTGTATGGAAATATATAAAATCCATACACCTAAATATTGCTTAGCCATTTGGTTGACGGAGAGACGGACAGGCTATGTGAGGTTGGGTAAAAATAATGCTCAGATTCCTATTAGACCTTAGAGTAAATAAAGTCATCTAACGCTCGTGCTACGTCTCTCCAACTGCCACTTGTTGTTGAAAGCAGCCGAAGCAGATAACTCTGCTCAACAACGATGCCTTGTGCTTTGAGAATGTCGCTTGCCCTTTCACAGACAGCATTGGGAGAAAGGCTCTTTATTTCAACTTCATCAGCTCGATCTTTGATGCCTTTGTCTAGGGCATGGATGTGATTTGTTGTCAAAATCACACAGCCAATTGCGTTGTCCATGAATGCACGCAGATGATGTTGATTGATTTCGGAAAGTTGGTCGGCTTCATCTATCACGGCATATGGCGTGTTAATGCCCATCATCTGCTGGATGTTAAATCCATTTGAAATCCGAAGCAGATAGCGCTCCATCTCTATGCTGGCGTCACGGGCATGGATAACATCAACAAAGCCAGCAGTTTCATCATCACATCTAGTCTCTGCGATGATCTTAGCTGCAGTTGATTTGCCAGTGCCGTAATCTCCATAAAGAATGATGTGTCCATCACGCTTGCCGCTGGCGTAGGCAAAAAGGCGCTGCTTGATGCATTCTTCCTCAAACACAAGGTCTGAGAACTGATTTGGCTGAAAGTTTTGGTTAAGCATGGTGTTGTCCTCTGTGTTTGGTGAAGTAGGTGACTGAGGCGCAATAGCCCCAGTCACTCAAGTTTCAGTTAGGCTGCTTCTTTCTCAGCAATCACTGTTTTGCGATTTTCAAGCATTTGCTTTCGACCAGATGCTTGTTTCGCTTCCTCGACAATTGCACTCAGGGATTTGCCTGCTTGGGCAAGTGCAGCTTTCAGTATCGTTTGGTTGTTGGTACCAAACACAACGCTGCCTTTTCCATTGCGCTCTTTGCGCACAATTGCGACAGAGAACTCATAGGCACTTTCATTGTGAGGTGCCAATTCCTCACTGATTTTGAATGTTTCAACAAGCCCAGGTCTCGTTTCCAATACCTCTACCGCAAAGGCGATTTGCTCGTTTCGCTTTTGAGTTGGTGTTTGACCATTTTGTGACTTGCGGATTTCTTCAATTCCGCCAGCTTCTGCAACAAAGCTTTTCATGCTTTGTAGTTCACCTTTTTGCTCTGCTGCTACAATAAGCACTCGGGCATAGGTGTATGCGCGTTTACCACAATCTCCAAAAATCAGTCGCACAATCTTGGTGGCGAGACTGGTATTGCTCCGCATCATAATATCGCGTTCTTCGAGAATGAGGTTTAGCTTTTTGACAAGCGAACGATGTGCGCGAACTTCTTTGAATAGATCTACACATTCATCAAGCAGCACATAGAGCTCTTCATTTGATGCTTTGTAGGTTCCATTCTCCCAAGTTTCACGCTTGGTTGTGAGCGAATCAATCCAAGTGCTGATGTTGGCATGGTTTGAAGCAGTTTTAGTTGTTTGTGTTTTAGTCATGATATTCACCTTTCAGGTTTTGTTGTGATGCGTGATTGCATCGATGTAGTGAATATCGCACAAAAAATGACGCCAAATTGTTGTTCATATAATTAAATAAATATGGCATCATATTTTTATGAAAAAGTCTCGTGCCAACCGTCCTCTATTCTTTGTCTATGCACCGCCCTTGAAGGGAAAGCGGCCAAGCAATCGCCGCGCCGTAGAGCCGCCATATCAGGGTGCGCCTGCGTGGAAATGCTCAGTCTACTACTGCTGGTGGGAGTATCTACGCCGTCATGAGGGATACAGGCAAACCTGTGAGAGCGCGGGCAGGGGCAAATATGCAGATCTCTACGCTGACTTCGGCAATGTGCATGAGGGTGTTTTTTGGAGTTGGTGGACAGAACATGCAGAATTATTTGCAGAGCCACCAATTAGACATGTGTCTGTTGAACACAGTGTTTCAACAGATCAAAACACGCTCACCATGTCTATTCCATTAGAGAACAAACTATCTGTCTCAATGAAGCAAATTCGGCGTTTGTTGGAGCCTCAGGTTCAAAAAGCCGCTCGCAAAAAAACACTGAGCTTGGCAAAGTATCCTGTGGCAACCAAGCCTGTGTTGAGAACGCTGCATGAGCATTTGTTGGTTTGGGATGCGAAAAAACAGAACCCAACGGCACATGACAGTGAGCTTGCTGATATAGCAGGCATATCAGTGAATGAAGTTGTGAATGGAGAGACTGTCGCTGAGCTCAGAGCAGAAGATCTGCCAACCAGAGATTTAGAGCGTGTGATCAAGCGCCGTAAACAGTTGGCAGTTCAGCGACATCTTAGGATTGCAGAGCAATATATAGAGCATGTTGCCTTGGGAGAGTTTCCGAAGAGAGAAGGGCGATGATTATAGGGTGATGTTTATTAACTCTGTTATGGCCTTGAAACAATTTCCATCAGCTTGCCGTAATCAGTCACAACATCATATTTCACATTATCTTGGTTTATTTGACGGCCAAGTTCATGGAAGAATTTTCTAGCACAATCAATTTTTGACTTTTCAATTTGCCTCAAATCCATTGATGACATGCTGCCCTTTGTCTCAGCAACAAAGTAGATGTGCCTTACGCTACCTTCCTTGAAAGAAATGGCCCAGTCAGGATTATAATCGCCTACAGGCGTAGGTATAAGAAATCCTCTAGGTAGTTTTGCATAGACAACGACCTCTTCGCTGTTATCCAGCTCCTGCACAAAGCTCTTCTCAATTTCTGAGTCTGTTACAACATAGTCATAGACGTGCTTCTTCAACTGTTCAGAGGCGTTTTTGAAGTCTTGTCGGCTTTGGTTGGCTGTAAATATGTCGATGTCATAGCGTTCATCCAGAGCGCTATATTCTAGCTTCTCAATGATTATCGTTGATTTTTGCTCTCGGATGATGCGTGACGCTTCGGCAATGAAATGCTCAGGATTTTCCTTAAACTGCGCAAAAATAGCTTTCTCTATTTGCTGCAGGGTCTGAGCTGAAATCAAATTTGCGAGCCTTGGCCACAAACTGAAGTTTAGCCAAATCAGGTTCTGAAAAGTCCCTGTAACCCGTGTCAACAGCAACGTTGGGTTTGATGATACCTACATCGCTATAATATCTTACAGCTTTTACTGTTAAGCCGGATAGTTTTGCGGCTTTACCTATATTCATTTTTCTCTTGACTCTCCCCTAACAGGAATATTTAGAAACTCAAAATCTTAATCGCAATTTCAAACAGGGTCAAAAAAATGATGTTTCCTAAAAGCACCAGACTGATAATGGCAATTTGCTGCTTGGTTATGCTTGTTCCGGTTTTGGGGCTTCTGGCCTCCGGGCTACCATTCTCAAACGTGGGAACCTATGTGTCGGCCGCTGTACCGATGGGCCTGTGTGTCGCTGGGCATTTCATGCTGCACCGAACTTTCCAACGGAAGGCCGGCGACCGCGACATTCCTGCAACACCAAGATTTTTACCTTCACCACCTCCACCTAGATTGCTACCCGCACCCCGGAAATTCGACAGCTAAAGCCGGAACGGTACGACCATGGCAACAACGATCCCACAATCAATGGGCATCAATTGGCGATGCGGACATACCTGGAAAAGGTCATCATATAATACATCTTGGTGTTTGTTGGGATGTTCCATTGGAGATTTTGGCACCATTGCCTACTTTCAGTTCTGGGGTCCTGACTGGCCGGTTCTGGCAATTATGTCGTTGGCCATCTTCAACGGCATACTGACCTCCATTGCGCTTGAAACCTTCATTCTTGCGAGGCAGATGGCGTTTCGCCCGGCTTTCAGGACGGCGGTCGGCATGTCGCTTGTGTCCATGATTTCAATGGAAGCCGCCATGAACATCACGGATGTGGTGCTCACCGGAGGCGCCATACTGACCTGGTGGGTTATCCCCATCATGCTTCTAGCGGGTTTTATTACGCCGCTCCCCTACAACTACTGGCGCCTCAAGGCGCTGGGCAAAGCCTGTCATTGAAAGGTTGCTTTTGAAATGCTTGCCATAACCACACAAAGACTGCTGCCGTCCCTGCTTTCACTGGCCCTGCTCCTTGGCTCTATATTCTTTCCACCTTTGGCTCGAGCCGAAGGCAGCGCCGGGACCCAGGTTTTCACCTTCGATGCTCCCGTTAGGATTAATATGTTGATAAGCGGGTATTCGCCCATTTCCATCAGCAAAGTCGTGCAGTGAATTACCCACTAGTGATTTGGGGTGATTTGTATTTATTGAGGTTAGAATATACGAGTACAGAACGCCTATTGCATCCAGAAGTTCTGTTGTGGTGGGGGTGCTCATAGCTTGTAGCCCACTATTCCGTTACCGGTAGTGGTTCCCTGTTTTGCGGTTTCATGAAAGTCCAGCATTCAAGCTAAGACGAGATGTCTATAGATCGGAAAGGTAGTGAAGAATGCTGATGATCTATTGTGGGTAGTGATCAGAATGTTTACAAGCCCACATGTTCGCCAGATTTTTTAATACTAGAAATCCAAGCTTATTATTTTTGGTGGCAACTCAAGTCTATAAATAAAAACTCATTTAAACTTTAATCTTGTAGATCTCAAATTACTCCCTATAATTAAAGGATTATGAGATACATTGCTTCGACATTAATGGTGTTTATGATTTTCACGTCATTTATGACGTGCGAAATGCTGTTTTGTCCGATGCAGGCTCATGCGGCATCATCGTCAGAAGTGTCAGCTAAAGAGCTTCCCCCGTGCCACCAAGATGGCCAAGATGATGCTGAATGCAATTTAATGACAAACATCGACTGTGTGGGGATTGATTTGTTCCCTGCTGATGATGGCATTAGCCTAGATCATAACCCTGACCATTCAACTATAGACTTAACATGGGCTGATTTAACAAACCCCTATGTGTATGAGCCTGGCAATATTCAAGATATTCGTGGCCCACCTTTTAATGCTCCACGCATTAACTCCCAGCTTACTTATCTAACGACACAGCGTATCCGTATCTGATTTTGATCTCTGAATTTAGCCTGCAACAGTGCTGTTGCGGGCTCTAAGTGCATGTTTATTCGCACAATAAAGGAGATCATAAAATGCGAAAAGCACAATACGGCGCTGTTATTTTTACGATTGTCACATCACTATTTTGGGGCACATCAGCAGCTCAGGCCGATACGTTTGAAGACTATATAGAGCGACTTAGCCAACACCCTCAGGTTTTGGGTGTGCTGGCTGAGACGGAGGCGTTAAAACATCAAGCAAGAGGTGAGTTGGGCCTTCCTGATCCTACGCTGTTTATCGGGGTGGACAATGTGCCCATTTCTGACCCGGCCTTTGACAGGTTTTTACCGTCATCTAAGGTTGTTGGGTTTACACAGAAAATCCCTAACCCTTCTGTAAGAAAGGCAAAATCTTCACGCTTTACACAAATGTCGGCAAAAAGCAGGCTAATGGCTGAATATACGAATGCTCGCCTGCGCTTTATGTTGATTGCCAAGCTGGCAGAATACAAAAGCGTAAAAACGCAGATTGACCTGCTTCACCAGCAACTTGGTTATTTTCAGGAACTCGAAAACACTTTCAAAGGGCAGATAGAGTCTGGTCGTTCTGTTTATCAGCGTTTTTCCGAAGTGGATGTTGAACGCGCAGAGGCTGAGCGCCGATTGAATGACCTAAAAGCACAGCTTGTTTCAATCGAAGCTGAGTTCGTGAGACTGGTTGAGGAAGTGCCTGCAATCGAAGTCCCGCTAGTTCCCTTACTTTCTTGGCAGCAAGACCCACTTGCACTTTACCCAGTAGCCATTGCCGCTGAGGATATAAATATTGCTGAAAAAGGGGTTGATATTGCCAATGCAGACTTTCTGCCAAACTTTGGATTGTCAGCAACCTATAAGCAACGTGAGGCCAGTGCGGTTGGTGCTTTTCCCGGAGATGACTGGTTTTCAGTCCAACTACAGATGAGCATCCCCCTTTGGGCTCATAGTAGCCAGTACCCCCGTTTAAAGGCAGCTAAAGAACGCAAGCGAAGCGCAAGCTTGAACTTTGAGGACATGCGCCGTGCGTGGCTTCGTGAGATGATTTCAATCCAAAGCAATCGTGATGCAGCTGCCAAAAATGTCGAGGTTCTCAAAAACAAAGGCACTGCTATGGAAGAAAAGATTGAAGCTGCCCAGCGAAACTATGAGGCGGGCACTGAAAATCTTGATGCTGTGCTTTTAGCGAAGATTGATCATCTGAATATTCTGGCTCAGTTGGCTGTTTCACAAGAAAATCTTGTGCGCCGCTCTGCAGAGTTCAATTCAAATTTAATGGATAGTTATGAGGAGGTATCAGAATGAGATATCTGATCCCTATATTGTTTTTAGTTTTTAATTTTATGGCATTCCCTGCAATTGCGCAGGCAGAAAAATATACCTGCCCAATGCACCCGCATTATGTGGCAGACCGTCCAGGCACATGCCCGATCTGTGGAATGGACCTTGTCGCGCTTGAGAGCGATGAAGAAGCGGGCAATCATGCATCTGATGAGATGGATAAAGGCCAAAGCCCGAAACGGACTATTATTACCATTGACCCTGAAACAATCCAAAATACTGGTGTGCGTTCGGAAAATGCGCAGATGGCCAGCTTTGGAACATTGGTTCGTAGTTATGGTGATGTGGCTGAAAATGTGCGCTTGCAGTTTGATATTTCTGCACGTGTTGAAGGCTGGGTTGAGGAACTTAAAACCCAAGCTGTGGGCGATAGTGTGAACAAGGGCGACATGCTCTTTAAACTATACAGCCCAGCGCTCATTTCTGCGCAACAGGATTATGTTAGTGCATTGCAAACAGGGATTGCTGGTCGGATTGACTCTGCCTTTAAACGTTTGGTTTCGCTTGGAATGCAGAAACGAGCGGTTGAGGAAGTTCGAGCCATCCGCAAGCCGTTTAACAGTGTGCCTTACTATGCTGAAGTTGATGGGTTGATCAGTGCCATTAATGTTCGAGAAGGTAGTTTTGCCAAACCTGGTATGAACCTTATGACACTTCAGAATTATGACTCGGTTTGGGTCGATGTAAGTGTTGCTGAGCAAGATATACCATTCATAACCAAGCAAACAATTGCCAAGGTGTCGTTACCTGCTTTGGGAATTACAGATCAAGCTGCTTCTATCGATTATATATACCCCACCATTGATAGGGGGACACGCACTGGGCGTATTCGTCTGGTCCTCCAGAATGCTGATGGAAAATTGTTACCGGGAGCTTATGCCGATGTTGAATTTGAAACAGGCGTGAAGCGCAGATTATCTATCCCAAGTGATGCAATTCTCAAAAGCAAAGACGGTGACTTTGTTGTGGTCGCTTTGGGTCAGGGGCGTTTCGAGCCTCGCCGTATTCTTTCTGGCCTAAAATACAAGGGCCGGACAGAAGTTCTGGAAGGCCTGTCTGAAGGGGATGAGATTGTTGTTAGTGGCCAATTCCTGATTGATTCAGAAAGTGCCCTTCGAGAGTCATTCCGTAAGATGGAGCGTATGCAGATGCCGCTCTCATTATTGGAAGTCAGCAGTGATCAACTGGCCATGATTGACCATTTGGTTGATGCAGCAGTTTACATTCAGCAAGAACTTGTTTCTGACCGCACACCGCGCACAAATATGATTATGCCAGCAATAACGCTGGGTGATCATTTGATGCCGGTATTTAGAGGTACCAAGCTGCAATTTGTTTTGCAGGATGCAGAGGCGGCCCTCAAGAAAGCACAAAACAATGTAACGGATAAAGAATGGCAGCAAACACTTAATGCGTTGGTGGTTGCTCTTAAGCCATGGCTGTTAGGTGGCAAGCCAAACCACTATGAAAGTAAAGGTTTAAAGCTCTATATGGCACATGGCCTAGAGCGTTACTGGCTGCAATTGGAAGATGAAGCCATGAACCCATATGGCGCTGGTCATCCAATGCAGATCGAATGGCCTGATAAAGTTGAAGCTGTAGCCCCTAAAATGAATGAAATGCCACAAGGGGGTGCTCATGCAAACCACTAATAAAGATAACCATTTATCTCACGACCCGACCAAATCATTCGTTGCAAAGGTGATCGATTGGTCAGTTCACAACCAATTATTGGTTGGCATGATGATGCTGGCATTACTTGTCGCGGGTGTTCTTTCTGTGCAGAAAACGCCGCTTGATGCTATCCCGGATATGTCCGACACACAGGTTATTATTCGCACTGATTTTGCTGGGCAATCTCCGCAAATTGTCGAAGACCTTGTCACATACCCTTTATCAACCACGATGCTTGGACTGCCCAAAACAAAAAACGTTCGCGGCTATTCAATGTTTGGTACATCGTTTGTCTATATTATTTTTGAAGACGGTATTGATCAATATTGGGCGCGAAGTCGGGTAGTTGAGGCCTTATCTAAAATTCAAGGTGATCTGCCTGCGAGTGTGCAGCCTCAAATCGGCCCTGATGCCACGGGTGTTGGCTGGGTTTATCAATATGCCTTGATTGATAAAAGCGGCAAATATGACTTGTCGCAACTTCGCAGCCTTCAAGACTGGTTCTTAAAATTCGAACTTGCCACAGTGTCAGGTGTCTCGGAAGTGGCATCGGTTGGCGGGTTTGTTAAAGAATATCAGGTTCTGATTGATCCTAACCGCCTGAGGGCATTTGACATCCCTTTAAAACGCCTAATGGAAGCGGTCAGAAATGCCAGTATGGATGCTGGTGGGCGCGTCATTGAAAAGGCTGAGATGGAGCTGATGATCCGTTCAAAGGGGTATGTGACCAATCTAAAAGAGCTCCAAAAAATAGTTCTCTATGCCAATGATGGTACACCTGTAAAGCTTGAAGATGTGGCTCGTGTTATTGAAGGGCCAGAGCTGCGCCGGGGCGTGACTGAACTGAACGGCGAAGGTGAAGTTGTAGCCGGTGTTGTTGTGATGCGTGCGGGTGAAAATGCCCTTAACGTTATTAAGGGCGTTAAAGAAAAGCTGGAAGAGCTTCAGCATGGCTTACCTGAAGGTGTGGAGATTGTACCGGTATATGACCGGGCTCCTCTAATTGAAGGGGCAATTGAATATCTGGCCCATAAGCTTTTGGAAGAGGGGATTGTTGTTGCCCTCGTTTCACTGATATTCCTGTTGCACGCAAGGTCAGCTTTTGTTGCCATTGTCACGCTGCCACTGGCAATTCTTGCAGCCTTCATAGTTATGTCGGCACAAGGCATTACGGCAAACATCATGTCTTTGGGTGGGATTGCTATTGCGATTGGCGCAATGGTCGATGCTTCCATTGTTATGGTGGAGAATGCGCACAGAAAGTTATCAGAACTCCCAAAAACTGCAACGCGGGCTGATAAGAATGCAGCAATTCTTTTGGCAACAAAAGAGGTTGGTCCAGGGCTGTTCTTTTCTCTGTTGATTATAACCGTGTCGTTCCTGCCAGTATTCGCGTTAACTGGTCAGTCTTACCGGTTATTCTCGCCGTTAGCTTACACAAAAACCTACGCCATGGCTTTTGCGTCAATACTGTCGGTGACGGTGGTACCTGTTCTGATGTTGTGGCTGATACGGGGTAAAATTCGTAAGGAGGAAGAAAACCCTATTAACCGCTGGTTTATCCATATCTATGAACCAATCCTGAAAAGTGCGCTGAAGTGGAAGTGGCGAACCATCATCATTGCCGGTGCCTTACTGGTTTCGATGGCTTTGCCGCTGGCTAAAACAGGCTCAGAATTTATGCCTGCCCTTTATGAAGGGGAGCTGCTTTACATGCCAACTACTTTGCCTGGTGTTTCAATTACTAAGGCAAAGGAAGTGCTTCAGCAGACTAACAGAATGATCCGTCAGGTTCCTGAGGTGCATCATGTCTTTGGTAAAGTTGGCCGCGCAGATACAGCGACCGACCCGGCACCTATTTCAATGATTGAGACCTGGATACGCCTTAAGCCAAGAGATGAATGGCGAAAAGGTATGGATGTTGAGGCCCTGATTAAAGACCTTAACAAACGTGTTAAGTTGCCGGGGGTTGTTAACTCATGGGGGTACCCGATTAAAATCCGTATGGACATGATTTCTACAGGTATCCGCACGCCTATAGGTATTAAAATTGCGGGTGACAACTTGGAAACGATTGGTCGTGTAGCTGTTGATATTGAGGCCGCTATCAAAGATGTGCCAGGAACCAGATCAGCGTTTGCTGACCGGGTGACGGGTGGTAAATACCTTGAAGTCACGCCTGATCGGGATGAACTAGCACGACGCAATATTGACCTTGGAGTTTTCCAGAATATTATCGGGACGGCTCTAGGCGGTATGAAAATGGCAGAGTCTATTCAAGGGCGAGAGCGCTACAACATCATGTTGCGTTATGACCGTCCCTTCCGGGAAGACCCTAGCGATTTGCAGGATATTTTAATCCCGACACCTCAGGGCCAGCATATTCCTCTTGGTGAGTTAGCAAAGATTGAATTTGTTGAAGGCCCACCAATGATCAAAAGCGAGAACGCACGCCTAACAGGGTGGGTGTTTGTCGATATTGAAGGTCGTGACATTGGCTCATACGTTAAAGAAGCGCAGGAAATTGTAAATTCAAAAATTGATCTGCCTTCTGGTTATGCACTCATCTGGTCTGGTCAGTTTGAGCAAATGCTAGAAGCAAAGAGCAGAATGCAAATTGCAGTGCCTGCTGCCATCTTTATCATTTTCACTTTATTGATGGTGCACTTTGGTCGGCTTGATAGAACGCTTATGATTATGCTGTCATTACCATTTGGTTTGATTGGCGGTGTATGGGCTCTTTATCTGGCTGGATACAACTTTTCGGTTGCTGTTGGTGTGGGTTTCATTGCTTTAGCGGGTATTGCAGTAGAAACCGCTGTTGTCATGTTGATCTATATTGACCAACAAGTGCGTGAGCACCCACCCAAATCACTTTCTGACTTGCTTGAAGACGTTATCCACGGGGCAGTTCTGCGCGTGAGACCTAAGCTTATGACGGTGTGCACAACAATGGTTGGCCTCGCGCCAATATTTGTGACCGAAGGGCTTGGTTCTGATGTTATGCGCCGAATTGCTTTGCCAATGATAGGCGGTATGACCACTACAACAATTCTGACTCTGATTGTTATTCCCGTTGTTTATTACATCTGGGAAGGCCGCAGATTCAGTTTAAACCAAAGTAAAAATGAAGGAGAAAGCAACCATGAAAATGCTTAAAAATACACTGATGTTAACAGCTGTAACACTTATGGGCGCGGCTTTTATTGCGCCTGCTTATGCTGGACATGATCACGGGCAAGATAAAGTTCAAATGAAGCAAGGCCACATGGAAGCCATAGGGGAAGGTGTTGTCCACTCTATTGATTTAGATGCGCGGGTTATCAACTTATCGCATGGGCCAATCCCTGAACTGAAGTGGCCAGCAATGAAAATGGACCTTGAGGTCGCCCGCAGTGTGAACCTCACTGAGCTGCAGCCTGGCCAAAACATCAAGTTCCATATCAAGCTCAGTGAAGACAAGCGTTACCGCATCACAAAAGTGATGGTGATGGGCGCTGACAATCATTCAATGCACAAACAAATGAACCATGGTGACGCTCATGAGCAGGGCCATGGCAATCATAATCATTAAAATAAAAGAGAGAGAATAATCATGAGCATAGAAATCATACCGAACTGGCATCCTATTTTTGTACACTTTTCAGTAGCGTTGCTGAGTGTCTCAGGGGTGATGTTTCTGGCATCAACCCTGCTGAAAAAAGAGCAATTATTTGTTGTCGCCCGCTGGAACTTGTGGCTGGGGGTGGTAATAACAATTGGCACCGTTGCGGCAGGTTTCTATGCCTATAATACAGTAGCTCATGACGGCCCATCACATGCCGCGATGACAGACCACAGAAACTGGGCGTTAGGGGCGGCCAGCCTATTTGCCTTATTGGCAGTTTGGTCGCTAGCCAAGCACCGGACTGCCGATAAAGCATCCCCTCTATTTATTGCCTGTATTCTAATTGCTACTGGCTTATTGGCGGTCACGGGTTTCAAAGGCGGCGAGGCAGTTTATCGCCATGGCCTTGGCGTTATGCGCATGCCTGAAGTAAGCGGTGACGGTGGTCATGGTAGCCACTCTCATGGTGAAGGCGAAGAACATGGCGCAATCCATAATGAGCATCAAAAAGAAGAAACATCACCTGAACACAACAGTGATCACGCGCATGGTGACCACAACCATGAAGAAGAAAACGCTCATAATAGCACTCACGATACAGAGACAGCGATTATTGAAGAGTTTATCAATCCCCTTGAACCGGCAGGTGTAGTCAAGGCATTTCGCGAAGCTCTGAAGAACAAAGATGAGGATGCTATCAGAGCCCTGTTGCTCCCTGATGTTTTTATCTCAGAAGGTGGAAATGCAGAGCGATCTTTGGATGAGTATGCCTCACACCATATGGTTTCCGATATGGAGTTTGTTGCAGCAGTTGAGGATTCCGTAAATGACCAGCAGGTTCATGTATCTGGAGATACTGCCTGGATTGTTACTGAAATTGTCAGCAACGGCCTTTTCCGGGGAACTAATGTTCATTCAAAACTTATGGAAACCATGGTGCTGACCAATACAAAGGACGGCTGGCGAGTTGCCCACATCCATTGGTCGTCTGGCCCTGCAAGCAATGATTCAAAACAAACTAGTAAAGAAGATGACGGCCATGGAGACCATGAACATTAAGTCTTGACCTTGGAGTATACTCTAAGGTGTACGCTTAGTTTCGAAAGGACAAAATGAATGTCTGAGATGACGATTGGACAATTAGCTAAGGCAAGTGGCGTTAAGACGGACACCGTGCGTTATTACGAAACGCTGAAGCTTATAGAACCGGCTGGTCGGACCAGCTCCGGCTATAGAGTTTATGACGAGACGGCTGTTGACAGAATTGCCTTTATCCGCCGCTCCAAGTCTTTGGGTTTTAAGCTTTCTGAAATCAGTTCTCTGCTTGAACTGCAAACATCTCAGACAGCGTCCTGCGAAGATATGCTTCACCGGACAAAGGCCAAAATCACAGAAGCTGAAGAGAATATTCAGTATCTGAAGCGCATGAGAAATGCACTCGAAAGCCTTGCGGCAGACTGCCCCGGCGGTACGCGACCTCTGACCGAATGCCCTATTCTTGATTACTTAGCGGCCAGCACTAAACAAATGAACAATAAATAAAGGTATGAACATTGGACCATTCAGCCCACAACCGTTCAGCAACATATGAAAAAAATAGTTTAAGCCTAACGGGTGCCGTTTCCATGGGAACGGGCGTTATGATTGGTGCGGGTATCTTTGCCTTAACCGGTCAGGTGGCTGAACTTGCAAGAGAATGGTTTCCGCTGGCTTTTCTGGTTGCAGCTATCGTTGTTGGGTTTAGTGCCTATTCTTATATCAAAATGGCAAATGCTTATCCCTCTGCTGGGGGGATTGCCATGTTTCTTGAAAAAGCCTATGGCCGAGGGACTATTACCGCCGCTTGCGCTTTGTTGATGTACCTTTCAATGGTCATCAACGAAAGTTTGGTCGCAAGGACATTTGCGACATACGCTCTGCAACTTTTCGATGTTGGCTCAAAAACTTGGCTGGTACCAGTTCTGGGTGTGAGCGTTTTGTTTTTCGCATTTTTGGTCAATATACTGGGTAATAAATTTATCCAAACATTCTCCTTTTTTATGGCCTTTATCAAAATTGGCGGGCTGGCATTGCTTGCCATGGGTGGGCTATATGCCAGTGGCTTGAGCTTTGAAAGCATCTCTGTTCAACCACAAGACTCAACCTTCACAGGCTTTTTAGGGGCAGTGGCCTTGGGCATTCTGGCCTATAAAGGATTTACCACGATTACCAACAGCGGCGGCGAAATTCAGGAGCCACATAAAAATGTGGGTCGCGCCATTATGATCTCAATCGCGATCTGCATCGCGGTATATTTATTGGTTGCTTTTGCTGTCGGAGGCAATCTCACGATTGATCAAATCGTTCAGTCAAAAGACTATGCCTTGGCAGAAGCCGCACGCCCGGCCTTTGGGCAAAGTGGCCTTTGGATTACGGTGGGATTTGCCATTGTTGCAACAGTGTCAGGCGTTATCGCAAGTGTATTTGCTGTCTCACGAATGCTGGCCATGCTGACTGACATGAAGCTGGTGCCGCATAGTCACTTTGGTATGCCAGGTGATGTTCAGAAACATACTTTGGTCTACACAATTGTTTTTGCAATGATGCTGACCGTTTTCTTCGACCTTGGGCGTATCGCTTCTCTAGGGGCTATTTTTTACATTGTGATGGATATGGTTATCCACTGGGGTGTTCTAAAGCACTTACGTAAAGAGGTTCAGGCAAATGCTTTTATATTGGTTACAGCTATCTTCCTCGACGCTGTTGTGCTGGGCGCGTTGCTCTGGATTAAAGCACAAAGCGATATGATGGTCATTTACGCTGCAATTGTTGGCATGATTGCTGTCTTTGCAGGCGAACGTTGGTTTTTGAACGGCAAGAATAATTCATAAAGGACATAGGGCAATGAATAATAAAGATAACAACACGGATTCACACAACCATTCTTGCTGTATGCATGAAGAGCACCATAAGCACCATCATACAAGTAAGGGTGCGCCTCAAAAAGGCGGGAAATATGATAAGGTCCCAGAGGGCTACACTGGAACGGTTTATACATGCCCTATGCACCCGGAAGTCCGTTCACCTGGGCCTGGCTCGTGCCCTTTATGCGGCATGGGGCTTGAACCTGAAACTGTAACGGCAGTTGATGAGGGGCCTAATCCGGAACTTGTCGATTTTAACAAGCGTTTTTTGGTGGGTGTACTGTTGACCGTTCCTTTGCTTGTACTGTCAATGTCGCCCATTTTTGGTTTCCACCAAATCCGGGATTTTCTTGGTGAACGCACAGCTCTTTGGCTGGAACTCCTTCTCGGAACGCCAGTGACCCTTTGGTCTGGTTGGCCTTTCTTTGTGCGTGGGGTGAACTCTTTACGTTCAATGAACTTGAATATGTTCAGCCTGATTGCGATGGGGACGGGCGCGGCCTACCTTTTCAGTGTTACGGCTGTTCTGGTGCCAGAAATATTCCCTGCGGGGTTCCGTAATGCAGACGGACATGTTGGTGTTTATTTTGAAGCCGCAGCTGTAATTGTAACTCTTGTGTTGCTGGGGCAGGTGATGGAGTTGCGTGCCCGTGAACGCACTGGCTCTGCAATAAAGGCACTGCTTGATATGGCAGCAAAAACAGCACGCATAATTCATGATGACGGTAGTGAAGAAGAAATTCCTCTCGAAGATGTAAAAGTTGGCGACAAATTGCGTGTGCGCCCAGGTGACAAGGTGCCAGTAGATGGCACAGTGCTTGAAGGCCGCTCTTCAGTAGATGAGTCAATGATTTCAGGGGAGCCTGTACCGGTCGAAAAAACCGCTGGTGACGGTGTGACTGGTGCTACTATTAACGGAACTGGTAGTTTGGTTATTAAGGCAACACGGGTTGGCTCAGATACAATGCTGTCCCAAATTGTGGAAATGGTAGCTAATGCACAAAGATCGCGTGCGCCCATTCAGAAATATGCCGATATGGTTGCTGGGTACTTTGTCCCTGTAGTTATTCTGATTGCCATTGTTTCCTTTTTGTCTTGGGCAATCTGGGGGCCTGAACCTTCTCTCTCATATGGTCTTGTCTCAGCGGTTGCTGTTCTAATAATAGCGTGTCCATGTGCTTTGGGCTTGGCTACACCTATGTCTATCATGACGGCGACAGGGCGCGGTGCCCAAGCAGGTGTTTTGATTAAAAATGCCGAGGCCTTGGAGCGCTTTGAAAAGGTCGACACGCTTATTGTCGATAAGACAGGAACGCTGACCGAGGGCAAGCCCAAACTGGTTGCTGTACTTCCTGAAGATGGCCATGAGGAAGACGAAGTTCTTCGCCTTGCTGCATCGCTGGAACGTGGTTCAGAACATCCACTCGCAGAAGCCATTGTTCGAGGTGCAGAAGAGCGCGACGTAAAGATGGTTGATGCAACTGACTTTGAGGCCATTACCGGTAAGGGCGTAAAAGGCATCGTTAATGGTCATAATGTCGCGCTAGGCAACAGTAAATTGGTTGCTGATATGGGGCTTAATGGTGGATCATTGTCTGAAACGGCAAATGCCCGCCGCGATGAGGGTGAGACAGTCATGTTTGTTATTCTCGATAATAATATCGCGGGGCTTGTTAGTGTAGCTGACCCCGTGAAGGAAACTACACCCAAGGCACTACAAGAGCTCCATCAACTGGGTTTCAGAATTATTATGGCCACCGGCGATAACGAGCGTACGGCCATGGCCGTTGCTGCGCGATTGGGTATTGATGAAATTCGTGCCGATGTACTGCCGGAAGATAAAGCCAATATCATTAAGGAACTTCAGGAACAGGGGCATAAGGTTGCTATGGCAGGGGACGGTGTAAATGATGCTCCTGCCTTAGCCCAGGCTGACGTGGGTATCGCCATGGGAACAGGTGCTGATGTGGCCATTGAAAGCGCGGGTTTTACCCTTGTTAAGGGTGACCTTGACGGTATTGTTCGCGCCCGTCGCTTGGTGCGAGCAACCATGCGAAACATACGCCAGAACCTCTTTTTTGCGCTTGCCTACAATACGGCAGGGGTGCCTGTTGCTGCAGGGGTTTTGTTTCCATTTTTTGGTATCTTAATTAGCCCCATGTTCGCCGCTTTTGCCATGAGTGCATCATCAATTTCGGTGGTTCTGAATGCTTTGCGTTTGCGGAAGGAGAGCATTTAAAAAATAACTTGCATAATCTGCTATTCGCCCCCATCATATAATCGATGAAAAAAATATTGCACATACTTATTTCTGTTATGATCGTGTCTGGAGGGGTTTTATCTTCTGCAGATGCTCATTCTATTGATGAGTTGAGCAATACGCAAAACCTTTCGGTATCGGTTCATCATGATGTAGATACTGTGCCTAATAATGGTGAAGACTCTTCAAAAGACAATTACGGTGGCAACCATGAGGCTACGCATTGTGGTCATGGATGTGCACACTCTCATATGCTTGGTCAAGTAACGGTACATTCTTTCTTGAGTATTTCAGGGATAGGTAAGCGTTATTTACTTGATCGCGATGTACTCATAACCGATGTTGTTTTTGGCCTCAAGCGCCCCCCTCGTATTTTCGCCTAAGGGCAAAATGCGTCTTTAATTCCTAAATTTACATAGACTTTTGCCCGGATTCGTTTGCCAGCAATCACTTGCTGACGTTTAACCACGTTAACCGAGCAAAAGGCTAATTTATGAAAAATATAATATTTACCTTACTATTAAGCACGTCTCTACTTCTCCTACCTGTTGAGGGCTTTGCACAAGATGATGCTGACGAATTGCGTCATGTGTTTGTAACGGCGCTCGAACGCAACCCTGATATTCAGGCTGCACTTGCTTCAGTGAATATAGCAAAAGGAAACCTTTTACAGGCAAGATTAAGACCAAACCCCGAAGCAACCGTAGAGATGGAAAATTTTGGTGGCAATGACCAGTTTTCTGGTACAGGCATGGCTGAAGTCACCTACGGGATTGAACAGGAGCTAGAAATTGGGGGCAAGCGTCGTTACCGTCGAGAGGTCGCCAATTATGAGCTTCAAATCACTCAGGAACAAACGATAGCTGATATCTTAGGCATACTGGCAAACATTCACCAAGCTTATGCCGAACTAAATATTGCGCATCAAAGGCTTAATCTGGCAGAAAAACGACTTGAACTGGCCAATAAAACGCATTTGGCAGTCAAGGGGCGTGTAAAGGCTGCCGCTGCATCTGATATTCAACACACTAAGGTTGATATTGAGCAACAAGCTGCTGAAATAGAGAAAACAGCTGCTTTAGAGATTTTTGATTCATCTAAAGCTCGGTTTGAACGCCTACTTTCTGGGAATGTGGATGAGCTAGGCTTTGAGTATAAGCCCTTATTGACAGTTATAGACTTGCCAGAAAAAGAAGACCTGCTGGTTGCAATACAGGAATCTCCTCTAGCACTTATTGCGGGTCTAAAAAGGCTTCAGTCTAAGAGCAGAATTGATCTGGCCCGAGCAAACGCAATTCCCAACCCTCGGCTGGGTTTAGGCGTTCGTCGGTTTAACGAAACAAACAGTAACGCATTGATTGCGAGTATTTCTATCCCATTGCCATTCTTTAATCGTAACCAGGGAAATATTGCTTCTGAACGTGCTAAAAGTTTTAAAGCTGAATATGAAGCAGAGGCGGCTATCCTATCATTAAAAGAATCGGCTGAATTGATTTATGCACAAATTCTGGCCGCGTCAAATGCAGTCAAACGTTATCAGGATGAAATTATTCCAAGCGCTCTTAGAGCCTACAACCAAGCTTCTGAAGGGTATGGGTTAGGCCGGTTCTCATTCTTGGAATTGTTGGATGCTCAGCGCACTCTTTATGAAATGCAAGAAGCTCATTTGAATAGTCTTCTGCAATTTCACCAAGCCCAGGCGCAAGTTGATTTTCTTATGAGCGCTCATGC
Source organism: uncultured Rhodobiaceae bacterium (assembly GCA_937907245.1). Classification (GTDB taxonomy): domain Bacteria; phylum Pseudomonadota; class Alphaproteobacteria; order RS24; family RS24; genus UBA8337. The sequence goes on from CALCUM010000002.1 coordinate 207,229, forward strand.
TGGGCTCATTCAACAAATAATTTCTTTAAAATAGGAGAGACTCAAGAATGAAACATTATTTATTACTAGCCGCAATCTTTGGTTGGTTGATGACGCCCATCATAACTGTATCTGCACACGCAGCGGATGCTTATCCGGAAACTTTTGAAAAACACGATGAAGCCGAAGAACGTGCGCATGCTGATGGGGATGAGCATAACGAACATGGTGAGGAAACTGATAATCATGAGGACCATGGTCATGATGCCCATCAAGAACAAGATGATCACGATGGTCATGGGCATGGCTCGACAAAACCTGAGGAAGGTCATGAAGAAGGTGAAGATGAACATGGAGAACATGAGGAAGGTAAAGCTGAAATAGCGCCTGAATCTGTTCAGCGCATGGGCATTGTTATTAATACAGCTGCTCCAGCTATGGTAAGCCAGACAATACCGCTAACAGGTCGTATTACTCTGAATCAAAATACGAGAGCAGACGTTCGTGCTCGTTTTGAAGGGATCGTACGGAACGTTAATGTTAATTTGGGAGAGCGCGTTGAAAAAGGGCAAGTTCTGGCGGTTGTTGAATCGAATGAAAGTCTTCAGGATTACAATGTTAAAGCACCAATCAGCGGCGTTGTTCTAGAGCGCAATACCAATATCGGCGATGTTGCTAATGGTGATGTGCTTTTTGTGATTGCAGACCTTTCTAACGTATGGGCCAAATTTCATGTATTCCCCCGTGATGCCGATTATGTCCAGAGCGGGCAACGTGTTTCTATTCATACGCTCGAAGGGGATAAAACCGCTATGGGCAAAATCGATATGTTGTTTCCTACGGCCGATGAATTAACCCAAACGCAAATTGCAATTATTGTCCTGCCTAATCCAGAACGAATATGGAAGCCTGGCATGACCATAGAGGGTGATGTGCGTGTTGCTGAAACTGAAGCGCAAATAGCCGTGAAAGCGAGCGCCTTGCAAAAAATGGAAGAACTGGGTGATGTAGTTTTCGTCAAGGAAGGGAACTCATTTATCCCCCGGCCAGTGAAAACAGGTCGCAAAAATGACGGTTATGTTGAAATTATTCAGGGGCTTAAAGCTGGTGAGGCTTACGTTTCTGACGGAAGTTTTATCGTCAAGTCAGACATTTTGAAAGCAACTGCAGCACATTCTCATTAAGAATGAATAATAATAAAGAGAAAATTCCCATGTTAGAAAATATTGTTTCCCTATCTATACGCCATCGTTGGTTGGTGATGATTGTTGTGCTGTGCTTATGCGCTCTTGGCATTTACAATTTTAATCGTCTTCCGATTGATGCTGTTCCTGATATTACGAATGTGCAAGTGCAAATTAATACTGAGGCAGCAGGATATTCGCCGTTAGAAGTCGAGCAGCGTATCACATTCCCGATTGAAACGGTCTTGGCGGGTATCCCTAAACTTGACCATACTCGCTCATTGTCTCGTTATGGCCTATCGCAAGTAACGGTCATTTTTGAAGATGGCACAGATATTTATTTTGCACGTCAACTTATCAGTGAAAAACTTCAGCAAATAAAAAGTGAAGTGCCAGAAGGAATAGAGCCAATCATGGGGCCTGTCTCAACAGGTCTTGGGGAAATTTTCTTCTATACAGTTGAAGCTGAAGAAGGTGCAAAAAAAGAAGATGGATCAGCTTACACTCCGATGGATTTATTAACCATACAGGAATGGATCATTGTACCGCAGCTTCGTAACTTAAAAGGCGTGGTTGAGGTCAATACGATTGGTGGGTATGAACAACAATTCCATGTGACACCTTATCCCGAACGGTTGCTTAGCTATGACTTGACAATTCATGATGTTTTACAAGCTCTTGAGAAGAACAACGATAACGTCGGCGCGGGTTATATCGAACGCAACGGAGAGCAATATCTAGTTCGTATTCCAGGTCAGGTTGAGAGCATTGAAGATATAAATAAGATCATTCTTGCAAAGCGTGATGAGGTCACTATCCGTATTGGCGATGTTGCCGATGTTAAACTAGGTTCACCTTTACGAACAGGTGCTGCAACTGAGAACGGACGTGAAGTTGTGCTTGGTACGGCCATGATGTTGATGGGAGAAAACTCGCAGGATGTGGCACAGCGTGTTGGGAAAAAACTGGAAGAGATTGCTTCTAGTTTGCCTGAAGGCGTTGTCACGAATGCAGTTTATGACAGAACAACATTGGTAGAGCGTACAATTAAAACAGTCGAGAAGAACCTTGTTGAAGGCGCTTTGCTCGTTATTGTTATTCTTTTCCTGCTTTTGGGTAATCTAAGAGCTGCTTTGATTACAGCGGCGGTTATTCCGATCTCTATGCTGATGACAATTACAGGCATGGTCGAAAACAAGGTATCTGGTAATTTGATGAGCCTTGGCGCGCTGGATTTTGGTCTGATTGTTGATGGCGCGGTTATCATAATGGAGAACTGTATTCGTCGTTTCGGCATGGCACAGCACCAGTTAGGGCGCTTGCTCAGCAAGGAAGAACGCTTTGATCTAGCGGCAAAAGCCACAGCAGAAGTTATCAAGCCCAGTATTTTTGGCGTGATTATTATTACGGTTGTTTATTTGCCGATCTTTGCCCTGACGGGTGTTGAAGGTAAGATGTTCCACCCGATGGCTTTAACGGTTGTGATGGCATTGCTTTCCGCTTTGGTATTATCACTCACTTTTGTGCCTGCAGCGGTTGCTACATTTATCACTGGCAAAGTTGATGAAAAGGAAGGTCGCATTATCGGAGGTGCTAAAAAAGGGTATGAGCCCTTGCTAAAATTTACGCTTCGTCGGCCTTTACCTGTTATTAGTTTTGCTGTTGCTTTAGTCGTTGTCAGCTTGTTTGGGGCCACAAGGATGGGGGCAGAGTTCGTTCCCTCGCTTGATGAGGGAGACATTGCCATACAGGCTCTTCGGGCGCCTGGTACATCATTGACTCAATCTGTAGAGATGCAGTTTAAACTTGAAGAAGAGGTTATGAAATTTCCCGAAGTGCGAACAATTATTGCGCGTATCGGGACAGCAGAAGTTGCCACAGATGCAATGCCACCAAATATCGCTGATATTTATGTTTTGCTTAAGCCTCGTGAAGAGTGGCCAAACCCTGATAAGCTAAAAGAAGATTTGATTGAGGAAATGGAAATTGCACTCGAGAAAGTGCCGGGCAGTGCCTATGAATTCTCTCAACCCATCGAACTCCGCTTTAATGAATTGATATCGGGTGTAAGGAGTGATCTAGCCGTAAAGATTTATGGCGATGATATGGATCAGCTTTTAGCTTCCGCGCAAGATATTGAAAAAGTTTTGCGGTCAGTTTCTGGAGCAGCAGACGTCAAGGTTGAACAAGTTACAGGTCTTCCAACGCTCAGCGTCGTTCCTGACCGTAAACGTCTAGAGCGTTATGGATTAAATGTGGCCGATGTCCAAGAAGTGGTGGAAGTTGCCATGGGTGGTCGTGAAGCTGGTGTTCTTTATGAGGGCGATAGACGCTTTGACATTGTTGTGCGCTTGCCGGAACATTTACGCAGTGACATTGAAACATTGGAAAGGCTGCCTGTGCCGTTACCCCTTGCCGAAATGGAGGGAGCTGATAGCAGGCCAGATTATGTTCCACTTAAAGAAGTTGCCGACCTAAACATTGCTTTTGGCCCTGCACAGATCAGCCGAGAAAACGCCAAACGTCGTATTACTGTAACAGCAAATGTTAGAGAGCGAGACCTTGGTAGCTTTGTAGCTGAACTTCAGGAGGCAGTAAAAACTCAAGTAAGCCTTCCTTCTGGTTATTGGGTTGAATATGGGGGGACGTTTGAGCAGCTTATCTCGGCTAAAACAAGACTGATGATTGTTGTTCCTATTGCACTAGCCCTGATTTTCGGCCTGCTATTTATGGCGTTTAACTCTGCGCGTGCCGCACTGGTGATTTTCTCTGGCGTGCCATTGGCTTTAACAGGTGGTATAGCGGCTTTGATGCTTCGCGATATTCCGCTGTCAATTTCTGCAGGGGTTGGTTTTATTGCCCTGTCTGGTGTGGCAGTCTTGAATGGCGTGGTGATGATTTCCTTCATCCGTGATTTGCAGGCCAAAGGTAGAGCACTTGATGAAGCGATTATTGAAGGCGCTTTGACGCGTCTGAGACCTGTTCTGATGACAGCACTTGTGGCCTCTCTTGGGTTCGTCCCGATGGCCTTTAATGTCGGTGCAGGCTCAGAAGTGCAAAGGCCACTGGCGACTGTTGTCATCGGTGGGATTATATCCTCAACCATCCTGACATTGTTGGTTTTGCCAGCTCTGTATAAGTTCTTCCCAGGGAAGAATTTTCTGAAAAACCGCAGAAAGAAAAAAGAGGCGCGGTATGGGGCATAATCATCACCATAGCGACCCCTCTCAAATAGGTGAGCGCCGCCTTTGGTGGGCGGTGCTTGCCAATATCCTTTTAACATTTGCTCAAATTATCGGTGGGGCTGTATCAGGCAGTTTGTCACTAATTGCTGATGCACTGCATAATTTCAGTGATGCCGCCTCGCTTCTTATTGCGCTGGTTGCGATACGCATAGGCCGTAAACCACCCGATCAGTTCAAAACATTCGGCTATAAGCGTGCGGAAACCGTGGCAGCGCTCATCAATTTAACTACGCTTATCATCATAGGCTTGTATCTATGCTATGAAGCGATCATGCGCTTTATCACGCCGGAGCCGGTGGCGGGATGGATGGTCGTTATCGTCGCCGGAATTGCATTAGCCGTTGATGTTTTTACCGCACTGCTCACTTATAGCCAGTCCAAAACCAGTATGAATATCAAGGCGGCTTTTCTGCACAACGTAACAGATGCTCTCGCATCGGTTGGTGTGATTATTGCCGGGACGCTTATCTTGCTTTATGGTTGGGTTTGGACAGATGCAGCCATGACTTTACTGATATCAGTGTATGTTCTTTACCAAGGCTTCACCGAAACTCCCAAAGTTATTCACCTCCTTATGGAAGGGGCACCAAAAGGCCTGAATATGCAGAATGTGACTTCAGTCATGGAAGCTGTTGAGGGTGTATTAAATGTTCATCATGTGCATGTGTGGCAGCTTGATGAACATCGTAATGCTTTAGAAGCTCACGTAGTGTTGGAAAAAGAGGCTGACATGGATGCGCTGAAAAAATGCCTTAAAAAACTGCTTCAAGATAAATTTGAGATAGAACATTCGACACTCGAATTTGAAAATAACATATGTAGTTCTCATTCTGACCTCAGGAATGTTTAGTACGCCCTGTTTTTTTGTCATTTAGGTTTGAAAATCTTGCTGTTCATCTTTTCGACCACATCACGGGTATGATCCTCAGACAGGTGAGAGTAGCGTTTGACCATCTGGAGGGTCTTGTGGCCAAGCACTTCGGCAATCTCAAGCTGGCTAGCACCGTTCATGGCGAGGTAGCTGGCGGCACTGTGGCGCAGATCATGGAAACGGAAATCCACAATGCCAGCTTTATCGCGGGCGTTTTCCCAAGCCTTACGAATATCAATAGGTTGTTTCCCGTCGGTACGCGGGAAAATGAAGTCTGAGCCATTTTCCATGTTCGCTACATAGTCCTTGCGCCAGTCTAGGTGATCCAGCAGCACATCTTTCAAATAACCGACAATCGGCACCTTGCGGGTTTCGCGGTTTTTGGTTTCGCGCAGAATGGCCACCTGGCGGTCAAGGTCCAGGTCTTTGAGCTTCAGCTTTAAAATCTCATTCTTTCGTGCGCCGGTGGATAAGGCAAAGACCACCACAGCGTATAGCTGAGGGTTCGGGCTGGCCTTGCAGGCAGCAAGCAGGGCTTGGCGTTCATCATCATCCAGGAAGCGCACACGCTCTTTATTGGCCTTAGTAATGCGGCCAACACCCTGCATGGGGTTCGCAGCGCCAAGCCAACCCCATTTTTGAGCATGGTTCAGCAGAATTTCCAGATTGTCACGATAGTGCTTCACGGTTTTGGGTGACTTGGGCTTGTTTGGCTTTTGATCTTCTTCAAGCTGCTCGCGTTGGTCACCTGCGTTTTTAAGTTCTGCCACTTTCTTGCTGATAATCTCATGGGTGAGGAAGGAGAGGGCATAGCTGCCCAGTTCCCGTTCCCAGTGGTTCAGATAGGTATTTTCCACCCGTTGGCTTGACGGGGCCTTATGGGGCAGCACATCTTCACGATATTTATTGATAACGTCGGCCAGGGTTTGTTTTTTGGCCTGCGTTGAAACATTGCGGAACTCGCCATCGGCAATTTGCGTTTCGATACGTTTGGCCCATGTTTGGGCATCGGTCAGGCGTTTGAATGTTTTGGCTTGGACAGGATAGCCATGCACCCGAACACGGGCGCGGTAGCTCACGCCTTTTTTGCCAACACGTTTATCAATAACTGCCAAACTTCCATCCTCATATGTTTTGAATATGATCGCACTCTATCACATATGAAGGTCGTCACAAACATTTTTGGACCAAATTTGGACCACTAAACCATAAAAAATGGCAATAAATGACAATAAGCCACAGTAAGGCGTGTTTTATAAACATTTGAAAAATAACAATAAATAAGTATGTGAATTATTGTGAGTTATAGTTACCTTAAATCTCATAACCTGAAGGTCGTAGGTTCAAATCCTACCCCCGCAACCAACTTAAGCCCGTAACTTCAAAGAGTTACGGGCTTTTGGATTCTTGGGGTATGTGCCGAAATGGTCCACTGGAATCACTGTGGAATCATGAGGGGAGGAACTCCTTCGCAAAGTGGCGTCCGACATGCCGAAATTGCAGCACAGTTCCTCCACCGTTACACCGGCTTCATGTTCTTTCAAAATCCCGATAACTTGTTCGTCTGTAAATCTATGTTTCATTAGTACTATTCTATTGAACCATCTTCAGCACAGTCTTGTATCGTTTTCTTGCTGGTACGAAACGACTGAATAACAAGAAGGGCAGCTCCGGTGAAAATCCCGGTATCAGCCAAATTGAATGCGGGCCAGTGGTACACGCCAATGAAGAAATCGAGAAAGTCCGTTACGGCGCCGACTCGTATCCGATCCAGGAGGTTTCCCAAAGCGCCGCCGATGATCAGAGAAATCGCTGCACCATCAATGGCGCGCTCGGCATTCCAAAGCCAGACAAGAAGGAAGCCGACGATTACCACGGCCAGCGAAGACAACACAATTGGTCCCCAAGTTCCGAGGTCGTTCAGGAGGCCGAAGCTGACCCCACGGTTGAACCCCAACGCAAGATTGAAAAAAGACGAAATGGGAATAACGTGCGGCGGATTCGAGAGGAGTTCGATCATGAACGATTTTGAGGCTTGATCGAGCAACAGAACGAGGGAGCTTCCGAGAAGACCAATTCCAAAGTGCCGAAGTTTGAGGGAAAACACACGACCAACGGTCATGATTTTTTCTGCCCGTTTGATTTTAGAGCCACCCGTTCGTGGACAGCTGGTCCGGCCAAAACTGCCTGACGCGACCGCGCCGCCTCGGCAATCTGGGCCTCGGTTCCAGTCAGGCCGACGATAGTCGGATGAAATACCGAAACATACTCGGCCATGGTCTCCACCCGGTCGCGCTCGGGGTCAATCGAGACTAACAGCGGCTTTACCAATCCCGCGTCCGGCCCGAGTCGCTCCATGACCCGGGCGAGCTCCGCGAGGGTCGTCGGGCATATATCCGGACAGTTGGTGAATCCGAAAAAGACCAGTAACCATTTGCCCTGATAGCTTTGCACAGTGACAGCATTGCTGCGGTGATCGGTCAAGTTGAACGTTGGCCGGAAGGAAGTTGCCACATCTTGCGATGAACTGCCGCCACTCGGCCCACGATCATGCCACAGACTGAGCCAGAGAAAGCCCGCCAGCGCGACACCCACGCCTCCCCAAAGGGTAATCCTTACGGCTCTCAATTTGACGCCACCTCTGCCTCAACCAGATCGAGCAGTTGCTGCTCGCCGAAGTCGAGCAGCGGTTTTCCGTTGACGAAGAATGTCGGTGTCCCCGTCACGCCGACGTTCTTCACGTCGGCCGTGTCCTGGTTCAAGACGGCGACGATGCCAGGGAGTTTGGCATCGCGGCGGGCGCGTTCCACGTCGAGGCCTGTTCCGTCTAACAGGCTCCAGGCACTATCGGCCGGACGCCCATGTGGCGCCCAACGAGGTTGGGTTTCAAGAAGTCGCTCGAGAACGACCTCGAACTTCCCCTGAAGGCGAGCAGCTTCTAGAATCCGTATCGCTTCTTCCGATGGTGGATGGAACGCTGTGTATCTGAGCACGACGCGAACTTTCCCCTGAAACTCGGAAAGTATCTTTTTCACCACGGGATGGAAGGCGCGGCATGCTTCGCACGCGGGATCGAAGAATTCGACGATGGTGACGGGCGCATCTTTTGCTCCAAAGACCGGCGAATGGGGTCTTACCAGCGGCGCTTCATTTGATACTGGTTTTGTGACCGCCACTTCCTTGCTTGTCGGGGAGTAAAGAAGGCCACCGATGGCAAATAGTCCGACTGCTACTACGGCGGTCACGATGATCAGGGTTCGACGGTTCATGAAGATCTCTTTCTAAAGGGAACGGTCAGCAACAAAATGATGGCACTGAAGGAGAAAACGGACAGGTACGGTAGCGGCAGAACGCCAAACAGCACTTGATCTTCTCCCGAGCATGATGGTCCGTTGCGTTCACAGGGTTGAATTGGTTCGGGGATGATCCCGACGAAAAGCAGGCTATGCCAAAGTGCGATCAAGCCGCCAATCAATGCCAAAGGAATAACGTAGTGCCGAACCGCATGATCGGCTCGAAAACTCGCAAGCCCCAGGATAAGTGCCAGCGGAAACATGGCGATCCGTTGGTACCAGCAAAGAACACAGGGTGTTCGTCCCATGACTTCCCCGATGAACAGGGCCCCGAGGGTCGCGGTCAAAGCAATCAGCCATGCGAGATACAAGGCGTTGGTTTGATGGGAGGTGTTCTGCATGGTGCTACCCGACCTCACTCGCCCGTCGCGGGAACGGCACAATGTTGCATTTCTCCCCACGCCTGACGCACGATCTGCGTGGCCGACCAGAGGAACAGGCCGGCCATGAGAGCGGCGACAATAAGGTCTGGCCACGCAGTCCCGGTAAAATAGACACCGGCTGCCGCCCCGATGACGGCCACATTTCCGATGGCGTCGTTGCGGCTGCAGAGCCAGACGGAGCGAACGTTCGCGTCGCCGTCCTTGAATCGCATGAGAAGGACGACGCTTGCAAGGTTTGCCAAAAGCGCCAACAACCCGACACCGCCCATGACTGTCGCGGACGGCACGCCGAGGACGAGAACTTGATAAGCGGTCGATCCAAATACCCATAGCCCCATGGCCGCAAGGCTGAGCCCCTTGATGAGTGCCGCCGTCGCGCGGACGTGCAGGGCCATGCCGATGACGTAGAGGCTGATGGCGTAAGTGGTCGTATCGCCGAGGAAATCGAGGGCGTCCGCCTGCAGCGCCTTCGACCCCGCGAAAGCGCCCGCCGCCATCTCAACGATGAACATAGCGCCGTTGATGGCGATGACGATCCACAATGCCCGCTTGAATGCGGCGGAAACGCCGTCGAATTGGGCATCTTGTCCGCAGCAACTTGCACTCATACCTTGCTCCTGTAATTCATTATCGAGGCTTGTCATCCAATTGAACGACGCCTTGAAAGCCTCTAGTCTGAGATACTAATATCTACAATCGTTGTAGGAGCAAGAGGAAAATTTGATGAACGTAAGAGATATTTCAATTGGCGAACTGGCAGAAAGAGCTGGTTGCACTGTCCAGATCATTCGGCACTACGAGAAAATCGGTCTGTTGCCGGATACGAGGCGCACCAGCGGCAATCGGCGCATCTATTCAGAAGATCAGGCCTCGAGGCTGATCTTTATCCGTCACAGCCGGGAGCTGGGTTTCAGTCTGGACGATATTCGCCAATTGCTGTCGTTTTCGGATCAGCCCGAACAGTCGTGTGAACAAGTGGACGCCATCGCACGCGAGCACCTGCACGGTGTCCAGGAACGCTTGGGCCGCCTGCGCTCTATGGAACGGGAATTGAAGCGCATGGTCCGCGAGTGTGGTGGCGGGAAAGTTGCGGAATGCCGGATCATTGAGGTTCTGGCTGATCATTCGAATTGTTTGAACGAGAGACATCCCACGGCCAAATCACGGGGACCGCGATGATATTACGAACCAACTACGCTATTTGCGATGTGCCCCTCAAATGACTAGGAACAACAAAAAGGGTTTTCCATTCCGTCAAGTCGTGCAGCTCCGCTGAGCAGTCGTTTCTTTTCACACCTGGCCTCCAATAACGAACTGATCGTATGTGTCGTGTTCTGTTGGTTCCTCCAAATCGCGGTCCCATTTTCCTGGAGCGTCATCAGGATATAGGAGAAGAGAGACGGTCATGCGGGTTTTATCGGGAAGTTCCGAGAATATGCTCATTTCCCGAACCTCTTCTTCCCCCAGCCAAATGCCTTTTGGGTGCAGAATTCCTGTTCGGTTGTCGATCAGCATATCCTGTTTTGCAGCTAAGGATGAAGCAGGCAGCGGGATGATCTCTTGACGACCGCGATAGAATATTCCTGATTTGATGAGTGGCTCACTACTCCACGCCCAATCAATAAAGCCTTCCTTGCGCTTTACCTCCGCGCTAGTGCGATCTTGATCCTGGTATAGGTCAAGAAGCTCGCGACACTCTTCAATGGTAAAGCCAAACGCGCGGGATCGTCTTATAAATATTAGCTTTCGGACTGATGCATCATCGTAGGTGCGGTACCCGGTATCTGATCGTGATGGTGCGCTTACCAAACCGATATCTGCATAGTAGCGAACTGTTTTGACGGGCAAGCCAGCCGCCTTGGATGCAGCAGAAATGTTCATGCAAATCCTCCTTGACCTTCCAGTTGCTGGGAAGACTAAATGATAGTCCAAATAGGTGCAACGACTTCGCAAAGACCGATGAAAGGGTAAATGAAATGCCAAGAAATAAGGCTACCAAAATAGCAACACTCCATCGCATGGTAATGTCGGATCGTATGTGCCCTCACGGTCTGAAATCCAAGGATTTGCTGGAACGCGAGGGATACGAGGTGGAAGATCGCCATTTGACTAGCAGAGAAGAAGTGGATGCCTTCAAGACCAAGCATGGCCTTGCAACGACCCCACAGACCTTTATCGACGGCGTTCGTATTGGGGGGTTCGATGATCTAAGAGAATATTTTGGCAAGCCCACTAAAGCCAGGGATACCCTGACCTACACGCCTGTCATTATGTTGTTTTCGGTCGCGGCCTTCATGGCACTCGCCGTGACATGGGTCGCGCTTGGGACACCCTTCTCTGGACGAACTATCGAATGGTTTATCTCAATCTCCATGGTGCTGCTAGGGTTACAAAAGCTTCAGGATGTCGAACGCTTTGCGACCATGTTTCTCAATTATGACCTGCTGGCACAGCGATGGGTGCGATATGGATACGTCTACCCCTTCGTAGAAACAGGGTCTGGATTACTAATGATGGCTGGCGTGCTGACTTGGCTCTCCGCTCCTGCGGCATTTCTTGTGGCTGGAATTGGGGCTGTCAGCGTGTTTAAGGCAGTCTATCTCGACAAGCGGGAACTTAAGTGTGCCTGTGTTGGGGGCGATAGTAAGGTGCCACTTGGGTTTATCTCACTGACCGAGAACCTCATGATGATTGGCATGGGTGTGTGGATGCTCTCAAATCTGTGATGTGAAAAGGATTGACCCTCCACCTGCTGGAAGGTGTATGCTTCTTCAACAACTTAAAACACGAGAGAATACATGAAACTTTTTTACGCCACAGCGATGGCACTAGTAGTTGGTGCGGCGAGTTACATGCTTTGGACAACATTCGAGCCAACTGTCAGTGCAGGCACAACTTCTGGCAGTGATGACACAGCATTGGTTAAAGTCATTCTGCCGGATAGTTTTTCGGATAAAGCGAAAGTCGGTCAAGTGGGCTTCAATGCAAAATGTGCGGCTTGTCACGGGGTCAACGCTGCGGGAAAAGACGGTGTTGCGCCCCCACTTGTTCACAAAATCTATGAACCTAGCCATCACGGCGATGAAAGCTTTCAGCGGGCCGCAGCATTAGGCGTGCGTGCGCACCATTGGCCTTTCGGCAACATGCCTGCTGTTGAAGGTGTCACCCGTGGAGACGTCAAAATGATCACCGCTTACATACGCGAACTTCAAAGAGCCAATGGGATCAACTGATCGCATGAAGGGACAAACGATGAAACATATCATGTTCACCGCGATGGTGAGTTTGTGGGCTACAAACGCCATTGCGCACTCACCGCTTGAGGCGACTGTACCAGCCAACGAGGCCACCGTCTCGAAAACGCCTTCAGAGATTGTTATGGATTTTAAGGGCGCCATTCGACTGACGCGGGTCAGCATGACCCAAGGCAATCAGCCGAGCGTCAGTCTCGATTAAGATGCCTTTAGCGGGTTTGCATCTGACTACGCTATTCCTGTTCCGCCGATAGGAATGGGTAACTACCTAATCGAATGGCGTGGTCTTGGTGCGGATGGTCATCCCTTAAAAGGGTCATTTAGCTTTACGGTTAAATAGCAATGCTGGACCTCTGGGAATTGGCTCAGAGATGAAAGTATGGATGCCAACTAGCGCATAACACACTTTTTAACACACCTAATTTATGTGCTTGTAAACAGCTGAATTTAAATAGGAAAAGTTTAAGCAGTTTTATCATAATCCGCGTGTCGGGGGTTCAAGTCCCTCCTCCGCTACCAATTTTCAAAAAAAATTGATAGCTCCTTTGCGCAGACTATAAGCACTGTTAATTTATTAGCCTAGTGCGCCTTGTCCCTTTGGAGGCGCACTAACGCCAACAAGTTGGCGAGTGCTTTTAGCGTCCGCTACCCATTCGCGTCTGCACTCCATTCTCCTAGGCAAATTTGATAAAGCCGTGCTATGTGCCATGACGTATTTTGAGGGCAGCCTAGAAGAGCGATGAAACCACTATTGAAAATTATGGCCCTGTTGGCGCTCGTCTTTAGCAGCACGTTCCTTGTCCTGAATGCATCTGGCGTGCTTAGTGTAGCTAAAATCGAGACTTGGTTGCTGGCGGCGAAAACAGCCGATCCAATTCTTGTGGGCGTCCTTGTGGCGGGGTTGCTGTTTGCGGATTTGATTTTCACCGTCCCGACTTTGGCGACGCTTTTGCTGGCGGGCTATTTTATCGGCGCAGGTTTCGCGGCCCTGGCTGGGGCGCTCGGCCTCATGGCCGCTGGCATATGTGGGTATTGGATAAGCCGGCGGTATGGCGATAGGTTTGTCGTGCATATCGTCAAAGAGGAACAACAGCGAGAAGCCGCGGCTGAAACATTTCGCCGCCATGGGCCGGTGATTATTTTACTGTCTCGCGCCATGCCCGTTTTGCCGGAAGTTTCGGCCTGTATGGCGGGGCTGACACGGATGAATTTTCTAACTTTCCTCGGCCTCTGGTCGATTAATGTCATCCCCTATTGTATAATTGTCGCTTACGCGGGCTCTATCAGCTCTCTAGATGACCCAACGCCTGCCATACTCACGGCTGTCGGCTTGTCGGTATTCTTCTGGTCGAGCTGGGCAATTTTTAACCGGCGATATAAAAACCCGAGCCGGTAATCCCTCGCCACGCAGGCCGCGTGGCCGATACGAAAAAGATCGTCACCTATTGGGTCAATCCGAAGTGAATAGCTCGTCGGGGTCTTGTGGGCTGGGTTTGGGACGCAATTTTTGCGTATGTTTGGCCGCGCGACCCGACACGCGTTTGCGCCACATACGAAAGCTAGAGGCTTTCATATGGCGGCGCATTAGCTGAATGACTTGGGCTTCAGACAGGCCATATTCGCGTTCAATCATGTCAAAAGCCGTGAGGTCATCCCACGCCATCGCTACGATTTCTGATATTTGGGCTTCTTCCATACCCCTTACATAGGTCTCGATTGGGGCTTGTCCATAGAGCCACGCAAAACGAATTTTGTCGCGCGTTGGCGCGCCAAGGTTTAGGTTGAAACCTTACGCCTAGAGAGGGACAAACCATGAGCCGCATATCGACACAAAGACTGAGCTGGGGACAGAAAATCGGCTATGGCAGCGGTGATTTTGCGTTCAATCTCTATTGGCAGGGCATTAGCCTCTATCTGTTTTATTTTTATACCGATGTTTTGGGGCTGCCCAATGCCATGGCAGGGCTCATCTATGCGATTGGATCTTTATGGGATGCGATTACCGACCCGGCCATGGGCTATGTGGCAGAGCGCACTCGCACGCGTTGGGGGCGCTACCGCCCGTATTTATTGTTCACGCCTATTCCTTTGGGGCTCAGCTATATGCTGCTGTTTTGGCATCCGGGCGAGGTATCCATTGCTATGCTGGCGGTGATGGCGTTAACGGGGCAATTTGCTTTCCGACTGGTTTTCACCATGGCCTCGACGCCTTACTCGTCTTTAATGGCGCGGATGACCCAAAACTCAGAGGACCGAGCGGGCATGGCCGGCGCGCGCATGGTATTTGCCTATCTCGGTGGCTTTAGCGTGGTGGTTTTGGCGGGTATTTTGCTAGAGCGCGCGGATACGGATGCGCAGGCCTTTATGTATCTGGCTATGATATCGGGCGGACTGGCGTCATTGGTTTTATGGCTATGCTTCTGGTTGTGCCGCGAACCCACAGAAGCCCCAGATGCGCCTGCGGCTCTTAGTTTGAAGAAAACTTTTTCAGGCATGGCGCAAAATACGCCATTTATCATTGTGTTCGCCTCCATATTGCTAATGGTTTTGGGCACCACAGTGATTGGCAAAACCTTGCTTTATTACTTCGAATATCAATTGGGCGATCGCGATGCGGGCTCTACGGCCTTAATGGCTTTTGCCGCCACGGGTCTTTTGGTCATTCCTTTCTGGACATACCTCACGCTGAAAACATCGAAGCGCTTTGTCTGGATGGCTGGCAGTGCTTGCGCTGGTCTGGCCTTGGTCGCTTTCTTGTTCAACCCCGCCACGTCTGCCGCCATGGTGACGTGGAATTATGTCGCCATCGGCTTTGGCACGGGAGCTTTTGCCGTTACCTTCTGGGGCATGTTGCCAGACACGGTAGAGTATGGGGAATGGAAAACTGGCGACCGCGTGGAAGCGATGATTTTCGGCTTTATCACATTTGCCCAAAAAGCGGCCGTAGCCCTAAGCGCGGTTATTCTGGGGCTTTTGCTAGATTTCATCGGCTACCAAGCGGGCGGCGCGCAAAGCGCACAAACCTTGGATGGCTTGCGCTATATCATCGTCGGCGTGCCACTATTTGGTATTTTGGCCTCGGTGGCGTGCATGTATTACTACCCGCTATCGCCAAAACGCCATGCCGATATTGTGGCCGAATTGGCCGCCCGCTAGAGGCTATTGCGTGATACCGGGCGGTGTCCATTTTCCGTCGCCATTGGCATCGACGTAAATCGGGTTGCTATAGGCGTAAGGGAAGAACCCCGGATAGACCGCTTTATAAATATCGCTGGCTGGCCCACTGGCCTCTAGCGTTACAAAGCCATCGTCTTGAAAGTCCATCGGTAGCGAGAAAACGCCATCTTTGGGCAAGGGCTGGCTATAGATGGTTTGGCCATTGAGCTGCACTTTTAGCGTATCGGCTTGGGCCCAATCGGCGCTGAAAATGCGCCCTTTTAAAACACCCGATGTGCCGCGATGGGTTTGTCCCATTTTGGCATCGCCAAGCGCCAGTTCGATGAATGGCCCTGTGGTGCCATAAAAAGCACCCGATTTTACGGATGCAGTGAAGCGGGTCATCTTAAATTCAGTCAGCGTATCCGCATGGAGGCGCACCATATTTCGCGGCAGGGCTACTTGTTGGGTGGTGTCATGGCTGTCGCTATTGGCAGTAGCGGCCAGCCTCTCGCCTTGGGCTACCAGCGATAACCAATCGAGGCGCGAGGCGGCTACGCGGTCTGGGCGATGGTCTTGGGTGCCGTTCATAATTTCCATCACGTCAAAATCAATATCGCGGAAGCCGGTAATCGGATCCGCCGCGACAAGGCTATTGTTGGGCGCGCTGGTAAGGGGTTTATGCGGCTGATAGGGATGCGCCGCCACGCCCATATGATCGAAAAATTGTTCGCCATTTATATGTTCGGCAAAATCATCTGGCAGCTTATGCGATAGTTTAAAACTATCGCGCGCATGGTTGAGTTGCGCCACCGGATCGCCATGGTGAACATGCATATCGTGCAACACATCGCGGGTGCGCCGGTTTTCATGTGCCTTCAAGCCCCGGCGATAGGCATGCGGCTGCACCTGTAGCGGAAAGAAATTCATATGCCCAATAGTGTGAGGCGCGCGTGGGGTTTCTAGCGTGCTGGTCACTTCGGAGCCGGTGATAGCAATCATTTTGTCGCTCACCTTCATCTCGCGCAATAGCGGGTTAAAGTCAAAAATAGTGTCATGTTCGGCTGCCACCATCACTTCGCCGCGCTCGGCCACGAAAGTACGAACCCGTTTTTCGGTCGAAAATGAATTGTCGAGGCTAGGGCCGGAATGCACATGCATATCGACGCTCATATGATTGGGCGTGCTAAGCACCCGCTTTGGCGTATTGATGCGCAGGGTTATATCGGCGCCATCGCGCACTTTTATCTCGCTAGTTTCGACCGAAAATTCGGGGCCATGCACGGCATAAACCGTGTAATCGCCATTTGGCAAAAACACATGCGTTGGGTCGCTGGCTACGCCCGCCAAATGAATGTCCGAGGCGGCTGGCTCCTCTATGGGGCCGTCGGCGTTTTCAATTCGGTAGCCCGTCAGACTGTCTTCAAAATCGGGGTTGGTCGTGGTGTTTTGGCCCCGAAAAGCCAATCGCATAGCTTGGCCGCGCGGCAAGGTGATGCGGGCGGCTCGCGACGGGCTCATGGCTTTCAGCTTAGTGGTTGTGGCCGCCATGGTAAACGGTTTCACCACTGTCTGGGCAGCGGCAGACATAAGACGGATGGCATAATCTCCGGCCGGCAGTTTGGCCGAAAACTTGCCTTGTTCATCTGCCGTGGTTTGTGTGAAAGGCGCGCCGTCTGCGCGGTCAATATGCACCCGCACGGTTTGGTCGGTCGGGCTTAATTGGCCCTGAACCATGGCGGCATCGGCAAATAATAAATCTGTTATAGCCGAGACATCGGCGCTGGGGGCGACCCAAATTTCTTCTTCTAGGTGCAATTTATCGCCCAGCTCTATCTCCATCAGCGCCACTTGTAGCAATTGCGCGAGGCCCAAACGCTTGTCACTTCCAAAGGACAGCGGTTCCACTAAAGTAAGAAAAGCCAAAGCGCTGCGGTCAGCCAGTGCAAAGCTTGGCAAGGCACGGCGCGTATCGTCTTGCACTAGATGAGCTGAGACTTGCCGCCAGCCATAACTTATCGGCACCCGCGCATCATGCGGCGATAGCAAAATAACCGTATCTACGGGGCGAGCTGTGTCGGCATAAGATAAGGGCCCGCGACCCACGAATTGTTGTTGAACAAAGCCGTTGGAAAGCGAAGGGTCTTGCGTGGACAGCAAGAAGGTCTCCATCGAGTGATAGTTTAAAACGGCGGTGCTAAACAAGCTGGGGTCGGTGGCATCTTCATTTTGCCGCCATATGGTTTTCGAAATTTGCAAGCGCTCCGGCACCTGACGAGACACCGTATAGCGTGTTTCGACTTGTAGCCCATGATGCGAGCCCAAAGTAACCAAGCTGGCGGCCTGTTTATTTTGGCTGGCGCGAATGTCGGAAATATCGACGGGTTGTGCGAGGCTGCCATTTACCAAATCTTGCGATGAGACATATTGGTCGTCGTCACGCGCGCAATAACCGATGTCGCGCAGCGTGCCGCCAGAGGCTGAAAAGTCGCCTTCGTGGGGAAGGCCTGCCAAAATGATGCATAATGTGCCGTTGGATAATACCCAGTCGCCAATGCCGCCGATGGCGTCTGGCCCTTTTTGCACCCATTGATGGGCGTTCTTGGCGGTTATTTGCGTGGCGATTACCTGCGCAGCAGGCTTGGATGTGGCGGGCTTGGACGTGGCGGGGGCAGCATGGGCAAAACCCAGCGAGGCGGCAAGCCAGGTAGACAGCAAAATAGTGAGGGCAGGGGAACGCGTCATAGGTCTTTCTCCGATTTTCCACGAGTGTGTCTTAACTGGAGGAAAAAGGCAAAGCAAGGAAGTGAAATTATTCTTTACTGTTTTGCAAGCAATCCATGCTAAGCATCGCCCAACGAAACTCATAAGCTGTTTGCAGCTGTATCGCGCGATGTATTTTTGGACGCGATTTTAGAAAAATCCTAGGAAATTATATGTCTAAATTTGCTTCGCTTGGTCTGTCCAAGCAACTGGCCGAAACGCTTGAAAAAAGTGGCTATTCGGAACCTACCCCCATTCAAGAAAAAACCATTCCTGAGCTCCTGAAAGGTCGCGATGTCGTGGGCATTGCCCAAACCGGCACAGGCAAGACAGCAGCCTTTGTGTTGCCAATTTTGGAAATGTTGATACAAGCCAAAACCCCTGTGGAACCCAAACGCTGCACGGCCCTGATTGTTGTGCCAACGCGCGAACTGGCCAGCCAGATTGACGATAACATCGGGAAATATGGCGATAAAATTTATCATCAACGAGCAACGATTGTGGGCGGAATGAAATATCCACCACAAGTAAAGAAACTGTTTCGCGGCCTCGATATTATGGTGGCCACACCCGGGCGTTTGGAAGATCATCTGAAGCAAGGCACGATTTCGCTACAAGACACGAAAATTGTTGTGCTGGATGAAGCCGATCAAATGATGGACCTAGGGTTTTTCCCCGCCATTCGTAGAATTATGCGCAAGGCGCCGCAAGACCGCCAGACGGTTTTGCTGTCGGCGACGATGCCGAAAGAAATTCGCAAACTCGCTAATGAGTTTCTCACCGATCCGGTAGATGTTCAGGTTGCCAAACAAGGCACGCCTATCGAGAAGATTGAGCAGATGGTTTACCTGATGGACCGCGCCAGCAAGCGACCTTTTTTGCTAGCTCAATTAGAAAACGAGTTCCGCACGATTGTGTTTACGCGCACCAAACATGGGGCCAATGATTTGGTCACCTTCTTGAAAAAACAGGGCGTTCACGCATCGGCCATTCATGGCAATAAAAGCCAAGCGCAGCGCCAGCGCGCGCTCGATATGTTTCGCTCAGGCAAAGAACATATTTTGGTTGCGACCGATGTGGCCGCGCGCGGTATTGATATTCCCGATGTGTCTTTGGTGGTCAATTATGATCCGCCGACGCAGCCGGAAAGCTATGTTCACCGCATTGGCCGCACGGCGCGGGCAGGCCGCGAAGGCCGCGCCATTACGCTATGTGCGCCCGATGAGAAAAAACGTATGCGCGATGTCGAGCGCCTCACAAAGTTGAGCCTGCCGACACAAAACGTCACGGTCGCTATGCGCGAAAGCAAAGCCCCCGAGCTGGCGAAGGGTGGGGAGGCGTCGGCTCAAGAAGGCATAGAAGTTCAGCCTACCAAAACTTTGAGTGATTTCGAAGATGGCTCGATGCCACCACGGCCCAAACGCAAGCAAGGCAAGAAGCCGCGTAATAGAGAAAAAGGCAATTGGGACGCCAAACCACAGGGCAAACGCGACGGTAAGCCCGGCGGAAAACCGAGCGGAAAACCGGGTGGGAAACCGGGCGGGAAACCGGGTGGATTTAAAGGTAAACCTGGCGGCAAACCGAGCGGCTTTAAAGGCAAGCCCGGCGGGAAACCTGGCGGCAAGAAGCCAGGGCATCGCGGTAGCCGACCCACAGGGTCTGGCGGTAAGCCTCAGGGAAACCGCGCCGACTAGATTTCATTAGGCTGATTTTTTTAAAAATCCGCGGCCCATTTGGGCGGCAATATAAAGCGTCACGACCGCTGCCACCACGGCTAGCGTATAGCCAATGACGCCCAGAATATTCGAGCTGCCCAAAGCATTATCGCTAAACGATAAGGCGCGAGAGCCCGAGGCATTTCCCGCCCAATAAAAGATGGTATTGCTCCAGCCGGCAAAAATAATGCCTTTGGCGAACAACTGCGCGCGCGCTGTGGCCAATCCGCAATGCGGCAAGGCAAACGCCATGGCCACCATTAGCAGGCAATTGCTAATGCCACCCGCATGGGCGCGAACCCAGCCCTCTGTGGTGCCAAACATTGGCACATTAACAAAAACGCCCGGCACGATCTCTAATCCGCCGATGAGGCTGATGGCCAGCATAAAGCCACACAATAAACCGATGACTAAAACCCACATAGCGTGGCCGAGTAATTGTTTTTGATAGGCTTCCATTTGGCTCTCCCGAACTGGCAGCGAGAAAGCGAGATTGCCGAGATGTCGGCTTGAGCGGCTTTCTTTTTCTGCGACTTAGATTATGCTCCTAGCCAAGGTTAGGGCTATTTATCAGATAGGGTCAAGCGGCCTCGGGAGGAAATCAGGCGTGAAGAAGATAATGTTACTCGGCTCGGGCGAGCTGGGCCGCGAGTTAACCATCAGTCTCAAGCGCTTAGGCTGCACGGTAGTGGCTTGCGACCGTTATGAAAATGCCCCCGCCATGCAAGTGGCCGACCAAGCCCTTGTCTTTGATATGCTGGATGAGGCCCAATTGCGCGCCCATGTGCAAGACACAGACCCAGACTTTGTGGTGCCTGAGATTGAAGCCATCAACACACAAGTTTTATTAGACTTAGAAAAAACACGCACGATTGTGCCTTCTGCGCGCGCCGTCGATTTGACAATGAACCGAGACCGCATCCGCGATCGCGCGGCTGAGATTGGCTTGCCAACCGCGAAATATACCTATGCCGAAAGCCTAGACGAATTATTAAAAAGCTATCGCGACATGAAGCTACGGACGGTGGTGAAACCGGTCATGAGTTCATCTGGCAAGGGCCAATCGACCGTGGAAGCAGACGACGAGCCAAGCGCACAAGCGGCTTGGCATCACGCGGTAGAAAACATGCGCGGCGATCGTCCTAAAGTGATCATCGAAGAGTTTATCGACTTTGATTATGAAATTACACTTTTGACCATTCGGCAAAAAAACGGCGAGACGGTTTTCTGTCCGGTTTTGCGTCATGAGCAAGTGGATGGAGACTTTAAGCTCAGCGAGCAAGGCACATTTGATATGGGGGCTTTGGAAGCGAAGGCACAAGATATGGCGCGCCGGATTACCGATGATTTGCAAGGCTATGGCCTTTTTGGGGTCGAGTTTTTTGTTCGGGGGCAAGAGGTGATTTTTTCGGAATTGAGCCCGCGTCCGCATGATACGGGATTGCTGACCTTATATACGCAAAACCTATCTGAGTTCGATTTGCACGCACGCGCTATTTTAAATTTGCCGATTAGCGACATCACGTTGCTGCGCTCTGGTGCCTGCCACACAATAAATGCCACGCAGGCGGCGGATAGCTATCATATTGAAAATATGGATAAAGTAGAGGCTATGCCGCAGGTCGAAGCGATGCATTTTAACAAGCCGACCGCTTATCCCAACCGACGTTTGGGCCTTGTTTTTGCCCCCGATGTGGCCACGGCCAAATTGGCGCGCGGCAAAATAGCCATCACCTATAGTTAGGAAGCATTATGGATATTATCGTTGAGCAGAAAGCTCAAGTCACCACAATTACCTTGAACCGTCCGGCTGCGATGAACGCGATTACGCCGGAAATGCATGAAGGGTTACACGCCGCCTTTGATGCTTTTGCAGCGCAGGATAGCCAGCGTATTTGTGTGATAAAGGGTGCGGGCGAGCGCGCCTTTTGTGCGGGCAGCGATTTAAAAACCGTCGACCAGCAGGGCGCCTACCCAAGCTCTGGCTACGCCGGATTGATAGAGCGTTATGACCTCAACAAGCCGATTATCGCTGCGGTGAATGGATTGGCATTGGGCGGCGGATTCGAGATTGCTTTGGCATGCGATATTATTGTGGCAAGCGAAACGGCGAGCTTTGGCTTGCCAGAACCTCTGGCGGGTGTGGTGGCCTTAGGTGGCGGGCTGCACCGTTTGCCGCGCCAAATTGGCTTAAAGCAAGCCATGGGAATGATTTTGACAGGTCAGCGCGTAGACGCCGCCAAGGCGGAAAGCCTTGGGCTGGTCAATCAAGTGGTGGCTCCCGAGGCGCTTGACGCTGCGGTTGAGACATGGTGCGAAAGTATTTTACGTGCGTCGCCGATGGCCGTGCGCGCCTCTAAACAAACTGTTATGCGCGGGCTCGATGAGCCGAGTTTAGCAGACGCCTTGAAAAACCAGGGCGGCTATCCGGCGTATCGAGACTGGGCCAAAAGCGAGGATGCGCGAGAAGGCCCGCGCGCCTTCGCCGAAAAACGCAGTCCCAAGTGGCAGGTGTGAGCATGAAACGTCCGCCTTTTTTCTTTGGTTGGTTGGTATTGCTGGCCATTGGCTACAGCTTGTTTATTGGCGCGGGTATGATTTTTTACGCGATGTCGGTATTGCTCGAAACGATTGTCGCTGCCACTGGGTTTAGCGTGGCGCAAATCTCGGCCGCCAATACGCTTTTTCTGGTGGCCGCGGGCTTTGCGGGCATTGCTGTGGGCGAATTAATTTCGCGCTATGATGTGCGCTATTGTGTGGTTCTTGGCACGCTGGTGATTGCAGGCGCTTATGTTTTACTGCCGCGCGTT
This sequence comes from uncultured Rhodobiaceae bacterium, assembly GCA_937907245.1. Taxonomy (GTDB): domain Bacteria; phylum Pseudomonadota; class Alphaproteobacteria; order RS24; family RS24; genus UBA8337. The sequence goes on from CALCUM010000002.1 coordinate 229,942, forward strand.
TCCAGCCTTCCCGATGTTTATGGCGTCTATGTGCTTTTGGGTATTGGCTATTCGATGACCGCGCTGGTGCCAGCTACCACGGTGGTGGCGCGCTGGTTTGTTCGTCGTCGTGCTTTGGGGCTGGCGCTCACGCAATCTGGCTTGTCTTTGGGCGGCGTTTTATTGACGCCTGCCTTGGCGCAAATGCTGAAAACGGGCGGTTTGGAAACGTTGCAAAGCGGCTGGGTTTTTTGGGTCATTCTGGCAAATGTGCCGCTAACCTTGGCATTTTTGCGGCCCAGCCCACAAGCCATGGGGCTGCTGCCCGATGGCGATGCGCACAATGGACAAAGCGAAAATACTCTGCCCGATGGGTTAAGTGCAGGCGAGGCTTTGCGGTCGCGGTTTTTCCGCTGGTCGGCGGCGGCGTCAATCTTGGCGCTTATGGCTCAAGTTGGCACCATCGCCCATGTTTTTAAATGGGGTCTCGAGCGAGCCGATGCCGAGACGGCGGCGATTACCATCGCCTCCGTGGCGTTTTGTTCGCTGGTGGGGCGGCTGATTTGTGGCGCTATTTTAGATCGTTTGAACTTGTTTAAATTCGTTCTGAGCGTTTATCTGCTGCAAGCGGCAACCCTTTTTGCCATGTCGTTGGCGCAAGGCGAATTGGCGGTTTTGGCTATGACCATGGTGTTTGGGTTTACCGTTGGCAATATTTTAATGGTTCAGCCTTTGCTGGTGGCGTCTGCTTTTGGTTTGCGTGATTTTCCACGTATCTTGAGCTATCAGCAATTGATTATGAATTTTGGCGTGGCCTCCGGGCCGATTGCCATTGGCTTGATTTACGACTTCGGCGGCGGCTATGGCAATGCTTTTGCTTTTGTTAGCCTGTGCAGCCTTCTGGCTTTTGGGGCTCTATGGATGGCGCGTTCGCCAGACTTGGTTCGTGGCTAAAGGCTATGTCTTGGGGCGCCAAGCACCTCGATAAATCGCCGTTACAATAAGGCTTGCATAAATAACCAGAGCCACACTACTGACGGCAAAAATGGCCTCCACGCCGTAGCCCGCATAATGCACCAGCGCCGCTGCGCCACCCACCGATAAAACGAAGCGCGCCATCATGGCTCGAATGGGCCAAGTCATAATACCGGCGCCTTGGCTGGCAAAATAAAGAATAAGCCCCATGCCCAAAAATGGATAGGCTGGCCCAACGATTTGAATATAAGATTTAGCCGTCTCATAGGCGATGGCATTATCGGTGAAAATGGGAATCCAAGCTTGCGGGAAAAGCGCCAATAGTCCGCCGGCCACGCCGCATAAAACAGCCACACTAGCGACGCCATACCACGCCGCGCTTTCGGCTCGGTCATAATTACCGGCGCCAATATTGGTGCCTACAATGGTTGTTAACGCCGTGCCGAAAGCAAAAATAATTGGCAGCATGAGAAACTCAATGCGCGTGCCAATGCCATAGCCAGCCAGGGCTTCGGGTCCGAAGGAGCCGACCAAAGCCGTAAGGCCCAAAATAGTACCAACGGTCATTAAAGGGTTGATGCTGGCGGGGCGGGCCACTTTTAAAATCTCGGTCACCAAATTTGGCTGCCAGCCGAATTGCGCACGCCGAAGGGGGGTGGCCGTTTTGGTGGACGCCAGTCGCGCCCATAAAAACAAGCCCATAATAAACGCCGAAAGAACACTAGAGACAGCCGCGCCTGCGACCCCAAGTTGTGGCATCCCGAACAGGCCGAGCACGAGAATGGCCGTCGTTGGCACCTGAATGACCGCGCTCATAATCATCAGTTTAGCGGGAAACCCCATGTCGCCAGCGCCTCGGAAAACAGACCCGAAGACGGTGGAAATCCACAAGGTGATGCCGCCGATAAATAGCACCCAACAATAGGACATGGCGGCCTCGAGAATGGCGCCATCGCCGCCGAGGAAGGTTAAAAACGAACGGCCAAATAAACTGAAGATAATTAAAAACGCGAAGGCACCGATAGCGCCGCCAAAAATTGCATGCCACACGAGTTTTTCGGCTCGGTCGGTATCGCCATTTCCCAAGGCCCGCGCGATGGCGGAAGAAATGGCTCCGCCTAGCGCGCCACCAGACATGGTTTGCGTGAGCATTAATAAGGGGAACACCAGGGCAATGGCTGCCAGGGCCTCGGTACCCAATCGGCTAATAATCCAAACCTCGGTTAGGTTCACGCCAGCTTGAATGGCGAAAGCGGCCGTGTTGGGGGCCGTAAGGCCTAACAAAAGAGGAAGGGGTTGCTTGGTTAATAGGGCTTCGGTGCGGGGATCCATAGAGGGGCTCGCTCAAAATTAAGGATTATACCAAAGGATGCCTAGTGCTTCGCCGAAACACCATAGTTATTTTTGCCTCGCGGCTATTTACAGCCCTTACGAGCTGCAAGACAATGGCGCGCTAGCTAGAGGAGTGACTATGACGCGTTTAGATATTTTAAAATGGTGTGGGACTAGCCTTGTATTGAGCGGTATTTTGCTAACCAACCTAAACCTATATCCGCTGAATATTATCCTTCACGGCACCGGTTCTGTGTTGTGGACGGGGGCTGGAATTATAAGCAAAGACCGAGCCTTAATGACCAATTTTGGGTTGCAACTACCCTTGTTCGGCGCCGGGTTTGCTCGGGTGATGGGCTGGTTTTAGCTGGCCACTTCGTTGCAGTGCGCTTCATTGCTTTATGCAGCTTTCCTTGGCGTTTCCCGTCGCAGCGCCGCCTTTCGCGAAAGATACTTCGCCGCTCAGGTGCGCCATATGACCGCAAAGTTCGACAGGATAGCCCATCCCGCCGCCATGGATTGGGAGGCAAAACCATAGATAAACAGCGCCCGCTAAAGGCCAAGCGCGCGCGATAAAATAGTATCGAAAACAAAAAACCTAAACGAAACGCGGCTGCACGGGCAGGAAGGAAATAAGTCGAGTTCATTTTTACTACTCTCACTTCACGCGTTCGGATATGTTGAAGGCATTAAAACTCATTTTTGCGTTGCGAAATATAACTTAACTTCAAAGGAGTATTGCCATGAAACACGCCGTTCCCTTGCCAGTGCAATTGGTCGACGGATATCAGTCTTGGAAGAAAGATGGGTTTGAACGCCAATCCGCCCGCTACTCAGATTTGGCAGAGAATGGCCAGAACCCAAGTGCCATGGTTATTTCATGTTGCGACAGTCGGGTGCAGGCCACGGAAATTTTTGGGACCCAAAGCGGAGAGTTTTTTCTGCATCGCAACGTCGCCAATCTGGTTCCGCCTTATGCGCCGAACAGCGATTTTCACGGAACGTCGGCTGCGGTCGAATATGCTGTGAAAGCCTTGAAAGTGAAGCACATGATTGTCTTGGGCCATTCGCAGTGCGGCGGCGTGCAGGCTTGCTACGATATGTGCACACATGGGGTTGCGGCTGAACAGAGTGACTTTGAATTTATCGGGCATTGGCTAGAAATGTTGCGCCCGGCCTATGAGCGCGTGGGGGCCTCAGAGGAAACATCGCGGGTTGTTGAAATGGGTCAGCAGGGGGTTCTTGGTTCTCTAGAAAACCTGATGTCATTTCCTTTCGTGGCAGATGCGGTTGCTTCGGGTGCGTTAAATTTACATGGCCTATGGCACGATATCGGCAGCGGAAACCTATTCGCTTACAATTCGGGCACGGATATTTTTGAAGCCCAATAAAGCGTCGTGAACACATAAAGACGGGGCTCGATTTTGCTAATCCTACGAGTCGGCCGTAAGGTTTTCAGACATATATAAAGAGAGGCCAAAATGGGTGCCAAAAAAATCAGTCAAATTAATGCGCCAATGCAGGCCGTGGTCTATGCGCTGGGCGTGGCCGTGGGCGATGAAGTCATCGCCGGACAAGAAGTGGCCGTTCTGGAAGCGATGAAAATGCAGCATGGCTTGCAAAGCCCAGTATCGGGAACAGTCAGCGCGGTAAAAGTAGCCGTGGGCGATGTGGTGGAAGAGCGCGATGGGCTGATAAGCATTGAGGCGCATGCAACCGAGGCTGCCAACGATGCATCCTCCGCTGCCAAACAAGAGACGCAACCCCAAGATGCCATTCGCGCCGATTTAGCTGATCTGGAAGCCCGCTTGGCGCGCACGCTAGATGCCAATCGATCCGAAAAAATACAGCGACGCCATAACCAAGGCTATCGAACGGCCCGCGAGAACGTCGACGATTTATGCGATGCCGGCAGCTTTATGGAATACGGCCAAATGACCATTGCCGCCCAACGCCAACGCCGCGATTTGGACGACCTCATCGACAATACGCCCGCCGATGGTTTGGTGGCAGGCTTTGGCGCTATCAATGGCCATCAATTCGACGAAGACACGGCGCGTGCGGCGGTTTTGGCCTATGACTATACGGTGTTGGCTGGCACCCAAGGGCTGTTTAACCACAAAAAAACCGACCGCGTTTTAGAAATCGCGCAAGACTGGCAAGTGCCGATGGTGTTTTACACCGAAGGCGGCGGTGGGCGCCCCGGCGATACGGATGCCAGTAAAATTTCTGGCGGCGGGTTGGATGTGATGACTTTCGCCACATGGGCCAAAGCCAGTGGCGTGGCGCCGCGCATTGCCGTGAACAACGGCTATTGTTTCGCGGGCAATGCGGTTTTATTTGGCTGCGCGGATGTTACCATTGCCACCAAGTCGAGCTATATCGGCATGGGTGGCCCAGCAATGATTGAGGGCGGTGGCTTAGGCCAAGTGGCGCCCACAGACATTGGGCCCATGGATGTGCAGACCGAGAACGGCGTGGTTGATTTGCTGGCTGAGAACGAAGTCGAAGCCACGGCCATGGCCAAACAATTGTTGGGCTATTTTCAAGGTAGCCTCCGCGAGCACACATGCGACGACCAGCGCAAATTACGCCAGCTCATTCCCGAAGATAGAAAGCGTGCTTACGACATGCGCGCCGCCCTAGAGTTAATTGCCGATACCGGCAGTTTTCTGGAGCTGCGCCGCGCCTATGGCAAAGGCATGATCACGGGGTTTATGCGCATTGAAGGGCGTGCCTTTGGCTTGATTGCCAATAATCCCGCGCATTTGGGCGGGGCGATTGATGCGGAAGCGGCGGAAAAAGCGGCGCGTTTTGTGCAGCTTTGCGATGGCTTTGAGTTACCCATTGTCTCGTTCTGCGATACGCCCGGCTTTATGGTTGGGCCTGAGCATGAGAAGCTCGCGACGGTGCGCCGGGCGTCTTCTTTATTGGTGGCGGGGGCCAGCGTTTCGGTTCCGGTATTCTTGGTGGTCATGCGCAAAGGCTATGGCTTGGGCGCGCAAGCCATGGGCATGGGCAGCTTGCATGTGCCGCAAATGAGCGTGGCATGGCCCACAGGCGAGTTCGGCCCCATGGGACTAGAAGGCGCCGTGCGGCTTGGGTATTCGAAAGAAATCGCGGCCGCAGGCGGCGAAGGCACGGCCGATGGCGATGCATTGTTCAACAAATTATTGGGCGCGATGATAGAAAACGGCAAAGCGCTGAACGCCGCCATGTATCACGAAATAGATGCGGTCATCGACCCGAAGGATACACGCGCCTATTTATTGCGAGCGCTAAAAACCATGCCCGTGGGCAAAAAACGCGGCGGGGCTGCCCAAGGCAAGCGACCGTTTATTCCTACTTGGTAAGTGCTGATTTAGCCGAACTACCCAACCTCATAATCGGCCAGTTTTACTTCGCGGGTCATGTTCCAATAATCCACCAATCGCCATGGCATGACGGAATAGACGCGCCCCTTTGAGTTGCGATAATAAGTCGTCATGCCTGGGTGCATCCAAATCATATTCTCGTGGCCTTTATTAAAGTCGCTCATATAAGCGTCCTGCGCCTGCGCTGTGGCGGCCATTTGGTCGATGCCTTCATTGACCATGGTGACGATGGTATTGGCAATGTAATGGGCGTGGCATTCGGCGATGAACATGCCGCTGCCGCCATGGCCGAGCCCCGTGGTGGGGCCTGCCATCATAAATAAATTTGGAAAATCAGGCACCGAGATGCCCAGATAAGCCTGCGGATCATCGCCATCCCAAACTTCAGACAGCGTGCCCTTGGGGCCTGTGATGTTTAACCGAGAGGCCATTTTTGTGACCTCAAAACCAGTTGCCATAACCACAATATCCGGTGTGCAAACACTGCCTGCATCGCCCGTAATTTGGCTATCGGTAAAACTCGAAACCCCCTCATTGTGCAGGGTTACATTGGGTTTCAGCAGCGTGTCATACCAGCCATTGTCGAGCAGAATACGTTTGCCATAGGGCGGATAGCTCGGCATCGACTTGGCGATTAGCTCAGGGCGACTGGCTAGCTTTTCGGTTATGTAATCCGCCATTTCTTCGCGGTGCTTTTCGTTGATACGGTTCAACGAGCGTTCCGGATGCGGCCAGTCAGGGTCTATTTTAAGGTGCGGCAACAGCCCGTCGCCATAGCGCCAAAACATCGTGAAACGAAACCAAGCGGCATAAAACGGCACGTGCTCGAGGAGATATTGTGCGCCCTCGCTTAACGTCTCGTGGTAGCGCGGAATGGGGCGGGCCCATTGCGGGCTGCGTTGGAAAATGGTCAGCTCGCCAACTTCGTCGGCAATGCTCGGGGCGATTTGCATCGACGAGGCACCAGTTCCGACGATGGCTATTTTCTTGCCGCGAATATCGAGGTCTTTCGGCCATTGCGAGCTATGAAACAGCGGCCCTTTGAAATCTTTCAAGCCAGGTATGTCTGGCGTTTTGGAAAGACTGATTTGCCCTACGGCGCTAACCAAAATTGGCGCGTCGAGAGTGCCTTCACCCTCGGGCCCCATATAGGAGACCAGCCAGCTTTGGCTATCGGCTTGCCAGTCGATGCGCGAAACTTCGATGCCAAAGCGGATGTTCTCTCGCACATTAAATTCATCGGCTTTGCCCGATAGGTAATCTTGAATTTCGCTTTGCGGCGAGAAATAGCGGCTCCAGCGGTGGCTCTTGCCGAAGCTAAAACTATAGGCGTGATTGGGCGTATCGACGCCCGCGCCGGGGTAAGTGTTTTCCCACCAAGTGCCGCCGACGCCTTGGTTTTTCTCCAAAATAATATAGGCCAATCCCAAGTCATTCAGCAGTTTGCCAAGCGCAATGCCAGCACAGCCAGCGCCAATAATAACGATGGGTTTTTCGGGCGTCGTCTGAGGTTTGGCAATCGTGCTACCGAGCGCTTGAAAGCCCATTTGCTCGCGCATCATGGGCGCATATTCGGGCGGAACTTGCTCTGACAAACTATGTGTCATCATGCGGTTGAGTGTGGCTTCATCTGGGTCGGGCAGCGCGGGCGCTTTGCTGTCGGATAGGACCTCCAGCGCGGCGGTGCGAATTTCATTTTGAATCTCGGGCGCTAAGCCCGCGTCTTCATCGGCTATTAGGCGCACATTGCGGCGCGGACTATAGGGCGGCTGCAGCCATTTTTCATCTCCCGTGTGGTGGAAGAGAACCATTAAAAGCACCCGTAAGTCGGCTTGCGGTAGGGCGTCTTGTAAGTGTTGCTTGTCTAGCGCCACAGGCGGCTCCTTTGGTTTTCATTTGGCCCGATTAAAACTACAGTCCCATCTGTTTCATGGCGAGGTCGCGCATAATTTCTTCCGAACCACCGCCGATGGCTTGCACTTTTACTTCGCGGTAAATTCGTTCAACGGCATTGCCGCGCAAATAGCCCGCGCCGCCAAAAATTTGCATGGCGGCACTGGCAATCCACTCGAGATTTGTGGAGCAATAGAATTTCAATTTCGAAATCTCCGCGACCGGTCGCTCGGCTGTGTTCATAATCTCGGCCACTTGGTTTAGATAAGCGTCCATCGCGTCGATACGCGCCGACATATCGGCCAGCTTGTGACGAATAACTTGATGCGAAATCAGCGCCTCGCCAAAAGTCTCGCGGTCTTTCGCATAGGCCACAGATTCGTCGAACAAGCGCATCGACATGCCGCACATTTGTGCGGCCATCATGAAGCGTTCGAAGTTGAAATTATCCATAATAGCGAAGAAGCCTTTGTTCTCCTCGCCCATAATATGGCTGGCGGGAATGCGGCATTCGTCGAAATAAAGCGTCGCTGTATCGGACGCCCACCAGCCCATTTTGCGTTCAATGGGGGTGCGGCTAAAACCGGGGGTGTCGGCATCGACGAAGAATAATGAAATGCCGCCCATGCCATCGCCGCCCGTGCGCGCGCCAACCACAAAGTAGCTGGCCTGCATGCCGCCGGTGATGAAGGTTTTTTGCCCGTTTAAAACCCATTCGTCGCCGTCGCGCCGTGCCGTGGTTTTCATTCGCGCCACATCGGAGCCGCCGCCGGGTTCGGTAATGCCCAAGGCACCACCTTTGCGGCCAGATAGCAGCTCGGGCAGGACGCGGTTTTTAATTTCGTCATTGGCCAGCTCGGTCAGCGGCTTTAACATGATGGAGCGCGAACCCACGCTGGCCATCACGCCACCAGCCGACGAGCGACCCATTTCAACCGCCGAGGCCTTGCGCATATGGGCATCGTCAAAGCCTAAGCCGCCATATTGTTCTGGTATATTGAAGCCGAAGATGCCGAGTTGGCAAATTTTCTCATTCACCTCATGCGGGTAGGCACCGGCTTCGTCCCAATCGTCGACATGGGGCCAAATTTCGGCCTCTAAAAACTTTGCCACACTGTCGTGGAACGCTTTGCGTTCGTCATTTAGAAATGGATTTATCACCGCTAAAGGCCTCCTCAAAATATTGCAGCATCGTGACGTGTTCTGCTTTACAAAGCAAGCGCACACGCTAACATCTGCGCTGGAAGCAGCTGTAAATGTGCTGGGGGACATATGAGTAAGACAATCAGAATCGGCGGCGCGAGCGGCTATTGGGGCGAAAGCATGATGGCCACACCGCAGCTTTTGGCGGTCGAGGGTATGGATTATTTGGTCTATGATTTTCTAGCCGAAATTACCATGTCCATCTTGGCCCGCGCGCGCGCAGCAAACCCAGAAGCCGGCTATGCGACCGATTTTATTACCGGCGTTTTAAAACCTAATTTGCGCGAAATTGCGGAAACAAAAGTAAAAATCCTTACCAATGCCGGCGGCGTCAATCCGCATAGTTGTGGCGCGGCGGCGCGCGCGCTGATTGCCGAGGCGGGGTTGGATTTAAAAGTCGCCGTCATCAGCGGCGATGATTTGTTAGACGCCCGCGACAGCTTTGGCGATTTTAAAGATATGTTCTCGGGCGTCGATTGCCCAGACACAGCTTCCTTGGCCAGTGTGAACGCCTACCTTGGTGGGTTTCCTGTGGCACAGGCTTTGGCAGGCGGCGCAGATATTGTGATTACCGGACGCAGCGTCGATAGCGCCGTGACCCTGGGGGCGTGTATTCATGCGTTTGATTGGCAGCCGAGCGACCTCGATAAATTGGCGGGCGGGTCTTTGGCAGGGCATATTATTGAATGCGGGCCGCAAGCCTCGGGCGGTAATTTTACCGATTGGAAACTGGCTGGCGACATCGCCAATATTGGCTATCCATTCATTGATATTGACGCCGAGGGCGCGTTCATTTGCGCCAAGCCAGAAGGCACGGCGGGCGTGGTGAACATTGGCACTGTGTCGGAGCAAATGCTGTATGAAATTGGCGACCCGCGCGCCTATTTATTGCCCGACGTAACGTGCGATTTTTCCGAAGTCACCATCGAGGCGGCAGGCGAAAACCAAGTGCGCGTGGCCAATGCCAAAGGGCATAAACCGCCCAGCCATTATAAAGTTTGCGCCACCTATGTGGACGGGTTTCGGGCTGGCACAATGATGAGTTTTGTTGGCCTAGAAGCGGCGGCGAAAGCCAAGCATTTTGCCGAAGCGGCGTTTACCCGCGCGCGCGCGGTTTTACGCGCCCATAATCTGCCAGACTTTAGCGAGACCAGCGTCGAAGTTATTGGCGACGATAGCCAATTTGGGCAAGCCAGTCAGGCGCCACAAGCGCGCGAAGTGGTTCTGAAAATTGCCGCCAAACACGATATGCAAGCTGGCGCAGGGGCGTTGTTAAAAGAGATTAGCGGCATGGGCTTGGCCACACCTGCGGGGCTTTCGATATTCGCGGGATCGCGGGCCAAACCGTCGCCTGTGGTACGGTTGTTTTCGTTTTTGCTGGAAAAAAACAAGGTCGAAATTAGCGTGGACATCGACGGCCAAACCCACGCGTTCACCGAGACTTTGGTGGAAACTGGCGAGCTAGTTTCCTCCCCACAAACGCCTGCCGCGCCAAGCGAGCTTGGCACTGTGGAAGTGCCCTTGGTGAAACTGGCTTGGGGGCGCTCTGGCGATAAAGGCAATAAGGCCAACATCGGCGTGATTGCGCGCGATGCCGCCTATCTGCCGTATATATGGGCGGCGCTGGATGACACGGCTTTGCGGGCGCGCTTTGGCCATTTTATGGAACCAGGCAGCGCGCTAGAGCGGTTTTATTTGCCGGGCAGTCATGCCATGAATATTCTTATCGAAGCGGCTTTGGGCGGCGGCGGCACGTCGTCTTTGCGCAATGACCCACAGGGCAAAGCCTATGCACAGATTTTGCTCGACCATCCTATTTCCATTCCTCAACAACTTGCGGAGACTTTGTAATGCCGGTGTTTGAAACCAAATTAGACGTAAAATCAGATGCTTATGCCAAAAACCGCGAGGATCAGCTCGATAAAATCGGGCATTTGCGCATGTTGGAGGCGCGCGCCGAAACCGCGTCGGAAAAACGCCGCCCTCGGTTTGAAGAGCGTGGCCAGCTAACCCCGCGCGATCGGTTGGCGCAATTGCTCGACCCCGGCATGCCGTTTTTGCCGCTGTATAATATGGCTAGCTATTGCGTCGATAACCCCGATCGCGAAACCTCTATTCCGGGCGGCTCTACTTTGGCCGGCATCGGCTATGTTAGCGGCACGCGCTGCATGATTGTGGTCGATGATAGCGGTATTAATGCCGGCGCAGCCACCGAGATGGGGTTTCGCAAGAGCCTTGAAGCGATGAAAATCGCACTACAAAACAAATTGCCGTTCATCCATTTGGTGGAAAGTGCGGGCGCCAATTTAATGCAATATAAAGTCGAACTATGGGCGCATGGCGGCGGCGTGTTTTGCATGTTGGGTCGCCTAAGCGCGGCCGGTGTGCCAACGCTAACTATTTTGCACGGGCCCTCGACGGCAGGCGGCGCTTATATGCCAGGCATGTCAGATTATAATGTCGGCGTGAAACACAATGGCATGGCAGCTCTTGGCGGGGCCGCCCTCGTGCAGGCCGCGACGGGGGAAATAGCCGATGAACGCCAGCTTGGCGGAACCGAAATGCACGCCAGCACCACAGGCCTTATCGAGTATCTGGCCGAAGATGACGCCGACGGCATTCGTCAAATGCGCGATGTCGTTGAAAACCTTGGTTGGAACGAGCATTGCGACCCCGTGCCATCGCGCAATTTCGAAGAGCCCTTATATGACGCCGAAGAGATTTTGGGTTTGGTGCCGACGGATTATAAAATTCCCTACGACAGCCGCGAGCTCATCGCACGCCTTGTAGATGGCTCCGATTTTACCGATTTCAAAAGCCGCTATGGCCCGAACTTGGTCTGCGTACAGGCAAAAATATTTGGCCATCCCGTTGGTATTGTTGCCAATAATGGGCCGATGGGCCCGGATGAAGCGGCCAAAGGCGCGCATTTCTATCAGATTATCGACCAAGCTAATATTCCGCTCATCTTCTTGAATAATATCACCGGCTATATGGTGGGCACGGAATATGAGCAGGCGGGGATGATTAAACATGGCTCGAAAATGATTCAGGCGGCGGCGAATATTCGTGTGCCGAAGCTGACATTTTATGTCGGGGCTTCTTATGGCGCGGGCAATTATGGCATGGCAGGTTATGGCTATGACCCTGATTTCTTGTTCGCTTGGCCTGGGGCTATGACCGGTGTGATGAGCGGCGAAAGTGCTGCGGGCACTATGGAAACCGTGGCTTTGAACAGCGCCAAACGGCGGGGCGTTGAGCCTGATATGGAGGCTTTGGCCAAACAACGCGCGGCGATTGAAAAAGTATTTTCGTCGCAAGAAGATGCGTTTTTCACCTCCGGTCGTTTGCTCGACCATGGGGTGGTAGACCCGCGCGACACACGCAAAATTTTGGGCTTTACGCTAGAGACGATTTGGGAGCGCAAGCATCGTACGCTGCACCCGAACGCCTTTGGCATTGGCCGTATGTAAAGAGAAGGGGAATAAAATGTCTGCACCCGAAACCACAGTCGTTCTTCTCGAGGAAGATAAAGACTGGGCCACGCTTTGGCTCAACCGACCTGAAGCGCGCAATGCAATGTCCGACGAGTTAGTATCGGAACTACAAGCCATGCTGGATTATTTAGCCACGCGCGAAGACATTCGCGGCATTACCGTTCGCGGTAAAGGCGAGGTGTTTTGTGCGGGCGGCGACCTCAAGGGATTTAAAAATAATTTCCAAGATGGCCGCACGGACGAACAAGTGATTGAAGATAGCTCGAAAATGGGACGTTTTTTCCTGACCGTTCGCTCTATGCCGCAAGTAATTGTGTTTTTACTGCAAGGCGCGGCCATGGCGGGTGGCTTGGGCATGGCGTCGGCTGGCGATATTGTAATTGCTACGAAGGACACAAAAATGGCCCTCACCGAGACTGCCATTGGCATTGTTCCGGCTCAAATTGGCCGTTATATCGTCGCGCGAACGGGCGACATTCAGGCGCGACGCATTATGTTGACCGGCCACCGCTTTACCGCCCAGCAAGGCGTGGGCTACGGTCTGGTAGATATTTTGGTAGATGATTTGGCAGCGGGCGAAGCTGAGCTACAAGATATTATCGCGGGCGTGCGCCGCTGTGCACCAGGTGCCAATGCCGCGACCAAAAAGCTGCTGGAAGCCAATAAACACCTAGATGACACGGCGATGATACGCTATGCGGGCGAAGCTTTTGCGGCCAGCGTGAAAAGCGACGAAGGCCGAGAAGGTGTGGCGTCCTTTCTAGAAAAACGAAAACCAAATTGGGTGCAGGAGTAGATATGGCTGCCATTCGTAAAATACTAATTGCCAACCGTGGCGAGATTGCTTGTCGCGTTATTCGCACAGCCCACGCTATGGGCATTCGCACCGTCGCTGTCTATTCCGACGCCGACGCCGACGCCCCTCATGTTCGCCAAGCCAATGAGGCGGTTCGCATTGGCCCGGGCCCCGTGGGGCAATCTTATTTGGTGGCCGAGAAAATTCTCGACGCCGCCAAACAAAGTGGCGCCGATGCCATTCATCCGGGCTATGGATTTTTATCCGAAAACGCTGAATTTGCCGATGCGGTGGAAAAAGCCGGATTGACTTTTATTGGCCCGAGCGGTCAATCGATTGATCTGATGGGCAATAAAGCCGAAGCCAAACGCCGCATGATAGAGGCCAAAGTGCCTTGCGTGCCGGGCTATGAAGGTAAAGACCAAAGCGATGAAGTGCTTTTGGCCGAAGGCGAAAAAATTGGCTTTCCAATTATGGTGAAAGCCGCCGCAGGTGGCGGGGGTCGCGGTATGCGCCTTGTCGAAAGCCAAGACGGACTGGCGGCTGCCATCTCGACCGCACGCTCGGAAGCTGAAAATGCTTTTGGCTCGGGCGAGCTGATTTTGGAAAAAGCTATTGTTCAACCGCGCCACGTAGAAATTCAGGTGTTTGCAGATACGCATGGGCATGTGGTGCATATGGGCGAGCGAGATTGCTCGGTGCAACGCCGTCACCAAAAGGTAATTGAAGAAAGCCCATGCCCGGTGATGACGCCAGATTTGCGCGCTGCTATGGGCGCGGCGGCGGTTGAGGCTGCGGCCACAATTAACTATCGCGGCGCTGGCACAGTTGAATTTTTGCTCGACGCCAGTGGTCATTTTTACTTCCTTGAGATGAACACAAGACTGCAAGTCGAGCATCCCGTTACCGAACAAGTGACAGGTCTGGATTTGGTTGAGTTGCAAATTAAAGTCGCCGAGGGAGAGCCCTTGGGGATGACCCAAGAGGATGTGCAGTTGAACGGCCACGCCATCGAAGTGCGCCTTTATGCCGAAGACCCAGCCAAAGGGTTTTTGCCAAGCACAGGCACGGTGGCTTGTTTCGAGCAAGTGGCCCGCGAGGGCGTGCGGTATGATACGGGCATTGTGGGGGGGCAAGAAATTTCGCCGTTCTATGACCCGATGATAGCCAAGCTAATTACCACCGGGCCCAATCGCGAAACCGCTCGCAAGCTAATGATTGAGGCGCTAACGGATACGGCTTTGTTTGGCCCGCGCACCAACCGAGATTTCTTGATTGCTTGTTTGGAAAACGAGAAATTTGCCGAAGGCGATTTTTCTACGGGCTTTATTGCCGAGCAATTTAGCGAGGCTGATTTGGCCGATAAACTGGCAGATGAAACAGCGCTGGCCATTTTGGCGGTTCGACATTTCGCTATCGACCGCGACGCGGCTCTGGCCAAAGCGCAAGCAAGCGGCATGCATGTGCCCCAAGGGCTGATGCATTTCACCTCGGACGCCAACCTGCGGACACCTTATAAATTGGCGTTTAAAAATCTGGAAACAGAAGGCGTGCCGTTGTCGGTTCGCAGCAAGAGCGTTAATTTATATCAGGTGCATATTGGTGAGACATGCATCGACATTTTTGTTCGCGCCCACCAAGGCACGCGTATGGTTTTGGAAACGCCCGCCGATGGCCGTCAGTATATCAGCCAAGCGTTTTTGGATGGCACAACCCTGTTTGCCACGATAGATGGCGCTACTTATACCTGCAGCAACATGCTGATGCGCAATGCTGCTGGCGAAGAACTGGGCGATGGCAGCCGCGTGTTGGCGCCTATGCATGGCCGCGTGATCGAGGTTTTTGTGAGCGCTGGAGACCGCGTAACCACGGGTGACCGACTGGTAGTTGTGGAAGCGATGAAAATGCAGCATGAAATTTTGGCCACGGTGGATGGCGAGGTTATGCAAGTGTTGGTATCTGCCGAGGCGCAAGTTGCGGCCGATGATTTAATGGTCGCCATTGAAATGGAAGCGGAATAGGAACGCAATATGTTGAAAGAAGCTCTAGATTTTAAAGCCGAGTCGGATGGCCTGTATGCCCTGATGAAAGATTTGGACGATGCGGCGTTTGCCGAGCCCACGCAGTTTAAAGGCTGGACGCTGAATAACGTGCTGGAGCATTTGCACATGTGGAATTGGGCGGCCAATGAGAGCCATGCCGATGAGGATAATTTTGTCAGCTGGCTGACCAGCGCAATGAAATCTATCGGCCAAAGCAATATGCGCACCTATGAGGCGCAATGGGTGGATGGCTTGAGCGGGCGGGCTTTACTGGAAACCTGGCATGAATTTTATACCGCGATGGCCGAGCGCATGGTCGATATCGACCCGAAGAAACGCCTCAAATGGGCCGGGCCTGACATGAGCGCGCGGTCGTCTATTTCGGCGCGGCTGATGGAAACTTGGGCGCACGGCCAAGAGGTCTATGACCATTTGGGCGTAACCCGTGCCAATAAAGACCATATTCGCGCTATCGCTGTTTTGGGCACGAATACGTTTGGTTGGACCTATGCCACCCGCGGCGAAACGCCGCCTGGCCCGATGCCTTATGTGTGCCTCAGCGCACCTTCAGGCGAGATTTGGGAGTTTGGGGAGAAATCTGACGAAGAACGGGTGGAAGGCAATGCGGCAGACTTCTGCCAAGTTGTTACCCAGGTTCGCAATATTGCCGATACGGATTTGCGCGTGACCGGCCCTATTGCAACCGATTGGATGTCGAAAGCACAATGTTTTGCTGGCGCGCCAGAAACGCCGCCTTCGCCAGGAACGCGCTTCACACGCAAGCTGTAATTTGCTAGGCTAAATCACGACAAAACTTCTTTTTGATTTCTTTCAGGACTTTTATGACCCAGCTTGCTGCCTCTCAAACCCATGCGCCCATTGAACCTCGCCATAGTTGGATGCGTGACGAAGTAGAGGCGCTGTTTGCCCTGCCGTTTAATGACCTGTTGTTTCAAGCGCAAACGGTGCACCGTCAGTGGTTTGATGCCAATGAAGTGCAAAAAAGCACTTTGCTGTCGATTAAAACGGGCGGCTGCCCAGAAGACTGTAATTATTGCAGCCAAAGCGCAAAATTCGATACCGGCCTAAAAGCCACCAAATTAATGCAAGTGCAAGAAGTGCTGGAAGGCGCAGAGCGCGCAAAAAATGCCGGCGCCTCGCGCTATTGCATGGGGGCCGCTTGGCGCAGCCCAAAAGACCGCGATATGGGCGCTATCATCGAGATGATACAAGGCGTGCGCGCTATGGGCATGGAAACCTGCATGACCTTGGGCATGTTATCGCCCGAGCAAGCCAAACAATTGAAAGACGCTGGGCTCGATTATTACAATCACAACGTCGATACCTCGGAAGAGTTTTACGGCGAGATTATCACCACGCGCACATTCGAAGATCGTCTGGAGACCATCTCACATGTTCAAGATGCGGGGATTAATGTTTGCGCCGGTGGTATTTTGGGCCTTGGCGAAGAAGTGGGAGACCGAGCGTCTATGTTGATGACGCTGGCGAATTTGAACCCACAACCGCAATCGGTGCCCATTAACATGCTCATTCCCATCGAGGGCACGCCTTTGGGCGAAGCCGCCCCCGTTGACGGCATCGACTTTGTTCGCTGCATTGCGGTGGCGCGTATTATGATGCCAAAATCTGTGGTGCGCTTGTCGGCGGGTCGCGAGTGGATGTCGGATGAGACCCAAGCCTTATGTTTTCTGGCTGGCGCCAATTCGATATTTGTTGGGGAAGAGCTATTGACGACCAGCAATCCGAACCTATCTAAGGACAATGAATTATTCGCCCGCCTCGGCCTAGAGCCAATGGCGGCCCATAAATGCCCATCGGCTGTTTAACGTTTCTGGAGTAGAAAATGGATCTCGAGCTAAAACCTGAAGAACTTGTCTTTCAAAAAGAAGTCCGCGACTGGTTTGAAACCGTGCTGCCAGAAGGACACCACATGAAGGGTAAAACGCTAATTACCCAAACCAAAGAAGAAACCAGTTGGTGGCAAGCCCAACTGAATGAAAAAGGATGGGGCGCCGTCGGTTGGCCGCTAGAGGATGGCGGCACGACGTGGAGCGATCCGCAAAAAGCGATTTTCCAAGCCGAAGCGGCGCGCGCGCAAAGCCCGCATCAGTCGCCATTTGGCATTACGATGGTCGGTCCTGTTATTTGCGCCTTTGGCTCGCCTGAGCTGAAAGCCCAGCATTTGCCGTCTATTTTGGATGGCTCTGTTAATTGGTGCCAAGGGTATTCCGAGCCGGGCTCGGGCTCTGATTTGGCCAGCTTGCGCACAACAGCCGAGCGCGATGGCGATGACTATGTTGTGAATGGTCAAAAAATTTGGACCACTTTGGCGCATTGGGCCGAGTGGATTTTCTGCCTTGTGCGCACCAGCAATGAGGGCAAGCCGCAACAAGGTATTTCTTTCTTGCTCATCGACATGAAGTCGCCGGGCATTGAAGTGAAACCGATTTACACTATCGATGGCGCGCATCACTTGAACGAAGTTTACTTCACCGATGTCCGAGTGCCCGCAACCAATCTCGTAGGCCAAGAGAACGAAGGTTGGACGTATGCTAAATTCTTGCTGGGCAACGAACGGGCTGGCATCGCCGGCACGGGTATGATCCGCAATGGTCTTGAGAACCTTAAAAACGTCCATGCCTATCTCAATGAAACCGCAGCGGAAAGCTATCAAGCGGATGCATTTGAACGTCGTCACGCTGAATTAAGCGTTCGTGCCGCCGCCCTGGAAACCCTAGAAAACAGGGCGTTATTTGCCGAAGAAGGGTCGGGCGAGGGGATGATTTTGCCGCTACCGATGAAAGCCTTGGGCACGGAATTGCAGCAAGATATGGGCGATTTGGCCTATGATATGCTGGGCAATGAATCGAGCATTTTCTACGATAGCGAGTTTGCCCCCACGGCCAGCGACAATGAGCCAAATTATCGTGCGCAAGCGCCGATGATGACGCACACGATGTTGTTCAATCGTGCGTCGACGATTTTCGGCGGTACGACGGAAGTGCAAAAAGGCATTATCTCGAAATTCGTCCTCGGCCTGTAAGCCAACGGATTTAGGCGAACACTGCCTGAAGCTGCATCGCGTCCATAATACGACGGCCTTCGGAGTTCCATACTTGGGTAAGCTGAGAGCTATAGCCCTGGCACACATGGCGCGTGGCAGAGCGCATGAGCCACCAACCGTCCTCGGTTTCCATTTTATCGGTGAGGAAATTAATATTCCAATTCATCGAGCTGAGGGCGCGCACCGGCTGGTCAAAAAACGTCAAAGCGGCGGGCGGCGTGTCGGCTAATACCAAAACCGGCATCAGGCCTTTATCCCAACTTTTGGGGTCGGTTAGGCGGGCCCACATTAAAACATCGGGGTCGTCTGAACCTTGCATAAAACGCGGGCCGGAAACCAGGCGTCGGTCTAGGTTTTGTAAAAATGTTGGGGCATCGGCATGTTTCGGAAAGAAAATTTCCGCGTCGTCTGGCTTCAGGGTGATTTGCTTTACCGGATAATCTACCTCGCGCGGCAACTCGCGGTTTACGCCATAGGTGAAATAGCCATGCGTGCCAGCCCCGATTGGGCTGTTCAGCTCGGCTGAGAAAGTGACATTGTTTTTGCCTTGGCGTTGCAATTTATGCGAGACGCTAAGCTGGTCTACCGCGGGGCCGATGAAGTTGACTTGAGCGGTTCGCAGCGGCGGCAAGTCTGGGTTTTCTGCTTCGATGGCGGCAGCAAGAAGAGCGGTGGTTAAGCCCCCGAAGGCGGTGCGCCCTTGTTTCCAATTGTCCGGCAGGTCGGCCACATAATTTGGGCCACTAGCCAAAAACTCGGCCATAATATCGCTATAGGTTTTCATGAAACTTCCTTTCTTGGGGTTCGGTTTACACCGCGTTGAGCAATTTTTGCCGTTCGGCACGGTTGTTCTTCAATTGATATTCTCGCGACATGGCGGCGCCGCGCGTGGTGAAAGTTTCGCTATAAATCAATCGCCATTGCCGGCCTCTGGTGGCCTTGGCGCCGCTGCCATCATTATGAGCAGCCAAGCGTTTGTCTAGGTCTACCGTCCAGCCCACATAAGATTTTGCGGCGCCCGCGTCGCAGGTTTGTAGCAGGTAAACATAGCAGTTTGTTAGATAGCGTTTTGTGTTGGTCATATTCCTCAAGGGCTCTAGTCTAGGGCAACAATATATTGCTTTACAGTGCCTTGGAAAGGGTCTAATCACGCCGCAGATTGGCGATTTTCGAGGATGTTATGTCGGAAGCTAAAAACCTTATAAACCTGCCTAAAAACCCCGCTTCGCGTGACGCCGATGCGCTTTATGGCGTGTCGCGTTGGGGCGAGGGGCTGATAACGGTTTTGGATAACGGCCATATCGGTCTTCTCCACCCATCGCGTCCAGAGGCGACGCCGACAGATCTTATGTCGGTTTTAGATAATCTAGAGCAACGCGGAATTTCTGCGCCAGTATTGCTGCGCGTCGCTGACTTCATTGAATGGCGTATCGACCAGATTAACGATGCTTTTAACGAGGCTATTTCTGAGCTGACCTATCAGGGCAGCTATAAAGGTGTTTTCCCGATTAAAGTGAACCAGCAAGCGCAAGTGATCGACCGCATTGTAGCCTATGGGCAGCGTCATGGTTTTGGTTTTGAGGTTGGCTCGAAAGCTGAATTGCTTATCGCCATGGCGCATAATCCGGGCACGGAAAGCGCGCTGATTTGTAATGGCGTGAAGGATGAAGAGTTCATCCAATTGGCGCTTATGTCTTTGCAGCTTGGCTTTAATACGTTCATCGTGCTGGAAAGCCCGCGCGAGCTGGAGCTGGTTTTGGCGGTGGCGGAAACCATGAAGGTTCGCCCGCAATTGGGCATACGGATTAAATTAACCCATGAAGTTAGCGGCAATTGGGCGGCTTCCTCGGGCGATCGCTCGACGTTTGGCATGACCATCGCGCAAGTGATGGACGTGGTGGATGCGCTGCGCAAGCGCGATTTTCTCGATTGCCTGAAGCTGCAACACTGCCATTTGGGCAGCCAAGTGCCCAATATTATCGAAATCCGCATGGCGGCGCAGGAAGCCTGTCGGTTCTATTTGGAACTCATGAAAGAGGGCGCGCCGCTAGAGTTTCTGGATCTCGGCGGCGGGCTGGGCGTCGATTATACGGGCGAGCATCGCGCGACGGAAAACTCCACCAATTATACGCTCAATGAATATTGCCTTAACATCGTCGAGACGGTGAAATATGCCATGGACGAGGGGGGTGCCCCCCATCCGGTTATTATTACGGAGAGCGGGCGCGCCTGTGTGGCGCAAAGCTCCATGCTTTTGTTCAACGTACTGGAAGCCACCCAATATGACAGCACCGAGCCCGTTTCGCCGGCCGAAGATGACCATACGTTGCTGAAATCTATGTTGGCGGTAGAAGAATATCTAACGCTAGAGCGGGTTAGCGAAGCGTGGAATGACTTAGTATATTATCGCAATGAAATGCGGGCGCTTTTGAAAAGCGGGCAGGTGTCTTTGCGCGAAACGGCCAAGGCCGAGCGTATCCATTTGTATATGATGAGCCGCATTAAAACCATGCTGGCCGATAGCGATATGGAAAACGAAGAAATGCGCGCGGCCCTAGAGCAGACAGCCGATATTCTGCATGGCAATTTTTCATTGTTCCAAAGCCTGCCAGATGTTTGGGCCATCGATCAAATTCACCCAATTGCGCCGCTGCATAGGCTTAATGAAAAGCCACGCCGCCGAGCTATTTTGTCTGATATCACCTGTGATAGTGACGGCAAAATTGATAAATTTGTGCTGGGCGATGGCGTGTCGAACACGCTGCCTGTGCATGATTTGCGCGCCGAGGAAGATTATTATCTTGGGGTGTTTTTTGTTGGTGCCTATCAAGAAACCTTAGGCGATTTGCACAATCTGTTTGGCGACACCAATGTGGTGACGATTGAGTTGCGCGACGATGGCTCGTTTGAATTAATGCATGAGCAAGACGGCGATACCATTTCGGAAGTTCTGTCTTATGTAGAGTACGACCCGCGCCTGATGGTCAGCAATTTCAAGAAAACCGTAGAGCGAGCTGTTCAGGCGGGCAAGTTAAGCCCTCGCGAGCGTCGCGAGATGATTACGGCCTTTAAAGATAGTATTAACGGCTATACATATTTCGAACGATAGAGAGAAGGGGCGGCGATAGTGTCTCATGTTTTAGTAATTGGTGCGGGCGGCGTAGGCTCGGTCGCGGTTCATAAAATGGCAATGTTGGGCGAGCGGTTTAAAACCATCACCCTCGCGTCACGGCGCCTGTCGTCTTGCGAAGCCATCCAAAAAGCTGTGAAGGAACGCCTAGACCGCGACATTCATATTGCGCAAGTGGATGCGGATGATGTGTCGCAAACCACCGCTCTTATCGAAAAAATACAACCTGACCTCGTGGTCAATCTGGCTTTGCCATATCAAGATTTGGCGATTATGGATGCGTGCCTTGCTACAGGCGTGCATTATTTGGACACGGCCAATTATGAGCCGCGCGACGAAGCCAAGTTCGAATATCACTGGCAATGGGCCTATCAGGAACGCTTTGCCGAAAAGGGTCTGATGGCGCTTCTGGGGTCGGGGTTCGACCCCGGCGTGACCAATGTGTTTACCGCCTATATTCAAAAGCATTTAGTGTCAGATATGAAGACGTTAGATATTCTCGATTGCAATGGCGGCGACCATGGACAAGCGTTTGCCACTAATTTTAACCCTGAAATCAACATCCGCGAAATCACCGCGCCGGCCCGCCATTGGGCCAAGGGCGCTTGGGTGGAAAGCCCAGCTTTGTCGCATAAACAGGCCTATGTGTTTCCCGAAGTTGGGGAGCGCAATATGTATCTGATGTATCATGAGGAGCTGGAATCCTTGTCGAAACATTACCCCGAGATAGAACGCGCCCGTTTTTGGATGACCTTTGGCGACGCTTATTTGACCCATTTGGAAGTGCTGCAAAACGTCGGCATGACGGCCATTGAGCCAGTGCTTTACGAGGGCAAAGAAATTGTGCCTTTGCAGTTTTTAAAAGCGGTGCTGCCAGACCCGGGCGACTTGGGCAAAACGACAAGCGGCAAAACGTGCATCGGTAACATCGTGAGCGGCCAACACGAAGGCGTCGACCGCACGGTTTACCTGTATAACAATTGCGATCATGAGGCGTGTTTTGCCGAAGTAGGCAGCCAGGCGGTCAGCTATACCACGGGCGTGCCAGCAATGATTGGCGCTGCTTTAATGCTGGATGGCACATGGATGCAGCCGGGGGTTTTCAACCTCGAGCAACTCGACCCCGATCCGTTTATGGCCATGCTGAACCAACATGGCCTGCCGTGGCAGCATGTGGAGCTAGATGCTCCCTTGAGCTTTTGAGCCAGCTTTGAGCCCGGTCATGCAAACCCAATCAACGGGTGCGGGAAGTTTCGCGACCTTTGATTTATCGCGCGTGCCCTCGCCCTGTTTCGTGGTCGATGAAGTGGCTTTGCGCCAGAACCTAGAGATACTGCAAGCGCTGTCGAAGGCCTCAGGTGCGGAAATTTTATTGGCCCTGAAGGCCTTTTCTATGTGGTCTTTGGCGCCCATGGTGCGCGAGTATTTATCGGGCACTTGCGCGTCGGGTCTATGGGAAGCAAAATTGGCGCAAGCCCATTATGGCGGCCAATTGACCAGCTATGCGCCCGCTTTTAAAGCCTCTGAATTCAACGAGATTGCGAGCCTTTCGGATCATATTGTGTTCAACAGCGTGGCGCAGGTGACGCGGTTTGGCGCACAAGCGCAACATTTAGGCGCCTCCATTGGCTTGCGCCTTAACCCGCAACATTCAGAGGGCGAAGTCGAGAAATATGACCCTTGCGCGCCGCGCTCGCGTCTTGGCCAACCGGTATCCGAAATTACGGAATTGCCCGAGATGGTTTCGGGGCTGCATATGCACACATTATGCGAGCAAGGGTTTGCTCCCTTGGCGCGCACGATAGAGGCCATAGAGCCGTTTTTACACGCCCATAAAGACCAGCTGAAGTGGCTAAACCTAGGCGGTGGCCACCTCATCACGCGGCCCGATTATGACCGCGATGGACTTGTGCAATTGCTCACCCGCTTGCGCCAAGATTTGGACGTGCAAATCTATTTAGAGCTTGGCACCAGCGTTGCTTTTGATACCGGTATTCTGGTGGGGGAAGTGTTGGATGTTATGGAAAATGACGGGCCGGTCGCCATTGTCGATATTTCGGCGACCTGTCATATGCCCGATGTTCTGGAGGCGCCTTATCGGCCGGCTTTATTGGGCGAGCCAACATCATCTGATAGTCGTCAGGTAACTTTGGGGGGCCCGAGCTGCTTGGCAGGCGATGTGATCGGGCGCTATGCATTTGAGGCTATGCCGCAAGCGGGCCAGCGGCTCGCTTTTCTCGATCAGGCGCATTATTCGATGGTTAAAACATCTACCTTTAATGGCATTGCATTGCCCTCGATTGCCATTTGGAATAGCGAGAGCGATGCGCTACGCCTAGTGAAACAATTTGACTATCGTGATTTTGAAACCCGTCTATCGTGAGCCTAGCTTTATGAGCCATCCAACCCAATTCCTCGGCGAAGAATTAAGCGCTTCTGAAAACAACATGGCGACAGCGCGCTTTGAAGTGGTGCCCTGTGGGCTGGAAGCTACGGTGTCTTATGGCACAGGGGCGGCGCGGGGCCCGCAAGCGATACTCGAGGCCAGCCAACAGTTAGAACGCTTGGTGGCAGGAAAAACGCCTTGCGCGGAAGGTATTTTCACCCATTCTGCGGTGAATTGCGACCAGCCAATAGAAGCGGTAATGGCCGATTTACGAGCCTGCACCCAACAGATTAGCGCTCGTGGCCATGTGCCGGTCACTTTGGGGGGCGAGCATTCCCTGAGCTATGGCGCGGTGATGGGCGTGGTCGATGCGCTGGCGCAAAGCGGCGCAGGCCCTGTGGGGCTGGTGCATATTGATGCCCATGCCGACTTTCGCGACGCCTATCAAGGCCATAAACATTCGCACGCCAGTGTGATGAACTTGCTAGCTGCCGAAGGCCTGCCGATGGCGTCTTTTGGGGTGCGGGCGCTGGCCGAGGAAGAAGAAGCGGCGCGTCGAGCGCACGGGGTTTTAACCTTCGATGGGCCAGAGCTGGTGCGCGCGCAAACCTCGAGCGTGACCCTACCGGATGATTTTCCTGAAAATATTTATGTTACTTTCGACGTCGATGGTCTCGACCCCTCGGTGATACCAGCTACAGGCACGCCCGTTCCAGGCGGTTTGGGTTTCTATCAATCGCTAGATTTGATTGAAAGCACGCTCAAGGGGCGCCGTTGTGTTGGCATAGATGTCGTAGAATTAGCCCCGATAGAGGGGCAAAGCGTGTCTGATTTCACGGCCGCCTTGATTACCTATCAGCTGATGGCGATGGCGCTTTAACTAAAAACCCCCCGACGAGGGAGAGGCGTCGGGGGGGTAGATAATGGGATCTGAGGAGATCTCTCATTTGTCTATACGCAAGATATTACAAGACGGATGTTTAAATTTTTATTAAGCTGCCTGCAGGGGAGAAAAACTATGAAAAATCTACGGGGAATAGCGCTTGCCTTGACGTTTTTGGCAGCTCCATGGGCCACGAATGCGGCTGAAAACCGGCAAAACCGCGAAGTTTTATTCGGCGAGACGCATTTGCATACCGTAATGTCTTTTGATGCGTATATTTTCGGCAATCGCAATACGCCAGACGACGCCTATCGTTTTGCCAAAGGGGAAACCATCAAGCATCCAGCTGGTTTTGACATGACCCTGAGCGAACCGTTGGATTTTCAGTCGGTTACCGATCACGCCATTTACCTTGGCATGTTGCCCGCCATGCATAATCCGAAATTAAAAGTTTCCAAACACCCGATATCGCTGGAGATGCGCAAGGCGAAGAGTGCCGCCGAGCGTTTGGTCGCGTTTCAAAAACTATTCCCCTATTTGAATAAAAGCGACAA
This sequence comes from uncultured Rhodobiaceae bacterium, assembly GCA_937907245.1. GTDB lineage: Bacteria > Pseudomonadota > Alphaproteobacteria > RS24 > RS24 > UBA8337. The sequence continues at coordinate 255,071 of CALCUM010000002.1, forward strand.
GCCAGATGATTTGGTTGATGTGGATGTCATGAAATCGGCTTGGAGCGAGATTATTGCTACCGCCAATCGTCATAATGAGCCGGGCAAATTCACCACGCTCATCGGCTATGAGTTTACCTCTGGCCCGAAAAACCAAAACCTGCACCGCAATGTTTTCTTCCGTGGAGACAAAGCCCCCCGCCTGCCGTTTAGCCGCATTATGTCTCCCAATCCAGAAGACCTCTGGAAATGGATGGATAATTTGCGCGCCAAGGGCATGGACACATTGGCCGTGCCGCATAATTCAAATGGCTCGAATGGTCTGATGTTCCAAACCACCAAATGGGATGGTAGCCCGATGGATATGGCTTATGCAAAAACGCGTATGCGCAATGAGCCGATTGTGGAAGTGACCCAAGTCAAGGGCGATAGCGAGACCCATCCATTGCTTTCGCCGAATGATGAATATGCTGATTTTGAAACCATGCCGTTTCGTATCGGTGCTTGGGTGCCGAGCCAAGCCGATGGCTCTTATGTACGCCAAGCCTATTTGCGCGGGCTTGAGATGGCTGCAAAAGGCAAAGGCAATCCCTATAAATTTGGCCTCATCGGCGCCTCCGACACCCATGTGGGCGCGGGCGCGTTTGACGAAGATAATTATTGGTCGAAAGTCGGGCTGGTCGATAGTAACGCCAAACTGCGTGGCTCTGTGCCACTCGACAAGCCGAATAAAGATGGCAGTCGTTATAATGAAAACAATTTCCAAACCTGGAGCGCGTCTGGTTTGGCAGCCGTTTGGGCGGATAGCAATACGCGGGGCGATATTTTCGATGCCATGCGCCGCAAAGAAACCTATGCCACCACCGGCCCACGCATGAAGTTACGCTTTTTTGCGTCGGATAATTTCGAACGGCGCATCCTCAAGCGCGCCAATATGGTGGAGCGCGCCTATCGCCAAGGTGTCTCTATGGGCAGTGATTTGACGTTGGACAAAAACCAGTCGCCAGAGTTTTTGCTGTGGGCGATGCGCGATGCCCGTTCGCAAGGGCTGCAGCGGTTGCAAATTGTCAAAGGCTGGCTGAAAGCCGATGGCTCGAGCGCCGAGAAAGTATTTGATGTGGCTTGTGCGGGCGGAAAAACGCCCAATGCCAAGCACCGCTGCCCAGACAATGGCGCCAAAGTGGATGTCAAAACCTGCAAAGCTTCAGCCAAAACCTCGGCCAATGAATTGAAAACCACATGGCGTGACCCCGAGTATGTTTCGGGTCAGCAGGCGTTTTATTATGTTCGTGTTTTGGAAAACCCGAGCTGTCGTTGGTCGAGTTGGGATGCTTTGCGCGCTGGCGTGGCGCCACGACCGGACGTCGATGCAACCATTCAAGAACGCGCTTATTCATCGCCAATTTGGGTGAATTAGAGCTTAGGCTTTTTTGGATTTTGCCCAATCCATCAGCAATTTTGCGCTGAGCACGACAAGAAACACAGCCACCGAGAAAGACACAATGGCCGGCCCTATGGGGACGGCCATTTGTTGTGCGAGGGGCAAGCCAATTAACATCGACAGACAAGCAAAAAGACTGCCCCCAACGCCCATGGCTTCCGGTGACTTGGCAAATAAACGCGCTGTAGAGGCGGGGATGATAAGCAGCGATGTGATGAGCAGCGCCCCGACCAATTGCACGGCACCCGCCACGACAACGCCCATCAAGAGCATCAGTAAAAACTCATAGACGCGCACCGGAACGCCCTCTGCATGGGCTAATTCTTCGCTTGTGGTCATCAGCAAAAGCCCCGGCCATAGGCGCATCAATAGCCCCAAAGACAAGCCGCTGCCGAGTACTAAAATCGGCAATATATCGGGCGAAACACTATCTAGGCTGCCGAGTAAATAATCATGCACTTCGGCGTCTTCCATGCCCAAAAGCGCCATCGAAACAATGCCCAAAGATAAAGCCGCATGGGCCAGAATGCCCAGCAATGTATCCGTGGCCAGCAGGCGTTGGGTGCGAAGCCAAATCAGCGCGACCGCAAAAGCAATCGCGATGAGGATCATGCCAAGCTGGTTGGAAATGCCAATTAATAAGCTGATAGCCACCCCGAGCAACGCCGAATGGGCCAAGCCGTCGCCGAAATAAGCCATACGTCGCCAAACCACGAAACAGCCCAATGGGCCGGCCAATAATGCCAAAGCGGCGGCCGTGATAAGCACCGGGGTCATCATGTTTTGGCCTCTGGAACAGGGGGCTCATGGTTGTGGTCGTGATTATGGCTGTGCTGGTAAACCGACATCATTTGCGCCATATCTTTGCCGAACATAGAAATGAACTCTGGGTCGCGTGCCACGCTTTCGGGCGCACCCGAACAGCAAATGTGATGATACATACAGACCACGCGACGCGTCGAACTCATCACCAAATGCAAATCATGGCTCACCATCAATACCGATAAATCGCGTTTTTCAAAAATCTCTTCAATCAATTCATAGAAGTGCAATTGGCCAGATACATCGAGGTTTTGCGCGGGCTCATCCAGCATTAAAACCTGCGGCGAGGCGGCCAGCGCACGGGCTAATAAAACCCGCTGCAATTCGCCCCCCGATAGAGCTGCCAAAGGGCGCTCCAGCAGAGTTTCGCAATGCGTCTCCTTGGCTAACGCCTGAATAGCCTCGGGCTTTAGCTGATTGTTGAGGCTCAAGAAGCGCTTCACCGGCATTGGCAGCGTAGGGTCGATTTGAAAGCGCTCGGGAACATAGCCGATTTTTAATCCATCGCGATGGGCGACGCTGCCGCTTTGCCCGGTTTCGAGCTTTAGTAGGTGGCGCAGCAGAACGGATTTTCCGGCGCCATTGGGCCCAATAAGCGTGATAAAATCATTCTCTGCCAAATCTAGCGAAATATGATCCAGCACCATGCGGCCCTGACGCGAGGCGCAAAGATTGTTGGCGGAGATTAGATAATCAGAATTACTCATGCGCTTTTATGACCCGACAAAGCAGGGAGGGCAAGTCGATTTCGCGTCAGCGAGAAGCGCCTTTCGCGGCTTCTAGCTGCGCGCCCATTTTTTCCCATAACATGTTCACCGCCTGCAAAGGGCGAACCATCACTTTGAATTCGGTAATCAATCCGTCTGCATCGAAGTCAATAATGTCGACGCCATTGATATATTTGCCGTCAATTTCGGCTTCAAATTCCAGCACCATTCGGTCGTCGGTGAGGGTTTCTTTTTTATAAGTAAACTTGCTGTCGTCAAACACGTGCCCTGCGGCCAATAAATATTGCAGCGTGATGGCTTTGCCTTTTTGCGGCGTAAACACGACTGGCGAGATGAAAGTGCAATTTTCGTGCAGCATATCGTCTAGGGCCTGGGCGCTGGGGGCGTCCATATAGGCATGCCATTTTTTAACGAGGGCCTGCGGATTAGATTGGGTCATGCGAACTCCTATTTTTAAGCCTTAAGAGTGCGGCTATTTTTTGGTATCGGCAACAAAAAAGGGCCGGTATTTTTTCAAATACCGGCCCCCAAATTGTTTGAAAAGAGAAGCTTAGGCTTCGCTTTCCGTCACAGCGACGTGCCAGATGATAAGACCGAAAGCGATCTTGTTCAGCACATCTGCCAAATTGTAGATGATGTTCAAAGTAGCACTGTCTACCGAACCCATCATGTAACCCAGAATATAGCCGAGCGGGTAAATTGCCCAACCGAAGGTCACAATGTTACGCATCATTTTAAAGGCAGATTGCACAGCTGGGCTGGCATTCTCTGCATTGATGCGACTGGCTTCGCCGAGGAAAATCTCATACAGCACATAGAACCAAGCTACGGTACCGATAACAAAACCAAGCGTTACATCCATGTAACCAGCTTCGCCGAGATAGCCGAATACCAGCATAACGGTTGTGCCGACCAAGAGGCGCCAGAACACGCCAGCCGGAACTTTGGTGATTGCCGATAGGATGAGGAAGAACTCAACCATCAACAAAGGCACCGTGATGAGCCAGTCAATGTAGCGATATACAGTCGGCGTTTCGCCCGTCGATACCCAAACGTCGCGCATATAGAAATAATGCACAGCCGCGACGAGAGTTACCAAACCAGAAACCGTAAGAGAGGTTTTCCATTTGTTAGCCACGCGGTCGCGTTCGATGAAGAAAAAGACTGTCGAGGCAACTAGGGCCATCGAGATTAACCAGAAAGAAATACCTACGAAATCATCTGGTGCCAAATTAGCCTCGGCCGCGTTTGCGAGCGATGGCATAGTCATAAGAGCGGATGTTGCAACAGCAGCTCTCCAATGTTTAATAAATTTCATGTTCTTACTCCCAATATTGAACAAGTTCAGTTTAGGGTGACAGATTGTCGCGACAAGTAAAAAAATGTTCTTTTTCTTCATTTTTTTTAAATTTGTTAAAATATTTTCTATCGAAAATTGCAGCCGAGACATCCCGGTTTTGGATTTTCTGAAGTTAAAACAAGGCTGAAAGGCGAGCTTGCCGATAGTCTCGAGCGGTCGCAATTTGTTGCGAAACAAAAACAGGCGCGCTCCCGTAACCAATGTCGCTGCCTATATCGCGGATTATCGGTGCGAGTGACTTTAATTCATCTCGTGATTCATTTTATGCATGTGGTTTGATTTATGTTTGGCTCGCGCCTTGGTGGGCGCTTTTATGTCTAGGCTGCGGCCATCGGCGAACGATAGGCGGACGCCTACAATATCGCCAATCTGTCCGGTAAAGCCAAACAACATTAAATGATGCCCACCTGGTTTCAGGTCGACGCTGCCCATGGCGGGAAGGGCATAGCTTTCAACGCTATGCATGCGCATGGTGCCATCGCTAGATTTTGTGTGCGTGTGTAATTCTATACGCTCGAATGCTGGGCTACTGGCGCCTATCAATCGCGTGGCCGACTTAGACTGGTTCTTCACCACGCCATGCAAAACCGCAGGTCGCTCGCCAATACCCAGTTTAATTTCGCCGTCCTGCAGCGTTATTTGCGCATGGGCTTGCCCAAGGCTAAAGAAGGCCACAAGAGCCGTAAGAACGAAAACACGCATAGACTTATTCACTTTACTCGCCAGAATTACTCAGCTGCCACCTGATTGGTGCCGCTGAATTCGTAGTCTTCTTCTTTGGCAGCTTGGGTTGCGTCTTGGTAGACATAGGTGAACTCTGGCCAGTTGTTGGTCACTTTGCCACTTTCGTTTTTATACCAGCTATCGCATTCCTTCACGAAAACCGAAGTGTCCATGCGGGCTTTTAAGAAGTCAGCAAACTCTGCCATAGCGCTTGGTTTCAAATCCATACTCGTGGCATTTTGCGCTTCCATTTTTTCGAGGCAGCTGAGAACGTAAGTCACCTGACATTCGATCATGAAGATAATCGAATTATGACCAAGATTGGTGTTGGGCCCATACAGCATGAAAAAATTAGGGAAGTTAGGCATGGTGATGCCAAGGTAAGCTTCGGCGCCATCTTTCCAAGCCTTGTTTAAATCCGTCCCTTGGGTGCCAGAAACATCGAGCGGTGCCAAAAATTCGGTTGAGGCAAAGCCGGTGCCATAGACAATCGAATCGAATTCATGCAAGTGGCCATCTTTAGTTTGAATGCCGGTTTTGGTAATTTTTTCAATGCCCGACACTTCGACGGTTACATTCTCGCGCTGCAAAGCGGGCAGATATTCGTCAGAAATAACCACGCGCTTACAGCCGACCGGATAATCTGGCTTAAGTATTTCGCGCAGTGCGGGGTCTTTAACTTGCTCGTCGAAATGATCGGCAATGATTTTTGTCAGGTCCCCCGGCAGATTGAATAATTTAATCAAAAGGCGGGCGTTTTTAATCTCATTAAACACCGTGAAGTTTTTCTCGATGGCATAATACAATAAGCCGCGATAGGCGCGCCGAACGGCTGGGAACGCCAGAAGGAATTTTGCAATCGCGCCGTATTCTTTATCATTGCGCGGCACAACATGGCATGGCGAGCGTTGGAATACGGTCAGGTGGTCAGCGACTTTCGCGACTTCCGGGATAAATTGCGCGGCCGAAGGGCCATTGCCAATAACGGCGACTTTTTTTCCGCTAATGGGCGCATCATGTTGCCATTCGGCAGAATGGAAAATAGCCCCCTCAAAATCATTTTGGCCGTTAATTTCAGGCACTTTCGGACGATTGAGCTGGCCCAAAGCCGTTACCACGACATCGGTAGTCAACACATCGCCATTGGTCAGAGTTAGGTTCCATTTTTGACTTTTTTCATCGAATTTGGCGCTGAGCAATTCGCTATTGAAGCGGGTCTTTTTGCGCAGGCGATATTTTTCCGTCAGCTCATTCAAATAGGCGTGAATTTCTTTGCGCGCTGGATAGACCCTCGACCAATTGCCGCGTGTTTCAAAGGAGAAAGAGTAAAAATGCGAAGGCACATCGCAAGCGCAACCCGGATAATCATTGTCGCGCCAAGTGCCACCAATATCTTCGGCTTTTTCCAAAATGGTAAAATTATTGCGTCCATGGCGGATCAATTGCATAGCCATGCAAATACCCCCGACGCCGCTGCCGATAATGGTTACATGTGGTTGGTTTGCTTGCTTACTCATAATAAAATCTCCCTCCCACGATATTAGGCAGAAATATCGGCGGAGCAAGGAGGTAATTATGTCGCAAGAAAAAATCCACAAAAATTCATTTGCTGGGCATTTGGGGCTTGTCTGTTAGGTCGGTTTGTTCCTAGTATTTTTTAATCGAGTTTTAGGGAGAGAAGTGAATGGGACATCCGTCATTTACGAGACAACAAGCAACCATAATTAATGTCGTGGCCGGCGGCCTTTTGGCCTTGGGCATTATCAGCGCCATGATGCAACAATCCGATGAGGGCGGCCTGTCGGGCATGTTCTCAAGCAAGGGCTCTGCCAGTGCGAGCATTGGCCAAATTGATACCGACCGTATTATTGCGGCCGATAGCGAGCCAGGCAATTGGCTGTCTTATGGCCGTGACTATGGCGAGCAGCGCCATTCGCCACTGACGCAAATTAACGCGAAGTCGATCAAAGATCTTGAGCTGGCTTTTTCCGTCGATATGTACACAACGCGTGGCCTCGAAGCCTCTCCGATTGTTGTCGACGGCATTATGTATATGACCAGCTCTTGGAGTGTGGTCTATGCGGTGGATGCAAAAACCGGCGACGAAATTTGGTCCTATGACCCAGAAGTGCCGGGCGATTGGGCGCGCAAAGCGTGTTGCGATGTCGTGAACCGCGGTGTTGCCGTTTATGAGGGCGCGGTTTATCTGGCGACTTTGGATGGCTATCTGGTTTCGCTGAATGCGGAGACGGGCGAAGAAATCTGGCGCGTCAATACTTTGATCGACCGCAACCGTCCTTACACCATCACGGCAGCGCCACGCGTGGCCAATGGCCGTGTGTTTATTGGTAATGGCGGCGGCGAATTGGGCGTGCGCGGGTATGTAACGGCTTATGACACGAAAACCGGCGAACAAGACTGGCGTTTCTACACGGTGCCAGGCGACCCGAACCTGCCGTTTGAGCACCCTGAAATGGAAGAAGCTGCCAAGACCTGGAAAGGTGGCGAGTGGTGGAAAATCGGCGGTGGCGGCACCGTTTGGAACTCGATTGTTTATGACCCAGATACCGATACGGTTTTCTTGGGCGTGGGGAACGGCAGTCCTTGGACACGCACCATCCGCTCTCCGGGCGGTGGCGATAACCTTTTCCTATCCTCCATCGTGGCCCTAGACCCGAACACGGGCGCGAAGAAATGGCATTATCAAACGACGCCAGGCGACACATGGGACTATACGGCTGTGCAAGATATGATGCTGGCCGATATGGAAATCGACGGCAAGCAGCGCAAAGTGATTATGCAGGCGCCGAAAAACGGCTTCTTCTATGTTCTTGACCGCGAAACAGGCGAGCTGTTGCGTGCCAACCCATATGTAACTGTAAATTGGGCAACCCACATTGATATGGATACAGGGCGTCCGGTAGAAAATGATTCCCGCGATTTTAATAAATCGCGCGAGTCGAAATGGATTTTGCCTGGCCCGCTCGGCGGACATAACTGGATGGCCATGTCGTTTAATCCAAATACCGGCCTGGTTTATATTCCGGCCATGGAAAGCCCCTTGGTATTTGACATCGACCACGACTTTAAAGCCACGGGTCGCTATAAATACATCGAAGGCGGCTGGAACACAGGCATTGAGTTTGGACGCCTTCTACCCTTGGTAGCAGAGCACCCAGATATGCCGGGTAACAAGGGCTACATTACAGCCTTTGACCCGCTGACCGGCAAAACGCATTGGATGCGCGAACATAGCACCCATTGGAACGGTGGCACTTTGTCGACCGAAGCTGGTTTGGTGTTCCAAGGCAATGGCGACGGTTACTTTGTGGCCTATGATGCCACCACGGGCGAAGAAGTTTGGAAAGTAAACACCTACACAAGCACCATTGCCCCGCCCATCACCTATGCAATTGATGGCGAGCAATATGTGGCCATTCAAGTGGGCTCTGGCGGTGCTGGCCTAACGGATGGGTCAACGACGCCTGCGTCTTCTAAGTATGGCAACTTTGGTCGTCTGTTGGTGTTCAAGCTGAACGGCGGTCTGTCTATCGACGAGCCAGACCATTGGGCACGCGAAATTCCGAAGCCACCAGAAATGGAGCTGAAAGCAGAAGTCGTAGACCATGGCATGGAGCTGTATCATGAGGTTTGCACCTTCTGTCATGGCATTGCGGTTATTGGGTCTGCGGCCTTGCCAGACTTGCGCAAAATGAGCGATCAAACGCACCGCATGTTCAAGGAAATTGTGCTGGGCGGCGTGTTGGAAGACCGCGGCATGTCGAGCTTTGCAGATCGCTTGAGCGAAAAAGACGTGGACAGCATCCATGCCTTTATCGTGGCGCGTAGCTGGCAAGACTATGAAGTGCAAGAAGCTGCGAAAAAGAAACTTGCAGCCAAGTAAAACGGAAAATCTTCTCCCTCAGATTTTGAGGGGGACTATTTCGGCGGAAGGTCTGGGGTAGGAAGCTCTCTAAATTCAAGCTTCAACCTCTCCTCATCGCCAGCAGAATCGGGGCGGCTTTTATTGCCGTCCCGTTTTTTTATCTCTTCCATCTCACTATCCGGATTGGCCGCCTTATAGCTGAGGCGCGCCTCTAGCGGTTTGCCGTCTTCTTTTTTGCTCAGGGCTTCGTCGATTTCTTCGGCCAGCTCTGGCGTGAACGGCAATTCATAAAGGCGTGGGCTACCTGTGGGCGAGCCGTTTGCGCGCATCGCTTGGCCCAGAATATAAATCGCGCCATCGGTGCGTTTAATCTTATCTGGCTCCTCTACGATGGCCCAATGTAGTTTAAACGGATTGGGTGGCGCTTTTTGGATGGCCCAGCCGCGCAAGTTTTGGCTGCCGTGATAGGTGCCCGCATAAAGCAAGCTGACGATAATTATCGCGCTAATTTTAATCGCGCGGCTATAGCGTTTGGGAAACGTATTCGGCAGGTTGAGGTTCAGCAATAAAGCGGCAATGGCGGCATAGGCCAGCCCCAGGACAAGCGGGATGGTCATTGGCTATCTCCTGCATCCGAATTGCGCTTGGCTTCAAAGCTCTCGGCCCGAATGAGCAATTTATCGCGGGTCGCCATTTCCACCACATTGCCTGCCGCATCTAGGCGGAAGCGGATAGAGGTTTGCTCATCGCCCGCCCCGTTCAATTGCGTGGTGCCCGCAAAAATGACGCTGACCTGCGGGTTTAGTTTTTCAACCTTCACTTTTACCGGAACCGTGCCGCTGCCTTGCGCTTTATAGTGCAATAGATTGACCACATATTCGCCAGCCGCAATGCCGCGAAGGGTAACGGTTTCTTGGTTTAATGGATTGTTGATGGTGCGTCCTGCCACGGTAATACTATCGCCCAAAAACCCTCGGTCATCACGGTCTAAGTGCATCAGGCCAGACTCGCGCGCATCAAACCAAACCAAGTTGCCTTCGCCATCTTCGACAATCAAATCGATATCGTCTTCATGGCCGTCGGGCCAAGCGGCGGTAATCATAAACTCCGCTTTTGGGTTCACCTTGCCCTGAATAATCTCAGGACGGATGAGCATAAAGGCGATGGAGAACATGAAAGCAAAACCCAAAAGGGCATTGAACAAAATGTCGGTGAAAGCATTTTGGTCTTCGGCTGGGGCGAATAGTTTTGCGCCAATCATGCGGGCGTGTCCATCTGCGTCCCTCGGGCTTGTAACATTAAAGATTGCATCGTATCGGCCAGAAATTGAAACTGAAAGCGCAACACGATGTTAACCGCAAGTCCGGTGAGTGTGGTGTATAGGGCAACGGCCATGCCGCCAGACATGCCGCCCAAAGCTTTTTGCAAGCTGGCGGGGTCGAAGCTGACGAGGCTTGAAATAGGCGCCAGCATAAGAATAAACCCAATTATGGTTCCCAAAAGGCCGATTTTCAAAACGCTATCGGCGGCAAACCAACCATGGTTTAACCAGCGCGCCATTTTGGCTTCTTGCTCATCTTCTGGCTCGCTTTGAAACAGGGGAAGGTCATCTCTTTGCGCTTGCACCCATTGCAATAAATAAATCCAGCGCGCGCTCATCAGCGCCCAAATAAGGAGAATGAGCCAAGATAAGCGGCTCTTGTCGCCGGCCAATAAGACGCTCAAAAGCCCGCTGTCATAAAGCAGATAAGCGCCGAATAAAATTAACCCGAGAACGATAAGCCCCTGATGCAAAGCCTTGCTATTGCTGCTGGGCGCAAAGGTTTTGGATGCCTTTTGCATAGTGATAACTCCCATAATAAGTGGGCACACTTTAGGGGGCTTGAGGGGTTGTGTCGAATATATTCAGCCCTGCTTTGAGCCCTATATTTGACCTTCTATTTAACCTTATATTTAGCCTTATATTTAGCCTTATATTTAGTCTTGCAAAGGCTCGTGATAAATGATGCTCTCACGGGCAGGGAGACAAATTTATGAGTGTGACAGAAGCAAAATTGGCGCCGTCCAAAATGCGCCGAGTGAGTTGGTTAGAAGTTTTTTTATATGCTTTACCCCCCGTGGGCGCTGGTTACATGTTTTGTTTGGTAACCCTTTACACGATGAAATTTGCCACGGATGTTTTGCTTATCGCGCCTGCTTTGATGGGCGCGATTTATGGTCTCTCGCGGTTTTGGGATGCGATTTCAGATCCGCTAGTTGGCTATCTTTCCGATAAAACGAAAACCCGTATTGGCCGCCGTCGGCCTTGGTTGTTTGGCTCTATTTTGCCGACCGGAGCATTTTTCTGGATGCTCTCAGCGCCCCCCGCCTGGCTTTCAGAAGGGCAGTTGAGCCTATGGATGGGCGTGGCGATTATCGGCTTCTTTTCCGCCCAGACCATGTTCATTGTGCCGCATATGTCTTTGGGCGCAGAGCTTACGGATGACTATCATGAGCGCACGAAGATTTTTGGCGCCCGTCATGCGGGCTGGATTGCGGGCTATATTTCTGCCCTGTTTACCATGAGCCTGCTCATCTCAGCTGAAGCCGAGAGCGAAGCGGCGGTGCGTGCTTTGTCGTCGACGCAGTCATTTTATGCCGCCGTTTTTTGTGGTTTATGCCTTTTGGCTTGCGCTTGGTTTTTGAAAGAGCGCCCAGAGTTTATGGATAAAGCGCCGGAAAAACCTTGGGAAGCGGCGCGCGATATTTGGAGAAACAGCCATGCACGGCTTTTACTCATCGTTATTTTCATCGAGAACCTTGGCGGGGCGACGATTACGATTTTGACCCTTTACGTGGCCCATTATGTGATGAACGCGCCGCAATTGGCGCCGTTCTTTATTCTCGCTTATATGGTTTTCTCCTTCTCTTTAACCCCACTTTGGATGCCTTTGGCGCGTCGCTTGGGCAAAAAGAACCTTTGGCTCGGCTCTCTGCTGGTGTCAGCCTGCGCCTTTGGCGGCATGATAACGCTGAACCCTGGCGATGAAGTTTTATTGGTTTCCTTGGCCGCTCTGGCGGGCGCGGCCGGCTCGTGCGGGGGCACGGTCAATCCATCGATTAAATCGGATATTATTGATTTTGACGAATACCGCACGGGAGAGCGCAAAGAAGGGGCCTATTTTGCCGCTTGGTATTTCGTTTCCAAATCCGCCTATGGCGTCATGCTCATGGTCACGGGCTTTGCGTTAAGCCTGTCTGGATTTGTTCCCAATGCCGAGCAATCCGCGACGGTGGTTTGGACCTTCAAGGGGCTTTATGCGGGGTTACCATTTGTCGCTTATATCGTGGGCGCCATTTTGTTTATGCGATTTAGCTTCGATGAGAATGAGCATAAAAAAGTTATGGTAGAATTAGAGGCAACCCGCCTGGCGCGCACATCATCTAAAAGCTCATAAGTCGAGCCTCGAGGCTTTTCTTGTATACAGGCGGCATCCTCGGTAAGCTCTGTCGAAACAGGAGATGAGATAATGAATAAAGCCTTGATTCCAAGCCTTACCCTAGGTTTCGCCTTAGTAATGGGTTCTGTGGTTCCCAGTTTCGCGCTCGATGCCAGTTCGCTCGGTAGCGTTTTGACGAAAAATGGCGCCGACCCTAGAGCCTCGGGTGCGGTTCCTGCCTATACGGGTGGCATCACTCAACCGCCTGCCGGCTATGTGCGCGGCGGCGATCATATCGACCCCTTTGCCGCTGATAAGCCTTTGTTCACCATCACCAACGCCAATAAAGAGCGCCATAAGAGCCGTCTAAGTGCCGGGCAATTGGCGCTATTCGAGCGCCACCCGGAGACCTATAAGATGCATGTCTATCCGTCGCGGCGGTCTTGTGCGCTGCCAGACTTTGTTTATGACGAGACCAAGAAAAATGTCTCGCGGGCCAAGTTGACAGACAATGGAAATGGCGTCGAAGGCGCGCGGATTGGCGTGCCGTTCCCGTTGCCTAAAACGCCGGTTGAATATTACTGGAACCATAATTTTCATTGGCATGGCTATCGTTACCAAGCGGTAACCAATGGCGCCAATGTCTATCCAAATGGCGATCGTACGCGCATTACGCGCAAAGACTGGCGCTATAATTATTACGCTGACCCGCAAGGGCCGGTGGCGAAACATGCCAATGACCAATTTGTTTGGATGGGGGTTTGGACCTCGCCACCGCGCTTTAACGGCCAAGGCTTCTCGATGACCAATACGATTAACCAGATTGAGAAGGCGCGTCATGGCTCTATTTTTAACCCAAGTACACGTAAAGTCATGCGCACCACGCCCAGCATGACAACTTATGATGGGCCGCTGAGCACATCGGGTGGCCTGCGCAATAATGATAATATGTTTTTGTTTGGCGGTTCGCCAGACCGCTATGAATGGAAGCTGGTTGGAAAACGCGAAATTCTAGTGCCGTATAATAATTATCGCGCCTCGGCCTCGACCACCTCGGCGGATGAGCTGATGACGCCAAACCATCCGAACCCAGATTTGTTGCGCTATGAGGCGCATCGGGTAAATATTTTGGAAGCCACGGTAAGGCCTGGGTTTAACCCGACCTACACCAAGCGCCAGTTTTATGCCGACGAAGATAGCTGGATTTTCTTGATGGCTGATTTATACGACGATAAAGGCGCGCTGACGCGAGTGCAGCATGCATTTATTAAAAACTACTATGAAGCGCCTGCCTGCGTATTCGAGTTTGATGTGATGCATGACTTAGCCTCAGGCCGCTATAGCGTCGATCACATTAAGTTGGAAGAAGGCCCTGCTAATTTGGATGCGCCAGATTTGAGCCCATCTCAATTTGGATCCAGCGCTTTAAAACGTAAAGTGGGCCGGTAATATGAAGCTTCCCATTGCGCTGGATAGCGTAAAAGGGTTTTTGGACGAGCAAGAGGGCGAAGCTCTATTTGCGGTGGCAAGTGAAATGTCACCCCAAGGCCTATGCGTTGAAATTGGCTCTTATTGTGGCAAGTCGACGGTGATACTCGGCACGGCTTGCCAATTGGCTGGCGGCGTTTTGCTGGCCATTGACCATCACCGTGGCTCCGAAGAAAACCAACCTGGCGAAGAATATTTCGATACAGAGCTGGATGACGGGGAGGGCGGCATGTCGTCTTTATTACAATTCCGCGCCAATATTCGACGTGCGAATTTAGAAGACACGGTTATTCCAGCCCTCAGCCCGTCGCAAGTGGTGCAGCAATTGCCTTTGGCGGCACCCGCTTTCGTGTTTATTGATGGCGGTCATTCCCTGCCAGCGGCTTTGGCGGATTATCGAAATTGGGGAGCGCGGGTTATGCGCGGCGGCATTTTGGCCATCCATGATGTATTCCCTAATGTCGCGGATGGCGGGCGTCCGCCGCACGAGATTTATAAATTGGCATTGCATTCGGGATTGTTTATCGAAGAAAAAGCGGTCAAATCTTTGCGGATATTGCGCCGTTTATAAGGTGGCGATAACCCGTCTTTAACGCCCTGTCAGCACGCCATGGGCTGGCGTCTTTTGGCTCACGGCATCCTGCGCTAAAATAACCGCGCCGGCCGTCCACGCTGGTTGCTCGATTGGCCAGAAGGCTTTTTGCTCTACCTGCATGCCCATCCAATAAGCGCCGTTTTCATCTCTAAATTGGTCGAGCCACGAAAGCTGTGTTTGCGCGCGGGCCATATCGCCATGGGCCACCAGAGCCATAATCAGCTCGGCGCTTTCCGCCACCGTAATCCAAGGCTCGTCTTCCACACAGCGGCAGCCGAAGCCATCGATAACGAAGTCATCCCAGCGTTTTTCAAGCCGAAGCTTAGCCTGTTCGTGCGCCAAGGCGCCACTTAGCACAGGGTAATACCAATCCATCGAATAGCGCGTTTTGGGCTCCCACGTGCGGTCGAACCGTTCGGGCTTATGCGCCAGTGCTTCGCCCAACTTTAGACGCGCGCTGTGCCATGAGCCGGCGTCTTGGCCTAAGGCTTTGGCCAATTTTTCCGCACAAATGAGGCTTTTGTGGATCGAGCTATTGCCCGTCACCAAAGCATCGTCTTCTGGGGTGCCGGGGTCGCGCGCCGTCCACCGAACCTCGCCATGTTCGGATTGCAAAGTGAGTATGAAATCAATCGCAGCTTTCACCATTGGCCAATTGGCATGGGCAAAATCGAGGTCTTGATGCAGCGAATAATGATGCCAAATGGCGGTAGCGATATAGGCAATAAAATTGGTGTCACGAATGCGGTGTCCGCTCTCAATGCCCTGCATGGTGAATTGGTGCAAGGCTTCGTCAATCGGCACAGCGCTTCCTAATTGCCCCCACCAACTGCCATCTGGGGCTTGGCTGTCGCGCAAGAAAGCAAGGCCATGTTCGGCCGCGTCTCTTTCGCCAATGACGTTTAAGCCCATCACGGCTTCCAAATGATTCCATGGGTCAATGACGCCGTTTTGAAACCAAGGGATAGAGCCATCGCGGTTTTGTAAGGCCAACATGCTATCGCGAGCGCCGTTGAAGAAATCACCAAAGGGAGACTTTGACGTCTGGCTCATGTGGCGTCTTTCGAGTTCGTGTCGAGCGGTTTTTCAAAATAAAGCACCACGCTTTTACCCATCCATGGGTCTGCCAGCGCCGATAAAATACGCAAAGGAAGTGGGTTTTTCAAAATTTCAATTTCGAGCAATTTTTTATAGGCGCGCACAAAAATATTGCGGTCGTTGGTCACCCCAATCGCGCAGCGCAACCACCAATAGGGGCTGTGCAATCCATGCTTTAAATGTTTGCGTTGGAAGGTAAAGCCCAAGGCTTCGAAATCGGCGCGCAGCTCCTTGGCCTTAAATATCCGCACATGGCCGCCGGGTGTGTTGTGATAGTCTTCTGACAACAACCAACAAATCTTTTCCGGCCAACGGTGCGGCACAGAAATGCCAATGCGCCCGCCCGGTTTCATCACCCGCCAAATCTCGGCCAAAGCGGCTTGGTAATCTGGGATATGCTCCAGAACCTCCGAGCAAATCAGGCGATCAAAATGGCCATCCACGAAAGGCAGTTGCAGCGCATCGCCAACCATCAGGTCATAGCTGCGCATGCGCCCTGTCTGGGGTTGTAAATCTGGGTGAGCGTCAAACCCATTGCGAGTGATCAGAATATCGTCAAAGCCAAGGTCAATGCCGACCGCTTGGCAGCGCTTATGAAAGAAAGCCGCATGGGTGTGTCGACCATGACCGCAACCCAAGTCGAGCACCCGGTGGTCGTCTTCAAGGCCGAGAAAATTAAGATTGATGGTTTGCATAATCTACAGAGAAACCTTGTGGTGAGCCGCTAAAGTTTGGCGATATAAAGCCACCACGTCGCGTGCGCAGCGTTCCCATTTAAAATTATCCAGAATGTGCTGACGGGCTTTTTTCGACATGGCTTCGCGCCGCGCCGGATCTTTTAGCAAGGCGTCAATAGCCTCTGCCAGCGCTGGCGGATTGGAATGTGGCACCACAAGACCGGCATCCCCCACAACCTCTGGTAACGAGCCGCCGGTGGTGGCAATGGTTGGCACACCGCAAGATAAAGCCTCGCCGGCGGGAAAGCCAAAGCCCTCATAAACCGATGGCGATACGGCAATGGTAGCCTCGGCATAGAGGTCGCGAATATCTTCGCTGGTCAGGCCAGAGACAAATTTAACACGGTCGCGAATGCCTAGTTTATTCAGCAATTGCATCGTTTGGCCTTCGCGCAGGCGCCCGACTACCAGCAGCTCCAAATCAGGATGCGCTTGGAGGAGGCTGGCATATGCCTCGATGAGGTAAATCAGCCCTTTTAGGGGCACATCCGCGCTGGCCGTGACCATTAGTCGATTGGTCTTGCGGGTAATATGGGGTTGGGGTTGAAATAATTCGTGGTCGATACCGTGGTGGATGCGAACCATTTTTTTCGGGTCGACGCCGAAGTCTTTTTCGACATCGCGCTTGGTGCTATCCGACACCACGATGAGCGGGTCTAGCTGGCGCGCCACTTTGATTTGCATGTTCAAGAAACTATACCAGCGCCATTTCAAAAACTTCATGTGTGGCCATTTGGCATGGGCAATATCAATGCGCTTGTCCATGGTAATCGGGTGATGAATGGTGCCGACAACGGGCAGCCCCATGGCGCGCACATCAAGCATGCCGTAACACAGCGTTTGGTTGTCATGCATAATGTCATAGTCGTCGATTTTATCGCGCATATAGTCGGCCATACGAACGCCGAATGTATAGGGCTCGGGGAAGCCGCCCCAATTGTGGCTCCACCATTCGAAGAAATCAGTCTTATTCGACATGATTTCCCGATTGAGACACAGTATCGGGTTCGGGCGAGCATACATATCTAGCGACGGCAGTTTAATCAGCCCCACGCGTGGGTCGAGGTCGGGGTAAGGCGGCCCCGAGATGACGTCCACATGATGACCCAAATCAACCAGCGCTTTGGCAATTAGGCGCATATAAATGCCTTGGCCGCCAGTATGCGGGTCGGAGCGATAGCTCGGCAATAGAATACGCAAAGGTGCGTCGCCTTGAATGGCGGCAATTTGGGTGGCGGAAGCTTGGCCTATGTCTTTTTCAGGTTTGTTCATCGTCTCGCTACAAATCTCTGTTCAGTTGGCGCGACTATAGGGCTAGCCGTGCGCTGGCTCAAGGTTTTGCAAAAAAATATCTCGCAGGTTTAACCGAAACGCCGCGCTAGCCAATCTAGCATTAAGGCGCTTAAGGCTTCGGGCTGTTCGTTTTGAGTCCAATGGCCGCAATTGTCGATGATATGGGTCTCTAAATCGCTGACATAGGCGGGCATACCGTCGGCCATGGAGGGGGGCAACACGTGGTCGTCGGCGGCGCAAATCATCAAGCTGGGGTGCGGCACGGTTTGCTCTACGCCCTCAGCGGCTTGCCAGTTACGAGTGAAATTTCGGTACCAATTAATGCCGCCGCGAAAACCAGAGCGCTTATAGGCGTCGACGTAATAAGCAAAATCTTCGTCATTCAATAAAGGAACGCCGGGCCAAGTGGCTTCGTCTTGTTGTATCATTTTGAGCAATTGTATCTTTTCCCATACCTCAGCTGACCCTGCTGGCGGCGGTGTTTGCGTTTGCGCGTCGCCCGCGCTTTGGCGATAGAGGCAGCCTAAAGGTAGCGCCGGGTCCGCGTCTAATATGGCTTCGGCTTGGCCGTAGTTTTGAAACATCACGATATAAAAATCTTCGCCCATGGCGCCCCGCATCAGCTCGATAGGGTCGTGCGACAGGCGCGGAATGAACGGGGTATTGACGCCGATAAGTCCGGCAATGCGCTCGGATTGGAAAAACGGCAATTGCCATATCATAAGGCCGCCCCAATCATGGCCAGCAAAAACCGCTTTCTCTAGGCCATAGGCATCGAGAAGATGCGCCATATCGCCTGTCAAATGCGCCATATCGTAAAGCGGCACGCCGCTCTCATCGCCAGCATCGCTGAGGGCTTTGCCGGTAAAACCATAGCCGCGCTGTTCGGGAATAATCACGTGCCAGCCCGCCTCTACCAGAGATGGCACGACTTTGCGCCAACTATAGGCAACTTCTGGCCAGCCATGGCATAGCACCACACTGGGGCGATCGTCGCGCGGGGTGCCAGCTTCAAAAACCGCCATGCGTAAGTCTGGCAGCTCGAGATACTTTGGGTTTTTCCAATCTATCGTCATGCGGGAAACTTAGCCTATTCGCGCCTCAAGTAGGTAGATTTTTTGGCTTTCTGGATGGAAACCAAGCAGGGATCCTCGTCGGTATAATGGAAACTGTAAACAAAAGCCTCTGCGCCTTGCATAACAAGTCGGCAAAAACCCTTATCTTTATTTGGCAAATTATCCGGACAGGCAGGCATATCGATATGCGGAATAGCCTCTTCAAACTCTGAGTATGGCACCGGACATTGTTCGCCCGCGAAACTAGGCAGGGAGAACAGAAGGGCGAAACAAAGGCAGCTTATTAAGCTGAGGTGTTTGGCGGCAATGCGTCGGGTCATGTGGAAATCCTTTTCTGGGGTATATTGCAATTAATAATCATTATTAACTAAGAATGAGTAGGCCATCAAGTATTTTGTCTCGGCACAGAGAAGTTTGCGCGCTAGCCCCAAATGTCGGCGCTAGCCCCAAATATCGGCGCTAGCCCCAAATATCGGCGCTTGGCGGGTGTAGGCTGGCACCATCAAACACCAGGCCCGGGTCTCGGTCTTGCGCCAACCAGAGGGGGCCATCTAGGTCGACCAGATCTGCGTGTTGCGCCACAATAAAAGCGGGGGCCATAGATAGAGATGTGGCGACCATGCAGCCGACCATTATTTTTTTGCGCCGAGCGCGTGCCATCTCAACACAAGCCAGCGCCTCGGTAAGTCCGCCGGCTTTATCGAGTTTAATATTTACCCAAGAATAGGCATCGCCCATGGCTTCGATATCATGGCGGTCGTGGACGCTTTCATCGGCGCAAAACGGTAGGTCGATTTTTGATAGCTCGCTCTCTTGCGCTTGCGGCACGGGTTGCTCGAAAAAAAGCACGCCATACCGCCCCAGCGCCTCGGCATAACGCGCCAGCTCACCCACTTGCCAGCCTTCATTGGCATCGACCACCAATTGCGCATCGGGGCGTGCTTCCGCGACCGCGCTCAAGCGCGTGAGGTCTGCCATCACGCCCTCTGGCCCACCTAGCTTTATTTTGAGCAGCGGATAGACCTGGGCCTTCACCGCCATAATGGCCATGCGATCGGCATCGTCTAGCCCGATGGTAAAAGCCGTGGTGATAGGCCTGAGGGCGGATATGCCAGCCGTTACATAAGCTCTTTCGCCACTTTGTTTGGCTGCCAAATCCCATAAGGCGCAGTCCAAAGCATTGCGTGCCGCCCCTGGCAAAAGCGCTTGGCTTAGGTCTTCGCGGGTCATGCCCGCCTTTAACGACGGCATAAGGGCCTCAATGCTGGCACTGGCAGTCTCTAGGGTTTCGCCAAATCGAGCATAGGGCACCGCTTCGCCACGGCCGAGGAAGCCGTTTTCTTCAATTTCGACGCAAATTACATCCGCATCCACTTTGCTGCCTCGAGCAATTGCGAAGCGCTGCTTCAAAGGCCATGTTTCTACTTTAATCGTTATGTGGCGTGCCATTGGCGGAGCCTTCTTTGAAACAAGAGGGGGGGGACGGGGAGCTATAATATTCCGATAATATGAAGCGGCGAGTGCTTGCCCTCAAGCGGAAAGTGCGTATATTAAGTTTACTTAATTGGAGGAAAAAATGGCTAAAATTACTTTCGTCGGACACGACGGCACAGAAGTTACTCATGAGGGTAACAACGGCATGACCGTAATGGAAGTGGCGATCAAAAATTCAGTCGTCGGTATCGATGCAGACTGCGGTGGAGCCTGTGCTTGCGCAACGTGCCATGTTTATGTGCGCGACGAATGGGTGGCCAAAACCGGCGACCGCGCAGAAATGGAATCTGACATGTTGGATTTCGCTTTTGAAGTGAAAGACAATAGTCGCCTGTCTTGCCAGTTGAAAATCAGCGATGAGCTAGACGGCCTTACTTTGGATGTTCCAGAAAAACAATTCTAACGCTTATCAAACACCCGATATTCATGCTCGATTGAGCTTTCAATCAGTTGCCGCCAAACAGGCTCCGCAATCTCTGCAGCGAGCCCTGTCTTGGCGGCTTCTTTTAATACCAAATCAATAACTTCTTCGATGCGCGCTTCATCGCGTACGGTGGTGCGTGCGGGCTTAATATTGCCAGCCGCCTCAATCATTTTTTGGCGTTGGGTCAATAGGGCCACGAGTTGGCGATCGAGCGCGTCGATGGTTTCACGAACTTCAGCCATTTCGGGGCAGGGAAGAGGGGCACGGTCGGTCATTTGGGTCTCGTCAAATCTCTAGGGGTTATACCTAAACTGAGGCACATGTAGCCAATAATAGACTGCATTACCAGCCCACGAAAACATTCGCTTACTTGTCAGACCAATCAGCGTGTTTCATGCCTTGGCGAATATAGTCGTAGCCGGTGACCAAAGTCAGTATGGCGGCTAACCACAATAGGCCCAGCCCAATAATATACGCCCCGGGAAGAAGCGTTTCGCCCGCTTGGTCAGACAGCAAAAACCCAATGGCGACCATCTGAATGGTGGTCTTATATTTCGCCAAAGTAGAAACTGGAAGCGCCACGCGCAGCTCCATCAGATACTCGCGCAAGCCCGACACTAAAACCTCGCGGCACAGAATAATAACGGCTGCCACCATGTGCCAATCGTTCACAATATCAAAACCAACCAGCAGCATGAGACAGGTGGCGACCATTAACTTGTCAGCGATTGGGTCGAGCATACGGCCGAAACTGGATTGCACATCTAATTTGCGCGCCAGCCAACCATCGAAAAAATCAGTGAACCCGGCAATCGAAAAAATAACCAACGCAAGCCAATCCCCAAGATGACCAGGCACATAGAATGTCAAATAGACGGCCGGTATCATGGCAATGCGCAATAGGGTTAGTAGATTGGGTAGGTTTTGCATGGGGTCGATTCCTTACGACTCGTCTGAGTTAAAATGATTGTAGATGCGTTGCGCCATTTTTGCACTAATGCCGTCAACTTTTTCTAGATCGGCCAGTGCAGAACTTGCTACCTCGCGAGCGGAACCAAAATGATGCAGCAAGGCTTTCTTGCGATGCCCACCGATGCCGTCGATGCCATCCAATGGATTTTTGCGAATTTCGGCTTTGCGTTTGGCGCGATGGCGGCCAATGGCAAACCTATGCGCTTCATCACGCAAGCGTTGCAGGTAATATAATATTGGCGAATTATGCGACATCATGAAGTCTTGTTTGCCAACCATGAAAAACCGTTCGCGCCCTGCATCTCGGTCGGGCCCTTTGGCCACGCCCACGAGGGGGATGTCTTCGAGCCCAAGTTCGACCATTACTTTTCGTACAACGCTCAGCTGCCCTTTGCCGCCATCAATAAGAACCAAATCGGGCCAAGCGGCGGTCTGGCGATTTTCTTCTTTGGCGAGGCGCCCATAGCGACGCGTAAACACTTCGCGCATCATCGCATAGTCATCGCCGGGCGTGGTGGTTTCGTCTTTGATGTCGAATTTTCTATATTGGTTTTTCATTAATCCATCGGGGCCTGCGACAATCATCCCGCCAATTTGATTGGTGCCTTGCAAGTGGCTGTTGTCAAAAACTTCGATGCGTTGGGGCGGCGCTTTTAGATCAAAGGCATCGGCGACACCCTTGAGTAACAAGCGTTGGCTGGCACTTTCAGAGACATGACGACCCAGGGCCTCTTTGGCATTTTGTTCGGCATGGGTAATGAGCTTCACTTTATCGCCGCGCTGCGGGCGGTGAATTTTAACATTATGGCCCATGCGAGAACTAAAGGCTTCGCCCAAAAGCGAGGCGCTGGATAAGGCGCGATTGATAAAAATCTCGCGCGGCACAGGACGCGACTCATAGAATTGCCCAAGAAAAGCCTCGAGAATTTCTGTTTCGGTTTGGTGTTTATCATGGCGCGGGAAATAGGCTCGGTTGCCCAAATTATGGCCCGCGCGAATGAAAAAGACTTGTACGCAAGACTGTCCGCCTTCTTGCACAACGGCCACGACATCCGCCTCCACCACATCAAGCGGATTAACGCCATTGCCTCTTTGCACATAGGTCAGGGCACGAATGCGATCGCGCGCGGCGGCGGCGACTTCAAAGTCTAGCGCGTCACTGGCGCTTTGCATTTTCTCTAGCAAAGCGTCTTGTACCTTGCGGCTATTGCCAGATAAAAAATCGCGCGCTTCCTCTACCAGTTCATCGTAATCCTCGGTCGAAATTTCTCCGGTGCAGGGCGCCGAGCAGCGTTTGATTTGATATAGCAAGCAGGGGCGCGAACGGCTTTCGTAAACACTGTCGGTGCAAGAGCGCAATAAGAAAGCGCGTTGCAAAGTGTTCAACGTCCGGTTGACTGCGCCGGCAGAGGCAAAAGGGCCGAAGTAAGCGCCGCGTCGTTTACGCGCGCCTCGGTGTTTGTAAAGCTGCGGCACCGCGTGGTCATCGGCCAGCAAAATATAGGGAAAGCTTTTATCGTCCCGCAGCAGCACATTATAGCGCGGGCGTAATTTCTTAATCAGATTGGCTTCTAGCAGTAGCGCGTCGGTCTCGGTCTCCGTGCGGATAAATTCCATCTGCCGCGTTGCGGCAATCATGGTCGAGATACGGTTGTTGTGGCCGGATGGGCGCGCATAAGACCCGACGCGATTTTTAAGATTTTTGGCCTTGCCGACATAAAGCGCATTGCCCTCATCATCGAGCATACGATAGACGCCGGGCGCAGACGGCAGCGTCGCGACTTTAGCCTCAATTAAGGCCCGTCCCTGAAGTTTTTCTGTTTCGCTCACAATAAGACCCAATATCGGTAAATTCTGACCATAGTCTAGCTAAAACTGGACAAAATTTAATGCACGGGTTCTGTGGATAACTATGTGCATAAAAAAAAGAATCGGGAGCCAAACTATTGATTTATAACATTTCCATACCCATTGCCCAAATTTTAAGCAAAACAGTTAAGCCATTGTTTTTATTTTAAAAAACAAAATCAAGCGGAGAGAAAAAATATTTTTAAAGGGCTGTTTTGGGGGTTTACAACAAAGTCAAAAATGTTGCAGGCGGGTGTGAAAAACTCTCATTATCCGTTTAATCTTTGAAAAACATATAGATAGAAAAATAAACGGGCGGATAAAGCCGATGATTTGTCCTATCCAAAACCCGCTTTGGCTACTGTTTAAGCGGTTTGTAGGCGTTCTATGGCAATGCCGACGCTTTCGGCAGCTTCAATGGCATCGGGTTTTTCAACCTGAATATGCAAATGGCGAATGCGCGTATCGGCGAGAAGTGTATCGGCAATGGTTTCGGCCAGGGTTTCGACCAAATCAACATGACCGCGCTCAACAATGGCGATGATGGTTTTGGTCATGCTTTCGTAGCAAACCACATCTTCTAGATTGGCGTCCGTATCTCCATGAGTTTCGGTCACCGCGGCATCTAGGCTAATCAGAATGGTTTGCTTGGCGCTGCGCTCATGCGGGTGAATGCCAATACTGGCCGAGACCGCAAGCTTTTTAACAAAGACATGCCGAAGCCCCAGCGCGGCGCTGGCAAGTTGTTGCTGAGAACTGGTTGGATGCTGGTTCATAACTCGCCTGTTTTATTCTTTCACGTCCACAACATCTGGCGTCTGCCATGCCAAATGCTGGCCGCCGTCTTGCGTTAAGGTTTGGCCGGTCATGGCACGTGCCGTAAGAATATAGCGGGCGGCAGCGACAATATCATCGGGCGAGGCCCCATGCGCCAGCGGCACAAGGCTGGCTTGTTTTTGAAATTCAGAAATATCTTGCCGCGGATTGGGCAAAGTCGGTCCGGGTGCGATGGCATTGACCCGAATATGTTGCGGTGCCAAAGCCTGAGCAAAAGTTTGGGTGAGCGTGGACAATCCGGTTTTTGAAACGGTATAGCTGACAAAATCTGGCGTTAGGCGAAACACGCGTTGATCGGTGATATTGATAATATTACTATCACCCAAGCTGGCGTCTTGTAGTTCAGGCTGATTGGCAAAGTCGCGCATCAGCAAAGCCGGCGCGCGCAAATTAGCATTCAGGTGTGTGTCCCAAGTCTCGGCGCTAAGCGTATGGGCGGTGTCGCGTTCAAATGTTGAGGCATTGTTTATCAGGGCCGTTAAGGGGCCAAGCGCTGCGACGGCTTTTGGGATTAAGCTCTCAACCTGCTGGGTATCGCGTAAATCAGCTTGAAGGGATATGGCTTTTCCCCCGCGGGCTGTGATGTCAGCCGTCAATTGTTCGGCCTCGGTTTGCGAGCCAGAATAGTGAATGGCGATAGCCCATCCATCGGCGGCGAGCGCTTCTGCGAGCGCACGACCGATGCGCTTGGCGGCGCCAGTTATTAGAACGGCTTTAGGAGCAATCTCTGTCATGCGCCTGATGTAGCAGTTTTCCCCCATGGCTGTAAGAGTTTTTGGTTAAAAAGACGCAATTTAGCGCTCCAGATGACATTGCAAGCGGGCGGTAATTGGTTTTGCCAAAATCTCTGTCCCCTCCAGCCAACAAAAACGTTTTACAAGCTGGCGGAATTAGGTAAAACAACAGTAGACCTAAGAATAAAAGTAAGATCGGTCGTTATTGTTTCGTGAATTTTTGAGTAATCATTCAGGTGCCATTTCACCTCTATGCCACATTGGTTTCTGCTGTGTGGGGCAATGTTGTAAGTCTTTCACTAAAAATTAACCAATACGGCGATAAGCTGTCGAAGAACAAAAAGGAGTAAGTCGATGCAAGTATATAATCATTCAAATGAGGGTGTTTCCGTTTCAAACCCAATCCCAATCCATCGTATTGGGTTGCGGTTGGCCATTGCCATGTTTGCGCTGGTCGCCCTCACCCTAACCCAAGCGCACGCAGAGGATAACGACGACTATAAAGGTTGGCCAAAGCAATCGCGCTCTGAACGTTTGGGTACATTTACCTATGTTTATGGCGGCGCTGGTTTCGCTAGCCACACAGGCACGGAAGAAGGCAAAACAGCCTATGCCATCGGTTCGAATGAGGCGACCGAAGACCCCGATGATATTTATATGAACGGTGGTTTTGGCGTGCGCTTTCCGAATGACCTGAGTTTTGAAGTTGGTATTTCATTGCTCAACGGCGCTTACGATACAAACCCAGCAGGTGGCAGCTCATCGCCTAAACCTGATCAGCCAGCTTTTGAAATGTCGCTGATGAAAGGTTTCGATTTGGGCGGTCCACCGCTATGGCGCTATACGCTTCGTGCGGGCTTTGCCTCGATTGATGATCCGAATACAGACGACTCTGGTTTCTTTGGTATTGGTATTGCGCATGAGCCGTTCCGTGCTGAATTCCGCAGCTACGACTTTGGCGTCTTCCAAAGTGACGTCTTCGCGGTCAGCTATATCTACGACTTCTAGGCACTTGCCTGCCCTTTGTATGGGGTAGTTAGACGACTTATTCTGCTTTAAGGGGCCTTGCTTTAAGGTCCCTTTCTGCTGCGTCGGCTTGGCCGACGAGGGGCTTTTTTGGCGGCTTTGCCCGTGCTTTCCGCCACGCGAGCCTCGACCTTCGATTGGCGTGCGAATGGGTCGTCAGCAATGGCTAATTCGGTTTCTTGCAGACGTTTAATCTCATCGCGCAAGCGGGCAGCCGTTTCAAATTCAAGGTCGCCAGCAGCTTCGCGCATTTCGCTTTCCAGCCCCTCGATGTGAGCTCGTAAATTACTTCCCAGCAGCGGCGCTTGTTTTTCTTCCATGGCTTCGCGCACCCGATACGGGCCAGGTGCGGCATGATTGTCTTGTCCGGCTAGGCCCTCGATAATATCGGCGATGTTTTTCTTTACCGAAGCGGGGGTGATGCCATTGGCCTCATTATGCGCCATTTGGCGTTCGCGGCGCCTGTCGGTTTCGGCCATGGCGCGGGTTAGCGATCCGGTCATTTTATCTGCGTATAACAATACCCGGCCTTCGACGTGGCGGGCGGCGCGGCCAATGGTTTGCACCAGCGAAGTTTCGGAGCGCAAAAACCCTTCTTTGTCAGCATCCAAAATGGCCACCAGCGAGCACTCCGGAATATCCAGCCCTTCGCGCAGTAAGTTGATGCCAATCAGGATGTCGAAAGCGCCGAGGCGTAAGTCGCGAATAATCTCAATGCGCTCCAGCGTATCAATATCCGAGTGCATATAGCGCACGCGCAAACCTTGCTCGTGCATATATTCGGTTAAATCTTCGGCCATTTTTTTGGTCAAAACCGTTACCAAAACGCGTTGGTCGCGCTTGGCCATTTCTTGGCATTCCGCCATCAGGTCATCGACCTGATTGGTGGCCGGGCGGATTTCGCAAGTTGGGTCAATCAGTCCTGTGGGCCGAATGACCTGCTCGACAAATACACCGCCTGTACGCTCCATTTCCCAAGGGCCAGGCGTAGCAGAGACATGCACGGTCTGGGGGCGCATAACGTCCCATTCCTCAAACTTCATGGGCCGATTATCGACGCAAGAGGGCAAGCGGAAGCCGAACTCGGCCAAGGTGGACTTGCGTTTAAAGTCACCTCGAAACATGCCCCCAATTTGCGGCACGGTTACGTGGCTTTCATCGGTAAACACCAAGGCGTTATCGGGTAAATATTCAAATAATGTGGGCGGCGGCTCGCCCGGTTTGCGGCCGGTTAAATAGCGCGAATAATTTTCAATGCCTGCGCAACTGCCCGTCGCATCCAGCATTTCCAAGTCAAACAAAGTGCGTTGTTCAATCCGCTGGGCTTCCAATAGACGGCCTGCGGCTTCGAACTCTTCGAGGCGTGTTTTCAACTCTGCCTGAATACCCACCGCCGCTTGTTTGAGTGTTGGCCCCGGCGTCACATAGTGTGAATTGGCATAGACGCGCACTTGCTCAATGTCGGAAGTTTTATGTCCGGTCAGCGGGTCAAATTCGGTCAGATTATCAATCTCATCGCCAAATAATTCGACCCGCCAAGCACGGTCTTCATAGTGGGCAGGAAAAATATCAACGGTATCGCCGCGCACGCGAAAGTCGCCGCGCGCGAAAGCCATATCATTACGATTATATTGCAGCGCCACCAAATCAGCGAGCAATTGCGATCGGCTGATTTCCAGTCCGGGCTTCAGCTCCATCGTCATATTGGAATAACTCTCGACCGAGCCAATGCCATAAATGCAGGATACGGAAGCGACGATAATCACATCATCGCGCTCCAACAGCGCGCGCGTGGCGGAGTGGCGCATGCGGTCAATCTGCTCGTTAATATTGCTTTCTTTTTCGATGAATGTATCGGTACGCGGCACATAGGCCTCGGGCTGATAATAATCATAGTAAGAAACAAAATATTCTACCGCATTATCTGGAAAGAAACTTTTGAACTCGCCATAAAGCTGCGCCGCCAGAGTTTTATTGGGCGCCAAAATTAGGGCAGGGCGCTGGGTGCGGTGGATGACTTGCGCCATCGTGTAAGTTTTGCCAGACCCGGTTACGCCCAGCAAAACTTGGTCGCGTTCTTCGGCGGCAATGCCCTTGAGCAATTCTTCAATGGCTTGGGGTTGGTCGCCGGCGGGTTCGAAATCCGAGACCATGCGAAAGGCGAGGCCACCCTCGGTTTTTTCGGGGCGTTCGGCACGGTGCGGGGTGAAGGCCATAGCCTGGCCTTCCCGCATTCCCGGTTCTTCAATGGGCGCCAACTCACCGCGGCCCGTCATGCTTTTTTGCTCTTCTACCATAGGCGCAATATAGCGCGATTGCCTGAAATAGGAAGCGCGCTGCCGAAACCTGAGGATGGGCTAAAACTAGCGGTGGCGCCCATCGAAATTGGAGGGGCTGTCATTGACTTTAGCGATGAGCCATTCCACCGAACCTTGCAGCCACATGGCAATAATAACCGCGACGACGACGAACAATAGATGCGCGGCTAAATAGGCTGCTAACAGCAGAATGTGCAAAATTATTTGTGTCACTTTGTGTCCGTTCTTCTTATTTTTATTGTTCAGGAGCCATCTTGAGTGTCGCTCCTTTTCGGTAATTTATCGTTAACGCACGTCGCCTGCGTAAATGCCAGACGCCACAATGTGCCCCTGATGGGTTTGGCGTGCGAAAGTAAGCTTCCATTCGTCATAGCCGCTGGCGGTATTTTTTGTTTGGTATGCGTGCCATACCCCGCTTGGGGAGACATCGCGGATGAACGACTGCCCATAAGGGCGATTTTTTGCGTCGACCTTAGTCGCGTAATTTTCGCCCACACGGGTGCGATCGGCGCCGTGATAAATGTTTTCGCCATCCGCCGATAACACGAACAAATATAATCCGCCGAGATTGAAGCTCGGGTCTTTGTCTATTTCACGGAAAGCCAAAATATCGTTCTCGCTAATCAGTCGATGCGCCTTATCGACGATAGATATGGCCTTGCTAGGAAGATGCGCGCGGGTGGCTTTTGGCTCGGGCAAGCTAAAGGTGCCGCCGGCCCATCCGAGCAGCAAACCCAGGGCGAAGACCAATAACAACGACTTAAATTGTTTCGGCATGAGACCTTCCTTTCGTTCTTGTTTTCATAATCTCAAGCATGTAGTTTGCGCCCAAGTGAAGTATCGAGCAAGGAGTTTCCTCATGTCGTCCTTTCTGTCAAAAAGTCTTTCGCGAGTGCGTCCATCCGCCACGATGGCGGTTACCGATAAGGCCCGTCAATTGCGCGCGGCGGGTCGTGATGTGATTGGCTTGGGTGCTGGTGAGCCAGACTTTGATACCCCGGAAAACATTAAGCAGGCAGCCATTGACGCGATTTCTCGCGGCGAGACTAAATATACCGCCGTTACGGGCATCGACGAGCTGAAACAAGCGATTTGCGCCAAGTTGAAGCGCGACAATGGGCTGGATTATGAGCCCGCGCAAACCTTTGTGGCGCCGGGCGGCAAGCCGGTTATTTATGACGCGATGATGGCCACGCTGAACCCCGGCGATGAGGTTATTATTCCGGCTCCTTATTGGGTAAGCTATCCCGATATTGTGGCTTTGGCGGGCGGCGAGCCAGTGATTGTGGAGGCGCGTGCCGAAGACGGATTTAAATTGCAGCCCGAAGATTTGGAAGCCGCGATTACCGATAAAACCAAATGGTTTATTTTCAATTCGCCCTCCAACCCCACGGGCGCAGCCTATTCGGAAACGGAATTGCGCAAGCTGACCGATGTGCTGAAAAAATATCCGCATGTCTGGATTTTGACCGATGATATGTATGAGCATCTGACCTATGACAATTTCGTTTTCGCCACGCCCGCCCAAGTAGAGCCCGCGCTTTACGAGCGCACGCTAACGATGAACGGCGTATCGAAAGCCTATGCCATGACGGGCTGGCGCATTGGCTATTGCGCGGGGCCTTTGGAGCTGATTAAGGCGATGACGAAAATTCAGTCGCAGTCGACCTCCAACCCCACATCGATTAGCCAATGGGCGGCAGTGGAGGCCTTAAACGGCACACAAGATTTTATTCCGGAGAACAATAAAACGTTCAAACGGCGCCGCGATTTGGTGGTGAAACTGCTGAATGAGGCGGCGCATATCGAGTGCCAAACGCCCGAAGGCGCGTTTTACGTTTACCCGAGCTGCGAGGGCTGCATTGGCAAAACCGCGCCCGATGGCACGCTGATTGATAGTGATGAGGCGTTTGCCACAGCGCTGCTAGAGGCCGAAGGCGTGGCGGTGGTGCATGGCGAGGCGTTTGGCCTATCGCCGTTTTTCCGCATTAGCTATGCCACTTCGGATGAAAACCTGGTGGAAGCCTGCGGACGCATTGCGCGCTTTACGGCGTCTCTGAAGTAGGGTCTGGCGGATAGCTGGGCGATTGTTCAGATAATCGCGGCAGAATGTGAACGATTTCCTGCGCCGTGAGCGGGGCATCTTGGCGCAATTTCAAAACCACAATATCGTCTTCTAGGGCGACGGACAGCAGCGTGTTGGGCGGCAGCGTATTTTGGCGCGCGCGCAATTGAACCAGCGTGCGAGAGACCAACCAGCACGGCACGGTAATTAAAAGCGCGGCGGTGAGCGTGGTGAAAAGCAGCATGGTGACTTGCACAATCGGCCAGCTATTGTTGAAAGCGTTGAATATTTGGGCGGACATTTTTGCCTCTTTTATTGTTCAAACAAAACCAACACCAGCTTTCGCTGGTGCTGGGGTGTTAGAACTACCGCGTAAAGACGGCACGGCGTATTAGGCCGGAGCGCTATATTCCGCCGTCACCCCAGCAAAGCTGAAGTAGCGGAATTTAACGAATGTATGATTAAGAAAACACTAAGCCGCTAGCTGTGGGCTTAGCGGCATGCATCCGCTTTACGAGGGGAGTTCTAAGCCCCAGCCATCGGGCCGTTGACCTGATGGATGTGGGGAGGATAGCACTGAAATTGGGTGGGGTGTTACACGTGTGGGGCGAGTGGGGGAGTGGGCGGCAACCTTGGGATTGTTGTGGGTGTCGCAAAACTTATCCCCGTAACTAATAAGCTCGCCGGAAGATTTATTTAAGTAAGAGCTTTTTAAAGGCAACGGCTCTTAGAGAGTCACCTATGATTAAACACTTAACTCTCTTTGAAAAACAAAAATAGAAAGGAGGTGAGTTGAATGGCTCATTATTGCGTTAATAAAAATGCTCAAAGCAATGGAGACCATGAAGTTCATGTGGTTGGATGCACGTTCTATCCTGCCGAACAGAATAGGCTGTTATTGGGCGACCATAACAGTTGTGGTTCAGCAGTTGTAAAAGCCAAGAAGACTTACAAAAAGTCCAATGGTTGCTTCTACTGTTGCTTGCAGTGTCACACGACTTGAGGGTCGAATAGGTCGCGCTAGCGCGGCCTATTTAACCTCGCAGGTGTTAAGAAAAATAACCCGCTCGTAAGCGGCGTAACTCGGAATTTTTGTACCGATGAAGCTCTGCATGATGTGGAGTGGAAACTCATTTCGCAAAAATGGCGGAGAAAGTTAAAGGTTACGATTATGAAAATCAGACAGATTTCGATTAAAAACTTCCGGTCCATTAAGGATATGACGATTAACTTAGACGATTACTCGGTTTTTGTTGGAGAAAATGGAGCTGGAAAGTCGAACGTTCTGAAGGCACTCAATTTTTTCTTTCAGGAAAAAACAGATGAAGAGAACTTTGGAAAAGTAGACGAGAGTGACTTTTATCAGAAGGATGATTCTACGCCAATTGAAGTGGAGCTTGCTTTTTCTAACTTGAGCCCCCAAGCGGCAGAAGACCTCAAAGATTATGTAAGAAAAAATGGAAAAGGAGAACCAATTTTAAGGTGCGGTGCTGAAGCCACAGGAAAAGGAGGTGTGAAGCAATTTGGGCAAAGGTGGGCATGTGCGGAATTTGCCCCAGCGTTCAATAAAGACCTTGGTGTTGTAGAGGTGAAGGAAATATATGCAGGCTTTAGGGAGAAATACACGGAACTTAAACCCTGCAATGGCAAAGACCATGCCAGAGAATTGCTAAGAGAGTTTGAAGCAGGTCTTCCTGATGAAAGGAAAGGCTGGATTAAGAGCCATGATCAGCTCTACGGAGTTCAGGGAAGGGACAAGCTGATGAAACATCTCAGCTGGGTTTATGTTCCAGTCTTAAAGGGGATGCAGAATGAAGATAGACAAGACAACAACAACTTTCTAAGTAAAATAATTAAGCGAGTGATTGGCGAAAAATCCCCCTTTAGTGTGGAAGTTGACAAGCTACAGACGGAAACCTCTGAGAAGTATAAAGAAATTATCAAAGACCATAGTTCGTTGCTTAATGGGCTGCAGGAGAACTTGCAGAAACAATTACATATTTGGGCCAACCCTTCGGTGAACCTTGGCTTGAGTTGGGACGAAGTTGAGGGGAAATCAGTGTCAGTAGGCATGCCTAAGGCGTTAATAAAACTTGAGGAGGGGCAGTTTTCAGGTGAAGTCAGCAAGTTCGGGCATGGTTTGCAGAGATCTATGCTTATTTCACTTTTGAATGAACTTTCGGCTTCAAGTGGGGAAAGTCAACCAACCTTAATTTTGGGATTTGAAGAACCCGAATTATTTCAACATCCTCCGCAACAGAGATATTTGGCAGAGCGGTTACTTGAGCTATCTAAAGGTCAAAATATGCAGACTTTAGTTACAACCCATAGCCCATACTTTGTTCCATCTCAAAATATCGAAAACCTTAAATTAATAAGAAAGACAAACGGTAAGTCGCAAGTCCACACAGTGGATAAAATTCTGTTGGAAGAGTTGATTTCTGGCGCTGGTGGCCATGTTGATAACCTTCAGGAAAAGTTAGTGGGTTTTTTGAAATATCAGAGAAATGAAACATTTTTCGCACCTCAAGTTGTCTTTGTGGAAGGCCAAGAAGACGTGGCCTTTATAGAAACTTATTTCTCTCTGAGTGGTAAGGCAGAGGAGCTTCGAAAGAAAAAAACCCATATTATTTCGGTCTCTGGCAAAGGTGAACTGCCCAAAGCGATAGGTGTCGCCCAACTTCTTGGCATCCCTTACTTCTGTGTTTTCGACTATGATAAGGGAGAAAGTTCAGATAAAAGGCTCAACCCAATTCTTTGCAATTTATTAAATTGGACTGAAAAGAATTTTCAAGAGCCCATCATTTCGGAAAATTTTTGTATATGGCCAAAGGATATAGGAACGACCGTTGTTGCTGAAATGGGGCTTAGCGATGGATTGGGTAAGGACCCGCTTCCCATTATGAGAAACTTGAGACAAGCATATGATGAAGGTAATCGCTCGCGTCATCTGGAAGAGCTATGTGAGAAAATCCTGAATCTCGGAGATGTTTAGAACACAAAGCCGTCAGAAATTCATCCCCCCAACGTCCCACGGCGTAAGCTGTGGGCGACCCGTTTTTATGGGCGGGCGACTGCGACGCCAGCTTGCTGGCTTGGAGCAGGCTCAAGGGCAGGGCGCAAGCCCTGAACTTGAGCTCTAAGCCAAGCTTCTCATAAAAATAAAAAACACCAGAAGGTAAAAACAGCCTCGTTTCGGCTGCTAACCCCGCGACAACTCCCGCATAGCCTCATCCAGCCCCTGAATGGTCAGCGGATACATTCGGTCTGAGAAAATCTGCTTGATGATTTGCAGCGAGGCCGTGTGTTCCCAATAGCGTTCGCCCAGCGGGTTCAGCCAGATGGCGCTCTCGTAAATATCGGTTAGGCGTTTTAGCCATAAGGCACCGGCTTCTTCGTTCCAATGTTCCACGCTGCCGCCCTCATAGGTAATCTCATAGGGGCTCATCGAGGCATCGCCCACGAAGATGATTTTATAGTCGCTGCCATAGGTGTGCAGCACGTCCCATGTGTCCATTTTTTCGTTGTGGCGGCGGTTGTTGTCTTTCCACACGCCTTCGTACAGGCAGTTGTGGAAGTAGAAATATTCCATGTTTTTAAATTCGCTGCGCGCGGCCGAAAATAGCTCCTCGCAAAGCCGAATGTGGGGATCCATCGAGCCGCCGATATCGAAAAACACCAGAACTTTAACTTTATTGCGACGCTCGGCGATCATTTTAATGTCTAGGTAGCCAGCGTTGGCGGTCGATTTAATGGTGTCGTCAATGTCTAGCATGTCGGCTTCGCCGTCGCGGGCAAATTGGCGCAAGCGACGTAGCGCTACTTTAATGTTGCGCGTGCCAAGCTCGACGCTGTCATCGAGGTTTTTATATTCGCGCTTGTCCCAGACTTTGACGGCCTTGAAGTTTTTGTTTTTGTCTTGGCCGATGCGAACGCCCTCGGGGTTATAGCCATCCGAGCCGAAAGGCGAGGTGCCGCCCGTGCCAATCCATTTATTGCCACCTTCGTGGCGCTTCTCTTGTTCTTCGAGGCGCTTTTTCAGCTCCTCCATAATTTTTTCCCAGCCACCGAGCGCTTCAATTTCGGCTTTTTCTTCCTCGGAAAGGAATTTTTCCGTCAGCGTTTGTAGCCAATCTTCGGGAATTTCCGAAACCTCGCCATCGCCCAAGCTTTCGAGGCCCTTAAACACAGTGCCGAAAACTTGGTCGAATTTATCGAGGTTGCGCTCGTCTTTGACTAAGGCTGCTTTCGACAAATAGTAAAACTCGGTCACCTCGTTTTGGATGACTTGCGAGTCGAGCGCTTCCAGCAGCGAGAGATATTCGCGCAAAGACACGGGCACATTGGCGTTTTTCAGCTCGTGGAAAAAATTAACGAACATGGGGCAAGACCCTCTCGGTTACTCTAATTGCGCTCTCGGCGGGCCAAGAAAGCCAGACGCTCAAACAAATGCACGTCTTGCTCGTTTTTAATCAAAGCGCCATGGAGCGGCGGAATGAGCTTGCCGGCATCTTGTTGGCGCAAGGTTTCGGGGTCTATGTCTTCGTTCATCAACAGCTTCAGCCAATCTAGCAGCTCAGACGTGGAAGGCTTTTTCTTGAGGCCCGGCACATCGCGCACTTCATAGAAAGAGGCGAGGGCGTTTTTCACCAGACGGTCTTTGATGTCAGGATAATGCACATCGACAATCTCGGTCATGGTTTCGGCATCGGGGAACGAAATGTAATGGAAGAAGCAACGACGCAAAAACGCATCCGGCAATTCTTTTTCATTGTTCGAGGTGATGATAACCAGTGGGCGCTGCGCGGCCTTAATGGTTTCGCCGGTCTCGTAAACATAAAATTCCATGCGGTCTAGCTCTTGCAGCAAATCGTTTGGAAATTCGATGTCGGCTTTATCAATCTCATCAATGAGAAGCACGGCGCGTTCGTCTTGCTCGAAGGCTTCCCAGAGCTTGCCTTTGTTGATGTAGTTTTTCACATCCTTCACGCGCTCATCGCCCAATTGGCTGTCGCGAAGGCGGGTGATGGCGTCATATTCATAGAGGCCCTGTTGCGCTTTGGTGGTCGATTTAACGTGCCACGTAATCAGCTTCATGTTCAGGGCTTTGGAAACTTC
Organism: uncultured Rhodobiaceae bacterium; assembly: GCA_937907245.1. GTDB lineage: Bacteria > Pseudomonadota > Alphaproteobacteria > RS24 > RS24 > UBA8337. Next base: position 290,552 of record CALCUM010000002.1, read on the forward strand.
CTCGGCCAAAACGGTTTTGCCGGTGCCAGGCTCGCCTTTAATAAGGAGCGGGCGCTGTAGCGTTAACGCTGCGTTAACCGCAATACGCAAATCTTCAGTGGCAATATAATTCTCGGTGCCTTCAAACTTCTGGGACATGGATGATTTTCCTCGTGAATATCGAATTTCCTGAAACAGGTTTCTTATGGCGCCAAAGACTAAGGGCAAGGCGCGGGTCGCGCAAGCCTCAATTCACGAAACTCAAACCAACGAAGGTGTCTTGATTTTATGGCTCGAATTACCTATAGAAAATGCGCTCGTTTAATTGCACAAAATGCGGTAAACGAAAAACGACATTTTAGAAAAGAGGCGCTCATGGCGACCCGACTACCTAAAGATTATGTTCCAAGTGATGACGAGCCTTTCATGAACGCTCGGCAGAGAGAATATTTCCGTCGTAAATTGATGGACTGGAAAGACGATCTGATCAAGGGAACCAAAGAAACCGTCATGGGCTTGCAAAACGAAAGCGTCAATCATCCAGATGACGTGGATCGGGCAAATTCGGAAGCGGAAAAACAACTCGAGTTGCGAACCCGCGATAGGCATCGCAAGCTGGTTAATAAAATTGATAGCGCGCTGCGTCGCATCGACGAAAAGACTTATGGCTATTGCGAAGAGACCGGTGACCCCATCAGTTTGAAACGCCTCGATGCGCGCCCGATTGCCACCATGGGTATCGAAGCGCAGGAGCGGCACGAGAAGCGGGAGCGGGTTTACCGCGACGATTGATTCTGTTTCGAGCCGACCTGAAACGGGCGGTTTTGTTTTTACACACAGCCTTGAATTTATAAAAACCGTATAAATTTCAATTACTTAATCTCGTTCTTGACAAATAGAACAAAAAGTGAACATAATGCTTCATTGCCCACTCTATCGGGCTATGAAATAACGGGAGCATATCTAATGGCTGAAGTGGTGAACCTTATGCAAAAGAGTGAAGAAAAGAAAAAAGCGCTAGAAGCGGCGTTGTCGCAGATTGAGAAAAGTTACGGTAAAGGCTCGATTATGAAGCTGGGCGATCCAGCGAACATCGAAGCTATCGAGAGCATCTCAACTGGCTCGTTAGGGCTAGACATTGCGCTCGGCATTGGCGGGCTGCCTAAAGGACGGGTGATTGAGATTTATGGCCCCGAGAGCTCGGGCAAAACAACTTTGGCGCTGCATACGATTGCCGAGTCGCAAAAAGTCGGCGGCACTTGCGGTTTCATCGATGCGGAACATGCGCTGGATCCGAGCTATGCCAATAAACTGGGTGTGAATGTCGAGGACTTGCTAATTTCGCAACCAGATAATGGCGAGCAGGCTTTGGAAATTGCCGATACATTGGTGCGCTCTGCAGCGGTCGATGTTTTGGTTATCGACTCGGTGGCAGCTCTAACCCCAAGAGCCGAACTAGAAGGCGATATGGGCGACAGTCTGCCGGGCCTGCAAGCTCGTTTGATGAGCCAAGCGCTTCGTAAGCTAACCGGCTCGATTTCGCGCTCGAATACAATGGTGATTTTCATCAACCAGATTCGGATGAAAATCGGCGTGATGTTTGGCTCCCCTGAAACGACAACCGGGGGCAATGCGCTTAAGTTCTATTCGTCTTGTCGTTTGGATATTCGTCGTATTGGCGCCATTAAAGACCGCGATGAAGTGATTGGAAACCAGACCCGCGTGAAAGTGGTGAAGAACAAAGTGGCGCCGCCTTTCCGTGTCGTCGAGTTTGACATTCTTTATGGCGAAGGCATTTCTAAAATGGGCGAGTTGATCGACCTAGGTGTGAAGGCTGAAATCGTGGAGAAGGCAGGTAGCTGGTATAGCTATGGCACGCAGCGAATTGGTCAGGGTAAAGAGAACACACGCAAGTTCTTGCTGGAAAACCCAGACATGGCAGCCGAAATTGAAGCAAAAGTCCGAGCGGATGCCGGTCTCATCGATGTTGAAGAGTTGACCAAAGAAGAAGCCGAATTTGCCAAGGGTCAAGATGAAGCGCCCGTGGAAGAAGCGGCGGGTTAGTCTTTCTTACCGACATATTGAAATGATTTTAAAGGCCCGGCACTGTCGGGCCTTTTTCTATTCTTGTTCTTGGTCGTTCGAACGGCTATGTAAAAGGCATAGAGTGAGGTGAACAAATGTCGACTGGTCTGGCGGATATCCGCACAAGTTTTTTAGATTATTTTAAAGCGGAATCGCACGAAGTGGTGGCTTCTAGTCCGCTTGTGCCGCTGAATGACCCGACCCTTTTATTCACCAATGCCGGGATGGTGCCGTTCAAGAATTATTTCACGGGACAAGAATCAATTCCCGAAAAATGGGCTGGCCCGCGCGCTGTGAGCTCGCAAAAATGCGTCCGCGCTGGCGGCAAGCATAATGATCTAGACAATGTTGGCTACACGGCTCGCCACCATACATTTTTTGAAATGCTTGGAAATTTTTCCTTCGGCGATTACTTCAAAGAAGAAGCCATCCATCACGCTTGGAACTTCCTAACCAAGGAACTCGATCTCCCGGCCGAAAAATTATTGGCGACAGTCTATGCAGAAGATGAAGAGGCGTTTGGCCTCTGGCAAAAAATTGCTGGCCTGCCGGAAGATAGAATTATTCGCATTGGCACCTCTGACAATTTCTGGTCGATGGGCGATACGGGTCCTTGCGGCCCTTGCTCAGAAATTTTCTTCGATCACGGCGAGGCGATTGCCGGCGGCCCTCCTGGTAGCCCAGATGAAGATGGCGATCGGTTCATCGAAATATGGAATCTCGTATTTATGCAATACGAGCAGCAAAGCGATGGCACGCGCATTGATTTGCCCAAACCAAGTATTGATACCGGCATGGGGCTGGAGCGCATTGGTGCGGTTTTGCAAGGCAAGCACGATAATTATGACACCGATCTTATGCATCACCTGATTGAAGCCTCGGCTGATATTTCTGGCCAAAGCATCGACGGCGCACACGGGGTCAGTCATCGGGTGATTGCGGACCACTTACGCTCATCTGCGTTTTTAATTGCCGATGGTGTGCTGCCTTCCAATGAAGGGCGCGGTTATGTGCTGCGCCGCATTATGCGCCGCGCCATGCGTCATGCGCATATGTTGGGCACCAAAGACCCTGTTCTTTGGCAATTATTCCCAGCCCTTAAAACCCAAATGGCGGCCGCCTACCCAGAGTTGGAACGCGCCAGTGCCTTGATTGTCGAAACTTTGCGCCACGAAGAAGACCGCTTCCGCGATATGCTAGGGCGCGGCCTCAAATTGCTGGACGATGAATTAGGGCAAATGAAAACCGACACGCTACCTGGCGAAGTCGCTTTTAAATTGTATGACACTTTCGGCTTCCCGCTCGATTTGACGCAAGATGCCCTGCGTGAAAAAGGCCTATCGGTCGATACCGATGGCTTCGATACGGCCATGGAAAAGCAACGCGCCGATGCGCGTGCCAATTGGTCTGGCTCCGGCCAAGAGGCTACGGAAGCCATTTGGTTTGATTTACGCAACCAACATGGCGCCAGCGAATTCGTCGGCTATCAATCAAGCGAGGCCGAAGGTCAAGTGTTGGCGATTGTGCGAGATGGCGCGGTTGTGGAAGCCGGAAAACCTGGCGATGAGATTGCCGTGATGTTGAACCAAACCCCATTTTATGCCGAAAGCGGCGGTCAAGTGGGCGACACAGGCATTTTGAGTGATACAGACGGACTGAACATCCAGATTACGCAAACCCGAAAAATGCTTGGCGACGTGCATGTTCTTTGCGGCACTATCGAGGCTGGCGAGTTGAAACAAGGCGCGCTCGTGCATCAGAAAATTGATGCGCCGCGCCGCGATGCAATTCGCGCCAATCACTCGGCCACACACTTGCTGCACGAAGCCTTACGCCGAGTATTGGGCGATCATGTGACGCAAAAAGGGTCGCTGGTAAATGACCATCACTTGCGTTTCGACTTTTCGCATCCGCGTGCCATGACCCCAGATGAAGTCAATGCGGCGGAAGCCTTGGTCAATGATATCATCCGCCAAAACGCAGATGTCTCGACCCGCCTAATGACACCTGACGAAGCGATTGACGCAGGGGCCTTGGCATTATTTGGTGAAAAATACGGGGACGAAGTTCGCGTGTTATCAATGGGGCTCGGCTCGGCTACGGACGCAGATGGTGCTTACTCGGTTGAGCTTTGCGGCGGCACACACGTGCGCCGCTTGGGGGATATCGGCCTGTTGAAAATCAGCTCAGAAAGCGCCGTTGCCTCTGGCGTGCGCCGCATCGAAGCGCAAACGGGCAAAGGCGCTTTGGCGCAAATTGCAGCCCATGAAAACATTTTGCACGCCGCTACCAACGAATTGAAAGTGGGCATAGAAGACTTACCGGCACGTGTGAGCAAGCTTCTGGAAGAGCGCAAAACTCTGGATCGGGAGCTCGCCGAAGCGAAAAAGCAATTAGCCTTGGCGGGTCCCAATAACGGCGGCGATGACAGCGCGTCACAAGTGCGCGATATCAATGGCGTGCCCTTTATGGCGCGGTGCCTAGACGGTTTGCCAGCCAAAGAATTACGCGGCCTTGTGGACGACGGTAAAAAACAATTGGGCAGCGGTGTCGTGGTTTTCATTGGCATCGATAATGGCAAAGCGGGTATCGCCGTTGGGGTTAGCGATGATTTGACGTCTCGCTTCAATGCGGTTGATTTGGTCAAAGCTGGCTCTGCCGCGCTTGGTGGACAGGGCGGGGGCGGACGCCCAGACATGGCGCAAGCCGGTGGGTCTGAGACGCAAAATGGCGCTCAAGCAATTGCCGAAATCGAAGCTCTTTTAAAGTAAGCTTAAAGCGCTTTTTCTAAATTCTCGCGAACCGCATCGATGAAGCCCTCGGTGGTTAACCACTTTTGGCCTTTGCCCACCAGTAGAGCCAAATCTTTCGTCATGGAGCCGCGCTCCACAGTGCCAACGCAGGTTTTCTCGAGCGTGGCTGCGAAATGGGCCAAAGCGTCATTCTTATCCAATTCCGCGCGTTTGGAAATGCCACGCGTCCAAGCAAAAATAGAGGCGATAGAATTGGTCGAGGTATCTTCACCGCGCTGATGCGCCCGATAGTGGCGCGTTACGGTGCCATGGGCGGCTTCTGCTTCCATGGTTTTGCCATCCGGCGTCAACAGAACCGAGGTCATCAGTCCTAGCGAGCCAAAGCCTTGCGCCACGGTGTCAGACTGCACATCGCCATCGTAGTTCTTACAGGCCCAAACAAATTCGCCGCTCCACTTCATAGCTGCGGCCACCATATCGTCGATGAGACGGTGTTCATAGCTGATGCCTAATTCGTTGAACTGCGCCTCAAACTCGGCTTCAAAGACTTCTTGAAACAGATCTTTAAAACGCCCGTCATAGGCTTTCAAAATGGTATTCTTGGTGGAGAGATAAAGCGGCCATTTGCGTTCAATGGCATAAAGCATGCAAGCGCGCGCAAAATCGCGGATGCTGTCGTCTAGATTATACATCGACATGGCCACGCCGCCGCTCGGGAAGTTAAACACTTCAAATTCTTTGGTGTCGCTGCCGTCTTCGGCTTCCCATTTCATGGTCAGCTTGCCTTTGCCAGGCACAACGAAGTCAGTGGCACGATATTGATCGCCAAAGGCATGACGGCCAATGACAATCGGGTCGGTCCAGCCGGGGACGAGGCGGGGCACATTGCGGCAGATAATGGGCTCGCGAAACACAGTACCGCCCAAAATGTTGCGGATGGTGCCATTGGGTGAGCGCCACATTTGTTTCAACCCAAATTCTTCGACGCGCGCTTCATCGGGCGTGATGGTGGCGCATTTTACGCCGACACCAATTTTTTTGATGGCTTCGGCGCTATCCACGGTAATTTGGTCATTCGTGTCGTCGCGGGTCTCGATGCCGAGATCATAATACTTCAGGTCGAGGTCGAGGTAGGGATGAATTAATTTGTCTTTAATCATCTGCCAAATGATGCGGGTCATCTCGTCGCCATCAAGTTCAACAATTGGATTCTCTACTTTTATTTTCGACATTTTCTCTTAATCCTGTGACTTGACTAGGGAAGGGCTATTTCCTGCAAAACCGCAAGCGCCCCCCGATTGACTTCATTAGCCTTAGGTCATAGCAAAATTGACGCGTTGATAAAAGCCGTTCTTTGGCCTAAGGGAGGGGAATGAGTGATTTAACGACAAAAGCTCCGGCAATTATCCTTGTCGGGGCCCAATTAGGCGAGAATATCGGCACCGTGGCACGGGCCATGCTGAATTTTGGGCTCACAGACCTGCGCTTGGTGCATCCGCGCGAGGGGTGGCAATATGAGCGCGCTTTAAAAGCCTCCTCGGGTGCCTCTGCGTTGATTGAGAACCATAAGCTGTTTGATACGGTAGCGGAGGCGACGGCCGATCTGGGCTTTCTGGTGGCCACTACGGCGCGCATGCGCGACATGGTTAAGCCGGTGCTCACGCCGGGTAAAGTAGCGGCGGAGATGCGCGCTCGCCAAGCCGAGACCGCAGATTTGCAAGGGGGCATTTTATTTGGCCCCGAACGCACGGGCCTCGACAATGAGGATATTTCTCTGGCCGACGCGATTTGCCGCGTCCCGCTGAACCCAGATTTTTCATCGCTTAATTTGGCGCAAGCGGTTTTGCTGATGGGCTACGAATGGTTTCAAGTGGCAGACGAAACCCCCGAGGTTCGACACGAGATGCCAGACACGCGTCCCGCCACGCGAGCCGAAGTGAACGCCATGTTTGCGCATTTAGAATCAGCCCTGTCGGCTTCCGGATTTTTGGCGCCACCTGCCAAAGCTCCGGCCATGGCCCGCAATATTCGTAATATGTTGCACCGCGCCAAATTGACCGAACAGGACGTGCGTACGTTCCGAGGCATGGTTAATTCGCTTTTACGCTGGCCACGAGGGGCAAAAGACCCGCTTTTGAAGCCGCGCGTAGCGGCCATTTCTCGTGGTGAGCTTGACCCTGGTGAAGATATTGAGAAAGACACGTAATAAAGCGAAAAACCAGTTTGACAATGACGGGGCTTTTTGTATATTACGCGCCAATCCGCGAGAAATCGTCTCGCGCTTTTTTTTGTTTAAAGTAAGGACCGCGCCGCATGAGCAAGCGCCTATCAACGAAGTATAAAATTGACCGCCGCATGGGCGAAAACATTTGGGGACGCCCCAAAAGCCCGGTCAACAACCGTGATTACGGCCCAGGCCAACATGGCCAGCGTCGCCGTGGCAAACTGTCTGACTTTGGTCTGCAGCTACGTGCCAAGCAAAAGCTCAAAGGCTATTACGGCAATATTACCGAGAAACAGTTTAAAGGCATTTATGCCGAAGCGGTTCGGGTGAAAGGCGATACGAGCGAAAACCTCGTAGGTCTGCTCGAATCACGTCTCGATGCTTTGGTCTATCGTGCAAAATTTGTGACCACTGTGTTTGCGGCGCGTCAGTTCGTCAATCACGGTCATGTGATGGTCAATGGACGTCGGTGCAATATTCCAAGCCGTCGTCTGAAAGTGGGCGATGTTGTGGAAGTTCGTGAAAAATCACGCAATCTGAACGTAGTTCTAGAGGCTATTCAGAGCGCGGAACGCGATATCCCAGAATACACAAATGTGGATCACACCAAAATGACAGCAGCGCTTACCCAAGTGCCGCAGCTGGCAGACATTCCATACCCGGTTCAAATGGAACCAAATCTTGTGGTCGAATTTTATTCGCGCAATTAGATTTTAGGCTGGCCAAAACCAGCAGTAACGCGAAAGCGATATAAGCTATAAAAAAGCCCGCCAATTCGGCGGGCTTTTTCTTATTCAATTGTTGGTCTCGACTAGTCAGCCAGCGCAATGCCTTTTTCTTCGAGGAGAGGGCGCAATTCGCCTTCTTCAAACATCTCGCGAATGATATCACAGCCACCCACAAACTCGCCCTTAATGTAGAGCTGCGGGATGGTTGGCCAGTTCGAGAAGGTTTTAATACCGTTTCGCAGGCCCTCGTCTTCCAGCACGTTGACGCCTTTAAATGGCACGCCGATATGGCCGAGAATTTGGACTACTTGGCCCGAAAAGCCACACTGTGGAAACACCGGTGTGCCCTTCATAAATAACACGACTTCGGCGCTATCTACTTCGCTTTGAATCATTTGGGTAATGTCGCTCATCATCGTCTCCTAAAATGGGGTTGCCTTATGTTTTTGAAGGCGCTGCGGTTTGCAGTGCCAAGGCGTGTAATTCGTCGCCCATGCCGCCTTGCAGCGCGTCATAGACCATTTTGTGTTGCTGTACGCGGCTGAGCCCCTCAAAGGCTGGAGCCACCACATGGGCCGCGTAATGGTCGCCGTCGCCGCGCAGGTCGGTAATTTCGACTTGGGCGTCGGGCAGGGCGGTGCGGATCATGGTTTCTAATTCGCCAGCGCTCATTGGCATAGTGTGTCCTTTCGGGCTTAACTCGACATCAGAGCTGGGAGCCAACCCTCATAGATATCGTGTAACTCTGATACGGATATGGAAAGGCTAGCCCCAAATGTCAATGAATGACCAGAGGTTTTTCCAAGTCGCGTGAGAGAGACGTGCTTGGCTAAGGCTTCAAAGGCATCGGCTTTATCGGCCCCGACGCTGACCACATAGCGGGCTTGGTCTTCGCCGAACCAGTATCCTGTGTCGTTATCTGTGGTGGCATCAGCGTCGTCATCTATGTCGCCATCAGCGTCGATTTGGGCGCCGATACCGTGTCCCAAGCACATCTCGGCCAAGGCCACCAGTAGGCCGCCGTCCGATACATCATGAGCCGCGGCGATAAGGCCTTGGTCGATGGCTTCTCTTACAAGGCTGCCGTGGGCTTCTTCTAGCGCCAAATCAACGCGCGGGGGTGCCACAATCTCGTGATTGTCCAAGACGTCGCGTTGATATAGCGATGAGCCCAAATGGCCTGCCGTATCGCCCAATAAGTAAATAATCTGACCATCTTGCGTAAAGCTATTGCCGACGGCTTTATCGAGGTCTTGAATAAGCCCCACGCCACCGATAGCCGGCGTTGGCAAAATGCCCGTGCCATTGGTTTCATTATAAAGCGACACATTGCCCGAGACGACTGGGAAGTCGAGCGTTTTGCCAGCCTCTCCCATGCCTTCTAGGCAGCCAACAAATTGACCCATAATTTCGGGGCGTTCTGGGTTGCCGAAGTTTAAGCAATTGGTGATGGCCAAAGGTTTGGCGCCAACCGCACAAATATTGCGATAGGCCTCTGCCACGGCCTGTTTGCCGCCCTCGATGGGGTCTGCGAAGCAATAGCGTGGGTTCACATCGGTCGATATGGCAAGGCCTTTATGGGTGCCATGCACGCGCACCAGCGCCGCATCCCCACCTGGGCCAGCCACGGTATCGCCCATCACCATACTGTCATATTGCTCATAGACCCAACGTCGTGAGGCGACTTCGCTGGAGCCCATAAGGGTTTTGAGCGCGCTAAGGGTATCGGGGGCTTTGTCCAGCCAGGCTGCTTTGAAGTCGGCGGCTTTGGGCGTTGGCACATGCGGACGGTCATACTCGGGGGCGCCATCGGCCAGCGGCCCTAGCGGCATGTCGGCAATCTCGCGGCCTTTGTGATGCACCACCATGCGGTTGGTGTCGGTCAGCTCGCCGATGACGGCGAAATCTAGCCCCCAACGATCAAAAATCGCTTTGGCTTCAGGCTCGCGGCCGGGTTTTAGAACCATCAACATGCGCTCTTGGCTTTCCGAGAGCAGCATTTCATAGCCCGTCATATGGGTTTCGCGCACTGGCACTTTGTCGAGGTCTAGAACGATGCCCACCCCGCCCTTATCGGCCATCTCAACCGATGAAGACGTCAGACCCGCCGCGCCCATATCTTGGATGCCAATAATCGCATCTGAAGCCATCAGTTCTTGGCAGGCTTCGAGCAATAGCTTTTCGGTGAACGGATCACCCACTTGAACGGTAGGGCGTTTTTCTTCCGACGCATCATCAAATTCGGCCGAGGCCATGGTGGCGCCGTGAATGCCATCGCGCCCCGTTTTCGAGCCCACGTAAACCACGGGGGAGCCAATGCCTGTGGCGGCGGCATAGAAAATTTTATCGGTGCGGGCCACGCCAACGCACATAGCGTTGACCAGATTATTGCCATTGTAGCTCGGGTCGAAATTAATTTCGCCGCCCACGGTTGGCACGCCCATGCAATTGCCATAGCCGCCAATCCCCGACACAACGCCGGCCACAAGGTGGCGCGTTTTTGGATGATCTGGCGCGCCAAAACGCAGAGCGTTCAAATTGGCAACCGGACGCGCGCCCATGGTAAACACGTCGCGCATAATGCCGCCAACGCCCGTGGCCGCGCCCTGATAAGGCTCAATAAACGAAGGGTGATTATGGCTTTCCATTTTAAATACAGCCGCATCGCCATCGCCAATATCAATCACGCCCGCGTTTTCGCCCGGCCCTTGAATGACTTGCGGGCCTGAAACGGGTAGTTTTTTCAACCACTTACGAGATGACTTATACGAGCAATGCTCCGACCACATAACGGAGAAAACTCCCAGCTCGGTATAATTAGGGATGCGGCCCATATGGTCGCAAACCATTTGAAACTCGTCTGGCGTCAGGCCGTGTTCAGCCACCAGCTCATCGGTGATGGGCGTGTCGTTAATATGGCTCATGACAAGACCTCCACAATACCGGTGAACATTCGTTTGCCATCCTCGCCCCCAAGGGTCATTTCGGCGCGCCGCTCTGGGTGAGGCATCATGCCGACGATACGGCCAGATGCGTCGCTAATGCCAGCAATGTCGAGGCAAGCCCCATTGGGGTTATCGCCCTTGGCATAGGTCAGCGCGATGCGGTCTTCGTCTTGTAATTGTTTCAATGTGTCGTCATCGGCAAAATAATTGCCTTCATTATGCGCCACAGGAATGGTGATTTCTTCGCCCGCGCTATATAGCGAGGTGAAGGCGGTTTTGTTATTTGTGACGTTCAATTGCGTGTTACGGCAAACAAAGTTCAAGCCTTTGTTCTGCATCAAGACGCCGGGCAGAAGCCCACATTCGGTAAGCACTTGAAAGCCGTTGCAAATGCCCAAAACAGCCGCACCCTTATGGGCTTGGGCCACCACTTCGCGCATGATGGGGCTATTGGCCGCCATCGATCCGCAGCGCAGGTAATCGCCGTAAGAGAACCCGCCGGGCAAGACGATTAAATCGCATTTGGGCAGGTTGGCATCGCCATGCCAAGCCATTATAGGGGCTTGGCCAGTGGCGGCTTCTAGGCATACGGCAACATCACGGTCGCAGTTGGAGCCCGGGAAAACAATAACGGCTGCTTGCATCTGTCTTATGCCTCGCTGAGGTGGATGTCGTAATTTTCAATCACCGTATTGGCGAGTAATTTTTCGCACATATCGGTTAGGGTCGCGCGCGCTTTGTCGGCGTCGCTCTCATCCAAGCTCACTTCGATGAGCTTGCCTTGGCGCACGTCATCTACCCCGCCAAACCCCAAAGAGCCGAGCGCGTTTTCAATGGCTTTGCCTTGCGGGTCTAATACCCCGTTTTTCAAAGTAATGTGGATGGTCGCTTTCATCTTAATTCCTTCAGGTAATTTTACTTAACAAGTTTGGGGCCATCGCCCTTTTCTGGGGTGATGTCACTCAAAAGGCCGAGACGGCGCGCAACATCTTGATAGGCGTCTATCATGCCGCCAAGGTTTTGGCGGAAGCGGTCTTTGTCTAATTTTTCGCCCGAGCTAACATCCCAAAGGCGACAACTGTCGGGGCTAATTTCATCGGCCAACACAATGCGCTGGGTCTCGCCATCCCAAATGCGGCCAAACTCGATTTTGAAATCCACCAGACGAATGCCGACACCTTGAAAGAGGCCCGTCATAAAATCATTGATACGCAAAGACATGGAAACAATCTCGTCCATTTCTTGCGGGCCCGCCCAGCCGAAAACGGCAATATGGTCTTCCGAAATCATCGGATCGCCCAGCGCATCGTCTTTGTAATAAAACTCAACCAAAGGACGCGGCAGATTATCGCCTTCGTTCAAGCCAAGGCGCTTCACCAGCGAACCAGCCGCGACATTGCGAACAACAAATTCAATGGGAATAATTTCGGCTTCCCGCACCAATTGCTCGCGCATGTTCAGCGATTTAATGAAATGCGTCGGAATGCCAATCTCGCCAAGTCGTTGGAAAATATATTCCGAAATGCGATGGTTCAAAACGCCCTTGCCCTCAAACACTTCGTGTTTTTCGGCGTTAAAGGCGGTCGCATCATCTTTAAAATGCTGCACCAAAGTGCCGGGCTCTGGACCTTCGTAAAGGATTTTCGCTTTGCCTTCATAGAGGCGAACACGTTTCGACATTTTTGTCTCCATACCCCGTTACATCAACGGTGAGGTTAAAGCTTGCGGATGATTCTCGCAAACCGCGTTACTGGCTACTTGAACACACGGTCGAAAATCGTATCGACGTGTTTAAAGTGGTAGCCAAGATCAAATAGCGCTTCTAATTCCGCATCGCTCAACACGACCTCTGTGTCGGCTTTCAATAGCTCCAGAAACGTTCCCTCGCCGCGCCATACTGGCATGGCATTGCGCTGTACCAAACGATAGGCATCTTCGCGGCTCACGCCCGCTTGGGTGAGGGCCAAAAGCACCCGCTGCGAATGCACAAGACCACCCAATTTATCGAGGTTTTCTTGCATGCGGTCTGGATAGACCAGCAAGTTATCGATGACGTTGGTCAGGCGGACTAAGGCAAAATCGAGGGTGATGGTGGCGTCAGGGCCAATCATCCGCTCGACGGAAGAATGCGAAATATCGCGTTCATGCCAAAGCGCCACATTCTCCATCGCCGGCACGGCCATGCCGCGCACCAGACGGGCCAGACCGGTAAGGTTTTCGGTCAGAATAGGATTGCGTTTATGTGGCATTGCAGAGGAACCTTTTTGGCCTTCCGAGAAATACTCCTCGGCTTCCAAAACTTCCGTGCGCTGCAAGTGGCGAACCTCAACCGACAGACGCTCTACCGAGGAGGCAATAACGCCGAGTGTGGCGAAGAACATCGCATGGCGATCGCGCGGGATGACTTGGGTCGAGACGGGCTCGATTTCAAGCCCCATGGCATCGGCCACGTGCTCTTCAACGCTCGGGTCAATATTGGCAAAAGTACCGACAGCGCCAGAGATAGCACAAGTGGCAATCTCTTTGCGGGCGGCAAGCAAACGCTCACGGCAGCGGTCGAATTCGGCATAGGCTTGAGCCATCTTGAGACCGAAAGTTGTCGGCTCCGCGTGAATCCCATGGCTACGGCCAATACAGGCCGACATTTTGTGTTCCATCGCCCGCTTTTTAATCGCGGCCAAAAGCGCATCCATGTCTTGCAATAGAATATCGCTGGCGCGCATCAGCTGCACACTCAAGCACGTGTCTAAAACATCCGAGGAGGTCATGCCCTGATGCACAAAGCGCGCTTCGGGGCCAACATATTCAGCCAAGCTGGTCAGAAAAGCGATGACGTCATGTTTGACTTCGCGCTCAATCTCATCGATGCGGTCGACGTCAAAATTGCCTTTTTCACGAACGGCTTTGGCCGCTTCGGCAGGCACGATGCCTAGTTTCACCATGGCGTCCATGGCGTGTGTTTCAATCTCAAGCCAGATTGAGAAGCGACTTTCGGCTTCCCAAAGGGCGGTCATTTCTGGGCGGGCATAACGGGGAATCATTGGCAGTCTCCTTTGAGCCTCGATGTAACAGAAATACGCGTCTGATTAAAGCATCCGTTGGGTGCGAAGCGATTTTTCGTGTGTGCAAAGCGCAAATTTTGCTCTTAAAGCAGACCTTTCTCTTTAAAGCTCAAAACTTCGCCTCGTGCGACAATCAAATGGTCGTGCAAATCGATGTTAAAGCCCTTAGCTAAATCACGCAATTTATGGGTCATATCGATGTCGGCCCGCGATGGCGAAGGGTCGCCGCTGGGGTGATTATGGGCGATAATCAGTGCCGTTGCGTTAAGGGCGAGGGCCCGTTTAATGACTTCGCGTGGGTAAACCGGGGTGTGGTCGACCGTGCCTTGGCCCATTTTCTCATCGGCGATAATGCGATTTTGCTTATCGAGAAATAGCACATGAAATTCCTCGATCTGGTTCTCCACCATTTTTGTGCGGCAATAAATGAGCAAGTCCTGCCAATTGGCCAGCGCTGGTTTATGCAAAATCTTCGATTGGCCAAAGCGCAAGGCGGCGGCGCGCACGACCAAAAAGTCGTCTGCCACCCCATCGCTGACCCCCGTGATGGCCAAAAGGTCTTCGCGTGATGCGGCCAATACGGCGGATAAGTCGCCAAAGCGGTCGATTAACGAATGCGCCAAATCTTTCACATCGCGGCGCGGGATGGCGCGAAACAAAATCAGCTCGAGCAATTCATGGTCTTGCACGCTATCGGGCCCGGCTTTTTTAAACCGGTCGCGCAAGCGGGCGCGGTGTCCTGCGCGATGATTTTTAGGTGGTTTGGTGAGGGGTGTTTTTATTGATTTTTCTTGCACCCTGTTTCCTTTTAGCCGGCGGGGTTTCGGTGCGGTGTGTCACTTCCGTTTAAAGACTTGGTAAATATCTCGCAGCCCGTAGCGGTCACGCCGATGGAATGTTCAAATTGTGCTGAGAGCGTACGGTCTCGGGTGACGGCCGTCCAGCCATCGCCGAGAACTTTGACCGAAGGCTTGCCCAAGTTCAGCATTGGCTCAATGGTAAAGAACATGCCCTCGCGCAAAACCAGCCCTTCGCCTGGGCGTCCGTAATGCAAAATATTCGGCGTATCGTGGAAAATTCGTCCCAGCCCATGGCCACAAAAATCGCGGACGATGGTCATTCGGTTTAACTCGGCATAAGACTGAATGGCATGGCCAATATCGCCCAAAGTGGCCCCCGGTTTGGTAACTTGAATGCCCTGCATCAAGGCATCATAGGTCACATCCATAAGACGTTGGGCTTTCACCGACGTATCGCCAAGACCATACATGCGACTGTGATCGCCATGCCAACCTTCGTGATACAGCGTCACGTCGACGTTCATAATATCGCCCTCGCGCAAAACCTTTTCGCCAGGAATGCCATGGCAAACCACGTGATTGATAGAGGTGCAAATGGAGCGACGAAACCCACGGTAATTCAGGGGGGCAGGCACGGCGCCAAGGTCGCGAATAATTTCCACAGCCTTATCGTCCAAGCTTTGCGTGCTAATGCCGGGGCGCACAAATTCACTCAGCAAGTCGAGCGTTTGGGCAGCTTTTTGGCCGACCACACGCATGCCTTCAAAATCTTCTGCGGAGTGGATTTTAATTTGGCCAGTGTTTTTCAACGGCTCAAAGCTGGCTTCGATAAAGTTCATGGCATTTCCTTTGACTATGAAATAGCACAAGCCGAGGGCGCCTGTCGACATCCAGTCGTGAGGCTTGCGGGCAAAATGTCTCGCCTTGTATTATTCGACGGCAGGGCTAACTTACGCCGCAGGAGAAACTTATGAACCAGACTGTTGAACCCGTAACCGCCGCCATGTTGATTATCGGCAATGAAGTTTTGTCAGGCCGCACGCAAGACAAAAACTTGGCCTTTGTGGCTGGCGCCTTGGGCGAAATTGGCGTCGATATGCGCGAAGTTCGCATTGTGCAAGACGAGATGGACGAGGTGGTTGCCGCCGTCAATGCCTTGCGCGCAAAATATACCTACGTGTTCACCACGGGCGGCATTGGCCCAACGCATGACGATATTACCGCCGATTGCATCGCCGCCGCCTTTGGCGTGAAGCTGGAGATGCACCCGATTGCCGTGCAGCTTTTAGAGGCCCATTACGAGGCGCAAGACATTGAGTTTAACGCAGCCCGCGCCCGCATGGCCCGCATCCCCGAAGGCGCCAGCCTTATCGATAATCCAGTGTCGACGGCGCCCGGGTTTCGCATCGAGAATGTACATGTGATGGCGGGCGTGCCGAAGATTATGCAAGCGATGATGGAAAATATTTTGCCCAGTTTGCAAGGTGGAGAAAAACTATCCTCCATCACAGTAACGGCGCAAGTGCCGGAAGGCTCGATTGCTGAAGCGATGGAAAAACTGCAAGGCCAATACCCAGACATTTCCATTGGGCTCTATCCGTTTTATGGCGCCGATGGCGCGGGCGTCAGCGTGGTTGCGCGCGGCACAGACGAAGCCGCGTTAGGCGCGGTCGAGCAATCGGTAAAAGCTCTGTTTACGCAAATGGGCATGGCGTTAATTGAACGCCCCGCGCCGTCTGAATTATTGAAAGCCTAATCGGCCAGCCAAGTGACATTTTTGCCATGCATATGCGTGCGCGCCAAAAGCTGGCTGTCTAACGCCAAGGCGAAACGGCCCAGCATGTCCGCAGGCTGAATTTTGTTATTTTGATTATCGGTGAAGTCAGCAAATAGATGCGGGTCTTCTTGGGAAATCCAGTGGACGGGCAGGGCGCGAATTTTCGAAACAAATTCTTCAACTCGATTGTGGGGCAGATAGTTCATCACCGCGCTGTGATAGATGACCACGTTCATATCTGGCGGCGCTTTATTGATGAGCGCCTCCAGCCCGTCTACCGCATCGCTGGCCTCTATTTCGAAACTATGGTTTTGGGCTTCCTGCATGGCACTTTGAAGCCGCGTGAGGCGATGGTCTTGGCCCGGCCAGATGAGCGTCTCTAACCAATCTCGCTGGCTGGCATCGGTAATATCAATGGGGTGAATGTCTTGCCCGCGGCGCCAGCCTATATTGAGCGAGGTGTCGAAAACGGGCTTGCCCGTTATTTTACACACCATGAGGGGCGCTTCCCTAGCGGCTTTTTGCGGGCGTTGCTCGATGCCATTTAGGCGATAGCGATAGAAATCAGGCAGCAGGCAAAGCCCCGCCGAGGCCCCCAACTCGATGAGCGCGATGGGCCTGTCGTCTGTTTCGGCCAGTTTGGAAAGCGCCATAAACAAGGCGGCACAGCGTGCGGGCTCATTGGTTTGGGTGCGCCGAGCCAGCACGAGCTTGGCTATTTCGGCGCCATGCTTGGCCAGTGCGGCCTCGGCGGCGGCTTGGCTATCGGGCACGCCAGCGATTTTGCGCAAGGCCGCGAACACGAGATTGGGTTGCTGTTTATCGCTGGGAAATTGTGAGACATATTGCAAGCACGGCTCGCTATCGGCGAAAAAACCTGCGAGAGCTTCATAGGCGGCACTGCGCCCCTTGGCTTCGAAGTGAGCGAATATGCGGTATCTGTCGGCAATGGGTTTCGTGTCGGAGGTCATGGACTGCCTTTCTATTGTTTCCCTAATCTAGCATGCATATCGGGAGGTTCCGCAAACCTAACAAAACTTTTAGTTTTATTTTTGCGATGCACACGCCAGAGTAACAACATCACAAATGGGAGATGATTATGAAAAATACTGTTTCTGCTCTGGTACTAGCCGCCGCTTTTGCGCTGCCTAACGCCGCTGTAGCTCTTGATTCAAGCTTCGATGCGATGTCGCAATCGGGCAACCACCAATTCTACGTTTGGTGCACAGGTAAAGCCGACTATAGCGCAGCCCAAAATGGCGCTGACGCGAAAGCCGCACAAAAAGCCCTCGCTAGTAAAGCTGGTGGCAAGTGCTGGCCAGTATGGCAAGGCCTAGATAACTAATCCATTTGGGAGCCATTCGGCTTTTATCTGGGACTGGATACATATGCGTATCCGACCTATATAGTTTAACGGCGGTCTTCGGGCCGCCGTTTTTCTATGAGCCAAAGGATTTTGGCCAAACAAAAGAGCCAAAGGGTTTTGGCCAAACAAAAGAATGGTGAGAAAATGAATATGTCGGCAGTTATCGGATTAGGGGCGGTTATCGTCTTGGGCGTGGTTCTTGCGTCGTGCGGAACCGGCAAGCCTTTGGGCGGCGATAAGCCTTATCATCATTTGGAAAATGGCTTTCGCAATCCGCCTGGTAGCATGACGCGCTATGTCTCTGTTGGCCGACGATTGCAGTTTTTGGGCCAAGCTGTTTGGCGCCAAGTCACCCATAGCGGCCAGCCCATTCCCCCCGACCACGCGCTGGCGCGTGAAAAAGCCAAAGCGCAATTGGCCGCCATTGGCGATGCCGATTTTGTCAGCTGGATTGGCCACGCGAGTTTTCTCGTGCGCCTCGATGGTGTGAGCGTTTTAACCGACCCAGTGTTTGGCCGTCGCGCCAGCCCCATGTCTTTTGCAGGCCCTGCACGCCTGCTGCCGCCGGGACTTTTTATTGAAGACCTACCGCCTATTGATGTCGTGGTTATTAGCCATGCGCATTATGATCACCTGGATGTGCATACGCTGGATAACTTGCCGAACCGCGAAAACATTACCGCCATTGTGCCGCTGGGGTTGGGCTCTTATTTCACCAAACGGGGCTATGGCACTGTGCGCGAAGTAGATTGGTATGACGATGTCACTCTGCCGTCGCGTTCGGGCGAGTTTCGCCTGACCGCTTATCCGGCTGTCCATTGGTCGAACCGGTCGCCATTTGACGTGAACCGCTCGCTTTGGATGTCTTACGGATTTTCGGCAGGCGGGCGTTCGGTGTTTCATACGGGCGACACCGAAACGCATGACACGCTATTCTCCGATATCGGCGCCCATATGGCCAAAAACCATGGCGGCTGCGACCTTGGCCTGATGAGCATTGGCGCCTATGCGCCGCGCGATTTCATGAGTGGCGCGCATATGGACCCAGAGGGCGGCGCAGCCATGGGGCGCGATGTGGGCTGCAAACGCATGGTGCCGATGCATTGGGGCACGTTCATTTTATCGTTTGAGCCATTTGTGGAACCGCGCGACCGTTTCGTGAAAGCGGCGGGCAATCAGGCCTTGGTGATGAAAATTGGTGAAAGCCTGAAAATGGACGATATTTCTAACTAAACAAGCGTGAAAACCATGCTATAGAAACGCCATCCAGCATGGCCTCGTGGTGGAATCGGTAGACACAGCAGACTTAAAATCTGCGGCCCGTATGGGCGTGACGGTTCGAGTCCGTCCGAGGCCACCATGGCTCCAATGGAAAATGAGATTAATTGGGCACCCGACTACGGGGCTGCGCCCCTTCGCTGGCGAAAGGCGCACTAAGGCAACAAGTTGCCAAGTGCTTTTATCGCGAGGCCAGTGGCTGCAATGGAAAATGAGATTAATTGGACACCCGACTACGGGGCTGCGCCCCTTCGCTGGCGCAAAGCGGGCTAGGCCAACCAGTTGGCAAGCCCTTCTAGCGCGAGGCCACCATAGTTAGAATAAATGAGATACGTGCTAGGCGACCCTCTTGAGGGCTACCGGCTTATTTATTTCCCCAAAACATCCTGCAAAAATCTATGTGCATCCGCAGCGGTTTTTATTGGGAGTTCTTCATGTGCCAAATGACCCGCTTGCGGATAGATAATCAAATGACTTCTCGAAATCGCGGCGTTCATCCGAATGCCGTATTTTACTTTTATCAACTGGTCTTGCTGACCCCATAACAATAGCGTCTGCACTTTTATTTTGCCTAAATGCGGCTCTAACGACGCGCGGGTTTGATAGCCCGCAAAACGTTTGATGGTCGCATCGCGCGAGCCCGTCATGCGCAAGGTTTCCCAATAGAGATCAATCATTTCATCGGTCACAAAATTATCTGGGTCTGCCACCACGCCGCGTAAAGTAGAGGCAATTACAAATCGCGGCGTTATATAACGCATCATCATGCGGCCCAAAGGAGAGCCAACTAAATTAAACGCGCCGACGCTCGTTTCATCCGCATCTCGCGTCATCCCCGAAGCTGAAACAGGAATGAGTGCAGCCACGCGTTTGGGATTATCCAAAGCAAATTGCAAAGCCACCGCGCCGCCCATCGAGTTGCCCGCTAGCGAGACTTTATCCAATTGAAATAAATCCGCTATCTCAAGCGTAAATCGCGACATGGCCTCTACGCTATAGTCATCCTCAGGCGTCGCGCCCGTTAGCCCATGGCCCGGAAGGTCAAAACTAATCAGTCGATAATGCTGGCCCAGCTCGCGCACCCATGGCTCCCATGTGTGCAGGCTGGCGTTCGAGCCGTGAATTAGCAAAAGCGGTGGGCCTTGTTTATTGCCCTCGTCGCGAATATGCGCCCGCGCCCCCGAAGGTAGCTCATAAAGGAAGGACGCCTCATTGCGATATTTGGCAATCACGTCATGGCGTAATAAATCAGAAGAAATAAGAAAAGGCGAAGCTACCAACGCAAGAACGATGATGGCAAAAAGCCCGATCAATAGTTTCCCTAAAATGCGTGTCAAAGCGCGACCCCCAGAGTTGCAATACGGTTAAAAGATAACGCAACAGTGCCGATATTTGGACGCCACAACAAGAAAATTCCGAGAGCGCCCTAGGCCTTAAAGCGATATCGCGTCGAGCAATAGGGGCAAATAATCTCGTCTTCATCGCCCATATCTAAATACACATGGGGGTGGTCATTAGGGGCTTCAGCGCCAATGCACTCGAAGGCGCGAACGGGAATAAACACTTCGCTCGCGCCGGCTTCATTGCTGATTTTTGGTTTGCCCACTTGAGCCATATTGGAATTCCTAATCACGATTAGACGGCTTTTCTATAGCCGCTGTTCTGGGGTTTCGCAAGCACTAGCAGCAGCCGCAGCCCCCCAAGCTGGCATCGCCGTTTTCGTGCCCGCCCTCACCATGCCAAGCGGCCAGCAAAGACTGCGCTGAAAACTCTGCCGTCTGGTCAAACTCGGCGCGTGCGGTCTGCATCATTTTTTTGTCGCACATCACATCAATGGCCGTCATGGCCAAGGCCTTGGCGCCATCTATAACCGCCTTATCGCCCATATCGGAACCCGCCCATTTAGCAAACTCAGGGTTATGTATCACCACGCTAGGGGGCGCACAGGCAATCATCGGATGGATGGACGGCACCCGATGGCTCACATTTCCCATGTCCGTAGAACCTGCGCCGCTGCCGGGCATTTTTTCAATCGGGAAAAAATCACGCCCCAGACTTTCGGCGTTTTGCTGAAACCGTTCAGCAATCGGCCAGCTGTCTTTTATCTCCAAATAATCCCCTAGCGCCCAGTCGATTTGCACTTCGCAACCGGCGGCCAGAGCCCCAGCTTCGAAACAATTATGCACGCGTTGTTTTAGGTTGGCCAGTTCCAGCCCATTGGCGGCGCGCACATAAAACGTGCCTACCGCGCGGTCGGGCACTATGTTGGGGGCTAATCCGGCCTCATTAAAAATGCCGTGAATACGCTCGCTTTGTTTAATGTGCTGGCGCAATTGCGCGATCGATTGATAGGCCATGACCAAGCCATCTAACGCATTAATGCCAGCAAATGGCATGGCCGAGGCATGTGCCGCTTTGCCGGTATACGTGACGCGCACTTCATTTACCGCAAGGCTTGGCATGGTGATGAGGTTTACGCCCGCCGGATGCACCATCATGGCGGCAGCCAATCCCTCGAACGCTCCTTGGCGCGCCATTAATTCTTTGCCATTGCCGCTTTCTTCGGCTGGTGTTCCTAGGTAACGAACGCGACCCGGTAATTTGGCGCCAAGCTTGGCCAGCGCCAAGCTCGCGCCAAGGCCCGTTGTGGCAATAATATTATGGCCGCAAGCATGGCCAATTCCCGGCAAGGCATCATATTCAGAAATAATGCCCACTAGAGGCGCCGTTTCTTGGGCGCCGGTCTCTTCAGCACCGAATTCGGAAACAAAAGCTGTGTCGAGCCCACAAGCATGGCGCTCTACGTTCAAGCCCGCCGCTTCCACTTTGTCGCTCAACAGACCATGCGCGAAGACCTCCTCGAAGGCCACTTCGGGCTTGGCGTGAATGGCGTGGCTGGCTTCCACTAGCTCACCGGCCATCGCGTCGATAACATCACAGGCTTGTTTTTTTAGCTCGGCACTCATGCGTGTCTCCTGATTTATTTCCTAGCCAATTTCAAACGGCATGCCCAAAAGCATGCCCGCATCTACCACCATCAATTGTCCGGTCACATGGGCGCTCATCCGATTGGCAAAAAACAGAATAGGGCCCTTAATGTCGTCTGGGCCGCCAGCGCGACCCATCGGGGTTGTGTGCTTTTGGGCGTTGGAGATTTTCTCAAACACTTCATCGCCAAATGCATTGCGGAACCAATCGGTGCCCACAAAGCCTGGGCAGACGGCATTCACGCGAATGTTCTCCGGCCCCAAAGAGCGCGCCAAGGCTAATGTCGCCGAGTTTAACGCGCCTTTTGACGCCACATAAGCAATGGAAGATCCAATGCCGCGCACGCCAGCCACGGAGGAAATATTCACTACAGAAGGGGCATCGGCTTGCTTTAAAAACGGCCGCGCATGTTTAATCATCTGATAGGGGCCAATAAGGTTAAGTGCGTAAATTTCTTCAAAGTCAGCCGCATCTAAGCCTTCCAGATTGTCGTGGCCCATAAATTTCGTGGTGCCTGCATTATTTACCAAAATGTCGAGGCGTCCCCATTTGTCCATCGCGGCTTCCACCAGTGTTTTGCAATTGGCGTCTTCCGCGACATTGGCTTGAACAGCAATTGCGTCGCCGCCAGCAGCTTTACATGCGGCCACAACGGCCTCTGCGGCGTCTGCGCTTTTGGAGTAATTAATCACCAGCTTGGCGCCGCCCTCTGCCATGCCAATGGCGGCGGCTTGGCCTATGCCAGCCGAAGAACCAGTTACGATGGCGACTTGATCTGAAAAATCCATAATAAACTCCTATTTTCCTTTAAAGACGGGGGTACGCTTTTGCATGAAAGACTGGCGACCTTCCGCATAATCGTCACTGGCGAGACAGTCTGCAAGGCGTTTTTTCACTTGCGCCGTATCGGCCTGCGGATAATCGATGATAAATTTGCTGGCCTGTAAACTCATCGGTGCATTGGCGCAAATGGTGGTGGCCAAATTTTGCAGCTCGGTTTCAAAGGTGTCTGCGTTCACGCGGTGCTGCACAAGGCCTATGCGTTCGGCTTCGTCGATGGCCAAACGCTCGGCGGTAAAAATAATCCGCTTGGCGTGGGCGGGGCCAACCAAACGCGATAAATAATGCGTCGCATTGGCTGGATAGGCCAAGCCCAATTTGCCCGCCGGAACCCCAAAGCGCGCATCCTCGCGGGCCAGACGTAAATCGCAAGCCACGGCCAACCCTAAGCCACCGCCAATGCAATAGCCTTCAATGGCCGCCAAAGTGGGGATAGGACACTCGGCGATGGCGTCAAAAGCGGAGACAGTGGCTATGTCGAATTCCGTGCCTTCGGGGCCAGCCAATACCTCTTCGAACTGAGAAATGTCAGCCCCCGCCACGAAAGTTCGGCCGCCAAGCCCGCGTAAAATAATCAGCCGTATGTCTTCTAGTGCCGCCAGTTGTTGCATCACATAGGCGATACCCTGCCAGCCTTCTAGGTCGATGACGTTATGTTTCTCGGGTAAATTAAACCGCAGATGGCCGATTTTACCATTGGCCGTGGTTTCATAGCCTGCCACCAAACGCGCGGCTTTTGTGTCTATGGCGATGGCGCCTTCCGGTAACAAAGAGGAGAGGGTCATAGGCTGCCTTCTTTCAAAAATGCGATGAGATCTGGGAACGCTTTGCCGTCCTGCACCATAAACAAATGCCCGCCTTCATAAAAATCGAGTTTGGCATCGGGTATCTTGGAAGCCATGTTTTGCATGGCTTGTGGGGTAGCAATGGCGTCATATTTGCCGCCTGCCAACCAGATGGGGCATTTAATTTGATCCAGTCGCTCCCAACAATCATGCTCAGCGCGTGCCGCCAACTGCCCAGCGCGACCGAGGGCCCAATTGGGCTCGTGCTCATAGGCGGATAAATCATTGCGTTGGCGCGCCGCCTCCAGCACCTCGGGGTTGGCGGCTATATAAGCGTCATCGATGCGGCTATCGTTCAGCTTTAAGCTCAAGTGCCAGCGTTCGGCCTCGGACAAGTCAGCCAGCTCCTGCAAAGGATAAGAGGCACCGCCAGCGCCCCCGGCCGCGGTGCAAAAAAGCGCGGCACGTGACACACGGGCGCCATGGCGAATGGCCAATTCTTGCCCCACCATACCGCCAAAGCTAATGCCCAAAACCATTGCCGTTTCTATTTCCAGCGCATCTAATAAGTTGGCTGCATCCTCGGCATAATTGGCCATCGTATAGCCAGCTTCGGGTTTGGCGCTTTGGCCGAGCCCGCGGGGGTCGAAGCTAGTGACTTTAAAATGGCTGGTCAGGGGGCTTTGCATAATATTTGGTGTCACGCGCATATCGCTGCCTGAGCCATTGAGCACCAATACATCGGGGCCAAGGCCCGCTTGTTCATAGTAGAAATCGAGACCGTTAAGAGAGGCGAGGGGCATAATGTATATTCAGTCTGTTTAATTGAAACGGGCTTGCCAGAGAATCTTGGCTGGTGTTAACCTAACCCTAACGCGACATGACTTGCGACAAAAGCCTTTTGAGCTTGAGGCGAGAGCCTTTTGAGGAACACGAAGATGACGGAACCGGCAAAGAAAATGCAGACGCTAGACCCCGTGTGGTCGCGCATTCGAGACGAGGCGGTTGATTTGGCCGCGCGCGAGCCGGCTATGTCGGGATTTTTGCACGCCACAATTTTGAACTATGAAACCTTAGAATTGGCGATTGCATCGCATTTGTCAGAAAAGCTAGCCAATTCAGAAATCGGCGCGCGCACTTTATGCGAAGTGTTTGAAGAAGCCTTCGCTGGCAATGAAACTTTCAGCAGCAGCGTTCGGGCCGATATTGTGGCGAATTTTGACCGCGATCCCGCTTGCCGCACGCAATTAGACCCTGTGCTTTATTACAAAGGGTTTTTGGCTCTGCAAACGCATCGCGCCGCGCATTGGCTTATCCATAATGCGCGCCGGGGGATGGCGTTATATTTACAAAATCGCGCGTCGGAAGTGTTTCAGGCCGATATTCACCCGGCCGCCACCATCGGCAAGGGAATTTTCATTGACCACGCCACAGGTGTGGTTATCGGCGAAACGGCTAGCGTGGGCGACGACGTATCTATGCTGCACGGCGTGACCCTTGGCGGCAGCGGCAAAGAGGGCGGCGACCGTCACCCTAAAATTGGCAATGGGGTGCTTATTTCGGTAGGCGCCAAAGTGCTGGGTAATATTCGGGTGGGAGATTGCGCCAAGATTGGCGGCGGCTCCGTTGTGTTAACCGATGTGCCGGCCTATACCACGGCCGTAGGCGTGCCAGCCAAAATCGTTGGGAAAGTATCGACGCCAGAGCCATCTCGGCAAATGGACCATAGCCTTGCCCCTGAAGGCGATGGTATTTAAACCGCAGACGAAATTAAATATAGGCGAAGCTTGTTAGGGAGATTGCCCAACGCTTTACCCCCTATAAGCTTTGCCCCCTATAAAAAGTAACGGAGATAGTGATGACGAGTGATGAAATGAAACGCGTGCAGGCTTACATGCGAACGAAGTTTGAGAATGATGCCGTTACCTTAAAGCGCGGTGGCAAAGAGGACATGGTTGAAGTGTTCCTCGACGATGAATTCATCGGCACGATGTTTCGGGATGAAGACGAGGGTGAGGTGTCCTACGATTTCAACATGGCTATTCTAGAGTTCGACCTGCCAACCCTATAAGCGCGCGAGCTTTAATTTTCGCGAGCTTTAGTTTTGCGTGCGAGCGGAAGCTCTTGCATTGCGTATCAAGTCTTTGATGCGGGTATCTATGTTTTCCCAATCCGACAAATGAGCGCGCTTGAACACGAAGCTTGCTTGCGCTGATTTGCCGATATCAAACCGACTTTCGCAAGACGGGCTAGGATGCTGCTCTGTGTCGCAAATAAACAGCGGCGCTTTTTCACGTTCCTCGCGCGAGCCTGCGGGCAAGGCGCGAAAGATTTGTTTATCGGCATATGGCGAGTTTGGCTGAAAGTTAAACCCTTGCAGGCCATCTTTTCGTACCGCACCCGAGCCCTTGAGGTAGGGTTTATAAAGCGCCTCAAAGACGCGCGCTTCTGGAAAATTTCTCTTTCCGCCCCGCAAGTTGATAACAATCAAGGTGGCGTCTTTATCGTAGCGCGTAAACTCTTGCGATAGGTCTGGCTGCCACGGCTGCAAATTTGGCAATAGAGCGTGCAGCTCGGCATGCGCCAGTTCGCGCCGACTGCGGGTCTGGCTATTGCGGGTAAAATGCGCTGGCACGGCAAATAAAGTTCCCCCAACCTCAACCCGAACCCTTGCCGGATCTTGTGTCGGATTATAGGAGACGCCTTGAATATCGCGCAGGCCAGGGCCAAAATAAATGAGATAAACCAGCACACCGCTCAGGAAAAACCCAGCCAGCACGACGACAGGAATAGTCCAAATGGGCCATTCGTGTTCGGGTATTGCCCGCGACAATAAGCGCTTCATCCTTGTTTCCCCTCGACAGCAGATTTTGAGTGTTTACCATAGGACAACGCGAAAGAAGAAGCGATTAATCATAGTAAGCCGGAGGGTACCATGCCTATTTATGCCTTGGGAGACACGTCTCCTCGTTTGCCAGAAAGTGGTAATTATTGGATCGCGCCAGATGCTCAAGTGATGGGCAATATTGTTTTACTAGAAAATGCCAGTGTTTGGTTTGCCGCTGTTTTGCGCGGCGATAATGAGACCATTACCATTGGCGAAAATTCTAATGTGCAAGACGGCTCGATACTGCATACCGATGTTGGCTTTCTCATGACTTTGGGTAAAAATGTGACCGTGGGCCACCAAGCCATGTTGCATGGCTGCACCGTAGGCGATAACTCGCTTGTGGGCATTGGGGCGACGATTTTAAACGGCGCCAAAATTGGCAAAAATTGCCTCATCGGGGCGCACGCTCTCGTGGGCGAGGGCAAAGAAATTCCAGATAACTCTATGGTGCTGGGCATGCCTGGCAAAATCGTTCGAGAACTGGGCGAAGATAACGAACAACTGATGATAGCGTCCGCCGCTCATTATGTTGAAAATTGGCAGCGTTATAAACGCGATTTGAAAGTAGTAGGATAAGGCATGATAGACAGAGTTGATTATATTGTAGTGGGCGCCGGCAGCGCAGGTTGTGTGTTGGCCAATCGGTTGAGCGAAAATAGCGCCGATAGCGTTTTGCTATTGGAAGCAGGCAAGAAAGATAAGAACCTATTCATCCATATGCCCGCCGGATATTCGCAAATTGTGCCAGAGCGCAACGACCAAAACTATGGTTTTGAAACCGAAGCCGAGCCGAGCCTCGAAGGGCGCCAAATGTATTGGCCGCGCGGGCGCGGTTGGGGTGGCTCCTCGTCTATCAATGCGATGGTTTATATTCGCGGTAATGCGGCCGACTATGACCATTGGAACCAATTGGGAAATGCTGGTTGGTCTTATGAAAGCGTGTTGCCTTACTTTAAGCGAGCCGAAGATTTTGAAGGCGATGGCGACGAAGAATACCACGGCAAAGGCGGGCCCCTTTCGGTGAAAAAATCGGACCGCGCCAATGATGAATTGCTGGATGTTTTTGTGGAGGCTGGCCAGCAGGCTGGCATTCCTTTCACGCCAGATTTCAATGGCAAGCAGCAAGAAGGCGTGTCGCGATTTGAGCATACCATTCGCGGCGCCAAGCGCTGCAGCGCAGCCGTGGGCTATTTGCACCCTGTGTTGAAACGCAAAAACCTGCATACGGAAACCGAAGTGACGGTGGACGTCGTGGTGTTTGAAGGCAAGCGCGCGGTGGCGGTTGAGTTTTTGAAAAACGGAAAAAGCCACATCGTCTATGCCAATAAAGAAGTTATCTTATCGGCGGGTGCCATTAACTCGCCGCAAATTCTTTTGCGCAGTGGCGTGGGCCCCGAAAAAGAGATTAAGCCGCATGGCCTAGAAATGGTGCATGAGCTGCCCGGCGTTGGGCAAAACTTGCAAGACCATTTGGGCGTTGTAAGCCAATTTGAATGCACGCAGCCAGTGACCCTACATCGCTCTGCCGTTTGGTGGCGCACGCAATTGGCCGGCATTCAGTATTTGCTGATGGGCAAGGGCGATGCCTCTTATCCGCCAACGGCAGCGGGGGCGTTTTTCAAATCGGCACCAACAAAGGCCGTGCCAGATATGCAAATTCACTATGTGTCCGTGGCCGTTCCAGATGTGCATGGGCGCGATGACTTGCCGACCCAACATGGTTTCTCGTCCATCGTTTATGGCTGTCGGCCGGAAAGCCGTGGGTATTTAACCCTCAAGACCGCCAATCCCGAAGATGCGCCGGCCATGTATCCAAACTATCTAACGGCCGAGCAAGACATCGTCGACATCCGCAATGGGTTTCGCATCACGCGCGATATTTTCCTGCAAAAAGCCTTCGACCCCTATCGGGGTAACCAGGTCAAACCAAGCCTCGATGTGAACGTCGATAATGACGATGAGTTGGACGGCTGGATTCGGGCAACTGGCGAAACGCTATATCATCCGGTCGGCACCTGTAAAATGGGCAATGACCCAATGGCGGTGACCAATGAACATGGTCAAGTGCATGGTCTCGAAGGGTTGCGCGTCGTCGATGCGTCGCTGATGCCGACTTTGGTTACGGGCAATACCAATGCGCCCACGATTATGATGGCAGAAAAAATTTCTGACCACATTCGCGGCAAAGCGTTTTTGCCAGCTCAACAAGTGGCGGGATAATATGGTTAAGTTTGAATTTTTTTACGATATCTCGAGCCCGTGGACGTATTTAGCGTTCTCGCGCATCGAGGCTTTGGCGGCCCGTTGCGGCGTGGATATTGATTTCAAGCCAATATTGGTTGGCGGCGTCTTTAATTCGGTCAATGAAACGGTCTATGAAACGCGCTCCAACCCGCATCCCATTAAGGGACGTTACTATTTGAAAGACTTGCAGGATTGGGCGAAATTTTGTGGCGTCCCCATTGGCCAGCCGAAAGTCTTTCCATTGCCGGCCGCGGGCATTATGCGGGCCGCTTTGGTGGCGCAAGACCAAGGTAAACTGAGCGCGTTTTCACATGCCGCTTTTCATGCCTATTGGGGCGAATTGAAAGACATCAGCCAGCCCGAAGAGATGATGGCCCTTTGTGAGCTTGTTGGGATGGACGGTGCCGCGACGCTGGAGGCCATACAAAGCGACGAGGTGAAGGCTCGCTTGCGCGCCAATACACAAGACGTCATAGACCGTGGCGGCTTTGGTTCTCCGACGATGTATATCAATGGAACGGATATGTATTTTGGCAATGACCGATTGGAATTGGTCGAGGCTGCTTTGAAACAAGCGGCCGGAAACTAGGAATTATCATGACCGATACACCGCCGAGCGAACCTGTAAAGCAGGCCAAGCAGCCGATATTGCGCGCGCCTTTTATTGTCTTGGCCTTGCTTGGCGTCATGTTGGTTTTTCAACTCCTGATGGCGTTTGGTGGCTATGCCCAACGCAATGAATTATTGGTATCCTTGGGCTTATTTCCAGCGCGCTTATTTGCCGAAGGTCTGGGCGGATTGCCAGGCACTTGGGTGCAGGGGCTGGTTAATCTGTTTAGCTATTCAATGCTGCATGGTGGCTGGTCGCATTTCATCTTAAATTCGGTTTGGCTGTTGGCCTTTGGCGCTCCGGTGGCGCGCCGATTGGGGCCGCGAAAATTTATGTTCCTGTATATGATGTGCACTATGTTGGCGGGGCTTGGGCAAATATATGCGGCACCTGTGCAAAGCTATCTCATCCCGATTATCGGCGCCTCGGGCGGTGTGGCTGGGCTGATGGGCGCGGCATCGCGGTTCGCGTTTTCCGATGCGCGATGGTTAGACCCAAATTCACAAAACCCAGAACGGCGGCTGCTGCGCTTAACGGAGGTGCCAAAGCGGCGTCCGGTTTTAATGTTTATTGGCGTTTGGTTGGTGATGAACTTGGCTTTTGGCCTGCTGGGCCCCTATGGGTTGGCGAGCCCAAGTGGTGTGCCGGTAAATATCGCGTGGATTGCGCATTTGGTCGGTTTCTTCACTGGGCTCGTGCTTATCGGGTTTTTGGAAAAGCCTCCGCTTTCAGCCTCTGGTGGGCCGGGTCACGTTGATTATGGCGACTGGAAAAACCCTAAAAAATAAAGCTGTGCCTTGTTTGGCTTGGCGTGGCCTGATGCGGCACGTGGCTTGCATTCTGTGTCACCTTGTCGCATGCTAAGGAGATAGGGGGCTAGACTATGAGCATTCAAGCAATTTTGAACAATAAAGGCGCCGATGTTATTGCTATCGACAGCGATCAAAGTGTCGAGCAAGCCTTACAGATGATGAATAAAAAAGCCATTGGTGCTTTGGTTGTCGCGGGCGATGGGCAAACTTGCCATGGTATTTTTACCGAGCGCGATGTGATGCGCGCACTGGCGCAACATGGTGCCGCCGCGCTGGAAGAATCTGTTTGTGAACATATGACCGAGCGCCCGCAAAGCATAGCGCTCAGCTCTGGCATTGATGAAGCCATGAGCATTATGACGCAACGGCGGTTTCGCCATTTGCCAGTTATGAACGGCGATAGCCTATGCGGCATCGTTTCTATCGGGGATTTGGTAAATTATCGTATTCAACAAACGGAAAGAGAAGCCGAGGCTTTGAAAGAATATATCGCCACCGGATAATCTTTATAGTTTGGTTGGATTGGGCGCATCGCCATAAACATCAAGCGGGTCGAAGACTTTTTCGTCTTCTTCGTAAGCCAAAGCAACTGGTGTGTCTGGCAGCTCGCCCGTTGGTAACGAGCGATAAAAGCACGAGCGATAGCCAACATGGCAAGACGCGCCATTACCGCCTACATTAACGCGAAGCCAAATACAATCTTGGTCATCATCGACACGCATTTCTGCAATGGTTTGCACCAGACCGCTGGTCGCCCCTTTGTGCCAGATGGCTTCTCGCGAGCGCGAGAAATAATGCGCTTCGCCAGTTTCAATCGTCAACTTCAGAGCCGTTTCATTCATGAAACCATGCATCAGCAATTCGCCGCTGGTAAAGTCAGTGGTAACGACAGGAATTAGGCCTTTGGCGTCAAACTTTGGCGCCAAGACGTGGCCTTCTTCCACCTGTTCGATGGTTTCGCGTGGTGCAAACGGTCCAGTCATGTTTCTTCCCTCAACTATTTGAGGTCTTATAGACCCTAGCGGCTAATCATGGCAAGGAAGCGTGCTTCCATGCGCGGATCTTCTGCAAAAACGCCGGTAAACTGGGTGGTGATGGTTGCAACATCTGGCTTCTTAATGCCACGGGTTGTCATGCACTGGTGCTTGGCGTCCACCAAAATGGCAATGCCAGCTGGTTCCAGCACACGCTGAATGCAATCGACAACTTGCGCCGTCATGGTTTCTTGAGTTTGCAGGCGCTTGGCGAAAATTTCGATAACACGGGCAAGCTTGGAAATGCCGACGACTTTATTAACCGGCATGTAAGCGATATGGACTTTGCCCAAAATGGCTACCATGTGATGCTCGCAGTGGCTTTCCAACGAAATGTCGCGCAGCATGACCATATCGTCATAGCCTTCGACATCTTCGAAAGTGCGTCCCAAAACATCGTCTGGGTTTTCGTCATAGCCTGCGAAAAATTCTGTGTAGGCGTTTACGACGCGTTTTGGCGTGTCGATCAGACCCTCACGTTCGGGGTTATCTCCAGCCCACGCAATCAGTGTGCGCACGGCGGCTTCGGCTTGGTCGCGTGAAGGTTTTTCCACTTTTACGTCCCGTTCTCCAGTTGCTGGCGTTTTGTTGCCGTCTACTCTAGCGTCCATTTTGTTACCTCACTGAGCGGGAAATACGTCCCGCAATACGTCAGGCATACAGACTGCCCAAATTACTTTTACGCTCTCAAATCAAACTTATGCATGGTTATGCCATGTCGAGCTGGTAGCGTATCCCTTTAATTTTGCACATTGTTTTGCAAGAAAGCAAAGTCTCTTTGCAAAATTAGCGCAAACGTTGCTGTTAAATAACGAATATTGCCCCAACGAACAAGGCAAACCTGAGCCAGAAACGAGTAGTTTGTGCGATTTATCGCGCCCCCTCGCGTCTCCTTGAAACGTTATTTAGGCTTCATTCGGCTCATTTCCACTATTCTGCGGTTTATTTAATTGGCCTTGCGGCTCAACCTGCGGATGAATTATGGTGCGCGCATGGAAACCAAACTCTATCTGCACAATACCTTGGCTCGCGAAAAGCAAGTCTTCACCCCGCAAGACCCAGCGCGCGTGACGCTTTATGTCTGCGGGCCAACGGTCTATGGGCCTTGCCATATTGGAAATTTTCGACCCGCCGTGGTGTTTGATGTTTTGGTGCGGGTTTTGCGTACGCTTTACCCGCAGGTTGTCTACGCCCGAAATGTTACCGACGTCGACGATAAAATTAACAAAAAAGCCAACGACGAAGGCGTCGATATTTCGCGCATTACCGAGCGTTATCACGCCAAATATATGGCGGACATGCAAGTGCTGGGCGTATTGCCGCCAGACATTGAGCCTTTTGCGACCCAACATATTGTTGAAATGCAGGCGATGATTGAACAGCTGATAACCAAAGGCCACGCCTATGAGGCAGACGGGCATGTGCTGTTTGATGTCACGCAAGACAGCGCCTATGGCGGCCTTTCGGGGCGCTCTCGCGAGGACATGTTGGCCGGCGCGCGTGTAGAAGTGGCGCCTTACAAAAAAAATGCCGGGGATTTCGTTCTTTGGAAACCCTCAACGCCAGAGCAACCCGGATGGGACAGCATTTGGGGGCAGGATCGGGGGCAGGGTCGGGGACGAGGTCGCCCAGGTTGGCACATTGAGTGCTCCGCGATGATTGAAAAGCACTTAGGCCACACGATTGATATTCATGGCGGCGGCGCGGATTTGCAATTTCCCCACCATGAAAACGAAGCGGCGCAGAGCCGCTGTTCGCATGGCGCGCCTTTGGCCAATTATTGGCTGCATAATGGCATGCTGAATATTTCCGGCGAAAAAATGTCGAAATCTATCGGCAATATTAAGGTGATGGACGAATTGTTAGAAGCGGCGCCGGGTGAGGCTATTCGCCTAGGCCTATTGCAAGGGCATTATCGCCAACGGCTCGATTTTAGCGATGATCTGCTCGCGCAATCTGTGAAGAACCTCGATCGCCTGTATGGGGTTTTGCGCGACACGAGCGATATGGAAGTCGTCCGTGCGCCTGTTCCAGAGGGCTTTCTTACCGCCCTGTGCGATGATTTAAACACGCCTAAAGCTTTGGCCGAATTATTTGCCTTGAGCAAAAACATTTCCTCGCCCGAGAAAAAAGGAGCCTTTCTGGCTGCCGCAAATCTCATGGGGCTATTGCAACAAACGCCAGAAGCTTGGTTCGCCGCCCAAACCGCAAATAGCGCCGATAGCGATGTAGATGCGGCTGCGGTCGAGGCCTTGATTGAGCGGCGCGCCAAAGCGCGCGCTGAAAAAGATTTCGCCGCCGCCGATGCCGCGCGCGACGAGCTGGCCGCGATGGGCGTGGTGATTGAAGATACTGCCGAGGGCACAATCTGGAAGCTCGCAAAATGATGCGCCAGCGCCTATCTTAAGCCTATGATGAACGATCTTTATAATCAGCGCATTTTGAAACTGGCGGCAGATATTCCCCATATCGGCAATTTGTCGGAACGAGAGTTGCCACGCATCGCCAAGGCAGGCGCCGTATCGCGCCTTTGCGGCTCGAAAGTGCATGTCGAATTGGCCATGGGCGAAGACGGCACAGTGGCGGCTTTCGCGCATCAGCTCGCCGCTTGCGCTTTGGGCCAAGCGGCCAGCTCGGTGATGGCGCGAGAGATTATCGGCAGCACGCCAGACGAATTGCGCGACGTCGGCGCCCGCATGCGCGCCATGCTAAAACAAGACGGCACGCCGCCGACGGGTCGGTGGGCCGATTTAGAAGTTTTGGAACCGGTGCGCGAGTTTAAAAACCGCCATGCCTCCACCTTGTTGACCTTTGATGCGGTGGAAGATTGCTTGTCCCAATTGGGTGTTTAAAGCCCGAGCAGCGTGATTTTAATATCTCTGGCCTTGCCCACTTCGATGTTTTCTGCGAGGCGCACAGATTTTTTCACCGGCAAAAGATAGCTCTGGCGCTCTTTGCTGGGAAACATAGATGTCTGCCATTGGCTGTCGCCAATTTGCGCGTTTACTTTCAAAGATTTAAAACCGCGTTGCACATGAGTGGTGAAATATCGGGCGTGATCGCTCACTTCCTTGGGCAGCGTAACGAAGAACCAGTCGGTTTTCTTGCCCGACCAAATCCATACCTCGCCGCTGAATGTATATTCAAGCGTGTCCATTTGTAAAAAATAGCTTAGCCATAAGCAGCCCGTAAGTAAGCCCAAAAATGACGGCATAAAGCGTCCAATCGAACGCCAGAAGCGGCGGCCAAAGCTTGGCCAAAAGCAGCGCGAAAGCAAAGACACAAATTTTGAGACAAGCTATATCCAAAATGCCTAAACGCGCCATGCGGGTGTTTAACCTATTTATAAAGGTCATCTGATAGCCTTTCTTTGTTTCGAAGCACCAAGCCGATGAGGTAAGATGTAAAGATGATACGCTTTACCCTCCGTTTTGTGGCGCTTTTGCCTGTGCATATATATCGCCTGTTTATCTCGCCACTGCTGGGCCCAAGGTGCCGATTTCAGCCCACGTGTTCACAATATGCGTTGGATGCAGTGCGGGCGCATGGGGTATGGACGGGCGGTTGGCTGTCGGCCAAACGTTTGGGCAAATGTCATCCGTTTCACAAAATGCATCCGGGCCATGGTTTTGACCCCGTACCACTTGAGGTTTGCGCGCCACCTTGGTATGCACCATGGAGAGTTTCCTCGGCGCCAAATGCCGAAAATGACGCCGACGCCTAGGCGATAAAACGAGAAGTTGGAATTATGATTACATTGACCCTGCCGGATGGCGCGACACGCGAATTTGAAGCGCCCCTAGATGGCCTCGCCTTTGCCACCAGCATTTCCAAATCGCTGGCCAAAAAAGCGCTCGCCTTAAAGCTCAATGGCGAAGTTGTGGATCTGGCCACGGTCATCGAAGCCGATGCCGACATCGCCGTCATCACCGCCGCCGATGCGGATGGCGTCGATTTGCTGCGCCATGATTGCGCTCATGTTTTGGCCGAGGCCGTGCAAGAGCTTTTCCCCGAAACGCAAGTGACCATTGGGCCGGTGATTAAAGATGGGTTTTATTATGACTTCGCGCGCGAAACGCCATTTAGCCTCGACGACCTAGAGGCCATTGAACAACGCATGCGCGATATCGTTGACCGCAATGAAGACATCGTTCGCGAAGTTTGGAACCGCGACGAAGCGGTGGCGCATTTCACAGAAATTGGCGAAGTCTATAAGGCGGAGATTATCGCCTCTATTCCGGGCGACCAGCCGATTACGATTTATCGCCAAGGCGAATGGAAAGACCTGTGCCGTGGGCCGCATTTGCCGTCTACGGGCAAGCTGGGTAAGGCTTTCAAACTAACCAAATTGGCTGGCGCTTATTGGCGCGGCGATAGCAATAATGAAATGTTGCAGCGCATTTACGGCACCTGCTGGGGCCATGAAAAAGATTTAAAAGCCTATTTGCACATGGTGGAAGAAGCGGAAAAACGCGACCATCGCAAAATTGGCCGTGAGATGGACTTGTTCCATTTCCAAGAAGAAGCCCAAGGCAGCGTGTTCTGGCACGCTAAGGGCTACACAATTTGGCAGCAGTTAGAGCAATATATCCGCCGTCGCCTAAATGCCAATGATTATGAAGAAGTGAAAACCCCTCAGCTTTTGGATAAGCGCTTCTGGGAACAATCGGGCCACTGGGATAAATTCCGCGAGAATATGTTCGTTGTGCCAGATGAAGTGCCATCGACTGGCGACGAGGCCGCCGTGATTTCTGGCGATGCTGATTTAATGGCCATCAAGCCGATGAATTGTCCGGCTCATGTGCAGATTTTCAAACAAGGCATCAAGTCCTATCGCGATTTGCCTATTCGCATGGCTGAGTTTGGTTGTTGCCATCGCAATGAGCCGCACGGCGCTTTGCATGGGCTGATGCGCGTGCGCCAAATGACCCAAGATGACGCACATATTTTTTGCCGCGAAGACCAGATTATTTCTGAAGCCGTCGACTTTTGTGGATTGGTGACTGAGGTTTACGACGACCTTGGCTTTACGGATGTGTCGGTTAAAATAGCACTGCGCCCCGATGTTCGCGCTGGCGAAGATGCGGCTTGGGACAGAGCCGAACAAGGTTTGCGCGATGCGCTGACCGAGGCGGGTTTGGCATGGGAAGAACTGCCAGGCGAGGGCGCTTTTTACGGACCTAAAATTGAATATCACCTGACGGATGCCATCGGGCGGACATGGCAATGCGCGACCTTGCAGCTCGACTTCGTGCTGCCCGAGCGTTTAGACGCCGCCTATATTGGCGAAGACGGCGAGAAACATCGTCCTGTCATGTTGCACCGTGCGGTGCTGGGCTCGATTGAGCGTTTCCTCGGTATTTTAATCGAGAGCTATGCAGGCAAGCTGCCGCTTTGGTTGGCGCCAGAGCAAGTGGTCGTTTGCCCCATTACCACCGATGCCGATAATTACGCGCATGAGGTGGTGGCCCAATTAACTGCGCAAGGCTTGCGCGCGCGCGCCGATACGCGCAATGAGAAAATTAACTATAAAGTGCGCGAGCATTCGGTGGCTAAAGTTCCGGTTATTCTGGCCGTGGGCATGCGAGAGGCAGAAGGCAAAACCGTCTCTATGCGTCGTCTCGGCTCGAAAGACCAAACGGTTCTGAGTTTGCAAGAAGCAGCCGATGCTTTGTCGCTGGAAGCCACAGCCCCGGATTTACGCCGCTAGAAGTTTCGTTGAAATTCTAACGTCCACTGCTGGCCACGTTGAAATTGGGCCAGAGGTTGATGGCGATTGTTGACGCGCGTA
Organism: uncultured Rhodobiaceae bacterium; assembly: GCA_937907245.1. Classification (GTDB taxonomy): domain Bacteria; phylum Pseudomonadota; class Alphaproteobacteria; order RS24; family RS24; genus UBA8337. Next base: position 327,543 of record CALCUM010000002.1, read on the forward strand.
TGGCCGCGCCCAAGGGTTATTTCATATCCATCAGGCTCGGGTTTCCATGTCAGACGCAGGCTGTGCTTGAGCGATAAATAGCCGGTGGTCTGATTTTCGAACTGTTCGGCTTGCGAACCGATTTGCCAGCTTCCGCGCTGGATAGAAAATCGATATTGGCCGTTCACATGATGCTCCCGAGACAGCCGAGTTTCGCCATACTCGACCTCTTGCAATACCGACAGGCGACCGACGCTGACTTTATCTGCCAGCGATACTGACAAATGATATCCGCTTTGATTTGCCTCGCCGTTTTGCCAATCGATGCCAGCTCGCACGCTAGCAATTTTCTCGCGCCGCCATTGGCCGCGGGGAAACAGATTCTTTAGTCCGAGAAAAACATAGGGCGGTAATAGACCGGCGGCCAATTTAGGCGCGGCCACTTGCAAAGCCATCTGGCTGGATTGGGTTTCACGAACGCTTAGGGCCTCGCTAAATCGCTGTTGCGACAGCTTGCCAATCAGGGTGGCGCTTTGGCTCAGCCCGTGTTCCAGGAGAAGGCTTATGTGGGTTTCGCGAAGCGTATAATCGCGTGCGGGCGCTAGCGGAAAATGCAGCCTTTGGGAGCGTTCGCTAAATTGTGCGCTGGCTTTGGTCTCGCCCGTTGGCAACACCCACGCGCCAGCCGAAGCCTCTGAGGCAACAAAATATAGAGCGAGATAAAAAAGCGCAAAACGCATAAGGCAACCTTTGGGTTGTTATTGTTATTAGCGGCGCTAATTGACTTTGGGACAGGGCAAGGATAAGCCAGAGCACGTAAGCTGGATAGGACAAGAAAATGGTTTCGAATTCAACGCTAGAATTTTTAAAAACCCGCCGCTCGGTGCTGGCTCGCAATATGACGACGCCCGGCCCATCGGCCGATGTGTTGCGCGATATCTTAAGCGCCGCGACGCGCGTGCCCGACCATGGCAAATTAGCCCCTTGGCGCTTGGTGGTTTTGCAAGACGAGGCGCGCGTGAGCTTGGGCAAGATTGCCGCCGATGCTTTATTTGCCAGGGAAGAAGATAAATCGGTAGATGCTTATGCCACCTCGGCCGCGCAATTTTTACGCGCACCTTGTGTCATTGGCGTTCTGGCCTGCCCGAAAGCACATCCTAAAATTCCTCGCAGTGAAATGATTTTATCGGCAGGTGCCGTGTGTATGACGCTGCTCACTGCGGCGCAATCTGTGGGCTTTGCGGCGCAATGGTTGACCGGAGAGGTGGCCTATGAGCCGTCGGTTTTACAAGCCCTAGGCGGCGAGGCAGGCGATGAAATCGCTGGGTTTATATATATCGGCACGGCCACCGAGGCGCCAAACGAGCGCGCGCGTCCGGCGCTAGACGATGTCGTAACCTTCGGTCTTCCCAATTTAGGCTCTCCTCAGTGAACGCCGTCTGGCAAGACGTCAAAACTCTGATGACGCTGGCTTGGCCGGTGGTTATATCGCGCGTTGGTATTCTGACTTTGGGCATTACCGATACGGTGGTGGTTGGCCATTATGCGGCCGAGCATCTGGCTTATTTGGGCATTGGTATGGTGCCGAGCAATATTTTCATTCTGATTATGATTGGCTTGCTGATGGGCACATCGGTTTTGGTATCGAATAAATTTGGCGCCAAGCAATATAGCGAAACTGGCAAAGTCTGGTGGCATGCTTTGCCTTGGGGGCTGGTCATTGGCTTGGTGGGTATGGTGTTCTGCTTTTTCGGCGAGCCATTGTTGCTGCTCTCGGGGCAAACCCCAGAGCTGGCCGCTGCGGGCGGGCGCATTTCGATGATTGCCGGATTGAGCTTGCCGTTTGCCGCTGTGCATATGTCGACCGGATTTTTTCTGGAAGGCATTCGTAATCCGCGCCCCGGTATGGTGATTATGATTGTCGCCAATATTGTGAATATTTTCGCCAATTATATTTTTGTTTTTGGCGCTTTTGGATTTCCAGAGCTAGGTGCGGAAGGCTCTATTTGGGCAACTTTAGTGGTTCGCTTCCTGCAAGTGGTAGCGATTTTATCTTACGTGTGGTTTTTCCTCGACCATGAAAAATACGGCCTCCGCAAACCCAAAATCACATGGGCGGGCGGGCGCGAGATGCGCTCGATTGGGTATGCTTCTGGCATTTCCATGGGGGTTGAGAATACCGCTTTTAATGTCGTTATTTTGTTTGCGGGCTTCCTCGGCACCATGGTTGTGGCGGCGCATATTATTATGATCAATGTGTTTGCTTTGTTTTTCATGATGGGGCTGGGCTTTGGTGTCGCAACGGCGGTGAGTGTCGGCAACGCTTATGGCGCGGGCGATATGGCGGCCGTCAAACGCTGGGCTTGGTTGGGCTTAAGTGTGCAAAGCGTCATCATGGTGGCTGCGGGCGTTTTCATGTGGGCCACAGCGCCGCAATTGGCCGCGTTTTTTACTACCGATGCGAGCGTGATAAAATTGGCGGCGGCGCTCATCACATTGGTTTCAATCGGAACGGTGTTTGATACCGGACAATCTTTATTGTCGATGTCTTTGCGCGCGCGGGGCGACACGTGGGTGCCCACGTTCATCCACTTGCTGTCTTATGGCGTCATTATGATACCGCTCACCTATGCGCTAATTTTCCCACTGGGGCGTGGCGCTTTGGGGCTGGCAGATGGCATTGTTCTGGGCACTTTTGTGCCATTTGCCCTGGTCATTTGGCGCTATCGTTGGCTGGATAAAAGACCGGCACCCGCCTCCGCCAGCTAATTTATTCGCCGTGTTGACCAATCACCTTGGCTTCTAGATAGCGAGCCCGCGTTTCGGCGTCCAAACCCAAGTCGTCCAGCACGGCCATTGTGTCTTGTCCAATCTCTGGCAATACGCCTTTCGGGTCGGTGCTTTCGTTCGAAAACCGTATCGGCGAGGCGATGTTTTTATAGCTCGTGCCATCCGCTTTGGGCATATCGACAAACACGCCAGCCGCATGCATTTGCGGGTCCTTATAGGCCTGCTCAAAATTCTGCACGGGTGACCAAATCAGGCCGGCGGCATCGAGAAGCGGTTTCCATTCCTCCAGCGTTTTGCTGGCGAAGGCTTTGTCCAATAGGGCGATAAGCTCAACGCCATTTTTGCGACGGTCCCGCAGGCTGCCAAAGCGTTCGTCTTCGAGGAGATGGTCTAGGTTGGTCGCGCGGGCGACATCTGGCCAATCTGGTTCGCCTGGGCGCGCGTTGATGAACAGCCAATGTTCATCTGACGTCAGGTAGTAATTGTTAATCGCAACGATAGCTTCTTCGCGTGGGCGAGAGCGCGCCACGCGGCCATAGCGCAACCAAGTTCCGTAATCGCAACCCACGGCATAAGCGGCGGAGCGCAGCAAAGAGCTCTCTACCAGCGTGCCTTCGCCCGATTTTTGCGCTTTCAGCAAGGCGGCCAAAATGCCACTGGCGGTCGCGATACCCGTTATGTGATCTCCCGCGGCCGTGCGCAAAGGCGCAGGCGACGAGCCTTTGGGGGTCATCATCCAGCCGAAACCAGATTTTGACATGAAGGCCGCAGTATCAAAACCAGGCTTATCGGCTTCCTCCCCTTCCAAGCCAAATCCGGTGACGCTGGCATAAACCAACTTCGGGTTGATGAGCTTTAGGGTGTCAAAGTCGAGCCCCTGTTCTTTCAATTGCGAGGGCCGCACATTGGTCAGGAACACATCGGCATCGGCCACTAATTTACGAACAATATCGCGACCTTCTTCGGTGCCTGTATTGACGGCGATGGCGCGCTTGCCGCGGTTGTCGAGGGCAGATACGGGATTATCGGGATAGTCATCGGTCATGGCGCTGGCGTAAAACTTACGCATGGGGCAGCCGCCCAATGGCTCGACTTTAATCACATCGGCGCCCCAATCGGCCATAATCCCGCCGGCTGCGGGGGCGGCGATATAGGTCGCCATTTCAATTACTTTGAAGCCTTCAAGCATGGTCATATCTCCTGTTTAGACGTAACCTAAACTCAGGTGGTCGGGAAAACAACCACTCACGCTCATCTAAAACGAAACTTAAGGAGGGATAGAATGAACGACGCGAAAATAAAAACTGCCCTCGAGGCCAAGCGCGATGGGTTGCAAACTTTATTAGACCAAGCCGCCTCCGACACAACGCCCGTGCAGCTAGACCAAACCCAACAGGGCCGTTTGTCCCGCATGGATGCGATGCAACAGCAGGCCATGGCGGCGGAAACGGTTCGGCGTCGACGCCGCGAGCTAGTGCTGGTAAGCGCCGCTTTGCAGCGCCTTGAAGCCGGCGAGTATGGCTATTGCCTTAATTGCGGCGAGCCGATTGGCGAAGCGCGTTTAGCGCTCGACCTCGCCACGCCGTTTTGCATTTCGCACGCTCGATAATACGCGCCGCTCGTTTTAATTTGCGCCTATGGCCGCACCTCTATATCAGACACGCATGAGTTATTTTTCTTTCCTGCGCCAGCATTTCGGATTTCTTTTATTTGGCTTTTTGATGATGGGCCTGTCGAACTTCGGGCAGACGTTTTTCATCTCGCTTTACAGCGCCGAGATTCGCGCTGAATTTGGCCTCACCAATGCTGGCTTCGGCGGGTTATATTCTGCCATGACGCTGCTCAGTGCTTTCGCCATGGTTTATACAGGCCGTTTTATCGACAGCTGGAGTTTGCGCCGATTTAGCGTTCTTGTGCTGCTGGCCTTGGCGGGCGGCTGCCTGATTATGGGTCTTACGCAACACGTGGTGGCCTTAGGTTTGGCCTTGTTTATGTTGCGCCATTTTGGCCAAGGTCTGGCCAGCCATACAGGCATGACCTCCGCCGCGCGCGCGTTTTCTGAGCGGCGCGGGCAGGCGGTGTCTTTGGTGCAATTGGGCTACGCCAGTTTTGAGGGCTTCTTGCCTTTGCTGGCGGTGCTGGTGATTGCTTGGCTAGGCTGGCAGCAAACTTGGTTGCTTTATGCCGCGATTATCTTGCTCGTGGCCGTGCCCCTGCAAAGCGTGCTGGTGGGTTTTGAGCCTAAACCGGAGGCCAGCCAAGCCGAAAGCGAAAGCGTGAAGGATGCCAACCGAGGGGATGTGTTGCGCGACCGGCGGTTTTACATGGTGCTGCCGCTGTATTTGGCGCCTCCGTTTTTGCTGACTGGGATGTTTTTCCATCAGGTGCAATTGGCCGATGCCCGTGATTGGCCTATCGCGGCCTTGGCGGCCGCCTTCACTCTATATGCACTCAGCAAGGTTGTGGTGTCTTTGTTGGTCGGCCCGATGGTCGATAAATATTCGGCGCTGCGCCTGATGCCTTTGGGGGCCATTCCTTTGGTCTTGGCTTTTTGTTTGTTGGTCCTGCCACACGATATTTTCGGCGTGTTTACGCCCTTCGTTTACATGGGGCTCATCGGCATTAACTTAGGCACGGCAGGCCCGATTAGCGGCGGGCTTTGGCCTGAACTATTTGGCACCAAACATTTAGGCGCCATTCGCTCGTTAACTTCGCCGATTGTTATTATGTCGACAGCGGCTGCGCCAGTTCTGTTTGGCGCTGCCATAGATGCGGGCGCGGGTTTCGATGTTTTGGCGCTCGCTGGCGTGGTATTTATTATTGCCTCAGCCTTACTTGCCTTTCTCGTGCCAGTCGATAAACTCGCTCGCTAACCCTTAGGGATGACAGCTTGGGAGAGCGCACAATGAGCACAGATGGATTGATACCTGCCGCCACCGTTATGATGTTGCGCGACACGCCCGACGGCCCTGAAGTTTTTATGGTAGTGCGCCACCACGAGATTGACTTCGCCTCTGGCGCTTTGGTTTTTCCGGGCGGCAAAGTCGACCCCGCAGATAATGACAAAGGCTTGCGCGCCCATTGTGGCAAGGCCGATGCCTATGATGACAAAGAGCTGTCTTTGCGCGTGGCTTCCATCCGCGAGAGTTTTGAAGAATGCGGCATTTTGCTGGCGCGCGAAAAAGGCTCCAGCGAGTTCATATCAGCCGAGCGCTTGCAACAATTGGATAACTGGCGCGAGCGGTTCAACACAGGCGATGCCACGATGCTGGAATTTGGCGAAGCGGAAAACCTAGAATTCGCGGTCGATGCGCTAGCGTTTTACGCCCATTGGATTACGCCCGAAATGATGAAGCGTCGTTTCGATACTTATTTCTATATGGCGCGAGCGCCCGAAGACCATGTGGGGCTGCATGATGGCAGCGAAAGCGTAGATAGTGTTTGGATTACCGCCAAGCAAGCTTTGGCCGAAGCGGATGCGAAAAAACGCACAGTGATTTTTCCAACTCGTATGAACATCGAAAAATTTGCCAAGCGCGAAAGCGTCGACGATGCGCTGGCGCAATGCGGCGATGTGGTGACCGTGGTTCCCTTTATGGAAAAAGAGGGGGACAAAACCTATCTGCGTATCCAGCCAGAAGCGGGATATGGCGATCCCAAAATGGATACTTCAAAAGGTATTTAAAGTTACAGGCCCTCGGGCAAAAACTGCTCGGTCAAAATCCGCTCGTCCAGACTATGGTCTTTATCGAACAACATCAGCATCTCATGGGTGGTTGACTGCTGCACACTGACCTCAACAATATCGCGAAACTCGCTATTGTCGGCAACCGCGCTAATTGGGCGTTTATCCGCCTCCAGCGCGGTGAAAGTTACTTCGGCTGTCTCCGACAAAAGCGCCCCGCGCCAACGCCGAGGCCGAAACGCAGATATGGGGGTGAGGGCAAGAAGCTTTGCATTTATGGGCAATATCGGGCCATGCGCCGATAAATTATAGGCGGTCGAGCCGGCAGGTGTGGCCAGCATCGCGCCATCGCAAATCAATTCTTCCATACGCGGCGTGCCATCAATGGTGATGCGTAGCTTGGCCGCTTGCGCCGTCATCCGCAGCAAAGACACTTCATTTATGGCCAGGGCTTTATGGGTATTGCCATGGCTGTCTGTGGCTTTCATTTGTAGCGGGCGCAATACTGTAACTTGTGCCCCTTCGACGCGCTGCAGCAAATTGTCTTCATCATAACGGTTCATCAAAAACCCGACAGACCCATGATGCATGCCGAATATCGGTTTTCCCTGATCCATGAACTCATGCAGGCTGGCGAGCATCAGCCCGTCGCCACCTAGCGCCACAATGACATCAGCCTCTTGCGTGGACACGCCCTGATAGCGCGCGTGCAAAGCTTCCCGCGCGGCTTGCGCCTCGGGATTGGAGCTGGCTACAAAAGCCAATTTTTTATCTGCACTCGTCGTCATATCCGTCGCCTTTTGATCGATACAAGGTTTTAGCACGGAAAACGGAGAAGGGAAGGCGCATATCGGGGGGGGGAGTTTTAAAAAATCTTGTGGAGCTTCCTTAGGAGGGGGATTAGGATAATGGCCACAGGGCTAGCTAAATTCAGCCAAACCAAGAGGCTTGGCGTCCGGGAGAGATATCTATGAGCGCGAAGTTTATTTTGAGTATCGACCAAGGCACGACATCGTCGCGCGCGCTGGCGTTCAATAAGGCAGGCGAAGTTTTGGCGGTAGCGCAAAGCGAGTTCCCGCAACTTTTTCCGCAAGACGGATGGGTAGAGCATGACGCCGACGAGATATGGCAAACGACATTGCGGGTCTGTCGCGAAGTTTTAGAGACGCTGGGCGCCGAAAATTTTGCTGGCATTGGCATTACCAATCAACGCGAAACCACGGTACTTTGGGAGCGCGCCACCGGCCGCCCGATTGCCAAGGCGATTGTTTGGCAAGACCGCCGCACGGCTGATTTTTGCCATGCTCTAAAAGAAGCCGGCCATGAGCCGATGATTACCCAAAAAACGGGATTGCTGCTCGACCCTTATTTTTCAGCCAGCAAGATCACTTGGTTGCTAGATAATACAAAAGGCGCGCGGGCTCGGGCGCAAGCGGGCGAGCTGGCCTTTGGCACGATTGATAGTTGGTTGGTCTGGAATTTAACCAGCGGTGGGGCGCATGTCACCGATGCCAGCAATGCGGCGCGCACCAGCTTATTTAACATTCATAGCCAACAATGGGATGACGACCTGCTGGCACTGTTCAACATACCGGCCAGCCTAATGCCCGAAGTAAAAGACAATGCCGCTGATTTTGGCACCAGCACGCAAGCCGTCTTGGGCGTGGCTTTGCCGATTGTGGGCATGGCAGGCGACCAACAGGCGGCCAGCATCGGCCAAGTTTGTTTTCAGCCCGGCATGGTGAAATCAACCTATGGCACGGGATGTTTTGTCTTGGCCAATACGGGCGCGAAACCTGCCAAGTCTAGCAACCAGCTTTTAACCACTGTGGCCTATCGCCTGAACGGCCAGACCACTTATGCCCTCGAGGGCAGCATTTTTATGGCTGGCGCGATTGTGCAATGGCTGCGCGATGGTTTGGGGCTAGTCGAGACAGCCGCGGACACGCAAGCCCTCGCGGAAGTTGCCAATCCAGATAACGCCACGGTTCTTGTGCCTGCCTTTACCGGCCTTGGGGCGCCGCATTGGGCCCCCGATGCGCGGGCCGCATTTTTTAACATGACGCGCGACACCCGACGTGAGGATATTGCGCGCGCCGCCCTCGAATCCGTATCTTTGCAGACGGCCGATTTATTGCGCGCCATGCAAGAGGACATGCAATCGGCAGGGCTAGAGGCCGCCCCTAGGCTGCGCGTCGATGGCGGCATGGTGGCCAATGATTGGTTGTGCCAAAACCTAGCCGATATTTGCGATGCGCCGATTGACCGCCCCCAAATTACCGAAACCACGGCCTTGGGGGCTGCGGTTTTGGCGATGTTGCAATTGGGCTGGTTCGACAGTTTGGAAGCGCTGGCTAAAAACTGGTCGCTGAATAGGCAGTTTACCCCAAAAATGTTGGCCGATAGACGCCGCCAAAAACAATCGCAATGGCAAGCCGCCCTGGCGCAAGTTTTATCCGATAGGCCGCGCGAGGTTAATTGACAAATGGGTGATTTGGGAACAATCTAAGGAAATTTTAAGGGAGAGAAAAATGTCTGCAGCAGAAGAAATTAAAAACGTACAAGATATGGTTAGCGCCGAAGAATGGCAGCTACGCGTCGATTTGGCCGCGACTTATCGGTTGGTCGCTATGTATGGTTGGGATGATATGATTTTCACTCATATTTCCGTTCGCGTGCCAGGCCCCGAGCATCACTTCCTCATCAACCCTTACGGCATGTTGTTTGAAGAAATTACCGCCTCCAGCCTGGTCAAGATTGACCTTGAAGGCAACATCGTAATGGACAGCCCATATTTTGTGAATCCGGCGGGCTTTACCATTCACTCTGCCATTCACAGCGCCCGCGAAGACGCGCAATGCGTTTTGCATCTGCACACAGATGACGGCATGGCCGTGGCCTCGCAAGAAGAAGGCCTGATGCCTCTATCGCAAATGGCCATGCTGGTTCGTTCGCATCTTGCCTATCATGACTATGAAGGTGTGGCGCTGGACCTTGATGAGCGCGAGCGCTTGGTTGCGGATATTGGCGATAGCAAAGTCATGCTGCTTCGCAATCACGGCACTTTGGCTGTAGGCGAGACTTGTGGTCTGGCTTTCATGGCCATTTATTTCCTCGAGCGGGCTTGCACCGCGCAAGTGCGCACGTTGAGCGGCACCCCCAATATGCCATCGGCAGAAGCCATTGAAACGGTGAATGGCCAGTCGGCTAGCCTGTTTCAGCCAGGCGTCGATGCGCTTGCTTGGCCTGCCTTGCTTCGGAAGCTTGACCGTATGGATCCGTCGTTCCGCGATTAGAGGTTTTATGTCCAAGCGTTTATATTCTTTGGCCTGTGGTCTAATGCTGTTGGCTTTGTCGCCTGTGCGCGCGCATGAGCCGGGCACATTCGAGAGCCCTATTGTCGAGCAGCGTGTCGCTAAATTTAAGCAAAGCGGTGGCGATATTCAGTCGGTTTTCAAAAAGCATTTACCGGCTGGCGATATGGCCGCCGTGGAAGCGGCTGCGCTTCGCATGGCTGCTTGGGCAGATGAAATGCCAGATTATTTTCCAAAGGGCAGCGTCAGCGAGGGTGCCGATAAAGCCATTTGGCAAGATTTCTCTGATTTTGAAACCAAAGCGAAAGCCAATGCCTCGGCTGCGCGCGCCTTAGCTGTGGCGGCACGCGGTGGCGATAAAGCGCTGGTGGCAAAAGCGGCAAAACGCGTCGGTGGCACGTGCAAGGCGTGCCATGATAGCTACCGCATTAAGCATTAAATAAAGTTTGGGGTGACCAGAGCTAAGCTCAGGCTGGCGCCCACACAAATCGTGAGTAGGGCAAGCCCGAACCAGGTTTGGCGCCGGCTCGGTTTTTCGGCTGCACTGCCGCCGCTTATCATGCGGCCGACTAATTTCTCACCCAGCCACAGCCGATGCGCTAAAATAGCCAGCACATGCAGGGCGATGAGCGGAATGACCCATTTATGAATATCTTGATGCCAACTGCCCATAGGCGCAGCTAGATCTGGCGCGATGCCCAATATCGGCAAAGGCGCTTCATAAAGAATGTCATCGCCGGTCCATAACCCCGTCACAGCCATGGCGCCCATAACCAACAGAAGCGCGATAACGGCCAGTCCTCCCAGCGGGTTGTGGCCTATGTGCGGCGAGCTTTTACGCGCCATCACGCTGCGCGCATAAGCCAATATATGGGCAGGCGTCGTAAGAAAATGCGAAAACCGCGCGGTCTCATATCCAACCACGCCCCAGATAAGACGAAACATAATCAGCCCTAAGGCGAGCAAGCTGAATAGCTCATGCACGCCCAAGGCGCCGCGTTCGCCACTGATATAGGCGCCCGCGATGCTTACCACAAAGGCCCAATGAAATATTCGTGTCGGTAAGTCCCAAACCATCAGCTGCCCGTCGGTTGAAACAGGTTTGTTAAGGCTTCGGCATTGGGCAGCTCTGGTTTGCCAATGAGCACAAAATGCCCAGACGGGGTGACGTCTAGGTTTTCAAAATGAATGCGCCCGCCAGCATAATGCAGGGCATAAGCGCCTTGTTCATCGCGAAGCACCCCCTTGGCGCGCAGTACATGCGGCGTCAGGCTGGTGATTTTTTCGGCCAACACCTCGCGCGATAAGTTGCCATGCAAATGCGCCGACCAAGAGGCCAAGCCATGGTCTTCGATATGGGGGGCAAGCGGTGTTGTTGTCTTTATCTCTCGTTCTGCTTTCAGACCCAGCACCACCTCGATAGGCAATTGCCCATGGCGGACGCGCGCTTGCGGCGTGTTGGGATGGCTGGCCCGAAGCTTGGCCTCAAGGTGTTCCACTTGGCTGGCTTCCACCAAATCGGGTTTGGAGATAAGCAGCATGTGACCGGCCTCAATTTGCTTATGATAATTATCAGCCAAATAAGGGTCTTGGGCGTGAAGCTCATGCGCGGCGGCATCGACCAGCGTGATAATGCCATCGAGGCGCAATTGCGGGTCGACGGCGGCATAGGCGGCAATGCGGGTCGGGTCAGCGACACCACTGGCCTCAATAATCAGATGATCGGGCAGTGGGTCTTGGCGCATAATATCGGCCAAGCTACGCATTAAATCATCGCCGATAGAGCAGCAAATGCAGCCATTGGTCAGCGAGACTTGATTGCCATGCTGCGCCTCGATGAGTTCGCTATCAATGTTCAGCGCCCCGAAATCATTCACCAAAGCGGTGATTTTTCGTCCGCCCGACTGGGTTAGTAAATGGTTCAGCAGGCTGGTTTTGCCACTGCCCAAAAACCCAGTAATAATCGTCAGGCTAACTTTTTGTGCTGAACGAAGAGGCAAAGTTTGGCTCATGCATCGCGACCTTGGTTGAGATGCACATTCCCATCAACCATAGTGCCGATAACGGAAATATCTTTCAGCCCCATGGCGCCCACGACGATGGGGTCGTCGGCCAATATGGTGATGTCGGCACGTTTGCCAACTTCGAGGCTACCGATTTCTGTGTCCATTTTTAGCGAATAGGCCGCGCCCATAGTGATGGCGTATAGGGCTTGCTCGACGCTAATTTTTTCGCTTTCGCCGCCCAAGGCGACGCCCGTGGAGGACAAGCGATTGACGGCGCACCATGCGGTGAACAAAGGCGCCAAGGCGGTAACCGGCGCATCTGAGTGAATGGCCAAGGGCACGCCTTCTTCTAGGCAGCCGCCCGCATCATCTAAACGACCCGCGCGTTCGGGCCCCATGGTGATGGCGCGGTGTTCGTCGCCCCAATAATATAGGTGGTTTGAGAATAAATTAACGCCGACGCCCAGAGTTTTCATGCGTTTGAAATGCGCCCTCGAGGCCATTTGGCAATGTTGCAAAGTGTGGCGGTGGTCCGGCCACGGATGCGCACGAAGCGCGTCTTCTATGGCATCCAAAGTTACTTCCGTGCATTCGTCGCCATTGGTGTGGACGTGGCATTGGAAGCCAGCTTGCGTGAAGGCCGTGAGATATTCGCGCAAACGGTCGGGCTCGATATACCAAAGCCCATTGGGCGCGCCATTATAGTAATGTGGCCATTTAAGCCGCGCGCTAAAGCCTTGAATAGAGCCATCGGCCACGAATTTCACCAGCGAGAACCGCAGCTTGTCGCTTTGTTTGTCTTGCAGGGCCTGCATGCGCGCCACGCTTTCTTCTGGTGGCAGGCTGTTGCCTTGAAAGGCCACCACGAGGCGCATGGGGAAGCTGTCTTTCTCAACCGTTTCGCGCATGGCCACTTCGGCACCTTCAGGCACTGGGTTGGCTAGGTCGGTGCAGGTGGTGACACCCGTTTGGCGTGCCACTTGCGAAAACGTCTGCAAGGTTTTGGGCGAGCTGGCGGCTGCCAAGAGGTCTAAATTGGTCGTGCGCATGGCCATATACATGCCGAGTTGGCCAAGAAATTCGCCCGTCGGTTGGCCGCTATCGTCGCGGCGGATAAACTCGCTATTGTCGGCATTTTTCACGTCGGCGGCATCCATGATGAAATTATTAGCATTTAGAATATGCAAGCTGGCGTGCAACACAGCTACCGGACACTCAGCCGAGACAAGATCCAAATCGGCAGCACTCATGCGCCGGCCTTGGAAATAAATGGGGTCAAAGCCCCAAGCGATAAGCGGCTCGGAAGGGTCGTCGCGGGTGTCTTGGATTTGTTTTAAATGAGCGACCACATCGTCGATCGATTTTAAGCCCGGCCAAATGGTTCCATCGGGCCCTTCGCGGTCGTAATACCCAACATAATGATAGTCCCACAGAAGGCCTTCCATCATATGCGCGTGGCCTTCAATGAAGCCGGGCATCAGGGTGCGTTCGGCAAAATCGGTATTCACCTCAAGCGGTCCCCAAGCCGACTGCCAATCGGCAATATCGTCTGCCGTTCCGACGGCCAAAATGTGCCGGTCTTTTATTGCAATATGCGTGGCATGAGGTTGATGGGGGTCCATCGTGCGGATGGACTTGGCTTGATATATGGTGCTCACGAAATTCTCTCCCTTTTCGACGAGCAACTAACCTAACATTGCCTCGGCGGGAGACAAGACCAAAGCGCATGCCGAAGCAGGAAAACGATAGGCTTGTGTCCGGGTATCGATTGCGCCAGTATGTGGGCCATTATGGGAGATGATTTATGAAACTGTTTGGCTCACCTCTATCGCCATTTGTTCGCAAGGCGCGCATTGTCGCTGCCGAGAAAAACCTAGAATATGAGTATGACCCGCGTCCCAGCCCGTTGGGCTGGCCTGAGGGGTTTGAAGAAATTAATCCGCTAAAACGCATCCCTGCCTTGTTGCCAGATAGTGACAATCCAGATTTTGCTATCAACGATAGCAGCGCGATTTGCGCCTATTTTGAAAAGCTAAACCCGAATCCAGCCCTCTATCCAGAGGCCGCCACAGACTATGGCCGCGCTTTATGGATAGAAGAAGTTTGCGATTCTGAGCTTGCGAATAAAATTGGCTTGGGCGTGTTTCGGCCTGTGTTTTTTAACCTCGCCACAGGCAAGCCTGCCGACGCACAAGCCGCCCATACGGGCTTTGAAGTGTTAGCCAGCTTGCTTTTGCCCTATCTGCAAGAACAGCTTGGCGAGCGCGATTATATGGCTGGAGATGCGTTCTCGATTGCCGATATTTCTTTGACCACTCAATTGATGAACTTGAATTTGGTCGGTTTTGCCCTGCCCAAAGACAGGTTTGGGCCTCTGCGCGCGCATTTTGAGCGCTGTCTCACCCGTCCTTCAATTGCTCAATTTGTCGAGCACGACAAAAAACTGATTGAGAAAATGGGTTTCGTGGTGGAGCGACAAATCGATTAAGATAAAACTCGATGGGTAGGGGTCCCCTGGCCGAAAATAAACCGTTTGGAGGAGGAGCCGTTTATGTTGCGTTACTCTTCTGTTTTGCGTTCCAATGCGCTTCAGCATCGTGAGATTAGTTACAACAAATTGACGCCCAAGCCGGATGTCAATAATCCGGATGCGTTGAAACCCCAGAAGCTAAAGCTTGGCTTTCGTCGCGTGATGGAACTGTTAATGCCTTATTCGGGCGTTCGGATTTTTGAACAAATGCGCGCCGTTGTGCCTTTGGCTTTTTATCTCGTGCTTTTTCAACTGATTATTCTGCGCCAGCCTATCGACGCTGCTTTCTTGCTGGTGGGCGGGCTTACGGCCGTTATCATCGGTCTGGCTTTATTTATGGAAGGCCTGAATGTTGGGTTGATGCCATTTGGCACGCTGATTGGCGATAAGCTGCCGCGCAAAGCCAGCATGCCAGTGATGCTCATCATCATTGCGATGTTGGGGGTTGGGGTAACATTTGCAGAGCCAGCGATTGGCGCTTTGCAGGCTTTTGGAGCTTCGGTAGATGTGGCTCGGGCGCCTTATTTATATGAAATTTTAAACAATTGGACGATGCCTTTGGTGCTGCTTGTCGGCGCGGGCGTGGGGGCAGCGGCTGTTTTGGGCACCTTGCGCTTTGTCTATGGCTGGTCTTTGAAGCCGATGATTTATGCCGCCGTATTTCCAACCTTGGCGCTTACTTTGGTGGTTTATGCCAACCCAGATTTGCGCGCTATTTTGGGCCTAGCCTGGGACTGTGGGGCGGTAACGACGGGCCCGGTGACCGTGCCCTTGGTTTTGTCGCTCGGCATTGGCATCGCTAATTCGACCGGCAAAGGAGGCAGTTCTTTGTCTGGCTTTGGCGTCGTGACTTTGGCTTCCTTATTCCCAATTTTTGCAGTCTTAGGCTTGTCTTTATATGTTTCGACACAAATCAGTGCCGAAGAAATTGTGGTGGCCGCGGCCGTCGCTTCCTCCACGGTTTCGGATGTGCCTTTGGGGCTTTGGGATCAATCTCCGTTGCAAGAAATTGCCCTTGGGGTGCGCGCCATCGCGCCTTTGGTGGTGTTTTTGATGTTTGTTCTGTTTGTTGTGCTGCGCGAAGGTTTGGCCAATAAATTGTTCACCGCCTACGGTTTGGTTCTCTCGATTGTGGGCATGTGCGTGTTCAACATCGGCCTGACCTATGGCTTGGGCGCTATTGGGGCGCAAACGGGCGCTGTTTTGCCAGCTGCTTTCATGGCTATTGATTTAAGCGCCATCTCCCCAATTTACTCGGCTATTTTGGGCTTAACGTTGGTTATCTTATTTGCTTGGTTCATGGGGTTTGGCGCCACTTTGGCCGAGCCGGCTTTGAACGCGCTTGGCCTGACGGTGCAAACCCTGACCAATGGGGCTTTCAAAAAATCAATGCTGATGTATTCAGTCGCCATTGGCGTGGCTTGCGGCATTGCCTTGGGCATGGCCAAAGTTTTGTTCGAGATCGATCTCGCAACCTTGCTTATTCCGCTTTATCTATTCGCCCTTGTGTTGACGTTTTTCTCTACGGAAGAATTCGTAAATGTGGCGTGGGATAGCGCCGGCGTTACCACTGGGCCAGTTACCGTGCCTTTGGTTTTGGCCATGGGGCTAGGGCTCGGCAAGGCTGTGGGCGCGGTAGAGGGCTTTGGCATTTTGAGCATGGCTTCTATTGGCCCCATCATTGCCGTTTTGAGCATGGGGCTGATCATTCGGTTTCGCCAATCGCGCGGCACACCTGCCACACCAACTCATTCTAAGTAAGGGAGGCTGACGCATGGCCGGAAGACAAATAACCTATTTAACCGATGCGCTCATGATCACTTGCATCGTGCAGGCGAGCCAAGCTGACAATGTGGTGAAAGCTGCGCAAGATGTTGGCGCGCAAGGGGCTACGGTCACTTACGCGCGTGGCACAGGTATACGCGAGCGCATGGGCCTTATTGGCGTTGCTATCGATGAGCAAAAAGAAATGATCCGCATCATTGTAAGCCAAGAGCAAGCCGACCGAGTTTTTGAAGCGATGTATTTGGCAGGCAATCTAGACAAGCCGGGCATGGGCATTATGTTCATGAACGACCTAGACCGCATCGCTACCTATATTCCAGATGAAGTGATGGCGGATGCTCAAAAGCAAGCCCCGAAGAAAAAACCAGAGAAAAAACCAGAGAAAAAACCAGCTAAAAAACGCGCCAAAAAAGCTGGAGCTAAAAAATGATTACCGAGATAGGCGCCTTTCTGCACAAGGGCACGGGCAATAAGCTGCTGGCGGAACTGAGGGATGACAAACGCATCCTTGGTATTTATGTGGAAGCGGGCCGGACGGAAGACCTGTTTGCCTTTCGCGAATTCGGCTCGGCGTCTGAAAATGACATTGTGACTATTTTGGTAGAAACTAAAAATGCCGATAAAATTTTCAAATTGATTACCCAAAAAGCTGATTTGGCGGAGCCACAAAGTGGGCTGGTTTACCAAATGCCGCTGCATAAACGCGCGAGCTAACCCGGCCATAAATCGCTGTCCAAGTCGCAAGCCCAGAGGTTGATAGGCCTGTAACGGAGGGGTCGACAGGCTTTGTATTTGGGATTTTTCGTGTTTGACCTATATTCTTTCCATCGTTTGGGTGGGCTTTTAAACTTGCCTTATTTCATAGGAGAGCGGCGTGAGTATTGTTTTAGAAACGGATTATCTGATTGTCGGCAGCGGTGCCATGGGGCTAGCTTTTGCCGATACGCTGCTGACCCAAACCGATGCCAGCATGATTATCGTCGACCGTCACGCCAAACCTGGTGGCCACTGGAATGTGGCTTATCCATTTGTTCGTCTGCACCAGCCATCGTCGTTTTATGGTGTGGAATCGCGCGAACTGAGCCGCTTTCAAAAAGACCAAGTGGGCATGAACAAAGGGCTGTTCGACCTCGCCTCAGGGCCTGAAGTCAGTGCTTACTTTGATGATGTGATGCAACAGGGTTTTTTGCCGACAGGTCGCGTGCACTATTTTCCTATGTGTGAATACCAAGGCGAGGGCAAGTTTTCGGGTCTGACCTCGGGCAAACAATATGAAGTGCGGTACAAAAAATTGGTTGATGCCACGCGCCTGACAGTGGATGTGCCGGCCGAGCATACGCCCGCCTTCTCGATTGCCGATGGGGTTAACTTTATGCCGCTTAATGATTTGCCGCGCCTGCGCCGTTCGGCCGAAGGCTATGTGGTTATCGGCTCCGGAAAAACCGGCATGGATGCTTGCCTCTGGCTGATGGAACACGGCGTGGAGCCAGATGATATTCGCTGGATTATGCCGCGCGATGCCTGGATGTTGCCGCGCGAATACGCGCAACCCGACACGGAGTTTTTTGAAGGTACATTTGGCAATCAAGCCAATCAGTTTGAGGCCATTGCCGAGGCAACCAGTGTCGACGATATGTATGCACGCCTCGAAGCGAAGGGCTGTGTGGTTCGGTTTGATACAGATGTGGAGCCGACCATGTTCCACGCGGCAACGATATCCAAGCCCGAGTTAGAAGCCTTGCGCCGCATTAAAAATATCGTGCGCATGGGCCGCGTAACGGCCTTAGAGCCAACTCGCATTGTGCTGGAAAATGGTGAGTTAGAAACCGGCCCCGAGCAAATGCACATCGATTGTTCAGCCAGTCTTTCGCGCACGATGGTGCGCATGTCGCCAAAGCCTGTGTTTGAGGGAGATGTTATTACGCCGCAAACCATTCGAAGTTTCATGCCCGTATTCAGCGGTTCGATGATTGCCTATGTGGAAGCGAATTATGACGATGACGCCGAGAAAAACCGCTTGTGCAATGTGGTGCCTTTGCCCAATACGAGCGATGATTTTGTGACCATGACCTTGGCCGCGATGATGAACCAATATAATTGGTCGCAAGATAAAACTTTACGCGCATGGGTTCGTGAAAACCGATTGGATGGGTTTACTAAATTGACCTCCAATGTGGCGCCGGACGATAAAGAAAAAATGGATATTTTATTGCGTATGCGCGACTATGCGCCCAAGGCCGTGGGCAACCTTATGGAACTTGCGGGAACGCTAAACACTTAAAAACAAAATCGCTGAGGGAGGCGACCAATGGCTGAATTTCAAACTCACAAAAATGACATCACCAAAACACGACTGGTATCGGCCGGAGATAAGCTCGAAGATTTTACGCTCAGCGATGGCGAGATTTTGGTAGCGATTGAGCGCTTCGCGTTCACCGCTAATAATGTGACCTATGGCGCGGTTGGCGAGCAAATCGGCTATTGGCAGTTTTTTCCACCGAGCTTAAGCCGCGAGGATGACACGGATTGGGGCTTGGTGCCGGTTTGGGGTTTTGCCAGCATCGTGGCTTCTAAAAATAGTGATATGGAGCTTGGGGAACGCTTTTATGGCTATTTTCCAATGGCTAATTTCTTAAAAATGACACCCACGCGCGTGACTGCTGAGCGACTGGTAGATGGCGCCGCGCACCGCGCCGAGCTACCTGCGGTTTACAATAGTTACGACCGCTTAGGGTCGGGGGCGAACCATGCGACGGCAGACGGCATGCGCGCGCTGTTAAACCCGTTATACGGCACCAGCTATTGCTTGGTAGATGCCTTGCAAGAGCAAGATTACCATGGCGCCGAACAGGTGGTTATCTTGTCGGCTTCAAGCAAAACAGCGATTGGGCTGGCTTATGGCCTTTCCCAAATAGAGGGCAAACGCCCGCGCATTGTGGGGCTTACCTCGCCAAGCAATGTGGCTTTCACGCAATCGGTAGGCAGCTATGATGAGGTCATCGCTTATGACGATGTGTCGGCCTTGAAACTTGTGCCTTCTGTGCTGGTAGACATGTCTGGCAATGTGGCCGTTTTGGGCGCCGTGCATGGCGCTTTGGGCGAAGATATGCGCTGGTGCCACAATGTGGGGCTCACGCATTGGGACACGAGTGAAGCGCAAAAAGACCCAGCTGCGGCACAAATTATTCGCGATCGTAGTGAGATGTTTTTTGCCCCTGGGCACATTCAGCGACGTGCCAAGGAATGGGGCGCGCTTGATTTCAACGCCAAAGTAGCTGGGTTTCTGGCTGGCGGTATTGAGCACGCGCAAACTTGGATGGAAATAAAAGAGATACAAGGCCTAGAGCCTTTTGGCCCAATTTATGACGCTGTCGTGGCGGGCAATATGCAGGCGAAAGAGGGGCTGATTATTCTTCCCTAGTCATGTCTTTTCGGCTTCGACTAGACTATTTTGAGTAACGACATAAGTAACTCGCAAGACTTATTTTAGAAACAGGAAACCTATTATGGCTGCCAAAAAACTTACGCTTCATCATCTGGAGTATTCACAATCGTTCCGTATTCTGTGGCTATTGGAAGAGATGGGGCAGCCGTATGAGTTGAAGTCGTATAACCGCGACCCCGTCAGCGTATTAGCGCCGGCTGAATATAAGGCGATTTCTCCCATCGGCACGGCGCCAGTGATTACGCATGGTAAACTGGCTTTGGCGGAAAGCAGCGCCATTATGGATTATCTGGCTGATTTGTCGCCCGACTGTGGCTTGCGCCCTGAAGTTGGCAGCGAGGATCGCACCCGCTATTTATTTTGGTTTCATACCGCGCAAGGTTCGATGATGCCTATTTTGCTAATGCAAACTGTGCTGCGAATGACCACGGAGCGGGTTCCGTTTTTCTTGCGCCCCATGGCGAAGATGATTACGGGAGCGTTGACCAAAGGCTTTATTCAGCCGCGCCTGTTTGCTTTGCTAGACCAAGCGGAAGCTGATTTGTCGAAGAAAAAATATTTCGGTGGTTCGGCGCTGAGCTTGGCGGATATTTTGATTGTCTACAATATTGAGGGGGCGGACTCGCGCGGGCTTTTGGGCGCTTATCCAAACTTGCAAGATTGGCTGGCCCGAATGAAGGCCCGCCCGGCGTTTCAAGCGGCGACAAAACTAGACGACCGGCCCAGCATGATTTTGCCATCCAAGTAACACCGCAAACTTGCTTTGCAGCGCATTGTGTAGGCAAGATGAGAGGGTAGAATTGACGCTTGCCAAGCCGATGAATATTGGCTATCTCAAGCGCAGTCCAAGGCGAAGCGAATGCGAAGCTATGGGCGAGCCGGCTTAGCTCAGTTGGTAGAGCATCTGATTTGTAATCAGAGGGTCGGGAGTTCAAGTCTCTCAGCCGGCACCATTTTTCCTTCGCTTTCTTTCCCCGCATCCATAGGCTAAGTTTCTTCTCAAAGACGCATGGTCTTAGGAGAAGTTGGCTTGGCGATATTAATTGCAGGGGGGGGTATTGGCGGGCTTACGGCCGCGCTGGCTCTGGCTCGACACGGCCTTCAAACCCATGTCTTTGAGCAAGCCGCTGCCTTTGAAGAAGTCGGCGCGGGCATCCAAATATCGCCCAATAGCTCGCGGATGTTGCACGACCTTGGCATCGAAAAATCGCTTCAGCCATTTGTGGTCTCGCCAGAAGCCGCGCAAATTCGTCATTGGCGACATGGCAAGACGATAGCGGAAACGCGCCTTGGTACGCAGGCCCTAGAAACATATGGCGCGCCTTATTATCATATTCATCGTGGTGATTTGCTGCGTGTTTTGGCCGAGGCGGCACAAGAAAACCCACTAATTTCCCTGCATACCAACGCCCGCATTGAGGCGGCATCGCAAAATCCGACTGGCGTCTCGCTGCTTCATGCGGGCGAAACTTATGAAGGCGAGGCTCTTATTGGCGCCGACGGTATTCATTCGGCGGTTCGCACGCAGCTATGGGGGGCGGAAAAAGCGCGCTTTACAGGCCATGTCGCTTGGCGCGCCTTGGTGCCGACTGAAAAATTGCCTGCACATCTAATCCCGCGCAAAGCTAGCGTTTGGTGGGGGCCAGGTAAACATTTCGTGCATTATTATGTGCAAGGCGGCGCTATGGTGAACTGCGTTTGCGTGGTTGAAAAAGCGGGTTGGGAAATCGAGTCCTGGGCGCACCCGGGCACGGTGTCAGAGCTGGCCGATGATTTTTCGGGTTGGCATGGCGATATTCAGCAGCTCGTGGCTGCGGCCGAACCCGATAGTTTGTATAAATGGGCTCTGTTTGACCGCGCGCCCATGGCGTACTGGGGGCAGGGGCGGGTCACGCTTTTGGGCGATGCGGCCCATCCAATGTTGCCGTTCATGGCGCAAGGCTCGGCCATGGCGATTGAAGATGGCGCTGTGCTGGCGAATTGTTTGGCAAACATGGCCGACACTGTGTCGGCGCTCAAGCGCTATGAAGATATTCGAAAACCCCGCACGGCCATGGTGCAAAACATATCGCGGCGAAACGCGCGTGTGTTTCATATGCGAGGCCTTGGGGCGGTTTTGCGCAACCAACTGGCGCCTTGGGCGGGGCAACGGGTCATGGATAAAATCTATAGCTATGATGCCTTGGCGCCAGAGGCTGACTTGGAACAAGACTAGCGTGGCCGCGCGAAATCAGTCTAAAACGCCAATCTAAAGTAACCAGAAGGTTTGAGTTTATGTTTGCTATGAGATCCACCAAGAAATTCACCAAATTAATAGGGCTCACGGGAGCTTTTGTGCTGGCCAGTCTCTCGGCCCAGGCCACGGTCATTGTGCGTCAGCTTGATGTGATTTCAGAGGGCTGGTCGGGCAGTGTGTCCGCAGCGTTTGAGGAGACTGTCGCCACCACAGAGAAACGCAGCTATGACGCCTCGTTTTCTGTTGCGCATAAAAACAATAATCAAGAATGGCGCAGTTTCGGCTCGTTCGCCTATGGCGAAGTTAATGATGTGGAAGACGAAGATGAGCAGATGCTGCATTTGCGTCATGTTCAACACAATATATTTAAGGACGGGATTTTCAAAAACGGCGTTTTGGCAGATTGGCGTTGGGAAACATTTATTCAAACCGAAGTCGATGATTTCGCAAGCCTCGGCTATCGCAATTTACTGGGTGCCGGCCCTAGCCGTTTGCTGGTGCTAGACAATGGCTGGCGTGTGCTGACGGTGCTGGGCGTGATGCGTGAGATGGAAGACCACAGCAGCGATGCGTCTCAAAACCATAGCGAGACGCGGGCGTCGGTCTCCTTGCAAGGCAAATATACATCGCCCTATGGCTGGACGTTGGATGCGGTTAGCTATTGGCAGCCAAATACCAACGGCGAGGCGCAAGATAGGCGCGTCACGGCTGAGATGGCCTTATCGTTTCCTTTGTCAAAAAACCTGACGTTCACGTCCGGCTATTCTTATCGTTATAATGGCGTGCCATTTGCGGGCGTTCCGCGTGAGAACCGCAAAGCTACCTCAGGCTTGAAATTTAAGTTCTAATTAGGCATTTCGGCGCAATTTTGCTTGTCAAAAGCCGACGGTTTATGACAGGATTTTGCAAGAGATTGCCTATTTTAAGTAGATTCAAAAAAGGGAAACCCATGTTGAACGTCACACAGTTTATGAACTCTGCCGCCGACTCGCGCCCAAGTGCGACGGCTACCATTATGGGAGACCGTAAGTTCACATGGGCGCAGCACCGCGAACGCGTGGCGCGCCTAGCCGATAGTTTACGCAAACTGGGGGCAGGCCCTGGCGACCGAGTGGCTATTCTGGCCCTCAACTCAGACCGCTATACTGAATATTACCACGCGGTTTGGTGGTCAGGGGCCGCTGTTGTGCCAATGAACATTCGTTGGACGGCTGTTGAAAACGCTTACTCTTTAAATGATTCAGAAGCTGAAATTTTATTCGTCGACAAAGCTTTTTCCGCCGCCATGCCGGACATTCGTAAAGAGTGCGCGCACCTAAAGCACGTCATTTACCTAGATGATGGCGACGTGCCAGAAGGTATGTTGGGCTATGAAGATTTGGTTTCCAATGGCAGCCTATGCGACGACGCGATGCGCGGCGGCGAAGACCTTGCCGGGCTTTATTATACTGGCGGCACGACCGGCTTTCCAAAAGGCGTGATGCTGCCGCACCGTGCGATTTGGTATAATAATTTGGTAATGTCGAAAATGCTCGATGCTCGTCCAGAGTCCAGCTATCTGCACGCTGCACCGATGTTTCACCTGGCCGATGGCGCCGCCAGTGGCGGCCTGACGGCGGTTGGCGCAACCCATGTTTATATCCCAATGTTCGACATTGAAGGGGTGATGAGCGCGGTGGAAACCCATGGGGTGAGCCACACGTTATTGGTGCCGACGATGATTGGCATGTTGCTGAATTCGGAAAGTTTTGACCCGAAACGCCTAAGTTCTCTGGGTTCCATGCTGTATGGCGCGTCGCCAATGCCAGAGGGCCTGCTTACCGATTTGATTACCCGCATGCCGCATTTAAAAATCATGCAGGGCTATGGCCAAACCGAATTGGCCCCGATTGTGACGACTTTGCAGCCTGAGTTTCATGTCCTTGGCGGCAATAATTCTAAATTGCG
This sequence comes from uncultured Rhodobiaceae bacterium, assembly GCA_937907245.1. GTDB lineage: Bacteria > Pseudomonadota > Alphaproteobacteria > RS24 > RS24 > UBA8337. Next base: position 351,260 of record CALCUM010000002.1, read on the forward strand.
CTCTGCCGGACGCGCCGCGCCAGGCACGGAAATTAAAATCGTCGATGAAGATAACAACCCCGTCACCCCCGGCGAAGTGGGCGAGATTGCCGCGCGCGGCATGGGGGTTATGCAGGGCTATTGGAAGCTGGAAGAGCAAACCGCAGCCACGCTAAAAGATGGTTGGGTGCATACAGGCGACGGTGGCTACATGGATGAAGACGGTTTTGTGTTTATCGCAGACCGCATCAAAGACATGATTGTTACTGGCGGTGAGAACGTCTTCTCGGCTGAAGTCGAAAGCGCTATTTCTACCCATGAAAGCGTGGCCGAAGTGGCTGTGATTGGCATCCCAGACGATAAATGGGGCGAGGCTGTACACGCAATTATCGTTCCAAAAGAAGGCTTTACACCAACTGTCGAAGAGATTGTGGAGCATTGCCGACCGCTGATTGCAAATTATAAATTGCCACGCTCTATCGCTTTGCGCGCCGAGACCTTGCCTGTGTCTGGGGCCGGCAAAGTGCTGAAACGCGACCTACGCATTCCGTATTGGGAAGGCAAGGGTCGGCAAGTAAACTAATTGATTTTGGAGGCATAGATTATGCAAAATTCATCTTCTCCGGTGAATGAATTCGCCCGTGGCGGCACCGTGTTATTTGCCGCTTTTGTCGGCATTGGCGTCAATTTGGCCTCCATGGTTTATTACTCTTCGGGTATTTGGGTGCGCCCATGGCAGGAAGAATTTGGTTGGTCGCGCGCCGAAATTGGCGGGCAACAATCCATCTCTGTTTTGGTAATGATGCTGCTGGCGACGTTTGCAGGTAGGCTCATTGACCGATATGGCTTACGCCGCGTCACCACGATTTCGCTCGCGGGCTACGGTATTTTGCTTCTGGGCTTTACCTTTATGAACGGGCCGATTTGGCAATTGTATTTATTGTCGGCGGCCTATGCGGTGTTTGGCGTGGCCTCGACAGGCTTGGCGTTTACCCGCGCAGTGAACGCGTTTTTTGTTAAACACCGCGGGCTTGCTTTAGGCATTAGCCTTACATCGACGGGGGTGATGGCTTATGTCATGCCAAAGTTTATGACCCCTTATGTGGCCGAAAACGGTTGGCGCTCCGGTTTTGTGGTGATGTTTCTCATCGTTATGGCGGCTCTGCCCATCGTGTATTTTTTAATTAAAGATGCGCCCGAAGATGATGGATCAAAAGATCCGGCCATTAGCCAAGCCCAAACTGGATTAACCTTTGGGGAGGCGGTGCGGAACCTAACTTTCTGGAAAGTTGGCGCTATATTTTTCCTTATCTCGGTGGCTATTCTGGGGCTTATTCCGGCCTTTATACCGATGTTGCAAGACGCGGGGCTAAGCCCTGCGCAAGCTGGTAGTTTGGGGGCCGCGCTCGGTTTATCGGTAATGTTTGGACGCCTGCTTATCGGCTTTCTCATTGACCGAATTTTTGCGCCTTATCTTACGGCCGTTGTTTTTGCAGGGGTTGGCTTGGGGTGCTTATTATTGGGGGTTGGCGGCATCGGCTATGCCATGGCGGCCGCCATTGCCTTGGGCTTTGCGGTGGGTGCCGAGGTCGATTTGATTGGCTATTACACGGCGCGCTATTTTGGCTTGGCTAATTATGGCGCGATTTATGGTCTGCAATATTCGATCTTTATCTTTGGTGCGGGCGTAAGCCCCATTTACACAGGCTATATTTGGGATGTGACGGGCAATTACGATATTGCGTTGATTATGGCGGCAATCTTAATGGTACCGGTGATTTTAATATCTCTCAGCTTGCCGAAATTTGAAAACGCCTAGGCGAAACAAGGGAGAGACCGATGAGCGAATTAGATTTTACCGGAAAAACAGTTCTGGTTGTTGGGGGCTCCAGCGGCATTGGCAATGGGGTGGCGCACGGGTTTCGCGCCCGCGGGGCCAAGGTTTTCGTCTGGGGCACCCGTGCCCGTCGCGAAGATTATCAAGCCTCCGATGGCTCAGATTTAGAGGGCCTAGAATACGAACAATTAAATGCCTCAGATTTCGAAGCGCTTCGTGCTTATGAAGCGCCATTCAGCAAGCTTGATGTGCTGGTGCTTTGCCAAGGCACGGTGCGCTATGGCCGCGAGGAGTTTGAAAAGCCTGGCTGGGATGAAGTGATGGCGGTCAACATCGACTCGGTGATGCATTGCGCCAATAAGTTCAAGCCGCTGCTATCTCAAGCTCAAGGGTCTATCATTATCGTCAGCTCTGTTTCCGGCATGCAGTCCAATAAGGGTAATCCGGCCTATGCTGCTTCCAAAGCGGCGGCCATCAGTCTTACCAAAACGCTGGGCGAGGCTTGGGCGCAAGACGGCATTCGGGTTAACGGATTGGCGCCAGGCCTGGTGCCAACCAAATTAACGGCAGTGACCACAGAAAACGAAAAACGCTTGGCTGGTGCGCTGCGGGCCATTCCGCAACGCCGCGCTGGTACGCCCGAAGATATGGCAGGCGTCGTATTATTTCTCGCCTCGCCTTTGGCCGCCTATGTGACAGGCCAAACCATCATTGCCGACGGCGGTCTTACCCTATCTTAATTTTGTAAGGCCTCAGGCAAGCCGCTGCCCTTCACGGCCGTTGCCAGTCGGGTTTTATCGGCCTCGTTTAAGGCCTCATATTGTTCGCCGATCCATTTCAGGCATTTGGCCTGATACGGAAAGGGGTTTTGCGTCCAAGCGCGGCCATCTAATTGGGTTTCCAAAATTTCGGCGCCTGCCATGACGGCCTGCGCGTTGGCTTTCAGATAAGGCAAATAAAGAGTGGCGATTTCGGCCAAGAGACGCGTAAGCGTCGGGCCGATTTCCGCACCGTCGAGCCAGCCGCTGTCTTCGTCGGCGACGGGCAGGCCAGATAAATCTTCCATGGCTTCTGTCCAAGCATAAATACGCGGGAAGTTCTGCGTAATTAGGTGCGCGGGGGTGGGGTCAAATAAGGCCAATTGGGTCAATTGCCCGTAAATGGCGAAATCGGCAGATGCGGGGCGAGTGCCAAACAGATAAGGGCTCGTTTCAAGGTGGGCGTTAAAGATTTCCAAAAACCTTTGGAAGCTGCCTTCAATGGTTTCTTTGGTCACTTCATTGGAGCCGACGTAAGACAGGCGAGAGATTTGGCGCTGGCTAATCATTTTCGATATCGGGGCAATCTCTTCATCGCTGGCGGTGTTGGCATACCAGCGCGGTAAAATCGAACCCGCTTTTTCTATGTCGGCGGCATAATGCCAGCGGTAGTGAAACATCGCTTTGGTTAGCCATTCATCGGCATAATCTTCTATCAACCAATTCAAGAAGGTCATTATCGGGTCGCTTGGAATGACGCTGCGGCCAGTATGGGTTTCCTCAAAGCGACGCAAAATGGGGCTGGAATCTGTGACCGCCTGTAAGTCTCCCTTGTCGTCAGGAAAATAGAACGTTGGCAAAAGACCAACTTTAGCTTGCGGATATTTAGAGTTTCGCGTCCCACTGCCAGCGATATTACTTTGCCAAAAAACTTTGTACGGAATTTGACGGTAGCGCATAAGAGCCAGCATTTTGCGCGTATAGGGCGAGCCGGGCGCCCCCATAAGTTCGATGATTTTTGACATTCCTATCTCCTACAAGAGTTATGAAAATTAGACGAAAGCTGGTCTTGCATGTCAAGCTGCCCAGCGTAATCGGGGCTGGTAATTGAGCCAAATATTGTTATTTTCCCAGCTCAGGCAGGTCCTTAAGCAGGAGATACAAAGCGCGATGACACAAGGCCCAATTATCATTATCGGTGCTGGCGTGGCGGGGGTTACCAGTTTTTACGAACTGGCAGCGCGCGGCATCGCCACGGTTTTGATAGATGGCCAAACCGAGGTCGCCCAAGGCGCCAGCTTTGCCAATGGCGCGGTTTTGCACCCAAGCCTACCCGACCCATGGAACAACCCCGGTATTGCCGCGCCGCTATTTGCCTCTGTTTTTAACCCGCTAGCGCCGATGAAATTGCACCTCGGCCAAGTGCCAAACCTTCTCGGCTGGGGGGCTGATTTTTTGCGCAATTCTGCCCCTGCGCGCCACCGTGCCATCACCTTAGCCAATTATGCGTTGGCGCAATATTCGACCCGCCAGACAGATGCTTTACGCGATCTCCTTGGCTTGCAATTCGAGGCGGCGGAGCCCGGAACCCTGAAACTTTTTCATACCGATAGCGAGCGCGCCGACGCTCTCGAGATGGCGCGAGTTTTAGCCCCGCAAGGTCTTGTCTATGAAGAGCTAGATCGCGAGGCTCTGTTCGCCCGCGAGCCAAGCCTCGCGCATGCCAAATCAGCCGCCGATGCGCTAACAGGTGCCTTGTATTTTCCCGATGACCGCGTTGGCAATGCTCGGTTGTTTTGTGAGCAATTACTGGCGCATGCCAAAAAGCTGGGCGGGGAGGTTCGGCTTGGCGCGCAGGCAGGTAAACTGCACCGCGAAGGAAACCGCGTGGTTGGGGTGGAAGTCGATGGCGAGTTATTGCGCGGGCAGGTGGTTGTATCGGCAGGCGTTGGCGCGCGAGATATTTTGGCGCCCTTGGGACTAAATTTGCCTGTGCAGCCCGCCAAAGGCTATTCGCTCACGCTATCGACCCAATCTCTAAGCGGCCCGCGTTTAACCCACCCATTGGTTGACCCACGGTTGCATATCGCAGTAACGCCGCTGGCCGACAGACTTCGCATTTTGGGCATGGCTGAATTTATGGGGCATGACCGAACAATAGAGCCGCGTCGCTTGCGCTTATTGCAAAAGTTTTTCGAACGTCTGATGCCAGATATGGCAGCGCAATTGGACTGGGAAAATGGCGAGGCTTGGGCTGGTTTGCGGCCTATGTCGTCCGATGGGCGCCCATTCATTGGCGCCACGCCCATGCAAGGCCTATGGCTCAATGTCGGGCATGGTCATTTGGGCTGGACGATGGCAGTGGGCTCGGCGCGCCTTTTGGCTGATTTAATTAGTGGAACAAAGCCAGAGATAGACGCCGCCCCTTTCGCATTTTCAGGCCGCAAACTTTAAGCTCGTTTTACGGCAGAATAACGCTGCATCCAGTGGTGGCACGGGCTTCTAAATCGCGATGGGCTTGCACCACTTCGGTAAGCTTATAGCGTTGGTTAATCTCTGGTTGCAGGGCACCAGCTTCCATCAAAGCAAAAAGTCTATCGGCCGAAGCCTGCATCCAACCCGGCGTAAACAGATAGGTGCCTAGGGTTGGGCGCGTAAACTTTAAGGAGCCATGGGTGGCCAATTCGGCAGGAACAATCGAGGCAATGGGCCCCGAGGCGTTACCGAAACTGGCGAAAGTGCCAAATGGCGCCAAGGCTTCCAAGCTCAAGCGATAGGTTGCTTGGCCGACGCTGTCGTAGACGACGGGGAAGCCTTGGCCGCCTGAAGCTTGTTTTAATGTCTCGGCCAAATCTGGGGCGTCGGAGAGAAAACACTCGGACGCGCCATGCGCGATGGCTAACTCACATTTGGCTTTTGTGCTGGCGGTGCCAATGAGGGTAACGCCCAAATGTTTGGCCCATTGGCAGGCAATCAGGCCAACCCCGCCAGCGGCGGCATGAAACAAAACCGTCTCGCCGCCATGCAAAGGAAACGTGTCGTTAAATAAGTAATCAACGGTCATGCCTTTCAGCATAATGGCGGCCGCTTGTTCGTCGCTAACGCCGTCGGGCAGGCGCACCACGGCGCTGGCTGGCAAAACAATGGCTTCGGCATAGGCGCCAAAGGCCATCGAAAACGCCACTCGAGTGCCAATAGCGAGCTCCACATTTTCGCCGATAGCCTCGATGAGGCCTGCGCCCTCCGCCCCCAAACCAGTCGGTAGGGGCAAGGGGTAAAGCCCCGTGCGTTGATAGGTGTCGGCCATGTTTAGCCCAACAGCCTTCAGGCGAATGCGCACTTCGCCAGGCCCAGGTTCAGGCAGGGGCTTGGTGATGAGCTGCATGTTTTCAGGCGCGCCAAATTCGCGCAATTCAATGGCTTGAATGGTCTCAGCGGTAAAGGGCGTCATATAGGCAGCCTTAAAAGGAAGTGTCGGCAATGGTAGTGCGGTGCAATAGGCGGTCGTAGCCATCATAGCCGCCGGTTGCGGCATGCAAGAGCGAGCGATTGTCCCACATCACCAGCATGTCTTTTTGCCAAGGGTGCGAATACATAATTTCAGGCGCGCTTTGATAGCCATAAAACTCGAGCATCAAAGCGTCGCTCTCTTGTTTGTCATAGCCCTCAAACCCCAAAATATAGGCAGGCGAGCTATATAAGGCTTTCTTGCCCGTCTCGCGATGGGTACGCACGAAAGGGTGTTGGTTTTTCTCCAGCGCCTTTTCGCTTGGCAAAATATTCATGCTGCGACCTTCGTCGGCATCGCCATAGGCGCCGTGCGGAGAATAGCCAAGCTCGGCTGAATGAATGGCGGTTAAGCTGTCGGCCTTGTCGCGCAAAGCGTCGGGCAGGCGTTCATAGGCGGCCACTTGGTCGGCATATAGCGTATTGCCGCCGTGCGGGGGGATGACCAAACTATATAAAACCGTGCCCGCCGGCGGCACATCCAAAAAGCTCCAGTCGGAATGCAAGCTCTCGGCAAAAATCGGCGTGGTCTCATCCGCATTGCGTTGAATGGCAGCAATGTTTTCATGCCCGTCGATATGGCCAAAAAACGGATCTTCGCCGAACTCGCCAAATTGTAGCGTAAAGCGCTCGAGGTCTGTGTCGGTCATTTTTTGCTCCGGGAACGCCAGCACTTTATGTGTCACCCAATGTTCGCGCAGCTCAGCAACCAAATCCGGCGACAGCGACTGCGATAGGTTCACGCCAGTGACAAAAGCTCCACAACTGGAGCCAGTAGGGGTAACGGTTAACGGCATCGGTCTCTCCCAAGGTTAGATATCCAAAGACTAGAAAAAAAATGGCTTGGGGGATAGCTAAAAACCGATAAGATTATGGGACGCAAAAATAGGATGAAAAAATGACCCCAGTTGTTTTGGTATTAGGCGCCGGTGCGGGCATTGGCGGGCACGTTGGAAAACGCTTTGCACGAGAGGGCTATCATGTCGTTTTGGCACGGCGTAGTGATGAAGCTGGACTGCAAAAGCTCGTCGAAGCCGTAGAGTCCGATGGTGGTAAAGCCAGCGGCCGATTGCTCAATGCGGCCGAGGATAATTCCATCGAAGATTTAATTGGCGACATTGAAAAAAACATCGGCCCAATTGAAACCGTGGTGTTTAATTTAGGGGCCCAAATTGGCAATCGGTCTTTAGAGATTACCACCCATAAACAATTCGAGCTGGGCTGGCGCATGGCGACATTTGGCCTGTTTCGCGTGGCCAAAGCTCTATTTCCACTAATGGCGGAGCGCGGGAGCGGCACTTTGCTGGTTACCTCAGCCACCTCTGCGGTGCGCGGCAATGCGGGCCAACATAGCCATGCGGCCGCCATGGGCGGAAGGCGCATGTTGTGCCAGAGCCTCAACGCAGAATACGCATCGCAAGGCATTCATGTGGCGCATATTATTATCGATGGTGCGGTAGATGCGCCCGATACTTTGGGCAAAATGCTGGGCGAAGAGAATTTTCAAAAACTACGCGATGCGCGCGGCAAAGATAAGGACGGGCTGCTTTTGCCCGCCAAAATCGCCGAAACGTATTTTCATATTGCCCACCAGCATCGCTCGGTTTGGACACATGAAATGGACTTACGCTCGTTTTCAGATTTGGCTTGGTTCAATCATCAAGTGGACTTGGATATATAGGACTTAGATATATAGGACTTAGATATATAGGACTTGGACATATAAAGGAGAGCCGAGAATGGCTTTTTTACCCGAAACCACCAACAATCAATATAAAGGCGCAAGCTGGGCCCCTTACGTTATTGGCTTGGCAAGCCTACAAAGCCTCGTCGGCGGATCTTTGCATGTTATCTTGCCCGATAGTGGCCTCGGCGTGATTGCCAATCTCAACTTGGCGCATGAAGGCGGCCTGTTGATGATTGGCCTTGCCGCTTGGGTGGGCGCGACGCAAATTGCTTGGGGCAGCGTTTTGGCACTGGTGGTTTTGCGCTATCGCAATTTTGCCTTACCTGTGCTGACGCTGGTTTGCCTAGAAAAAGCGCTTATTCTTTTTGGGGTGGTTTTAAAACCCACAAATACGGGCGAGTATCCGCCGGGAATTTACGGCGCGGCCCTTATTTTAGGGCTAAGCTTGATTGCCATTTATGGAGCGCGCGCTAAATCTGAGTAATGGATTTATTTGCCCCAACAAGCCCAGCTAATTTGCTTCCGTGTGATGGCGATAGCCGCTATTTCGAAACTCTATTGGGGCAACGCGAAGCCGATGATTTCTATCGACGGCTGCATCAAGAGATCGACTGGCAGCGCGATCGTGTGACGCTTTATGGCCGCGATATTCTTACCAAACGTGCGGTGGCGTGGCATGGCGATGGCCCGTATGCCTATACTTATTCGCATAACACCAAAATTGCGCAGCCGTGGACGCCGGCCCTCGTGGAGCTAAAAGCGAAGGTCGAGGCGCTTAGTGGCGATAGGTTTAATTGTTGCCTGCTCAACCTGTATCATTCGGGCGAGGAGGGCATGGCTTGGCACGCGGATGATGAAAAAGAATTGCACCCAAACGGGGCCATTGCTTCGGTGTCTTTAGGCGAGGCGCGCCGGTTTTTGTTTCGCCACCAGCAAACCAAGCAAAAATGCGAAATTGAACTGGCGCATGGCAGCCTGCTCCTTATGCGGCCGCCGACGCAAGACCATTGGCACCATAGCCTGCCACCCATGCGGCGTGTGAAAGGGGCTCGGATTAATTTAACATTTCGCAGCCATGCGACAGAAAAGCGCTAGTTTTGCGCTCTTTTTGCCTCGGTTTTTATGGACTTATTGCCTATCCAGTGCCACAGTCTTGCCTAGAAACGCCGCTTTAACGGGAGGAAAACCGGATGTTAACCTTACACTTTGCCCCTAATTCGCGCGCCGTGCGTTCGCTTTGGCTGCTAGAAGAATTGGGCCTGCCTTACGAGCTGAACCGGATGGATTTTCATCCAAAAGACCTAAAGTCAGATGACCATAAAGCGCGTCATCCTTTGGGTCGTATTCCAGTGTTGGAAGATGGCGATGTGATGATTTACGAGAGCGGCGCCATTGCCGACTATATCCTTGAGCGACATAAAAACGGCGGGCTAAAGCCAGCCTCTGACGCGCCAAATTTCCCAGACTATTTACAGTGGTTCCATTACTGCGAAGGCATGGTCATGCCGCCAATTAATACGATTGTGGTGCACACGATTTTACTGCCCGAAGAACGCCGCGATGCCACCGTTTTGGGCCAAGCGCAACGCTTATTGGCGCGCTCGTTGCAGCCCGTTGAAGAGGCCTTGCAAGGCAAAGACTATCTGGCGGGCGAGTTTAGCGCCGCCGATACCATGCTCGGCCACTCGATTATGATGGCAGAACGTATGGGGATTGTGACGCAAGAGCACCCAAACCTAAAAGCTTATTCAGCACGGCTGCAAGCCCGCCCTGCGTTGCAAAAAGCTTTCGAATTTGAAACTTAAAAGACTGTCGGGGAGTGAATGATGGCGTTTAAAGAGCAAAAAATTACCACTGGGAAGTATATCTTCCGATTGATGAAACTCTTGTCCCGCAAAGGGGTGATTGGCAATCTGAAAACGCTAATTACCTCGCGCCCAAGTGATGAATTATCGATGATTACGTTTCTGGAGCGCCACGCCGCCGAACGCCCCGACGACGCGGCTTTGCTATTTGAAGACCAGCGCTATAGCTGGGGAGAGCTGAATGCCAAAGCCAATCAGGCCGCGCATTATTTTCGCTCTCGCGGCATTAAATATGGCGACCGAATTGCGATTAACATCGAGAACCGTCCTGAGTTGCTGATCAGCGTTTTAGGCTGCCTCAAGCTCGGTGCCATTGGTGGCATGATTAACACCAGCCAAACGCACGAAGCTTTGGCCCATAGCTTGCGCCTCATCGAACCGTCTTTGATTATTGTTGGCTCGGAATGCATGGCCAATATGGAAAGCGTCTCGGATGTGCTGGAGACCAATTACCAAGGCAAACTTTTGTATGTCGCCGATGGTGCCAACACGACGGCGGACGCGGGCTATGAAGAACTCATGGCGCCAATCTCGGCTCAGCCAAGCGATAATATCATTCCAGATCAGGTGCTTACCTTAGGCACGCAGACATATTATATTTTCACGTCGGGCACCACCGGATTGCCAAAGGCGAGCATCACCACGCATTTGAAAGTTTATCGCGCGGGCATGCAATTTGGCGTCAATGTGATGACCCTAACGCCGAAAGATACTTATTACTGCTCGCTGCCGTTCTACCATTCCAACGCTTTGGTTGTGGGGCTCGGGTCATGTTTGGCGGGCGGGGCGACTTTGGCGATGCGGCGCAAGTTTTCGGCCAGTAATTTCTTCGATGATTGCCGCAAGTTTAATGCCACCGCCTTTATCTATATTGGCGAGTTATTACGTTATCTGTTGGCACAGCCTGAAAAGCCGAATGATAAAATTCATAATATTGAAAAAATATTGGGCAATGGCTTACGACCTGATATTTGGATGGAGTTTAAAAACCGCTTCGGTATTCCGCGTATTCACGAATTTTATGGCGCATCGGAAGCCAATACAGGGTTTGTGAATATCTTTAACTTCGACAAAACCGTTGGCTGGTCGCCCAACTACGGCAAGGCTTGGGATGTCGTTGGCTATGACGTAGACGGGGATACGCCGACCGTTGGGAGTGACTCCTTTTTGCAGCGACAAAAGCCAGGCAACACCGGACTTTTGATTTTGCGCATCGATGAGCAAAACCCGTTTGACGGCTATACAGATGCTCAAGCCAGTGAGAAAAAAATCATGCGCGATGTCTTTGAAAAAGGCGACATGTGGTTTAACTCGGGCGATTTAGTGGTGTTGCAAAAGCATGGCCACATTCAATTTGGTGACCGCATTGGCGACACGTTCCGTTGGCAAGGCGAAAATGTAGCCACCACGGAAGTGGAAAGCGTCATTATGAAATGGCCAGAGATTGAAGATGCCGTGGTTTATGGGGTTACGGTGCCGGGCCGCGATGGCCGTTGTGGCATGTTGTATTTAACGCAAAAGCAAGAGGGCCAGCTAGACCTAGATGGCCTCGCTAAACATATGCGCGAAAACCTGCCTGCCTATGCGGTGCCAAGGTTTATTCGTATTGGCCAGAAAGTCGATGTGACGGGCACGTTTAAATTCCAGAAGTCGAAATTGAAAAAAGCCGCTTATTCGGTCGCGGAAGTGGAAGACGATTTATATCTTCTGGGTCGCGATGCGGATGCGCCAGAGGCGATAACGGCGGAGCTGCAAAGCCAAGTGGATAAAGGGGATATCCGACTTTAGGTCGGTATCCTTTTTTCTCTTTATGGCTGGCGCCTCTATTTAAGGCTGTCGCCAGGGTAACCCCTCAAACTTCCAGCCTTCTTGAGTGCCGCGATGGCCTTCCAAGTCTGGATTGCCTTCAAAGCCGCCGGTCACGTTAAACAGGCTGGTAAAGCCCGCTTCTGCCAAGGCTTGGCAGGCGGCGGCAGAGCGCGCGCCCGAGCGACAAATCAGATAAATAGAAGTCGCTTTGTCGATATGTTCAATGACCTTGCTGCAAAAGGCTTCGTTGCGTTGGCCGTCGACGCTTTGCCATTCCAGACACGCGACTTGTTTGCCAATAGGGCTTAAATCTGGCGTGCCGATAAGGTTCCATTCGGCCATCGAGCGGCAGTCGATAAGCTGCGCGTCGGCGTCTTTTTGCAGGGCTTCATAAGCGGCGCTGGGCAGGATTTCACTAAACATAATCTATATTCCTCACGGTCTCTTAAAGTATGGCGTTTGCGAGCTTTCTTTTAAGCCTTGTTCGGCCAAAGCCAAGCGGCACCTCTTACGCCACTGCTGTCGCCGTGTTGATTTTTTCTCACTTGCGTTTCAATCACGTCTGAGAATATATACGCATCCCAGATTTCCGGCAATCTTTGGTAAAGCGCATCGACATTCGACAAGCCGCCGCCCAAGACGATGACTTCCGGGTCGACCAAATTAATCACCGCCCCTAAAGCGCGCGCGAGGCGGTCGCATAAGCGGTCAAAACTGGCCTTTGCGGCGGGGGTGTCGCTGGCCATAATTTCTTCGCTGGTAAGCGTTTCCCCATTTATCAAATTATGATCTCGGGCAAAGCCAGAGCCAGATATCCAAACTTCATTGCAGCCATGGCGGCCACAATAACACGCAGGCCCTGGCACTTCCTCAGCCGTGGGGGCGGCCAATGGGTTGTGCCCCCATTCTCCACCAACCCCATTGGCGCCATTTTGTAATTGGCCAGAGATAACCAATCCGCCGCCGCAGCCAGTGCCCAAAATGACCCCGAAAACCGATTGGGCACCTTGTCCTGCGCCATCGGTGGCCTCTGACAAAGCAAAGCAATTGGCGTCATTGGCTAGCCGCACTTCGCGCCCGAGGCGTGTTTCTAGGTCTTGGCGCAAAGGTTGTCCGTTCAGGCTTTGCGTATTGGAGTTCCGAACCCATCCGGTTTTGGGCGACAGCGAACCCGGCATGCCAATGCCCACGCTCACAGTTTCCCCAACTGCCGCTTCGCCAGCTTCAACGAGCTGGACGATGGTTTGCACAATATTTGTATAGTCGCTAGCGGGCGTTGGTGCGCGTTGGCGCCAAATAATGTCGCCGGCGCCATCCATCACAATGGCTTCCATTTTCGTACCGCCGAGGTCTAATCCAAATCGCATTTAAGCCTCCACTGTGTCGAAGGTTAGGGGGGCATGGTTGATTTGGGGAAGTACGTATTTAGCAAATAAATCGCACTCGTCGCGGTGCGGATAGCCCGACAGAATAAAGCTTTCAATACCTAACTCTCGATAGGCATTGAGCTTGGCCAAAACCTGGTCTGGATCGCCTACAATAGCCGCTCCACAGCCAGAGCGCGCGCGGCCAACGCCCGTCCATAGATTATCTTCGACATAGTCACCGCTACCGGCAGCATTGGCGGCTTCGCGCATCTCGGCTTGTCGGCGCACCCCAACCGAAGCGCTATCAAGCGAACGGTTGCGAATGTCTTCGCCAATTTTATCGTCTAGGCGACTGACCAATAGGTCGGCTGCCTCGCGCGCTTGCGCCTCGGTTTCGCGCACAATCACATGCGCCCGATAGCCATATTTCAAGGTGCGATTATAGGTCTTGGCGCGCGCCTTCATGTCGTCCAATACGGCTTTTACTTTGTCCATTGTGTCTGGCCACATAAGAAAAACATCGGCTTCGGCGGCGGCGACATCGCAGGCAGGGGGGGACAGGCCGCCAAAATAAAACGGCGGGCTTTTGCCCGAAACCGTGCCGATACGGGGCGGCTCTAAATCGAGCTGCACGAACTCGCCATCCATTTGCACCGCTTGGCCATTTAAAAATTGGCGCAAGGCCTGCATGGTTTCGCGCGTGCGTTGATAGCGCGCGCGTCCTTCGAGGGTTTGGCCGGGAAGGTCAGACGAAATAATATTAATCGTCAGGCGCCCGTTCAACATTTGGTCGAGGGTAGCCAGTTGGCGAGCCAATTGCGGCACCCACATCTCGCCACAGCGCACGGCGACCAGCAACCGCATTTGCTCCAGCAGGGGCGCAATGCCGCCCGCAAACGCAATACTATCCATGCCGAGGGTATAACCGGAGGGCAGAAGAATATTGTCAAAACCGTTTTTATCGGCGCTCTGGGCGATGTCGCGACAATGCGGCCAGCTAGCTTTCAAGCTCGGGTCTTCCACGCCCAAAAATTGGTAATCATCGTCGCAAAGAGCGGAAAACCAACTTATTTCAGCTTGAGGCAGGGCGGTCATATCGGCTCCTTTGACGAATGATTAGGGAAGGGGCACACCTTCAGCGGCTTCTATGAGGGCGTATATGTCCGAGCGTGTCAACGAAAGCTCGGTGGCTTTTTGCGCGGCTTTCATGCGCTCTACCGACTGCGATCCGAGGAGCGCCACGGGTTTAGAGGGATGCGCCAAAACGAAAGCGAGGGCGATGCCCGCGCGGTCTGTGGCTTCGCGGGTCGCGAGGGCGTCGAGTAATTGGCCCAACGCAGGCGCCACATCGGGCCCCATAAGGCTACCTCCGCCGAGCGGAGACCAAGCCAAAAACGCCGTATCTTGGCGCATACAGTCATCCAAAGTGCCATCTCGCAAAGGCTGCAAATGGCTCAATGAATATTGCGACTGAACGCTAACCAGCGGCGCTTTGAGGAAATGGCGCAAGGCGTCTGTTTGGGCTTTGGTGTAATTAGAAACGCCGACCATGCCAATTTTGCCCGCTTGTACCAAACCATCTAGGGCGGCCGCGGTTTCGGCGGGATGGGTAAACATGTCTGGCCGGTGAATTTGATACAGGTCGATAGACTCGCATTGCAGGCGCGCAAGCGATGCGTCAACGGCGCTGACTAAATAGGCGGCATTGGCGACATAAGGCACGCCAGGAATAATGCTCCCTTTACTGGCCAGCACCATGCGGTGGCGCAAATTGGGCGTCGCGGCCAGCACTTTGCCGAGCAAAGCCTCGCTTTCGCCAAAGGCTTTGCCGCCCCAATCGAGGCCATAGACATCGGCGTTATCGATAAGCGTCATGCCGCAATCGAGCGCCGTTTCAATGCGGGTCGTAGCCTCTGCAACATCCTCACCGACCAAGCGCCAGCAACCAAAGCCCAAAGCGCCCACCGGCTTGTCGCCCAAGAGACGAGGGGTTCCATCGACTAAATTTTGGTCTGCACCGATTGTGTTCATAGTCCTAGCTCCGTCATGTCTACGCGGCGTTTTTCGTGTGCCGCCATTTGTGCAGCGACGCCCATGGCAACGGCTCGATGGCCATCGTCGGCGCTAACCACAACTTCGGCTTCGCCGCGAACCGCAGCCAAAAACGCTTGGTTTTGATGGTAGGTAGCGCCGGAGTGATAGCCCGCGTTTAAAATTTCTTCGGGCACGTGAACGTCGGTTTTATCGACCGCCCATGTAT
The DNA here is from genome assembly GCA_937907245.1 of uncultured Rhodobiaceae bacterium. Classification (GTDB taxonomy): domain Bacteria; phylum Pseudomonadota; class Alphaproteobacteria; order RS24; family RS24; genus UBA8337. The sequence continues at coordinate 366,329 of CALCUM010000002.1, forward strand.
CTCTATGGCCATGGGTTACTATGTTTTGCGGCAAAAGGCACTCCACCTTGGCCTTATCGCCCATGGCGGCAAGTTCTTCGGAGTGGCGCGAGCCTTCGGCGAACATGCAAAGGTCGAGCATGGCGCGGGCGCCGTTTTCGAAGTCGAACACGACATAGCCATTGTCCCAAATATCGGGCGTGTGGCCATCGTAACTCTCGTTCATATGGTTGACGTTTTGGCCAGCTGAGGCCACGACGCCAACGGGTTCGCTGCCAATTATCAGCCGCATCAGGTCGAAGAAATGGCAACATTTTTCTACCAATGTGCCACCCGTATTGGCATTGAAACGGTTCCAATCGTCGACTTTGGGCAGGAATGGAAACCGATGTTCCCGGATGGATAGCATATGCACTTTGCCGATATCGCCACGCTCGACGCGACCAATCATCTCGGCCAAAGCGGGTTTAAAGCGATACTCCATGCCGACTTGAAAGGTTAGCTTATCGCGCGTCACTTGCTGCATAACTTCTGTCGTGTCTGCCAATGTGGTGCAAAGCGGCTTCTCGCATAATATCGGTTTTCCAGTGCTAAGGGCGGCTCGTAATACGTCGATGTGATGAAAATTCGGCGTCGCAATAACTAGCGCATCGAGGCTGTCATCGCTGAGGAGGCTTTCATAATCATGGCTGGTGCGGGCATCTGTGTCGCTAAGCTCTAGCGCTTTGGCCAGCATGGGCGCGTTGGTATCGGCGATGGCCGCGATGCGGGCACCGTCTAACAAGTTGAAGTTTTGAATATGCTCATGGCCCATCAGCCCAGCGCCGATGAGACCAATATTTAAGTCCGTCATGCGTTACGCTCCATCGAAGCCAGATAATTTTTTGGCGGTCGAGCTTTTGGGAACATCCTTGGTGGTTTTCCACGTGCCAAGCAGCACATCGCCAAGCCCATTGGTGATGCCCCAATTATAGTTTTCATTATGAAAATGGTGGCGCATATGCGCCTCGCGCAAACTCACGCCCCATTTGGTTATCGGCTTATAGCTTTGCGTATGGTGTGCCAAATGCGTCCATTCATAGACCAGATAATAGGCGACAGAGGTCAGCAGCGGCACCCAAACGGCCTCTTGCGGTTGGCCGAGCAGATAAATCATCAGCGCATAGCTGATATAAAGTTGGCCGAACATAAGGAGGATGGCGCTGGTGGGTGCAAATTGCAGGTCGCGGCGCTCGGGGTATAGATGATGGCCATGGTGCAGCCGAATTTGATACTCGCGCCAGAACCCCGGCTTCTCCGTAAGGTCGCGATGCAGCGTATATTTATGCGTGACCCATTCGAAAAAAGGGGCAGAGACAATCACCAAAACCGCCCACGGCCAATGCTGCCAAAGCGCCTGCGTGGTGACGATATAAAGGCTGATGGCAAAGGCCAAAAATAGCATTTGAACGCTGGTATGGGTTACATAATTACGCAAGATGTCTCGCATCTGGTATCTCCGATTAGGGGCCCAAGCTGGCTCCAGATGGCACGATAGCTGTCTTGGAGGCTTGGCTTGTGTCTCATATAGGCCTCGCCTAAACTGACGCCAAACGCTAGGCTTTTCAAGTAATTTAGGGGTGACAGAATGAAACAACCATCGGAATTTGCAGGCAAAGCCCAAAAGCTCGTCGCCCAAATGTCTATCGAGGCCAAGGCCTCGCTGATGTCTGGCTCTAGTTTTTGGGATTTACAGCCCGTTGAAGAATTTGGACTTGGCAAAGTCATGGTGTCCGATGGCCCGCATGGGCTTCGCAAACAAGGCGCCAAGTCAGACCACATGGGGTTAAGCGCTGCCGTTCCCGCCACCTGTTTCCCCACAGCCGTTACCTTGGCATCGAGCTGGGACGTTGCGTTAATACGCGAGGTTGGCGCGGCCATTGGGCGCGAATGTATGGCCGAGAGTGTGTCGGTTTTGCTGGCACCCGGTGTCAACATTAAGCGCAGCCCCTTATGCGGCCGCAATTTTGAATATTACTCAGAAGATCCTTATCAAGCCGGTGAGATGGCCAGCGCTTTTGTGGGCGGTGTGCAGTCGACGGGCGTAGGCACCAGCTTGAAACATTTTGCCGTCAACAACCAAGAAGCCCAACGCATGGTGGTCGACACGTTGGTCGACCCGCGCAGTCTATTTGAAATTTATCTACCGGCCTTTGAGACGACAGTAAAGCAAGTTCAGCCTTGGACGCTGATGTGCGCCTATAACCGTTTCAATGGCGTTTATTGTTCTGAGAACGAAACCTTGCTGACCGATATTTTGCGCGATCGTTGGGGGTTTAAGGGCTTGGTGGTGACCGATTGGGGCGCGGTGAACGACCGCGTGCGCGGCGTGGCCGCTGGCTTGGAATTGGAAATGCCAAGCACGGGCGGGGTTAATGACCGCCAAGTCGCGGCTGCCGTGCAAGAGGGGCGGCTGCAGGAGGCGCATCTTGACCGCGCTGCGTCGCGTGTCACGGAGCTTATTCTGGCGGCCCAAAATAACGCCACCGCTTTAGAGGTAGATTTTAAAGCCCATCATGCCTTGGCCCGAAAGGCGGCTGCCGAGGGTGCGGTATTATTGAAGAACGAAGCCAATGTGTTGCCGCTGACGCCCAAGGACAGCGTGGCTTTGATTGGGGCTTTTGCCAAGACGCCGCGCTATCAAGGCGCCGGTAGTTCGCAAGTCAACGCCACCCAAATAGACACGCCGCTAGCGCTTTGGCGAGAAAAACTAGGCGAAGAAAACGTCACTTATGCGCAAGGCTTTGATGCCGAATTAGCGACAGAAGATAAGGCGCTCATTGAAGAAGCCGTAGCGCTTGCCAAGCAAGCCAAAGTAGCGATTGTGATGGCGGGTCTGCCGCCTTTGTTTGAAGCGGAAGGGTTTGACCGCGCGCATTTGCGCCAGCCCGCCCAAATTGAAAACCTCATCGAGGCCGTGGCTGCGGCCAACCCCAATACCGTGGTGGTCTTGTCGAATGGCGCGCCGATTGAAATGCCTTGGATTGACGCGACCCCAGCTGTGCTGGAAATCTATTTGGCAGGTCAGGCTGGCGCAGGGGCGCTCGTCGACTTGGTGTATGGCGAGGTAAACCCAAGCGGAAAATTGGCCGAGACGTTTCCGTTGCATTTGGAAGATAGTCCGAGCCAGCAGAATTTCGCGACGCATCCTCGCCAATTGGTATATCGCGAAGGGCTAAATGTTGGCTATCGCTATTTCACCAGCCATGATGTGCCTGTGCTTTTTCCGTTTGGTCATGGCCTCAGCTACACAAAATTTACCTATAGCGATGCGCAAGTCCTCTCGCCGTGGTCGCCAGACAGCGAGCAAATAAGCGTGTCGGTGAAAGTGTCCAATTCTGGAACCCTAGCGGGTGCGGAAGTAGTGCAAATCTATGTGCGCGATGTAGAAAGCATCCCGTATCGGCCAGACCGCGAGCTGAAAGCGTTTCAAAAAATCACTCTGCAAGCGGGCGAAACCCGAGAGTTGGAGTTCACGCTAGCGCGTCGTGCTTTTGCCTATTTTGATATTGAGCTAGACGATTTCGATGTCGAGCCAGGCGCGTTTGATATTTTGTTTGCGGCCTCGGCCACCGATATTCGCCAAACCCTGCGCGTCGATTTGCCAGCCGGCTCGCAACGTAATTCGTCCCCCTTGGCCGAGGCGCCTTATGTGGTGATGGAGGACGCGCAACTTTCCGCCTTGGGCGTGCATGTGCCAAAAGCCGACGCGATTAAGCCCTATCATGCCAATTCTACCTTGGCCGATATTCGCTACCATTGGCTGGGCAAGCGCGTGGCGGCGGCCGCGATGGATATGGCCAGTGCCGCATTGGGGCAAGGCAAAGACACGCCGGTGGCGATTAAAATGCGCGAGGAAATGATTATGTCGATGCGCTTGATTACCGTCAGCAATATGTCGGCGGGCGCCTTGGCGGGCAAACGTTTCGAGTTATTATTGCTCGCGTTAAACAATCGCTGGCTGCGCTTAGTGTGGCGCTTGATACGGCCTTAATCGCGCAAATCTAACCACTGCACTTGCTTCGGCGTCAGCTGAATATCGGCGGCGCGCAAACTGTCTTGCAATTGCATGGGCGTGCGCGGGCCGATGATGGCGAAACACGGAAATGGCTGGCGTAAGACATAAGCCAAAGCGATTTGTAGCGCGTTAACGCCTAGGTTTTCAGCCAGCTCAAAGGCGCGGCGGCGGCGCTCTAGGTTTTCATCCGAGCCCCAGACGCGGTTCATTTCTTCATCGCTCGGGTCGGCGCCGTGGCGGGTGGCGGCAAGGCCGGTGGCTTCCCAATCGAGGAAAAATCCGCGGGCTTGGGCTGACCAAGGCAGCAGCGCCATATTGTTTTTTGTGTGCCAGTCGCGAAACACATCTGTGGAGCTGGCCAAGCAGCCCGGCCAGACAGGGGTTTGCATGCGCGCCAGAGAAAAATTATTCGACAATAGCGAGAAGCCTTGCAGGCCATTGGCATCAGCATAAGCATTGGCTTCGTCGATGCGCTCTGCGGTCCAATTGGAGCCACCAAATTGATGGATACGCCCCGCACGGACTTCGCGGTTGAGCACGTCTATCCATTCGGATACGGGCACATTGGGGTCGTCGCGGTGCAGGCAATAGAGGTCTAGATAATGGGTCTGGAGGCGCTCCAGCGAAATATCCAATTGCTGTGACACCGCATCAGGTGTGCAATCTGGCGTGTGCGCGCCCTTGGATAAAACCACCAAGTCATCGCGCAAGCCACGTGCGGCCATCCATTCGCCAAGTAGGGCCTCGGAGTGCCCGTCGGAATAAATAAAAGCCGTGTCGAAACAATTGCCGCCCGCTTCCACAAAAGCATCGGCCATGGCGGCCATTGTCGGCGCGTCAATTTGATTGTCGGTGCCCAGCACTAATTTCGATACGGGTTTGGCCAAGTCGCCCAAAGCGGCGGTTTCCAGTTTGGCGTGCGCGCCTAGGCGTACGGTTTTTCCGTGAAAGCCCATGGGGCCCAATGTGTCGGCGGCATAAATAACGCCGCCGGCCTCGCGCCATCGATCCATCCAATAGGCGGTGTTTATGCTGAAATCGGGTGTCACCAAATCGGAAGTTTTGGCCCCGCGCGCCAGCAATTCGCCCATATGGTCTGCCTCCATGGCGTAGAGGGGACGTGGCTCGTCGCTAGTGTGAACGGTCTCCACGCCGGCCGCATCGGTAATAGAAATGTGATTATTCTCAGGCCCGGGATGCCAAGGCTGGGTAATTTTTAAAGTGCCAGTCTCGCCTTCAACCGTAATGTGCCAGTCTAAATTCGTATCGATAGCGCAATGAAGATGTGCGTCAAACCCGTCATAGGCAAGGCTTGCTTTGGCTTCGGCATCGGCGCCACTAGGGGCCAATCTAGCTTCGCCGGTCAATCCGCTGGGCTCGCCGAGGAAATAGCGCGCTGCCGTGAGGGGGTAAATGCCAATATCCAGAATGCCGCCGCCCGCGCGCTCGATATCATAAAGGCGATGCTCTGGCGTGAAGGGGAAAGCAAACCCAAACGAGGAGCTGAAGCCTGTGATCGTGCCAATGGCATCTTCCTCAATCAGCTTTTTGGCCAAATGCATGCGGGGATGCATAAGATACATCAGCGCCTCGACCAGCAGGGTACTTTTGCGCGCCGCTTCGCCATAAATATTCAAAACTTGCCCTTGGTTGAGCCCAAGCGGTTTTTCGCATAGCACAGCTTTACCCGCAGCCAGCGCTTTATGGCTCCAAGCCACATGGCTGTCATGGGGGGTGGCAATATAGACGGCATCAATGTCTTGGCGCGCAAGCAGTGCGTCATAATCGGATGGTGTGCCGCCATGGGTGTCGCAAAAAGCCTGCGCTTTATTTTTGTCGCGGCTGGCGACGCCAGCTAAAACGCCTGTGTGGCTGTGGGGTAAGTCAGTAGCAAATTGCGTAGCAATGCTGCCAGTGGCAAGAATGCCCCAGCGGATTTTCGATGATGACACAGGTAACTCCTTCGTTTAACGACGAGTTACTTTTACAATCATTTCTGAGTAGCCGTTAACAAAATGTGAGCTGACGCGAACAGGGTCTTTCACGATTTCAATTTTCTCAAATTTCTCGATAATTTGTTGCCAAAGAATGCGCAGCTGAAGCTCCGCAACGCGCAGCCCCATGCACCGGTGAATGCCAAACCCAAAAGACAAATGGCTTTTGCCGTTCGGGCGGTCGAACTTCACCACACGCGGGTCTTCAAACACATCTTCATCATGGTTTCCCGAATAATACCACATGACAACTTTATCGCCTTTTTTGATGGTCTTGCCGTGCATCTCCACATCTTCTAGCGCGGTGCGCCGCATGTGCGACAGGGGGGTCTGCCAACGAATAACTTCAGCCACCATAGTATCGATCAGCGTTGGGTCTTCCCATAATTTGGCGAATTCGTCCGGATATTGGTTCCAAGCATTAATGCTGGCTGACATAGAGTTGCGCGTTGTGTCGTTGCCGCCCACAATCAGCAAAATCAAATTTCCGAGGAAATTCATCGGGTCCATGTCTTTGGTGTTTGGGTCGCGAGCTAGCATCGAAACAAGGTCAAAGTTCGGCGCGCCATTAGCGCGGCTCTCGCGTAATTTGGTGAAATATTCGAGGCATTCCATTAGGCCTTCGACACGCTTTTCATGGCCTGGAAAATGGTCGGCCCCCTCCGTGGAGGTGGCAATGTCAGACCAATAGGTAAGCAGGTGGCGTTCTTCGAAAGGAAAGTCGAAGAGGGTCGCCAACATTTGTGTCGTCAGTTCGATAGAAACAGTATCGACCCAGTTGAACGCTTCGCCTTCGGGCAAACTGTCAAGAATATCGCTTGTGCGTTGTGCGATGGTTTCTTTGAAGCTATCGAGGGCAGGCGGCGAGGCAATGGGCTGCACGGACTTGCGGATAGGCGCATGGTCGGGTTGGTCTTTCGTGATGAAAGCAGAAATCTCGACGCCTTCGACGGGCGGGCGAACAATATTATCATCAATTTGAATGCCGCCGAATTGGTCAGAAGACGAAAACCGCTTGTGGTCTGTGTCAATGGCTATGCAATCTTCGTAGCGGGTAATCGACCACATGGGGCCAAAGGTCGGGTCATCGAAAAAATGAACTGGGTCCTTTTCGCGTAAGCGTTTGAAGAGGTCTAAGACATTTTCATCGGTATATAGCTCGGGCCGAGCTGGGTTGATTTCGTCCAGCGGAATGTCGTCTGTTTTAATTGCCTGGCTCATGCGTCTCTCCCAATCTGCAAAACCTTAATCATGAATATTAAGGTTGCCTAAATTAGGGCGCCAGCGCAAGGCGCAAGTGCATAAATATCGACTTACACCAAGGGGCTTTTTCGGGCCTGCAAGACGGGGTAAAGCTCGCGCAAAGCGGCCGGTGTTTTGTCCAGCGGAATGCGAGGATGCAAATGATGCACAATATGCGCCGTCATGCCCAATGAGCTCCAAACGCCGCCCCAGCTTTTAAAGGCACGTGTATCTTTATAACGCCCCACTTGATTGCCCGGAAAATGCGGCAACCAAGACAGATAGACCCGAATGTAAATCACCGCCATTTTCAACGGCAACCACCACAATAAAACCGCTTCCAAGGCTTTGCCGTGATAGGCGCAGACGAATAATATGGCCATATGCAGCAGCGAAATGCCCACTTGCTCTAGGAGGGCGCGCTCGGTTTCTGGCGTTCCAATGCGCGCCAAGCAACGACGATAGCTGGCGGCGCCTTCCGAACCGGGCTGAAAAGACTTAATGTTCGTCCAAATATTGCCGAGCAAGGTTTTGCTATTGTTGAATATTTGGTCAGGGTCGAGGCCCGGCTTATTGGTATGTTTATGATGCTCCAAATGCGTCAGGCGCAAAGCGCGATAGCCATAGGCAAGAGGCAGCACAGAAATATGGCCAATGGCTTCGTTTAGCCAACGCAGTTTTTGGCCTGGGCGAGCATAAATGTCATGCTGCGCTTCATGGCTTGGCAAATACGACAAGGTGATATTGACGAGGGCAATGGGAAAGGCAATCCACAACGGCACCATGCCGGTCATCACCAGCGGCCAAAGCGCCAACCAGCAAGTGATATTCAAGATCGGCCAAATGACCATCGGAATGGAGAGTTTATCCATATATTTGCGCGCAATATCGCGTTCTATCCGAATAAGCTCAGTTTCGTTCAATTTACTTAGATCGTTCGTGTTCATATCCATCTTCCTGTTTTCCATGCTACCAGCCCGTATAGACCCCCAAATATCATGCAGGCGCCGTAAATGTGGCTGGTCTCGGCTGTAATGGGTAGGGGGAAATAGCTGTTAAGCGGCGTGCGAAAATAAATCTCGGCCAAAACGGGCCCAAGAAATCCAATGCCAAACCACACGGGCATTAAGTCGAGAATTTTTTCGATGATCCCCATGCCTATACTTTCGAGAGGGCCTGCGAGATATCCGCGATGATATCATCGATATGTTCAATGCCAATCGACAAACGCACATAGCCCGGGGTGACACCGGAAGCGATTTGGTCTTCGGCTGAGAGCTGGCTGTGCGTTGTGCTGGCGGGGTGAATGGCCAGCGAGCGCGCATCGCCAATATTGGCCACGTGATACAGCAGCTCCAAATTATCGATGAATTTCTTACCGGCTTCCATGCCGCCTTCCAGCTCAAATCCCATGAGAGCGCCATAGCCACCGTTCATGACTGCATCGGCACGGGCGCGCATTTCGCCATCCATTAACGATGGGTGAATGACTTTGGTCACGCCTTTTTGGTCACTCAGCCAGGCCGCAACTTGATTGGCATTTTCACAATGCGCCTTCATTCGCAGGGCTAGCGTTTCCATGCCTTGCAAAAACATGAAGGCGTTGAACGGAGACATGGCAGCGCCCATGTCTCGCAGCAAGGTGGTGCGGGCTTTCAAAATATAGGCAATGGGGCCCAGTGGTTTGGCAGCTTCGCTCCAAACCGCGCCATGATAAGATGGATCTGGCGAGTTGAGCATAGGCTGGCGATCGCCGGCCGCTTCCCAATCAAAATTGCCGCCATCGACAATCACGCCGCCGATAGAAGTGCCATGGCCGCCGATATATTTGGTGGTCGAATAGACCACAATTGCCGCGCCATGGTCGAACGGACGGCATAGCGTTGGTGCGGCCGTATTGTCCATAATTAGAGGGATATTATGGGCGCGCCCAATGTCAGCCACTTGTTGGATTGGGAAAACATGGAGTTTCGGGTTTGGCAAAGTCTCGGCATAAAACGCGCGGGTTTTATCATCGACGGCATCGGCGAAAGATTGCGGATGGGTCGGATCGGCAAAGCGCACTTCAATGCCCATGTCTTTCATTGTATTGGCAAAGAGGTTCCATGTGCCGCCATAGAGGTCGGTGGAAGACACGATGTTGTCGCCCGCGCGCGCAATGTTTTGAATGGCCATCGTCGACGCTGTTTGGCCAGAGGCCACGCCCAAGGCAGCCGCACCACCTTCTAGGGCCGCAATGCGCTGCTCCAAAACATCGGTGGTTGGGTTTTGCAATCGGGTGTAAATATTGCCCAGTTCAGAAAGGGAAAACAGGCTAGCCGCATGGTCGGTATCGTTGAACTGATAGCTAGTGGTCTGGTGAATGGGCACAGCTACCGATCCTGTTGTGGGGTCGGCTCTCCAGCCTGCGTGCAGGACTAAGGTTTCTGTTTTCATATCGGACATAAAGCTTCCTTACTAAATGGCAACGCGTGTTGCTTTGGGCACAAAAGCCAGCCTCCTCCTATCAACGGAGAACCCAGCATTACTGGGACGAAAAACTAACATGGTTTTGAGGAAAGGCAAATAATTTGGTGTATTTAGCTTGCTTGCCTCTTGCCAAATATTCTATCCTTTTTTCAACCGCACGTTTTGGGCGTGTCGATCTGGCGAAATTTTCCCGCCAGCACAGGAATTAGACATGCAAGATTCAGACATGCAGGGCAGAGACATGCAGGGTAGAGACAGCTCCAAAGATAGCGCGTCCTCTGCCTCTCAAAAGCCTGATTTTGAAACCAAGGGCGCGCCATCCTCAAGAAACAACTCTGGCTCCCGGAGAAAATCCGGTCAACGGCCGCAAAAAACGCGCCTTTATGCCGCTGTCGATTTGGGTACAAATAATTGCCGCCTGCTCATCGTCGAGCGCTCGGGCGGGCTTGGGTTTCGGGTGCGAGATAGTTTCTCGCGCATCGTCCGTCTTGGCGAAGGACTAGAGGCCAGCGGCGAATTATCCGAAGCGGCGATGGAGCGAACGCTTGCAGCTTTGCGAATTGCGGCCAGCAAAATTAGGCGTGCCAATGTCGTGCGTCTGCGTTGTGTGGCGACCGAGGCGTGTCGCGGAGCCAGCAATGGCGCCGCTTTTATCGAGCGCGTGCGCAAAGAAACCGGATTGCGGATGGAAATTATCGATGGCCAAGCCGAAGCCGAATTGGCCGCGATTGGCTGCGGTTCTTTGTTTGATGAAAATGTCGATGATATTATTTTATATGATATCGGTGGCGGCAGCACAGAGATAAGCCGTATGTCGCGGCAAAATTCGGCGTCGCCACAAAACAATGATTTCTTCAAATTGATAGACAGCGACAGCGTGCCGCTTGGCGTGGTGCGGCTCTCGGAGCGCCACGCGGGCCCGGGGCCACATGAACATGGCTATGAAGGCATGTTGGAAGAGAGCGAAACCCGCTTAAAGGCCTTTATGGACCGTCAATCCGATATGGTGGATATGAGCCGCGTGCAAATTATCGGCACGTCGGGCACGGTCACCACTTTGGCGGCGGTGCAATTGGGGCTCGCGCGCTATGATCGCAATGTCGTCGATGGCTGCACCATATCGGCGGAAAATGTTACGAAGGTGATTGGTAATCTGCGTAATATGAGCCGCGACCAATTGGCCGAGAATCCTTGCATTGGCGCCCAGCGCGCCGATTTAGTGCTGTCTGGCTGTGCGGTTTTAGAGGCCATTCATACGCGCTGGCCGGTAGCGAAAGTTTCGGTCGCAGATCGTGGGTTACGCGAAGGCCTATTGCTGCGTATGATAAAGAAAGATATGCGTCGGAGCCGACGAAACCGTGGCAACCGAGGGCGAAACCGCCCCAGCGCGCAAACAGGTTCTGAAAACGGCAGCGCCTAAAAGGGATAAGTGAAATGACGGATAAAAAAGGGCCGGGCGTTGGCGATGGACAAAGGCGCGGCGACCGAATGCGTGAGCGGGTGAAAACCGCTAGGGGGCGCAAGCTCTCCTCGACGCGCTGGCTGGAACGCCAACTCAATGACCCTTATGTGGCGGCCGCCAAATCAGATGGCTATCGCTCTCGTGCCGCTTATAAAATTATTGAAATGGATGACCGCTTTAAGTTCTTCAAGCCGGGCGCTTGTGTCATCGACCTTGGCTGCGCGCCAGGTGGCTGGGCGCAAGTGGCGGCACAACGTGTGGGAGCTTTGAAAAACAAAGGCTTTGTGGCTGCCATTGATTTGCAAGACATGGAGCCGCTGCAAGGGGTGGAGTTTTTGCAACTCGATTTCCTCGAAGATAGCGCGCCGCAAAAAGTTCGTGAGCTGGCGGGTCGACGTGCCGATGTGGTGATATCCGATATGGCGGCGGCGGTTACGGGGCATCGCCAAACCGACCATTTACGTACGATGGCTCTGGCCGAAACGGCCGCTTGGTTTGCTTTTGAAGCGCTGAAACCAGGCGGGGCTTTTTGCGCAAAAGTGTTCCAAGGCGGCGCCTCGCGGGAGCTTTTGGATGAGCTGAAAAAACGCTTTCGCCAAGTCTATCATATGAAGCCAAAAGCCAGCCGCAAAGAATCGGTAGAACTCTATGTCATCGCGATGGATTTTAAGGGCGAGCCGGTAGAGGCTTATCCACCGGAAAATGGCTGATTTTTGCGGGGGTAAGATATTTTTTGCCACAAGCCGTAAATAAGTGATACATGAACTCGTCAAATGCACCTCCAGACCCAAGAGGATTTGACCTATGTTTCGTGAAGCCCTTACCTTTGATGACGTATTGCTAGAGCCGGCCGCTTCTAACATCATGCCGAGCCAAGCCGATACGACGACACAAGTTACCAAAACCATCCAATTAGGCATCCCATTGCTGGCCTCCGCCATGGATACCGTTACCGAAAGCGAAATGGCGATTGCCATGGCGCAAGCCGGTGGCATTGGCGTTTTACACCGCAATTTAACACCAGCCGAACAAGCGGCCGAAGTGGTGAAAGTAAAGAAATTCGAAAGCGGCATGGTGGTCAACCCATTGACCATTGGCCCGAAAGCTAAATTAGCCGAAGCCTTAGAGTTAATGACCGCCAATAAAATTTCTGGCGTTCCCGTCACCGAAGATAACGGTAAATTAGTGGGTATTCTGACCAATCGGGATGTTCGTTTTGCATCCAACCCGAACCAAAAAGTCTCAGAATTAATGACCCATGAAAACCTCATCACGGTGCGCGAAGAAGTCGACCATGATGAAGCTAAGCGTTTGCTGCATAAGCACCGTATTGAGAAACTTCTGGTGGTGGATGATGCCTATCGTTGCATTGGCCTCATCACCGTCAAGGATATGGAAAAAGCGCAATTGCACCCCAATGCGGCCAAAGATGACCGGGGTCGTTTGCGCGTGGCAGCGGCGACAACCGTGGGTGAGGATGGTTTTGCTCGTACGGAAGCGCTGGTTGATGCTGGCGTCGATTTGATTGTTGTCGATACCGCCCATGGCCATTCGGCGATGGTTGGAGAAGCCGTGCGACGGATTAAAAAACTCTCGTCTTCCATTCAAGTGATGGCTGGCAATGTGGCCACCAAAGATGGCGCGCAATCGCTCATCGATGCAGGCGCCGATGCCATTAAAGTGGGCATTGGGCCTGGCTCTATTTGCACCACGCGCGTTGTCGCTGGCGTGGGCGTGCCGCAACTCACCGCCATTATGGATGCCGTGGAAGCAGCCAAGGCGGCTCAAATTCCAGTGATTGCCGATGGCGGCATTAAATATTCGGGTGACCTCGCCAAAGCCATGGCCGCTGGCGCAAGCTGCGTCATGGTTGGCTCGCTGCTGGCAGGCACAGCCGAAAGCCCCGGCGAAGTGTTTTTATATCAGGGGCGTTCCTATAAAGCCTATCGCGGCATGGGCTCGGTTGGCGCCATGGCGCGCGGCTCGGCAGATCGCTATTTCCAGCAAGATATTTCTGACAGCCATAAGCTGGTGCCAGAGGGAATTGAAGGTCAAATTCCGTTCAAGGGGCCGGTGGAGCAGGTTATTCACCAATTGGTCGGTGGCCTTCGCGCCGCCATGGGCTACACGGGTTCGGCCACGATTGCTGATTTGCATGCCGGTGCCAAATTTGTTCGGATGAGTTCGGCCTCGCTGGTCGAAAGCCATGTTCACGACGTAACGATTACCCGTGAGGCGCCGAACTATCCGGGGTCAGGTAAAAACTAGTGCGGCCCGCCGCACGCCTGCAGGCTCTTTCTGATTTGCTCAACACCGTCATGGTGGACGCGACCCCTGCCGACCGCATTATGCAAAACTGGGGTCGGCAAAACCGTTATGCGGGCTCGAAAGACCGGCGGGATATCTCCAACCGATTGTTCGCAATTTTGCGTAACTACGGCTCGCTAACCGTGCGGCTGCAAGATGATGATGCTTTGCTGGTAAGCCTTTTGGCCACCATTCAGCTAGAAGGCGAAACGCCAGAAGCTGCCTTGGCCTTGGCCGATGGCAGCGCTCATGCGCCGCAACCTCTAGATGAGGAGAGCTTAGAAAAGCTCACCCAAGCCCTCGAGCGCGATGTGTCGCAAGATAAGGCGGGGCACTATTCAGTGCCAGATTGGCTGCTGGGCGATATCGAAGCCCAATTGGGCGACGATACAGAGGCTGTGCTGCTGGCCATGCGCGAGCGGGCGCCAGTAGATGTTCGGGTGAACTTACTCAAAACCGATCGCGAGGGCGCGATGGCGGCCTTGCAAGAGGAGGGCTTTGAGCCCGTGCCGCACGCCCATGTGGAAACCGCTTTGCGCTTTGAAGGCACCCCGCGTTTGGTCGATAGCGAGGCCTTCAAGCAAGGCCTGATTGAGGTGCAAGATGCGGGCGCGCAATGGGTGGCGCAAGTTTGTGACGCTCAGCCTGGCCAAACCGTGATGGATTTTTGTGCGGGCGCAGGCGGCAAAGCTTTGGCGCTGGCCGCGCAAATGGAAAACCAAGGTGTGCTGCTGGTGCATGACGCGATTGCCGGACGGATGAACGGCCAACGCCCAAGAGCCAAACGCGCGGGCGTGGATATTTTGCAAATTGTAAAGCCTGCGCAAGTGCTGGACTTTACCGAAGGCTGCGATTTAGTGGTCGCCGATGTGCCATGCAGCGGCACAGGTCGCTGGCGCCGTTCGCCAGAAACCAAATGGCGGTTGACGCCAGAAGATTTGGCAGAGCTGCATCAGATGCAGGCAGATATTTTGACGGAAAGTGCCTTGCTGGTGCAGCCGGGCGGGCGTTTGGTGTATATCACGTGCTCTATTTTGGCGTCGGAGAACGGCCAACAGATCGACAAGTTTTTGCAAGAAACCCCGGGTTTTCAGTTGTCGGAAACGGTTTTGCCATTTGGGCAAAAGGGGCAAATGCAATTGCATCCGATGAACAGCGATACGGATGGCTTATATTGTGCGGTCTTGCAAAATGTTTCCACCAGTTGAGCCAAGTTGAGCTAAGATAAAACATCTTCTAAATTCTATGAGACAGCTTATGACCCTATCCTTTTCCAGTTTTCGTTTAGCCCTCGGGTTCACCGTCGGGCTTAGCTTGGCGAGCCTCAGCCCTGCGGCGGCTATTTCCGATAGCTATCGCAGCTTATCGGCGCGCCTTGTCACCCAGGCTGAGCAGAAATTAGCGGCCAATAAGGCAGCGCAAGCGGACGAATTGCTGAACCTGGCTTTGACGGCAAACCCCGGAAATGCGCGCGCCTATGTGGTGAAGGGGCAAGCGCAAAGCAAGCTCGATAATCAAGAAGAAGCGCTTCGTCTCATCAGCGTAGGCTTGGATATTGAACCCGGTGATTTGGTTGCCTTGCGCTTACAAGGCGATGCGGCGCTGGCGCTTGAGGACATTGAGCAGGCTGAAAAATCTCTCTCTGTTTTGCGTCGTTTATGTGCGGCGCCTTGCCAATCTGCCAATGAACTTGCGGCCTCTATTGCGAACAGCGATATCGCCAAGACAGATAGCCCTAAAAAGGACAAATAATGGATCGTATTTTAATTGTAGATTTCGGCTCGCAAGTTACGCAGCTGATTGCGCGGCGCGTTCGAGAGAGCGGTGTTTATTGCGAAATTGCGCCGTTTAATGCAGCCGAAAAAGCTTTTGCGGCGATGAACCCCAGCGCGGTTATTTTATCGGGTGGGCCCAATTCGGTGGCCGACATAGATACGCCGCGCGCGCCCGAGAGCCTTCTGGCTTCGGGATTGCCAATTTTGGGTATTTGCTATGGCCAGCAGACGCTTTGTGCGCAATTGGGCGGCTCGGTTGAAAAATCTGACGAGCAAGAATTCGGCCGCGCCATGCTGGACATCAAAACCGCCTCGCCTCTGTTTGATGGCGTAGGGCAGGCTGGCGATAGCGTGCAAGTTTGGATGAGTCATGGCGATCGCGTAAGCCAATTGCCAGAGGGCTTCGAGATTATCGGCACCTCTGAAAATGCGCCTTATGCGGCGATTGCCAATGAAGCGAAGAAAATTTACGCCGTGCAGTTTCATCCCGAAGTGGTGCATACGCCAGATGGCGCCAAAATGCTGCAAAACTTCACCCATAAAATTGCCGGTTGCCATGGCGACTGGACTATGGCGGCGTTTCGCGAAAAAGCCATCGCCGACATCCGCGCCCAAGTGGGCGAGGGCCGCGTGATTTGCGGACTGTCTGGCGGCGTTGATAGCTCGGTCGTGGCGGTGCTTTTGCACGAAGCGATTGGCGACCAATTAACCTGCGTCTACGTTGACACGGGCATGATGCGGGCTGGCGAAAGCGAAGAAGTGGTGACGCTATTCCGCGATCATTTCAACATTAAGCTGGTGCATAATAATGCGGCTGAGTTGTTTCGCGGCAAATTAGAGGGCGTCTCTGACCCAGAGCAAAAGCGCAAAATCATTGGTGGCACATTTATTGATGTGTTTGAAAAAGAAGCCAAAGCCGCAGGCGGAGCCGACTTTTTGGCACAAGGCACGTTGTATCCAGATGTTATCGAAAGCGTCTCGTTTACCGGCGGGCCGAGTGTGACGATTAAAAGTCACCATAATGTGGGCGGCTTGCCTGAGCGGATGAACATGAGTTTGGTCGAGCCTGTGCGCGAATTATTCAAGGATGAAGTGCGCGCGCTGGGCCAAGAGTTAGGTCTACCTGAGGCCTTTGTTGGGCGCCATCCGTTTCCGGGCCCTGGCCTTGCCATTCGTATTCCGGGCGAAATTACTGGCGAGAAACTGGATATTTTACGAAAAGCCGATACGGTTTATCTCGATGAAATTCGCAAACAAGGCCTCTACGACGAAATTTGGCAGGCTTTCGCGGTGCTTCTGCCTGTTCGCACGGTGGGTGTGATGGGCGACAGCCGGACGTATGACTATGTTTGCGCGCTGCGTGCCGTAACATCAACAGATGGCATGACGGCCGATTACTATCCTTTCACGCATGAGTTTTTAGGCCGCGTATCGACGCGCATCATCAACGAAGTGCGGGGCATCAACCGCGTGGTCTACGACATTACATCAAAACCTCCGGGCACGATTGAGTGGGAATAAAACAGGAAACCCAGGGCGGGCTTACAAAAACCGAACCCACCAAGCAGCAGTTGGAAGCGCTCGCGCAAATTGTGGCGCGCGGAGACGATGGCCCGTTTACCATGGTCAATATCATCCGATATAAACACCAAGCCGAATATCCGGCCGAAATGAACGCGCCCGCTCGAACGGGTCGCGAGGCTTATGCTGAATATGGCGCGATTGTGGGGCCGCTAATTTTTGCGCTAGGTGGCTCGGTGGCGTTTCGCCAAGAGGTGGAGCTGGGGTTTGTGGGCGATAGTGATGCCGATGAAGTGATTATTATTCATTACCCGTCGCGCCAAGCCTATCTCGATATGTTTCATAGCGACGCCTACCAAGAAGCCATTGTGCATCGCAAGGCGGGGCTGGTATACCGAAGCCTGTTTGCGTGTTCTGCGCCATCCCCTGAATAGTCAAAGTGAGAGTTTTATATGTCCCAAGAGCTAGAGTTTCAAAACGTATCGGTGGCCCGCGAGGCCAATGTTTATTTTGATGGTAAAGTAACCAGCCGGACAATTGTTTTGGCCGATGGTAGCCAAAAAACGCTCGGTGTTATGCTGCCAGGCGAGTATGAATTTGGCACACAAGCCGCAGAGGAAATGGATATTTCTTCCGGCGAGCTGGACGTGCTTTTGCCCGGTGCTGACGACTGGCTGAGCATTCGCCAAGCGCATGTGTTTCATGTGCCAGCGGAGGCTAGCTTTAAGGTGAGGGTGCTTAGCATCACCCATTATTGCTGCACTTATTTGAGCTAAAATTTGGCCTACGGGCTAGGAAAGCAGAGGTGGATATGAGTTTTTTTGTCGTGAAAATTTTCATCTCAGCGCTGGCCATCGCGGGCATTTCGGAAGTCGCCAAACATAGCGATAAATTCGGGGGCATGATTGCCGCTCTGCCCATAACCACTTTTTTGATTGTGCTGTGGATGTGGGGCGAGGGCGCTTCGGATGCGAAAATTGCAAGCCACATGCGCTTCACTTTGTTTTTCGTTTTGCCGACTTTGCCCATGTTTTTGGCGTTTCCTTGGCTGTTGCAAAAGCTTGGTTTTGGTTTGGCCTTTGGCGCCAGCCTTGCGCTTACGGGCGGGCTGATTTATGTGTTTAATATAATTTACCAGCAATTCGGGATGCGCCTTTTTTAACGCACAGCAACCTATCGAACCTCAATCGGAGACAGTTTAATGACTATGACAGTTTATCTATCGGGCGAAATTCATACCGATTGGCGCGACCAAATCGAACAAGGCTGCGCGAAACAAAACCTCGATGTTGTGTTCAGCTCTGCGGTAACCAACCATGAAGCCAGCGATGCGGCGGGCGATTTTTTGGGCGCCGAGGACAATAACTTCTGGCGCGATCATAAGTCAGCCAAAGTAAATGCCATCCGCACCAAAACCCTCATTGAGCAATGCGATGTAGCGGTGGTGCGGTTTGGCGATAAATATAAACAATGGAATGCGGCTTTCGATGCGGGCTATTGCGCCGCCCTCGGCACGCCCTACATCACGTTGCACGATGCAGATATCATCCACCCGCTAAAAGAAGTAGACGCCGCCGCCATGGCTTGGGCCACGACGCCAGAGCAGGTGGTGGAATTGCTAACTTATGTTTTGACGCAAGACTAACCAAGGCGACGACTTAAGTCGTGCATCTCCAATAATAAAATCAAGGGGAAGGCCCATGCAGCTCCGAAATTTTCATCTCCTCACGCCGCTTATCGGCACTTGCGGTCAGCCGAAGGCTGAGGATTTCGAGGGGCTGGCGAGCGAGGGGTATGAGGTTGTTATCAATCTTGCGATGCCCGATAGCGACGACGCGATTGCCAATGAGGGGCAATTGGTTAGCGCGCAGGGTATGAGTTATATTCATCTGCCCATCCCGTTCGAGGCTCCGACCGCGGCGCATTTGAGCCAATTTTGCCGTTTGATGGAAGCCCTTGAGGGGCAAAAAATTCTGGTGCATTGCCAAGTGAACGCCCGCGTTTCGGCTTTCATGTTCAAATATCTGACCCTCCTGAAGGGCGTCCGTGAGCCGCAAGCGACGACACCTTTGCTGGCCCAATGGCTGCCGCAAATCAATGACGTTTGGCAGGGGTTTTTAGACATAAAAGCGGATGAGATTACATGACGCGCGTGCACCTCGGCGGCTGCCATTGTGGGGCGATACGCTTTGAGGTGGCGCTCGAAGCAGCTTCGCTTGCCGAGGGGATTTACCGCTGCAATTGCTCGCTCTGCCGCAAGAAAGGCATTGTCATGAAGCCTATGCAGGCAGAAGCTTTTCGGCTGCTGGAAGATAGCCAAACGCCGTCGGTCTATCAGTGGAATAAAAACATTGCGGCACATTATTTTTGCCAAATTTGTGGCGTCTATACCCACCATCGCCGCCGACGCGACCCAAGCCAAATTAGCGTCAATTTTGAATGTTTAGACGGCGTCGAAACCCCAGCCGCCGCGCGTATCGGTCTGGCCAAGGGCGCGGAACATGATTAGATGGAAATAAGAATTTTTAAGCCAGCCGACACGCAAGCCGTTATCGAGCTTTGGCAGGCCTGTGGCTTGTTGCAACCGCATAATAATCCGACACTCGATATTGAGCGTAAACTTGCCCATCAGCGCGAGCTGTTTTTCGTTGGCGAGCAGGATGGCGTAATTATGGCCTCTGCTATGTTCGGCTATGATGGGCACCGTGGCTGGGTTAACTATTTAGCCGTCGCCCCGATGCACCAAAAACAAGGCCATGCCCAAGCGATGATGCAACGTGGCGAAAGCGAGCTGGCGGCTTTGGGCTGCCCCAAGCTGAACTTGCAAGTGCGCAAAAATAATTTGGCGGCAACGAAGTTTTACCTAGCCTCTGGCTATACAGAAGACGAGGTGGTTTCCTTCGGCAAGCGGCTGATTAAAGACGCTAATTGAAAACGGAGCCCGAGGCTATTTTCTTGCCGCGCATTTATAGGCGTCAGCCTGAATTAAAGTCTTGGAATCCGAGCTGGATATATCTGTCAGCACAAAGGCGTTGCCATTCATCAGCGAAATTTGGTTTCTGAGGATGTTTAAGGCGCCAATTCTATCATTGGCCTTATCCCAGCCACTGCCTTCAGCGGCGTCTACAACCCCCAAAAACTCGCATTCATTTGCCAAGTCGGGCACTATTTGGCGGATAAAGCGGCCTTCGTCGCTGAGCTTTGCAACACACCCAGCCAAGGCAGCCATAGCCAGTGACAAGCCGATTAATCGTATTTTGCTATTGTTCATTCCGCCCTACCTATTTTTTTTGATTTTTATGACAAGAGGTTGGACCAACTCTACATTTTATAAACTGCAAACGCAATTGCGCTTTGGCTTTATTTCGGCTAGTTTCCGCGACAGTTAAAGCCATCTGGCCCTTATTTATAGAGAGACTTATGTCTGTTCAAAAGCGCACCCAACGCATCACTGTCCCCGAGATTATGGCGCGAAAAAATCAGCAGCCTATCGTTTGCCTGACGTCTTATCACGCCCATACGGCGGCGCTGATTGACCCGCACGTGGATTTACTATTGGTCGGCGACAGTCTGGGAATGGTCATGTATGGCATGGAAAACACGCTGGGCGTGACGCTGGATATGATGATTGCCCATGGCGCCGCCGTTGTGCGGGGCTCTAGCCAAGCTCTTGTGGTGGTGGATTTGCCATTTGGCACCTATGAAGAAAGCCCAGCGCAAGCGTTTCATAACGCTGCCCGCACCATGAAAGAAACCGGCTGCCAAGCGGTGAAACTAGAAGGCGGCGAGCGCATGGCGGAAACCGTGGCGCATCTCACCCAACGCGGCATTCCGGTGATGGGTCATATTGGCCTGACGCCACAAAACGTAAATGTTATGGGCGGATTTAAAACCCAAGGCCGCACCAAAGACCAATGGCCACAGCTTGAAAAAGACGCTCATGCGCTGGCCGATGCGGGGGCTTTTTCCATCGTCCTCGAGGGTATTGCGGCGGAGCTGGCGGATAGAATTTCAGAGGCGATCGATACGCCAACCATTGGCATTGGCGCCTCAGCCGGCTGCGACGGCCAGATTTTGGTAACCGAGGACATGTTGGGCCTATCGCCGAGCGTGCCTAAATTTGTTAAAGAGTTCGCCACGCTAGGCCAACAAATCGCGACTGCGGCGGAAGCCTATGCAAACGATGTTCGGGAGCGGAAATTTCCCGAAGCGCAACATACTTATGCTATGAAAGTTAACAAGAAAGATTAGGGCCCAGCGTCCATGACCCAAAGCCAGCCGGAGACACACAGTGAGTGATATTTTTGATGAAGTAAGCGCCGAACTACGCCGCGATAATATGGGCGCAGCTTGGAATAAATATGGCCGCTACATCATTGGCGCTGCGGTGGCCATCGTGGTTTTAGTGGCCGCGGTGATTGCCGGTTCGAGCTATATCCGAGGCCAAGAAGAAGCGGCCTCTGTGCGCTATGACGCTTTGCTACAGACGCTTGTTGAGCTGGACACGCAAGAAAAAATAGCGCCTTTGGAGGCTTTTGCCGCTGCCGAAGACAATGGCTATGGCGCCTTGGCGCGGTTTACCGCCGCTTTGGCACATGCGGAGAAAAGCCAAACCAATTCAGCCTCTGCCGATGCAGCTATTGCGTCTTTTGATGCTCTTGCCGATACCTCAGGCTTGCCACACAGCTTGCGAGATTTAGCCCAATTGCAAGCCGCCATCGTTTTGTTGGATAGCAAAGGCAGCCTGCAAGAGATTGAGTTGCGCTTGGATCGTTTGCTAGACGATGGCAATGGTTTGCAGCCAATGGCGCGCGAAACCATGGCCCTCGCCTATATGACCTACGATAAGCCGCTGAAAGCGCGTGAATTGTTTAAAGCCCAAATCGGCGATGCCCGCGTCACTAGCCTGACCCGGGAGCGTGCGAGCATTATGTTAGAAAGCCTGTCGGCGGCCCTGACGCCATCTCCTGCGGCTCCTGAAGCCCAAAAATAGGCCAGTCTACTATGAAATTTCGTCAGCTCCGCTCCGTTCTTACCTCTGCCATTCTCGCTAGTGTGCTGGTTGCGTGTGGCGGTGGCGATACCCAGAAAGAAAAATTCGACGGCGATCGGATTTCGGTTTTAAACTTTGAAACGACTTTGCGTGAAGACCCGCGCCTTCGCGGTGAGCCAGTTCGTATTTTGCCACCCTTTCGCAATTCGACTTGGAACAACGCGGGCGGCTTTGCCACCAATGCCGCTTATCATCTCGAGCTAGATGGCCTAGGCGAGGGGTTTCGGGTCGATATGGTGCGTGGCAACAAAGGCCTTACGGTTTTAAAAGCACCGCCTGTGGTGGCCGATGGCAAAGTGTTTGCCTTGGGAACCGATTTGAAAGTGGTGGCCGTAGAGGCCAAAACTGGGGCGCCTCTTTGGTCTCAATCTGTGTTGGCTACTTTCACCGAGCGTAATTTTAGCCTGTCGAGATTTTTCAGCAGCAAAGAAAAACCAGCTCGCGTGCGCGATGGTTTCGGCGGCGGCGTGTCTTATGCGGCCGGTCGCGTTTTTGTGACCACGGGCTTTGGCGAAGTTTTGGCGCTGGATGCCGCAACGGGCGATATTATTTGGCGAGTCCAAAACCTTGTGGCGTTTTCGAATGCGCCGACCTATAGCAATGGCCGGATTTATGTTGCCTCGCAAGACAGCCGTTTGCAGGCTTTCAATGCCGAGGACGGCACGCGCATTTGGGAACATTTAGCGATTAAAGAAGCCGCGACCATTGTGGGTGCCACCAGCGTGGCGGTGAATGAGCAAATTGTGCTGGCTGGGTTCAACTCTGGCGAAGTGGTGGCGCTTAGTCCGGTGAATGGCCAAGAGGCTTGGAACGAGACCCTAACCAGCCGCGCCACACAAATCACGCCGCTATCTCAATTGAACGCGATTGTTGGGCGTCCGGTCATTGATAGGGATCGAGCTTATGTGACCAGCCATGGCGGCCGCACAGCCGCGATTGATTTACGCAGCGGCGAACGCGTTTGGACGGCTGACGTCGGCTCCATCGAAACCCCTTGGGCGATGGGCGATTATGTTTTGGTTATGTCTCTGGATGGAGAGCTGGTGAGCCTGTCTCGCGAGCAGGGTCGGGTGCGTTGGATTGCCAAGCTACCGGCTTATAAAAATGAAGAGAGCCGTCGCGGACGTATTCGTTGGGCGGGCCCGGTTTTAGCGAGTGGTAAAATTATTCTTGCATCGTCGGATGGTCGTTTGGCCAGCGTCGATCCTAGCAATGGCGAA
Source organism: uncultured Rhodobiaceae bacterium (assembly GCA_937907245.1). GTDB lineage: Bacteria > Pseudomonadota > Alphaproteobacteria > RS24 > RS24 > UBA8337. Next base: position 389,408 of record CALCUM010000002.1, read on the forward strand.
ATTGGCGAGTTCGTGGACATTGGAGAACCCGTCAGCCTGACGCCCGTAATTGCCGACGGTATTTTGTATGTGTTGAGCGATGAGGGCACCCTCATTGCCCGTAAATAGGAGCGCGCTATGATCGCGCCATTTGTTCTCGCCATTGTGGGGCGACCCAATGTGGGTAAATCTACGCTATTCAATCGTCTTGTTGGGCGCAAACTGGCTTTGGTCGATGACCAGCCAGGGGTCACGCGCGACCGCCGTTTTGGCGATGCGCGGCTTGGCGATTTGCGGTTTCAAATTGTCGATACGGCGGGTTTCGAAGAGGGCAAAACAGGCTCGTTAGAAGCGCGCATGCGCGCCCAAACCGAAGCTGCCATCGGCGAAGCGGACATGGTTCTCATGCTCACCGATGCGCGCGTAGGCCTGTTGCCAGAAGATGAATTATTCGCGCGCATTTTACGAAAAGCCAATGTACCGGTTATTTTGGCGGGTAATAAATCAGAGAGCAAAGCCTCGGAAACCGGGCTGAACGAGATGTATAGTTTGGGACTGGGCGAGCCGATTGCGCTGTCGGCCGAGCATGGCCACGGCACGGATGACCTATACACCAAAGTGCGCGACGCGATTGCGCTGCATGAAGAAGCCCATAAAGCCGACTTCGTGGAGCTAGACGAAGACGACGAGGACGCTGATTTCGACCCGGATATGCCATTTGAAGATGATCCGGATAAGCCGCTGCGCGTGGCCATTTTGGGGCGTCCGAACGCGGGCAAGTCGACGTTGATTAATTATATTCTGGGCCAAGACCGACTTTTGACGGGGCCAGAGGCGGGCATTACGCGCGATAGTATTTCGGTCAATTGGACTTGGGAAAGCCACCATGCGCCCAATGGCTCGCGCCCGATTACGCTTTGGGATACGGCGGGTGTGCGGCGTAAATCTCGGGTTACGGAGAAGTTAGAAAAACTATCGGTGGCCGATGGTCTGCGCGCGGTAAAATTTGCCGAAGTGGTAGTTTTACTGGTCGATGCAACGACGCCATTTGACAAGCAAGACATTCAATTGGCAGATTTGATTGAGCGCGAAGGCCGCGCCCTTGTGGTGGGTATCAATAAATGGGATTTGAAACTCGACCGCAAAGAAGTGCGCCAAACCATTAATGATGCGCTGCTCCGCACCATGCCGCGCTTGCGCGGGGTGCCGGTGATTATGATGTCGGCGCAAACGGGCAAGGGCGTTGAGCAACTTATGCCAGCGGTACAAAAGCAATATGAGATTTGGAACGCGCGCATTGGCACGGCTAAATTGAACAAATGGCTGGGCGATGTCATCGACCGTCATCCGCCCCCTGCCGACAAGGGCCGTCCGGTTCGTCTGCGCTATATCACGCAAGCCAAAGCGCGTCCGCCAACCTTCGTCACCTTCTCCAGCCGCGGCCACGCGGTACCAGAAAGCTATCAGCGCTATCTGGCAAACAGCCTGCGCGAGACGTTTTCTTTGGATGGCGTACCTTTGCGTATTTTTGTCCGTAAAGGCAAAAACCCTTATGAGGATAAATAGGGTTTCTTTTTCGCGATAAATTAAGTACGAAAATATATCTAAAATTAACGCTCTTTTAGGGGTGCAGGCTGTCTTCTGTGTTTTATGAAACATGGAGTTCAAAAAAGGCAACCGATGGAAATCGTTCGAAATCGGCAACGACCTCGCTGCGCCGTCTGCACTTCGTCGGCCATTGCGCTAAACGGCGCCTGCGTCTGGCACGCCATCTCGCAAACCTGGCGGGTTACCCAACCCGACCTAAACAAAGACGCCGATGGGGCGTTGTGCCCTAGCAAGAAGAACCAAGGTTTTTACTGCCAAGACTGCGAAACATTCGTGGGCGTTAGGTTTGGGCGTCTCTAAGAGGCTTTGCGAATCCTAGTCTGGCTTCAGTAGCTCGGTAGTCTGGGCAGGTAAGATGTTTGGGTTTGGCTCATTCGGCTTCGATCGCTTTGTCCATATTAAGTTACTAATGAGATTATCACTCTCATGGATATCTGCCTTTCCAGGAGGAATTTTGACGTTCTCGAAAATAATATCTGTCAAGGTCTCAAGGTTTTTTGTGTCCTCTGCAGATGACGTGTCTCGGCGACTGCTGAAGCCGACATAAAGCTCCATGAGTCTCTGTCTGTAGTTGTAAGCTTCATAGAGTTGTGAGCGTCTATTTATTTGCCTGTTGATGTGCAGAGCTACCCAAAATATTGGCGATAAGAAGGTAATTCGACCGACCATACCGAGAAACGACAATTTGTCTCCAAATATATTCTGTTGATTGAAGTCGGCAGTGACAGATTCCCAGAAAAAATTAATGCCAAAGGTTGCAAGAATAAGGGCGGCGGAAAGTAAAAGCAGAGCTAAAAAGGAAGAATATAGCACTAGGCTTACTAGGAAGTTTTTATCTCGGATTGTTGCGCAAAGCCCCTTGTTTAGCCCAGTATCTTCTTGAGGGTCGTTGCCATATCTCAATTTTGAAAATCTGAATGCGGTAGCGAGTCCTGTCGCTGCTGCGCTCGGTAGTAAGCTGGTTATGTCATTTCGAGTTTTTTCGATAAATTGTTTGTGGCCACTATTTTTGTCGTTGATTTCTAATAAAAAATTATCAATCTGTGCATTCAGCTCGATAGCAGCTTGGTTTTGTGTTTTTACACCCTGAGCAGAGGTGATGGCAGCTTGGTTTTGTGCTTCTGCGCCTTCAGCAGATTTAGCTGCGGCTTGGCTTTGTGTTTCTGCGCCTTCAGCAGATTTAGTTGCGGCTTGGCTTTGGTTTTCTGCGCCTTCAGCAGATTTAGCTGCGGTTTGGTTTTGCGCTTCTGCATTTTGGGCAGAGGCGTTGGCGTCTTGGTTTCGCGCTTCTGCATTTTGGGCAGAGGCGTTGGCGGCTTGGTTTTGCGCTTCTGCATTTTGGGCAGAAATGCTGGCGTTATTGTCCCTTGAGTCTGCATTCTGGGCCGTGAGTTTAATTTCTTCGTCTATCTTACGCACACCCTGAGCTAGGCTATCGATTGTTTTGGCTGCCTCCGCCATGCTCTCTATGTAGTCCAGCAATTCTTGCTTTTTCATTTTACTAATTGATTTATCTAACACGTTAAATCCTCTCTTTTTTGCTTTTGGACGATGCCTAACTGTGATTCAATCGGCCGTCAATTTCCTTTAAAAGATAACTGCTAATATCCTTTTTGCTCTTCGCATCCGCGAAATGTGCCATGCGGTGATGGTGAGCGCATAAGACGGATAGGTTCCAGATGCCATCTTCGCCGCCTTCGCAGAGCGGCACAATGTGATGCACTTCGATGTAGAATTTTCCATCGGGCTTTTTAAAGCGATTGCCACAGTCTCTAATCAAACACTCGCGGCCAAAAGTTTGTCGCGCTTCTCTCGCCCAGCCTTTATCGCGCACATAGGTTTCCATAAAATGTTCGCGTTTCTCTGGCAGGCGGACAGGCCGCATTTTAAGTTTCGTTGACCTCTCCTTTATGCCTTCCGCGCCGTCCCATAAATCCGCATCGCGCATGGCTTCTTTTTCATGCTTCAGGTAGTCAATATTTCGCAGCGTATATATTCCCTGATTGTCGACGAAACTTACTAGCTCTTCGTCCCTAAGGAATTGCAGCTGTTGGCGAACTTTAGCGGCAACATTGTTGTTCTTGGGGTGCAAGGTTTGCAAAACGTTCTGCCGCTCCGCTAAAAAATCTCGTAGTGCAAAGGTTCGGCTGCCATGGGTCTCGCAATAATCTACGACTTCCCCAAGCACCTGCTGTTTCCAAGTCTGAGCCATGTCGCGTCAAGTATCCCCACCGCAATGCACACAAGCCACCACCTTGTCGTAATATCTTGCGGCGCTTTTTAGCGCTGTGTCGGGGGTGAGGTGGCTACCTATATCGATACGGTCTGGGTGCTTTACCAGCAGGCCGCAGCCCTCTCGATGCACTTCATAGGTGCCGTCTTCTAATGGTTTCGGGTTGATGTGGTAAAAAGACATTGGCTTTTCCTGTTCTTGTTATTTCAGGAGAGCTTGCCACTGTGCGCCCGCAAACGCCAGTGCGTTTATTTTTGAAATTCAATAATCTCGCCGGTACGTGTTTCCTTGGGCGATAGCAGCTCCAAGAAAAGTGGCGCTACATCGGCTGGTGTGGGCAAGGTATCTGGATCTTCGCCGGGCATGGCTTGCGCGCGCATCGCCGTGCGAATGGGGCCGGGGGAGAGCAAATTGGCGCGCAAAGCGTCGTTCGCATGCTCGTTCGCCCAAGTTTTCACGAGGGCATCTAGCGCCGCTTTGGTGGTCGCATATGTGCCCCAAAATGGGCGGCATTTATGCGCGGCGCCCGAAGTGGTGAACACCGCACGCGGCGCTTCGGCTTGCAATAAAAGCGGCTCCATGGCGCGGATGAGGCGCGCATTGGCCGTCACATTTACGGCCATGGCTTTGTCGAATTCTTTCGGGTCTATATGCGAGCTGGGGGTCATCGGCCCTAGCACGCCGGCATTGCCGATCAGCATATCTAATTTACCAAACCGCTCGTTTAGGCTAGCGCCCAAACGGTCTAGCGCCTCGCCGTCGGTTACATCCATGGGCACGCCGGTGGCTTCGCCGCCCGCTGAGGAGATGGTGTCATATAGCTCCTCTAGGGCGCCTTGCGTGCGGGCCAGCAATAAAACATGGGCTCCGGCAGCCGCTAAACTTTGCGCCACCGCCCAGCCGATACCCCGACCTGCGCCAGTGACGAGGGCTAATTTACCTTCGAAATTATACCCGTGGGCTAAGGCGGGCGCCAATGTATCGGTCATGGTTAACCTTGTTCAGATAAAAGAGAAAGCTGGTGCAAATGGTCGCCGCCATTTTGGTCGGCAAGGCCAGTTGGGTATTCGCCGGTGAAACAATGGTCGGTATATTGCGGGCGCTCGGGGTTGCGGCCATCGGGAAAGCCCATCGCCTGATACAGGCCATCGACGCTCAAGAAAGCTAGGCTGTCGGCGCCGATATATTTGCACATAGCTTCCAACGAGTGGTTGGCGGCCAACAAATGCTCTTGGCTCGGCGTATCAATGCCGTAGAAATCTGGGTGGGTAATCGGCGGCGAGGCGATGCGCATATGCACTTCCTTGGCGCCTGCTTCGCGCATCATTTGAACAATTTTGACCGAGGTTGTGCCGCGCACAATACTGTCGTCGATGAGAATGACCCGCTTGCCCTCCACCTGCGCGCGATTGGCATTATGCTTCAGCTTCACTGAGAAAGCCCGAATAGACTGCGTCGGCTCAATGAACGTGCGGCCAACGTAATGATTGCGAATGATGCCCAGCTCGAACGGAATTTTGGACGCTTCCCCATAACCGATAGCCGAAGGCACGCCGCTGTCTGGCACCGGAATAACCACATCCGCTTCGACACCGCTTTCTTCCGCCAATTTGCGACCAAAAGCTTTGCGGCAGTCGTAAACGCTTTTGCCATTAATGATGCTGTCGGGGCGCGAGAAATAAATATACTCAAAAATGCACGGGCGCGGCTCAATGGGGGGGAAAGGCTTAATGCTTTCAATGCCGTCATCTGTGATGACGACAATCTCGCCGTTTTCAACTTCGCGCACAAAACTGGCGCCAATAATATCGAGGGCGCAGGTTTCGGACGCCAGAATATAGGCGCCATCCAGCTTGCCAATCACCAAAGGACGAATGCCAAGCGGGTCGCGCGCGCCGATGAGTTTTTTATTGGTCAGCACCACCAGGGCATAAGCACCTTCAATTTGAAACAGCGCATCGGTAAAGCGCGACAAGGTGTTGACTCGTTTAGAGCGTGCCACCAATTGCAAAATGGTTTCTGTGTCCGACGTCGATTGGAAAATCGAGCCGTTTTTTACCAGCTCTTCGCGCAAAGTTAGCGCATTGGTGAGGTTGCCATTATGGGCAATGGCAAAGCCACCGCCCGTTAGGTCGGCGAAGAGTGGCTGCACATTGCGCAAAATCGTCTCGCCCGTGGTCGAGTAGCGCACATGGCCAACCGCCGAGGGTCCCAACAGATTGTCTAAAACGCGCGGCTTGGTGAAGTGGTCAGAGACCAGTCCCATGCGGCGTTCGGCGAAAAAGTTTTTGCCGTCAAAGCTCACAATACCCGCAGCTTCTTGGCCGCGATGTTGCAAAGCATGTAATCCTAAAGTGGTAAGTGCGGCCGCATCGGGGTGTCCAAAGATGCCAAATACACCGCATTCGTCGCGTAATTTATCGGTCTTTTCGTCATAATGATAGGCGGGTAGGCGTGTCATTATTTGACCCCTTCGGTATTGCGGATAAGCCGCTCAATCGTCGATCTCTCGCCTTGTTTATAGCCCGTGTCTTTGAAGCTGTCTTGCGTTTCCTGAACAATTTTATCGACCTGTTCTTTTGCCGCATCTAGCAATACTTCTTGGCCAAATTCTTGCAAGGCCTCCACCCCATCTGCCGCCGACGTGTTGCCGATATTGATGAGGTTTAGTGGCAAACGCTCTAGGGGCACAAGCGTCACAAAGGCTTTGCTGCCGGTTTGCAGCATGGGGCGCAATTTAGCTTGGGTGATGAAGTCGGGGTGTTCGTCTTCGGGAAATACCGCGCTCATGCCCAAATAGGCCATGCAGATGATAAACCCACCGCGTGCAGCGCCAAACAAGACCCCCATGGAGCGGTCTAGGGGGCCTAGCGCGCTGCCCTTCAATTGTTTGGCTATCATGGAGCTGAGGAAGGAAAACACAATCAAGGTGGCCAAGAAAGTCACCAACATGGCGCCACCGTTCACCACCCAGTCTATTTTGATGTAATTGGCCAAAACAGGTTTTAAAGACGGGCCAAAAAAAATCGCGGCATAGCCTGCGGCCGCCCATCCCAGAATGGACAAAACCTCTTTGGTGAACCCGCGCATCAACGATAGTGATGCCGAGATAAGCAACACTGCAATGATCAGGTAATCAAGGACCAGTAATTCCATAACGAATTCCTATCATGAGTCGGGTTTCAGCGTTCCTGAGGGCGCCTATTCCTCGGTAGGGGTTACGCCAAAGGCCGCGATTAGGGCGCCCAAGTCGTCTATTTGTTTTATCTTTACGCCCTTGGGTAACTCGGCATTTCCGGTCTTGGGGGCATAGGCCATTTTGAAGCCTAGTTTCTCGGCTTCCTTCAGACGCACGCCACTTTGCGTCACGGGTCTTACCGCGCCAGACAGGCTAATCTCGCCAAACACAACACTGTCTTTGGCTATTGGCTTGCCACTCAACGAGGAGATTAACGCGGCCGCTACTGCCAAATCTGCGGCTGGCTCGTTAATGCGCATGCCGCCTGCCACATTTAAAAATACATCGCGGCCCGAAAACGACATGCCACAGCGCGCCTCCAATACGGCCAGCACCATCGATAGGCGATTGGTATCCCAGCCAACCACCGCACGGCGCGGCGTGGCCAATGAGGAAGGGGCGGCCAAGGCTTGAATTTCAACCAATAGCGGACGCGTGCCTTCGATGCCTGCAAAAACGGCAGCCCCCGGAACATTTTCATCGCGGCCTTCAAGAAACAGCGCCGACGGGTTTTGAACTTGCATCAAGCCTGCGCCCTGCATTTCAAAGACACCCATTTCATGGGCGGGCCCAAAACGGTTTTTAATGGAGCGCAGAATACGATATTGGTCGCCCCTATCGCCCTCAAAATAAACCACCGTATCGACCATATGCTCCAGCACACGAGGCCCCGCAATCTGCCCGTCTTTGGTAACATGACCCACCAAAATAACTGGCGTATCGGTGCGTTTGGCAAAATGAATAAGCTCTTGCCCCGCCACCCGCACTTGGCTGACTGTGCCGGGCGCAGCCTCGATGGCCGGCGACCACATGGTCTGAATGGAATCGATAACGACGAGGGCCAATGGGCCTTCTTTTTCTAGCGTCTTGCAAATATCTGCGACATTGGTTTCGGAAGCCAATTCAACCGGTGCGTCCGAGAGACCCAGTCGTTTGGCCCGCATGCGTAATTGTGCCAAGGCTTCCTCGCCAGAAATGTAAACCACTTTGCCATCTTTTGCGGCGGCGTTTTCCCCAATCGCGGCGGCCGCTTGCAGCAATAAAGTCGACTTCCCAATGCCAGGGTCGCCGGCGATTAGCGTTGCGGAGCCCGGCACCAGCCCGCCGCCCAGCACACGGTCCAGCTCTTCAATGCCAGAGGTGCTGCGTTGTGCCGGTTCGTCTTCTCCTGCCAGCGACGAGAGGGTGATGGATTGGCCTTTGGTCTTTTTGGCTCCACGACCGATAGGCGGCGCGCTGGAGCCCGACCCTTCGACAATGCAATTCCACTCAAAGCAGGCTTCGCATTTACCAGACCATTTGGTGGTGACATTGCCGCATTTATTGCAGACATATTCTTGGCTGGTGCGAGCCATTTAGCTATCTAACCCCGCAATCGCGGCCTCAAGTTGCTGGCCCTCGACCTCAATAGGGCCATGGGCAAGACCGTGGATGAATTGATGTAAGAACGGGTCTTTAGAGGCATCGAGCGCGGCTTGGTCGCCGTGCCAGATAATCTCGCCTTTATAGAGCAGAGCGGTCTTATCGGCGATGGCGCGCACACTGGTCATGTCGTGGGTAATGGTCAAAGTAGTGGCGCCTAAATCTTGCACGCAGTCTTGAATGAGGTGATTGATGACATCGGTCATAATCGGGTCGAGACCGGTTGTGGGTTCATCGAAGAAAATAATTTCTGGGCTGGAGGCAATCGCGCGGGCTAAGCCAACACGCTTATGCATGCCGCCGGATAGGGCGCCGGGAAACAAATCTAACAGCTCTTCGCCAAGCCCCACACGACGCAGAGCCTGTTTGCCGATTTGGCGCGCTTCGTCTTCGTTCATGCCCTCGTTTTGGATGCCGCGAAAGGCAACGTTCTTCCACACGGGGAGACTGTCAAACAAGGCGCCATTTTGGAACAACATACCAATTTGCGCGTCTATGGCGCTGCGCTTTTCGCGCGCCAGACCAACGGTCTCCTGGCCATCGATGACAATCGAGCCGCTATCGGGCGTAAGAAGACCGAGAATAGACTTTAACATCACCGATTTGCCACTACCCGATCCACCGATAACCACCATCGACTGGCCTTTTTCGATATTCAGGGTCAGGCCGCGCAGCACTTCTTTGGTGCCGAAGCGTTTATGCACGTTGGCTAGCGATATTTTATCGGTCATGATGAGAACAGCAGCGCCGTCATCAGATAGTTGGCGGCTAGAATAAGAATGCTGGCGCTAACCACGGCATTGGTGGTGGCGCGGCCCACGCCTTGCGCGCCGCCCTTGGAATGATAGCCATTATAGCAGCCCATGATGGCGATGATGAAACCAAACACGGCCGCTTTGATGAGGCCAGAGGCGACATCGTCAAATTGCAAAAAGCTGAAAGTGCGTTGCACATAAATGGCGGCGTTGAAATCAAAACTCTGCGTGCCAACCACGAAGCCGCCAAAAATGCCTAGAATATCTGCCACCAAAGCCAGCAGCGGCATGCATAGGGTGGCAGCAATCACGCGCGGCGCAACCAGGTATTTATAAGGATTGGTGGAGAGGGTGGTTAGCGCATCAATTTGTTCGGTTACCCGCATGGTGCCAATTTCGGCGGCAATGGCGGCCGATACCCGACCTGCTACCATAAGCCCGCCTAAAACAGGCCCCAGTTCACGAGTGATGCCAAGGGCTACAATGCTGGAGACGATGGCTTCGGAGTTAAATTGATTGCCGCCATAGTAAATTTGAATGGCCAGCGCGCCGCCCGTGAAAAACGAGGTGAGGGCGACAACAGGCAAAGAAAAATAGCCGATGCGCAGCATTTGTTGGCCAATCATCCGAAAATAAAACGGCGGCCGCGCGAGGGCCATGAGCGTTTGTCCGATGAAAATGGCGAGCTGTCCCGTTTGGGCGAAAAAGCCGAGGAAAAACCGTCCTATTGTTGCCAGTGCTGCCAAAACGCTCTCCTGTGAAGTCGCTAGTCGCTATACACTCTCTTATAGCGGTTTCCGAGTGCCGTGAGTAGCTCATATGAGATGGTTTGCCCCTGCATGGCAAGCCGGTCTATCGGATTATTGGGGCCAAAAATTTCTACCATGTCGCCGATTTTGGCTTCGGCTCGCAAACTAGCGGGTAAATCGGTCATATCTATGGCCAGACTATCCATCGAAACGCGCCCAACTAAGGGTGTCGGGTGACCATGAAGCATGAGATGCGCCGGGCTGGGAGCGCCACTTTTGCCGCTGAAATAACGGCTCAACCCATCGCCATAGCCGAGGCTCACAAGACCAATGGTCATCTCGCGCGAGGCCGTGAAGGTAGCGCCATAGCCAATGCTATCGCCCGCCGATAGCTGGCGGATTTGCAATAGGGGCGCGCGCAAACAAGCGACGGGGGCTAGGGCATCTTCCACCCGTCCGGTGGCCGAGCCGCCATAAACCATTGTGCCTGTCCGAACCATATCAAAATGATAGGCCTCGCCCATCCTTACGCCACCAGAGTTGGCCAGCGAGGCGGGGGCGTTGGGCAGAAGCGATAGGGCAAAACGGAAAGCTTCTAATTGACTGGCATTCATCGGGTGGTCGGGGGCATCGGCGCAAGCCAAATGGCTGGCGATGAGGCACAGCTCCCAGCCGTCAAACGCCGACGGCGTGTCGGCTAAATCAGCGACTTGGGTTTGGCTCAACCCGAGGCGGTGAAACCCTGTGTCGACGAACAGGCAGGCGGGTAAGGCCGATTTGGCTTGGTTTTGGCAATAGTCTTGCCACTCTGATATTTGCTCTGGGCTTGTTAGGCAGGGGCGCAATTTATGCTCAGCAAAATCTGCCGCCGCGCCAATGGGCAGTCCGTTTAAAACGTAAATAATGGCATCGGGCACAAGGGCTCGCAGCTCGACACCTTCTTGGGCAAGGGCTACGAAAAAATTCGTGCATCCGGCGGCGTGCAAAGTTTTGACCACGGGCTCAAGCCCCAAACCATAGGCATTGGCTTTCACGACGGCGGCTGTTTGGGCGCCTTTGGCGGCGGCTTGCATGGCATGATAATTCTGCGTCAGCGCCGCTAGGTCGATCGTTAAAACAGCCGTGTCTGAATAAGTCATCTAGTCAAAACGCTCCGGTGCGCGGTCGTCTTCCATGAGGTCGGTGAAGCGGGTGAAGCGATCTTCAAAGGCCATGCGAGCGGTGCCGACAGGGCCGTGACGGTTTTTACCGACAATCACTTCCGCCGTTCCATCTACCGCGTTCATCCGCTCTTGCCAGAGAACGAACTCTTCGGTTCCTTCCATGGGCTTTTCGCGCATCAAATAATAGGGCTCGCGATACACGAACATAACAATATCCGCATCTTGCTCAATGGAGCCAGATTCGCGCAAGTCAGAAAGCTGCGGGCGTTTATCTTCGCGCGACTCTACTTGCCGAGAGAGCTGAGATAAAGCCAGCACCGGCACGTTTAATTCTTTCGCCAAGGCTTTCAGCCCTTGGGTAATTTCACTCACTTCTTGCACGCGGCCATCGCGCTGATTGCCGGCCCGAACCAGCTGCAAGTAATCGATAACAATCAGCCCCAGCCCATGTTGGCGTTTCAAGCGCCGCGCGCGCGCCGCCAAAGTGCCCATGGGAATGGCGCCCGTGTGGTCAATGAACAAAGGCGCGTCTTGCAAGTTACGCGCCGAGTTTACCAGACGTGTATACTCATCTTCGTGGATATCGCCCTTGCGGATATTGGAAGACGAGACGCCAGCTTGCTCGGCCAGCATACGTGTCGCCAGCTGCTCGGCCGCCATCTCGAGCGAGAAGAAACCAACGACACCGCCGTCATTTACTTTAATGGAGCCGTCTGATTGGGTTTCGACATTGCCGCTTTGTTTGGCCTTCATATAGTTATGCGCGATGGTGAAGGCGATGTTGGTGGCCAGTGCGGTTTTGCCCATAGCGGGACGACCCGCCAGAATGAGCAAGTCACTGTCTTGCAAACCGCCCAGCATATCGTCCAAGCCGGTAAAGCCCGTCGAGACGCCCGATAAGTTGCCCTCGCGCTTATAGGCTTTCTCAGCCATTTCGATGGCGCCTGTCAGGGAGTGATCGAAATTCATAAAGCCCGCGTTATGCGTACCTTTTTCGGCGATGGAGTAAAGCGACTGTTCGGCTTTGTCGATTTGCATATTGGGGTTTTGGTCAATATCGCCATCATAGGCATCGGCCACCATTTCTTGCCCAACCAGAATAAGTTGACGCCGGATAGCCAGGTCGTAAATGGTTTGGCCGTATTGTTTGGCATTGGCAATGGTGGTGGCATTGGACGCCAAGCGAGCCAAATAACCGACACCGCCGAGCGCTATCAGTCCGTCATCCATCTCAAGATAGGTTTTCAGAGTTACCGGAGAAGCCAGATTACCATTGCCGATGAGCTTCGAGATGGCCTCATAAATGCGCTGATGCACGGGGTCGAAAAAATAATCCGGCTTCAGAAAATTAGCCACTTGGTCGAGCGAGTCATTATTAATCAGCAGCGCGCCCAAGAGCCCTTGTTCGGCCTCAATATTATGCGGCAGAGATTTGAAGGTCTCGTTTTCAGAGACCGTAGTGAGCACGGGGGCGGGGTTTTCGAATGTGTCTAAAGTTTCCATAAAGGCGACATTAGACCATTGCTTAAAGTGAGCCAGATAAAAAAAGGCCCGCCGAAAAAAAAACTTTCCGGCGAGCCTGTTAATTACGGGGAAAACTCGAATTAATCTTTCGAGGCTTCTTCCATGTCGTCTTCACTATCTGCTGTTTCTTCCGAGACTTCTTCTGTTTCGGCTTCTTCGGCAGGAGCTTCGGCAACTTCGTCGGCAGCTTCTTCTGTATCTTCTTCAGAAAGATCCGCCTTGGCGCCTTCTTCGAACACGGCATCCAAGTCCATCGTGTCTTCATCTTCTTGCTGCTCGCCTGTCACATCTTCACCGGCGGCTTGGCGCTCGGCTTCATCTAGTGTGCGGGCTACGTTGACGATGACACTCGAGGTAACCTCAGGGTGCAAATTAACGGCAACTGTGTGCAGACCAAGATTTTTGATCGGCTGGCTCAAGACCACCTGATTGCGGGCCGTGTCAAAACCACCTTCGCTCAGCAAATCAGAAATGTCACGCGGGGAGACAGAACCGTATAGCTGGCCGGTGTCGCCAGACGAACGAATGACCACGAAAGTCTGTCCGTCGAGTTTGGCGTTGACGGCTTCGGCATCTTGTTTGCGTTCCAAATTGCGGGCTTCTAATTGCGCGCGGTCTTGTTCGAAACGTTCGAGATTTGATTTATTGGCGCGAAGGGCTTTGCCCTGTGGAAGTAGGAAATTACGAGCATAGCCGTCTTTTACAGTTACGACGTCGCCCATTTGGCCTAGCTTTGCAATGCGCTCTAGCAATACAACTTGCATGGTAGTTACTCCTTGTCCCCAGTAGAATTAGACGGCTTGTCAGGGTGTTTTCGCAAGCCTCGGAAATCGAGGCGGGCATCCAACAGTCCCATTAGGCTGACGGGGATACTCACCCAGGCCATCACGAAAAGTAAGAAATAGAGCGTCGCCAAAAGCAGCACACGCCCGTTCCAGTTGCGGGAGATAGCATGAATAATGGCTAAACCCAATAAAAAATACGCTGCCAACACCACAGCCGCCAAAGCGGCAGCGAGCGTCGAGACCCATCCATCGGTCACCAAAGACAGGCTCAAGAGCCCCGCGAAGACCAGCGCCAAGCCTGGCGGTAAGGTTAGGGTCTGGTAATCATTGGCTGGGCGGAGGTTTTTGCCTTGTTTTACCAATAGGCTTTGGGCGGCTTGGGCATTGCCCAGTACCAATAAGGGCCAAGTTGCGAAACTGGCAATGAGCATTAAATTGGCCAAATGCAGAAACTCTTCTGGCGACGATATTTGATACACACTCGTTAACATGCTGCTAAGGCCGGCCGAGCCCATGAGAGCATTGGCCAGCGACTGCGGTAGACCCGCCGATCCGCTGAGCATGAAAAAAGCCGCAAGCGTTCCCAAAGCGCTAATCGCTAAGTTGAGCAAAATAAGATTTCGTAAAGGATAGAAAACAAACGTCGGCGCATCGCCTTCTTTGGCTACCTGCGCGCGCGACAACAGGGCTTGGCGAACTAAGATATAAGTCGGCAATAAAAATACGATGAGAAAGGTAATGGCCAACGGTGGGCCCAAAATGACGCTAGCTATCAATAGGGTCACGACGGCCACCATGGCGGCTTGGCTGGCGCCATAGGCCAGCCCAACATAAGCCATGGGTAGGGCGGCGAAGGGCAAAGTAAAAATGGCGGCGAACAGCACAAATGCGCTGGTCGCCGCCACAATTATTCTCAATAGCAGGGCTTGCGTCATAAGCTTGCCGCACTCCTGCCCAAAGGCTTACTGATCAACCGTATAAGGCATCAAAGACAGGAAGCGGGAGCGCTTGATAGCGCGGGCCAGCTCGCGTTGTTTCTTGGAAGAAACAGATGTGATGCGACGAGGTACGATTTTTCCGCGTTCGGAAACATAACGTTGCAGCAGTCGCGTATCTTTATAATCGATGACCGGTGCGTTGGGTCCTGAAAACGGGCAAGATTTCTTGCGGCGTCCAAATGGGCGGCGTCCTTGGCTCATGATGCCTCTCCTTCGCTTGGTTTGCTTTCGCGGGGATTGTCGTCACGAGGGCGATCTTCACGAGGGCGGTCATCCCGGCGGCGATCTCCGCCATCTTCGCGACGCGAACCACGACGCTCGTCGCGGTTTTTGTTGCGCATTTGAACCGAGTCATCGGCCTCATGCTCATCGACCCGCAGGGTCATGGAACGAATGATGTCATCGTTCAGGCTGATACGGCGTTCCAATTCAGCAACCGCTGCATGGCTCGCGTCAATGTTCAGCAAGGAATAATGACCTTTGCGGTTTTTCTTCACGCGGTATGCGAGTGATTTCAAACCCCAATATTCGATTTTGGTAATTTTGCCGTCATTTTCTTCCAGCACAGCCTGCATCATATCGATGAGACCTTCTACTTGCTGCGAAGAAATATCTTGGCGTGCAATAAACACGTGCTCATATAGAGCCATAGCTTCTCTCCTTCATGGGTTCGGCGCCTAGCCCCTAGCGAGCCCTTATCTACCAACATATGGGAGAAGCTCACAAGTTACGCAAGAGCGAAGACACGGGATGTCGGACCATTCCTAAACCGTCTGACCATCAGAGGTTTTCATCCGTTCAGCCTTCGACCGAAACTTAATCCCACGGGTAATACTATGTCAGGCTAGGCTTGGCAAGCGCCATTTCAGGGGTAAAAATCTGTCCCCACAGCTTGCAAACACCTAGTATAAGAAGACAGGGGCATTAAGCCATAAGAGACAACGAAAGACCAAAAGAGGGCTATTTCATGACCAAAGCATTTGTATTTCCAGGACAAGGCAGCCAGACCGTTGGCATGGGCCAAGTGTTGGCACAAACCTATCCAGAAGCCAAAGCGGTATTCGACGAAGTGGACGCCGCGCTAGGCCAAAACCTGTCCGAAATTATGTGGGACGGCCCGCAAGAAACCCTGACCCTAACCGAAAACGCGCAGCCGGCTTTAATGGCCGTCTCCATGGCCGTGATGCGCGTGTTGCAAGCGCGTGGTCTGCAACTGGCAGATACAGCCGCATATGTGGCAGGTCATAGTTTGGGCGAATATGCAGCGCTAACGGCAGCGGGCGCTTTGCAGTTGGAGGATGCCAGTCGGCTTTTGAAGTTGCGCGGCCAAGCCATGCAGCGCGCCGTGCCAGTTGGTGTGGGCGCTATGGCGGCGCTTTTGGGATTAGAATTTTCGGTCGTCGTCGAGATAGCCAAAGAGGCCGCCTCGGAGACACAAGTTTGTGCCGCCGCCAATGATAATGCCAATGGCCAAGTGGTCATTTCTGGTCATGCGGAAGCGGTGGAACGCGCCATTGAGTTGGCGAAAACCCGTGGCGCCAAACGCGCCATGAACTTGCCCGTCAGCGCGCCATTTCATTGCTCGCTGATGCAACCCGCGGCCGATGAAATGGCCGCCGCTTTGGCGGAAACAAATATCAAGGCGCCAAGCGTGCCACTGATTGCCAATGTCACGGCGGAGGCTACGCAAGACCCCGAACTTATTCGTAACTTACTTATCGAGCAGGTAACGGGCTCTGTGCGCTGGCGCGAGAGTATGATTTGGGCGGCTAATCAGGGGGTCACAAAATTGGTCGAGATTGGCACAGGCAAAGTATTAACCGGTATGGCGCGTCGCATCGACGAGCGTTTGTCGGCGCGGGCCTTAAACACGCCTGACGACATCCAAGATTTTGCAAATTAAGGGAGAGATGAATGTTTGATTTAAGCGGAAAAAACGCACTGGTAACCGGCGCCTCTGGCGGCATTGGCAATCAAATTGCGCGCACGCTACACGCGGCAGGCGCTAATGTAGGGCTAGCTGGAACCCGCGAGGGCGTGCTGCAAGCCTTGGCCGATGAGCTGGGCGATGGCGCCCACGTTTTGGTGGCGGATCTATCGAGTGCTGAAGGCGCGGCTCACTTAGCTGCCAAAGCCGAAGAGGCGATGGGCGGTTTGGACATTCTGGTCAATAACGCGGGCATTACCCGAGATGGTTTGGCGATGCGCATGAAAGACGAAGATTGGGATGCCGTCTTAGAGGTCAATTTGACGTCTGGCTTTCGTCTTATTCGGGCGGCTTTGCGTGGCATGATGAAACGTCGCCATGGGCGCATTATTGGCATTACGTCGGTTGTGGGCGTGACTGGCAATCCGGGGCAGGCAAATTATGCTGCTACCAAAGCGGGCATGATTGGTATGTCGAAATCTTTGGCGCAAGAAGTGGCGAGCCGCGGCATCACGGTAAACTGCGTGGCGCCCGGTTTTATTGCTACGCCAATGACCGATGAATTGCCCGAGGCGCAAAAAGAAGCGCTGACCCAAGCCATACCAGCCGGGCGCTTGGGCGAGGGAAATGATATCGCAGCGGCGTGTCTTTATTTAGCCAGCGATGAGGCGGCTTATGTCACCGGACAAACGCTGCATGTGAACGGCGGCATGGCCATGATTTAGCCCTTATTTGCGATGGGGCGAGCCATAGACATGGTGTGTAAAGGGTGATAGAGAAAACTTCAGGTATGGGAGTCATGCCTATTTTTTGAGGAATTTGCTGCTTTTATTTAAAATATGCAGCCATTTTTAAGGAGCTTAAGATGAGCGATACTGTGGAACGCGTAAAAAACATCGTAGTCGAAAACCTTGGCGTAGAAGCCGATAAAGTTACCGAAGCCGCAAGCTTCATCGATGATTTAGGCGCAGACAGCCTAGACACGGTTGAGCTGGTCATGGCTTTTGAAGAAGAGTTTGGTATCGAAATTCCTGATGACGCAGCTGAAACTATTTTGACAGTTGCCGATGCAGTGAAATTCATCGACCAGGCTTCTTAAAGAATACTGATTAGAATGCGGCGCGTCGTTATTACCGGAATTGGGTCTGTAAACCCACTTGGCGAGACGATTGAGAAGAGTTGGAAGCGGCTCCTTGATGGTCACTCGGGTGCGGGGACTATTGATTATTTCGACGCGTCGGATTTGCCTTGTCAGATTGCTTGCCAAATTGACAAGGGCGAGGGCGGCTTTAACGCCGACCTCTATATGGCGCCCAAAGAACAGCGCCGCGTGGATGATTTTATTATCTACGCCATGGCCGCCTCCGATATGGCGCTCGCAGATAGCGGCTATAAAGCAGAAACCGACGAACAACAATTCCGAACCGGCGTCCTCATTGGCGCAGGCATTGGTGGGTTGCAAGGTATCGAGGCAGGTGCCAATACCTTGCGCGACAAGGGCCCTCGTAAACTCAGCCCATTTTTTATTCCGGGCTCGCTCATCAATTTAGCGGGCGGACAAGTTTCTATTAAACATGGCCTTAAAGGCCCTAATCACGCGGTTGTGACGGCGTGTTCTACGGGTGCGCACGCCATTGGCGATGCGGCGCGCTTAATCATGTTTGACGATGCCGATGTTATGGTTGCAGGTGGCACGGAAGGCGCGATCTCGCCTTTGGGTATGGCCGGCTTTGTGGCTTGCCGTGCGATGTCTACCCATTTTAATGACACCCCAGAAAAAGCCTCGCGCCCCTATGATAAAGACCGCGATGGTTTTGTGATGGGCGAAGGCGCGGGCATTGTGGTTTTGGAAGAATATGAACACGCCAAAGCACGCGGCGCGACTATGTATGCCGAAGTGGTTGGCTACGGTTTGTCGGGCGATGCCTACCACATTACGTCGCCAGCCGAAGATGGCTCGGGCGGTTTTCGCGCTATGCAGGCCGCCTTGAAACGCTCTGGATTGGCGCCAGAAGACATTGGATATATTAACGCGCACGGCACATCGACCCCGATGGGCGACGAAATTGAATTGCGCGCGGTCGAGCGTTTGTTCGGTGGCGCTTCAGACAATTTGGCGATGTCTTCGACCAAGTCTTCGATCGGGCATTTGCTTGGGGCTGCGGGTTCGGTCGAGGCGATTTTCTCCGTATTGGCTATGCGCGATGGCGTGGTGCCGCCAACCCTCAACCTCGAAAATCCATCGGCAGAAACCAAGCTTAATTTGGTGCCTTTAAAGGCCCAAGAAAAAAAGGTGTCCGCCGTACTTTCCAATAGTTTTGGTTTTGGTGGAACCAATGCCTCGCTCGTATTTAAAGCGGTCGAGTAGCCCGATTTTGCAACCTATCTTGTTCGTTTTAAACCGGTTTCGCGCAATTTTTCTGCCAGCCGCCTTCATGGCAGTGGTGGTTTCCATTGTCGTTATAGGGCTGGTTTTTATGCCAGGGCCTCAAACTCAAGCCAAACAAATTGAGCTACCACGCGGCACCACTCTGCGCGGGGTTACGCTCAAGCTAGACGAGCAGGGCCTTTTGCGCAGCGCGGTTTTATTTCGCTTTTATGTGCGACTTCGCGGCCATGCGTCGGCTTTGAAGGCCGGCGAGTTTAACATTCCGGCCGGTGCTAATATGGAAGCCGTGCTGAAAATATTGATAGGCGGCGAGGTGATGCTGCACGCCATTACGTTGGCGGAAGGGCTGACCAGCCAAAACATTGTGGCGCACTTGCGTGGTCTTGATTTGCTGCAAGGCGAGGTCACGGTTCCAGCCGAAGGCTCGCTTTTGCCAGAGACCTATAAAGTGGCGCGCGGTATGTCTCGGGCGAAGCTGATCGAAAAAATGATGCGAGCTCAGACGGCGGTGATAGATGAGCTGTGGCCGAAACGCCAAGACGGGCTGCCGCTTAACTCGAAACAAGAGGCCATTATTCTGGCCTCGATTGTGGAACGAGAAACGGCTATTGCGAAAGAGCGCCCATTGGTTGCGGCGGTGTTTATCAATCGGTTGAAAAAACGCATGCGGCTGCAATCAGACCCAACCATTATTTACGGGCTGGTTGGCGGGCAAGGCAAGTTGGGGCGGCCCATTCGGCGTAGCGAAATTCGCCGCCGCACGGCCTATAATACCTACCGAATTAACGGTCTGCCACCAACGCCGATTGCCAATCCAGGACGCGCTTCCATTGCCGCCGTGCTAAACCCTGCGGATAGCCCAGCACTTTATTTTGTCGCCGACGGCACGGGCGGCCATGTGTTTAGCCAAACTTTGGAAGAGCATAATCTCAATGTGCAGCGCTGGCGCCAAATCGAAAAACAGAAAAACCGATAATCCTCTATAGTGAGAGTTCAAAAGTTGATTCGAGGAGCTGCTCATGTCTGATGCCATCCACCGTCGCGGCCTTATGCTGGTTTTATCGTCCCCCTCGGGTGCGGGAAAAACCACTTTGGCGCGCAGCCTGTTGGCGGCAGATAGCCATATTTCCATGTCCGTTTCCGTGACCACGCGCCAAGCGCGACCCGGCGAGATAGACGGCCAAGATTATCATTTCGTGGATACGCAAGCCTTTGGCGAAATGCGCAATCGCGGCGAATTGCTAGAGCATGCCAAAGTATTTGATAATTATTACGGTACGCCACGCGCGCCCGTAGAAGACACGCTGGGCCAAGGGCACGATATTTTATTTGATATCGATTGGCAGGGCACACAACAATTGCAAGAAGCTGCGGCCGATGATTTGGTCAAAGTGTTTATTCTACCGCCGTCGGCTGCCGAGCTGGAAAAACGCCTGAACACGCGCGCACAAGATAGCGCTGAAGTTGTGGCCGCTCGTATGTCGAAGGCATCTGACGAGATTAGCCATTATCCAGAATATGATTATGTCATTGTCAATGAAGATGCCGAGCAAGCGCGGGTGCAATTACAGGCTATTTTGATGGCTGAGCGCTCAAAGCGCGCGCGCCAAACAGATTTATCAGACTTTGTGAAAGCTCTGCGAGACACTTTATAAAAGCGCCTCGCAGGAATGTTTCGACTTACCGGTTTTCCAGCACCACTCGGCCGATGATGTTGCCTTCGCGCAAATCATCGAGCGTTTCGCTGGCCGCACTCATGTCTCGTGTCTCCACGGGAATGGGATTGATTTTGCCCGCTTTAACAATTTCCAACATCTCGATGGTATCGGCCAAAGAGCCTGTCATGGAACCGCCAATAGACATGGCGCGGAATGGGAAATAAGGAATGGGCTGCGAGAAAGCGCCGCCAAACAGGCCGACAATTTTCACCCCGCCGCCGCGCCGAATGGCGCCAGTGGCAAATTTCAACGATCCCTCTGCACCCACAAAATCAGCTGCACCCGCAACGCCGCCATTGGTGTCTGCGAGGAGTTGCTTCAGAGCTGCCGGATCTTTTGGATTATAAGCAGCTCGGGCGCCAGCGCCCATAGCGGCTTGCAATTTGTTCTCATCTAAATCAGCTACCAGAGGCGTTTCATCATACATTTCCAAGGCAAACTGCAAGGCCATCATGCCCACGCCGCCCAAGCCAACGATGAGCGCAGGCTCGCCTTTGTCGCCAGTGTCGAGATATTTCAGGGCCGAATAGGCGGTGATGCCGGAGCACATATAGGTGCTGGCTAGGCCTTCGGCGATACCTTCGGCATCTAAGCAATAGCGCTCATGCGGTACCAAGCAATGGGTCGAGAAACCGCCGGGCAGGTTAACACCAAGCGCGCGGCCATTGCACAAATGCTCGCGGCCATGGTCGCACTCATGGCATTCGCCACAGCCAATCCACGGGTAAATCACTTTGCGGGTGCCAACTTTTACATCTTTCACATCGGGGCCAATGGCGCTGACGATGCCTTCGATTTCATGACCAAGGGTAAACGGAGTTTGGCGGGCGCCGCGAACATCTAGTTTTTCGCCACCCCCCATATCAAAATGGCCATCATGGAAATGCACATCCGAATGGCAAACGCCGCAATGGGTGATTTCAATGAGAACCTCTTGGCCGCTTGGCGTTGGGGTATCGGCTTCAACGGGCGATAGGGCGGCTCCGTATTCGGTAATGGCTTGGCTTTTCATGAGGTCTCTCCCGAGGGTTGGTTTTACGTGTCGTTATGCGCTTGGTTTCCATAGATTAGCCAGAGCGCAGAATTGGTCAATGGTTAGCTGTTCTGCCCGCGTGGTTTCGGCAATGCCGGCGGCGGCCAAGAGAGCTTGTGGGTCAGAGCTTATCTGTTTCAAACTGGCGCGCAACATTTTCCGACGTTGGCCAAATGCCGCAGCTGTCAGCTTGCTCAAGCTCTCCGCATTGGCCTCAGCCAGAGGCTTGGCACGCGGGCGCAAATCAACAATGGCGGATGTCACTTTGGGCGGTGGCACAAATACTTGCCGGTCGACATCAAAAGCAATGCGCGCCTCGCTCAGCCATCCGGCTAAGACGCCCAAACGGCCATAATGCTTTTCGCCAGCCAAAGCGGTAATGCGTTGCGCCACTTCTTTTTGAAACATCAGGGTCATCGATAAAAACTGCGGCGCCCAGACCCCATCTCGCCAGCCAGCATCGAGCCACCCCGTAAGCAGGGGCGTGGCCACATTATACGGCAGGTTAGAGACGATGCGATAAGGCGCTTGTGTCAGGCTTTCCGGGGTTATTTTCAGCGCGTCGCCCAAATGAATAGACAGGCGATTGGGATAGGCGGCTTGAATTTCTTTTAGTGCAGGCAAAAATCGCTCATCGGCTTCGATGACATGCACATGGGCCGCGCCCTCCATCAATAGGCCGCGCGTAAGCCCGCCAGGGCCGGGGCCAACTTCGATGACGTCACATTGGGTCAAATCTCCCGCCTCACGGGCAATGCGGCGCGTGAGATTGAGGTCTAGAATAAAATTCTGGCCGAACTTTTTATCAGCACGAAGGCCATGCGCTTGGATGACCTCTCGCAGCGGGGGTAGTGGGTCGGAGAGGTTGGGCGGGGTCATGAGCGATGCGCGTCTTTAACGATATTCAACAACAGCATCGCGTCGCAAGTCGCGCAAATGCCGTCGGGCCATCATCGCGACACGTTGCGAGAAAATATTATCGGATATTTGGTCGCGCGAGATTTCAATGCCGAGATCGTCTTTACGGTCGCAAACGGCATAAAGCTCTATGCCTTGGGCTGTGCTTATGGGATTGGTCAAACTACCCGCCTCTAGCTCACCAACCGCATTTGCCATTTGGCGGGGCAGTTGGCGCAATTCACGCAAGCCCGTGCGCTTGGCCACGGCATTGGCTTTCTTGGCACTTTTTTGGGCGCGACGGCAGGTTTTAAAATCAGCGGCGAATTTATCTATCTTGCCAGCCTTCGTGTCTTTCTCAAAAGTCAGGCTCAAGACATCGAACTGGTTTTTGCTCGGGTCATTGCCGCCCGCGCGTTTATCGGCAAGCGCGATGATATAGAGGCCTGCATTGGTGGGTATGGGCGATGACACTTGGCCTGGCTTCATTTTTCGAACCACGCCCGCGAGGCGTTTATCTAATTGATCGGCGGTAACCCAGCCCAATTGCCCGCCACGCGCGGCGGTAGGCGCGATGGAGAACTGACGCGCCACGGCTCCAAAATCGACGCCAGATTGCAGTTGTTTAACAATCTCGCCGGACAGTTGGGCGACTTGTTGTTCGTTCGAAAAATTATCCAGATTGAGCAGAATTTCGCTGACCAAAAACCGCGTTTGATTTACCGCGCGGACCGCCTTGTTATATTGCTCTTCAATCTCTTGATCGCCAACTTTCACACGACCGCCAAAACTGCGGCGAACGAATTGGTTCCAAGCCAGTTCGGCGCGCAATTGTTGTTCGAGCGAGCCGGTCTCGATATTTTTCTCTGATAAGAATTCTTTAATGCCGTCGAGGGTCATCTTGCCTTCGGTGGCGAGAGTCTTCATGCGATTTTCGACATCTTTATTTGGGATGGATATATCGACCCGTTTGGCTTCTTGCAATTGCAGTTTCTCATCGACCAGAGAGCGAAGAACTTGGGACCGCATCCGCTCGGTCATTTCGGGCGACTTGGCAATGCCGGAAGTCGCAAAAAACAAATCGACGCGTTGGTCG
Source organism: uncultured Rhodobiaceae bacterium (assembly GCA_937907245.1). Taxonomy (GTDB): domain Bacteria; phylum Pseudomonadota; class Alphaproteobacteria; order RS24; family RS24; genus UBA8337. The sequence continues at coordinate 412,922 of CALCUM010000002.1, forward strand.
ACATCAAATAGCGAGATGACTTGATCATTAACGATGGCGGCAATGCCCTCCACGTCGCGCGACTGTGTCGCTTGTGCGCTGGAGGCGAGAGGACTTATTAAAAAGCCCAAGGATAAAGCTACGGTCAGGCCAATAATTTGGCGTTTCGGCAAAAGGCTCACAAAAGTTTTCATTTCTAGACTCGTTTTGAGACGCGAATGCGCCATATGTATAGGCACCAGTGTTACCCTAAATGGCGCTGGACGACTAGTAATTTACGCCATAATGTTGGCATTCATAAGCGATTTCAAGCCCGCACTTTGGGCGCCTCGTCGAGCCAACACTTATCTTATCCTCTCGCTCACTTTATTGGAGAAAACTATGCCTCTATCTATTTCGTTCACGAAAGACACTCTGCCAACAAAAGGCTCTGTCATCCTTACCGCCACCGAAGGCGGCAAGCTGTCTAGCTTGGGCAAGGCGCTGGATAAAACAACCGGCGGCGCGATTACCCGCGCCATTAAAATAAAAAAATTCACCGGCAAAGCGGGCGCCATGTTTGCGCTTTTGGCACCTGCCAAAACCACACTCGACCGGATTGTGGTTTTGGGGCTGGGCGATGCAAAAAAGCTGACCGCTGCCGATGCCGAGAAAATGGGCGGCACGGCACTTGGCACAGTCGAAAAAGCCGATGGCGTTATTACGCTGATGCTAGACCCTGCGGGCAATAAAGAAGTTAGCGATGCAGATATCGCCGCGCGTGCCGCAACCGGCGCTATGCTGCGCGATTACAAGTTCGAGAAATATAAGACCAAAGGCAAAACCAAAGGCGGCCCGTCTAAATTTGTGGTGGCCACGAAAGCTATGGCGGCGGCCAAGAAAAGCTTTACCGAATTAAAAGCCGTGGCCGAAGGCACAATTTTGGCGCGTGATTTGGTCAATGAACCGGCCAATATTCTCACCCCGCCAGAATTTGCCAAACGCGCCAAAGCGCTTACCAAGCTCGGCGTGAAAGTGGAAGTATTGAGCGAAGCGCAAATGAAAAAGCTGGGCATGGGCTCGCTTTTGGGGGTCGGGCAAGGCAGTCGCCAACCGAGCCAAATGGTGGTGATGCAATGGAATGGCGCGGCAAAAACCAAACAGCCCGTTGCCTTTGTTGGCAAGGGTGTGTGCTTTGATACCGGCGGGATTTCCATTAAGCCTGCGGGCGGCATGGAAGACATGAAAGGCGACATGGGCGGCGCCGCAGCCGTGACCGGCCTGATGCACGCTTTGGCAGCGCGTAAAGCGAAAGTAAATGCGGTTGGCATTTTGGGTCTGGTAGAAAATATGCCAGACGGTGACGCGCAACGCCCAGGCGATATTGTTACCTCTATGTCGGGCCAAACCATCGAAGTTTTGAACACCGATGCGGAAGGGCGTTTGGTCTTGGCCGATGCGCTTTGGTATACGCAAAAACGTTTCAAGCCGAAATTCATGATCGACCTCGCCACGCTAACCGGAGCCATTATGGTGGCCTTGGGGCAAGATTATGCGGGGCTGTTTTCGAACGATGATAAATTGTCGGAGCAATTAACCGCCATTGGCAATGCAGAGGGCGAGAAAGTCTGGCGCATGCCGATGAACGATACGTTCGATAAAATGATCAACACGCCGAACGCCGATATGAAAAACATTGGTGGTCGTTATGCGGGCTCCTCCACGGCGGCGCAATTCTTGCAACGTTTCACCAATGATGTGCCATGGGTGCATTTGGATATTGCGGGCACGGCCATGGGCTCGCCTAAATCTTCCATCAGCCGCACTTGGGCCTCTGGTTACGGCGTGCGCTTGCTCGACCGTCTGGTGAAAGCGCATTACGAATAATGAGTGAGCTACTGTTCTATCATCTGGAGCGCCAGACCCTAGAACAGGTTTTGCCAGCTCTTTTGGAGAAAACGCTTGAGCGCGGCTGGAAGGCCGTCGTTCAAGTGACCTCTGAGGCGCGGCTGGCAACTCTGGATGCGCATTTGTGGACCTATCGCGATGAGGCGTTTTTGCCCCATGCCGCCAAAGGTGATGCGCGCTTCGCGAATAATGCCGCCGAACAACCCATATGGCTAACCGACGAAGCAGAGACACCCAATGCGGCCAATGTTTTATTTCTCGTCGAGGGGGCCTCGCGCCCGGAGCTGGAGAGTTTCGAGCGCTGCGTGTTTTTATTCGATGGCCGCGACGACGAGAGCCTTGCCCACGCCCGCCAGCAATGGGCGGGTTTGAAAGACAGTGCGCATCAGCTGACCTATTGGCAGCAGAGCGAAGACGGCAAGTGGGAACAAAAGGCCTAGGCGCTCTTTTCCATTGCTTGCGCTGGGCTTAAAGCTCGCCTATAAAGCGGTCAATTGAACTCAATTTTAATTCTGATTTAACCTATTTGAGGATTTACTCATGGCTCTTGAGCGCACTTTTTCGATTATCAAACCCGATGCCACCAAACGCAATCTGACTGGTAAAATTATTGACCGGTTCGAGAGCAATGGCCTGCGCATTGTTGCTTCCAAGCGTATTCACATGACCCGTGATCAAGCTGGCGAGTTTTACGGCGTCCACAAAGAACGCCCGTTCTACAATGACTTGGTAGATTTCATGATTTCTGGCCCTGTGGTCGTACAAGTGCTGGAAGGCGAAAACGCCATCGCGAAAAACCGCGAGATTATGGGCGCCACCAACCCAGCCGAAGCCGATGCAGGCACCATCCGTAAAGATTTCGCGGAAAGCATCGATGCCAATTCCGTACACGGTTCAGACGCGCCGGAAACCGCAGCCGAAGAGATTAAATTCTTCTTCGCGGATGATGAGCTGGTTGGTTAATTCCAAACTGAAATGATTTTGAGAATGGCGAGACAGTTTAGGCTGGGCTCGCCATTTTTTTGAGCACCGCATCCAAAGCCTCTGGATAGGCGATATGTTCTTGCTGCAAAACCCGCTCGGCCAATGTGTCTGGCGTATCTTCGGGTAAAACCGGCACTTGTTTTTGCACGATCACAGGCCCTTCATCCATTTCGGGGCGCATGTAATGGACGCTGCAACCATGCACGCTATCGCCAGCTTCTAAGGCGCGGGCATGGGTGTGGAGGCCTTTATATTTGGGCAAAAGCGAGGGATGAATATTGATAATCCGGTCGCGCCAAGCCTCGACAAAGCCAGGGCTCAATAGCCGCATAAAACCGGCGCAGCAAATCAGCTCAATTCCGGCGCCACGCAAAGCGGCATCTAGTTCCGCGTCGAAACTTTCGCGCGTCTCAAAAAGCTTGTGGTCGATGGCTTGATGGGCAATGCCTTGGCTGGCGCAATAGTCTAGCCCGCCTGCTTTGGGGCGATTGCTCAGCGCCAAAGCCAATTCGGCAGGCACCTGTGGTTGCGCCATATGTTCGGCAAGGGTTTTTAAATTGCTGCCCCGACCGGAGAAAAGAACCGCGACTTTGGTCGGCTGTTGTTTCATGCAGATAGGGTTCCAGAAAAAGTCACCGCATCGCCCGCGCGTTGGGTAATGGTGCCAATCGGCCAAACCGTCTCGCCTTGCGCGGCCAGCAAAGCCATCACATCGTCGGCCACGTCCATCGGCACGACCACGGCCATGCCGATGCCGCAGTTGAACGTGCGCAAAAGTTCGGCTTCTTCAATGGCGCCTGCTTTTTGTAGCCACTGGAACACGTGCGGCAATTTCCATGCCGAGAGATCTATATGCGCGGCCAAATGGTCGTCTAGCACGCGGGGCAAGTTTTCTTGAAAGCCGCCACCGGTAATATGCACGAGGCCTTTTATTGGCGCATTGGCTTTTAACACGGCCAGCACTGAGCGCACATAAATCCGCGTTGGGGTCAGCAAATCTTCGGCCAAGCTTTTGGTGTCATCGGCAGGCGAGGGGGCATCCCACGCCAGGCCTTCGGCTTCTACCAAGCGGCGCACCAAAGAAAATCCGTTTGAGTGCAAGCCATCGGAGGCGAGACCCAAAATCACGTCGCCTTGCGTAATGTCTTTTTTGGGCAAGACTTTCGTGCGCTCTACGGCACCTACCGAGAAGCCCGCCAGGTCATAATCTCCGGCCGCATACATGCCAGGCATTTCGGCTGTTTCGCCGCCGATAAGCGCGCAATTGGACTGGCGACAGCCTTGCGCGATGCCGGCAATCACATTTGTGGCGGCATCGACGTCTAATTTGCCAGAGGCGAAATAATCGAGGAAGAACAGCGGTTCTGCGCCTTGCACGATGAGGTCATTGACGCACATGGCGACCAAATCAATGCCCACGGTGTCGTGTTTATTGGCTTCAATGGCGATTTTTAATTTCGTGCCGACGCCATCATTGGCGGCCACCAAAACAGGATCTTCGAACTTGCAAGCCGCTAAATCAAACAGACCGCCGAAGCCGCCAAGGTCGACATCGGCGCCCGTGCGCGCGGTGGATTTGGCGAGCGGTCCAATGCGTTTGACTAAATCATTGCCCGCCTCAATATCCACGCCCGCTTGGGCATATGTCGCGCCCGCTTGGGCAAATGTTAAGGGTGTTTTGCTGGGGCCGGACATAAATCACCTCAAGGCGCGTAACAACGCAGTGGAATCGAAAACTTGCCACAAAATAGCCTGCATCGTGGGTAATGTAACCCCGTAATTGAAACTTTAAGTGATTGCCGTGGAGGAAACTGCGCGGTAACTTGGCCGCTATGAAAAAACATCTGTTTTCCAAAGTTTTATTTGTCCTGCTGGCGCTCTCTTTCGGGGGCGTGAGTTTGCAGGCGGGTGTGCAGGCGGGCAATGTTTTTGAAGTTCAAAAAATTAAAGTAGATGCCAGCGCCGCATCTACCAGCCTAGCGCGTGCAGCCGCCTTGCGCGATGGCCAAACCAAAGCGCTTTCCTTGGTTATGCGTCGCCTGACCAAGCAAGATGAATGGGAAAAATTGCCCGATATTCAGGCTTTAGATTTTGAAAATCTGGTCGAGGGCTTACGGATTTCAGACGAGAAAACGGGCCCCGGGCGCTATTTGGCGACTTTGTCAGTGCAGTTTAAACCAGCGCCTTTGCGCGAATTATTGCGCGGCGTAGGGGTGGCCATCACCGAAGTGCAAAGCCAGCCAGCCCTCTTGTTGCCAGTGTTAGAAGACCTTGAAGGCCTGCAAAGCTGGGGCGAGCATTGGTGGCGCCAAGAATGGGCCGCCTATGATATTGACAATAGTCTGGCGCCCATGCTGCTGCCTCTGGGCGATTTAGAAGACACGGAAATTGCCAATGCGGAAGATATTCTGATCGGCGACCCTGCAAAATTACAAAGGCTGAACGAACGCTATGGTACGGACACCGTGGTGGTGGCGCATGCGTTGGCAGATGTGGACGGGCAATTGGGCGTCACGGTTTATATTTTTGGCGCCGAGGAGAGTGATGTGATTGTGAAGACCTATCGCACCGGCAATCCGCATCCGGAAATGGGCCGCCGCGCGATTGACGAAGTGATGGGGGTTTTGGCAGCTCGTTGGAAATCTGTGGCTGCCGTGGTGTCGGACGAAAAGCAATTGCTGCAGGTGCGCGCGAGCTATGTTGGCCTAGCGGACTGGACGCGCCTATTGGATCGTTTAAACGCGGTGGATTTGGTTCGCGAGGTTAAAATTGTCGAGCTCACAAAAAATTACGCCTATGTCGACCTTGCCTACATTGGCTCGGTAACCCAGTTGGTCAGCAATTTAAACCAGAATGAACTGGTGCTTGGCGGCTCGCTAACCTCGCGCCAAGTGGCCAATGTAGAAACCGCCAGCGCCCTTGGCGTTGAAGCGCCTGTGGAGCCTTTGCCGATAGATGTTTCGCCGCAAACACAAATTCAAACGCCAGCCGTCGCCGTGCCGACTGACTTAGGAGAGACCCCATAATGCCCATTCGTTTGTCTCATGTGCTTTTGATAATGGCTTTTGGCTTATCGATTTATCTTTTGGCGGCTCTCTCGTCGATTTTATTGCCGTTTGTTTTGGGCTTCGCGCTGGCTTATTTCCTCGATCCTGTGGCCGACCGATTAGAGGCCCTAGGGATGCGCCGTAGTTTGGCCACAGCGACGGTGACATTTTCCGTGGGCCTGGTTGTCCTGATAGCTTTAACCCTAGGCCTGCCTTTGATGACCGCCCAAATTAGCCTCTTAATTAGCGCTTTGCCGTCTTACATCGCCGATGTGCAAAATTGGATGATGGCGGAAAATCTAACCGCTGGGCAATCGCAAATGGTTAGCTCATTAGGCGAGAGCCTGCGCGGGGGACTGCAAAATACGGCTTCTAGCTTATTGTTCACAGGGCTTTCCTTGCTCAATATTTTGAGCCTTCTCATCATCACCCCTATTGTGGCGGTCTATATGTTGAACGATTGGGATCGCATGATTGCCCGCATGAATGCGCTGCTGCCCGATGAGCAGAGCGCGACCATTCGCGAGCTAGCGCGCCAAATAGATACGACATTGGGCGGTTTTGCTCGGGGTCAGATTATGGTGTGCATGGCGCTGGGCTTAATTTATGCGGTGGGTCTGTCTTTGGTGGGTTTGCAGGGCGGCATTTTTGTTGGCTTGCTGGCTGGGCTGGTAAGCTTTGTGCCTTATGTGGGCGCGGCTTTTGGTTTGCTTCTCGCGGGTGCTTTGGGGCTGGGGCAATTTGGTTTCGAATGGTCAAGTCTCGGGCAAATTGGGCTGGTGTTTCTTGTCGGGCAATTTATCGAAGGCAATGTTTTAACCCCTCGCTGGGTCGGCGATCGGGTGCAATTACATCCGGTTTGGATAATGTTTGCTTTGCTGGCCATGGGTACTTTATTTGGATTTTTAGGATTGCTTTTGGCAGTTCCGATTGCCGCAATTCTAGGGGTTTTAGTCCGCTATGGCGTGACCCTATACCAGCGGGATTACGTCTCTGGCTCGGCGCGCGATGACTAAACAATTAGTGTTTGATTTACCCCAGCGCACGGCTTTGGGGCGCGATGCGTTTTTGGTAACCGATAGTAATGCAGAAGCGGTGAGCGTCATCGATGGCGTGGCCGCATGGGATGCCCCAGTGCAATGGCTATTCGGCCCGCGGGGATGCGGCAAAAGCCATTTGGCCTCTGTGTTGGCCAATCAAGTGTCCGTCATCTCGGTTGATGCCGCCGAATTGAACGAGGCTCTGGTCGCCGATTTTATCGGCTCTCCCTCTGTGCAAGATGTGTCTGCGCAAGCTGCGTTCGGGGCGGGGGATGCAGTGGTTCTCATCGACGCGCTTGAGGACTTGCCAAAGGCGGCGGAAGAGGCGCTGTTTCATTTGCTCAATCATGCCAAAAATAGCGGTGCCAAATTATTGCTATTGTCTAGAATTCCTGCGGCACAAATGGATTTGCACTTGCCGGATTTAAGCTCACGCCTAAAAGCGATACCTGCGGTGGCGATGCACCTACCCGATGATGAGTTGATGAGTGGCCTATTGGCCAAATTATTTGCCGACCGACAAGTGCGAATAGAGCCGCGCGTCATTGATTATTTACTGCCTCGCATCGAGCGCAATTATTCGGCGATGGGCGATATCGTGGTACATATCGACCAAACCGCCTTGTCTGAGAAGCGCTCGATTACCGTGCCGCTGGTGGCTCAAGTATTGGACGCCATAGCGCTAGACAAAAATTTCGGGTAAACTGGCTTATGTCCAACAAATTGAAAACATTAACAGAATTAGGTGCCAAGCCGAACGAAGTCGCAGAGCAATGTCTGGGGTTTTCGCGCGGGGAAAGGTTCATCAATCGCGAGCTGTCATGGTTGGCATTTAACCAGCGTGTGCTGGAAGAAGCCAGCAATCCCAATCACCCGGTGATGGAACGGCTGCGGTTTTTGTCTATTTCTGCCAGTAATCTGGACGAGTTTTTTATGGTGCGCGTGGCTGGTTTGGTGGGGCAGACCAAGGCGGGCGTCGATGTGGAGAGCCAAGATGGCCTAACGCCAGCACAGCAATTAAAAGAAGTGGCCGATCGCTCCAACGCCCTCATGGCGACCCAGCAAGATGTGTGGCAAACGCTGGTTGCGGAAATGCGCGACTTGCAATTTTATGTGCGCGACACAGACGAATTATCGCCAGAGCAGTTAAGCTGGTTGCAAGACTATTTTCTCGATCACGTTTTGCCGGTGCTGACGCCTTTAGCAATTGACCCCGCGCATCCGTTTCCATTTGTTCCGAATTTGGGCATGGCCTTGGCCTTGCAGTTGGCGCGCTTGAGTGACGCCAATCCGATGAACGCTTTGCTGCTCATCCCGCAACAGCTAGACCGCTTTATCCGACTGCCCTCCGAGGCGGGTAAAGAGGTTAATTTCGTTCGTCTAGAAACCCTCATTTCGACTTTTATCGAACGCACATTTCCGGGCTATGAAGTTTTGGGGCAAGGCATGTTTCGGGTTATTCGCGATAGTGATATCGAGGTCGAGGAAGAGGCGGAAGACTTGGTGCAATTGTTTGAAAGCGCGCTCAAGCGGCGACGGCGAGGCTCCGTTATTCGCCTGAAGCTGGATAGCCAAATGCCCGATAATTTGAAAAAGCTCGTGCAAAAAGAACTCCACGTCGATAGCCGCGGTATGGTGGTGGTCGATGGTCTTGTGGGTTTGGCCCAAACTGCGGAGCTTTATGCGCATAGTGCGCGTGAGCATAAATTCCCGCCATTTGCGGCGCGCTTCCCCGAGCGTATTCGGGAGCATGGCGGCGATTGTTTTTCGGCCATTGGCCAGAAAGATATCCTCGTCCATCACCCCTATGAGAGCTTTGATGTGGTGGTGCAATTTTTGCGCCAAGCCGCGCTCGACCCAGATGTGGTGGCGATCAAACAAACCTTATATCGCACGACAGAAGATAGCCCGATTGTGAAAGCGCTCATCGAGGCGGCGGAGGCGGGCAAGTCTGTCACCGCGCTGGTGGAGCTAAAAGCGCGCTTTGATGAGGCGGCGAACATTCGGCTGGCCCGCGATATGGAGCGTGCGGGCGTGCAAGTGGTTTACGGATTTTTGCAGCTAAAGACGCATGCGAAAGTAAGCCTGGTGATGCGCCGCGAGGCCGATACCATTCGCACCTATGTGCATTTGGGCACGGGTAATTATCATCCGCAAAACGCCAAAACCTATACGGATTTATCTTTGTTTACCTGCGACCGCGAGATTGCCGCGGATGCGTCGCAAGTGTTTAACTTTTTCACGGGCTATGCAGAACCAAAAGACCTGAAGAAATTGGCCATGTCGCCCCTAACCTTGCGCAGCACTTTGATGGCGCACATACAAGATGAAATGGACCATGCGGCAGCCGGGCGTCCGGCGAGCATTTGGGCGAAGATGAATTCTCTGGTCGACCCGTTCGTGATTGATGCCCTCTACGAGGCGTCGCAAGCAGGGGTGCAAATTGACCTTGTGGTGCGCGGCATCTGCTGTTTGCGGGCGGGGGTAAAAGGGCTGTCGGAAAACATCCGAGTGAAAAGCATCATCGGGCGGTTTTTGGAACACTCCCGAATTGTTTGCTTTGGCGGTGGAAACGCCTTGCCATCGACACGGGCGAAAGTGTTCTTTTCATCGGCCGATTGGATGCCGCGCAATCTCAATCGTCGTGTGGAAATTCTCACCCCGATTTTAAATCCAACCGTTCACGCCCAAGTGTTGGAACAAATTATGGTCACCAACCTTGGAGACAATCAGCAGAGCTGGTTGATGCAAGATGATGGACAATATCTTCGCGCCAGTTTGGCACAAGGCGAAGAGCCGATGAACGCACATGCCTATTTTATGACCAACCCGAGCCTGTCTGGCCGAGGTAAATCATTTGATAACGCCAGCGATGTAGGAGGCGCCAAGGCTTGAAGAATTTTGAACAAACAGGCAAGCTCATCCGATGACTGGGAGCTATACCGATAAATACGCCAAGGCGTTATCGAAATTAGGAACTCTGCCGCCCGACGCGCCGCAAGGTGTTTTGGATATTGGCTCCAACTCAGTGCGTTTGGTTGGCTATAGCGGCTCGGCCAGAACTTTGCTTCCGATTTATAATGAGCGCGCTTTTTGCCGCCTCGGCGATGCGGTGGCGGCCAGCGGGTCTATTGATGACCAGCCCCGCGAAAAGGCTTTGGAAACGTTTCGCCGGTTTCGGGCGATTGCCGAGCAATTGGGTATCGAAAACTTAGCGGCTTTTGCCACGGCTGCCGTGCGCGAAGCCGATAATCGCGATGAATTTATTGCTGAGGCGGAAGCCTGCCTTGGGCATAAAATTCGGGTGTTGAGCGGGGAGGAAGAAGCCCTTTTTTCCGCCGACGGGGTAATGCTCGGCATACCGGGCGCAGATGGCATTGTCGCCGATTTAGGTGGCGGTAGCTTAGAGCTTGCGCGAATTTGTGATGGGCAGGTGCAGCATTGGGCCAGTTTGCCTTTAGGCGTATTGGCCTTGGAGCGCGCTAGCGGCAATGATTTGCAGGTCATGTCTGGGCTTATCGAGACGGCGCTTGGCACATTGGGCTGGTTGCGAGGCGGGCGCGATTTACCAATTTATGTTGTCGGGGGCACTTGGCGCGCCATGGCTAAATTGCACATGCAGACCATCGATTATCCGCTAGAGGTGCTGCATCAATATGAAATGAGCCCGCGAGAGATAGAGCTATTTTGTGCGCGCTTATCTCAGCAAGATGTGGCGGCGGAACAACTATTGGCGCAAGGCCCAGATAATCGTCGAAAAGACTTGCCGGCGGCGGCGTTAGTTTTGCTCAGGCTGATGGCGCTTGTGCAGCCAAATAATCTCATCGTTTCTGCGAATGCCGTGCGCGAGGGTTTTTTATATGCTGAGCTGAAAACTAAATATCGCAGCCTCGATCCTCTGTTGATGGCTTGTGAAGAAATGGGCAGCCGCCTGTGCAAGGCCGAGGCCTATGGACATGAGTTGGCGGTTTGGACGGATGGCCTCTATCGCCATGCGGAGCCCGATGTTTTTTCGCTCGATGAAATAAACCGATTGCGCGAGGCGTCCTGTTTAATCTCCGATTTGGCGTGGTCTAGCCATTCGTCTTTCCGCGCGGCCACGATAAGCCAAACGGTATTGACGGCGCCTTTCGTGGGTGTTTCGCATAAAGCGCGTGTGTTCATGGCACATGCTTTGTCGTTTCGCCACAAGGTAGGGGATGCCAATAGGGGGGTCGGTGAGCTAAAGCTATCGACGAAAGATGCTGATTTAGCTCGTGCCTTAGGACTTAGTTTGCGCCTAGCGCATTCTCTTTCGGCTTCCCTGCCTGGGGCTTTGTCGCAGACAAAATTAAAAGCGGGGCGCAACAAATTGAAACTGACTTTATCGCCTGCGCTGAAAAACCTGAACGCGCCGATTATCGATAAACGTCTTGGCGCTGTCGCCCAAGTTTTAGGGCTAGAACCGGAGCTTAAATTTGGCGACGTAGAAGCGGATTAATCTCTAGAGACGAGAATAACCGCATCGTCTTGCGAGGCGAGCGCTAGTTTGCCAGCCTTTAAGTCCAAAGCATATTGACCAAAGATGTCGTGCCGCCATCCGTGTAGCGCGGCAACATCTGGTTCGCTATCGCTCGCGATACGCTCAAGGTCGGCGACATTAGCGATAAGTTTTGGCGCCACACCGGTCTCTTCGCTGCGCTGCTTTAAAAGCACTTTCAGCAAATCGACCAGAGGGCCAATGCCTTGTCGGTTAACGCTCGGGGCGGGCACATCGGGAAGTTCTTCTGCCAGTCTTTTTTTGCCGCGCGCCACGGCTTCCAGCAGCGGCTCGGCATGGCGTGAGTTTTCATAGCCGCGCTGCACAGCGCGCAATCGGCTCAAGGCTTTTTTGTCTTTCGGGGCTTGCAGGGCCAGCTCGCGAATGGCGTCATCTTTTAAAATACGATTGCGCGGCACATCGCGTGCTTGCGCTTCGGTTTCACGCCAAGCTGCCACTTCCACCAGCACCCCTAAAACATGGGGGCGACGGTCTTGCATTTTAAGCCGCTTCCAAGCGTTTTCTGGGCGCTGGATGTAAATTTCGGGGTCGGATAGTAAATTGCTCTCTTCTTCCAACCAGCCACGACGCCCGTTTTCAGCCAGCTGTGCTTCTAAAATTTCATAAGCATCGCGCAGATGTGTCACATCAGCTTGGGCATAGGTCAGTTGTGCCTCGCTTAACGGGCGTTGGCTCCAATCGGTGAAGCGACTGCCTTTATCAATTTTTCCGCCGGAGGTTTTCTTAATCAGAGTCTCATAGCCAACCGCATCGCCGAATCCACAGACCATGGCGGCGATTTGCGTGTCGAAAAGCGGCGTAGGAATAATATCGGCCGCTTTATGAAAAATCTCAACGTCTTGGCGGCATCCATGCATGACTTTTATCACGTCTGGATTAACCAAAAGGTCATAAAAGGGTTGTAAATCAATGCCTTCAGCTAGGGGGTCAATCATTGCCTCGACGCCGTCGCCGGCAGCTTGTATGAGGCATAATTTTGGCCAGAAGGTGGTTTCGCGCAAGAATTCCGTATCGACAGTGATATATCGTTGGGTGGAAAGCTTGGAACAGAGCGCCACGAGGGCGTCATTTGTGGTAATTAAATTCATGTCACGTTTTATACGTCAGTTGGCTGCATTTGTCGCCTAGGAAACGAAAGCGCTATGCAAGGGGGCTGGCATCTTGACAAATCGCCTGAAGCGGTGTGTTTAAGCTCAGGAATGAGCTAATTAGGCTTTAAAAGATCACTGGGGTCTTTGCACAAAGGAAGACATAATGCACGAGTATCGTAGCCATAATTGCGGGGCCTTGCGCGCCGAGAACCTAGACCAAACCGTCCGCCTATCGGGCTGGGTGCATCGCAAGCGCGACCACGGTGGCTTGTTGTTTATTGACTTGCGCGATCACTTTGGTTTGACGCAATTGGTTATCGAACCTTCCAGCCCGTTTTTTGCTGTAGCCGAAGCCGCGCGCGCCGAGAGCGTATTGCGCGCTGAAGGCAAAGTGGTGGCCCGCGATGCCGATGCCAAAAACCCCAATCTGCCAACTGGCGATGTTGAAATTTATGTTTCCAAATTAGAAGTTCTCTCGGAAGCAGGCGATTTACCATTGCCTGTGTTTGGTGAGCCAGACTATCCAGAAGACATTCGCCTGCGCTATCGCTTCCTAGATTTGCGCCGCGATACTTTGCACAGCAATATTGTACTGCGCTCGGATATCATCGCTTGGCTGCGTCGTCGTATGACAGACGATGGTTTTCGCGAATATCAGACCCCTATTCTGACGGCGTCTAGCCCAGAAGGCGCGCGCGACTTTTTGGTGCCATCGCGCACTCATCCGGGGCGTTTTTATGCGCTGCCACAAGCTCCACAACAGTTTAAGCAAATGCTGATGGTGGCGGGCTTTGACCGTTATTTCCAAATCGCGCCATGCTTTCGAGATGAAGATGCGCGCGCCGACCGTTCGCCAGGCGAGTTTTACCAGCTCGACCTAGAGATGAGTTTCGTTACGCAAGAAGACGTGTTCCAAGCCGTAGAGCCTGTGTTGCATGATGTGTTTGTCGAATTTGGCAAAGGCAAACGCGTGACCGAAACCTTCCCGCGCATTCCCTATGCTGAAGCGATGCAAAAATATGGCTCGGATAAACCAGATTTGCGTATCCCGATTGAAATGGAAGATGTCACCTCCAGTTTTGCGGGCTCTGGCTTTAAAATTTTTGCTGGCATGATTGAGAAAAACGACAAGGTTCGCGTTTGGGCCATCCCGGCTAAAACCGGCGGTAGCCGTGCGTTTTGTGACCGGATGAACTCTTGGGCACAAGGCGAAGGCCAACCTGGCCTTGGCTATATTTTCTTCCGCGATGGCGAAGGTGCAGGCCCCTTGGCGAAAAACATTGGTGCCGAGCGCACCGAGCAAATTCGTACCCAATTGGGCCTCGAAGATGGCGACGCCGTATTCTTCTGTGCGGGCGTACCAAGAGAGTTTGCTGAGTTTGCAGGGCGCGCGCGTAATCGTGTCGGCACGGAGCTTGACCTCATAGATCGCGATCAATTCGCCTTCTGCTGGATTGTTGATTTCCCAATGTATGAAATCGACGAGACGACAGGCAAGCTGGACTTCTCGCACAATCCTTTTTCGATGCCGCAAGGTGGTATGGAAGCTTTGGAGACGATGGATCCTCTGGATATCAAGGGCTATCAATATGACATTGTTTGCAATGGCATTGAGCTGTCGTCGGGCGCCATTCGGAATCACAAGCCAGAGATTATGCTAAAAGCGTTTGAGCTGGCTGGCTATGATGATGCTGTGGTGGAACAAGAATTTGGTGGCATGTTGAACGCCTTCCGCTTTGGCGCACCGCCCCATGGTGGCATTGCTCCGGGCGTCGACCGGATTGTGATGATGTTGGCCGAACAAGAGAATTTGCGCGAAGTGGTGGCCTTTCCAATGAACCAGCAAGCCGAAGATTTGCTGATGCAAGCGCCAAGCCCTGTGTCTAACGCGCAACTTCGCGAGCTGCACATTCGTTTGAATTTGCCCGCGCCAACGCCAGAGGGCAAGGCGGGAGATAGCGAGTAAGACAGTTCAGACAGGGCGTCTTTTACTCGTGTTTTTTAAGGCGGCTTGGTTTATGCTAATGCCAAATGGAGTGAAACTAGATGATGGTTTTTCTAAAAACGATTTTTACGTGGTGGCATCACCAAACCTTTGGCACTTGGCTGACTACATGGCGCCGTGGCGAATTGGTGGGCGTGGATGAACAAGGTAATTGCTATTACATCGACAAAAAAGCGGCCTCGATTAACGGTAAAACGCGCCGCTGGGTGATTTACAATGGCGACATTGAAACCTCTCGCGTGCCGGCTGAATGGCACGGCTGGCTGCACTATACGGTCGATGAAACGCCAGATGTCGCCAATATGACAAAACGCGATTGGATGCAGCCGCACCAAATGAATATGACTGGCACCAAAGATGCCCATAAGCCAGCCGGTCCCGCAGATGCGGCGTCTTATGCGGAAGGTTACAATGCTTGGAAGCCTGAATAAAAACCCGGTAATGGGTCGCTCGTAAAGGAAATGGCATGAAAGATAATCTCGTTGAAACTCTGGTAGGGGCGGCCGTTCTGGTTATCGCCACTTTGTTTATTGTCTATGGCTATTCTGTCACCGAAGCGGATAGCGGCGAGGGCTATGCCTTGAACGCCCAGTTCGACCGTGTGGATGGGCTGACCGTGGGCAGCGATGTGCGCATGTCTGGCATTAAAGTGGGCACCGTAACGGGCCTATCGCTCGACCCTGAAAGCTATTACGCAGTTGCTAAGTTCAGCATTTCTGGCGATGTCGAATTGCCCGATGACTCGAGCGCAAAAATTACCAGCGAAGGTCTTTTGGGCGGCAATTATGTATCTTTGTCTCCCGGCGGGAGCGAAGACATGTTGGCCGCTGGCGATGAAATTCTCTACACGCAAGGCTCTGTCGATTTAATTGGTTTGGTTAGCCAAGCCTTGTTCAGCGCAGGCGATGAGGAAAGTGCTGAGGGCACGTCTAAATAGAGTGCGCCAGACCACGTCACATCGTTTTGCTTTAAGGCTTGCCGGCGTTGCGCTTTTGGTGATGGGGTTTACATTTAGCCCCCTTGAGGCCCAAGTATTCGATGATAAAATGATGCCGCCAACCCTGTTGGTGCCACCTCCGCCAACGGACCAAGAGCTTGCGTCGGATACGGCCGAGGAAGATTTCTTTGCTGACGAAGGCTCGCAGAACGATACGAGTTTGTCGGTTTTCATTGTGCCAACGCTGGAGGTTCCCGCCCAAGGGGATGCCGACACAAAAGATCGGCCGATGCGAATTGGTACGTTTTCTTTGCTACATAAAGTGACCGCTAAAGTGCGCGATATTAAGTTGCGCGCAGGAGAAGAAGTGACCATCGGCGCGCTGACTTTGACCATGCAAGATTGCATCTCGACGCCGCCGGAAGAGCCGCCCGAAACCAAATCATTTTTGCAAGTTTCTGAGTTCAAAAACGGCGCCGATCGAAGCCTGTTTAGTGGTTGGATGTTTGCTTCTAGCCCCGGTATTCACGCGTTGGAACACGCGGTTTATGACCTATGGCCCTTGTCGTGCAAAACGGAAGATGGGATGATTTTCACCGGTGACATTCTTCCACCGACGCGAACGAATTAATCCGCTTCTTTCATCCCCAAAAACACTTCCAGCCAATGGATGTCATAATTGGCTTTGCGGAAGTCTTCGTTCGGCAGCAGTTTTTCAAATAGCGGAATTGTTGTCTCTACACCATCAATGGCAAATTCACCCAAAGCCCGCTCTAGGCGCATTAAACAGGCCTCGCGGGTTTCGGCATGCACAATCAATTTGCCAATCAGACTGTCGTAATAGGGCGGAATAGAATAGCCGGAATAAATCGCGCTATCCATCCGCACCCCTAGGCCACCTGGCGCATGATAGGTCTGTATTTTACCGGGTGACGGAGTGAAGGTTTCTGGATTTTCGGCGTTGATACGACACTCGATGGCATGGCCAGAGAATTTTACATCGTCTTGGGTAAAACTCAATTTCTCGCCTTGCGCCACGCGAATTTGCTCGCGCACCAAATCAATTCCCGTAATGGCTTCGGTAACCGGATGCTCGACCTGAAGGCGGGTGTTCATTTCGATGAAATAAAACTCGCCGTTTTCATATAGAAATTCTACCGTGCCGACGCCGCGATAGCTCATGCCGACCATAGCGTCGGTTACGATTTTACCAATTTTGGCGCGCGCGGCGTCATCTAAAACCGTGGAAGGCGCTTCTTCTAATACTTTCTGGTGTCGGCGTTGTAGCGAGCAATCCCGCTCGCCCAAATGCACGGCATTGCCATGCGTATCGCAGGCCACTTGAATTTCAATATGGCGCGGTTTGCCGAGGTATTTCTCAATATATACCGCATCATCGCCAAAGGCCGCTTTGGCTTCCGAGCGGGCTGTGGTGAAGGCTTCTTCGATGTCGTCTTCGGTGAGCGCAATTTTCATGCCGCGTCCACCGCCGCCAGAGGCTGCCTTTACCAAAACAGGAAAGCCCATTTCGGCGCCCACGGCGCGGGCTTCTTCTGCCGTTTTTACTTCGCCATCTGAGCCGGGCACGACGGGGATGCCAAGCTCAATGGCTTTGGCTTTGGCTGCAATTTTATCGCCCATCAGATTGATGTGTTCCGCCGTTGGGCCGATAAAGGTAATATTATGTTCTTCTAAAATTTGCGCGAATTTGGCGTTTTCAGACAAGAAGCCATAGCCCGGATGCACCGCATCGGCGCCGGTAATTTCGCAAGCTGCGATAATGGCTGGAATGCTTAAATAACTATTGGCGGCAGACGGCGGGCCAATGCACACGCTTTCATCTGCCAAGCGCACGTGCATGGCGGTGTCATCGGCGGTGGAATGCACGGCGACAGAGGGAATGCCCATTTCGCGGCAGGCACGGATAACCCGCAAAGCAATTTCGCCCCGATTGGCAATCAGAATTTTGCTGACCATGGGTTACTCGATAACCATCAGCACTTCGTCAAACTCGACAGGCTGTTCATTGCCAACGATAATCTGAGTGACTTTGCCGGACTTGGTGGCCGCAATCGGGTTCATGGTTTTCATCGCTTCAACGATAAGAAGGGTCTGGCCTTCGCTCACGCTGTCGCCGACTTTAACAAAATTAGCCGCACCAGGCTCTGGCGATAGATAGGCGGTGCCGACCATCGGTGATTTTAACGCGCCAGCTAGCTCGCCAACGGGAGCTGCAGGCGTGGAGGCTTCGGCGGCAGGGGCTGCGACCGGTGCTGCGGCGACGGGCGCGGGAACCACCGCATTGACGGCTACGCCTTGGCGGGCCACCCGAATACGAACTTCGCCAGTTTCAACTTCAATCTCACTTAGGCCTGTGTCGGCCAACAAATCAGCAAGTTCTTTGATTGTCTTTTTATCTGGTAATTTGGCCATGGGATCCTCTTATGGCTAGATTTACAGCGAGCTTAAACGAGTTGCGAGCGCGTCGATAGCCATTTCATAGCCTTGCGCGCCGAGCCCACAAATGACCCCAGCCGCCACGCCAGAAACATAGGAGTGGTGGCGAAATTCTTCGCGGGCGAAAATATTAGATAAATGCACTTCCATAATCGGCGCAGGCACTGCCTGCAAGGCATCGAGAATGGCCACGGAAGTATGCGAATAAGCGCCGGCATTGATAACCAGGCCAGCCGCAGTTTCGCGCGCTTGCTGAATGAGGTTGACCAGCTCGCCTTCATCATTGCTTTGAAAGCACTGGGCGCTGAGACCATGGGTTTTGGCACGCGCCACGCACATGGCTTCGATATCCGCCAAAGTGGTGGTGCCATAAATGTCTGGCTCGCGGGTGCCGAGCAAGTTTAAATTTGGGCCATTAATAATCGTGATTGCCTGAGCCATCGACGCTGGTTTCCTTTAAACGACATTATTACTCTGTTTTGGGTAGCTGAGATTTCAAAAAAGTGCAAGTTTTTCAACAGTCTTAATTCATTTGAGAGGGGCAGGGGGCTTGCGCTTAGGGCGCCAGATTTGCATTATCAGGACAGCTTTGGAGAGCCCAGATGAAAATATTTGTTAATGGCGAAGAACACGCCTTTGAAGCCCCTTTGTATGTGGCTGATTTATTGAACCAATTGGGCTTGCCACGGACAAAAATTGCCGTGGAGCATAATCTAGAAATTGTCGTGAAATCAGCTTATGAAACACATGAGCTTGGCGATGGCGACCGAGTGGAAATAGTCCATTTTATTGGCGGAGGGTGAGATGAGCGCAAGCAAAACAGACAAATCAGAGGATGGGTTGGTCATTGCGGGGCGTCATTTTTCTTCGCGTCTTATTGTCGGCACTGGAAAATATAAAGACTATGCCGAAAACGCCGCCGCGGCTGAGGCCGCAGGGGCCGAGATTGTTACCGTGGCCGTGCGCCGCGTTAACCTGACCGATACGAAGGCGCCTATGCTGGTCGATTATATCGACCCGAAGAAATTCACTTATTTGCCGAATACCGCGGGTTGTTTTACCGGCGAAGATGCCGTGCGTACTTTGCGTTTGGCGCGCGAGGCGGGCGGTTGGAGTTTGGTGAAGCTGGAGGTTTTGGGCGACGAGAAAACTCTCTATCCGAACATGATAGAGACGCTTCGCTCGGCTGAGCTGCTCATCAAAGAAGGTTTCGAAGTGATGGTCTATTGCAGCGATGACCCGATTATGGCCAAAGAGCTGGAAGACATGGGCTGTTGCGCCATCATGCCGCTGGCCGCTCCCATTGGTTCGGGTTTGGGGATTCAAAATCCGGTAAACATTCGGTTGATTATCGAGCAGGCCAAAGTGCCTGTGCTGGTAGATGCGGGTGTGGGGACGGCATCCGATGCGGCCATTGCTATGGAGCTGGGCTGCGATGGCGTGTTGATGAACACGGCGATTGCCGAAGCGAAAAACCCGTTATTGATGGCCGAAGCCATGAAAAACGCGGTTATTGCGGGTCGCCAAGCCTATTTGGCCGGGCGCATGGGCAAGCGCCTGTACGCCGACCCAAGTTCGCCTTTGGCAGGCCTTATTTAGCTTAATTCACTAGCTCTTCGCGGGCCGTAGCAATGGCAGTCGCGAAGTCTGCGGCCTCGAGAGCGCCCGGGTAGAGCGCGCCATTAATGATGAATGCGGGCGTGCCCTTAATGCCAAGGCGTTCGGCTAATTTGCTCGTGTCTTCGATGGCTTTGGCAATGTCTTTCGAGTTGGACTTTTTGGCGATGGCTTTGGGCGAGAGGTTCAACTCGGTCAGCGTTTTATCAATCACTGTCTGGTTAACCGAGCCCTGATGGGTCATCAATTTTGTATGATAGCTCAAAAAAGTAAGCGGGTCGTCGAGTGCCAGCGCCGTTTTGGCAGCCAGGCGCGAGCTGGGGCTTAAAATAGGCAGCTCTTTGAAGACCAATCGTACGTCCTCATTTTCATCCAGCGTTTGCATCAAAGGCGCCAAAGCGCGTTTGCAATAGCCGCAATTATAATCAAAAAACTCGACAATGGTAATCGGAGCGTCGGCAGGGCCGAGCGAGAAATCGCCGGCCGTGCGATACAAGGCATCGGCATTATCCTCTAGGGTTTGCGCCATGCGCTGTTGTTCTTTTTCTTGGTAATGAGCCTGCATATTGTCTAGCGCGTCGCCAAGCTTCTCTGGGTTTGCCACAAAATAGTCGGCAATCAGTTTCTCAATGGCTTTTTCTTGCTCGGCACTAAATGGGGCGGCCTGAAGGGGCGCCGCAAAGACGAGGCCAGCCATCATCAAAATAACACTTACAAATCGCATTTTTGTTTCCTTTACCGAGAGCCCGGTTTGTCCGGACCGCTGATTATATCTATCGTTCGAATATACTCGACCGAACCTTTTTCCAACCCTTTAGCCGCGCGCCTAGCATGGCGTTTGGCTTCGCGGCTGCCCAGAGCCGCATGATATTCGGCCAAAGCATATTGCGCCAAGGCGGTTTCGCCCAATTGTCCGTAGCCTTTTGACATTTGAAGATAGGCGGTCGGATTGCTGGGGTCGAGGCGTAGGGCTTTTTTCAAATTACGCACCGCCTGCTGATTAATCGCGTCATGCGCACGGCCACCTAATTGACCAACGCCTAATTGGCAAGACGCCAAGCCAATCAGTAATAGGGGTTCATCGGGTTGCAGTTCAACCGATTTTTTATAGGGGGCAATGCCCTTTTGGGCTTGTCCTGTCTCATAATAAATCTGCCCTTTTAGTTCATAAAGCCAAGGGTTATCGGGGAATTCAGCCAGCAAACCATCGACGATTCGTACGGCTTCATCGCGCAAGCCTTGCCGGTATAAAGCGATGCCGCGGGCATAGCGGGCAGGCGCACTGTCATCATTGCGGTAGCGGCGCAGCGTAACATTCGGGCGATCGAGAAAGCCGTAGATTTTGCCTTGCGCCATTTTATGTCGAAATATCAAGTCATCCGCGTCTCGAACATCTTGGTAGGGCGAGCCTTCTGCTCCCGCTCGATAGGCATTCACCCGGTCGCGAGACATTGGGTGAGAGCGCGCATAGGGGTCTTGATAGGCTTCGGAGAGTATTTCTTGGTTGGCCAATGTATCCATCATACCAATAATGCCTTGGGGCGATTGGCCTGTGGCGTCCAGCAACTCAAGGGCGACATTGTCGGCCGCGGCCTCTTGCCCTCGGTTGTAGGTGAGGTAATTGCGCAGCGCGAGTTGCTGACTACCGGTAATCAGCGCGATGCCAATGTCGCCTGCGCCAGCCAAAATAGACCCCAGTCCCAAAATTGTGCCGATGATGGCCGGGCCTTGTGATTTAGAAAGAGCTTCGCTGCCGCGTGCCAAATGCCCGCCGGTAATATGGCCTATCTCATGCGCCAAAACGCCGATGACCATATTCGGTTCTTCGGCCTCCAAAATAAGTCCCGTATGGATGAACATATTCTGGCCATTGGTTACAAAGGCGTTCAAGCGCTTATCGCTGATAACGGCAACGCCAATTCGCTTGGGCTCTAGGTCGGCCGCTATCAAAAGCGGGCGGCTGTAATCGCGCAATAGCCTCTCAATTTCCGCATCTCGCACCACCCCTTGCGCTTTGGCCGACGAGAGCGGCAGCCAAAGCGAGCAAGCAAGCAATAGGCCAGCAAGCCAGAGCCTGCGGGCCGGAAGGGGAGATAACCAGCGTTTCATCTTATAACACTGCGTGGCGAATGCGGCCTTAATGCGGCCGCTTACCGTCGCCACCAACCTTTGCGTTTGTCGGCACCGTCTGCTTCTGGTGCTTGTTCGCTGGTCTCCGGTGCCGCTTCGGTAGCCACTTCCGTAGCCATTTCTTTAGGCGCTTCTTCGACTGGCGTCTCGGTTGCGGCTTCTTCTGCAGCGGCAGCCTTGGTTTTCTTCGGGGCTTTTGGTGCCGCTTTTTTGCGCGGCTTGGCGGGGGCTTTTTCAGCCACAACTTCTTCAGCTACAACTTCTTCAGAGGAGACGGGTTCGGCAAGAACGTCTGCTGACGCTTCCGCCGCGGCAGGTTCTTCTGAAGGCGCTGCGTCCGGAGCCGCTTCGTCCGGAGCCGGTTCGTCGGCGGAGGAAACCTCTAGAACGATTTTCTGAGGCGCCTCGGATGTGCCTTCAGGGGCTTCGCTATCGCTGGTCGGGGCTTCGCTATTGTTGTCCTCGGTTGCGGAATTATTTTCGCCATCTTCTGGGCGACGACGATTGCGTCCACCGCGACGACCGCGACGACGGCGCCGTTTTGGCTTATCCTCATCGTCATCGCCACTGGTTTCCCCGAAGGTTTGTGCTTCAGCACTGGTTTCTTCATCATCGGAAGTGTTGGGCTTGGTTTCTTGAGGCTCACGCGAGCCAGCGTTAGAGGCTTCGCCTTCGTTCGTTTCACTCTCGTCTGCGTCGGAGCGACGACGATTGCGGCCTCCGCGACGACGACGACGTTTTTTATTGCCATCGCCATCTTCGAGGCCAGCCGTTGGGTCGCCTTCCATGCGCGAGGCGCCGGAGCTTTCCGATTGGTCTGGCAGCGTGATGGCCATTTCCATGGAGGTCAGCTCGGCATCAATGTTGATGGCCACGGTGACGCCCGTGCGGGTTTCAATGTCGGTGAGCTGCGCGCGTTTTTGATTCAGCAGATAGACCGCAACATCTTGCGGCAGATGGGCCACCAATTCGCCATGGTTAAATTTCGCGGCACTCTCATCGATTTGGCGCAAAACATGCAAGGCGCGGCTCTCTACCGAGCGCACCATGCCGGAGCCATTACAATGCACACAAGTTTCGCTACTGCCTTCGAGAACGCCAGCGCGCATACGTTGGCGCGACATTTCCATTAGACCAAATGAGCTAATGCGACCGACTTGAATGCGGGCACGATCGCTTTTCAGCGCTTCTTTCATCCTGCGTTCAACGGCCCGATTGTTGCGGTTTTCATCCATGTCGATGAAATCGATTACCAGCAAGCCAGCCAAATCGCGCAAA
This sequence comes from uncultured Rhodobiaceae bacterium, assembly GCA_937907245.1. Lineage (GTDB taxonomy): Bacteria > Pseudomonadota > Alphaproteobacteria > RS24 > RS24 > UBA8337. Next base: position 435,914 of record CALCUM010000002.1, read on the forward strand.
CGCGCTTGGCGAGCCACTTCAACAGCGGCCTCTAGGTTGGTGTTCAACGCGGTTTTCTCAATCGATTGCTCGCGGGTAGATTTGCCCGAGTTCACATCAATAGAGACCAGGGCTTCAGTCGGGTTGATAACCAGATAGCCGCCCGATGGCAAAACCACGGTTGGGTTAAACATCGCAGCCAATTTGTCTTCGACACCATGTAGCTTGAACAGCGGTGTGTTTTCGGCGTGTAATTTTACCTTGCGGGCATGGCTCGGCATCAAAAGCTTCATATAGCCTTTGGCTTCTTTATAGGCATCGGCGCCTGCAATGGCCACTTCGTCAAATTCTTTCGAGTATAAGTCTCGAATGCATCGGCGGATGAGATTGCCTTCTTCGTAAACCAAAGCGGGGGCGGTGGACTCGACGGTTTTATCGCGAACCTCCTGCCACATGGTCGACATATATTGCCAATCACGACGGATTTCAGCCAGTGTGCGCTCGGCGCCTGCTGTGCGAACAATCAGCCCCATGCCGCTTGGCACATCTAGTTTGCCGACGATGGTTTTTAGTTTTTTGCGATCGGCACTATTGCTAATCTTGCGCGAAATGCCGCCACCACGCGCGGTGTTTGGCATCAGCACGCAATAGCGACCGGCCAATGAGAGATAAGTGCTCAGCGCAGCGCCTTTATTGCCGCGCTCTTCTTTCATCACCTGCACCAAAATAACTTGGCGACGTTTGATGACTTCCTGAATTTTATAACGGCGGTGCGAGGCACGAGATTTATTGCTCGGTGCCGCTTCTTCGTGGGCATCGCCGTCAAGGCTCGAGATGCTTTCGCCGGAACTATCTTCGCCATTTTCTTCCGAAGCTGCGCTGGTATCTTCTTGCGCATCATCCTCTTCGCTAGCGGCATGCTCGCGGTCTTCGGCGGCTTGCGCTTTAAGCAATTCTTCGCGGTCGCTGACCGGTATTTGATAATAATCAGGGTGGATCTCGTTAAACGCTAAGAACCCATGACGATTGCCGCCATATTCGACGAAGGCCGCCTGAAGCGAGGGCTCAACGCGCGTTACTTTTGCGAGATAGATGTTACCGCGAAGCGGTGATTTGGTACCCGACTCGAAGTCGAATTCCTCGATTTGATTGTGTTCCGTTACAACAACCCGTGTTTCTTCCGGGTGGATGGCATCGATAAGCATATTCTTGGTCATGAAAGTCTCCCGCCAAGCGCGGTGTGAGGGCAAAGCCCGTCTCCGTCAGCCTGCGTAAATGTTTACTAAAAAAGGAAAGTGAGAAAGACGTCGAACCAAGCGCACAGCTATTCCTTACCGCAGCGTGAGCCGGGGATTGGAAATTCGCTTTTGTTGTTGCTGCAGCGTAGGTCACGCGACATCCTGTTAAAAAGTTTCGGTTATGGCCGAGGCTATCGCCAGGCTCATGAGTTTTCTTTGTGGCTTAATTACCGCCGGCTCCATTTGGCCATCGGGGTAACCTTACCAAGGTAAAACACCTCTCTGGTTTTACAGATGCGTTCTGGGGATTGCAAGGTGAATACGCGATAGGCAATAATTGTGTGCAAAATCATATAGTTAAACTTTTGACAATTGTTTTGCTCACGGTTCAGTCGCGTTCCGCCCGCGAAGTTGCTAAACTATGTCCAACACAGTGAGTCGAACCGGGGCAGGAGAAAAACCAAAAACCATGAAGCCGATAGCCCAAATTACGCAGCCTATCCTGAGGCTCGTTTGCTTGTTGCTGGTGAGCTTTGGGCTGATGGCGCCTGTTCAGGCTGCCAGTCTGGTGAAAGATATTCGCCTTGGGGTTAGTGAGACACGCACACGCGTGGTGTTGGATTTATCCGAGAGGGTTGATTTCCGCGTCTTTTTATTAGACAAGCCGCGCCGCGTGGTGATTGATTTGCCATCGCTCGATTGGCCTACCACCGGCCCTGAAATATCGAAGCCCGGAATATCGAAAAAGGATGAGCTGGTGAGCGGCTTGCGCTTTGGTCAATTTACGGCTGGTAAAAGCCGTTTGGTCATTGATGCCGCTCGTCCGGTAAAAGTAGCCAAGAGTTTTGTTCTGGCGCCATCGTCTGGATTACCACATCGGTTGGTGGTTGATTTGGTGCCCAGCACCGCCAAGGATTTTGCTTCGCAGGTTAAAAAAGACCGAGAAACCAGCCGCGCCGTAAACCGCAAAACCGCCAAAGCTGCGCCGCCCCCCGCCTTTAAACCGCGCAGCAAAAAAAACGCCAAGCCGGTGATTGTGATTGATGCCGGTCATGGCGGCGTCGACCCCGGTGCGCAAGGCAAAAAAGCAAAAGAGAAAAACGTCACCCTAGATTTCACCCGAGAGCTGGCCAAGCAATTGCGCGCCACCGGAAAATATAAAGTTTACCTGACCCGCAATCGCGACATTTATATTCCGCTGCGCCAGCGCGTGAATATTGCGCGCAAGCACAATGCTGATTTGTTTATCTCTATTCATGCCGATGCCATTCAGCGTAAAAATGTGCGCGGTATGTCAATTTATACCTTGTCAGAAACGGCCTCCGATAAAGAGGCCGCCTCGCTGGCCCGCAAAGAGAACCAGTCAGATATTATTGCGGGCATTGATTTTGCCGATCAGCCATCCGAAGTTGCCGATATTCTCATCGATTTGGCGCAACGAGAAACCAAAAACCTATCCGTAAAATTTGCCAAATTAGTGGTCGACAATGCGCGCAATAAAACCAATCTATTGGATCGCACGCACCGCTTTGCTGGCTTTCGCGTTCTCAAGGCGCCAGATGTTCCCTCGGTTCTCATTGAACTTGGTTTTTTAACCAATCGTAAAGACGAAAAGCAATTGGTGACGAGCAGTTGGCGGCGAAAAGTGGCGGGCGCTCTCGTGAAATCGGTCGATGGCTTTTTTCGCGGTACGCGGATAGCTCTGGCTCAATAGATACGGCTTGCGATATGGGGCTGCGCCGTTTGCTTTTGGTGCCGGCGCCACGGTGCAATTTACCTTGCAAAATGCCATAGTGCCGCCCTATTTAGAGGTCATAAACGCACTCTCTATATAATAGGGGTAAGTATTAGGTGCGAAATGGCCCCAAAAGGGAACCGAGGAAATAGTAAATGAAGTTTTTGGGAAATCTTGCAGGCATCGCCGTCACCCTAGGGACGATTGGCTTGTTTGTGCTGGTATTGGTGCTGTGGCGGCTCAATAGCGGCTTGCCCAATTACGAGCATTTGGCCAATTACACGCCCCCCGTGATGAGCCGCGCCCACGCAGGTGACGGACGTTTGATTGCCGAATATGCCCAAGAAAGGCGCATTTTTGTGCCCATCGACACAGCGCCAGAGCATCTCATCAATGCGTTTTTGGCCGCCGAAGACAAAAACTTCTACGACCATTCTGGCATAGATTTCGTTGGGATTATGCGCGCCGTGGTGGCGAACCTAGTCAATGTTGTGACCGGACGCCGCTTGGAGGGGGCTTCGACGATTACCCAGCAAGTGGCGAAAAACTTCCTCCTTAGCTCGGATGTTACTTTTGAACGCAAGCTCAAAGAAGCTGTGCTGGCCTTGCGCCTAGAGCGCACATTTACCAAGCGGCAATTGTTGGAGTTATATCTCAATGAAATTTATCTCGGGCTCGGTAGTTATGGGGTAGCGGCGGCGGCGTTGAACTATTTTGATAAACCACTGAGCGATTTAACGATCGCTGAAGCGGCTTATTTGGCGGCTTTGCCAAAAGCGCCAAATAATTATCACCCGTTCCGCAAACGTGCGCGGGCCATTGCCAGACGCAATTGGGTTATCGGGCGGATGCGCGACAACGGCTATATCACCGATCGCCAAGCCCGCAGCTCGGCCGCACAAGAGCTGGTGGTGGCCGACCGTCCTGCTAGCTTGCGCCGCTATGCGGCCGAATATTTTGTCGAAGAAGTGCGCCGTGAAGTCTATGGGCTGTATGGCGAAAAGCAGCTTTATGGCGGCGGGCTTTCCATTCGCACCACGCTGAATACAGATTTTCAACAATTGGCGCTCAAGTCTTTGCGAGAGGGCTTGCAAAACTACGACCGCCGTCGTGGCTATCGCGGCCCCGTTAGCGAGATGGAAACTTTGGAAGCTTGGTGGGAACAACTCACCAAAATTTCTATTCCAACCGATTTGGCACCCTGGCGTTTGTCGGTTGTGCTGTCGGTGGATGATGAACAAAAAGAGGCGTCTATTGGCTTGCGTCCGCGGATGACCCGGGCCCGCCGATTTGAAGAATCGGTGGAGCTGGGCGTGCTGCCCTTGAAAGGCGTAAAATGGGCGCGCGAAGCCCCATCCCCAGAGAATGGCTATAAAGTTAAAGGCCCGAAAATTAGCAAAGTCTCCGATGTCTTAAAAGTTGGCGATGTTGTTTGGGTCAATGCGATGGCCTCTGAGGGGCACTATGAACTGAAACAAGTCCCTGAAGTTAACGGCGCCATGGTTGCGTTAAACCCGCATACGGGCCGCGTGCAAGCCATGGTGGGGGGGTATAGTTTCGCGGCCAGTGAATTTAACCGCGCAACCCAAGCCAGCCGACAACCGGGCTCGGCGTTTAAGCCTTTTGTCTATGCGGCGGCCTTGGATAGCGGTTTCACGCCAGCCAGCCTAGTGCTGGACGCACCCTTTGTTATGGACCAAGGCAAAGACCAGGGCCTGTGGAAACCAGAAAACTATGCGCGGCGTTTTTACGGTCTCTCGACCCTGCGCTTGGGCATGGAAAAAAGTCGGAACTTGATGACCATTCGCATGGCGCAAGAAGTTGGCATGGCCAAAATTACCGATTATGCCGCGCGGTTTAACATTAACACCACCATGCCAAATGTTCTGGCGATGTCTTTGGGCGCGGGGGAGACCACCCTGATGCGTCTTACCTCGGCCTATGCGATGTTAGTCAATGGTGGCAAGCGCATTGAACCGCGCTTCATTGACCGCGTGCAAGACCGCTATGGCGACAACCTGTTTAAATATGACCAACGCGCCTGCATTGCCTGCAACGATGAGGTTTATCAGCAGCAAAGCGCGCCGGATTTGCCAGATGAGCGCGAGCAAGTTTTGTCGCCGCAAACCGCTTACCAGGTGGTTTCCATGCTGGAGGGTGTGGTGAAACGCGGCACGGGGCGTCGTATCAGTTCCATCGGCAAGCCCTTAGCGGGCAAAACAGGCACCACCAATGACAGCCGAGATGCTTGGTTTATCGGCTTTTCGGCTGACCTCGTGGTCGGCGTTTACGTTGGCTATGATGACAACCGACCTTTGGGCAAAGGCGAGAGTGGCGGCGTTGTTGCGGGGCCTATTTTTAAAGCCTTCATGGAAGAAGCCCTGAAAACCGAGCCGACCCCGCCATTTCGTATCCCTTCGGCGGTAAGCCTGGTTCGGATTAATGCCGTGACTGGTAAGCTGGCCCGCCCCGAAGATGAGACGGTTATTCTGGAAGCCTTTAAGTTGGGCAATGAGCCTTCGGTTGGCAGCAAGCAAGCGATTGTGCGTGGCCAAAGCGGCACCAGCCGTCGTAAGCGCCCTGCCGTCAACACGCAAACAGTGGGCGCGGGCACGGGTGGCCTTTACTAATTTTCAGCATCACTCTAGGTTGCGTCACTGTAAGACTTGTAGGGATTTGAAATTTTGCGCGCGGAAAACACCCTTTATATAGATCGTATTAAGCAGTCGGTTGAGCTGCTGAGGAGGCATCTTTGACTGGGATGCCGCTTTGGTTCGCCTTGAGGAGCTGAATAAACGCGCCGAAGACCCTGAGCTATGGAATAACCCCGAGCGCGCACAAAGCTTGATGCAAGAACGCACGCGCTTAGAAACCGCCATTAAAACATGCCGCCAGCTAGAGGCCGATATGAACGATCATGTCGAGATGATTGAGCTGGGCGAAGCAGAAGGCGATGGCGATATTGTGAGCGAAAGCGAAGCGGCTTTAGCCGCGCTCAGCGAGACAGCCTCGCGCCTGGAAGTAGAAACGCTTCTGTCTGGCGAAGCCGATAGCAATGATTGCTATATCGAAGTTCACGCTGGCGCCGGTGGCACCGAGAGCCAAGATTGGACGCAGATGATGCAGCGTATGTATCTGCGTTGGGCGGAGAAAAAAGGCTATAAGGCCAGTGTCATCGAGCAGACCAATGGCGATGAAGCCGGGCTGAAATCGACTACGATTGAGATTAAAGGTCATAATGCTTATGGCTGGGCCAAGACCGAGAGCGGCGTGCATCGGTTGGTGCGCATCTCGCCGTTTGATAGCAATGCGCGTCGCCATACAAGTTTTTCCAGCGTCGGCTGTTATCCGGTGATTGACGATACAATTGCGATTGATGTGTCTGAAAGCGATGTGCGTATCGATACGTTTCGGGCCAGCGGGGCCGGGGGGCAACATGTGAACACCACCGATAGTGCGGTGCGCATTACCCATATCCCAACCAATATTGCGGTGCAGTGCCAGAACCAACGCTCGCAGCATAAAAACCGCGCGACCGCATGGGCGATGTTGCGCGCGCGGCTTTATGAAATGGAATTGCAGCGGCGCGAAGAAGAAGCCAATGCCAATGCCGATGCTAAAACAGAGATTGGCTGGGGCCACCAAATTCGGTCTTATGTCTTGCAGCCATATCAAATGGTGAAAGATTTACGCACGGGTGTGGAAAGCGGCAATCCGAATGCTGTGCTGGACGGCGCGCTAGACGCTTTTATGGAAGCGGCTTTGGCGCAACGCGTCAATGGCGAAGGCGGCGCGAGCGGCGTCGCAGATTTAGATTAATCGAGTTCGGGTGCCGCAGGCGCCGCGATGGGCTCAGGGCTGATAGCCGCATTTTTCAATGGGTCTTTTTCATTCTTCACAGCGCCATTCAGTTGGGCGCCAGATTCAATGGCCAAGGCTTCGTTAAAGACATCGCCATCGACGCGGCAGGTGGCGCAAAGATAAACTTGGCGACCCCGCACGGTGCCATTTACTTTGCCAAATACAGTAACGGTATCGCCGGCCACTTCGCCGTTCACTTCGGCCTGCGCGCCAACCGTAACGGCATGCGAGCAAAGGTCGCCATCCAATCGACCTTCGATTTGAATGTCGCCGGTTGAGAAGATTTTGCCAATCACATGCATGTCTTGGCTGAGAATGGAGGGAGCAGATTTAGTCTTTGAGGCGTCGGCCATGGGGATCCAATCAGATATATCTATTTTTGCTCGCTGCGCGACAAGGTCTCGGCAATGTTGAATACTTGTTTTCCCGAGTCCAGAAACGCTACCGGATTACGCACTTTGCCTTCATACCAGACTTCATAATGCAAATGAGGCCCGGTGCTGCGGCCACTGTTTCCAGCATCCGCAATGTGTTGCTGAAAGTCAACGCTTTGTCCGCGACGAACGCGGCTGCGCGCCAAATGGCCATAGCGAGTGCGAAACCCATTGCCATGATCAATCTCAACCACCAAACCGTATGGGCCTTTATAGCCGGCACGAGTTACGGTGCCTGGCAAAGTGGCATAGACGGGGGTTCCGGTAGCTGTGCCAAAATCAACGCCAGAGTGAAACGCCGCGCGTTTTTTGAACGGGTCAATGCGCGGGCCAAAGCTACTGGTTAGACGAAAGTCATGAATTGGCAAAGCCAAGGGGATTTTGGCCACGGAAGCGCTGAGGTTTTGCAAGCGCTCTAAATTGCTCGAGATACGATAGAGCTGCTGATGCAGCGCGGAATTAATGCCCGCGTTTTCATCTTCTAACGGAATATAGGGGCCACCAATCGCGCGCTCACTCTCGGGCAATACCGAAGCCATGAAGCTTTCAGGCTCTAAAATAATTGTGCCTTCGATGACGGTTTCATATTCGCCGATGCGCTGGTCGATGTTTTCTTCCAAAGCATCCAGCAAATCTTGTTGGCGCAAATCAAGCGAGGCAACCCGCTTGTAAACATCGCCCGACATATGCGGCATCGCGATGTCTTGCGTGTCTGGCTCTAGGGCTTTGGTTTGGGTGAGTTGAACTTTACCGATATCGCTTGGTTCAACGAAAGTGCGGCTTTCCAATGCGCCCTCATGGCCGTCGCCACTGCGAGCGACAAGTTCCGTTTTGTTTTTGTCGCGTTTATTGCGTTTGGCTACGCGGGCAAAGGCCGATTGCATATCGTGCAACTCATCCGAAATGGCGGCGTGTTGTTCAAACACGAGGGTCAAATTATTGTGGCGCTTTTCTAAAGTGTCGGTGGTCTTGGAAAACCAATCTCGGGTGAGCACTAATTGCGCGTTCAAATCATCATGCGCAAGGCGCATGCGATTTAATTCGTTTTCATAGGCCAAGCGCATGTCGCGCACGTCGCGTTCGCGTTCTGCGCCCAAACCACTTTGAAAAACCACATGCACGGAGGCATAGCCAACCCAAGCAGATACGGCCAAGAATAGAGCCGCCAAAAGCGCTAGCGACTGAGTGGAGAGCGGCACATAAGTGACACTCCCATTCTTTCGAATGTAAATCTGGCGCTCTGCGAAGAGCTCGCGCAATTTATCTAGCAGTGGCGTCATTTTTTTTCCAACTTCATCTTTTCCACAGCTTGTTTCCCAAAAACCACACGAAAATGCAAGCTTTTAGTGCTTCCCATAGTTGACTGTACAAAGGGTTAACGCGGTTTAGGGGTCTTGATTTTCTTAGCTTTTCACGGCGTCCAGCACGGCATCGACATGGCCTTTGACTTTTACCTTGCGCCAAATCGCAGAAATTTTTCCGTCTTCATCGATGAGATAGGTGGCCCGTTCGATGCCCATGAATTTTTTGCCATACATGCTTTTCTCAACCCAAACGCCATAGGCGTTTAGCATGACGTGTTCCTCGTCAGAAATAAGCGGCATGGCGAGCTGGTGTTTGGCGATGAAATTATCATGCTTCTTCAAGCTGTCTGCCGACACGCCGACGATGGCTGTATTGGCCTTGTCGAAATCTTTGGTCGCGGCGGTAAACTCAAGGCTCTCCGTGGTGCATCCGGGCGTGTTGTCTTTTGGGTAAAAATAGACCACTAGTTTGCGGCCTTTGAAAGAGCTTAAGCTGAGGGTCGCTTGACCGGTAGCTGAGCTGCTGGCAGGCAAAGAAAAATCTGGTGCTTTATCGCCAATTTTTAAACTTTCGGTCATCAATAACTCCGATATTTGAGATGCCAATAGGAATAGACTCTGTCATAAACAATAAAAGTCTATTTGGCTCGCGTTGATTTGTCTCGTTATGGGGCCAGCAAGGCAGGCAGGGGAAAACTAGCATAGCATGAAACGGGTTGGGCGGATTTTAGCAGGTATTTTGGGCGTCATAGTCATCGCCATTTTAGTGTTGGCCATTGTCACGCGCCTCACGCCCCTGCCCATCGCGCCCATTGCTAGCCTTATCGAGCTAGGGGTTCAGCGCGGTCTGGGCATTTCCTTGAGCATAAAAGGCGCGCGGCTGGGCTGGTCTATCTCTTCCAATATGTTCTCATTGCAGGCGGCAAGCATCGACATTGTGGATATGGATGATGCCCGCATCACCTTGGGCCCGTCCTCGGCAAGCCTGAGCGGAGATGCACTTTGGAAATATGGCAAATTTACGCTGGCGGAGGTTGAGGTCGAAAGCTTAACAGCCACCCTGTCAGAGACCAATCGGTTGCCACCTAGTTTCAATTTTTTCGTACCGAATTTCGACCAAGAACTCGAGGCAGGAAAGCCTAATTTTCTCAAGAAAATGGAAATTCGGGAGATTGTCATTGGTGAGCCAATAAAGGGCCAAGCCCAAAAGTCTCAACTTTCACTCACCCATTATGGCGATCATATCAATTTAAATACCAATATTGCCTATCAGCAGAATGGCCAAGTCAGCTCCATCCTTGCGGTGGTAAAGCTAACGCCCGGGCAAAAAGGGCATGCCGATATTATTATCGAGAATATGAACCCGCGCGATGTCGGTCGTGTGTCTACGCTCTTGGCGCCCCTGCAGGGCATTCATCTGCCGATTACCGCTCAAATCGGTGTTGATTTTAATGGAAAGGGCGAAGCGCAAACTGGGTCTGTCGAGATATTCGTAGCCCCGGGGCAGGTTTTACTGTCGGGCACGCCGGTTGCCTTCAAAGAGCTAACGGTATCCGGCACGGCTGACTTTATTCAGCAGCGGGTTTCGTTGCGCGATGCGCGGTTTAACGTGGCAGATGTGTCTGGAACTTTATCGGGCGCCTTGACGTATAGCATCGATGACAAAGGGCTGGTCGATCAATTGGCCTTTAATTTGGATGGGCAAGGGGTGCAAGCAAGCTTGCCAAAACTCTTCGACCAAACTTTGGTTTTGCCGCGCGCCAAGGCCAAACTGACTTATGATGTCGCGACCGGCAGCTTGAACATCGACGAGATGACGGCGACCCATAACTTTGGCGAAGTGGAGGTGGCCGGCTCGATTGGCTTGGCCAATAGAGACGTTTATTTTGATTTCGTTACCCAGTTCGGCCGCATGGACCGCGACGGCGCTTTGGCTCTCTGGCCAGTGCCTGTGGCGCCAAAGGTAAAACAATGGGTCGAAAAAAACCTCCTCCAAGCCAAGGTAATAGATGGCGCCTTGAAGTTGGATGTGGGACTGGCTGAGCTAACCAATCGCAAACGCACAGACCCTTTACGCGAGGAGGCTTTGCAACTCGACCTTCAAGTTGAAGACGCGTCTTTACGCTTTTTGAGCCAAATGCCGCCCATTGAAGATATGAAAGCCAATTTGTTTCTACGCGGCAAAACCTTCCGTGCCGAGGGGCAGGGCGGTGTGGTGAATTTGCCCACACTTAGGCAAGCGGACGATATGGCCCGCGGGGTCGACCAAGGCAATACGCGCGGTGCCTTTATGCAAGAGGCCAGTTTCTTTATACCCAATATGCGAGCCCCAGAGGTTCCCGCCGAGATTGCCTTTACGGGAGCGGGAAACATTCGCGACATCCTTCGAGCGCTGAATGGCGAACCATTGTCTGTCCTGAAGGACATTGATTTCGATTTTGACCGAATTCGCGGAGAGGCGAGTGGTAACGTTCGTCTCAAGGTGCCATTAGGGGCTCGGCCAAATATGGATAATTTCAGCTATCAAGTAGAAGCTACAACGCTGAATGTCTCGATTGACGATGCCTTGGGGCCTTACACGGTCAACAAAGGCCGCGGCATGGCAGATATATCCAAGGCAGGAATGGTTCTTACGGGGCGCGCCGAGGTCAATGGCGTGGAGGCCGGGTTTAGCTGGGACCAACCTTTCGGCGCGCGCGCCAAAACAGGGTCTCGCTTTGCCGCCCATGGCTACATGACACCGCAAGACTTAGTTGATTTAGACCAAGCCTGGGTGGGCGAGCGGGTGAAGGGCTCCGCGCCTGCGAAAGTTTTGGTTCTAGGGCCGTTGGAAAACCCGAGCCAAATTCGCGTCTATGCAGACTTAACGCAAACCGAGCTGGCGCCAAGGCCGCTGGCTTATACCAAGCCAGTGGGCGTTGTCAGCGATGTCCAAGCCGTTTTAGGTACGGATGAAGAAGGCGATGTTGACGACATTCGGGCGCGCTTGCGGATTGAGGGCGAGGAAGACCTGCGGGTGAAGATGACGCTCGACGGGTCTTTAATCGATAGCCTGAGTTTGCCAGCGATATCCCTTGGCCGAGATCGAAATGTTAAAATTGCTTTGGAAAAACAGGGCGACATACGTCGTGTGACTTTCAGCGCCGACCAATTTGATGCGGAGAAGATTTTTCTAACTGGAAATACGGAGGTGGTTCTGCCGCCTAGTGAATTTGAGTTTTTACCCTTTTTAGGCCCGAACGCCGTTGTCGAGGGGCGTGTCGAAAAACTTGTTGGCGGCCATGACACGCATGTAGATGGCGCGCAAGTGCGGTTGACTATCAAAGGCGGCTTGCACGAAAAATTGCGCCTCGATGGCATGTTCCACGATGGCACGCCTATACGTGCATCGATAGACAGGGCGACCCCCATACGCCGAGATTTTTCTCTGCAAAGTCAAAATGGCGGAAATATTTTAAGAATGTTTGACGTGCAAGACGGCATCTATGGCGGTGTGCTGAAGGCGGAAGGCAGCCTGTATGACTTGCGCATGGATGATAAACTGCGCCCCCGAGAAGTCGATGGCCGGATTACGGCAGTTGGGTTTAGAGCGCGCAAAGTCCCGGTTATGGCGTCTATTTTGAGCCTTGCGTCTCTTACCGGAATTTCCGACACGCTCACGGGCGACGGCATTAAATTTCGCAAATTAGAATCGAATTTCTCGATTCATAAAGAGCGCCTGACCTTGGAAGACGGGATTGTGCACGGCGCCGCCGTTGGCTTTACCGTGCATGGCGATTATCAATTGCAAGGCGATAAAATAGATTTTGGCGGCACGGTGATACCCGCCTATTCGCTGAACTCCTTACCCGGAAAAATACCCCTGCTCGGGCGTCTGCTCGGCGGGCGACGCGGCGAGGGGTTGATCGGCATTGGCTATCGTGTGGGCGGAACACTCGATGATTTTGATATTTTGGTGAACCCGCTTTCCGTGCTCACGCCGGGCGTGTTCCGACGAATTTTCGAATTTGGTATCGGCTTGCCAGACGAAGATGGGTTTGAAATCCCTGAAGAGCCAAACGAGCAGCTAACCGAATAAATAACTGGCTTAAGTCGACGGGCGCAAAAGCACATGACGCTTTTTGCCGGCAGATAATTTTATCGCGCCATCTATCAAATCATCTTTTGTTAAACTCGCGCCAATGTCTTTTTGCGCCGCATCATTAACCTTAGCCCCGCCGCCTTGCACGAGGCGTCGTGCTTCGCCGTTGGAGCTGGCGAGCCCCGCCAAAACAAACCCTTGCAAAAGCCCAAGGCCCTCGTCCAATAGGCCAGCGTCGATGTCGACACTCGGCAGGTCGGTGCTGGTGCCGCCGCCTTCAAAAGTTTCCAGCGCCGTGGCTTCGGCTTTTTGGGCCGCTTCTAGGCCATGGCACATGGCGGTGGCTTGGGTGGCGAGTATCTTCTTGGCTTCGTTCAAATCAGCCCCTTCAAGGGCTTCCAGACGGGCGATTTCGTCGAGCGGCAATTCGGTGAAAAGTTTCAAAAAGCGGCCAATGTCGGCGTCTTCTGTGTTGCGCCAGAACTGCCAATAATCATAGACCGACAAGAGGTCGTCGTTCAGCCAAACGGCGCCCTGAGCGGTTTTGCCCATCTTCGCGCCTGAGGCGGTGGTCAGCAAATTTGTGGTCAGGCCGTAAGCCGACTTTTGGTCGGTGCGGCGGGTTAAATCTATGCCATTGACGATATTGCCCCATTGGTCCGAGCCGCCCATTTGCAGGGTGCAATTATAGCGTCGGTTCAATTCGAGGAAATCATAGGCTTGCAAAATCATGTAGTTGAACTCAAGGAAGCTCAACGGTTGCTCGCGCTCAAGGCGCAGTTTCACACTGTCGAAACTCATCATCCGGTTAACCGAAAAATGGCGGCCATAATCGCGCAAAAACTCGATGTAATTGAGCTTCGAGAGCCAGTCATCATTGTCGACCATAATAGCATCCGTAGGGCCATCGCCGAAGGTCAGAAAACGCTCGAAAGTGGCACGAATGGTTTTCTTGTTTTCGTCGATTTTTTCCTGCGTCAGCAATTGTCGGCTTTCATCTTTGCCCGATGGGTCGCCGACTTTGGTGGTGCCGCCGCCGATGACCACGATAGGGCGATGCCCCGCTTGTTGCAGACGACGCAGCATGAGAATGGAAATTAAATTGCCGACATGCAAAGAAGGCGCGGTGCAATCATAGCCGATATAGCCGGTCACCACGCCATCGCTGGCTGTGCCTAGGGCGGCGTCTAGCGCTTTGTCATCGGTGCATTGGGCAATGAAGCCGCGTTCGTCGAGCGTTTTTAGAAAATCTGATGTATAAGTCATGATTGAAACTGTTAAGCAAACCGCCTTTGAAAATCAAGAGGCCATATTGGCCAAGCGATAATTCGGCAAAACCTAGCAAAGGACGAAGGCCATGACCGCCATTAAAACCTGTCTCGGGCTGATGAGCGGCACCTCGCTGGATGGCATTGATTTGGCGCTACTGGAAACCGATGGCGAGGCCCATATCGTGGCTCTGCGCGATGGCTTTCAAGCCTATGATGCGTCCACGCGGGCGGCCTTGCGGGAGGTTATGGATATAGCGGCCGCTTTGCCAACGCCCGTGTTGGCCGATTTGGCGCTCTGGCCATCTGAATTGATAAGCGCCGAGGCACTGGTTACGCAGGCGCACATGGAAGCGGTGCAAAATTTTCTCCAGCCCAGCCAAGAAGACATCTCGCTTATTGGTTTTCACGGCCAAACAATCGTGCATCGCCCGGCGGAAGGCTTCACCTTACAAATTGGCGACGGGCAGGTTTTGGCGCAAAGCTTGGGCATCGATGTTATCGGCCAGTTTCGTCGCGCGGATATGGCTGCAGGCGGCGAAGGTGCGCCGCTGGCGCCGCTTTATCATGCGGCTTTGGCGAGAGGCCCGCGGCCGCAAGCCGTGTTGAATTTAGGCGGCATTGCCAATGTTACGTGGCTCGGTGCGCAAGATAATATATTGGCTTTTGATACCGGCCCCGCCAATGCGCTTCTGGATGATTGGGTGCAGCAAAAAACTACGCGGGCGTATGATGAGAACGGCAATTTGGCAGCCCAAGGCGAGGTCGACCCAATGGCTTTGGCGGCTTTGATGGCGCATCCCTTTTTCAGCGCGCCGCCGCCTAAATCGCTCGATCGCTTGGGCTTTGAGGCCACGCCGATAGAAAACCTTTCCGCCGCAGATGGCGCGGCTACCTTGACGGCTTTCACGGCGGCGAGTGTGGCCGCAGCTCTGGCGCTATGCCCAGAAACAGCCTGCCGACTTATTTTATGCGGCGGCGGGCGACACAATAAAACTTTATGTCGGGCTTTGGAAAAAAGCACGGGCCTTGAGGTTGTAGATTGCGATGCACTGGGCTGGCGCGGCGATGCGCTGGAGGCGCAAGCTTTCGCTTGGTTGGCTTTGCGCAGCGTGAAAGGCTTGCCACTTAGCCAACCCGAAACGACAGGCGTGCGCGCACCCACCACGGGCGGCGAATTTTATAGCGCTATTTAAGTCAGCGGTTTATTTATCGGCGATTTCCGAGATGCGTTTGTCGAGATATTTGCCGACCACGTCATCTAGCGTATCCATGTCTTTTTCAAAGAAATGATTGCCGCCCTTAATGTTTTGATAATCAATGGTGATGCCTTTTTGGGCCTGTAAGCGTTCCACCAATTTTTCGATATCGTCTTTCGGCACAATCCGGTCGGCATCCCCATGGGCGATGATACCGCTGGCCGGGCAGGGGGCTAAAAAGGTGAAGTCGTAAAAATTAGCTGGCGGGGCAACCGACACGAAGCCAGATATTTCAGGTCGTCGCATCAGCAATTGCATGCCAATCCAAGCCCCAAAACTATAGCCCGCAACCCAGCACTGGCGCGCATCGACACTTAAGGCTTGCAACCAATCTAGGGCTGCCGCGGCATCGGATAATTCACCAATGCCATCATCAAATTCGCCTTGGCTGCGGCCAACCCCGCGAAAGTTAAAGCGCAGAACGGAAAAACCGCGACTGGCGAACTGATGGTACAATTGATAGGCCACAGGATTATTCATGCTACCGCCCAATTGGGGGAGCGGATGCAAGATCATGGCAATCGGTGCTCCTGGCTCTTTATTTTGGGTAAAGCGGCCTTCTAGGCGGCCTTCAGGGCCGTTAAAAATTACTTCTGGCATTGTTTGACGCTCCCACACGCTTGGATGTGTAAACTTGACTATTTTAGTCGGATTTACTATATCTCTAATCAGTTGAGCCAAGTGATAGCGAAAAGCCGATGGTAAAAGCAAGGTTTTTCGTAAAATCTCAATAAAAGCAATAGGATACAATGAAATGAAACTCTCCACGCGAGGTCGTTATGCCGTTATGGCGATGGCCGATATCGCGCAGCAAGCCGCGCTCAGCGCTTCAGACGGGAAAATGAGCCCGATGAAACTGGCAGATATTGGTCTGCGGCAGGAGATTTCGCTCAACTATTTAGAACAGATTTTTGGCGATTTACGCCGCGCCGAATTGGTCACTAGCCATCGTGGCGCACATGGTGGGTATACGCTAGCAGCCGCGCCCGAGAGCATTCGTATTGGCGATGTTATTCAGGCGGTAGATGAGCCGGTGGAAGTGACGCGCTGTGGATCGTCCTCGGGTTGTTTGGCCAAACAAGCGCGCTGCTTAACACATGACCTTTGGGCGCAATTGGGCCAAACGATTTACCAATTTCTTAACTCGATTTCGCTGGCCGATGTCGTGAGCGGCAAAGATCTATCGACGCTGCCGCATTTGGCGCAACCGACTTCTTTGGTTGAATTGCTAGGGGAGGCGGGCGAATGAGCCGAACTTACCTCGATTATAACGCCACCGCGCCCTTGCGCCCTGAAGCGCGCGAAGCTTTGCTGGCGGCTTTGGATATTGGCAATCCGTCTTCGGTGCATTTTGAAGGTCGCCAAGCGCGCGCCTTGGTGGAAACCGCGCGCCAAGATATCGCCGAGCTGGTGGTGGCGCATCCTGAGACGGTAATTTTTACCTCGGGGGGCACCGAAGCCTGCAATTTGGCGTTGAATTTGCGCCAAGCGCCTGCCGCGAATGGGGGCGGTAAAATTGGCCGTATTCTAGTCAGTGCCATTGAGCATTCGGCTGTATTGGAAGCTGCCAAGTCCTCTGGTTTGCCGGCCGAAATTTTGCCTGTCA
Organism: uncultured Rhodobiaceae bacterium; assembly: GCA_937907245.1. Lineage (GTDB taxonomy): Bacteria > Pseudomonadota > Alphaproteobacteria > RS24 > RS24 > UBA8337. The sequence continues at coordinate 452,679 of CALCUM010000002.1, forward strand.
CGGCCCATGGCGTATTGGATATCGCGGCGCTGGAAGCCAGCTTGCAAGACCAAACGCCAGCTTTAGTTTGTGTGATGTTGGCCAATAATGAGACGGGCGTTATTCAGCCCATCGCCCAAGTGGGGGCTTTGGTGAAAGCCCACGGCAGTTTGTTGTTCTGCGATGGCGTGCAAGCCGCGGGTAAAACCCCGATAAATATGATTGCCATGGGCATAGATGCCTTAAGCCTGTCGGGCCATAAGCTAGGCGCGCCGATGGGCGTCGGGGCATTGGTCACACGGCCTGGCGTTGTGGTGCCGCCGCAGCTTATCGGCGGCGGACAAGAACTAGGGCGCCGCGCTGGCTCCGAAAACATCTCCGGTATTGCTGCCTTTGCCGCCGCCGCGCGCGCCGCGAAGGCGGGGCTGGAAGCCTTTCAAGGCTTGGCCGCGCAACGCGATGCGATGGAAGCCGCTTTGCTGGCGGCACAACCAGAAGTTAAAATTTTCGGCCAGGAAGCCGAGCGCCTGGCCAATACCAGTTGCTTTGCGCTGGCGGGCTTGAGCAGCGAGGGCTTGGTGATGGGTTTGGACTTGGATGGCCTGTCGGTAAGTGCGGGTTCGGCTTGCTCCAGCGGCAAGGTGTCGCGCAGTCATGTGCTGGAAGCCATGGGCGTGTCACCCCATATCAGTAAGGCAGTGGTGCGCGTCAGTCTCGGTTGGCAAAGCCACACGCAAGACACAGATAAATTGGTAACAGCTTGGGCCAAATTGGCCGCACGGCTCGACCCTAAAAAACGTGATGTAAATTTAACCAAGGCGGCGGAGTAAACCATGAGCGAAGCGAAAGCATCGATGAGCGAAGCGAAAGCATCGATAGACAAAGAAACCGTGGAGCAGGTCGCCCAATTTGGTGGGGAGCATTATAAATATGGCTTCACCACAGAAATTGATATGGATCGCGTTGAGAACGGCTTAAGCGAAGATATCATTCGGTTTATCTCGGCTAAAAAAGAAGAGCCACAATGGCTGCTCGACTGGCGCCTAGACGCTTATGAGCGCTGGCTGACCATGGAGGAGCCGGAGTGGGCGCATGTCGATTATCCAAAAATCGACTATCAAGACTTATGCTATTACGCGGCTCCTAAGTCGATGGAAGATGGCCCTAAAAGCCTCGATGAAGTGGATCCGGAGCTGTTGAAAACCTATAAGAAGCTTGGCATTCCGCTGATTGAACAAGAAATGCTGGCGGGCGTGCGCAAAGTTGCGGTCGATGCGGTGTTTGACAGCGTATCGGTTGGCACGACGTTTCGCGATGAGCTGGCCAAAGATGGCGTTATTTTTTGCTCGTTCTCGGAAGCCGTAAAAGAGCATCCAGACTTGGTGCAAAAATATCTCGGCTCCGTGGTTCCAAAATCGGACAATTATTTCACCGCCTTGAACTCGGCCGTGTTCTCTGATGGCTCGTTTGTTTACATTCCGCCGGGCGTTCGGTGCCCGATGGAACTCTCGACTTACTTCCGCATCAATGAGGCCAATACCGGACAATTTGAGCGCACATTGGTGATTGCCGATAAGGGGTCTTACGTCAGTTATTTGGAAGGCTGCACGGCGCCGATGCGCGACGAAAATCAATTGCACGCCGCTGTGGTAGAATTGGTGGCGCTGGAAGATGCCGAAATTAAATATTCGACGGTACAAAATTGGTATCCTGGCGATGCCGATGGCAAGGGCGGAATTTATAATTTCGTGACCAAACGTGGCGACTGCCGAGAAGACCGCGCCCGCATCAGCTGGACGCAAGTCGAGACCGGTTCGGCGGTGACGTGGAAATACCCAAGTTGCATTTTGCGCGGCGATGGCAGCTCAGGCGAGTTTTACTCGATTGCTATTTCTAATAATTTGCAGCAGGTCGATAGCGGCACCAAGATGATTCATTTGGGTAAAAACACGTCCAGCAAAATTATCTCGAAAGGTATTTCGGCAGGACGTTCTTCGAATTGCTATCGCGGGCAAGTGAGTGTGCATCCCAAGGCCGCCAATGCGCGTAATTTTACGCAGTGTGACAGCCTGCTCATCGGCGATAAATGCGCCGCCCATACGGTGCCTTATATAGAGGCGAAAAACCTCTCGGCCTTGCTGGAGCATGAGGCGACGACGTCGAAAATTAGCGACGATCAATTGTTCTTCTGCCAGCAACGCGGTCTAGATGCCGAAGAGGCTGTGGCCCTGATTGTGAACGGCTTTTGCCGTGATGTTTTACAAAACCTGCCTATGGAGTTTGCCGTGGAAGCGCAACAACTCGTGGGCATCTCCCTAGAAGGAAGCGTTGGATGAGTAGTTTGCTGGATATCAAAGATTTACATGCGGGAATTACCGATAAGCCGATTATCAATGGCCTGTCGTTAAGCATTAACCCGGGCGAAGTGCATGCCATTATGGGCCCCAATGGGTCGGGTAAATCGACGTTGTCTTATGTCTTGTCGGGCAAGTCTGGCTATGAGGTCAACGGCGGGGAAATGTTGTTTGAAGGCCAAGAGCTGGCCGAAATGACCCCAGAAGCCCGCGCCATTGCGGGGCTGTTTTTGGCGTTTCAATATCCGCTAGAAATTCCGGGCGTCACCAATATGACGTTCTTGAAAACCTCGCTGAACGCCATTCGGCGCGGTCGTGGAGAAGAAGATATGGATGCGGCGAGCTTCTTGCGTTTGGCGCGCGAAAAATCGCGAGCGCTGGGCATGGATGACGATATGCTGCGGCGCCAATTGAACGTCGGCTTTTCGGGCGGCGAGAAAAAACGCAATGAAATTTTGCAAATGGCGATGCTGGAACCCAAGCTCGCCATTCTCGATGAGACCGATAGTGGCCTAGATATCGATGCGCTAAAAACCGTTGCCGAGGGCGTAAATGCCTTGCGCTCGCCGGAGCGCGGCATGTTGGTAATCACCCATTATCAGCGTTTGTTAGATTTCATTAAACCCGATGTCGTGCATGTGATGGCCAAGGGCCAGATTGTAAAATCGGGCGGGCCGGAGTTGGCGCTGGAGCTGGAAAAATCTGGCTATGCAGAATATGTCGGCGGCGCCGATGCTGCGAGTGCAGGAAGCCCAGCCCATGCTTGATGCGCAAGCCCATTTCGAGCAAATACGTGACACATTGCCAGGCGACGGCCAAGCGCGCGCCGCAACCTTGGCTGCGGCTGAGGCTGTGGGCCTGCCGACACGCCGGGTGGAGAGCTGGCATTATACCGACTTGGCACGGCTGTTAAAATCAGGCGAGACGGCTGTGGTCCGAGCGGTTGATTTTTCCAGCGTCGAGGCCTTAGAGGCGCATTTTGAGAACGGCGTTTTGCAAAGCGAGCCGCAAGCAGACGGGCTGCAAATTACGCCATTTCTGGGCACGCTAGCGAGCCCAGATGCGCCATCGCCAGATAATGTGATGGCCAATTACAATCACGCCTTGGCGCAAAACGGTTTGACGGCGGAAGTATCTGGCACCTTGGCTCACCCGTTGGTTATCCGCACCAGCGGTTCGGAGCCCGTGCATTTGGCGCATAAAATTAGCCTCGCGGCTGGCGCTAAAGCGGTCTTGGTAGATGATCATATGGCGACCGGCTATAGCAATGTGGTGTTCGATATCACGTTGGGCGAGGGCGCGGAATTAACGCTTTTGCGTTCGCAACAGGCAGGCCATCAAGTGGGCCTCAGCCATGTGACGCTAGAGCAAGATGCAAAATATAAATCGGTCGCGATGATTAGCGGCGGCACTTTGGCGCGCCATGAAGCGCATGTCTCCTTAAAGGCGGCGCAGGCCCATGCGGAATTGCACTCGGCGGTTCTGGGACACGGTCTATCGAAGGCCGCTACCCATGCCGATTTCACTTATGTGATTGAACATCAGGCAGCCGATACATCGAGCCATACCAGTGCTTATAATGTGCTAGACGGCAACGCGCGCGGCGTGTTTCAGGGCAAGATTATCGTCCGCCCCGATGCGCAGCGCGTTGACGCGCAAATGCAAACACGGGCGATGATGTTATCGGAAGGCGCCGAGATGGACGCCAAGCCCGAGCTAGAAATCTATGCCGATGATGTGGTTTGCGCGCATGGCTCAGCCATTGGCGAATTGGACCGGGATGCGCTGTTCTTCTTGCGCTCGCGCGGGCTCGACGAAGCCAGCGCGCGCCACCTTTTGGTCGCGGCTTTTTTGGAGCAAGTGACAACGCATATTGACGACGAAGGCTTGAGCGAGATTATGCGTGGGCTGGTGGACGCAAAAATTAACACGCTTTTAGGCAATTTTAACGGCGGTGCTAGCGCATGAGCCAATCGGTAAAGGAAGGCGCAAACATGGCGTTTGACGTTCAAGAAATCCGCAAAGACTTCCCCGTTCTCAGCTCTGAGGTATACGGCAAGCCATTGGTTTATCTAGATAATGCAGCCTCGGCACAAAAGCCTTTGCAGGTTATCGACCGGATGAGCCATTTCTCGACCTATGAATATGCCAATGTGCATCGCGGGCTTCACTATCTCTCCAATCAGGCGACCCATGCTTTTGAGGCGGCACGCGAAACCACGCGGGCGTTTTTAAATGCGGCGACGAGCGAGCAGATTATTTTTACCGGTGGCGCCACGGACGCGATTAATTTGGTCGCTTATGGTTTCCTAGAGCCGCAAATCCAAGAAGGCGATGAAATTATTCTGTCGGAGATGGAGCATCACTCCAATATCGTGCCATGGCACTTTATGCGCGAGCGCCATGGGGCGGTGCTGAAATGGGTGCCAGTAACAGACGAAGGCGAGCTGGACATGCAAGCCTATGAGGCAGCGTTTAGCCCGCGAACAAAATTCGTGGCGCTGACGCAAATGTCGAATGCGCTCGGCACGATTACGCCATCGAGACAATTGGTCGATATCGCGCATAAAAACGGCGTGCCGATATTGCTGGATGGCTGCCAAGGCGCGGTGCATTTGAAAAATGACATGCAAGCACTCGATGCCGACTTCTATGTATTTTCAGGCCATAAAGTTTATGGCCCAACAGGTATCGGCGTTTTATATGGCAAGGCCGACGCACTAGCTGCCATGCGCCCGTTTCGGGGCGGCGGCGAAATGATCCGTGAAGTCTCTAAGGACGTGATTACTTATGGCGACGCGCCGCATCGCTTTGAAGCCGGCACGCCGCCGATTGTAGAAGTCATCGGCCTTGGGGAAGCCTTGAACTATATGATGGACGTCGGATTTGACGCGATGCAGACGCATGAAAATGCCCTGCGCGACCACGCCATGGAAGCCGTGGGCGCCATCAACCGCGTGAAAATTTATGGCACGGCAAAAAACAAAGGCGCGATTGTCTCCTTTGGCGTGGAGGGTATTCACCCGCATGATTTGGCCACGGTCATCGACCGAGCGGGTGTGGCTGTGCGGGCGGGGCACCATTGTGCGCAGCCTTTGATGCAAAGATTTAATGTGCCAGCCACCGCACGCGCCTCGTTTGCCGTGTATAATACGCATGACGATGTAGACGCTTTGGCCAAAGCCTTGCATAAAGCGATAGAATTTTTTGGATAGGATCCGATGAGCGAAGATAAAGAAATGCCCGTAATTGACACGTCTGCGCCGCAAAGCGCCAGCGAAGAACCTGTGCCAATAGATGAGCTATCGCCAGAAATGGCGGCGCTGACGGACGAAGTTATTGGTGCGCTGAAAAGCGTTTATGACCCTGAAATTCCGGTCGATGTGTATGAGCTGGGGCTGATTTACCGGGTCGATATTTCTGACGATCGCGATATCACCATTGATATGACGTTGACCGCGCCCGGTTGTCCGGTGGCCGAACATATGCCGCGCTGGGTAGAAGACGCTGTGCGCTCGGTGGACGGGGTTGGCGATGTTGTGGTAGAGATGACTTTCGAGCCGCCTTGGGATCCAAGCCGCATGTCGGATGAAGCCCGCGTCGCGTTGAATATGTTTTAAGTAATTTTGCATTTGCCTTTTAATTTGAACAGAAGAGACCGATGAGCCAAGTATTTGAAATGCCGAAAGCGATTACGCTAACCGAACGCGCCGCAGCGCGCGTGAAGGATATTATGGCGCGCGCGGAAACCACTCAAATCGGAATTCGCGTGGGCGTGAAAAACGGCGGCTGCGCAGGCATGGAATACACGATGGAATATGCCGAAGAAAAAGGCCCACTCGACGAAGTGATTGTCGACCAAGGGGTCACGGTGCTTATCGACCCAAAGGCGATTTTGTTTTTGCTCGGCACACAAATGGATTATGAGGCCGACAAACTGTCAGCCGGTTTCGTGTTCAACAATCCAAACCAGACCGATGCCTGCGGTTGCGGCGAAAGCGTTACGATTGTGCCGGCCGAACGTCCCGTCTCTTAATTAAGACGCAAAATTTAGGAAAAAAAATGGATCAATCCTTAGAGATGATTTTAGAGCTGCTGAAACTTGAGCGGCTAGAAGTAAACCTATTTCGTGGCCAAAGCCCCAACGAAAAGCGCCAACGCGTGTTTGGTGGCCAAGTGTTGGGCCAAGCCCTCATGTCGGCCTGCTATACGGTAGACGATATGTTTTGCCACAGTTTTCACAGCTATTTCTTGCGCCCTGGCGATCCTGAGACGCCGATTATCTATGAAGTGGATACCGCTCGCGATGGCCGTAGTTTTGCCTCGCGGCGCATTGTTGCCATTCAGCACGGAAAACAAATTTTTAATATGTCGGCAAGTTTCCAGCGCAAGGAAGAAGGCCGCGAACACCAAATGCAAATGCCTTATGCGCCCGACCCAGAATCGCTAAAAAGCGAACATGAAATGCGCGCAGAAAATGCCGATAAAATTCCCGAAGCTTTCCGCGAGAGCTGGTTGCGGCGTCGCCCGTTTGAAATCCGCCCGGTTAGCCCAAAGGATATGTTCAATCCAGAGCCGTCTGAGCCGCGCAATATTGTTTGGGTCAAAGTCGACCCTGGTATGCCCAAAGATTTTGCGACCAATCAAGCGATGCTCGCCTATATATCCGACACATCTTTGTTGGATACGGCCATGCGTCCGCATGCTTTGAGCTATATTAATCCGAAACTACAATCGGCTAGTCTCGACCATGCCATGTGGTTCTACCATGAGTTTGAAGCCAATGATTGGCTGCTCTATGTGCAAGAAAGCCCAGCCTCGGCAGGCGGGCGTGGCATGAACTTCGGCCATTTCTTTACCCGCGATGGCAAGCTCATCGCCACCGCCGCGCAAGAAGGCCTTATTCGGGTTCGCGATTAAGCGGTTTCATTATGGCCTAAATGGGCGGTGAGGGTTGAAATCATCTCGGCCGCCGCATCGGGTATTACGGTGCCTGGCGGGAAGATGGCCTTGGCGCCAGCGTCTCTTAACGCATCAAAATCTTGCGGTGGAATAACCCCGCCAACCGTCACCATCATATCGCTATGACCCAAAGCGGCCAAGGCATCGCGCAATTCAGGCACCAAAGTTAAGTGGCCTGCCGCCAGCGAGCTAACACCAACAATTTGCACGCCTGCCGCAATGGCATCTTTGGCGGCTTCTTCTGGCGTTTGAAACAAAGCGCCCGCGACGACCTTAAAGCCCAAATCGGCCAAAGCTGTGGCGACGACTTTTTGTCCGCGGTCGTGGCCATCTTGACCCATTTTGGCGAGATAGATAGACGGCGCTTGGCCTTCGCGTTCGCTAAAGCGGGTGACCATGTCGCGAACTTTTAAAATACTTGGGTCGGTATTGCCGAAGTCTTTGCCATAAACGTCGGAGATGACTTGTGGCTTGGCTTCGTGGCGGTTGTAGACCACTTCTAGAGCCAAAGAAATTTCGCCAACGGTCGCTTTGGCTCGCGCCGCGTTAACGGCTAAGGTCAGCAGATTGTTTTCCATTCCGCTGGCTTGGGCGTTTTGCGCAGACGCCGTTAAGGCGGCGAGGGCGGCTTGCACAGCCGCTTCATCGCGCGAGGCTTTCAGCTCTTTCAAACGCTCGATTTGGGCGGTACGAACCGCGGAATTGTCGACTTTTAAAACATCGACGGGGTCTTCGTTTTCGAGGCGGAATTTATTCACCCCAACCACCGTTTGTCGGCCGCAATCGATGCGCGCTTGCGTGCGCGCGGCGGCTTCTTCAATGCGCATTTTAGGAATGCCTTGCTCGATGGCCGCGGCCATACCGCCTAATTTTTCGACTTCCTGAATATGGCCGAGCGCTTTAGCGGCCAAATCATGCGTCAGTTTTTCCACAAAGTAACTGCCGCCCCAAGGGTCGATGACTTTGGTGGTATTGCTTTCCATTTGCAGCATCAACTGCGTATTGCGCGCAATGCGCGCAGAGAAATCTGTCGGCAAAGCCAGCGCTTCATCGAAGCTATTGGTATGCAAAGACTGCGTATGGCCTTGCGTGGAGGCCATGGCCTCGATGCAGGTGCGCACGGAATTATTGTAAATATCTTGCGCGGTCAGGCTCCAGCCCGAGGTTTGACTATGCGTGCGCAAAGCCAGCGATTTGGGATTTTGGGCGCCAAGCCCTTGCATCAATTGTGCCCAAAGCAAACGCGCGGCGCGCATTTTGGCAATCTCCATGAAGAAATCCATGCCAATCGCCCAGAAAAACGACAAGCGCGGGGCAAAGGCATCAATATCCAAACCAGTTTCCATGCCCGCGCGCACGTATTCCACGCCATCGGCTAGCGTATAGGCCAGCTCTAGGTCAGCCGTCGCGCCAGCTTCTTGAATGTGATAGCCGGAGATGGATATCGAGTTGAACTTCGGCATGTTTTGCGACGTATAGGCGAAAATATCCGAGATGATGCGCATGCTTGGCTTGGGCGGATAAATATAGGTATTGCGAACCATGAACTCTTTCAAAATATCGTTCTGAATGGTGCCCGCCAGCTTATCTGGGCTGACGCCTTGTTCTTCGGCGGCCACGATATAAAGCGCCATAATGGGCAAAACGGCGCCATTCATGGTCATGGAAACCGACATCGTGTCTAACGGAATACCGTCAAAGAGCGTGCGCATGTCGAGGATGGAATCAATCGCCACACCGGCCATGCCTACATCGCCTGCCACGCGCGGATGGTCGCTGTCATAGCCACGGTGGGTGGCTAGGTCAAAGGCTACCGAGAGGCCTTTCTGGCCGGCCTTTAAATTGCGACGATAGAAAGCGTTCGATTTTTCAGCCGTCGAGAAGCCAGCATATTGGCGCACCGTCCAAGGTTTATTGACATACATGGTAGCGTAAGGGCCGCGGATATAGGGCGCGATACCCGGAAAGCTATCGAGATAAGGCAGGGCGTCTCGGTCGCTTGGCGTATATAGCGGTTTGACATCAATGCCTTCCGGTGTGTTTCGTTGGCTTGCACCACTGCGATTCGTTTGCGCGTCTTGGGCCGCAGATTGCCAGCTCACCAAATCGCCTTTGGTGGTCAGCGAGAGGGGGCGTTTTGAAAAATCAGGTAATTGGCTCATTTCATGTCTCCCCTATAGACCCAGTTTGGCGTGAATATTTGTGAGGTAGCTCAAGGCTTGGCAGCCTGCGAAGCAGTAATCATCCACCTCCGGCAAGTCGCGCGGCTTGCCTGCCAAGGCCAAATGCACCACGCCAGCCGCTTTTAAGGCCGCCGCCAGCGCAGGCGCATGGGCCTCGTAATCCGCATCGGAACCGCAGATGACGGCAATTTTGGCGTTGGACTTCTTAAACGCTTGCGCAATTGCGTCATAATCGGTACCGCCGTCCCCTAAGATGGCGTGCAAACCACCGGCCGCATATAGATTGGTCGCGAAATTGGCGCGCGGCGTATAGCTGGCCATGTCGCCCAAGCAGGCAAGAAAGGTTTTCGGTTTGCTTTTCTGGGCTTTGTTTCGCAAGGCTTCAAAGCCGTGCGAGAGGCGATACTGGCTTTGCGAAGCCGCCTCTAGCGGGGCTTCTTCAAGGTTTGGAAATTCGCTGACCCCCACCATCGCATGGGCGCGCGTGTCCATAGCGGCATCAAAGGCGGCGCGTTGCTGGATAATCGCATCCCCAATACGGCCATCGGCCATGGCAGCAGAAAGCCCGCCCGTGGCCTCAATGTCTTGGAATATCTCCCAAGCCGATGTCGCCAAATCATGGGTTAATTGCTCGACATAATAACTACCACCCGCCGCATCGGTAACTTGGCCGATGTGGCTTTCTTCTTGCAAAATAATTTGCGTATTACGGGCAATGCGCCGCGTTAACGTGCTGTCGCTCGCGCTGGTGGCGGTGCAAGGCGCCACGCACATAACATCGACGCCCGCGATGCCAGCCCCCATAGTGGCAGCGGTGGCGCGCAAAATATTGACCCATGGGTCGATGTCAGCAAAGGCACGCAAACTGCTTTCAGCATGAATTTGCGGCGGCATATCTGGCACGCCCACGGCTTCTGCAATATTGGCAAACAGCAATCGCGCAGCACGAATTTTGGCTAGCGTCGCAAAAAAGTCGACATCTGCGGCTACCGTTAAGGTGATTTTCGATAAAGCCTCCGCAGGAGAAACCCCCACGGCCTCCAGCTCACGCATATAGTCTGTCAGGCCAGCCAGCATCCAGCCCAATTCTTGCGGCACACTGGCGCCATGCGCATGATAGGCGGCGCCTGAACTTGTCATCCAACGAAGGCCAGGGCGCGTGGCAGAAAGGCTTGGTAGAGCCGCATAATCAAAAGTGGCCGTTTTACCCATCTCACCCATCTCACCCATCTCACCCTGCTCTAGGCTAGCGGCCAAAGGATCTAGGTTGAGATAGCCCACAGTCTCAGGGGCGGCTTCTTGCTGGTCGTAATAATCCAATACCGGCTGCACCGCTGCCATGCCATGGGCGCTTGGCACCAAACATAGTGGCGCCAAATCTAGGCGTACGTCTTGGAGCAGGGCTTTCAAGGCCCCTGCATCGGGCACACTTTGGCTAAAGTCGAGCCAGAGGGCTGTTACACCGCCATTGAGATCAGTCAGAAGGGCCGCGTTATCCACGCCTTTGCGGCCAATGACGGCGCGTTGGGCGATATGCCAAGGTAAATAGGTGTTGTTGACGGCCTGGGCTCCCCGCGTGAAGGGGGCAAAACCCGGTAGACCGGAGGTCTCGCTTGGCGCGGTGGCTTGCGTGTAAAGCGGTTGGCGCTCGAAACCGGCTAAGTCTTGCGATACCAAACTATCGGCCGCTTTGCCTCGAAGGGCGCTCTCTACGGCTACGAGCCAATCGTCTTGCGATGGGTTTCCAAAGTCGGATCCAAGTTTCAAGTCAGTCATATATTTTCCTAAGTGGGTCTAGCCGTCTTCTGTGGTTAGTAAATAGCTCACGGATAGTAACAAGGCAATAAGCGCGGGCATCCAGCTGGCCATTATGGCGGGCAAAATATTTAGCTCTCCCATCAGGCCGATGACATCATTGACGAGAAACAATATAAACCCGCATAAAACAGAGAACCCCAAAGTTTGCGAGGTCGAGAAAATTCGCCCTGTCGGCAAAGAGAAACAGGCGGCCACCATTACCATCGACAATAATAAAATAGGTAAAGCCAAAAGCGATTGAAAATGCGCTTCATGGCGCGACACATCCATGCCGGCCGCGCGAGCTTGGTCAATATAGGTAGGTAATTTCCATAGCCCAATGGTGCGCGGAGGCTTGAAACTATTTTGTATGCTGGCCAGCGTAAGCTGGGTTGGCAAAATGACCTGCTCTTGGCTTTGCGGCAATTGAGTGCCAGTGAATATTTTCACATCCTGCAAAATAAATACGCCATTGAACAATTGTGCAGACCCAGCCTCTAGTTGGCGATGGAAAGTTCCGTCCGCCTCGATAAGGGTTACCGACACGTTCAGGAGGCGGGCGGCGTCTTGCGGGTCGAGCTTTTGAGAATGAACGATATAATTGTTTTGTTCGTTGGTCTCGCGGAACCAAATGCCATCAGTAGAAAAACTTAACTTGGCTTTGATGCCGGTAACCTCGGCTTGCTTGGCTGAGAAACTGGCCATGCTGCGGGCGCCAATAGGCTCTAGTACCGCGATGACAAGACTTGCCGTAATGAAAGTGAAGACCAAAAGCGGTGTTAGAAATTGCCAGACCGAAAGGCCAGCCGCGCGAATAACCGCCAGCTCTTGGGTTTGCGACAGCCGCAGCAGGCAAAACACCGTACCGAATAAAAAGATAAACGGTAGGAAGTCGAGAATGATGAGCGGTAGGCGTTGCAAGGTAAAGCCGATAGCCGCGCCTGGGCTAAGGTCGAAGCGATTAGCAAAGCTTAACATTTCGAGGAAATCGCCCAAAACCGCCACGGCACCAAAGCCCGCCAGAACCACCAGCAACCAGACAGAAAATCTGCCAATAAGATATTTGTTCAGCGCTTTCATGTGATTGGCCCGTCCCGGCGAATTGGGTTCCCAGCCGACAAGAGAGCGGGGTTGGTTTGCACCATAATCACGCCGCATAGGGTTGCGAAAAAAGCGATGGGCCAAAGGAAGATTAGCCAAGCTTGACCTAGCTCGACCGCTTGGGCGGATAAAGCAATAATGCCAATTTGGAAAACAATCGCCAGCGTCACAGCCATCATAATACGCCGCCCATACCCGTGCCGATTGAGCCCGCCCGCGGTAACCACGGCAAAGCTAATCAGGGTGAACACAAATGGCGCCCACAAATTAGCGATCAACTCTAGCCCACGTGCCTGCATTCTGGTGATGCGCGACACATTGGTGACGCCATAAGCTGCGGGGTCTAGCAATTGATGGATCATCATATGGTTTCGGTTCAGGTCATGGTGCGCCTTGATGCTTGTTGGGCTCGCCTTTAACGGCACTAGGTAGCGTGAAAAATGCACCCAAGTGCGTTGTCCATCGCCATTGGTTATTTGTTGGGTGCCTTGTTGCAATTCGAAAAAACTTTGCTCAGCTGTGCTGACAATCGTGCCTTTTTTGGCTGAATAGAGCGTTGGCTGATTGGGCGTGGTGGTGTCATAAATCATAATATCGAGCCACTGGCCCTGGTCGTCGCGGCCGCTGGTGTAAATGGTCATGTTTTTAGCGACATCTTTAAAGGCACCTGCTTGTAAGTCGCCTAGGGCCAATTGCGTTCCCGTGCTTTCGGTGCGGAGTTTCATGTTTTTCATCGCTATGGGCGAAAGGTAAAAAGCCAAAGCGCCTTGCAACAGCATGGTTAAAACCGCCAGCAAGGCGATGGGGCGCAAAATCCGCAGAGGGCTGAGGCCTGCAGCCGCGAGAGCAAAATATTCGTAATCTTGCAGCAGCCGAACCATTTGAGACAAGACGGTTATCAGCAAAGCAGGGCCGAGCGTAAAGGTGATGACGCGCGGCAAAATCAGCAAACTAATACCTAAAGTCATTAACGGCGAGGCGCCCGCACTCAAGGTTTTGTCGAATAGGTCAAGCGCTTGTACCAGCCAGATAACCGAGGCCAAGACGAGGGTAAGCGCCAAGTGGCCTTTCAGTAAACGGATGAATAAATAACGATCAAGCATGGCCAAACATACCAGTGCTTCGAGCTCTCGCCTATAGAGAATGCGCTTATGAGGCATCAGCTTGTCGTTGCTTTGGAGGCGATGATTGCCTAGACTTTGGGCCAAGTATTATGTCTTGGAGAGGGTTATGGATCTGAATTTAACGCAGGAATACGTGGATTTTCGTGCCGAAGTCGAAAGCTTTTTGGAGGCGCATAAAGACCTTGCGCCCAACCGCAACGACCGCTCTGTGCGCAGCGAAAAGCGCTTGGCTTGGCAGCAAATATTATTGGCCAACGGCTTTGCCGCGCGCACGCATCCGAAGCAATATGGCGGCTATGGTGCAGAGCCAGATGCGTTGAAATCTCGCATCATCGCAGAGGCGTTTTCGCGCGCAAAAATGCCAGGCGGCATTTCCGGACAGGGCATTAATATGTTGGTTCCAACTTTGTTGGAGCTGGGCACACAAGAGCAAAAAGACACCTATATCAAGCCTACTTTGGAGGGCACGATGGTCTGGTGCCAAGGCTATTCGGAACCGGGGGCAGGCTCTGATTTAGCCGCCGTAAAAACATCGGCTGTGGTCGATGGCGAGGATTGGGTTATCAATGGCCAAAAAATCTGGACGAGCACGGCGCAATTTGCCGACATGATGTTCTGCCTCGTGCGCACTGAACCGGATGCGAAAAAGCATCAGGGCATTAGCTATATTCTCATCGATATGAAGACACCGGGCATTGAAGTGCGTCCGCTGATGACGATGACCGGCTATGCCGAATTCAATGAAGTGTTCTTCACCGATGTGCGCGTGCCGCTCCATTCGATGGTTGGCAAGCGAGGCGAAGGTTGGATGGTGGCCAATGCCACGCTAACCCACGAACGCGGCATGTTGGGAGACCCAGATGCGGCGCTCTCTAGGCTCAACTCAATCGCCGATATTATGAAACAAGAGCAGCTCAACGGCAGATCCCTGATGGAGAATGATATTTACCGAGACCGTTTGGTGCAATTGCAAGGCGAAGCCTATGCGATGAAAATGAATGGGATGCGCCTCACAACTTTGGCGAGCCAGAAAAAATCATCGGGTATGGCGGGGCTTTTGGTCAAGCTACAAGGCTGCGAGCTGAACCATCAAATGGCTGAACTAGCCATCGATGTGATGGGCGAATATGGAATACTTTACGAAGATAGTCCCTTCGCGCGAGACCGCGGCATGTGGCAAACTCACTACATGTTCGACCTAGGGCTGATTATTGGCGGCGGATCGGCGCAAATTCAGAAAAATATCATCAGCGAGCGAGGCCTCGGTATGCCTCGCGAGCCAAAGCCGACAACGCCTGCCGCGCAAAAAGCCAATTAGGAGTTACAGACATGCATTTTGGATTAAACGAAGACCAAACCATGTTGCAAGACTCGGTGGGGCGCTATCTGGAGGGCGCTTCTGAGCTGGCTTTGGTAAGAAAATTTGTCGACGGGGACCCGGCATTGGCCGCTGATTTGCAAAACGGACTGATGGACTTGGGCGTGCCTTTTGTGCTTATGCCGGCCGAGCAGGGTGGCCTAGGCATGGGGGTGCTGGAAGCGGCGCTTATTCAAGAGGCGTTAGGGCGCAACGTATCGCCATCTCCTTTCACGGCGGCCTATGGTATGGCCGTTATGGCTTTGCGCACTTGCGGCGATAGCGATTGGCTGGGCCGAATTGCCTCGGGTGAGGTAGTTCTGGGCGTTGGAGCCACGGAAGCCATTGGCGGGCGCGAAGGCGCAGGCCTCACGCTTAGCGGCGACAAGGTTTCGGGTCGTGCCAGTTTTGTTATGGGCGCCGAAGCCGCAACACATTTTTTGCTAACGACCGGCGAGCAACTGCTGATTGTGGAGCGTTCGAGTGCGGGGATAGAGGAAGTGGCATTGACCACCATCGATAAAACCCGCCATGTCGTGAACCTAGATTTAGATGGCGCAGCGGCGCATCTGTTGGCGGGCAATAATCATGGCGAGGCGCAAAGTAAAATGATCGATACGGGCCGCGTTTTACTGGCTGCCGATACTTTAGGCGCCGCCACCATGATGTTAGAAAAAGCGGTGGCCTATTCGAAAGATCGCGAGCAGTTCAATCGTCCTATCGGATCGTTTCAGGCGGTCAAACATATGTGCGCTGAAATGGCCGCCAAACTAGAGCCGTGTCGCTCGTTGGTGTGGTATGCAGCCTATGCGCAAGACAATGTGCCAGAAGAGGCGGGGCTGACTTCGCGGTTGGCCAAGTCGCATGTTTCAGAAATAGGTAAATTCGTTGCCCGCACATCTACCGAAGTGCATGGCGGCATGGGCTTTACCGATTTGCTTGGTTTGCATTATTGGTTCAAGCGTATTGGCGCCAATCGCCAATTGCTTGGTGGCCCGCAGGCGGTGCGCGAAGAAGCCGCCCAACTGCAAGGCTGGGTGGCTTAAGCGCATCGGTTCCTTTTGGTTTATTCCGCCGCCATTTGTTGGCGTGGAAAACGGATGTAATGGCCAACCATAAGGGTTGCGAATTCCGTCGGCTCTGGGCGGGCGCCCGTAAGCACACCGGTTTTGCGCAAATCGGCTTCCAAGCGGTCGAGGATGAACTCGATGCTCAAGTCATCGCTGCCCGAGCGCCATAGGGTCTCTTCAGCTTCATCTTTGAAGCAATAGGCTTTCCACGAAATAGAGTAGCGTAAATCGGCCCAGTCATAATCGCCCAGCACAGTGTCGCCTTCGCGCATTTGCCAATGGTCGTCGCCCATGAAATGCAGGCGTGTCGATTTTTCGATAATCGGAATATCTGGACGGGTTTGGGTGACGCGCTCAACGCCATGAAACACTTCGTCGGTGTCTATTAAAATAGCTGAATTATGCTGCGCTTGAATGGCCTCGCGCGTGCCGCTTGCGCCCTCTGGATAGAAGGTGAAGGCGCCGCCTTTGGATTTTCCGAACCAGGATACGCAGGTGGTGATGGGGATGCGCCATTCGTCGAATAGGCCCGAGTGCAGCATGGTAACGAGAAGCCATTGTGGGGTTACTTTGCGATTGGCGCCGCGAAACTCTGGCACATCTGTATGCACGGCTAACTCTTGGCCAGGCACCAAAAGATTAGCAAAAATAATGGCGGGTACAATGCGCTCGACGCCAGAAATTTTACGCGCCGTCTCTTTGAGAGCTGGGTGGTTCATGAAGGGTTCAACGCCAGGCGCCTGCACCTCTTCTCCATAGGCATAAGTCTCGCGGAAATAATTGGTTCGCGAAGCCGCCGTCTTAAAGTCTTCTTGATTGCCGCCGCCGTCGATGCCATTGGCGATGTAATTAAAGGCCGCGTCGAAACGTTGGGGTAAGTTTTCCCCAATGCCCTCGTTTTCGGCTTCATTGGCATAGGGGCCAAAACTGTTAAAGTTTTCGGCCAGTCGCAGCATTGTATCGGCGTCGTCTGCCGATAAAAATGGATCGAGATGATTGTAATGTGCGCGCATGAAAAGCTCCCTCAATTAGTTAGGTAGAAGTTTGGCTAAATCCTGACGAGAGGTCAAGCGCTTCAAAAGCTAGACACAAAAAAGGCGCTGCGCGAAACCGCGCAACGCCTTTGTAATTATTGTAGGTCTTAAACGCGTTCAATAATGACCGCAGGTGCCATGCCGCCGGCGGCGCACATGGTTACCAAACCGAATTGTTTGTCTTGGCGTTCCAGCTCATCCAACATAGTGCCGACAAGAATAGAGCCCGTCGCGCCAATTGGGTGACCCAGTGCCATCGCGCCGCCATTGACGTTCACGATGTTGCGGTCGAGGTCGAGGTCGCGAATGAACTTCTCGGCAACCACGGAAAACGCCTCGTTGATTTCAAACAAATCAATGTCGCCAATCGACAGACCGGCTTTGGCCAAAACCTTTTTGGCGGCAGGCACAGGAGCGTTCAGCATCAAGGTTGGGCTATCGCCCATATTGGCAATCGCGCGAATGCGAGCGCGAGGCTTCAAGCCATTGGCATCGGCATAGGTTTTGGACGCCAGCAAAAGGGCCGCCGCACCATCAACCACACCCGACGAGTTGCCCGCATGATGCACATGGTTAATTTCCAAATCCGGATAGGCTTGTGCCACCAGTTTGCGGAAAGTTGTGCCTTGTTCGTCGAGAGGAATATCAGCCAGTTTCGCAAACGATGGATCTAGAGCGGCAAGGCTTTCGAGCGTTGTTTGTGGGCGTGGAAATTCTTCTTTGTCGAGAGCCAGCGTGCCATCTTCGCGATGCACGGCGATAAGCGACTTGTCGAAGTGACCGTTTTCAATCGCATGCTGAGCGCGTTGTTGGCTGACATAGGCCAGCGCATCTAAGGCTTCGCGATCGATGCCTTCGAGGGTTGCAATCGCATCGGCACAAACACCTTGGTGAGGCTGAGGATGCACTTCGCGCAGGCGCTCATTACCATTGTCGAGGAACGGCGAACTGGCGGCGGCATCTGTGCCAAAGCGCGACATCATTTCAGTGCCGCCCGCGATGGTCATATCTTCCATGCCAGACATAATATTGGCGGCGGCGATGTTTACAGCCGTGATGCCCGAGCCACAAAAGCGGTCTAGGGTCATGGCGCTGGAGCGCACATCATAGCCCGCATCCAAAGCGGCCATGCGGCCCAAGTCGCCGGCTTGTGTGCCGCGCTGGGAGCTGGTGCCCCAAATAATATCGTCGACTTCGCTGGTGTTGATTTTATTGCGTTCGGCCAGCGCTTTGAGAACCGTGGCACCCAATTGTTGTGGGTGAATATCGGCGAGGGCGCCTTTGCCCGGCTTGCCCACGCCACGCGGTGTGCGGCAGGCATCAATAATATATGCTTCAGTCATCAGTAACTCCCTAAAGGTAAATTTAATTTCTGGCGATACAGTGTCCCGAAACGGTGGCTAAATCAAGCACCATGAGAGGCGTTTGAGCAAGTTTGTCGCAGGCAAACTGTGGACGCCTTAGCTCGCTTGCTCTTATACTTAGCCCTTCAAGGTTTCGATTTAGTCCCCCGAATGAGGAATGATATTATGGATTTTCAGCTCACTGACCAGCAGCGCGAATTGCAAGCGACCGCGCGCAAATTTGCCCGTGCAGAAATGCCGAAAATAGCTGAAATGTGCGAGACAACAGGCCATCCGCCGGGCCCCGATATGCTCAAGAAATTGGGCGATATGGGCTTTCTCGGTATTAATATTCCAGAAAACCTGGGTGGCTTAGGTCTGGGTAATTTAGAAGCGCTTTTGGTGCTGGAAGAATTTGCCAAAATCTCCTCGGCCTCTGCTTTTCCTTTATTCGAGGCTAATGTAGGCCCGGTTCATGCGCTGGTGCATTTTGCTTCCGATCGGTTGAAGCAAGAAGTGGTGCCAAAAGTCTGTCGCGGTGAAATGGTTTTGGCGGTCTCTATGTCGGAGCCGCAAGCGGGCAGTGCGTTGACCGATTTGACAACGCGCGGCGAGATTAAAAATGGGCAGGTTATTTTGAACGGGCAAAAACGCTGGTGCTCAGGCGGCGGCCATTCGGATGGCTATTTAGTTTATACGCGCCTCTCGGATGACCCGGGCGCAAAGGGCATTGGCGCGGTATTTGTCGATAAAGATACGCCGGGTCTGAGTTTTGGCGCACAAGAAGAACTGATGGGGTTTCGTGGTGTCCCGTCGGCGGATATTTTCCTCGATAATGTAACCCTGCCCGAAGATAACATCGTCGTGCCAGCGGGCGGCTTTCGTAAACTCATGGAAGCCTTTGACTTGGAACGCTGCGGCAATGCCACCATGGCCTTGGGGCAAGCCTCGGGCGCTTTGGAAGATGTGCTGGAATATGTGCAAGAGCGCCAGCAATTTGGCAAAGAGCTGGTTGAGTTTCAGGGCGTGCAAATTAAATTGGCCGAGATGCAAATGCGCGTCGAGGCGGCTCGCCTACTTATTCATCGCGCGGCCGTTAACGCGCAAGACGGCCTGCCAAGCGTCATCGACAGCTCGGTCGCTAAATGTTTTTCAAATGAAATATGCCGCGAAGTTACGGGCGCTGCTTTGCAGTTGATGGGCGGCTATGGCTATTCCAAAGCCTACCCCATGGAGCGGCGCATGCGCGACGCTTGGGGCTGGGGCATTGCGGGCGGAGCGATTGATATTCAAAAAACCAATATCTCCGCCGCCATGGTAGGGCGACGGTTCGACCAGCGTCGATAGGTTTTTGAAAAGCCTACTTTAAAAAATCAGGCATATTGCCTTCAAAAGCATCGGATCCTTTGGTCGAGGATTGGCTTTTGTTGGCAGCTTTTCGCTCTGATTTTCTCTCTGATTTTGGCTCAGCTTTTCGCTCTGATTTTGGCTCAGCTTTTCGCTCTGATTTTGGAGCGGCTTTCTTCGGCTCCGCTTTTGGCTCCACCTTAGCCTCAACCTTTGCTTCTGCTTTAACTTCAGGCTTTGCGTCTACAGGCGCTTCAGACACAGCTTCGCTTGCTTGTGGTTTGTCGCCACGGCGTCCTCGACCCAAAAGGCCACGGCGTTTTCCGCCTTCGCGTGGCTTGGCCTGTTCGCTGGCTTCTGATTTTTCTTCGCGGGGTTCATGGCTCTTTTCATTGCGAGAGCGACGATTGCGACTGCGCGGTTTTTTGTCTTCCGCGTTGCTTTCCTCGGAGGCACCCCCGCCTTCAAAACTGGCGCGGGGGATGGGCTGTTCAATCAGCTTTTCAATGGCGTCGACATATTTCGCGTCATTGCGCGTGCCCAAAGTAAAGGCAGCGCCAGAGCGTCCGGCACGACCGGTACGGCCAATGCGGTGAACATAATCTTCTGCGTGCGTTGGCACATCAAAATTAAACACATGACTTACGGCCGGAATATCGAGCCCGCGCGCAGCCACATCCGAGGCGATGAGATAGGTCGCATCGCCATTTTTAAACTGGTCGAGCATCCGCAAGCGCATGTGCTGGTCCATGTCGCCATGCAGCGAGACGGCTTTATAATCATTTTGCTGCAAATATTTCAGCAGATCGGCAATGTCGCGTTTGCGGTTGCAAAAAATAATTCCATTGGCCACATCTTCTGCTTCAAACAGCGAGCGCAGAGCCTCACGTTTTTTGGCGGGCGCCACTTCTAATAGCTGCTGGCTAACATTGTCATTGGTTGAAGATGGGCGAGCCACCTCCACGCGCACAGGGGCCGACAAAAACTGTTCTGACAAGCGGGTGATTTCTGGCGGCATCGTAGCCGAGAAGAACAGGGTCTGGCGGGTAAACGGCACGAGCGAAACAATGCGTTCGATATCGGGAATAAAGCCCATGTCCAACATGCGGTCGGCTTCATCGATAACCAAAACCTCGACACCGCGCAGCAAAACACCGCCGCGCTCAACGTGGTCTAGCAGGCGACCGGGGGTGGCGATCAGCACATCAGCGCCGCGCAAAATAGCTTGCTCTTGGTCTTTAAAACTCACGCCACCGATAAGCAGGGCTTTGCTTAGTTTGGTGTTTTTGCCATAGAGATCAAAATTTTCCGCCACTTGAGCGGCCAATTCGCGCGTCGGCTCTAGAATGAGCGTGCGCGGCATCCGCGCTTTGGCGCGGCCTTTCATCAAGCGATGGATCATCGGCAAGGTGAAGCTGGCCGTTTTACCCGTGCCCGTTTGGGCAATGCCCAAAACATCACGACCCGCCAAGACTTGGGGAATGGCTTCTGCCTGAATAGGGGTGGGTTCGGTGTAGCCGACTTCGTGGATGGCTTTCATGATTTCTGGCGCAAGGCCGAGGCTGTCAAAACTCATTATGTATCTTCCGTGTTGGCCCTGCAAATAGCGGGCTGGCAATTTACGCTTCCGTTGAAACGTTTGCTTTTGCGCGACATGCGCGGCGCTTGAGGTGGCTGAAAAAACAGTCATTCTCAAAGCTCAGGCCACCACGGCCTGACCTGACGTAGTGAGGCGAACATAGAGGGATTTAGCGCTATGTAAAGCTTTTGCTCACGCGGCTTAGGGGCTGGGCTTAGATGTCCAACATTTCGTCGCTAGCAAAGGCCGCGTTTTCTTGAATGAACTTGAAGCGTAATTCGGGTTTGCTGCCCATTAAATCGGTCACGGTTTGGGCCGTGGCTTCGGCTTCCTCGTCTGGAATATGCACCTGCAAAAGTGTGCGCGAGCCCGGCATCATCGTGGTCTCTTTTAGTTGAGCGGGAAGCATTTCCCCCAAGCCTTTGAAGCGGCTGATATCGACTTTGGCATTGGAGCGAAATTCAGATTTAAGCAATTCTTCCCGGTGCTCATCGTCGCGCGCGTAAAAAGTTTTTGCCCCTTGCGCCAAACGATAGAGCGGCGGCACAGCAATATAAAGGTGCCCGTTTTGAATAAGCTCGCTCATTTGCTCATGGAAAAACGTCACCAGAAGTGCCGCAATATGCGCGCCATCGACATCAGCATCGGTCATGATGATGACCTTCTCATAGCGCAGGCGAGAGTTGTCATAAGACGCGCCCATGCCACAGCCAAGCGCCAGAACCAAATCGCCAATTTGTTGGCTTTGCTGCATTTTGGCAGTCGTGGCATTGGCCACGTTTAAAATTTTCCCGCGCAATGGCAGCACCGCTTGATTGCGCCGATTGCGCCCCTGTTTGGCGCTGCCGCCCGCGCTATCGCCCTCGACGATGAAAATCTCAGAGCCTTCCGACGATTTTTGCGAGCAGTCAGCCAGCTTACCCGGAAGGCGCAATTTACGAACCGCCGTCTTGCGGTTAACATCACGCTCTTGGCGTCGGCGGACGCGCTCTTCAGCACGGTCGATAACCCAGCCGAGCAATTTATCGGCATCGGCAGGCGCGGAAGTTAGGTAATGTTCAAAATGATCGCGCAAAGTGTTTTCCACGATTTTGGCGGCTTCCGGCGTTGCCAATTTATCTTTGGTCTGGCCCTGAAACTCTGGCTCGCGAACAAATACGGAAACAAAAGCCGCCGCCGTTCCCATCACATCTTCGGCGGTGAGAATGCTGGCTTTCTTATTGTTGATGCGCTCGCCATAGGCTTTTAAACCCTTGGCGAGTGCCGAGCGCATGCCTTGTTCGTGCGTGCCGCCTTCAGGGGTTGGCACGGTGTTGCAATAGCTGGCGGACATGCCATCGGCATCGCCGATACCGGCAGCCACCCAAGTGACGGCCCACTCTACGCTGCCATGGCCGCCTTCTTTTTTTACTTTTCCGGCAAAAGGCACAGGCGTCACAACCGTGCGCCCACCAATTTGCTCCGCCAAATAATCTTGCAGACCATTGGGGAATTTCAACACGTCTTCAGGCGGGCATTTCGCTTCGTCTTTAATTAGGGCAGGGTCGCACTTCCAACGAATTTCGACGCCGCCAAACAAATAGGCTTTGGCTTTTGCCATTGCATAAAGACGCGCAGGGTCAAAACTTATTTTGCCAAAAATTTCTGTGTCAGGCGTGAAAGTAACTGTGGTGCCGCGTTTGTTTTTGGCTTCGCCGATTTTTTCGATTTGGCCCATAGGCGCGCCGCGCGAGAAAGTTTGTTGATACATAAGTTGATCGCGCGCCACGTCGACAATCAGCTCAGACGAAAGCGCATTGACCACGGAGACCCCCACGCCGTGCAAGCCGCCGGAGGTGTCATAAGCATCGCCGCCAAATTTACCGCCCGCGTGCAACGTTGTCATAATGACTTCGAGCGCCGACTTGTTTTTAAACTTAGGGTGCGGGTCTACCGGAATGCCACGGCCGTTATCGCGGATGGATAGGCGATTATCGGGCATGACGTCTACTTCGATAAAGCTGGCATAGCCTGCCACGGCTTCATCCATCGAGTTATCGATGACTTCGGCGAATAAATGGTGCATCGCGCGGCTGTCGGTGCCGCCAATATACATGCCCGGGCGACGCCGAACGGGCTCCAGCCCTTCCAACACTTCGATGTCAGCTGCAGAGTAGCCTTTTTCCGTCTTCTCCGCTTTTTTAGCGGCCGTCGGGCTGGGTTTTTTGGCTTCAGGGACAGGTTCGTCGCTGAATAAATCTTCTGATGCCATAGGGCACTCCACACTTGAACTTATCGAATCAGTGGTTAGTGTAGCCCACAGTTAAAACTTTGGAGAAACTAAATGGCATCCGTTAATATTGAGCAAAGTCTGCAGCTACCTTGCGGCGTTGAAATTAAAAATCGCATTTGTAAAGCGGCCATGACAGAGGGTCTGGCGGACGAGCGCAATCGGGCGACGAAAAAACACCAAACTCTATACGGGCGTTGGGCCCAAGGTGGTTCTGGCATTTTGCTGACCGGCAATGTGCAAATCGACCATCGCTATCTCGAGCGTCCGGGCAATGTGGTTATCGAAGGCACGCAAACCAAAGCTCAATTAGCCAGCCTGAAAGCCTTTGCCAAGGCCGGCACAAAAAACAACACGCATCTTTGGATGCAAATCTCGCACGCAGGCCGGCAAACACCTGCCGCCGTGGCGCCCACACCTGTGGGGCCAAGTGATGTGCAATTGCAAATGCCAGGCGCTGCTTTTGGCAAGCCGCGGGCGTTAACGCATGAGGAAATTCTGGATGTCATCAAACGGTTTGCCCATGCCGCCAAAACAGCCAAGGAAACCGGTTTTACGGGCGTGCAAATTCATGGCGCGCATGGTTATTTAATTTCCGAGTTTTTATCACCAGACATTAATACGCGTGACGACCAATGGGGCGGTAGCCTCGAAAACCGCGCGCGCTTGCTGTTAGAGACTTTGCGGGCGGTGCGCCAAGCCGTGGGTAAAAAATTCCCTGTGTCTTTGAAGCTCAACTCGGCCGATTTCCAAAAAGGTGGCTTCACCCATGAGGAGTCCATCCAAGTCGCGACCTGGTTAAACGACGAAGAGTTAGATTTGCTCGAAGTTTCGGGCGGCACTTATGAGCAGCCAAAACTTGTCGGCCTAGATAATTTGACACTGAACCCAGACCGCGCCGAAGCCTTGCGCGAAAGCACGGTGGCACGCGAAGCCTATTTCCTCGACTATGCGAAAGACATTCGCGCGGTGTTTAAAGGCCCGATGATGGTAACGGGCGGCTTTCGCTCCCGCGCCGGCATGGATGCGGCCTTGGGTTCCGATGCCTGCGATATGATTGGCATGGGGCGTCCTCTTTGTGTCGATACAAATGTGGTCAACAAGCTGATTTCTGGTGAAATGGATACAACGACTATCTTTGAAAAAAGCATGGAGATTGGACCCAAATTCTTGCGGCCAATTCTGGGTCTCAACTCACCGTTCCGTTTGTTTGCCGCGCTTAACGGGTGGGGGCAACAAGGCTGGTGGTGCATTCAACTGCTCCGAATGGGGCGCGGCGAAGAGCCAAACCTAGACCTCGGCGTGTTCAAGGCCTTCACCACCTATCAGTCGGAAGAGAAAAAAGCGGCGGCCGCTTATAATGCATATTGGAAGGGCAAATAAGCCCGCTACGTCAACCGAGAGGAAAAGCTATGACAGGCCATTGGAAACGTTTCATCGGGGTGGCTCTGGCAGGCTTTCTTGCGTCTTGTACACCGCAAAACTCGGGCCCCAAATTGTTTGTCATGGATTGCGGTTCGATGACGCTCGAAAACATTGCAGGTTTTGGGCTCACCAATGACGACACGCCCGTGCGCAAGCTGTTTGTGCCGTGCTATCTGGTGCAACACAAAGGCAAAACCATGCTTTGGGAGGCGGGCCTGCCGCTGGATGTGGTGGGCGCGGGCAAAGTTGATTTGGCGGCGCTACCCGGGACTTATCTCGAGTATGATGTGTCGCTGGTCGACCAATTGGCGACGATGGATATCACGCCTGCGGACGTTGATTATATCGCGCTCTCGCATTTGCATTTTGATCATATTGGTGCGGCGAACTTATTCGCGGGCTCCACGTGGCTGGTGCAGCGCAGTGAGTATGAGGTGGCATTTGGCGACACGGCCAATCCAGCTTTCGTGCCGCAATATTATAGCGCTTTAGAAAATGCTGAGACGCAAGTTCTCGATGGCGACCATGATGTGTTCGGCGATGGCAAAGTGCGCTTAATCTCGCTTCCGGGCCACACGCCCGGCCATATGGCGTTAGCGCTGGATATGCAGGAGACGGGCAAGCTGGTTTTATCGGGTGACTTGTATCATTTCAAAATGTCACGCGAGCTGAAATCGGTGCCTGTGTTCAACCATGACGCAGCGGATACGCATAGCTCGATGGACAAACTCGAGACCCTGCTGGCCGAAACAGGCGCCAGCTTGTGGATTGAGCACGATATGGAGTTTGCCCGCACGCTAAGAAAAGCGCCTGATTTTTATCGATAAAGCCTAGCCCAAACGACAAACGGCCCCTCATTGCTGAGGAGCCGCCCTGTTGGCACGTCGTGGAACGCACCAGCATCTCGTGTCGTCTTACTTAGACGCTGTAATACATGTCGAATTCGACTGGGTGAGGGGCATGTTCGAAGCGATATACTTCTTCCCACTTCAGTTCCAGATACGCATCGATTTGGTCGTCGTCCATGACGTTGCCTTTTTTCAAGAAGTCACGGTCTTGGTCTAGGGCAACCAGAGCTTCGCGCAAAGAACCACAAACTTGTGGGACATTGGCCAGCTCTTCAGGTGGCAATTCGTACAAATCTTTGTCCATCGCATCGCCCGGATCGATTTTGTTTTCGATGCCGTCAAGACCCGCCATCAACATCGCTGTGAAGGCGAGGTATGGGTTGGCTGTTGGATCTGGGAAACGAATTTCTACGCGCTTGCCAGGTGCCGATGTGGCAAATGGAATGCGGCAAGAAGCGGAGCGGTTACGAGCCGAATAGGCGAGCAGAACCGGGGCTTCAAAACCTGGGATAAGGCGCTTGTAGGAGTTGGTTGACGGGTTGGTCAACGCGTTCAGGGCGCGAGCATGTTTGATGATGCCGCCGATGTAGTACAGGCAATCTTGGCTGAGGTCAGCATATTTGTCGCCAGCGAAAAGCGGCTTGCCGTCTTTCCAAATCGACTGGTGGCAATGCATGCCTGTGCCGTTATCGCCAGCTACTGGCTTTGGCATAAAGGTAGCGGATTTGCCATAAGCATGGGCCACATTGTGAACCACATATTTATACAATTGCAGGTCGTCGGCGATGCTGGTCATCGTGCCGAATTTCAAGCCAAGCTCGTGTTGAGCGGCCGCCACTTCGTGGTGATGCTTCTCAACTTTGAGGCCCATGTCTTTCATCACGCCGAGCATTTCGCCGCGAAGATCTTGACCGCTATCGATTGGGTTGACTGGGAAGTAGCCACCTTTCGTGCGGGGACGGTGACCCATGTTGCCAGCTTCATATTCGGTGCCGGAATTGTCTGGCAACTCCACGCTGTCGAGGGCAAAGCCTGTGTTATACGGCTCGTTCGAGAAACGAACGTCGTCGAATACAAAGAACTCAGCTTCTGGGCCGAAGTAAATTGTGTCGCCGATGCCCGTTGATTTCAAATATTCTTCCGCCCGCAGCGATGTCGAGCGAGGGTCGCGGTTATAAGCAGTGCGCGAATTTGGTTCCAGCACATCACAGAATAAAGTCAGAGTTTGCTGCGCATAAAAGGGGTCGAGGCGCGCGGTTGAGCAATCTGGCATCAATACCATGTCGGACTCGTTAATGGCTTTCCAGCCCGCAATCGACGAACCGTCGAACATCGTGCCTTCAGCGAAGAAATCATCATCGACAAGGTCGATGTCCAAGGTCAAATGCTGCATTTTACCGCGTGGATCGGTAAAGCGAACGTCAACATATTGGACGTCATTGTCTTTAATCATTTTTTGAACGGTAGCTGCGTCTGACATGTGTAATCTCCAAAAATCTAGTCAGTGAATCTAAATGCTTGTTAAGCGTCTTATAGGGCTTCGTCACCAGTTTCGCCAGTCCGTATGCGGATAGCTTGCGAAATTTCCGACACAAAAATTTTACCATCGCCAATACGCCCTGTTTCAGCGGCGGTTTTAATCGCTTCAATGGCACTATCGAGCTGGTCATCGGCGACAACCACTTCGAGTTTTACCTTCGGCAAAAAGTCGACAACATACTCGGCACCCCGATACAACTCTGTGTGCCCTTTTTGGCGACCAAAGCCCTTGGCTTCAACCACGGTAATGCCTTGCACGCCGGCTTCTTGCAGCGCGTCTTTTACTTCATCTAATTTGAACGGCTTGATAATAGCTTCAATTTTTTTCATTGCCCATCTCCTGCGCTTAATCTACCGACTATATGCAATATTCGTGCCAAATTACCTGTAGCCCATAGGTTGCCTAGCTTCCCATCCCCGAAAGCCGCCACCAAGGCGCGCGCGCTTACGCCAGGCTGCGCGCATATGGCTAATAAATAGGCTCATGCCTAAATATTATGCAGGTGCATGAATTTGGTACGCGACGGGGGCTATTTGTCATTATTCGCTTGAACCCGAACAAAGCCCCCTTAAACTCTCGCCAAACAGGAGATAGATATCATGGTGAATGACAATACCCCGATTTTAATTGGCACTGGCTTAACGCTTCAAAAGGAAAAAGACATCGACAAAGTAAAGTCGCCTTTGGCGCTGCTTACCCAAGCCGCCGATGCCGCGCTGGCCGATGCGGGCGGCGCCGCCAAGCAAAACATCGATACGGTGGCGGGCATTCGCTTTGTTACGGATAGTCCAGAGGGTGCCAATTTGCCAATCGGTCGTTACAATAACATCGGCTTAAGTGTTGCGCGCGAATTGGGGCTTTCGCCCAATAATGCGCTGGTAGCGGCGACGGGCGGTAATTCTCCGCAAATGATGATTAATGAATTGGCCGAGCGTATTTCTAAGGGCACGGTTGGCACGGCTCTTTTGGTTGGTGGCGAGGGGCTGGGCTCGATTATGCGGGTGCTAGGGCAGGGCGCAGATTTTTCAGATAAGCCTGGCTGGAACGACGAGATAGACGGCCCGCGTGAAGAAATAGGCATTGAGAAAGACGGTTGCCTGCCCGTAGAGCGGCGCCATGGGCTTTACTATCCGGTGAATTATTATCCGATATTTGAAAACGCGCTGCGCCATCATTTGGGCCGCGATATGTCTACGCATATGCAAAAGCTGGGCGAGATGATGCAGCCGTTCACGGAGATTGCGGCGCAAAATCCGTATAGCTGGTTTCCCGTGGCGCGTTCGGCGGAAGAAATTTCCACGGTCACCGAGACCAATCGTTTGGTCGGCTATCCGTATCCTAAATATATGAACTCGGTCATTCGGGTAGACCAAGCGGCGGCCGTGGTGCTGACCTCTGTCGGCAAAGCCCGCGAGATGGGCATTGACGAGGGCAATTGGGTTTACTTGCACGGTTGCGCCGAAGCCAATGACATTTGGAACCCGCTTGAGCGCCCCGAGCTACACCGCAGCCACGCCATGAAAGGCATGGCCGAATTGGCGCTCAATATGGCGGGCTGGAGCGTGGCCGATATTGATTATTTTGATCTCTATTCTTGCTTCCCCGTGGCCGTGGAAGTGGCGTGCCGCGAGATGAACATTGCAGAAGATGATGCGCGCCCCTTCACCATTACCGGTGGCTTGCCGTATTTCGGCGGCGCGGGCAATGCCTATACGCTTTTGTCTGTCGCGCAAATGGCGCAGAAACTTCGGGCTAATCCGGGCAGCAAAGGGTTTTGCAATGGCAATGGCTGGTTCCTGACCAAACACTCTTTGGGGCTTTATTCGACGCAGCCTTTTGAGGGGGATTGGCAACGCGAAGCGCCAAGCGTGCTGCAAGGCAAAATCGACGCTATGGACAAAATGAGCATAGATGAGACGCCCGAAGGCATGGGCACGATTGAGAGCTATACGGTGTCGCATGTGGCGGGCAAACCGCCCGAGGGCATTCTCATTGGCCGCATGGAAGCCACGGGGCATCGGTTTTGCGCTTACATGAGCCATGAGGGCGACCACGTGCAGGAGCTGATGCGCCAAGACGCCATCGGCATGCGCGGCACGCTAACCAGCGCCGACGGCATCAACACATTTACGCCCGCCGCTTAACGCGAAGATGAAGGAGCCGACATGACACGCATATATATGATCCGCCACGGCAAGGCCGCAGCCGGCTGGGATGGCGATGCCGACCCGGGCCTCAACGAGCTGGGCCGTAGCCAAAGCGCGGCGGTGGCTGAGGCCGTGCAAGCGCTGGTGAGCCCGCCTGATTCTAAGTCGGCAACTATTTACACCAGCCCGCTAAAGCGCTGCCAAGAGACGGCCATTCCGCTGGCGCAAGCCTGGGGTGCCACGCCGAAGATTGAGCTGGGTGTCTCTGAAATTCCGCCGCCCATCGAAGATTTAACGCAGCGCACAGATTGGTTGCGCCGTGTAATGGCGGGCACGTGGCAGGGGCTTTATGATGACTCGGTGAGTGTGGCCAGCGGGCTAGATTTCAAAGGCTGGTTCGAGGCCGTGCCGCGCGCGCTAAACGCGATGGCTGCACAGGGCGAGTGTGTGGTTGTGTTCTCGCATTTCATCGCGCTGAACGTGGCCTATTGCGCGGCCACGTCGTCGCCAGCGGAGTGGGCTGCGCAAGATGTCATTTCGTTTGCGCCGCAAAATTGCTCGCTGAATATTTTCGAAACGGACGGCCAAACCCTAACGCTGGTGCAGCAGGGCGAAGAAACCGATGATATGAAGATTGGGCTGGGTAAAAGCACTTAGCAGCTATGCTGCCTAGTGCGCCTACCCCCTGCTTAGGTGGTAAAAGCACTTAGCAGCTATGCTGCCTAGTGCGCCGCCGAAGGGACAAGGCGCACTAGGCCAATAAATTGGCAGTGCTTTTAGTCTCCCCCTGCTTAGGTGGAAAGAATAGGGCTCAATATTTAGGGCTCACTATTTAGGGCTTAGTCGGCGGCGGGTTTTCTGTTGGGTTCTTCGCCGGTTGTTTGTTTTACCAAAATGGCTTTGCCGACGCTGGCTTCTAGGCGGTGTTTGGCTATTTCTTGATACTCTGGCGAGGTGAGCCACGCCATGGCTTGTTGTTTGGAGGGAAACGCCATCAGCACCGAGCGGGTGGCGTCAAACTCGCCTTGCAAGACGGTGGGGTCTTCATCGACGCTCAACATAGTGCCGCCAAATGGCTCGAACACCTCCATAAAGTTTTCTTCATAGCGGTCATATCCGGCGCGATCGTGAATTTTAAACTGAGCGATAATGTAAACGGTCATGCGTGTCTCCCTTTGGCGAAGAAGGTAAGGCGTTGGGGTGTGGGGTCAAGGGATTTGAGCGGAGTTTAGGTTCTAGAAAGTTACGCCAATTCTGGAGACGCTTTAGCTTCTTCCTTAATTTCTTTTTTTGCCACTTCCTTGGTTTCTTCTTCTAGCCCTATTTGCTTCAATCTTTCATTCATGTCGGTCTCATCGGCTGGCGCATCTGCGAAAATCCATTTACCGAAAGTCTTATTTGCCACTCCGTACACATAAATATTTTTCGATATCTTGCTGGTCTTGGGTGGCTCTATACATTTTTGCAGAAGAGCTACTACTTTTGGAATAATTGCGTTGAACCTTACCCTAACGAAGTGCTTCCCGTCTGTTCTCATCTCCAGCTCAGCGACGTTGTTACCATCGAACTTCATAACTACTTTTTGCTCTCCGTCGCTGTTTTCAACTATTAAATTCTTGGCAAGAGCTGATATTACGTCAGAGTTTTTAAAAACGTGAAATTTGCCTTCATAAAACACAGATAAATAATTTACTTCTGCGCTGTTAAAAAAGGATTTGTTTAAAAATGCGCTCAAAAGAGCTTTACGTTGAAGGCGATCTTTTATATCTCGCATGGGAGTTCTAAGCCTCTCTTGAAACGCTTTTTTGTTATTTTGGTATTCCTTTAAAGTGAGCGGGAAAGCATCAAGGCAGTGGATGAGCAAAATCCCAATCCCGTTCAAGGCTTGGAAGCCATCATCGTTGATAAAACGATTTCTAGAATATAAAAATATTTGCCATTTTTTCTCCCCACCTTTGACGGAGTGCGTATCTCCAGACAAATCGACCACATCTTTTTTTCCCTGAGGGTTGTTTTTATACTCTTCGCTGACCCCAATCTCTTGGGCAAAAAGCTTCTCAATGTGGTGCCCAGTTGTTTTGTATTTTCGCGCGCTGGCTGATGAGGAACCTCTAGATGCCATTTTTTGGTCCTCTCCAGATAAGAAGTTCATGTGATTTCTTTACATGCGAACCCCCATTTTTAGCTTCTCTATTCTCTCCGATGCGCGTGTCACCTTGACCAAAAGTATATTGCCAGGATGGTGTGCTAATTTCGCAGTCGGAATACCAATCACGAATTATTGGGCAATCATTATAGGATAAAACAAATCCTCCTTTATGCGATAAAAGCAGGTCTCTTAAGCCTTCGTGATTGAAGCCTTTGTGGTGTATTGGAAAGTTGCGGTGTGGATACATACCCACGAACATCCGACCTTCCTCCAAATAATAAGGTGGGTCGCAATATAGAAAATCGCTTTTGTGCGCTGGTATCGCTTCCTCAAAGTTGTTGCATCGAACCTCCAAGCCTGGGGCGGAGAATCGACGAACCTTTTCGAGCGTTTTTGAGTACCTAATTTCATTCAAATAAACATCCGATGGCCAACCAAGAAAGTGGGGGCCGTATGACGTGTTGGAGTTAAAGTAGTACAGTGCTGCTAATTCAAGTGGGCGCAGCTTTCTCTCTTTTTTCCAATGCTGATTTAGTTTTGCTTTAACCGCTTTGAAGGTGTCCCGATTTGGAGAGAATTGTTTTAACTTTTTATACAGGCCCTGAGGGTTATTTGTCTGAACTTGCCAATAGTTGCATAGAATGTCAAAAATGTCATAGCCAATCACTTCCATTCCAAGTTCTTTTGCGCATGCTATTTCCACTGAACCGCCCCCAAAAAACGGAGATACGATCTTGGTTGTGTTGTCAGGTATCTTTTCTAATACATACCCAACGGCCAGGCTTTTTCCGCCAGCGTAGCGAAGCGGAGATTGCATATACCTCTTAAAGTCTAATTTGCCCGGACTTGCTAACCGTTGTAAAAACTCCTGCCTTAAGGAGGTTGGCGGTATTTTCAGCTGAATGTTCATGACCTGTTTCCCTTTCTTTTTATTGTTTCAAAAAAATAGTCCGCTTCGCCTTTCTTGAGCAACGCAGCTATTTTCCGATACTGCCTTCCAGTGAACTTATTGCCCCAAGCCAACTCCCACGCACAAATCCAAGCCATTGCACCCCGCATCCGCTCCCTGCTAGGCTTCCGTTTCAAGTTTAGTTCAGGGCAACTCAAAAATAACAAGAAGCTCCTACGTGTATCCCGCGATGCCCGAAGGTTTTAGACCGCGTGAAAACTCGAAGGAGCAATAGGGGAAGAAAAAAATGAACAAGAAACAAGCATTCGCCTGTTTAGGTGCCACTCAAAAGAACGAAAGATGGAGCTGGTCAGCAACTAGCCCGAGTATGGATAGGGTTGCCATTACTATCTGGCGGCATGAGCTTATGGGAAAGGGCAAAGAAAGTTATTGCGACACCAAAGAAATCGATGCATGCGATGAAAGACCATGGGCAGAGTGGCAAGACCATAATGGCAATCGGGAACGCATTGAGATGTTAAAGCACTCTAAAGAAAAATTGGATGGCATTGTCTATGTGGTTATTTGCCAAGCCATTATTAAAGATGAAACTCCAGCTGAAATTGGTTCGGCTCATCCTTGGGAATCGAAAGATTCCTTTCATCGCATGAAGTTGAAATACTTAGATGCAGAGACGGGCGATTTTCGGGTCGAGTATTATGACTCCATCCCTAAAAGCACTTTCGAGAAGTAAAATCCGCGCCAGAACACTCCCTTGGTAAGGGAGAGGTCGGTCCTTGCGAGAGCACAACCTTGGCAAGGTTGTGCTCTTTTGCGCTTAAGTCGGCTTTAGCAAATAATGGACGGTGTAGGTTTTTTGAAGCCTCACTCATCCGCTTCATAAATGTCTTGAAACCATTCTAACGGAGAAAAAATCTCCGGTTGCCATGATGTAGTGCGAACCCTTTTACCAATTAAGCTTTGGGCTTTTTTAGTTATTGCTCCATCTGGGTCAGCCCAGTTATCCATTATGCGCACAGGAACATCTTCTAGAAAGGAGAGAAATGTGCACTTAACAACTTCGCTCTTAGCGTTGGTGCGAGATCCGATCTCCACCTTTTCAAGCGTATGAATAGGGGGCAGGGCTATATTTTCACCATAATTACTTATCTTATTCGACATTTTTTCTCCTTTTCTCTTAAATTACAAGCGTTGGGCTTCTCTTAAACTACAAGCGTTGGGTAAGCACCTCAACGCAGCTATTTTCCGATACTGCCTTCCAGTGAACTTATGGCTTCAAGCCAACCACCACGCCCCAAACCAAACATTGCACCCCACGACCATTTCCTGCTACGCTTCCCGAGCAGGCTCCGTGAACGGGTTTGCAGGAGCTTAGAAAACTCCGAGTAAAAGCCGCAATTTGTTTTGCGTATGTGGCTTGAGTTAACGCTCAAGCCTTTTTTAATGAATTGCTGTGAGAATGTTCACCTCGCCTACTTAGGTCGGGGTGGCAACCAAATAAGGTTTCGACTGAATAGGTTGCGGCCGTTCTTTTACTCGGTTTTTCTAACCCCCGACACCAAGGCAACTTGGTGTCGGCCAGTTAGATAAAAAGAGCCAGATATGAGCCAAGACCAAAAAGACTTACTGCCGCCAGCGATAGCCGAGAACATCCGCCAGAACCTATGGATTTACCGCGCCTATCAAAACCGCACGCGCAAACAGCTGGCCGAGGGCAGCCTCAAATCGGGCATGTTGCGCGCCTATGAATACGGCTTCCGCCCTGTGCCGCCAGCCCATCTCACGCTCATCGCCGAGCGTTTGGCCCTGCCAGAAGACGCGCTCACCGCGCCGCCCGATTTCGCGCTGCTGCTAGATTGGCAAACGCGCCGCATGGTGGAATATTACCGCGCCCTAACCGACAGCCAACGCCACGCCATAAAAAGTTTGCTGATGCATATGTGAGCCGAAGCAAATAGAAGGGGGGCGTCTTGGCGCCATTTGCCCCAGCGCTTACGCTTCCTTAACCTAGAGCCGAGTAAAACGCAGTTTCGGGGCTAGTCATCTGGCGCATCTCCTGCTATGAAGCGCGCACAAAGTTGTTTTTGCGGGCGTGGCGGAATTGGTAGACGCGCTAGATTTAGGTTCTAGTACCGAGAGGTGTGGGGGTTCAAGTCCCTTCGCCCGCACCATACAAATAGGGGTGTCAATAACCCCCCAACACAGTTTTTAAAGGCTGAATACAGCCGAAAGAGGATAAAATGGATATCAAAGAAATTAACGTCGAAGGCCTGGCGCGCGAAGTGCAAATCACCATCGCAGCGACCGATCTTGCCAAACAACTCGACGAGAAAATCGAAAGCGTGAAAGGCCAAGTGCAAATCAAAGGCTTCCGCCCAGGTAAAGTGCCGGCCGCGCATGTGCGCAAAACTTTCGGCGAACAACTGATGGGCGAGATTATTCAAGAGACCGTCAACACAAGCAGCCAAAAAATGCTAACCGACCGCGAAGAGCGCCCCGCCATGCAGCCAGAAATTAAACTGGTCGGCGAAGTGGACGCCGTCATCGCAGGCACCGCAGATTTGGTTTATGGAATTACCTATGAAGTTATTCCGCCCATTACGCTGACGGATTTCTCGAAACTGAAACTCGAAAAACCAACCGTCGAAATCGACGAAGCTCGCGTCGAGGAAGCGCTGGAGCGTTTGGCTTCTAGCCGTAAAGATTTTGTGGCGCGCGGCAAAACCGCGAAAGCCCAAAACGGCGACCGCGTGAAAATCGATTTCCTAGGTCGCATCGACGGCGAAGCTTTTGATGGCGGCGCTGGCGAAGGCTTCGACCTTGAGTTGGGCTCAGGACAATTTATTCCGGGCTTTGAAGAGCAATTGGTTGGCACGAAAGCCGGCGATAAAGTAGATGTCTCCGTAGATTTCCCAGCCGATTATGGCTCCGCTGATTTGGCCGGCAAAGCTGCCGTGTTTGAATGCACCGTGCATGAAGTCAGCGAACCTAAAGACGCTGAAATTACCGAAGAGTTCGCAAGCTCTTTGGGCATGGAAAGCCTTGAGAAACTGAAAGAAGCCATGCGCGAGCAAATTGGTACCGATTACAACCAAATGTCGCGCAGCCATCTGAAAAAAGATCTGCTCGACCAACTGGCTGAGGCGCATGATTTCGATCTGCCGCCGAGCATGGTGGAGATGGAGTTCCAACAAATCTGGGGCCAATTCGAACAAGAGCTGGCAACCCAAGAGAAGAAAATCGAAGACCTCGATGATAGCGAAGATGATTTGCGCGCTGAATATCGCGACATCGCCATTCGCCGCGTGCGTACGGGGCTGGTTTTGGCTGAAGTGGGCAATAATAATTCCATCGAAGTGAGCCAAGAAGAGTTAAACCAAGGCCTCATGCAACGGGTGCAGCAATTCCCGGGGCAAGAGCAGCAAGTGTTTGAGTATTTCCAACAAAACCCAGAAGCTATGTCGCAAATTCGCGCGCCGCTTTTTGAAGAAAAAGTCGTCGACTTTATTTGTGAAATGGCCACCGTTACGGATAAAAAAGTATCGCTAGAAGACCTGATGGTCGAGCCAGGTTCAGAAAACGAAGATAAGCCTAAAGCGAAAAAAGCAGCGGCGAAAAAAGCGCCAGCGAAAAAAGCAGCGGCGAAAAAGCCAGCCGCGAAAAAAGCGCCAGCCAAAAAGCCAGCCGCGAAAAAGGCCGCTGCCAAGAAGCCAGCGGCAAAAAAGCCGGCCAAGAAAGACGCAGATAAAGGCTAATCGCATCGGCGGATTACTTTCCCGAGCTATTTCCCTTGGAAATTGCTGCAAAGCACCCCACATTGTAGGGAGCTTATAGGAGAGAAGAATGCACGATTTGGTTGATAACCTAACGAACTCGCTAGTCCCGATGGTGGTGGAGCAATCCAGCCGCGGGGAGCGTGCCTACGACATTTATTCGCGTTTACTGAAGGAACGCGTGATTTTTGTCACCGGCGGTGTCGAAGATCATATGGCCAGCCTGATTACGGCGCAGCTTTTGTTTCTCGAAGCGGAAAACCCGAAAAAAGAAATTTCCATGTACATCAATTCGCCGGGCGGGGTGGTGACATCGGGCATGGCAATTTATGACACCATGCAATATATCCGTGCGCCCGTAGCTACTTTGTGCATCGGCCAAGCGGCCTCCATGGGGTCGTTATTGTTGACCGCGGGCGAAAAAGGCATGCGCTTTGCTTTGCCGAATGCGCGCGTCATGGTGCATCAGCCATCGGGCGGCTTTCAGGGCCAAGCATCTGACATTGAGCGCCATGCGCAAGAGATTTTGGATATGCGTTCGCGGCTCAATAAAATTTACGTCGAGCACACGGGCCAGACCCTGCGCAAAATCGAAGATGCGTTGGAGCGCGATACTTTCATGACCGCGGAACAAGCAAAAGACTTCGGCCTTATTGATGAAGTGTCTTACAAGCGCGCAGACGACAGCAGCAAGAAACCCGCGAGCAGCGATTAACCATTTGGGCGGGCCGATGAGCTATCCTCATCGGACTAGCCCCTTGCGCCTTCGTTATGTTTAGGTGCTTAATAATCAAAACAATCAGTTAGACCTGATAAGAGGACGATAAGATGAGCAAAGTAGGTAGCGGAAGCAGCCCCACAGGCACCAGCGGTTCAGGCGGCAGTTCGGGCGGCAAAGACGGCGGCGATAGCAAAAGCACGTTGTATTGTTCGTTCTGCGGCAAGAGCCAACACGAAGTTCGCAAGCTCATCGCTGGGCCAACCGTTTTCATTTGCGATGAATGCGTGGAGCTTTGCATGGATATCATCCGCGAGGAGAGCAAGTCCTCAAGCATTAAAACGCAAGATGGTGTGCCTTCCCCAAGCGAGATTTTGGAAGTACTGGACGATTACGTTATCGGACAGCCCCACGCCAAACGCGTCTTGTCGGTGGCCGTGCACAATCATTATAAGCGCCTAAATCATTCCCAAAAAGGCTCGGATGTTGAGCTAGCGAAATCGAATATTTTGCTGGTAGGGCCTACGGGGTGCGGCAAAACTTTGCTGGCGCAGACCTTACGCGCATTTTGGATGTGCCGTTCACCATGGCCGATGCCACGACGCTTACCGAAGCGGGCTATGTGGGCGAAGATGTGGAGAACATTATTTTGAAATTGCTGCAGGCGGCTGACTATAACGTCGAGCGGGCCGAGCGCGGTATTGTTTACATTGATGAAGTCGATAAAATTAGCCGCAAAGCCGACAACCCGTCCATCACGCGCGATGTGTCGGGCGAGGGGGTGCAGCAGGCCTTGCTGAAAATCATGGAAGGCACAGTTGCCTCCGTTCCGCCCCAAGGGGGCCGAAAGCACCCGCAGCAAGAGTTTTTGCAAGTCGACACAACCAACATCCTGTTTATCTGTGGTGGCGCCTTTGCGGGGCTGGAGCGGATTATCTCGAAGCGCGGCAGTGAAACCTCTATCGGCTTTAATGCCAAAGTGGACATGCCAGAAGAGCGCAATACGGGAGAGCTGTTGCAAGACCTTGAACCTGACGATCTGGTTAAAGTCGGTCTGATTCCGGAATTTGTGGGCCGCTTGCCGGTGCTAGCCACCCTAGAAGACTTGGATGAAAACGCGCTGGTGACAATTTTAAGCCAGCCCAAGAACGCTCTGGTGAAACAGTATCAGCGCCTGTTCAACATGGAAGATTGCAACCTGAACTTCCAAGATGATGCTTTGGTAGCTGTGGCTCGTAAGGCTATTCAGCGCAAAACCGGTGCGCGCGGATTGCGCTCGGTCATCGAAGGCATTTTGCTCGACACAATGTTTGAGCTGCCAGGTCTCGATGGCGTGCAGGAAGTGGTTATCAGCAAAGAGGTCGTCGAAGGCTCGGCAAAACCGCTTTATATCTACTCAGAAAAAGACAAAGAGGCCGCCAGCGCTCCCTCTGCCTCCTAGAGGCTGCGCCCTCTGCCTCCTAGAGGCTGCGTCGAAGGTTTAAGGTTTCTGCAAGTGGCTTATTTGGCCGCATAATTTCGGCCGACCAAGATTTGTTTTCCGCAAAAAGCTCTGATTTCTGGAAGGCTTTCTGTCGGGCTTGCTGTGCGGCTGGCCAAAATGTCGCGCATGGATTTTCTTGGCTCGCTATTGAAAACTATGTGGATGAACCCCACATCCTTATAGAAGATTTTTGACCTCCGTTGCGGAATCGACAGTTAATGATTCCATAACTTAATAATAGGAAAGTAGGAATATGAGCGACCAAAGCGAAAAACAAACCGAAATCCCCGTAGTTCTACCTGTTTTGCCGTTGCGCAACATTGTTGTGTTTCCGGGCATGATTGTGCCGCTGTTTGTCGGCCGCGAAAAATCTATTCGTGCGCTAGAAGATGTGATGGCAGATGATAAGGAGCTGTTGCTGGTCAGCCAAAAAGATGGCGATCAAGACGACCCTCAACCCGAAGACATGCATGACATTGGCACCATCGGTACGGTTTTGCAGATGCTTAAATTGCCAGATGGCACGGTCAAAGTTTTGGTCGAAGGCCAAGCGCGCGTGCAAATGCTGGAGTATTTGCCGAACGATAACTTCTTCCAAGCCAGCGCCTTACCGCTGTTGGAAGATGGCGAAGATGGCGAAGAAATTCGCGCTTTGATGCGCACGGCGGTCAGCCAATTTGATGGTTATGTGAAATTAAACCGCAAAATCCCACCGGAAGTTCAGTCGAACGTCAGTCAGATTGATGACCCCGTGAAGCTGGCCGATACGATTGCCGGTCACCTGAACATCACGCTAGATGAGAAACAGGCCTTGCTGGAAATCCTATCGGTCGACAAACGCCTTGAGGCTATTTTGGGCCATATGGAAGGCGAAGTTGGGGTCTTGCAAGTCGAGAAAAAAATCCGCGGTCGTGTGAAGCGCCAGATGGAAAAAACCCAACGCGAGTATTATTTGAATGAGCAAATGAAAGCCATTCAAAAAGAACTCGGCGAGGGCGAAGATGGCGGCGATGAGCTGGCTGAACTCGAAGAAAGCATAGCCAAGACGAAGCTCTCGAAAGAGGCGCGCGAAAAGGCCGACGCCGAGCTGAAGAAACTGCGCAACATGAGCCCAATGTCAGCCGAGGCAACGGTCGTTCGCAATTATCTCGACTGGCTGCTAGCTGTGCCATGGGGCAAGAAAAGCCGCATCAAGAAAGATTTGGGTCATGCGGAAACCGTCTTGAACGTCGACCATTACGGGCTCGATAAGGTGAAAGAACGCATCCTTGAGTATTTAGCGGCGCAGCAACGCTCCAAGAAGCTTAAAGGGCCTATTTTGTGCCTTGTCGGGCCTCCAGGGGTTGGTAAGACGTCGCTCGGTAAATCGATTGCCAAGGCCACAGGACGCGAGTTCGCTCGCATGTCTTTGGGCGGTGTGCGCGATGAAAGCGAAATCCGCGGTCACCGTCGCACTTACATTGGCTCCATGCCAGGTAAGGTGATGCAGTCGATGAAGAAAATGAAAACCACCAATCCGCTCATTCTTTTGGATGAAATTGACAAATTGGGGGCTGATTATCGCGGCGATCCATCGTCAGCTCTGTTGGAGGTTTTGGATCCGGAACAAAACAGCACATTTGGTGACCACTATATGGAAGTCGATTACGATCTTTCCAATGTGATGTTTGTCACCACGGCGAACTCGCTCAATATTCCAGGGCCTTTGTTAGACCGCATGGAGATTATTCGCATCGCTGGCTATACCGAAGATGAGAAAGTGGAAATTGCCAAAGCTCATTTGGTGCCGCAAGTCATCGAAGAGCATGGGCTTCGCGCAGGCGAGTTTGATTTGGAAGAAAGTGCGATTCGTAAAATCGTGCAGACCTACACCCGCGAAGCAGGGGTGCGGGGACTGAAACGCGAATTGGCTTCTTTGGCGCGCAAAGCGATTACTAAAATTGTGAAGGGCGAGCAAGAAACCGTGGCTATTGATGCGGGCAATTTGTCTGATTTTGCTGGCGTTGAGAGGTTCCGTTTTGGACTGGCCGAGACCGAAGACCAAGTCGGTGTCGTCACCGGTTTGGCGTGGACGGAAGTCGGCGGCGAGCTGTTGACCATCGAAGGCGTGATGCTGCCTGGCAAAGGCCGCATGACGACGACGGGTAAATTGGGCGATGTGATGAAAGAATCAATCAATGCCGCTTCGTCCTATGTGCGCTCTCGAGCGGCTATTTTTGGCATCGAGCCACCTTTGTTCGAAAGAAAAGATATCCACGTTCATGTGCCCGAAGGGGCCACGCCGAAGGACGGTCCGTCCGCTGGCACGGCCATGGCGACGGCCATCGTATCGGTGATGACAGGCATTCCCGTGCGCAAAGAAATTGCCATGACGGGAGAGGTGACGCTTCGTGGGCGTGTCTTGCCGATTGGTGGATTGAAAGAAAAGCTTCTGGCCGCGCTTCGTGGGGGCATCACTAAGGTGTTGATTCCAAAGGAAAATGAGAAGGACATCGCGGAGGTTCCAGATAACATCAAAGAGGGGCTCGAGATTATTCCTGTCGAAAACATGGATGAGGTTTTGCATCACGCGCTGCAAAAAGCACCGAAAGCTATCGAGTGGGATGAAGAAGCCTATTATGCCAGTCAGAAATTGGCGGCCGAAAATGGAAGAGGTGTGCCGCAAACGCATTAATATAATTATGCAACCCGTCAAAAAAATCTAAGTAATTTGCTTTGACGGGAACTGGAATCGGCGCATAGGCTTTGTTTGTGGATGTTTAAACAATTTATTTTTGGAGATTTTACCATGAACAAGAATGATCTTATTAGCCAAGTAGCTGACGACAGCGGTCTGTCGAAAGTAGATGCAACCAAAGCCGTAGATAGCGTGCTGGACAATATTGCTGGTGCCCTTGGCAACGGCGGTGAAGTTCGTCTCGTCGGTTTTGGTACATTTTCTGTATCGCACCGTAAAGCAACAACGGGTCGCAACCCTCGCACGGGTGAAGCCATTCAAATTAAAGCTTCCAACCAGCCTAAATTCAAAGCTGGTAAAGCTCTGAAAGACGCCGTTAACTAGGCATTCTTTCTACCTATTGAAGCATCGGCTGTTCTTTTTTTGGAACAGCCGATGTTTTTTTTTGCATTCTTGCGAACTATGCGGTAAAGCCTTCAACCGTGGGGCGGTTAGCTCAGCTGGGAGAGCATCTCGTTTACACCGAGAGGGTCGGCGGTTCGATCCCGTCACCGCCCACCATTTCCTTGAGACAGGCCAATTTGGGTTTGTCTTAGGCGACGCAAACATTATCTAGCTACAGGCTTGACAGTGTTTGAGACGCGCCGTAAGGAATATCACACCTTAGGGGGTGTAGCTCAGTTGGTTAGAGCGCCGGCCTGTCACGCCGGAGGTCGCGGGTTCGAGTCCCGTCACTCCCGCCATTTTATCCCACATCGTTATATTTAATGCCCGCCTGGAGGGCGAGCTACCTTTATAGGGCGCAACCCTCTTTCGCGCTTGCCACTGCATATTTATAGCGAGCTGGCGTATCGGCCTCTTCGAGGCTGGATGGCGAGACAGCCAATTAGGCGGCGAGACTCATTTAGATGCAGGGGTGAAATTGAAGTTTTCTGTAAAGGGTTTTTGGGGGATAATGATTTCACCAAAACCGCGGGCTTTGCCTCTCTGACGTGGCAGTTTTAAAGGCCTGCTGGAAAGCTAGGCAAACACGATGGTTTATGTGCGAAAAGGTAGCGCAAATTGGTGTTGCAAAGCCACGAAGGGCAACTATACTCCGCGCCAACGAGGCTGGTTTGCCTTCTTTATTTTTTGTCCTTTGAAAGACGGAAAGAGCGCGTCACATGCATGATTTGCTGAGCAATTATTATCCGATTTTAATCTTTATGGGCCTGTCGGCCGTCATTACGGCAGCTCTATTGTTCGCGCCGCTGTTAATCGCCCCCTATAACCCAGACCCAGAGAAGAACGCGCCTTATGAGTGCGGCTTTGAGGCGTTTGATGATGCGCGCATGAAGTTCGATGTGAAGTTCTATCTCGTCGCTATTTTGTTCATTATTTTTGATCTGGAAGTGGCTTTCCTTTTCCCTTGGGCCGTGGCCTTTGGCGATGTTGGCCTGTTCGGATTTTGGTCCATGATGTTCTTTTTGTCTGTGCTGACCGTGGGCTTTGCCTATGAGTGGCGCAAAGGCGCGTTGGACTGGGACTAGGGGATAGCAAACATGTCAAAAAACGATGTAAATGAGTTAAAGAAAACCCTGCCAGCACCCATGGCTGACCCGTATTACGAGCAGGTGTCGGATCAATTGGCCGACAAAGGCTTTGTGTTGGCGTCGTCGGAAGATTTGGTAAATTGGGCGCGCACGGGTTCCTTGCATTGGATGATGTTTGGCTTGGCTTGCTGCGCTGTTGAGATGATGCACATCCAAATGCCGCGCCTAGATATTGAGCGCTACGGCGTAGCGCCGCGCGCCAGTCCGCGCCAGTCAGATGTGATGATTGTGGCGGGAACCTTGACCAATAAAATGGCGCCTGCCTTGCGCAAGGTTTACGACCAAATGCCAGAGCCACGCTATGTTATCTCCATGGGCTCTTGCGCCAATGGCGGTGGCTATTACCATTATTCTTATTCGGTGGTTCGCGGGTGCGACCGTGTGGTTCCTGTCGACATTTACGTGCCCGGCTGCCCGCCCACGGCGGAGGCTTTGTTTTACGGCATCTTGATGCTGCAAAAGAAAATCCGCCGCACCGGCACGATTGAGCGTTAGGACGAGAGATGTCGAAACAGCAAACCCTCATCGCGCATTTGCAGAGCCAACTTGGCGACAAGCTGGCCAATCATTACGAAAGCTTTGGCGAGCTGACGCTAGAAGTAAACCCCGGCCATATCGAGGCCGTGTTGAAATTCCTGCGCGACGATAGTGAGTGCGCCTTCACCCAGTTAATCGACCTATGTGGCGCCGATTATCCTGAGCGTCCTTTGCGCTTTGATGTGGTGTATCACTTGCTATCGATGACCCAAAACCAACGCGTGCGCGTGAAGCTGCAAGCGGGCGAAGAAACCCAAGTGCCAAGCGCCACAGGCTTGTTTGATGTGGCCGATTGGTTTGAGCGCGAAGCTTTCGACATGTATGGCATTTTG
Organism: uncultured Rhodobiaceae bacterium; assembly: GCA_937907245.1. Lineage (GTDB taxonomy): Bacteria > Pseudomonadota > Alphaproteobacteria > RS24 > RS24 > UBA8337. The sequence goes on from CALCUM010000002.1 coordinate 496,309, forward strand.
TTTTCAGGCCATCCTGATTTGCGCCGTTTGCTGACCGACTATGGTTTTGAAGGCCATCCATTGCGTAAAGATTTCCCGCTCAGTGGCCATGTGGAAGTGCGCTACGATGATGACGCCAAAAAAGTCATCCAAGAGCCGGTGTCTTTGGTGCAAGAGTTCCGCGATTTTGATTTCGAAAGCCCATGGGAGGGCGCCCGCGCCGCCAATTTAATTCCCGATAGCTTACCAGGCGATGAAAAAGCCTCCAAAGAAGGGCAGGAGGGTTAATTATGTCAGCGACGACCCCACAAAACACCCAAGAAGACCGTAAGTTTACCATTAACTTCGGCCCCCAACACCCGGCCGCGCATGGCGTGCTGCGTTTGGTAATGGACCTAGACGGCGAGCGCGTTGAGCGCATTGACCCGCATATTGGCCTGCTGCATCGCGGCACGGAAAAGCTCATTGAGCATAAAACCTACTTGCAAAGCCTGCCGTATTTCGATCGCCTCGATTACGTGTCGCCAATGAACCAAGAGCATGCCTATGCCTTGGCCGTTGAGCGCATGATGGGGGTCACTGTGCCAGCTCGCGGGCAATATATTCGGGTTCTTTATTGCGAGATTGGCCGCATTCTCAACCATATTATGAACATCTGCACGCAAGCCCTCGACGTGGGCGCTTTGACGCCGATTACGTGGGGCTTTGAAGAGCGCGAAAAGCTGATGATTTTTTATGAACGTGCCTGTGGCGCGCGTTTGCATGCGGCTTATTTTCGTCCGGGCGGCGTGCATCAAGATTTGCCGCAAGCTTTGCTGAACGATATTGAGGCGTTTTGTGACCCATTCTTGAAAGTGCTGGACGATATTGAAGGCCTGTTGACCGATAGCCGTATTTTCAAACAACGTAATGTCGACATTGGCATTGTGACGCCGGAAGATGTTCAAAATTGGGGCATGTCGGGCGTTATGGCGCGTGGTTCTGGTTTGGCTTGGGATTTGCGCCGTTCGCAGCCCTATGAAGTTTACAACGATATGCAGTTCGATGTGCCCTTGGGTAAAAACGGCGATTGCTACGACCGCTATTTGTGCCGTGTCGAAGAAATGCGCCAGTCCATTCGCATTATGAAACAATGTTTGGCGAATATGCCAAGCGGGCCTGTGTCGTCGCAAGATGGCAAGGTTGTGCCACCCAAACGTGGCGAGATGAAACAATCGATGGAAGCGCTCATTCACCACTTCAAACTTTACACCGAAGGCTATCATGTGCCCGAAGGCGAAGTTTATTCTGCCGTGGAAGCGCCCAAAGGCGAGTTCGGTGTCTATCTTATCTCGGATGGCTCGAACAAACCGTATCGGTGTAAAATTCGCGCGCCGGGCTTTGCCCATTTGCACGCGTTAGATTATTTGAGCCGCGATCATATGCTGGCCGATGTGTCGGCCATTCTGGGGTCGTTAGATATTGTATTTGGGGAAGTCGATCGATGAGTGTACGCCGCCTACATGCAGACCAGCCGAGCAGCTTTGCTTTTACAGATGAAAACGTAAGCTGGGCGTCAGGCCAAATAGCTAAGTTTCCCGAAGGCCGCCAAGCCAGCGCAATTATTCCGCTGCTATGGCAAGCACAAAAGCAAGAAGGTTGGTTGTCAGAACCCGCTATTCGCTATGTTGCCGATATGCTGGCCATGCCGCACATTCGGGCAATGGAAGTGGCGACTTTTTATACGATGTTCAACTTGTCTCCCGTGGGCGAACACTTTGTGCAGCTTTGCGGCACAACGCCTTGCTGGTTGCGCGGGGCTGATGATTTAAAATCGGTTTGCCGCAAAGTAATTGGCGAGCAAGGCGATATCACCGACGATGGCAAATTGAGCTGGCTCGAGGTTGAGTGCTTGGGTGCCTGCGTGAATGCGCCGATGGTGCAAATTAACGATGACTTTTACGAAGATTTGACGGCGGAAAATTTCGAGCAACTGCTCGACGACCTACGCAGCGGCAAACCCGTTGCTACGGGCCCGCAAAATAGCCGTCATGGATCCGAGCCCGAAGGTGGGCTTACTGTGTTGAAAGGTGACAAATAATGTTGCGTGATGAAGACCGGATTTTCAAAAATATTTATGGCCTACAAGGCGCTGACCTGACGGCTGCGAAAGCGCGCGGCGATTGGGATGGCACGGGCGAGTTGATTAAAAAAGGCCGCGACTGGGTGATCGACGAAGTAAAGGCCTCTGGCTTGCGCGGGCGCGGTGGCGCGGGCTTCCCCACGGGGTTGAAATGGTCGTTTATGCCGAAAGAAAACGACGGTCGGCCACATTATTTGGTGATTAACGCCGATGAGTCGGAGCCTGGCACATGCAAAGACCGTGATATTTTGCGCCATGAACCGCATAAATTGCTGGAAGGTTGCCTGCTGGCCGGTTTCGCTATGGGCGCCCATGCTTGTTATATTTATGTGCGCGGCGAATTTATTCGCGAGCGGGAAGCCGTGCAACGCGCGGTCGATGAAGCCTATGCAGCCGGTCTATTGGGCAAAAACGCCGCTGGCTCAGGTTGGGACTATGATATTTACGTCCACCATGGCGCAGGCGCTTATATTTGTGGCGAAGAAACCGCGCTGATTGAAAGCCTCGAAGGTAAAAAAGGTCAGCCGCGCTTGAAGCCACCTTTTCCGGCCAATATGGGCCTCTATGGTTGCCCAACGACCGTGAACAATGTGGAAAGCATTGCCGTGGCCCCGACGATTTGTCGTCGTGGTGGCGGTTGGTTCTCGGGTTTGGGGCGCGATGGCAATACGGGCACCAAGCTGTTTTGCATTTCCGGCCATGTTAACAATCCGTGCAATGTCGAAGAAGAAATGGGCATTCCGCTCAAAGAGCTGATTGAAAAACACGCAGGCGGCGTTCGCGGCGGGTGGGACAATTTGCTGGCGGTTATTCCGGGCGGATCTTCGGTTCCGCTTTTGCCAAAAGAAATTTGCGACACAGTATTGATGGATTTCGACAGTCTCAAAGAAGTGCAGTCGGGGCTCGGGACGGCAGCGGTGATTGTGATGGATAAATCGACGGACATCATTAAGGCGATTGCGCGTATTTCGCATTTTTACAAACACGAAAGCTGCGGCCAATGCACGCCGTGCCGCGAAGGCACGGGCTGGATGTGGCGCGTGCTTGAGCGCATGGCCGCTGGCGAAGCGCAGGTCAAAGAAATTGATATGCTGCTGCAAGTGACCAAGCAAATTGAAGGGCATACTATTTGTGCGCTTGGCGATGCGGCGGCTTGGCCTGTGCAAGGGCTTATCCGGCATTTCCGTCCGCTCATCGAAGAGCGTTTGACGCGTGGGCCGGGCCATCAGGAGGCAGCTGAATAATGAGCGATCAGGTTAATCTTACGGTCGATGGGGTTCGCGTTTCCGTGGCGCCCGGCACCACAATTTTGCAGGCTTGTGAAGAAGCGGGTGCAGAAATTCCGCGCTTTTGCTACCACGAGCGTTTGTCGGTCGCCGGCAATTGTCGCATGTGCTTGGTGGAGGTTGAAAAAGCTCCCAAGCCCGTGGCCAGTTGCGCGATGCCTGTGGCCCCCGATATGGTGGTCAGCACAAAATCAGACAGCGTAAAAGCCGCGCGCGAAGGCGTGATGGAGTTTTTGCTGATTAACCACCCGCTCGATTGCCCGATTTGCGACCAAGGTGGCGAATGTGACCTGCAAGACCAAGCGCTCGGATTTGGCGGTGACGTAAGCCGCTTTGCGGATAACAAACGTGCGGTAGAAAACAAACATATGGGGCCCCTCGTGAGCACCATTATGACGCGTTGCATCCATTGCACCCGCTGCGTGCGCTTTGCCCAAGAAGTGGCGGGCGTGCCAGAGATTGGGGCTATTGGGCGCGGCGAAGACATGGAAATCACCACTTATTTGGAAGCCTCGCTGGACAGCGAAATGTCGGGCAATGTGATTGACCTGTGCCCTGTTGGTGCGCTGACCTCACGCCCATACGCGTTTACGGCTCGCCCTTGGGAGCTGAAGAAAACCGAAACCATCGATGTGATGGACGCCGTTGGCAGTAATATTCGCGTCGACACGCGAGGCCGCGAAGCGATGCGGATTATGCCGCGCAACCACGATGATGTGAACGAAGAATGGCTTTCCGATAAGTCTCGTTTTGTTTGGGATGGCTTGAACACACAGCGTCTCGACCGCCCCTATGTGCGTGCCAGAAAAAACCTCGCGCCCGCCAGTTGGGACGATGCTTTTGCCTTGATTGCAAAAAAGCTGAAAGGCAAGGGCGCAAAAACAGCGGCCATTGCTGGCGATTTGGTTTGCGGCGAAGGGCAATTTGCCTTGAAGGCCTTGATGGATAAACTAGAAAGCCCGCATGTGGATTGTCGACAAGATGGCGCCAAGCTGTCTGGCCCACGCGGAAACTATATTTTTAACACCAGCATTGCAGGCATTGAAGATGCCGATGCGCTCTTGCTCATTGGCACCAACCCGCGCTTAGAGGCGCCGGTTTTGAATGCCCGTATTCGCAAGCGTTATTTGATGGGCAATTTTCCGATAGCTACCATAGGCGCGCCGGTTGAGTTGACCTATGGAGCCGAAAACATTGGCGCAGGCCCAGATACATTGGCCGACCTTTTAGCTGGCAAATATGGGTTTAGCGATGTTTTGGCGAAGGCCGAACGCCCGATGATTATCGTTGGCCAAGGCGCGCTCACGCGTGAGGATGGCGATGCAGTTTTGGCCGCAGCGATTGAGCTGGCTGAAAAATCTTCGGCAATCTCGGACACATGGAACGGCTTTAACGTTTTGCACACAGCCGCTGCGCGCGTGGCGGGGCTCGACCTTGGCCTATTGCCTGGCGAGGGTGGGCTGGATGTCGCTGGCATTCAAGACGCGGCGCAAAGCGGCGACGTGGAAACGGTAATCTTATATGGCGCAGATGAAATTGCGGGCGCGTCATTAGGCGATGCTTTTGTGATTTATATCGGCAGCCATGGCGATAGGGGTGCGCATCGTGCAGATGTTATTCTGCCAGCCGCCGCCTATACTGAGAAACAAGCGATTTACGTGAACACCGAAGGGCGTCCGCAAATGACAGAACAAGCGGCAACCCCGCCTGGCGAAGCGCGTGAAGATTGGAAAATCTTCCGGGCGCTGTCGGAAGTTCTGGGCCTGACTTTGCCATTTGATAATCTGGCTGAGCTGCGTAGCGCGATGTTTGAAGTGGCACCGCATTTTGCCCAAATCGATGGCCTGAGTGAAAGCGCCACCCCGAAAGCGCCGGCAGCCAAGAAAATGGGCAAAGAGGCTTTTGCTTATAGCGTGACTGATTTCTATTTCACCAACCCCATTGCGCGTGCTTCGGCCACCATGGCCGATTGCGCCAAGGCCAAGCAGCAACGCTATGGCGAAACCGAAGGGACCGGCACCCATGGATAGCGCATTTTTCGATAGCTATATTTGGCCAGCCCTTGTGGTGACGCTGCACTCTTTGGCGATTATTTTGGCGCTCCTCGTGTCTTTGGCTTTTTTCATGCTGGCCGACCGTAAAATTTGGGCGGCAGCGCAATTGCGCAAAGGCCCAACGGTAGTTGGCCCCTTTGGCTTGCTGCAAAGTTTTGCTGATATTGCCAAATATTTGTTCAAAGAGATTATCATTCCCACCACGGCCAATAAGCCGGTTTTCCTGCTGGCGCCTTTCGTGACCATGTTCTTGGCGCTAAGTGCTTGGGCGGTTATTCCGGTCAATGAAGGCTGGGCGGTGGCTGATATTAATGTCGGTATTTTGTATATTTTCGCGATTTCCTCGCTCGGCGTTTACGGCGTGATTATGGGCGGTTGGGCTTCTAATTCCAAATATCCGTTTCTTGGCGCGCTGCGCTCGGCGGCGCAAATGGTTTCTTACGAGGTTTCCATTGGCTTGGTTATCATTACGGTTTTGCTATGTGTGGGCTCACTGAACTTAACCGATATTGTCTTGGCGCAAAAAACCGTCTGGTTTGCCGTGCCGCTATTTCCTATGTTTGTGGTTTTCTTTATCTCGGCTTTGGCCGAGACCAATCGCCCGCCTTTCGATTTGCCGGAAGCGGAAAGTGAATTGGTCTCAGGCTTTATGACCGAATACTCATCGACACCTTATGTGGTGTTCATGATCGGCGAATTGGCCAACATCGTTTTGATGTGCGCCATGATGACCATCCTTTTCTTGGGGGGCTGGTTGCCACCGGTTGATATCGCGCCGTTTAATTGGGTGCCGGGCCCGGTCTGGTTCATCATCAAAATGGGCTTCATGTTCTTTATGTTCGCGATGATGAAAGTTATCGTGCCGCGCTATCGCTACGACCAATTGATGCGTTTGGGCTGGAAAGTGTTTCTGCCTATCTCGCTTATCTATGTCGTTTTGGTAGCGGGTTTCTTGCAATTTTTTGATATGGCTTCTTAAGGGTTTTTGGTATGGCTTGGTTAGACCGCACAGCTCGCAGTTTGTTTTTGATAGAATTCGTCTCGGCGTTTCGTTTGGCGCTTGGCTATTTTTTCGGCAAAAAAGCGACCATTAATTATCCGCATGAGAAGGGCCCTTTGAGCCCGCGCTTTCGGGGCGAGCACGCTTTACGCCGCTATCCGAACGGCCAAGAACGCTGCATTGCTTGCAAACTTTGTGAAGCCATTTGCCCAGCCCAAGCCATAACCATTGAGGCGGGGCCGCGTAATAATGATGGCACGCGTCGCACCGTGCGTTACGACATCGATATGGTAAAATGTATTTATTGCGGTTTCTGCCAAGAAGCGTGTCCGGTGGATGCGATTGTGGAAGGGCCAAACTTTGAATTTGCAACCGAAACACGCGAAGAGCTGGTCTATGATAAAGCCAAATTGCTGACCAATGGCGATCGTTGGGAAGTGGAAATTGCAAAAAATATCGAGCTAGACGCTCCTTACCGGTAGAAAACTTATGACGCTTACATCTCTTGCCTTTTATCTGTTTGCCTCGGTTTCCGTGGCCAGTGCCTTTATGGTTATTGCGTCGCGCAATCCGGTTTATTCGGTGCTGTTTCTCATTCTCACCTTCTTTAACGCGGCCGGCCTGTTTGTCTTGCTGGGGGCTGAGTTTCTCGCGCTTATTTTGGTCGTGGTTTATGTGGGGGCCGTGGCGGTCTTATTCTTGTTCGTCGTGATGATGCTGGACATTGACTTTGCCGAGCTGAACGAAGGGTTTTTGCAATATATGCCCATTGGCGCGACCGTCGGGTTAATTCTTCTGCTGGAGCTATTGCTGGTGTTTGGCGCCTCGTCCACCTTGGTAGACAAAGGACAATTGCCAAGCGCGACACCCGAAGGCATGACCAATGCGGAAGCCTTGGGGCGCGTGCTGTATACGGATTATATCTTCTTATTCCAAACCGCGGGCGCCATTTTGCTGGTCGCGATGATTGGGGCCATTGTGTTGACCTTGGTTAAATCGAACAATCCAAAACGCCAAGACATCGCCAAGCAAAACGCGCGCACGCGCGAAGATGCGGTCGAGCTGGTGGATATTAAACCTGGGGAAGGTATTTAGGAACGCACGATGATTGGACTTACACATTATCTTACGCTGGCTGCCATATTGTTTACCATTGGCGTGTTCGGCATTTTCCTAAACCGGAAAAACGTCATCATTATTCTCATGTCGATTGAGCTGATGCTCTTGGCCGTGAATATTAACCTCGTGGCTTTTTCGGCCTATCTCGGCGATTTGGTGGGGCAAGTATTTGCGCTCCTCGTGCTGACGGTAGCCGCTGGGGAGGCCGCGATTGGCCTTGCCATTCTTGTTGTTTATTTCCGTAATCGTGGCGGCATCGCAATTGAAGATGTCAGTCAGATGAAAGGCTAACCCATGTATCAGGCGATTGTCTTTTTCCCGCTCCTTGGAGCGCTTATTGCGGGCTTGTTTGGCCGTGTTATCGGCCACCGGAACTCTGAATATATCACCACGGGACTGCTGATAATTTCAGCTTTATTGTCTTGCGTGGCTTTTGTGGATGTTGGGGTGAATGGCAATTCTGGCAAAGTTTTGGTTCTGAGCTGGTTGCAATCGGGCAGTCTATCCATTGATTGGACTTTGCGCATTGATACGCTCACCGTGGTGATGCTGGTTGTCGTCACCGGAGTTTCTTCCCTCGTGCATGTCTATTCCATTGGCTATATGAGCCACGACGAGCATCGGGCTCGTTTCTTTGCTTATCTCTCCCTTTTCACCTTCATGATGCTGATGCTGGTAACGGCGGACAATTTTTTGCAGCTATTCTTCGGCTGGGAAGGCGTGGGGCTCGCGTCTTATTTGTTGATCGGTTTCTGGTTTAAAAAAGCCTCGGCCAATGCGGCGGCGATGAAAGCTTTTGTTGTCAATCGGGTAGGGGACTTTGGTCTCATCCTCGGCATGTCGGCGATTTACTATTCGGTTGGCTCCTTGCAATTTGACGAAGTCTTTGCTGCGGCCGGTGCTTTGGCCAACGGAAAATTTGACTTCCTCGGCATGACCTTGCCAATGCTGACGACTATCTGTTTGCTATTGTTCATGGGTGCCATGGGCAAGTCGGCACAATTTTTGCTGCATACGTGGCTGCCAGACGCGATGGAAGGCCCGACCCCCGTGTCGGCGCTCATTCATGCCGCGACCATGGTCACCGCAGGTGTTTTTCTCGTAGCGCGTTGCTCGCCCTTATTCGAGATGTCGCAAACGGCGCTGAATGTGGTGATTGTCATTGGCGCGATTACCGCGTTTTTTGCTGCCACCGTCGGGCTGGTGCAAAATGATATTAAGCGCGTCATCGCTTATTCTACCTGTTCGCAGCTTGGCTATATGTTTGTTGGGCTGGGCATTGGTGCCTATCAGGCGGCCATGTTCCATTTGTTCACCCATGCCTTTTTTAAAGCATTGCTGTTCTTAGGGGCTGGCTCGGTTATTCATGCCATGGGCGACGAACAAGATATGCGCAAAATGGGCGGCCTTCGGCAGCTCATTCCGGCTACTTTCTTAATGATGTTCATTGGCACGATTGCGCTGACTGGCTTTCCGCTTACCGCGGGGTATTTCTCCAAGGATGCGATTATCGAAGGGGCTTTTGCGGCACATGCGGGGCCGCATATGTTTGCCTTTGCTTTGCTGATTATTGCCGCGTTTTTTACGTCGTTTTATAGCTGGCGTTTAATGTTCTTAACGTTTTTTGGCGCGCCGCGTTGCTCTAATGAAACGCTGAGCCATGTGCATGAAAGTCCACCGGTTATGCTGGTGCCGCTTATCGTGCTGGCGTTTGGGGCTTTATTGGCTGGCTTGGCCTTCTCGGGGATGTTTATTGGCGATGCACAAACCGCTTTTTGGAATGGCACGATTTTCACCTCGGCTGACAATCATGTGCTGCATGATTTGCACAATGTGCCGACCTGGGTGAAATTGCTTCCGTTGGTGATGATGCTATCTGGTTTTGTTTTGGCGTATATTATGTACATCCGCTATCCAAAATGGCCGGGCGAAATTGCCGAGCAGCACGACCTGATTTACAAGTTCTTGCTCAATAAATGGTATTTCGACGAGATTTACGACTTCCTTTTCGTGCGTCCAGCTAAATGGATTGCGCGGGTTCTTTGGAAGGGTGGCGATGGCGCCATTATTGATGGTTTGGGGCCAGACGGCATTGCGTCGAGCGTGATGCGCATCACGCGCCGCGTTGTCGGTCTGCAAACGGGTTTTGTTTATCATTATGCTTTTGTCATGTTGCTGGGTGTCGCCAGTTTCGTGACTTGGCTGATGCTAACGGCGCAATAGGGAAGATATAGGAATACGCATATGATTGATTGGCCGCTTCTCTCGACCCTCACATTTTTACCGCTTCTCGGCGCTGTGTTCATCTTATTGGTGCGCGGCGACGAAGAAACAGTAGCGGCAAACTCACGTGCCGTGGCGCTTTGGACGACCGTGGTAACTTTGCTGCTCAGCATTTTCATGGTTACGCGCTTTGATGGCAGCGAGGCTGGCTTTCAATTTGTTGAGCGCGCGCAATGGTTAGCGCCCGGCATTGATTACGCTATGGGCGTGGATGGCATCTCGGTGTTGTTCGTTGTGCTTACCGCCGCGCTGATGCCGATTTGTATTCTGGCGAGTTGGGTCTCGGTGAAAACCCGTGTGCGCGAGTATATGTTGGCTTTCTTGGTGCTCGAAACGCTGATGATTGGCGTTTTTTGCTCCATGGATATCATTCTTTTCTATCTGTTCTTTGAAGCGGGTCTCATTCCAATGTTCCTAATCATTGGTATCTGGGGCGGCGCTCGACGGATTTATGCGAGCTTTAAATTCTTCCTCTACACATTGGTTGGCTCGGTTCTTATGCTTCTGGCCATTTTGTATATGTATTGGCAGACTGGCACGACCTTCATTCCAGACTTGGCGGCGCATGGCTTTGGGGCTGATGTGCAGACTTGGCTATGGCTCGCGTTCTTCGCTAGTTTTGCGGTTAAAATGCCAATGTGGCCCGTGCATACATGGTTACCAGACGCGCACGTGGAAGCGCCAACAGCGGGCTCGGTTATTCTGGCGGGTGTGCTGCTCAAAATGGGCGGCTACGGTTTCTTGCGCTTCTCTTTGCCCATGTTCCCCGTCGCCTCGGATATGTTCTCGCCGATGGTGCTAGCGCTAAGCGCGATTGCGATTGTGTATACCTCGCTTGTGGCCTTCGCCCAAGAGGACATGAAAAAGCTCATCGCTTATTCTTCGGTCGCGCATATGGGGTTTGTGACCATGGGTATTTTCTCGGCCACCATTCAAGGTGTGCAAGGGGCTGTGTTTCAAATGCTGTCACATGGTTGGATTTCAGGCGCGCTGTTTTTATGCGTCGGCGTGGTCTACGACCGCATGCATACGCGTGAAATTGCGGCCTATGGCGGCTTGGCCAACCGCATGCCAATTTTCGCCACGGTGTTTTTGCTGTTCACCATGGCCAATGTCGGCTTGCCAGGCACCTCCGGTTTTGTTGGTGAATTCTTGACGATTATTGGCACGTTCCAAGTCAGCACATGGACGGCCTTATTTGCCGCCAGTGGCGTCATTTTCTCAGCCGTCTACGCGCTATCGCTTTATCGCCGCGTGAGCTTGGGTCGTATTGAGCACGAAGGCTTGCAGCAAATTGCCGATATGGATCGTCGCGAAATATTTATCATCGCGCCTTTGGTGATTGCGACAATATTATTTGGTTTCTGGCCGATGCCAATTCTAGAGTTAACCGCGCCGTCGGTAGAAGCGCTAGTGTCGGGGTATCAAGAGGCTTTGGCCAATCACTATTCTGGCCTCGAAGTGCAGGCGGTGGAGTAAGACCATGACAACGCAATTTATGAACGACATTATTCTTATCCTGCCGGAGCTGGTGCTATTTCTTGGCGCCTTGGGTCTCTTGATGGTTGGCGCTTTTTCGGAAAAAGATGCCACCCGCACGGTAGACTATGGCGCCGTCGGGCTTTTGGCTTTAGCGGCGGTTTTGGCGGCCGGCTATTCGTCAGATGCGACCGCCTATGCGTTCAACAAATCCTTTGTCATGGATAGCTTTGCCTCGCTGATGAAAGTGCTGACCTTTGGCGCCACAGCCGTGGCCATAGTCATGTCGCAACGCTTCCTACGCCGCGAAAAGCTGGCGCGTTTTGAGTATTCCATTCTATTGGTTCTCTCGGCTACGGGCATGGGGCTGATGATTTCAGCCAATGATTTAATCTCGCTCTATATGGGCATTGAGCTGCAAAGCTTGGCGCTTTACGTGGTGGCAGCCATCAATCGAGATAGCCTGCGCTCTACCGAAGCAGGGCTAAAATATTTCGTTCTCGGCGCCTTGTCGTCTGGCATGTTGCTGTACGGCGCGTCGCTGATTTACGGTTTCTCAGGCTCCACCAATTTCAACGAGATTGCTTTGGCCTTCCAACCGGAAGACGGCATATTGCCTATGGCGCAAGTCATTGGTCTTGTGTTCCTGATGGCAGGTCTGGCGTTTAAAATTTCTGCCGTGCCGTTCCATATGTGGACGCCAGATGTTTATGAAGGCGCGCCCACATCGGTGACGGCTTTCTTTGCGGCAGCCCCGAAACTGGCGGGCATGGCAATTTTCCTTCGCGTGATGATGACCGGGTTTGGCGATGCCATGGTAGCTTGGCAGCAGATTATCATTCTTATCTCGGTGGCTAGTATGGCGCTGGGTGCTTTTGCCGCTATTGGTCAGCAAAACATCAAACGCCTGATGGCCTATTCGTCTATTGGACATATGGGCTTCGCGCTTGTGGGGTTCGCGGCGGTGTCGCCAGCCGGGGTTTCAAGTGTCATTCTTTACATGGCGCTTTACGCGGTCATGACGCTGGGCACATTTGCTTGCATTCTTTCGATGCGCCGTGACAGTGGGCCGGTAGAGAAAATAGAAGACTTGGCTGGCTTGAGCCAAACCCGTCCATTCATGGCGGGCTGTTTGGCAATTCTCATGTTCTCGCTGGCGGGCATTCCGCCGATGGCTGGCTTCTTTGGTAAGTTATTTGTCTTCCGCGCCGCCATGGATGCGGGGCTTTATAGTTTGTCTATTCTGGGTGTCTTGGCCAGCGTGGTGGGGGCGTATTACTATCTGCGCATCGTTAAAACCATGTATCTCGACCCGCCAACAGACGAAATAAATGTGCCAATGCCGCGCGAGCTATCCATATTGGCTGGCGTGATGACGGCGTTCACCCTTTTGTTTTTCGTCTATCCAGCGCCTTTAATTGAGCTGGCGAATATGGCTGGGGCGGCGCTTACACAGGGCGCCGATTTAGGCCAAGCTGGTGTAGATGCCGCGAAAAGCATTTCGACCCGGTGATAAGCCTTCCAGACGGATATCACTTGCTTCACCTGTCTCAGGTGGATAGCACCAATGAAGAAGCGCGGCGCATGGCGACGGAAAATAGCCTTCGGCCCACTTGGATTGTCGCCGATGTGCAAACCGCAGGGCGGGGTCGGCGTGGCCGCGTTTGGGATAGCCCATCTGGCAATCTGATGACCACGCTATATATGCCCGAAGCCCCGGAGCCGAAACTGGCGGGCCAATTGGCCTTCGTGGCAGGCTTGGCACTGGAATCGACCGTGCGCCATTTCATCGGCCCAAGCTCGCCAGAGCGGGCGGAAGTGAGCTTGAAGTGGCCCAATGATGTGCTTATTGATGGCAAAAAAGCGTCTGGCATTTTATTGGAAAGCACGCAGCAAGATAAACAACGCCGCTGGCTGGCCATCGGGCTGGGGCTTAACTTGGCCTCGCACCCAGACGATACGCCTTATCCAGCAACAAATATTTCGACCTATACAAGCAAAGCCCCCAGCAATCTTGAGGCTTTGGAGGTTTTGGCAGCCGCTTTTGAACGGATTTATCAGCAATGGAAAATGGGTGGCTTTGCTCCGGTTTTGCAAAGCTGGCGCGGCGTGGCCCATGGTATAGGCGGGCCGCTGGTGGCGCGACTGGAAAACCAAGAGATTAAGGGTATCTTTAAAGATATCGACGAGAAGGGCGCGCTGCTGCTGCAAGATGAAGCGGGCGAGACGCATGTAATAGATGCAGGGGACGTTTTCTTCCCTGAGAATGGATAAAATGGCTGAGCAGAACAGCGAACTTGTATTTTTACCCCTAGGGGGAACTGGCGAGATTGGCATGAATTGCAATCTCTATGGCTATGGGCCGCGCGGTGACCGCGATTGGCTGATGGTCGACCTTGGCGTCACTTTTGGCGGCGCCTATGAGCCGGGCGTAGACCTCATCACGGCCGACATAGAGTTTATCGAGCAACGCAAAGATCGCCTTCTTGGTATCTTGCTGACGCATGGCCATGAAGACCATATTGGCGCCGTGGCGCATCTTTGGCACCGTTTGAAGTGTCCACTTTATGCGACGCCTTTCACCGCTGAATTGGTTAAAGGCAAATTGGCTGAGCGTGGCATCCTCGATGAGGTTGAGCTGAACATTATTGATACGGATGCGCATCTGGAATTGGGGCCTTTCTCGCTCGATTATATTTGTCTGACCCATTCGATTGCCGAGCCGAGCGCCATTGCGATTGAAGTGGGTGGCTATCGGGCTTTGCATACGGGCGACTGGAAAATTGACCCCGATCCCGTTATCGGTCGGCTGACCGAAGTGGATCGCCTGAAGGCGCTTGGCGACAAAGGCATTGATGCGATTATTTGCGACAGCACCAATGTGCTGTCGCCTGGGCGTTCGGGCTCGGAAGCTGATGTGGCGAAGAACCTGCTGGAGGCCGTGGCAGATAGCCCCGGTCGCGTAGTGATTACAACTTTTGCTTCCAATGTTGCGCGGATGACAAGTATCGCCGAAGTAGCCGTAAAGTCGGGTCGGCATTTATGTCTGGCAGGCCGCGGTATGCATAAGATTTATCAAGCGGCGCGCAAAACCGGATATATGACGCAGTTTCCAGAGCTTATCGAAGATAAAGATGCGGGCTATTTGCCGCCCGATAAGTTGTTGCTGTGCTGCACGGGCAGCCAAGGCGAGGCCAATGCGGCGCTTGGGCGGATGGCCAATGGGCATCATCCCCACCTCACGCTTGAGGCAGGGGATCGGGTAATTTTCTCATCGAAAATGATACCGGGAAATGAGAAAGAAATTCTCTCGCTGCAAAATAAATTGGCGCAATTGGATGTGGAAATAATCACTCCCAATGGCTCGGATATTCATGTGTCGGGTCATCCGTGCCGCGACGAGCTGGCCGATATGTATAGCTGGGCGCGCCCGCGGGCGGCCTTACCTGTGCATGGCGAACACCGCCATCTCATTGCTCATGCTGCGCTTGCCAAAGAGTTGGGCGTGCCAGAGCCTTTGCGCATTCACAATGGCGATTTAGTTCGTATCGCGCCGGGCCCCACTGAGGTGATTAATGTGGTGCCAACGGGTCGGCTATATTTGGATGGTTCGGTAATAACCAGCGGCAAACATTTGGCTACTCGCGATCGGCGTAAACTGTCGGAGACGGGCGTTGTGTTCGTGGCGGTGCCGATTGACCAAGCCAATCGTTTGGCAGGCCGCTTTGAGGTTTCGACCGCTGGCTTGCCAGAAGATGATGGTATGGTGAAGCTGGTCGACTGGGCTCTCGATGCTGTGGAGCGGGCCATCCCGTCTAGCGGCAAGCTAACACCAGAGCGGGCCGAGAATGAAATTCGTATCGGGGTGCGCCGCGAGATGGCGCGTCGCTGGGGCAAAAAGCCGATGGTGCTGGTTAGCTTTATTGAGGTCTAGGGAGGCACGAAATGATTGAAGTTGGTTTTATTTTTGGAACGGCGATTTATGGCATCGTTTGGTTTTTGACGCTGTTTATGGTTTTGCCATTTGGTGTGGTGTCGCAATCGGAATCGGGAGAAGTCGTGCCAGGCTCCGACGGAGGCGCACCTTCGCAGCCGCGCATTGGGCGCAAACTTTTAATCACGACTTTGGTGTCCGCAGTTCTTTACGCTGGTATTTATTGGCTGCTGACGAGTGGCGCTTTGGCCAATGCGGATATTCCATTCTTGCCAGACTTTCGGGGCTCGAAGTAGCGCGGCACGAAATAGCGCGGCAAAAATAGCGCGGCAAAAATAGAGAGAGACATAAAAAAGCGGGATCTTCGATTTGCATCGACGACCCCGCTGTCTATGTGCTTCGAGCAAGCTCGAAAGGTTCCTCCCAAAACCCGAGGGCGCGAGGCCCTCATCCACCTAAAAAAATTAACTTTATTCCTACATTCTGTCATCATTTATTTACGGTTTCGGCGATTTTCTTTTGCCGCTCCCGTGACATTTGCTTGCGCCAGAAACCCGTCATGTTATGACTTAATTTAAGTTTAGCAGGTAAGGAACCCCGCATCATGTCGCCCATTAGCCAGTCCCATCGGATGTCGAATTATTTTCTGCCAACCCTCAAAGAGACCCCTTCTGAAGCCCAAATTGTATCGCATCGATTGATGTTGCGCGCGGGCATGGTGCGCCAAAGTGCGGCCGGTATATACAGCTGGCTGCCGCTGGGCTTGCGGGCTTTGCGCAAAATCGAAGCTATCGTGCGTGACGAGCAGGCCAAGGCGGGCGCTATTGAGATGTTGATGCCGACTTTGCAATCCGCCGATATCTGGCGCGAGTCGGGACGCTATGAAGATTATGGCAAAGAAATGCTGCGCATCACCGACCGTCATGGACGCGATTTGCTTTACGGGCCGACCAATGAAGAATTAATCACGCAGATTTTTCGCGACAATGTAGTGAGCTATAAAGACCTGCCGAAAAACCTCTATCACATTCAATGGAAATTCCGCGACGAGATACGCCCGCGTTTCGGTGTTATGCGCGGCCGCGAATTTTTGATGAAAGACGGTTATAGTTTTGATGTCGACGAGGCTTCGGCTCGCGTGTCTTACTATAAAATGTTCATCGCTTATTTGCGCAGCTTCCGCCGTATGGGCCTCAAGGCCATGCCGGTGGCGGCCGACACGGGCCCCATTGGTGGCGAGTTGAGCCATGAATTCATCATTTTGGCCGATACGGGCGAGTCGGAGGTTTTCTGCCATAGCGATATCCTAAACTTACCTGTGCCCGAGGCCGATTACGACGGCGACTTGGGCCCCACCATCGAGAGCTTCACGCAATATTATGCGCGCTCCGATGAAATGCACGATGCCGACATGTTTGCCCAGCAAGTGCCGGCCGAGAAACAGCTCACCGCGCGCGGCATCGAGGTAGGGCATATTTTTTACTTTGGGCAAAAATATTCCACCGCCATGAATGCCCAAGTGGCTGGGCCTGATGGCAAAGACACGCCTGTGCATGGCGGCTCCTACGGCATTGGCGTATCGCGACTGGTTGGCGGTATTATTGAGGCCAGTCACGATGAGGACGGTATCATTTGGCCTTGGGCCGTGGCGCCGTTTCATGTGGGACTGATTAACCTGAAGCCGGGCCATGAAGGCTGCGACGCCCTCTGCGAGAGCCTGTTCGAAACGCTGTCACAAAACGGCCTTGATGTTCTCTATGATGATAGAGACGATCGGGCAGGGGCGAAGTTCTCGACGATGGATTTAATCGGATTGCCTTGGCAGGCCGTGATAGGCCCACGCGGGGCCGAGGGTGGCGAAGTGGAAATCAAGAACCGAGCCACCGGAGAGAAACACGTTTTGGTACTGGATGCCGCGATTGCTTTATTGTCGTCGTCGCCGGATAGCGCCAAGTAGAACGAAAATGGGAAGTAGGATGTCGGCATGACGCGAGCTTTTGGCGCTTTAGAATGGCAAATTGCCGGCCGCTACCTGCGCTCGCGCCGACGCGAGAGCTTTATCTCGGTCATCGCTGGCATTTCCTTTTTGGGCATCATGCTGGGCGTCGCGACTTTGATTGTCGTCATGGCGGTGATGACGGGTTTTCGCGCTGATTTGCTAGATCGTATTCTGGGCGTGAACGGTCATGCCACCGTTCGAGCCTTTCAAACAGAATTCATTGACCGAGACGCTTTGGTGAAAAAACTCGAAGTCGCCGATGGGGTGGTGTTCGCCACGCCCTTGGTTGATGGCCAAGCCATGTTGTCGTCTGGCTCAGCTGTGCGTGGGGTTTTGGTGCGCGGGCTGCCGCTGGAGAAGCTGAAACAATTACCGAGCTTACAGGGCAATATTGTTGACGGGTCTTTGGATGATTTGGCTGGCGCGAATACCATTGCCATGGGCGTTCGATTGGCCGAGCGACATGGCTTTAAAATTGGAGACCGCGTGTCGCTTATCTCGCCGCGCGGCACCCTTACGCCCTTTGGAACCGCACCTCGGTTGAAGCAATTTAAATTGGCGGCGATTTTCCGTATCGGCCTATCCGAATATGATTTGAATTTTACCTTCATGCGCATTGGCCCGGCCGCCGATTTTTTTGGCCTCAGCGAAAACCAAGGCGCCATAGATTTGGTGTTGGATGACCCGGACTCGATTGACCAACGCGCGCCCGAGCTGCGTGCCTTGGCAGGCGAGGGGCATTATCTGGTCGATTGGAAGCAAAGCAATAGCACCTTGGCTGGCGCGTTAGAGGTTGAGCGCAATGTCATGTTCATGATTTTGACGATGATTTTGCTGGTGGCAGCGCTAAATATAATTTCGGGTCTGGTGATGTTGGTGCGCGATAAGGGCCGAGATATCGCTGTTATGCGCTCGATGGGCGCGTCGCGCGGGCTCATCTTGCGGGTGTTTTTCATTACCGGAGCGAGTATTGGCGTTTTGGGCACGATTGCTGGCGTTGGGCTGGGCACTTTGTTTTGCGCCTATATCGAAGAAATTCGCCAATTCCTGATTTGGTCGACGGGGGCAAATTTGTTTCCTGCCGAAGTATATTTCTTGGAACGCATGCCGGCCCTTATTTTGCCCAGTGATTTGCTGCAAGTCACCGGTATGGCGCTAACCCTGTCCTTCTTGTCGACGCTCTATCCCGCTTGGCGCGCGGCCTCTATGGAACCTGTGGAGGCGTTACGCAATGAGTAGTCATTTTGCCTTATCCGATATTCATCAGCGTTTCGTGCAAGGCGAGCGAGCTTTGCATGTGCTGCAAGGTGCCTCGCTAGAGATTGCGCAAGGCGAAGTGGTGGCACTAGTTGGCCCAAGCGGCTCGGGTAAGTCGAGCCTTTTACATATTGCGGGTCTGATGGAAAAGCCAGAGCAGGGCAGTATTACCCTGAAAGGGCAAGTGGTCACCGATGCCGAGGATAAGGCGCGCACGGAGCTGCGCCGCGCCCATATCGGCTTTGTTTATCAGTTCCACAATTTATTGCCCGAGTTCACGGCGCTAGAAAATGTCGCCATGCCGGCCCGGCTGGCAGGCGATACGAAATCACAAGCTTTGGCCAAAGCGGCGGCTTTGATTGAGAAACTGGGCTTGGCCGATCGGGCGAGCCATTTGCCATCGCAACTTTCGGGCGGCGAACAACAGCGGGTCGCGATTGCGCGCGCGCTTACCAATACGCCCGCATTGGTCTTGGCCGATGAGCCGACGGGCAGTCTCGATGGCGCGGCGGGTGACAAAGTCGCGGATTTATTACTCAGTGAAGCCCGCGCGCAAGGCAGCTCGGTTTTGCTGGCGACCCATGATATGGACTTGGCCGCCAGGGCCGACCGGATTGTGCGTTTGCGCGATGGACTTATTATTACCGTCTAGGTCATTACCCTTTCGTCATCATTTTTCAAAAAGCCCAGAAAACTAGGCGAGAATGCCCTTTATTCATGGGGGTTGACAAAAGAACAAAAAGTGAACATTATAGTTTCAAAGAGGAGACAAATGATGACTAATTTAATTGAAGACTTTCTAACCGTTTGCACTTTGCTGGCTATGGGCACAGCGATTGTTATGTGGGGATCTATCGGCCAAGCCTTAGCTGGTTAATAATTATCCCCTTTAATTTACGAAAAGCGCGCGCTCCTTTGCTGACAGCGGCGACGCTTTCGCTAAACTAATAAACGTTCGAGTGATTCCGCCGACGGCGCGGGTGTCATAATTTGGCGTATATTTGTGTAGGCGTAGATGTCAGCAATATCCAATTCTTCCGTATCGACACATGACCATTTGAGAGAAGGGGGCGTGGTTAATCTTATGCGTCCTAAATTCATTCACCTGCGCACACATAGCGCTTATTCTCTGCTCGAGGGCGCTCTGCCCATTAGAACGCTCACACAGACGGCTGTGGCTGCACATATGCCCGCGCTGGCGGTAACGGATCGCAACAATCTTTTTGGCGCGCTAGAATTTGCTGAAACGGCAACTGGCGTGGGGCTTCAGCCAATCATTGGCGCCACTTTGCGGGTGCGCGACGGCGAAGAAGATGACGGGGATATCGCGTTACTGGTCAAAAACCGAGCGGGCTATGATAATTTAATGGCGCTGATAAGTGCGGCGCATCTGCAAGACGAAGGCAAGCTGGGGCCAGGCGTTGACGAGGCTTTGATGGCGCGCCATGCGGACGGGTTAATTTGCCTAACCGGCGGCCCCGATGGGCCGATAGATAAGCTTTTGGCCAGCAACCGAAAAGATAAAGCAAAAACAAAATTATTAAACTATATCAATATCTTTAAAGATAATATTTATGTAGAGCTTCAACGTTATACAGATACGCTGGATGAAGAAACAGAGACCGCTCTGATTGACTTTGCCTATGCGCATGACCTGCCTTTGGTGGCCACCAATCAGGCTTATTTTGCTTCCGTAGAGGACTATCGTGCCCATGATGCGTTGATATGTATTGCCGAGGGGCGCTATCTAAACGAGAGCGATCGGCGTCGTTTAACCCCGGATCACCGTCTAAAGTCAGCCGAAGAAATGTGCGCTTTATTCGCCGATTTACCCGAAGCCATTGAAAGCAGCATCGAGATTGCTCAACGATGCGCGTTTCGCCCCACAGAGCATGAGCCTATTTTGCCCGCGTTTGCAGAGGGCGACGAGTTGGACGTGTTGTCCAAGCAAGCCCACGAGGGCTTAACGCAGCGTTTAAAGCAAATTGTGCCAGCCACCGAAGGGGCGAATTACCGCGAGCGGTTGGATTTTGAGCTGAAGGTCATCGGCGACATGGGTTTTCCGGGCTATTTCCTGATTGTGGCGGATTTCATCAAATGGTCGAAATCGCAGAATATCGCGGTTGGCCCAGGGCGTGGCTCCGGCGCGGGCTCAGTTGTGGCTTGGGCGCTTACCATTACGGATTTAGATCCCTTGAGGTTTAACTTGCTGTTCGAGCGGTTTCTCAACCCAGAACGCGTATCGATGCCAGATTTCGATATCGATTTTTGCCAATCGCGCCGCGATGAGGTGATTACCTATGTGCAGCAAAAATATGGCCGCGATCAAGTAGCGCAAATCATCACTTTCGGGAAGCTGCAAGCGCGCGCGGTATTGCGCGATGTTGGCCGTGTGTTGCAAATGCCATATGGCCAGATTGACCGCCTAACCAAAATGGTGCCGAATAATCCGGCCAATCCGGTCACCCTGTCGGAAGCCATTGAGCAAGAGCCGCGCATGCAAGCCGAGCGCGATAGCGACCCGCAAGTAGCAGAGTTGCTGGAGATTAGCCTGAAGCTAGAAGGCCTGTATCGGCATGCCTCGACCCATGCGGCGGGCGTGGTAATTGGCGATAGGCCCCTTCAAGAATTAGTGCCGCTTTACCGCGACCCGAAATCGGACATGCCGGTAACCCAGTTTAATATGAAATGGGTAGAAAAAGCAGGGCTGGTGAAGTTTGACTTTCTGGGCCTAAAAACGCTGACCGTCCTCGAAAAAGCCGTTGAGCTGATTGAGGGCACGGGAATAAGCGTGGATATTCACAATCTGCCGCTCGACGATGAAAAGACTTATGAGCTTTTAGGACGCGGCGACACGATTGGCGTGTTTCAGTTAGAAAGCTCGGGCATGCGCGATGTGCTGCGCAAAATGCGGCCCGATAAATTTGAAGATATTATCGCGCTCGTGGCTCTTTACCGTCCGGGGCCGATGGACAATATTCCGACCTATATCGCTTGTAAAATGGGCGAGCAGGAACCCGATTACATGCACGACAGTCTGAAATCCATTTTGGAAGAGACCTATGGCGTGATGATTTATCAAGAGCAAGTGATGCAAATCGCGCAAACCCTATCGGGCTATTCGCTTGGCGAGGCGGATTTGCTGCGCCGTGCCATGGGTAAGAAAATTCAAGCTGAAATGACCGCGCAAAAAGCCCGTTTCATTAATGGCGCCGTGGAGCTGGAAGTGAACCGCAATCAGGCGGCGCTGATTTTCGACCAAGTCGATAGTTTTGCGGGCTACGGTTTCAACAAAAGCCACGCCGCCGCCTATGCCTTAATTGCTTATCAAACCGCTTGGCTGAAAGCCAATCATCCGGTGGCGTTTTATGCGGCCTCTATGTCGCTTGATTTTGAGCGCACCGAAAAGCTCAATAGCTTCAAACAAGATGCCGCCAAACATGACATCATCACCTGCACGCCCGACGTCAATCGTTCGGTGGCGGCTTTTTCCATCGAGGGCGACCAAATTTTTTATGCGCTCTCGGCTATCCGAAATGTCGGCAGTCTGGCGATGCAGGGCGTGGTTGATGAGCGGATGGAGAACGGCCCGTTTAAGGATGTGTTCGATTTCGCCCGCCGCACAGCAGGTATTGGGCTGAACAAACGCTTGCTGGAGCATTTAATTGCGGCCGGGGCGCTGGATAGTCTGGAGCCCGATAGAGCAAAGCTTATGGGCGGCATCGGCGTTCTGCTGGGCGAGGCGAGTATTGCGCAAAATGAAAAAGAGACCCAGCAAGATAATCTATTTGGCGAGGCGGATGTTAGCGAGAGCGTGGTGCTGCCTGCCGCTTTGGTGCCATGGTCGGCGATTGACCGACTAACGCATGAATATAATGCCCTCGGCTTCTTTTTATCTGGCCATCCGCTGGATGATTATAAAACGCTTTTGAAGCGCGCGCGGGTCGCGAGCTTTGAAGATTTGGAAAGCCGTGTCGAGAAAGAAGTCATGGTGGCGGGCGCCATTACCAAAGTGGAGGAGCGCAAGTCGAAAGACAAAGGCAATCCTTATGCGTTTGTGACGCTATCCGACCCGACGGGGCAATTTGAAATGATGGCTTTCTCTAAGGCGCTAGAGGCGTCGCGCGAGCATATGCAAGTTGGCGCCCTTGTGGTCTCGACCGTGAAAATTGAGCGCGACGATGGGCAATTGCGCTTACTTATGCAAGGCATGCGCCCGGTCGATGATGTGGCCGCGCACACGGAAGCAGGCTTGCGGATTTTCATAGAGAAACCCGAAGCCTGTGCAGGCCTAAAAGCGCGTCTTGAGGATGTCGAGAAGCCCCGCCATAAAACCGGCGGGGAGGTATCGTTGATTTTGATGAGCCCCGAGCGCGAGGTAGAACTGCGCCTGCCGAATAAATATGCCATCAACCCGCGCATCACGGGCGCCATTAAGGCGGTGCCTGGCGTTTTGCACGTCGAAGAAGTCTAGGTATTTGATAATTCTTTTTCTGTCTTGAGGGCCCGCATAATCGCTTGCCAGACGGGCGATAATTACCTATACCACGCCTATTACTCACGCAGGGAATGCCCTTTTTCCAGGGCGCTCTTCGTGTCGCACATGGTGTGCGATGACCCCCTGCGGCGGATTAACGAGAGAAAGGAAGGCAACGCTATGGCTCTGCCCGATTACAACATGCGACAACTGCTAGAAGCAGGGGTCCACTTTGGCCACCAAACACACCGTTGGAACCCTAAAATGGCACCGTATATTTTCGGTGGCCGCAACGGTATTCACATTATGGATCTGTCGAAAACAGTTCCGATGCTGCACCAAGCTCTGGTTGCCGTTCAAGATGTTATCGCCTCTGGCGGTCGTGTTTTGTTTGTTGGCACCAAGCGTCAAGCGGCTGAGCCGATTGCTCGCCACGCGACACAGTGCGCTCAATATTACATGAACTCTCGTTGGCTCGGCGGCACGCTGACCAACTGGCAAACGATTTCGAAATCCATTAAGCGTCTGCGCGAATTGGAAGCGAAACTTGACGGCGAAGGCTCCGGCGGTTTGACCAAGAAAGAAGTTCTCAACCTCACGCGCGAACGCGCCAAACTAGAGCTTGCGCTCGGTGGCATCAAAGATATGGGTGGCGTTCCCGAACTGATGTTCGTCGTCGACACCAATAAAGAAGCCATCGCCATTGCAGAAGCGAAGACATTGGGCATTCCTGTGATTGCCGTTGTCGACAGCAATTGCGATCCGGATAGCATTGATTTCCCAATTCCGGGCAATGATGATGCGTCGCGCGCGATTGAGCTCTATTGCGATTTGATTTCAAAAGCGGTTATTGCCGGCATCGAAGCAAGTAGTTCTGCCTCGGGTATTGATTTGGGCGCGGCTGTTGAGCCGATGGCCGAGCCAGCTTTGGAAGCAGCCCCAGCAGAAGAAGCCGCTCCAGAAGCTGCTCCAGAAGCTGCTCCAGAAGCCGCTCCAGAAGCTGCGGTGGCTGCGGAAGCTGTTGATGAAGCCCCAGCTGCAGAAGTTACACCAGAAGCGTAACGCGCATTTTACTTTAGGAGATAGTCCCATGAGCAATATTACAGCAAGCATGGTTAAAGAACTGCGCGAAACATCTGGCGCAGGCATGATGGATTGCAAAACTGCCCTTCAAGAAAACGACGGCAATATTGAAGCCGCCGTGGATTGGTTGCGCACCAAAGGTTTGGCTAAAGCGGCCAAAAAAGCGGGTCGTGTTGCCGCCGAAGGTCTGGTTAGTGTGATGTCTAATGGCACCTCGGGTGCGGTTGTGGAAGTTAATTCCGAAACCGATTTTGTGGCGCGTAACGACACGTTCCAAAGCATGGTCCGCGAGATAGCTGGCGTCGCTTTGAGCGGGGACGGAGCCCATGACGGTCTGCTTGGCGCAGATTTTCCGGGCGCTGGTAAATCGGTTGAAGCGCATGTTACCGAGATGGTTGGCACCATCGGCGAAAACATGAATGTGCGTCGCTCGCAAAAACTAAGCGTCGAAAATGGCGTTATCGCTAGCTACATTCACGGAGCCGTGGTCGATGGCCTTGGTAAAATTGGTGTGTTGGTGGCTCTGGAATCGACAGGCGACACGGACAAATTGGAAGCCTTGGGTCGCCAGATTGCGATGCATGTTGCGGCCACGAGCCCATTGGCAGCCAATGAAGCCGATTTGGACCCAGCTGAAATTGAACGCGAACGCGCCGTTTTGGTTGCCGAAGCGAAAGAGAGCGGCAAGCCAGACGAAATTATTGAGAAAATGGTAGATGGCCGTATTCGCAAGTTCCTTGAGGAAGTTGTGTTGACCAGCCAGGTTTTCGTGATTGATGGCGAAACGCGAATTTCGAAAGTACTTGAAAATGCTGCCGCCGATGTCGGCGCGCCAGTGGCTTTAAAAGCGTTTGTGCGCTTTGAGCTGGGCGAAGGCGTGGACAAGGGCGAAGAAGCAGATTTCGCAGCCGAAGTTGCCGCCGCTGTAGGTAGCAATTAAGCCGCTTCGCATCCGTTAAGTTTTTTCTGGTTAGAAAATTTTAGCGTCTATCTGAAGGGTCGATTATTGGCTTAGGGTGGGGGCGAGGAATCGCGCCATATTGGCCGAGGCTAGAAGAACGGGGAGAGAGTGTCATGTCTGGAAGTCCGAAATATAAACGGGTTCTACTGAAAGTATCTGGCGAAGCTCTTATGGGCGACGGCCAATACGGCATTGATGTCGCTACGGTTGACCGCATTGCCGATGAAGTAAAAGACGCACTCGCCCAAGGCTCTGAGGTTTGCATGGTGATTGGTGGCGGCAATATTTTCCGCGGCCTCACCGGCGCGGCGGATGGCATGGACCGTTCGTCGGCTGACTATATGGGCATGTTGGCCACCATTATGAACGCTCTTGCCATGCAAAATGGCTTGGAGCGCAAAGGGGTTCAAACCCGCGTGCTGTCTGCCATTCCGATGACGAGTGTTTGCGAGCCTTATATCCGTCGTCGCGCGATGCGACATATGGAGAAGGGCCGTGTGGTTATTTTTGCCGCGGGCACGGGAAATCCATTCTTCACCACAGATACGGCGGCGGCTTTGCGGGCGGCGGAGATGAACTGCGATGCGCTGATGAAGGGCACCAATGTTGACGGCGTGTACAGCGCCGATCCGAAAACTGACCCGAGCGCGACCCGCTTTGATCGGCTCAGCTATATGGACGTGCTCTCCAAAGATTTGAAGGTTATGGATGCCTCCGCGGTGTCGTTATCGCGCGAGAACGGGATTCCGATTATTGTGTTTTCCATTCAACAGTCGGGTGCCTTCACCCAAGTGCTACAAGGCAAAGGCGCTTGCACCCTTGTGGAAGATGTGCAGGCTTAAGGTTTAAAGGAAGAAATAAAATGAGTATTGACACAGATGATATTGAACGCCGCATGGATGGCGCCCTCACGGCTTTTAAAGCCGACTTGGCTGGCCTGCGAACCGGACGCGCAAGCGCTGCGTTGCTAGAGCCGATTATGGTCGATGCTTATGGGCAAATGATGCCAATATCGCAAGTCGGCACAATTGCTGTACCCGAGCCGCGCATGTTGTCGGTTCAGGTTTGGGACAAAGGGCAGGTGGCTCTTGTTGAGAAGGCCATTCGCGAGAGCAATCTTAATTTGAACCCAATGACCGAAGGTCAGCTTATTCGTATTCCGTTGCCGGAGCTGAACGAAGAGCGCCGCGAAGAATTGGTTAAAGTGGCAGGCACTTATGCCGAGCAGGCCCGCGTGTCGGTTCGTAATGTGCGTCGCGATGGCATGGATCAAATTAAGAAAGCCGAAAAAGACAGCGACATCTCGCAAGATGACGCCAAGATTTATTCGGATGAAGTGCAAGAGTTGACCGATAAAACCATTAAGCTGGTGGATGAAACTCTGGCCACGAAGGAAAGTGAAATCCGGCAAGTCTGACCGGAGCGCATCATGCCAGAGGCTGTTGACCCTATAAATATTCCTACCCATGTGGCCATCGTTATGGATGGCAATGGGCGTTGGGCGCAGCAGCGCGGGCTTTCCCGCCAAGAGGGGCACCGCAAAGGCGTCGAGGCCTTGCGCCAAATCGTGCGCGATGCGGGCACTGAGGGGATTAACTATCTAACGGTATTTTCTTTCTCGACACAAAATTGGGGTCGGCCGAAATTAGAGGTCGATTTTTTAATGTCGCTGCTGCAACGCTATATCGAAAGCGATTTGGCGGAGCTGCATAAGGAAGGCGTGCGCGTTCGCATTATTGGTCGTCGCGCGGGGCTGTCGACTAAAATTTGCCAATTGATTGACCGTGCCGAAACTTTGACCGCCGATAACACCAATATGTATTTGCAGATTGCGTTTAATTATGGCGCACGCGAAGAAATTGCCGATGCTGCCTCGCGCTTGGCGCGGCGAGCCGCTGCGGGCACTTTGGATGCGGCCTCCATTACGCCAGAAGTATTAGATGCCGAAATGCTGACAGGTGGCATGCCAGACCCGGATTTAATTATTCGTACCAGTGGCGAATATCGATTGAGCAATTTTTTACTCTGGCAAAGTGCTTATACAGAGTTCTATTTTACCGATACGCTATGGCCAGATTTCGATCGCGACGCGTTACAGCGCGCCATCGAATTTTATGCCAAACGCGATCGTCGCTTTGGTTTGCTAAATGAGCAAGCTAAGGAAGCCGATTAGATCGGTTGGGGGAAATATGTCGAAGCCAATAAAACCAAAATTTGAAGGCCTGTTGCAGCGCGTTCGCTCGGCATTAATTTTGCTACCCTTCGTTATCGCTCCCGTCTTTTTTGGCGGTTGGTCCTTTACCGCTCTCTTGGCATTGGCAGGGTTTTTAATGGCCCGCGAATGGGGTGCTATTTTGGGCGCGCCCAAGGCCAGCGCTCAAGTGCTTGGCGGGCTAAGCGTTATGATTTTGACCTTTGGCCTTTGGATGGGCGCGCAGGAAGCCCTGGCGCTGTGCTTTGTTTGTGTGGGTTTGGCGGCAAGTGTTGCGCTGTGGCGCGGCGAGCGATTATCCCCCGTTGCCGGCGGGCTTTTATATATCGCGCTGCCTTTGGTAACCGCGCAATATTTTCGCGAAGATGCGCTCGGCATGTTGGTGGTTGGCTATGTGCTGGTCTCGGTTTGGGCGGTCGATATTTTCGCAATGTTTACGGGCAAGCTAGTGGGTGGGCCTAAATTGGCTCCTGTTATTTCTCCAAATAAAACGTGGTCTGGTTTGCTCGGGGGCATGTTCGGCGCGGGCTTGGGCGGCGGGCTCACATTTCTTGTTGTGGTTGGTTTTGGCTTTGGCCAAGCAGACTTTGTTGCCCTGCTTATCATGGCGCCTCTATTGGCGATATGCGCGCAAGGCGCTGATTTATTCGAGAGCGCCATTAAGCGCAAATTTAATGTGAAAGATTCTGGCGATATTATTCCCGGGCATGGCGGCTTGCTCGATCGGGTCGATGGGCTTATTGGGGTTTTGATTGTTTTGCTCGGCGTGGTTTGGCTGCGTGGAGATAGTGTTTCTCAGTCGCTTTGGATTTGGTAATGAGCCGTTCTCTCGCAATTTTTGGGGCCACGGGCACCATTGGCGACAATGCATTAGATTTGGTTGACCAGCACCCAGACAGATTTCAGGTGCAAGTATTAAGCGCACATAGCAATACAGATAAACTGTCTAAGCTGGCTCAAAAATATGCGCCCAATGTTTTGGTGATTGGCACCGAGCTGGGACGCGAGGCCTTGATGCAAACCTTGCCTGATTTTAAAGGCGATATTCTGGTCGGCGCGGCTGGCTTGTTAGAAGCGGCACGCCATAAAGTAGATGTTGGCGTTATGGCGATTGTCGGCTTTGCTGGGCTGGCCCCGGCCATGGTGTGCGCTGCGCAAGGTGGTATTTTGGCTTTGGCCAATAAAGAAGCCTTGGTGGCGGCAGGGCCTTTATTGATGCAAACCGCGCATCAAAACAACACGCAAGTGTTGCCCGTCGATAGCGAGCACAATGCAATTTATCAGCTCCTGCAATTGCAAACAAAAGAGACTTCACCCAAGTCGATGAATAAGTCGATCGAGAAAATTGTTCTCACCGCTTCGGGCGGGCCGTTTCGGCAGCACACGTTGGCTGACATGGCGAATGTGACGCCAGCCCAGGCGGTCGCGCACCCGAATTGGGATATGGGCGCCAAGATTTCCGTCGATAGCGCCACCTTGATGAACAAAGGGCTAGAGCTGATTGAAGCGCGGTATTTATTCGATATCGAGCCGGCTCGATTAGATGTGCTGGTGCATCCACAATCGATTGTGCACGGACTTGTGTATTTTAACGACGGCAGCGTGTTGGCGCAAAAAGGGTGCCCGGATATGCGTGTACCCTTGGCCTATTGCATGGCTTATCCGGAGCGCATTGCTTCGGGCGTGGCAATGCTCGATTTGGCAGCCCAAGGGCGCTTAGATTTTGAGGCCGCCGACCGCGAGCGCTTCGTTTGTTTGGCTTTGGCGGAAGCGGCCATGCAAGCCGACGGAGATGCCCCTTGCGTATTAAATGCCGCTAATGAGATAGCTGTGGCGGCATTTTTGGGCGGGCAAATCGGGTTTGCCGCCATTGGCGATGTGGTCGACGCGGTTTTACAACATCACCCAGTCGGCGTTGTCGACAGCCTAGAAGCGATAGTCGCGACCGATGCGCGCGCGCGCCAATTGGCGGAACAGCAGGTAAAAAGGGTGGCGTAAGGCACAAGCTAAAGCTGGGTCGACTTGATTTTGCCGCAATCTTGGCCGACTTTAAATTGACGTTAAAACGAGCTTTTATTCAGCCGAAAAATAGCCATAATGCTCGCAATTCTTAGGAGTAAGACTTGGAAATCATTAGCAACCTCTACAGCGCCACCGGTTTGAGTTATATCGTTCCGTTTCTGTTTGTGCTGACCATTGTCGTGTTCTTTCACGAGCTCGGCCATTTTTATGCGGCGCGG
Source organism: uncultured Rhodobiaceae bacterium (assembly GCA_937907245.1). Lineage (GTDB taxonomy): Bacteria > Pseudomonadota > Alphaproteobacteria > RS24 > RS24 > UBA8337. Next base: position 525,794 of record CALCUM010000002.1, read on the forward strand.
CGTTGCGGCGTTCGCGTGGAAGTTTTTTCGGTCGGCTTTGGTCGCGCCGTTGCGAGTTGGTATGACAAGCATGGAACGCAGTGGAAAATTGGATGGCTGCCTTTGGGCGGCTATGTGAAGTTTTTTGGCGACGAGAATGAAGCCAGCGCCAGCAACCCGGAAGCGATGGCGCAGCTCGACGATGCCGCGCGCGGGGATACTTTGTTTTATAAACCGCTTTGGCAACGCGCCATTGTTGTGGCTGCGGGGCCGATTGCTAATTTCATTTTGGCCATTGTCATTTTTGCGTCGCTCTATTCCGTACTCGGCCAACGGGTGACAGATCCGATGATTGGGGTCATTGTTGAAGAAAGCGCGGCTGAGCGCGGCGGCCTGCAAGTTGGGGATTTGATTAAAGCAATTGATGGCAGCGAAGTGAGCACTTTTTCGGAAGTGCGCCGCAAAGTAACAGTCAACGCCAATGTGTTGCTAGAATTTGAAATCGATAGGGGCGGAGAAACGCTGCGGCTGAACATTACACCAGACCGTGTGTTGGAAACCGACCGGTTTGGCAATGAATATAATATAGGGCGCTTGGGCATTGCGGTGAATGCAACCGAAGCCAATGTGCGCCAAGTGCGATACAATCCATTCACGGCGGTTTGGATGGGTGTCGAAGAAAGCTATTTCATCGTCGAGCAGACATTCGTTGTTTTGGGGCGCATTATAATGGGCCGCGAAAGTGCGGAGAGCCTTGGTGGGCCTATTCGCATCGCGCAATTATCGGGACAAACGGCGACGCTGGGCTTGGTGGCCCTTATCAATCTGACGGCTGTCTTGTCTGTTAGCATTGGCCTAATCAATCTATTTCCTATCCCGATGTTAGATGGTGGCCATTTGGTGTTCTATGCTTACGAAGGTATTTTTGGCAAACCAATGTCAGCAAAAGCGCAAGATGTTGGGATGCGTATTGGCCTATCTATGGTATTAATGCTATTCGTTTTTGTGACGTGGAACGATTTGTCTCGCCTCAACGTCTTCGATCGTATTACAGGTTTCTTCGGATAATTATGAACCATAAAGATAAATGTTTCCGCAGCCTTTGGCTTGCTGGTGTGTTGGCCATACTGGCGTCTCCATTCTGGGTCATCTCGGCTTCAGCGGAAGTAGGCGAGCCGATTGAGTTCATCCGAGTAGAGGGCACGCAGCGTGTTGAGGGCGAAACCGTGCGCGCCTATATGGTGGTGCGCGAAGGGATGCTCGACAAATCTGACCTCGTAGACCAATCGGTTAAAACGCTGTTTTCTTCTGGCTTGTTCGCGGATGTGACCATTCGCCGAGAAGGCAAAGGTCTGGTGGTGATTGTGGTTGAAAACCCGATTGTTAACCGCGTTAGCTTTGAGGGCAATAGCGCCATCAATGATGAGAATTTGGGCAAAGAGGCCAGCCTGTCGGCGCGCCAAATCTATACGCGGGCCAAAGTGCAAGATGACGTAGAACGCTTTATTGAATTATATCGGCGCTCTGGTCGGTTTGCCGTTCGTATCGAGCCGAAGGTTATTCAGCTGCCGCAAAACCGTATTGATTTGGTGTTTGAAATTAGCGAAGGGCCAACGACGGGTATTCGCTCGATTAATATTACTGGCAATCGCGCGTTTTCCGACCAAGAGCTGCGCGGAATTATTCTAACGCGTGAAACGCGCTGGTGGCGCATTTTTGCCAGTAGCGATAATTACGACCCTGACCGCGTTGCCTATGATGGCGAATTGCTGCGTCGGTTTTACTTGTCGAAAGGCTATGCTGATTTTCGCGTCGTGGCCTCCAATATTGAGCTGACCCGAGACGGCACTGAGTTTTTCATCAATTATCAACTGGATGAAGGCACGTTATATAAATTTGGGGAAGCGCGTGTTTCTACGAAATTAGACTCGATTGATATCGTGGAATTAGAAGCGCTTATCACGCATGAGCCAGACGAGCGTTACGATAGCCGCAAGCTAGATAAAACAGTCGACGCGCTGGTCAAAATGGTTGGCGAGCAGGGCTATGCTTTTGCAGATGTTCGCCCTCGGGTGCGCCGCGACCGCGATAATAGTGTGGTAACGGTCGAGTATATTATCGAAGAAGGCCCTCGTGTTTATGTGGAACGCATTAACATTAACGGGAATACGCGTACGCAAGACGATGTAATTCGGCGCGAGTTGCGCCTCAGTGAGGGCGATGCTTTTAACAAAGTATTGTTGTCACGCTCGGAGCGCAATGTTCGCGCCCTTGGCTTTTTTGGCGCGGTAGAAGTAAATGAAACCCCGGGCACCAATGAAGACCAAACCATTATTGATGTGAATTTGCGCGAGCAGCCGACCGGCGAATTGAGCTTTGGGGTGGGGTATTCCTCAGCCGAAGATTTGACCACGCAATTCTCGGTTGCCGAGCGCAACTTCTTGGGCCGCGGGCAAACTTTACGGCTTAATCTGGGGTTATCTAATCAGGTGCAAAGATACAGCCTCGGCTTTACCGAGCCCTATTTCTTGGGTCGAGATGTATCGGCTGGCTTTTCTCTGTTCAACACAACAACCGATTATGAATATCGCGATGGGTTGGAAACCAGTGAGCAGGGAGCTAGTTTTTCTCTCGGCTTCCCGCTGTCTGAAGATGGACGTTTGTCTTTATTCACCAGCATAACCGATGATACGCTGACCAATAACACAACCACCGGAGACATTAATCCGAGTTATAAAAACACCAAACATGTATTCGGCTATTATTATTCGATTGATAAACGCGATGATGTGGTGAACCCGACAGATGGCTGGAACATTAGCTTTGGACAAGATATTTCCGGCCCGTCTGGAGATGTGTCTTTCTTGCGGACGACGGGTCAGGCAAGCATTTTTGAAGAGCTGGCCGAAGACTGGGTGTTTCAGGCGAAGTTGAACTTTGGGATTATTCATGACTATAAGGGTGGCATCATTAATTATAATGATCGCTTCTTCCGCGGCGGTCGTAACTTCCGTGGCTTCGAAAGTGGCGGCCTAGGCCCGAGAGATTTATCAACTGGCTTTGCGCTCGGTTCGAACCGATATATTACCGGCACCACACAAGTATCTTTGCCGCTTGGCATTCCCAAAGAAGTGGGCATGCGCGCCAATGCTTTTGTTGATTTCGGCATTTTAGGGGAAACCGACCAAGTTGCCACCGCCTCGTCGCAAATTGAAGATGAGATGGCATTTCGCGCCACCTATGGTTTGAGCTTTTCTTGGCGCTCGCCATTTGGCCCTGTGCGATTTGACTTTGCGCGACCACTTGCTAAAGAAGAATATGACGAAACTCGGTTTTTCCGGTTTACCATCGGGGCCAGCTTTTAAAGGGGAATATAGAAGTGTTTAAAACTAACTTACGAGCCGCCATTGTGGCCTTGGCTGTGTTGTGCGCGCCCAGCGTTGCGTCAGCCGAAACCGTCATTCTGGTGTTTGATCTAGACCGCGCGATTGCCCTATCCAAAGCCGGCAAAAGCATGGCGAAACAGCTGGAAACCCAAGCCTCCAAAGTTCGCAAAGATGCCGAAAAAGGCGCTAAAGAATTGCAAGATAAAGCCGCCAAATTGCGTGAGCAGCAAAAGCTAATGGCACCCGAAGCGTTGAAATCGAAGGTGGAAGAGCTGCAATTGCAAGACTTAGAATTGCGCCAAGACGTGAATGAGAGAACGCAGGCCATTCAAGCTGGCGGCCAACGCGCGGCACAGCAAGTCATTAAGGTTGCTGAACAGCAGTTGAGCGACATCTCAAAAGAGCGCAAAGCCGATATCGTGTTGCGTCGTCAGGCCGTGTTTTTTGCTGGCCCCACGACGGATGTGACCAATGAATTGGTTAAGCGCCTCGATAAGAAATTGAAGTCGGTCAACGTGACGCCGATAGCTGCCAAAAAGGCGAAGAAATAACGCGATGGCAGACCCGCGTTTCTATCGACGCGAGGGGCCCTTTGCTCTGTCTCACCTAGCTGAATTGGTTGGGTTAGACGGTGTAACGGGAGACATTGAATTGGCAAATATTGCCTCTTTGGAAATAGCTGGGCGCGATGCGCTCAGCTTTTTTTCTGACCCTAAACGCGCCGAGGCGCTGGCCACAACACAAGCGGGCGCGATTTTAATTAAGGCTGAACACGCAAACCTATGCCCCGACACGGCACTTGCCGTCGTCTGCCCAGACCCGTATCGCGCGATGGCGCAAGTTTCTCAAATCTTCTACCCCGATGCGGCGCAATCTCGGCCCATGGGCGGTGTTGCGGCGACGCAGCTTATTCACCCGAGCGCCAAGATTGGGAACAATGTCTCGATAGCGCCCAATGTATCGATTGGCGCAGGCGCTGAAATTGGAGATGGCTGCAGCCTTGGCGCCGGGGTCTGCATTGGCCATGGCGTCGTTCTGGGGCGCGATTGCACAGTTTTGCCAAACACAAGTCTGGCTTATGCCTTGATTGGCGACCGCGTGATTATTCATAGCGGTGCCACCGTGGGTAGCGATGGGTTTGGTTTCGCGGCAGGGGCGTCTCATCTCAAAATTCCGCAATTGGGCCGCGTCATCGTGCAAGCAGATGTTGAGATTGGTGCCAATGCCTCTATTGATCGGGGCGCCTTTGGCGATACGATGATTGGCGAAGGCAGCAAACTCGATAATTTAGTGCATCTGGCTCACAATGTGCAGCTTGGGCGGCACTGTTTCATTACCGCTTGTTGTGCGGTTGCGGGCAGCAGTGTGCTTGGCGACTATGTGCAAATGGGCGGATGCGCGGCGGTGGGAGGTCATATCACGATTGGCGATCGCTGTGTTATCTCGGCGCAGTCGGCAGTGTTGCGCTCGTTTCCAGCCGATAGCCAAATAGCTGGGTCGCCCGGGCGCTTGCGAAGCGAATTGTATCGCGAATTGGCTTTGGTTAGTCGCTTGCGAAAGAGTGCCGACCGCGAGAAGAAATCGTAATAAATCGTCACAATCGTTTATTTGCTGCGCCTTTGAACTCGGCTTAGAGATTAGCCTAGGAGCAAATTATGAGTGATATACATCCAACCGCTATTATCGACGACAGTGTAAAGCTGGGGAGCCACGTAAAAATTGGGCCCTACTGTTGCGTGACGGGAAATGTCGAATTAGGCGATGAAGTGGTTTTGGAATCGCACGTGATTGTGACCGGTAATACAAAAATCGGGGCTCAAACGCATATTTATCCTTTCGCCTCCATCGGTCATGTGCCGCAAGATTTGAAGTTTGGCGATGAAGAAGTCTTCCTCGAGGTTGGCGAACGCAACCGTATTCGCGAGCATGTAACGATGAACCCCGGCACCCATGGTGGCGGAGGTCTGACGCAGGTTGGCAATGATGGCCTGTTTATGATGGGCGCGCATGTGGCGCATGATTGCATCGTGGGAAACAATGTTATTCTGGCCAATAATGCGACGCTAGGCGGCCATGTGGCGGTGGGTGATTTTGCAATTTTAGGTGGGCTTGCGGGTATCCATCAGTTCTGCCGCATTGGCGCACACGCGTTTATTGGCGCGGGCAGCCTTGTGGTGGAAGATGTTATTCCGTTTGGCGCGGCGACGGGAAACCGAGCTGTGCTTTCTGGGTTAAACTTGGTGGGGCTCAAGCGGCGCAATTTTGAACGGGCGGAAATTAACGCTCTGCGTGCTTTGCACAAAAGCCTATTTGTGGAAAGCGAAGGCGCGCTGATGACCCGTCTTGCCAATGCCGCCCAGCAACATGCGGGCAGTACTTGTGTGCAGATGGTCGTAGAATTTATGCGGGTTGAGCAAAATCGGGGTTATTGCACCCCGCGCAATCGGTAGCGCCATGAGCCAAGGGCCGCTTGGATTAATTGCCGGAAATGGGGCTTTGCCATTGCAGCTTGCCGCAGCGCAAACCGCTTCCGGCGGCGATATTTTCATTCTTGGATTGGAAGGCGAAGCCGATGCGGGCATTGAAGCCTATCCCCATGTTTGGTCTCCATTAGGACATTTAAAGGCGGCGGCCGATCATTTACGGCAAGCGGGCTGCACGCAAATAGTCATCCTCGGGGGCATTCAGCGCCCCAAGCTAGAAACGCTTGATTTTGATGAAGGCGGGCAATGGTTTGTCGAGCAGGCTATGGCGGGCGAGCACGCTGGCGACGATCAATTGCTGAAACTCATTTTGGCCTATTTTCAATCGCGCGGGCTTACCATTCAGCCAGCCGAGGCGGTCTTGTCTGATTTGACGGGGCGGGCGGGGCCACAGACCTCGCATCCGCACGCATGCCATGAAGAAGATATTGCGCACGCCAGCAAGATTGCGAAAACCATTGGCGCACAAGACATCGGCCAAAGCGTGGTGGTCGCTCAGCGCTTGGTGCTGGGCATAGAGGGGCCGGAAGGCACCGACGCCTTATTGCAGCGCGTCGCGGGCTTGGCGTCAGAGTTTATCGGCACGCCAGAGGCTAAAATCGGTGTTTTGGCAAAACTGCCAAAGCCGCAACAAGACCGCCGCGTTGACTTACCCACGCTGGGCAAGCGAACGGTAGAGTTGGCCGTGCAGGCGCATTTGGCTGGCATTGTCTATGAAGCTGGCGGCGCTCTATTTGATGATTTTGAGGCGGTGGTGGCCTTGGCAGAAGAACAAGGCCTGTTCCTTGTTGGGCTTGCGCCCGCAGATATTTCGGGCGAGGCCTAATGTCAGCAGATAAACACATCATGATTGTTGCGGGCGAAAGCTCGGGCGATGCCTTGGGCGCAGATTTAATGCTGGCCTTGCGCGCGCAGCAAAGCGGCGTGATGATTACCGGCATTGGTGGTCCCAAAATGAGCGAGGCTGGCCTCGCGTCGATTTTTGAAATGTCCGAGATTGCCGTTATGGGCTTACGAGAAATTCTGCCGCGTTTGCCGAAACTGTTCAAACTCGTCGACCAAGCCGTGGCTCACGCTTTGGCCAGCGAGCCAGATGTTTTAGTGCTGATTGATAGCCCAGAGTTTAACCACCGTGTGGCCAAAGGCGTGAAAGCCAAGCGGCCAGATTTACCGATAATTTGCTATGTCGCGCCCCATGTCTGGGCTTGGCGGCGCGGGCGTGCCAAAAAGATGAAGGGCTATTTCGATGCGGTAATGGCGTTTTTGCCATTTGAGCCCGATGTGTTTGCGGCCAACGATGGGCCGCCGTGTCATTTTGTGGGGCATCCCATTCGCGACCGCTTGGATGCCTTAGAGCCTTTACCTGATTTTGCTAAGCGTCATCGTTTGAAAGAAAAAGATGTGCCTTTGGTAATTATGCCAGGCAGCCGCCTTAGCGAAGTTAAGTCGCTCAGTCCGGTTTTTGGCGATGTGTTGCGCCGCCTTGATGGCCGCATAGAAAACCTCCGCCCGATTATCCCACTGGTGCCACATATGGCCGATTTGGTGCGCGAGAAAACCGCCTATTGGCCTGGCAAGCCGATTTATGTTGAAGATGAGGCCGAGAAACTAGCGGCCTTCGCGTGCGCGCGTGCCGCTTTGGCGTCTTCGGGCACAGCCACAATGGAATTGGCCTTAATGGGGCTGCCTACTGTTGTGGCTTATGATATGGGGCTGATGGGCGATATGTTGATGCGCACCATGCAAGTGCCGAGCGCAGTATTGGTCAATCTTATTCTGGATGCGCCAGCCATGCCAGAGTTTTTGCAATGGCGCTGCACGCCGCAAGACATTACGCCGAAGCTGCAAGCCATGTTGGAAGACGATAGGGTGCACGCTCATTACGCCGAGATGCTAGCCAAATTTGCGCCAGCCATGCGCCATGAAGGGCAAAAGCCAGCCGAACGAGCGGCGGCTTTTACCCTAGATTTGGCGTCTTAAGTTAACGTGTTTTAATGTCTGCGTAATCACGCGGAGCCGCACCAATGTACAACTGACGCGGACGTCCGATGCGTTGGCTTGGATCTTCAATCATTTCGTTCCACTGTGCAATCCAGCCCACGGTGCGCGCAAGCGCAAACAAAACGGTGAACATAGATGTTGGGAAACCCATGGCTTTCAGCGTAATGCCCGAATAGAAATCAATGTTTGGATACAGCTTCTTCTCGACGAAGTAAGGGTCTTCCAAGGCGATTTTTTCGAGTTCCATGGCCACATCCAAAAGCGGGTCGTCTTTAATGCCCATTTCTTTTAGCACTTCGTGGCAGGTTTTTTGCATCACACGCGCGCGCGGATCGTAGTTTTTGTAAACGCGGTGACCAAAGCCCATCAAACGGAATGGATCGTTTTTGTCTTTGGCTTTGGCAACATATTCAGGGATGCGATCGACGGAGCCAATTTCGGCTAGCATGTCGAGGGCTGCTTCATTGGCTCCACCGTGGCTTGGGCCCCAGAGGCAAGCAATACCAGCCGCGACGCAAGCAAATGGGTTGGCGCCAGAAGAGCCAGCCAAACGAACGGTCGAGGTCGACGCGTTTTGCTCGTGGTCAGCGTGTAGAATAAAGATGCGGTCCATGGCGCGAGCCAGAACCGGGTTCACTTTGGTTTCTTCGCACGGCACCGAGAAGCACATGTTCAAGAAGTTGGAGGCATAGTCCAAATCATTGCGCGGATAGACGAAGGGCTGGCCGATAGAATATTTGTAAGCCATAGCGGCAATGGTCGGGATTTTGGCAATCAGGCGACGGCTGGCAATTTTGCGTTGCTCAGCATCGTTCACATCGGTGCTGTCGTGGTAAAAAGCGGACAGCGCGCCAACCACGCCAACCATAATGGCCATTGGGTGGGCATCGCGACGGAAGCCATGGAAAAAGCGGTTCATTTGCTCATGCAACATAGTGTGATTGGTAATCGCACTTTCAAACTCTTCGAGTTGCGCTGCATTTGGCAATTCGCCGTTCAGCAGCAGATAGCAGGTCTCGATGAAATTGCCTTCGTCGGCCAATTGTTCAATCGGGTAGCCGCGATGCAAAAGCACGCCTTTTTCGCCATCGATGAAGGTGATCTCTGACTTACAGCTGGCTGTCGAGGTGAAGCCAGGGTCATAGGTGAATTGACCTGTCTGACCGTAAAGCGAGGATACATCAATAACGCTTGGGCCAACCGTGCCTTCATGGATGCCGAATTCATAATCCGTACCTAGGCTTGAAAGTTTTGCGTTGTCCGATCCGCTCATAGCAGTCTCCTGTTTTTTGAAGTCATGTGTGTTTGGTTTGGCACCTTCTAGCACGAAACTTAGGTAACCGCCAGCATTGCCCTTAAAAATCGTCGATTTTAGCCAATTTTATCTTTGAGCCGACTCAAAGCCTCGTCTCGCCCCAGAAGCGCCAAAACATCGAAAATGCCCGGAGATTGGCTGTTTCCAACCAAGGCCGCGCGAAAGGCGGGGGCTAATTTCCCCATTTTTAGCGCCTCGGCCTCCATATAGGCCTTTATGAGCGCTTCAATCGGTTCGGCAGCCCATGTTTCAAGGTTATGCAGGAGGCCTTGCAGCCTGTCTAAATGCGCTAAATTGGCCTCATGGAGATGCTTGGCTAGCTTTTCGTCCACAGAAATAGGGCGTTTTGCTTTCAAAAACGCAGCATCGGTTACCAAATCACCCAATCGAGAGGCGCGTTCCTTCAAAAGCGGCATGGCGGCCTCAACTTGCGCAGCAAAAGGCGCCAAATCGGGGTCTAAGGTCAGGGTTTGGGCCGTTAAATCGGCATCCTCGGCTTGGTTTAAGTGCTGCGCGTTGATGTAATCTAGTTTTTCCATGTCAAAGCGAGCGGGGGCTTTGCCCACGGCATCGAGCGAGAACCAGTCGACCAGCTGAGCCGTTGAAAAAACCTCATCATCGCCATGGCTCCAGCCGAGGCGGGCTAAGTAATTACGCATAGCTTCGGGCAAATAGCCCATGTCGCGATAGGCATCGACGCCCAAAGCGCCGTGGCGTTTGGATAGCTTGGCGCCATCGGCCCCATGAATAAGCGACATATGCGCAAAATTTGGCAAGCGCCAATCAAGGGCGGTGTAAATTTGGGCTTGGCGGCCCGCATTGGTTAAATGGTCATCGCCGCGAATAACATGGGTGACGCCCATATCATAATCATCCACCACGACGGACAGCATATAGGTCGGTGAGCCATCGGAACGCAGCAAAATCAAATCATCAAACTGGGCATTATCGAAAGTGACATCGCCTTGAATAGCGTCTCGGATAATGGTTTCGCCAGATTGTGGCGCCTTGAAACGAATAACATAGGGCGCGTCGGGCGCGGCTTCAGAAGGATCGCGGTCGCGCCACGTGCCGTCATAGCGCAAGGGTTGGCCAGCTTGGCGGGCGGCTTCGCGCATGGCATCGACTTCTTCGGCCGTGCAAAAACATTTATAAGCTTGGCCCGCAGCCAAAAGCTGATGCGCCACGTCCACGTGACGTTCGGCTTGGGCGTGCTGAAAGCTTGGTGCTTCGTCGGCATCGAGCCCCAGCCAAGCCATGCCGTCTAAAATTGCCTCAATGGCTTCTTGGGTCGAGCGGGCGCGGTCTGTGTCTTCAATGCGGAGCAAAAATGTGCCGCCATGATGGCGCGCGAATGCCCAATTGAACAGCGCGGTGCGAGCGCCACCAATGTGTAAAAACCCCGTCGGGGAGGGGGCAAAGCGGGTGATAACTTTTTGGGGCTCGCTCATGAAAGCTCTCTCATTCTAGCTACGCGCACAACTGGCGAGAGTTCGCCTAATGCGCGTGTTGTTGACTTAATACACTCACTGGTTGGTGGCGTCCACGCTCGGACTGTTTCACTATTGCGACATCCTAATAGCACAAATTCACTTAACACCCTAGAGCCCCACATGCGCCAACACCATTTTTCGATGCTGATAGTCAGTTTTGCGGCCGCCATGGCGGTGTTTTTCGGCTGGCCGAATGAACCGCCCGTCGCGGTCAGCTTGGCTTTGGCAACTCTGGCGCTCATTATTCTGCAATATGGCGAGCAACGCGTTCGTCCCCGCGTGCGCCGTGCGGGCCTTGTTTTATTGGCATTTGCATTCGGCTTTGGCTGGGCGCAGGCCTTTACCCATTGGCATAGTGCATCGACGGGCCATATTTATATTGCGCCGAGCGAGGTTTGGCAGCCCGACGCGGCGCCCAGTGAGCCACGCCTAATTGGTGGGATTGTCGATTGGTCGGAGCCAACGCCGCGCGGTAGCCGAGTGGATTTGCGCTACACTGATTATTTAGATCGCCCGCTAACTTTGCGCCTCTATGGCGAGCAAGAGTTGGCGGAGCGTTTATGGCCTGGCTGTCAGGTGCAATTACTCGTGGCGCTGGAGCCTTTGGCTCTGCCGACAGTGGTTGATGGCTATGACCCGCGGGCTTCGGCTTGGTTCGATGGCCAGCGCGGGCGAGGCTTCGTCCGCGAGGTGCAAACTATCGATTGCACGGCGAGCCCATCCTTGGGGCATCGATTGGCGCGCCTGCGCTTGGCTTTAGCTGCAAAATATAGAAGCTCCATGTCGGATACGGTGGGGCCGGTTGCGGCCGCTTTGGTAACCGGCGTGCGGGGGATGATATCGAAACCCGTGCGTGAGGCTTTTCGCCATAGTGGATTGGCGCATATGTTGGCGATATCGGGTTTGCACATGGCCCTTTTCGCGGGCTCAATTTATGCTTTATTGCGATTTTTAGCGGCTCTATGGCCAGGCCTCGTGTTGCGCCGAGACGTGCGAAAGCCATGCGCCATTATTGCGCTTTTGGCCGCGACGGGCTATCTCGCTTTGTCGGGCGGCAGCGTCGCCACGCAGCGGGCTTATATAATGTTGGCGATTTTCTTTCTTGCCATTCTGCTAGACCGGCCCGCCGTCACCATGCGCAATGTGCTTTGGGCGGCAGTGTTTGTTTTACTATGGCGGCCCTATGCCATTATGCAGGTCGGATTTCAAATGAGCTTTGCCGCGGTTATGGCGCTTGTCGCGGTCTATGAGGTTTGGCAACGCCGCGACACCTTGCACCTTCGCATTGAAGAAATGGCGCCCGTCAAACGGCTGCTTCGGCTTGGCTGGCGCTATGGGTCTGGGTTAGCGCTGACCAGTCTGATTGCGGGCTCGGTGACGGGCTATTTGGCGTTGCTGCATTTTCATCAAATTGGCACTTATGGCCTGCCGGCCAATCTATTGGCCATGCCGCTATTTACCACACTCATTATGCCGCTGACGCCGCTGTCGCTTTTGGCCATCCCAATGGGGGTAGAGGCGGGCTTAATGGCCATCATGCAGCTTGGGCTAAAGGGAGTGCTTTCCATCGCTACCTTTATGACCGGTCTGGACGGCGCTTTGCTAAAGCCAGGTGCCAGCCCAGTTTGGGTTCTTCCGACCGCGTCCATTGGTTTTCTTGTTTTATGTTTGGTGCCCAAACGGGCGCGTTGGTTGGGGCTTGTGCCTATTTTACTTGGGTTTTTATTCATCGGCTCGGGCAGTCGACCGATTGCGCTTTTGGTCGGCAATGATGTGATTGTCGCGCAAAAGTGGGAAGGCGGTTTATCGCTCATGCGCCAAAATAAGCATGGCTATGAGCTGCGCCGCATCGCCCAATATCATGGGCAAGAGATAGAAGACCTGGGCGATGGCAGCTCGTGCGAAAACGGGTGCGGCTTAATTTCGAAAGACCGCATGACCATCGCCTATCTGACACACCCCAAGCGACTTGAGATTGCTTGCCAAGAGACGGATCTGGTTATTCTGCCATTTTCAAACGCCGAACATTACCCGTGCGAGGCTTTGCTATTGGATAAATCGGCTCTGCCGCCCAAAGTGCCGCTGCAAGTTGTTAGTGATGGGCGTAAACTATCCATAAAAAAGGCGGCCCGAAGCCGCCTTTGGGAACAGTGATGAATTCCGTTCTAATATTTACGAATGAGCCCGACAAGGCGACCTTGCACGCGCACTTGGTCGGCGCGGAAGATGCGAGTTTCATAGGCTTGGTTGGCAGCTTCTAAAGCAATCATTTCCCCTTTGCGGCGCAAGCGTTTCAAGGTGGCTTCATGGCCTTCAACCAAAGCGACGACAATTTCGCCATTTTCGGCCGTTGCACCATTTTGAATAATCGCTGTGTCGCCATCTAGAATACCCGCTTCAATCATCGAATCACCATGCACTTCGAGCGCATAATGTTCTCCTGAGCGGAGCATTTCCATGGGAACCGAAATTTGATTCACTTCTTCTTGTAGCGCCTCAATAGGCGTGCCGGCGGCAATTCGACCCATTACAGAGATCGACATCGAGCGATCATCATTGGCCGCGACAGGGGGCGTACTCGCCCGGGAGGGGCTGGCCAGACTGGCCGACAGGGTATCGGGTAATTTAACCACTTCGAGCGCTCGGGCACGGTGAGCCAAGCGTTTGATGAAGCCACGTTCTTCTAAAGCGGTGATAAGACGGTGAATGCCAGACTTGGAACGCAAGTTCAAAGCTTCCTTCATTTCGTCAAAACTGGGCGAAACGCCGGTCTCTTTTAACCGTTCATTGATGAACAACAAAAGCTCGTATTGTTTTTTCGTAAGCATAGGTGCCCCTCAAAGTAGAACGAATCACTAACTCTTTTGTTCTACTTTTATTCGCATTTGGGTGCAAGAGGCTTAATTCGAGTTATTTATGATTCGGTCAATTTTCGCGTCGCCAAGACGATATCTTCTTGCCGCATCAAGCTCTCCCCAACGAGAAACGCCGGAACGCCATCGTCCATCAGCCCACGCACATCGGCGCCCGACGAAATGCCGCTTTCGCTGACCAGTAAAATATCGTCTGGCACATGGGTCATCAGCTCCCGTGTTGTCTCTAAGCTGGTTTCGAAAGTCCGCAAATTACGATTGTTGACGCCCAGCAGTTTCGGCTTCAAGGCCAAGGCGCGCTGCATTTCAGGCACGTCATGCACTTCAAACAGGGCATCCATGCCAAATTGCGTGGCCGCGTCATACAGCTCGTGGGCTTGGGCATCACTGGTCGAGGCTAGGATAATCAAAACCGCGTCGGCTCCCCAGCTTCTGGCTTCGGCCACTTGATAGGGGTCATACATAAAATCTTTGCGCAAAACCGGAAGCGCACATGCCGCGCGCGCAGCTACCAGATACTCTGGCGCGCCTTGAAAACTTGGGCCATCGGTTAAAACCGACAGGCAGGCGGCGCCGCCTTGTTCGTAGCTTTGGGCAATCATGGGTGGATTAAAGTCGGCGCGAATAAGACCTTTGGAGGGGCTGGCCTTTTTAATTTCGGCAATCAAGGCTGGCTTGTTTTGCCCCGCTTTGGTTTTCAAAGCCTCGATAAACCCGCGAGGTGTATCGCCAGCATCGCGGATAGCTTTGGCCTCATCCATCACTTGCGCCAAGGGGCGAGCGGCTTTTGCGGCGGCAATTTCTTCCAATTTATAGGCGGTAATATGGGCCAGAATATCAGTCGGTTGAGAGGTCATGGGCTAGCTCGCAAGTTTTTGGGACGTGGCAACCAAATTGGCCAAGACAGTGCGCGCGCCACCATCATCAATCGCAAGGGCGGCCATCTCAGCGCCTTCTTTCAAAGTTTCGGCTTTGTGGCACACCACCAAAGCGGCCGCCGTATTCAGCAGAACGATGTCTCGATAGGCGCCGGTCGCGCCGTCGAGCAAGGCAGTCATGGCGGCGGCGTTTTCCTCTGGCGTGCCACCCACTAAGTCTTCAGGTTTGGCGCGGGGAAGGCCTGCATCTTCTGGGGTCACTTCAAAGACATTGATTTCGCCTTTACGCAAACTGGCCACTGTGCTGACCCCCGTCGTGGTCAGCTCGTCCATACCATCCGAGCCATGCACAACCCAGGCGCGTTCAGAGCCGAGTTTTTTTAATACTTGTGCGAGCGGCTCTACCCATTGTTTGTCGAACACGCCGAGCAATTGGCGGTTGGCGCCAGCAGGATTAGACAGTGGGCCCAATAAATTAAAGATAGTGCGAAAGCCCAATTCTTTTCGAATGGGCGCGACATGGCGCATGGCGGCATGATGATTGGGCGCGAATAAAAACCCGATGCCGACATCATTAATGCAGTGCTCTAACGCATTGGCCGATAGGTTTAGCTCGACGCCCAAAGCTTGTAAGACATCCGAAGATCCTGATTTGGAGCTCTGCGCCAGCGTGCCATGTTTGGCGACATAAGCCCCGCAAGCGGCCGCCACAATAGCCACGGCGGTGGAGATGTTATACGAGCCGCTGCCATCGCCGCCCGTGCCGCAAGTGTCTAGCACATGGGTAGGGGTTTTTACCTTCATGGCATTGGCGCGCATGACCGAAACGCCAGCAGCAATCTCGTCGATGGTTTCGCCGCGCACCCGTAGCGCAGTAACGAAAGACCCAATTTGCGCGGGGCTGGCTTCGCCACTTAAAATAACCTCAAAGGCTTTGCTGGCTTCGCTCGAGGTGAGCGGGCGTCCAGTTTGCAAAATCGCTAGGGTTGGTTTTAGCGCATCCATTTGAAATTCCTCTTAACTCTTTTAAACTTTTAAAGCTGTGTCTTGGGGTATACGGCCGTCTTCAACCTCGAGCCCGGCGACGCGCAAAAACTTTGCCATCATTTTATGTCCGCCCACAGAGGCAATGCTCTCGGGGTGAAATTGTAGGCCATAAACGGGTCGGGTTTTATGTTGCACGGCCATGATAACGCCATCATCGGTTTGCGCCATGACATCCAGGCAATCTGGCACGCTATCGGGGGCAATCATTAACGAATGATACCGCGTTACCGTGAGAGGCTGGGGCAGGGCTTCAAACAGGCCTTTGCCGGTATGTTGAATGTCGCTCAACTTGCCGTGCATAATTTTATCCGCGCGCACAACCTTGGCGCCAAAGGCTTGGCCAATGCATTGATGGCCGAGGCACACACCGAAGATGGGCATATTGGCGGGCGCGGTTTTAATCAGGTCCAGGCAGATGCCTGCTTTATCGGGGTCGCATGGGCCCGGCGAGATGACAATACCTTCTGGGTTGCTGGCGAACACTTCTTGGGGGGTCGCTTTGTCGTTGCGCACCACATTGCAGTCATGGCCCAGCTCGCCCAGAAACTGCACGAGGTTGAACGTAAAACTATCGTAATTATCAATCAGCGTTAGCATTAAGACCGGTTCTTTCTTTGGTTTGCCAAGTCGAGGGCCACTTCAGCGGCACGGAACAAGGCGGCGGCTTTGTTAACCGTTTCTTCGTATTCATATTCTGGCGTGCTGTCATACACCACGCCACCACCCGCTTGGGCGTAAAGCTTACCATCTTTTACCACAGCCGTGCGCAGGGCGATGCACGTATCCATGTCGCCATTGGCTGAGAAATAACCCACGCAGCCTGCATAAATGCCGCGCCGTTCAGGCTCTAACTCGTCGATGATTTCCATCGCGCGAATTTTTGGAGCCCCCGAGACCGTGCCGGCTGGAAAGCCAGCCACCAGCGCATCAATCTCATCGAGGTCTTGGCGCAAAGTGCCCGTCACATCGGAGACGATATGAATGAGGTGCGAGGTCTTTTGCAAACCAAAAGACGTGTTTACTTTTACGCTGCCAATCTCCGATACGCGCCCGACATCATTGCGCCCTAAATCGAGCAGCATTAAATGTTCAGCGCGTTCTTTTTCATCGCTCAAGAGGTCGGCGCTAATGGCCGCGTCTTCAGCCAAACTCGCGCCCCGCTTTCTGGTGCCAGCGATGGGACGAATGTTGACCTCACCCCCTTTCACACCGACCAAAACTTCGGGGCTGGAGCCGACGACGGCGAAATCACGCAAGTTTAAATAGAATAAATAGGGCGATGGATTAACCCGGCGCAGGGCGCGATAGAGATCAAACGGCGGTAAATCAAAGTCAATGTGGAAGCGCTGGCTGAGGACAACCTGAAACACATCGCCCGCCTCGATATAGGCTTTGGCCGTGTCTACCATGTCGTAATAAGATTGCTGGCTCATGTTAGAGCTGGGCTTGGTGAAGGAATTGGGCACGTTTAAGGAGGTTTCGGGCAGGGCGCTATACAGCCGCTCCTTGGCGTCTTCCAACCGCTCGAGAGCAGCCTCATAGGCGGCCTCTGCAGTTTGGGCGTCGGGTCGAACGGGGGTCACCAAACGTATCATGTCGGTTACGCTGTCAAACACCGCCATCATTGTGGGGCGCATAAACAAGCAGTCTGGCACTTGCATAATGTCTGGGTTGCTATTGGGCAGGTCTTCCATATGGCGCACCATGTCGTAGGCCATATAGCCAAAAACACCGGCCGACATTGGCGCCAAAGCCTCGGGAATTTCGAGCCGCGATTGGGCTAATATTTCGCGCAAAGCATCTAACGGCTCGCCCTGCATGGGGGTGAAGCTATCGAGGTGAGAGAGTGCATTTGGGTTTACTTCTGGTTGCCCATCAGACACGCGGAAAAGCAAATCTGGGGCCAAGCCAATCATCGAATAGCGGCCACGAATGTCGCCATCTTCCACGCTCTCGAGCAGAAAGGAAAACGGCTCGTTATGCGTGAGCTTTAGAAAGGCCGCAACCGGCGTCTCCAAATCCCCGATGAGTTGCGACCACACAAGCTGAGGCTTGCCTGCGCTATAGGCAGCGATAAAGTCATCGCGGGTTGGGGTCGTTGTCGCGTTGTTCATTTTGCTTGGCTCATCGCGAGGTCAGTTCGCTGGTGGCTCGCTCTAGATTGGCTTGGTTGACGCTGAGGCCAAAGTGGCCTTGCAAGCTGCGGACAAATTGATTGGTCAGGTCGAGATGATATTTACGTTTCTCGCCATCGAAAATCAGGTCTTTGGCTTCGCCATCGCGCACATCTGCTGGAATAACCTTGCTGACCTGCATGACGATAATCTCGCCCCCGAAGCCAACATTGGCCCAAGCAAATTTGCGATTTGGAACCGCGAATAAACGCTTCACGGCTTCATCTGAAAACGTGTCATTGCTGACTTGGCGGGTCATGGGCTCAGAGACCAATGGGTCTCGTTTAAAGCTGGCGGCGACAGATTTAAAGCTGCCCGTTTCATTGCCTTGCTTGACCATATGTTCGGCCATGGCTTCCAACAATTTGGTGCGCTCTGCGACTTCCCATTGTTCGCTCACGGTTTTGCGAATGTCGGCCAGAGGCGGCACTTCGCTTGGCGTGATGGAGGTGAGGCGCAACCAAACATAGGTGCCATCGTCCATTTCAATCATGGGGGTTTCTTCGCCCACGGCAGTTTCAAACAGGGAGGGCGCAATCGTTTCATAGCGAGAAAGAAGCGCCATTTTTTGGCCCTTCGCGTTCTCGCCATCGGCGTTGATGTTGCGGATGTTAATCACATTGAGGTCGAAGCGCTGGCCGACGCTCTCCAGCGTTTCGCCGCTGGCAAGTTCGTCTTCTACAGTTTCCGAGAAGGCCAACATGTCGTCCAGGGCGCGGTCATAGATAATGCGATTGCGTAGCAGGTCGGCCACTTCCGACAAAGGCTTTGTGGCGCCTGGCGTAATGTCGCGCACCCGCAAAACCACATAGCCGAGCGGGCCTTCAATCACATCGCTAATCTCGCCTTTGTCCATGGCGAAAGCCTTTTTGGCCAAGTCGGCGCTGATCAGGTCTTGGCGCTCTACCGTACCGAGGTCTGTGTTGCTCAGTGTTTGGTTAACCGACAGAACGATTTTGGCAAAGCTGGCTTTTTCTTGCAGAAGTTTTTTCACTTGCGCCACTTCGTCTTCATCGCTCAATACCAATTGGTCGAGGGCGCGGGTCTCGGCAATGGAATATTCGTCTATCGAGGCTTCATACTCTTCTTGCAGCGTGGCGCTGTCGATGGAGATTAGCTCAGCGAAACGAGCCGGCGATACAACAAGGGCTTGGCCCGAGCGTTTTTCGGGCTCCGCGAAACGCAATTTGGTTTGGCTAAAAAAGGTTTCCAATTCTTCATTGGTCGGTTCGCCAATACCGTCGGTCTCGTCGAGCGTTAAAATAAGGTATCTCGCGACACGGCGTTCTAAAAAATGTTTATACAGTTTTTCAGTCAGAGCCTTGGGAACCAAGCTTGAGTCCACGGTCGCCGTGCTTAGTTGCTCCAGCATGTGGAAGCGTCGTTGGTCTTCGACGAATAGTTTTTCGGTCAGCCCATTTTGTTGCAAGACCGAGCGGAACGTCGGCTCATCGAATTTGCCATTGGCGCCAAAGAAATTCGGGTCTGCCACAATCGCTTCGGCGATGGCGCCATCGCTATGGCCGAGGCCCAGCTCTTCCGCGGCTTCGCGCAAAGCTGCGCTGCCTAACATATTGTTTAGCACTTGGTTTTCAATGCCAAGGTTACGCGCCATGGAAGGGGTAATATTCGTGCCCAATTGTTGCGACAGGCTTTGCGTGCGCTGCATGAAGCGCAACTGATACTCTTGCCGATCAATTTTCTGGTCACCGACTTGCGCGATTTCCTCGTTCGAGAAACCGGTAAACGTGTCCGCTACGCCCCAAAGGCCAAAAGCGAAAACCAGCAAAGCGATAAGCAGAATGCCAAGCACACCGCTTATCTTGGAGCGCATAAAATTGAGCATGAATTTATTCTCTTTCTAGATGGGCCAATAACCCAGATGGGATTTGCTAGCATCATAGTGCGGCCCAGCCAATCTCGCAAGCTATGTAGCGGTTAAACTCGGCTGTTTTGTGCAGATAAGCAGGCAAAGATGACAAACCACAGCGAAGCAGCTAAACAAAGGAAAGAGACTGACGCTCAAAATTGCTGACCCCAAATGCTTATTACAATATTTATTACAATGGAGAACCGCCATGGCTGCCCGCAAAACAACCCCTATCAAAGCCCCCAAGCCGCTCGTTGCTGGCAATTGGAAAATGAATGGCACGAAAGCCAGCCTCAGCGAAGTGAAAAAACTGGCGAGCGGACTAGCCAAAAATAAAGCTAAATGCGACGTGATGATTTGCCCGCCAGCCACTTTATTGGCGCCCCTAAAGGCCCTGAAAGCTAAGGGCGTGGCCTTAGGTGGGCAAGATTGCCATGCCGCCAGCAGCGGCGCACATACCGGCGATATCTCGGCCGCCATGCTAAAAGATGCCGGCGCCACGGCGGTTATTCTGGGTCACTCAGAGCGCCGCGCCGACCATTTAGAAACCGATAAACAAGTAAAAGCCAAAGTCGCCGCCGCCCATGGCGCGGGTCTGCTGGCGATTATGTGCGTTGGCGAAAGCCTGAAACAGCGCAAAAGCGGCGACACGTTAAAAGTCGTTAAAGCGCAATTGCGCGGCTCGCTGATGGATGGCTGCACGGCCAAAAACACCGTGATTGCCTATGAACCCGTCTGGGCCATCGGCTCGGGCCTCACGCCCACGGTAGAGCAAGTCGAAGAAGTCCACACAGCGCTCCGCAAAGCCTTGGTGCGCCGCTTCGGCGATGAGGGTGCGAAAATGCGCATTCTCTATGGCGGTTCGGTGAAGCCTGCCAATGCCGCGGAGCTGATGGCGGTGCCAAATGTCAACGGCGCGCTGGTTGGCGGCGCCAGCCTGACGGCCAAAGATTTCGGCGGTATTATTAAGGCCTACGCCTAGCGGTTGCTGCGAGTATGGTTTTAGTCAGGCATACTGATAATTTCTAGAGGTTCATTTGGGTCATGGCACATGGCGTTCCATGAGTGACTCGATTAAAGCGGTAACCATCTTGGGCTTTTATTTCACGATTTCCCTTAGCGTTTGGATGATGAGCATGGGGCGGCATTGGCTTAAATTTCGCTTTGCTGAATCCCGCCATTATCGCAAGGCCGTGGAAAGACAGAACGAGCTGGTCTATTTTAAAAAAGACGAGACGCCGCCGTTGAAATTCACCCATAGAACATTCGACTGAGGCGAAACCCACCGATTGCTATTCCCCCGCAAACGCGCTATATCGCTGCTATTGATTTTCGGACAGACTTTAGGAGACGTCCATGACCACACTTATTCTGGTTGTGCATTTGATGATCGCAGTGGCGATGATTGTGCTGGTATTGCTGCAACGCTCTGAGGGCGGCGCCCTTGGCATTGGCGGCGGTGGCGGCGATGGTATGATGTCCGCACGTGGCCTCGGCAGCGTCATGACCCGCGCTACGGGTATTCTGGCCGGTCTGTTTTTCCTCACCTCCATCAGCCTTACCGTGCTTGGCACGATGCAAAACCGTTCGTCGGTTCTCGATGGCGTGATTGAGCAAGAGGGCAATTTGCCAGGATTGGGCACTTTGGCGCCAGCCCCTGTGTTGCCACCTAGCCGCCTGCCAACCCCAGAGTAACGCTTTATTCGACAAGCTGTGCACAACTGAGTGATTCGGCTTTCTCGACTCACTTTGCGCTGGCGCGAATCGATTCCGCTATATAATTTCAGCTTCCATGGCACGATATATATTTATTACTGGTGGTGTGGTTTCCTCTCTTGGCAAAGGCTTGGCTTCGGCGGCAATTGGCGCTCTGTTGCAGGCGCGCGGCTATAAAGTTCGCTTGCGCAAGCTAGACCCTTATTTGAACGTAGACCCCGGCACCATGTCGCCCTATCAACATGGCGAAGTTTACGTGACCGATGATGGCGCCGAAACCGATCTCGATTTGGGTCACTATGAACGCTTCACAGGCGTGCCCGCCTCGCGCGGCGACAATGTTACCACCGGCCAAATTTATCGCGATATTCTGGCCAAAGAACGCCGTGGCGATTATCTCGGCGGCACCGTGCAAGTTATTCCGCATGTGACGGACGCGATTAAAGCTTTCATTCAAACCGATGTTGATGATGTCGATTTTGTGCTGTGCGAGATTGGCGGCACGGTAGGCGATATTGAGGGCCTGCCGTATTTCGAGGCCATTCGCCAGCTCAGCAATGACCTGACGCGCCAACAATCGATTTTCGTTCACCTAACCTTGCTGCCCTATATTCCGGCTGCGGGCGAAATGAAAACCAAACCGACGCAGCACTCGGTAAAAGAGCTGCGCTCCATTGGCATTCAGCCCGATATTTTGCTGTGCCGTTGCGATCGCCCAATTCCGGAAGGCGAGAAACGCAAGATTGCGCTGTTTTGTAACGTGCCCGAAAGCGCCGTGATTGAAGCGCGCGATGTCGATAATATTTACGCCGTGCCGCATTCCTATCACGCCGAAGGGCTGGATGTAGAAGTGCTGGCCGCCTTTGGCATGCAAGATGCGCCGTCGCCCGATTTAAGCGTCTGGGACGATGTGATGACGGCCGTGCGCGAGCCAGAAGGCGAAGTGACCATTGCTGTTGTGGGCAAATATACCGAGCTGAAAGAGGCCTATAAATCGCTTATCGAAAGCCTGCAACATGGCGGCATTGCCAATAATGTGGCGGTCAATATCGAGTGGCTAGACGCGCAAGTGTTTGAGCGCGAAGACGCGGCTTCTTATTTGGAAAAAGTAGACGGCATTTTGGTGCCTGGTGGCTTTGGCGAGCGCGGCGCGGAAGGCAAAATTGCCGCCGCCAATTTTGCTCGTACCCGCAATGTGCCCTATTTTGGCATTTGCTTTGGCATGCAAATGGCGGTGCTGGAAGCGGCGCGCAATATGGCTGGCATTCGCGATGCCACCTCCAGCGAGTTTGGCCTTACGGGCACTAATTTGGTTGGCCTGATGACCGAATGGGCTTCGGGCGAAGTGATGGAACGGCGTCGCCAAGACGGCGATTTAGGCGGCACCATGCGGCTTGGCGCGTTTGAGGCTTACCTGAAAGAGGGCAGTCGGGCCGAAGAAATTTACGGCACCCGCGTCATCTCCGAGCGCCATCGCCATCGCTACGAAGTGAACATGGATTACCGCGAGATGCTGGAAGCCCAAGGGCTGGTTTTCTCTGGCGTGTCGCCCGATGGCGTGCTGCCCGAGATTGTAGAAATTCCGGCGCATCCGTGGTTTATTGGGGTGCAGTTTCACCCAGAGCTGAAGTCGCGCCCGTTTGCGCCGCATCCGCTTTTCGCGTCTTTCATTGAAGCGGCGCTTGCGCAAAGTCGTCTCGTTTAAATAGCATTGGAAACATCATGAGCGTTTTAACCCTGAAAGATTACGACATTAAAATTGGGGACGGCGAGAAGATGGTCGTCATGGCTGGCCTTAATGTGCTGGAAGACGAAGGTCTGGCGATGGAAGTTTGCGCCGAGCTGAAAGCCATTTGCGCCGACCTAGATTTGCCGTTTATTTTCAAAGCCAGTTGGGACAAAGCCAACCGCTCGTCCATCACCTCGTATCGCGGCCCCGGCATGGCGGCGGGCCTGCCGATGTTGGAAGCGGTGAAAGCCAAACACGGCGTGCCCGTGGTGACAGATTTGCATGAAGAATCTCAGGCCGAAGCGGTGGCCGCCGTGGCTGAAGTGGTTCAACTGCCGGCCTTTTTGGTGCGCCAAACCGATTTGGTGGTCGCCACCGCCAAAGCCGTGGCCGCGCAAGGCGGCTGGCTACATGCCAAAAAAGCGCAGTTTTTAGCACCATGGGATTGCGCCAATATTATTTCAAAAACCCGCGAAGCGGCGCCCGATATTCAGCTTATTCTGTGCGATAGAGGCACGAGTTTTGGCTATAATAATTTGGTCGTCGACATGTTGGGCATTCCGGAAATGAAAAAACTCGGCGTGCCGGTCACCATGGACGCCACGCACGCGGTGCAATTGCCCGGTGCCGACCCACGCACGGCAGGCGCCTCGACGGGCGGTCGTCGCGAAGGGGTTTCTGTGCTGGCCAAATCGGCGATTGCGGCGGGCGCCAACGGCGTCTTCCTAGAGTTCCACCCAGACCCAGACGCCGCCTTGTGCGATGCCCCAAGCTGCCTGGCGCTAAGCGAAGCCCGCGGACTGCTGACCACGCTAAAAGCCGTGCATGAGGCAGTGGCTTAAGCTATTCGGCGGCGACGCTTACGCTCAGCTTAATGCTTTCGTGTTCGGTGATGGCGCGAAGCACTTTGAACAGATTGGCAGTCGTCGGATTACCGCTTTTGCCGAACATACGGATGAGGCTTTTTTCCGGAATTTGGGTCAACGCCTCCAATTCCTTATAGCCGACATCTGATGTTATATATTTTCGCAACATCTGCTGCCCCAACTTGGTGTCGCCTTCGATAAAGTAGCTTAACGTGCGGATAATCAACTGCACCCGAAACTCTTTGTCGGTGGCAAAATGTTCCTTCACTGTATCGCTAAATAGTCGATATTCTCGCGCCATTATGCTTCCTTTCCGTCTAGATAATCGGCCTGTCTTAATCTTGCGTTTTCAATGTCTCTAGTTTGCGTGTCTTTCTTGCCGCCGCCCAAGAGTAGAATAATCTGCTCACCATCTTTCATCCAATAAATCCGCAAACCGCCGCCGATGGGTAACTTGCTTTCCCAGAGGCCTTGCCCGAGGGATTTGACGTGCGTTTTATCGTCACTTTCCAAACGTTCTAAGGCGCCAGATACGTTCGCCTTTAACGTGCCGTCCAACTTTGCGTACCATTTTTGGAATGGAGACTTGCCAGACGTGGTTTCATATTCAATTATTATTGTCATTGAGAGTTAGGTAACATATTTGTTACCTAAAATCAACCAACGCGTCCAGTAAACGAGACGCGAGGAAGAAGATGGATGTTCAGTTTTTGGAATATTTTAGATTGGTATGCGCTGAATGGCGTGTTGCTGGTTATTGTCTTGCTAATGTTGGAGCGCTTGAACTGGGAGTTTGAGCCCGATGTGTCGGGTAGGGCTTCGTCCCTTGTGGAATGGGTCAAGGAGAATCCGGGTTATGGCCTGCTGACCCTTGGCGTCGCTATCATAATTTCAGCACTATCTGAGGAGACGCGGGTTCTTTGGGCGCATGATGTGGTTTTCTCTGGCTATATGCCGAACAAAAATATCGCGCCATGGACTGGTGAGTCGACGCGGTCGCTGGGTTTAGCCTTAGGTGCATTGGCTGGGGTTTATGGCCTTGTTTTGGCTGGGCGGCGACTACAGGTTAGCCAGGATCAAGTTTACATTAGTCAGAAGCAGGCGGAGACGGCAGAGTCCAACCTATTCAATGACCGATTGAAGAGTGGCCTAACTTTTCTGGATAACAAGAGCATTTCGATTAGATGTGCAGGCATCTTGCTGCTTCAACAGTACGCTCTCAATGCTTCGGTTGCCGCGTCCGAGAAAGAAACTATTAGTAAGGTTTTAGTCAATTTCATACGGCATCGAGCGGATACACCAGTTGAAGGTAAGCGGCCTGATTTGGAGTTAGCAATTTCTGCGTTGACAAAAACTATTCCGCTGGAGGCGCGGTTCGAAGGAAAAGAAGAACTAAGATTGAATAATCTTGATTTGAGTGGTCTCGATTTTCAGAAACTGGATTTATCATTTTTTAACTTTACCTCGTCAAATATGAAACTCGCCAAATTTAGTTTGTCAAAACTTAACAAAACAAGGTTCTTGCGTGCAAACCTTGAAAATGCCCTTTTTTGGATTGACGACTGTGTTGAGACAACCTTTGAAAATGCAAATATGGCAGGAAGTTATTTGTTTAAGCTAAAATTAGACGAAGGCTCATCCTTAGTGGATGCAAATCTCGAAAATTCAAATATCTACGGTCTCTCTATATTAGGTTCTGACTGCCGCCGTGCAGATTTCTCGGGAGCTGATATTGTTGTGAAGACAAGGCTGACAGAAGAGGTCTTGGATGCAGTAATATTTGAAAAAGGGCGTGAGCCAAAAATTGAATTTGAGGACGAAGAGAGAGCGGAGCCTTTTATGATTGATGACCAGCAATCCTATCAATGGATAGATGGTAAGCGTGTAAAGGCTGACGGTTCGGTTGTGGCATATGCTCTCGGCAATTTCCCATGGTGGCACGAAGAAGAACAAAAATGAACTACCCCCAAACCCTAGCCCCTAAAATCGCCCAAATTGAGCAGGCCAGTTCTGCGCTTGGGTTTGTTGCGTCTTGCGATTTGCAGGTCGCTAATTTTTGTGCCGTTTTGGTGGCGGGGCTGGGCGCTAAGCGGGTTTTGGAGCTTGGTACGGGCACGGGGCTTTCTACTTTGTTTATGGCCGAGGCACTGGCGGAGGGCGCGCAGTTGGTGAGCGTGGATGTCGATGCCGATTGTTCGGCCGTGGCGGCGCAAGCGATTACCGATGCGCGGGTGCAGTTTGAGGTGGCCGATGCAGGCGGCTTTTTGAAAACCTGCCAGCCTAATTGTTTTGACTTTATTTTCGCCGATGCTTGGCCCGGAAAATTTAGCCATTTGGATGCAGCCCTAAACGCGCTGGCGCCGAACGGGCTTTATGTTATCGACGATTTATTGCCGCAAGATAATTGGCCGAAAAACCATCAGCCGCGCGTCGATGCTTTGCTCGCCGCTCTCGAGGCCATGGACGGGGTGGCGTTGAGTTATCTCGATTGGGCGTCCGGTGTCGCCATTGTGACAAAGCTTGATGAGCAACCCATCGCGCCCGAAATTCGCCAGCACGCGGAGTACGCTTTTCTGTTTTCCGAAACCATGCCGAGCGATATTTAGCCCTCACATATGCATCATCAACCGCTTAAGCGCGTGACGCTGGTGTTCATCTAACCTATTCGGGTCAGCGGCCTCTATACGGCGGCACACCTTGGTCTGGAATAAATAGGCCTACAGGTGGCTCTGAACTTTGCCAAAAAACATCAATCGGAATGCCGCCGCGTGGATACCAATAGCCCCCGATGCGAAGCCATTTTGGTTTCATGCACTCAATCAGCCGTTTGGCCACCATAATGGTGCAATCTTCGTGAAACGCGCCGTGGTTGCGAAAGCTGCCCATGAACAGTTTGAAACTTTTGCTCTCAACCAAATGTTGGTCTGGCACATAGTCGATAACCACATGCGCGAAATCTGGCTGGCCCGTAACGGGGCAAATAGAGGTGAACTCGGGCACCGCAAAGCGGGCCACATAATCAATATCTAAATGCGGGTTCGGCACGCGCTCCAGCACCGCTTCTTCGGGGCTATTGGGCAGGCCGGTTTGCTGGCCCAGCAGGGTTGCGCCGGTGGCGTCACTTCCTTTAGTCGACATGTTGGCTCCCTTGATAGAGGCAAGATTGGCCGAGGCTATCGCGAAACACTTCGACAGCGCAAATTTGTGGTAGCGGGCTTTGCAAGGCGCCCCAAATCCATAGGCATAGGTTTTCCAGCGTCGGCTGTTCTAGGCCGTCAATTTCGTTCAGCATTTGGTGGTCTAAGCGCTCGTGCATGTCTTGCAGCAGCGTGCCCATTTTTTCCAAATCGACAATTTGCCCATGTGCGTCGGGCAGGCCTTCCACGGTAACGCGGGCCCGAAAACTGTGCCCATGCACGCGCGTATTGGCGTGGCCTGCCGGATAATGGCCAAGGCTGTGGGCAGCATCAAAAGTGAATTCGCGTGATAATTTCATGCCCCGCTTATGCCCGATTAAGCAAATCGGGTCAATTGGGCTCTAGTCGAGGCCGACAATTTTATGCGTCTGCAAGCTAACCCGCCATTGCGGATTTTGCAGGCAATAGGCAATCGCGGCCTGCGCATTGTGCCAACTGGTTTGCGCGTCGCCTGTGTCCATCGGTTGTAGGTAAAAGTTTTCGAAATCTAGTTCGGCAAACTGATCGGGCGACAACTCGTCTTGCGGGTAGACGAATTTTAACTCATGGCCGCGCGTTTGTTTCAGCTCGGTTTTGGGTTTGGGGCTAACACAAATCCAATCGACGCCTTCGGGCACTTCCATAGTGCCATTGGTTTCCACGGCGCACTCAAAGCCGCGGGCCGCCAAGGCCTCCAGCAGGGCTGTGTCTAATTGCAAACAAGGCTCGCCGCCCGTAAAAACAATATAGGCATCGGCGCTGGGTGGGTTTTCTGGCCAGAAGCTAGCAATCGCGTCGGCTAGCTTTTCGGCGGTGTCGAATTTGCCGCCATTTTGGCCGTCGGTGCCTACGAAATCTGTATCGCAAAATGTGCATTGCGCGGTGGCGCGGTCTTTTTCAAGGCCTGACCAAAGGTTGCAGCCTGAGAAGCGGCAAAACACGGCAGGGCGGCCGCTTTGCGCGCCTTCGCCTTGCAGGGTGTAAAACATTTCTTTCACGCTATAGGTCATGCGGCTTTCCATTTTTTATAGCCTGCGGCGCGTAAATCGCACGCAGGGCAATCATTGCAGCCATAGCCCCAGTCGTGGCGCAGCTCGCGCTCGCCACGATAACACGTGTGGCTATGTTCTAGGGTCAGCTCCACCAAAGCCTCGCCGCCCAACTGAGAGGCCATCTCCCAAGTCTCGGCTTTGTCGATGTGCATCAGCGGTGTGTCGATGGTAATTTGGGTTTCCATACCTAAGTTTAACGAGGCCTCTAGCGCGTCCAGCGTGTCGCGGCGGCAATCTGGGTAGCCAGAATAATCGGTCTCGCACATGCCGCCCACAAGCACATTCAGCCCGCGCCGATAGGCCAAAGCTGCGGCATAGGTGAGGAATAATAAATTGCGACCCGGCACGAAAGTAGCAGGCAGGTTGTTTTTCATTTCCTTCATGTCATCGCTATCGCTATCCGACGCGATGAGCGCTGTGCCGCCAATGTCAGCCAAAGCGGGCAAGGGCAGCGTGTGGTCATCGCCAAGGCGGGTGCCCCAATCGTTTATTTTGGCAATCTCTTGGCGCAGGCGGTCGCGGCAATCCAGCTCGATGCGGTGGGTTTGGCCATAGTCGAAGCCTAGCGTTTCGACGTGGGCAAAATTATCCAGCGCATAGGCCAAGCAAGCAGTGGAATCTTGCCCGCCAGAAAACAATACCAAAGCTGTTGAAGTGTCATTCATGCCTGACCTTAGACCGAACTCTATTGCTTTCGTCAAGAGGGCGCATTTGGGGCAGGCCAGCCGGCGCGTCGTCGCATTTGCACGAACGTCTGATTTACGCTAAACCAATTCCAAATTCATCCTTACGCATGAGGCCCTTATGACTGCCATTCTTGACATTATCGCGCGCGAAATTCTCGACAGCCGCGGCAACCCAACCGTCGAAGTCGATGTATTGCTAGACGATGGCGGTTTCGGCCGCGCTGGCGTGCCTTCGGGCGCCTCTACCGGACAATATGAGGCGGTGGAGCTGCGCGATGGCGACAAGTCTCGTTATATGGGCAAGGGCGTTTTAAAAGCCGTGGACGCCGTGAATGGCGAGATTTTCTCGGCGCTTTGCGGGCTAGATGCCACTGAGCAATTGCAAATCGACCAAGCCATGTTGACGCTAGACGGCACGGAAAACAAATCTCGCCTTGGCGCCAATGCTATTTTGGGCGTTTCCATGGCAGTGGCCAAAGCGGCCGCCGATAGCCAAGGCACGCCTTTGTGGCGCTATATTGGCGGCGCCAATGCGCGCACCTTGCCAGTGCCGATGATGAACATCGTCAATGGCGGCGCGCATGCCGATAACCCGATTGATGTGCAAGAGTTTATGATTATGCCCGTCGCGGCAACCAGCATCAAAGAAGCGGTGCGCATGGGCGCGGAAGTTTTTCATACGCTCAAAGGTTTGTTGATTGCTGATGGTCTGGCCACGGGTGTGGGCGATGAGGGCGGCTTTGCCCCGAACCTCGCCTCCACCGATGCGGCGCTGGGCTATGTGATGAAGGCCATCGAGAAGGCCGGATATAAGCCGGGCGAAGATATGTATTTGGCGCTCGATGCGGCGGCCACGGAGTTTTGTGAAGACGGTATCTACAATCTCGCAGGCGAGGGCAAAAAGCTCGACGCTGGCGAAATGGCTGCCTATTGGGCCGACCTATGTGGTCGTTTCCCGATTGCCTCTATCGAAGACGGCATGGATGAAAACGATTGGGATGGCTGGAAAGAACTTACCGATGCGATTGGCGATAAAGTGCAATTGGTTGGCGATGATTTATTCGTGACCAACCCGACGCGCCTGTCGCGTGGCATTGAAAATGGCATCGCTAATTCCATTCTCGTGAAGGTCAATCAAATTGGTACTTTGGCCGAGACACTGCAAGCGGTAGAGATGGCGCATAAAGCGTCTTTCACGGCTGTGATGTCGCATCGCTCGGGCGAAACCGAAGATGCCACAATTGCTGATTTGGCTGTGGCGACCAATTGCGGTCAAATTAAAACCGGCTCTTTGGCGCGGTCGGATCGGTTGGCGAAATACAACCAATTGATCCGCATCGAAGAATTGCTGGGTGACACGGCGGTCTATCCGGGCAAGTCGATTTTGAAATAAACTCTCTCGGGTAAAATTAAAAAAAGCCGCGCCTCTTCATTTTAGGGGCGCGGCTTTTTCGTTTTAGAAGCGATACTCTATCGATAGTCGGAAGTCTCGTCCGGCTTCTGGAAGCAGGTCTTTAAGCTCGCTTGTGTGTTGGCGAACCTCTTCATCGGTGGCGTTTCGAAGCGCGGCGGTGATGGTCAAGCCGGGGGTTTGCGGCACTGGCCAACGGGCCGACAGATTGAGCTTCGTATAGGCGTCGGTCGCCAGCTCGCCCAAAGCAAGGTCGTTCTGCTGATTGGCATGTTCAACATCTGCCGCAAGGCTAAAGCGCGAGAAGTCACCGGCCAAAGATAAGCTCAACTGGGTTGGTGGGATGGAACGAACTCTTTCGCCATTCGCTAATTTGGCGCGGGTGCGGGTTACCCCCAAGGTGGTTTTCCACTTGGCATCGAGGGCTGTAAAGCGCGTCGAGGCTTCCATTTCCAGGCCGCTCACGGTTGCGTCTTGCTGGCGATATTCATATTTCTTGGGGTCTGAATTGCCATCGGTAAGGTGCAGGTAGATGAAATCTTCATAGGCATTATGAAACACGCTGGCCCGCGCTTGGGCATTGTTCCACTGCCGACGAATATATAGCTCGCTGGCCACCGCTGTTTCGCGGCGCAACGTGGCGTCGCCCGTCTCTTCGCGGTCGGCTGCTACATGTTCCCCATCAGCATATAGCTCAACGCTAGAAGGCGCGCGTTGTGTGGAGGAGGCCGAGCCACCAATCAAACTATCGCCAAAGCCCGTATAGCCAATGCCGAAAGAGACATTGGTTAGGGTATGCGAGATTTTGGCATCGGCGGACTTTTGCGCCTGTGCGCGGTCGACCCTCAGGGCATATTCTTGCACCCAATTTGTATCGGTGCGCGAGGTAAGCCCGAACAGGCCAACACGCTGGCTATCACTGCTTGGCAAAAAGGCTTCCGCGCCTGCGGTGGTTAACTCCACTTGTTGCAGGCTTGCCCCGAATAGGCTTTCCCAACCGGCAAAATCTTTGCTGGCTTCGAGGCGAAGATTGGCGCTGTCTTGCTCAAACTGAGTGCCAATACTTGTGCCCTCTAGCTCGTCTTGCGAGTAGCTGGTGAGGGAGACATCCATCTGCAAGCCATCGATGCGCGAGCGGCTTGGCTTATGGGTGAGGCGGGCTTGAAAGGTTTGGCTGTCCAACTCTAGGCTAACCGCGTCGCCACCGCCATGCGCATGGCCAGGGACGCCATATTGCATTTCCAAGTTTTCTACCCGCAAGTTGGCCTGGGTCGCGCCCGTGCCATAGGCCGCGGAGGCCGTTATACCTTGGCTTTGGGTCGATGTATTGGCGGCGTCTTGCGCTTTGTCTTCCTCTGTTTCGCCTTCTGCCGCTAACTGTCGAGCGCTTTCGGCATGGGTGGGAATGCGAACTTCGTTGCTGTTTTGCGAGAAACCCGAAACCGCATAATGGCCAAACCGATGGAAGGCGGCTCCAAGGGTTTCCTCAGCCGCGCTGCCAGCTCCCAAAACGATATGGCTATTGGGCTCATTTGCTTCTATTTGGGACTGAATTTGGGATGGGGATTGCATGTGGCGGCTGAAGTTTTGAATAACACCAGTTGCCGCATAAGGGCCGTAGCGAAGCGCCGATGGGCCTTTTAAAACCTCGATGCGTTGGCTGTCGAATAATTTTAGCGCATTGGCATGGTCATTGCCCGTGGCGGAAACATCGCCCACGGGTAAGCCATCATTGAGGATGGCGATACGATATCCACCAGCGCCGCGAACCATAGGCCGCGAGACAGCAGGCCCATGGCTTGCCGCGCTAACCCCAGGAAGGTGAGACAGCACATCGCCAAGGGGGCGGTCTACTTGGGATTGAATTTGGTCTTGGGATATTATTTCCGTGGTGGAAATAATATCCGTGGCTGCTTTTTGGAAAGGGGAACCAAGCACGATAATTTCGTCAAGGTTTTGGGCCAGAGCCGAGGGGCTCATAAGCGTGATGCCGCCAGCAAGGGCGGTCCATAATTGAAGTCTCATTGTCTATATCCTTTGATTGAAAAATTGGGCGGTATCAAAGGTATTGAGGCGGAGCTCGGCTGAAGGGGGTTAGGTATTTGGCTTTGCAAACTTGGGCAAGGCCAAGGTTCGAGCCAGCTAGGAGGGAGAGAAAGTCTGGATACTCTGGCGGGCCAGAGGGCGCCAAGGCGGTGGCCGTATCGGCTAGTAGGCAATCGGTTTCGCTG
Organism: uncultured Rhodobiaceae bacterium; assembly: GCA_937907245.1. GTDB lineage: Bacteria > Pseudomonadota > Alphaproteobacteria > RS24 > RS24 > UBA8337. The sequence continues at coordinate 558,160 of CALCUM010000002.1, forward strand.
TGAACGCTTTGTGTTGGTGCGCCATCATATAGGTTCGCCTCATGCTGAGCCCCATGCACCAGGGCGAGCTGCAAGAGCAGCAGGCACAGTATGGGGAGAGTGTGGCGAAAGCGTTTCAACATTTCATGAAGCTATCATTGCGTGGAGAGTTGCACAAGCCAACAGCTCCTAAGGGCTTGAAAAACAACAAGCGAATCACTTTCTCCTTGACCCGGAGAATCAAATCATGATTCGTTGCCTACATGATTCGTTTTGCAACCTCAGGGCTCTCAAGCCAGACCGTCGGACAAGAACCGTTCCGTTTGCGTCAGCTATTATTCCCCGGCATGTTGCTTTTGATGATCGTTGGTCTTTCGGGGCAAGCCTTAAGAGGCGAGCGCAGCCTATCGGGCTGGATGCAGCTTGAGCGTAATCTGATCGAGCGCCAAGCTGAGTTGGCTGACCTTCAAAAGCGCAATGATGAGTTGCAACTGCGAGTTTATCGTCTATCCAACGAGAGCTTAGACTTCGATTATCTAGACGAAAGAGCGCGGCGCGTTTTGGGCCTCACGCGGACGGATGAAACGGTGATTTTCAACCTACCGGAAACGCCTTAAACCCTCAGCTGAAACTTTATCGCTATTTGTCCTCAGAAAGGGCGATATTCTCGTCTGTTCTTATGGGCCTATTTGGCCTATATACATCTCATGACTGTGGTGATTGATACTCTATCGGGTGAACCGAAAAAGCCTGCCAAAGCGCGGCATCCGGAAAAAGCGAAGAATCCGGACAGCGCTATTTTGCGAAAACCCAAATGGATTCGCGCCAAAGCCCCTGGCTCTCCTGTCTATGCGGAAACCAAAGCGATTGTGAAAGAGCATAACCTCGTCACCGTCTGCGAAGAGGCCGCGTGCCCCAATATCGGCGAATGTTGGTCGCAAAAACATGCCACTTTTATGATTTTAGGCGAGATATGCACTCGGGCTTGCGCCTTTTGCAATGTCAGCACGGGGGTTCCCTTGGCGCTCGATGCTCAGGAGCCGTCCCGCGTTGGCGATGCGGTGGCCAAATTGGGGCTGAACCATGTGGTAATCACCTCCGTCGACCGCGACGACCTAGACGATGGCGGCGCGCGTCATTTTGCCGATACGATTCAGGCCATTCGCGCTGCATCCCCAGGAACCACGGTCGAAATACTAACGCCAGATTTCTTGCGCAAAGACGGCGCCCTAGAGGTTGTGGTGGAGGCCAAGCCAGATGTTTTCAATCATAATTTGGAAACCGTGCCGCGCTTATATTTATCCATTCGGCCGGGCGCGCGGTATTTCCATTCGCTCAACCTATTGCAGCGCGTCAAGCAGCTCGACCCAGAGATTTTTACCAAGTCTGGCATTATGGTTGGGCTTGGCGAAGCACGCGAGGAAGTGATGCAAGTGATGGATGATATGCGCTCAGCGCAGATTGATTTCATTACCATCGGGCAATATTTGCAGCCAACCCGCAAGCACGCGCCCATCGACCGCTTTGTTACCCCCGATGAGTTTGATGGCTATACAAAGCTTGCCAATTCTAAAGGTTTCTTGATGGTTTCTGCTACGCCGTTAACGCGTTCCTCGCATCATGCGGATGCTGACTTTGAAAAGCTGAAGGCGGCTCGCCTAGCGAATGAAGCGAAACTAAAGACGCGCTGATATGCAGTCGATTAAGCTCACGCGACAAAGCCCGTTTACCGCGCAGCAAATGTTTGAGCTGATTTGCGATGTCGACAACTATGACGCCTTTATTCCTTACTGCACGGCGGCGCGAGTGCGCGAACGTAGCGATACGCAGATGCTGGCGGACTTAGCCATTGGCTATAAGTTTTTGCGCGAGACCTATACTAGCCGCATCGAGATGGGGCATGCGCCGCTTTGTGTGACGGTGAAACAGGCCAAAGGGCCGTTTCGCCATTTGTTCAATCAATGGCAATTTGTCGACAAGCCCGAGGGTGGCTGCGAGGTGCATTTTGAGCTGCAATTCGAATTTAGTGTCGCGCTATTGCGGCGTGTCTTGCAGCCGATGATGAGTAAAATTGTCGAGCGTTTTGTGGCGGCTTTCGAAGACCGCGCGCGCGATATTTATTCATAAACTTAACTTAAGATTGCGCTTAAAGCTGCGCTAGCAACATATCCATTGCGGCATCGACCGTCGCTAGACGCACTTCTGTGCGGCCAATATCGCCGAAAGATTGACGAATATGATGCACGCCGTCTGCCGTGCAAGTGGCCATATGTACCGTGCCAGCGGGTTTCTCAGCGGAGCCGCCGCCAGGGCCAGCAATGCCAGATACGGCAATCGTCAAATGAGCGGTGGTCATATCGAACGTGTTTTGGGCCATGGCGCAAACCACTTCTTCGGAAACCGCGCCATGTTGCTGTAGCAGCTCGGCGGGCACGTTTAAAATCTCGTGTTTGGCGCGATTGGAATAGGTAACGAAACTGCGCCCGATAACGACAGAGGAGCCAGGAATTTCGGTCAATAGAGCCGAAATAAGCCCGCCCGTGCAGCTTTCAGCTGTGGCCACCCGCATATGCTTCTCCCCACAGGTTGTTAGCACTTGCTTGGCTTTGGCGGTTAGGTTTGCGTCGAAAAGCATGGGAACTCCTAGTGAAAATGAAAGTTCATAATGAACAGCAGGAAGCCAGCAATAAGCCCGGCTAAAACATCGTCTACCATAATACCGTGGGCGCCACGAAGCGATTTGTCCGCCCAGCTCACGGGCCATGGCTTAGCGATATCAAAAAAACGAAACAAAACAAAGCCCAGTAGGACTTGAGGCCAGGTCAGTAAGTCTGTGTTTACCGGATAACTAATCGCGATAAGCGTGAGCCACATGCCCACAACTTCGTCGATAACGACGGGCGAGGGGTCTTTGTTGGAAGAGCCGGATATCCATCGCGAACTGGCCCAATGGCCAAGCCCATAAGCCAAGGCGGCGGCAACGAGCAGTCCGTAGACGCCAAAATAATGCGCGATAAGAAAGCCAGGATAAAGCGCCGCCAGAGACCCCCAAGTGCCCGATGCGGGCCTGAGCAGCCCCGTACCAAGGAAGGTCGCAATCAGGGTCGCCGGCGAGGTAAGCTTAAGGTGCTTTGGGGGGGTATGAAAAAATATCATGATTTGGAGCCTTGGTTCGGCTCAATGGGCGTGAGCAGCGTGATAATCGATTGAGCGGCAATGCCTTCGCCGCGGCCGGTAAAGCCAAGCCCTTCGGTGGTGGTGGCCTTCACCGAGACGCTGGCGATAGGAAGGCCTGTTATTTCTGCAATATTGGCGCGAATGGCCTCTCGGTGAGGGCCGATTTTGGGCTGTTCGCAGATTATAGTCAAATCAATATGGGTGATTTGCGCCTCTGCTTGTTCAGCCAGGTTTACGGCATAGGCCAAAAAGTCTTTTGAGGGTCGGTTTTTATGGGTCTTGTCAGAAGGTGGAAAGTGGTCGCCAATATCGCCTTGCGCTAAAGCGCCGAGCAGCGCATCGGTAACTGCATGAAGGGCCACATCGGCGTCACTATGGCCGATAAGTTCGCGATTATGAGGAATAGACACGCCGCCAAGCCTAATGGTCTCAGCGCTGCCTTCGTCGCCTAATTTGTGCACATCGAAACCCGTGCCGGTGCGCGGAAGCAAATTGACAGCCTGTGGGATGAAGTCTTTGGCATGGGTCAGTTTAATATTGCGCGCGTCGCCAGCCACAATAGCCAAGGGCAGGCCGGCGAGTTCAGCTATCGCGGCATCATCGGTCAGGCTGGGTAAAATAGGGGCGCTGACGTGGGCTGCGAGTATGGCGTCGAACCGAAAGGCTTGCGGGGTTTGCGCCCGCCACAAGCCGTCGCGCGAGACCGTTTCAGTAATGGCACCGTCGGTGGCGCGCTTGAGCGTATCTGTCACCTCCAAGGCCGGAATGGCACCCGCAGCCGATCCCAGTCCTGTGAGGCAGCGGGAGATAAGTTCCAAACTAACAAAAGGGCGCGCCGCATCATGGATAAGTACCTGCTTCGGGGGCTGTTTTGAAAGCTCATGTAACCCTTTAAGCACGGATTCTTGCCGCGTTTCTCCACCAAAAACAAAGCTTATATTCTTTATGCAAATCAATTGGTTAAGACTATTTTCATAAAGCTTTACATCGTCTTTATGAATGACCACGCAAACTCTATCAATCTCGCTATGATTGAGAAAGGCTTTGAGGGTGGTCGCCAGAACGGTTTCACCATTTCCATTTGGCAAATTACGGTATTGTTTCGGCAAGCCTTCGCCAGCCCGGTGTCCACGTCCGGCTGCAACAATCAGCCCAGCACATGACGGATGCATACTCATTGTCAATATATAACCTATTGCGCTCCGTCTTGCGATGATTTTTCTTGCCTTTCGTATGCATTGCCTGCATTTTAGGCACTCTTTGAAACTTTTAGGTTTTGCTCAAATAATGACCATTCAGCTTGGCGATACGGTTTTAAACAGCCGCGTTTTACTGGCCCCCATGTCGGGGGTGACGGATTTGGCGTTTCGCCAATGCGTGGCCAAAGTCAGCTCGGCTCAAGTGGTGTCCGAAATGGTGGCCAGCGAAGAATGGGTCAAGGCGCGCCCCGATGTGATGTTGCGGGCCGAAGGCGCGGGGCTGACGCCTTTCATGTTGCAGCTTGCAGGTCGCGATCCGCATTGGATGCGCGAGGGGGCTCGGCTGGCTTGCGAGGCGGGCGCCGATATCGTCGATATTAATATGGGCTGTCCGTCGCGCAAAGTGACCGGCGGGCTATCGGGGTCAGCGCTGATGCGCGATGCAGACTTGGCCGAAAATATTATCGCAGCGACCTGCGAGGGCAGCGCCAAGCCGGTGACCTTAAAAATGCGCTTGGGCTGGGATGAAGATAGCCTGAACGCGCCGCATTTGGCTTGCGTGGCCCAAGGTCTGGGCGTGCAAATGATTACGGTGCATGGCCGCACGCGCTGTCAGTTTTATAAAGGCGAAGCCAATTGGGATGCGGTTGCCGATACCGTGGCGGCGGTCGATATTCCGGTTATCGTCAATGGCGATATTATCGATGGCGAGACGGCCAAGGCGGCGCTTGCGGCTTCGGGCGCGGCCGGCGTGATGGTCGGGCGTGCGGCGGTTGGGCGACCTTGGTTGCTGGGTCAAATCGAGGGGTTTCTCGAGCATGGCATTTGGGCCCCCGACCCTGAACCGGAAGCGCAATGGCAAATTTTCCGCGAATGGTATCAGGCTTGTTTGGCGCTTTATGGCGACTATTTGGGCGTGCGGGTCGGGCGAAAGCATATTGCGGGGTTCATCGAGAGTTTCATGGGCGCGCAAGAAGGCCGCCAGATGCGTGCCGAAATTTGTCGTTCGCACAATCCAGAGGTCGTGCTCGGTGCGATGCAAAACATGTATGAAACCCAAACTCAAGAGGTGGCCGCGTAATGGCTTTATCTTCCCCCGTCTCGACCGTTTCTGACTTAGGAAGCGATGAAAAACGCATTTTGGATGCTTTGCCCCAGCCCGTGCTGGCGATTGGCACCAATCGTTTTGTTACTTATGCCAATTTCGCCGCGCAAGAATTCTTCGGGGTGGGCCTAACCGTTTTGCGGCGCCAGCATATTGAGCGGGTCATGCCATTTGGCAGTCCGGTGGTTGGGCTTATCGAACGCTGTTTGGACGATCGGGTGAGCTTTAACGAATATGGCATCGACCTTGGCGCCCCGAATTCAGGCGACCCTTATATTGGGGGCGCAGGCTCTGACCGTATGGTTGATTTACATGTCTCGCCGTCGGACATCGGCTTACAAAATGGCGATTGGCAAGCGCTTTTGGTGGTGCAACCGCGCTCAATTGCGCAGCACATGGATCGCCAACTCACCCATCGTGGTGCGGCACGCTCGGTTTCGGCCATGTCAGCCATGTTGGCGCATGAGATTAAAAATCCATTGTCGGGTATCAAAGGCGCGGCGCAATTGTTGGAGAGCGATGCCAGTCCAGAAAATGTCGAGCTGACGGAATTAATATGCAATGAGACCGACCGCATTGCAGGATTGGTGGACCAGTTTGAGCAATTCACCGAGACCCATGCCAATATGGAAGACGCGGTGAATGTACATGCGGTGCTAGGCCAAGTGCGCTTGCTGGCCAGCAATGGTTTTGGGTCTCACGTTAAATTTATCGAAGATTACGACCCATCCTTGCCTTTGGTGCAGGGCAATAAAGATTTGTTAACGCAGGTGTTTTTAAACTTGGTCAAAAATGCGTCTGAAGCCACAGTCGGCAAAAAGCCTGAAATTAAACTCGTGTCCTCGTTTCGACCCGGCGTGCGCTTATCGATGCCAGGTCGCGCTAAGCCCGTTAGCTTGCCGTTAGAGTTTCAGGTTATCGATAATGGCGCGGGCGTGCCGGAAGACATTAAATCACATTTGTTTGACCCATTTGTGACCACAAAGGCGACAGGCACGGGACTTGGGTTGGCTTTGGTCGCGAAGATTATTGGCGACCATGGCGGCACGATTGAGTGCGAGAGCCAACCAGGAAAAACCGTGTTTTGCGTGCGCTTGCCGATGGCGACCGAAAGTTCAGCTAAGAAGGAAAATTCATGAGTAAGGGTACAGTTCTAGTTGCAGACGACGATACCGCCATCCGCACCGTTTTAACGCAAGCGCTCACCCGCGCAGGCTTTGAAGTGCGCGCTGGCGGCACGGCAGCCTCTCTATGGCAATGGGTCAGCAATGGCGAAGGGGACGTGATTGTTACCGACGTCATGATGCCAGATCAAAATGCATTTGATCTCATTCCGCGCATCAAGAAGCTGCGCCCAGATTTACCGATTATTGTTATCAGCGCCAAAAACACTTTGGGCACGGCGGTTACCGCGGCTGAAAAGGGCGCCTTTGACTATTTGCCCAAGCCATTTGATTTGAGCGCCCTGACCGATTTGGTTCAACGCGCCGTTGACTTACCTTCGGGCGAGCCAGCGGCTCCGGTCGAAGCGGGCGATGCCGATGGCTTGCCATTGGTTGGTGCTTCGCCCGCCATGCAGGAAATTTATCGCTCGGTCGCGCGGATGACCCAAAATGATTTATCGGTGCTAATTACGGGCGAAAGCGGAACCGGCAAAGAGCTGGTCGCGCGCGCCCTGCACGACTATGGCAATCGCAAGCGCGGCCAATTTGTGGCCATTAATATGGCAGCCATACCTCGTGAGCTCATTGAGAGTGAGCTATTTGGCCACGAGAAGGGCGCTTTTACCGGCGCCAATCAGCGTATGGATGGCCGTTTTGAGCAAGCTGAAGGCGGGACTTTATTTCTGGACGAGATTGGCGACATGCCAATGGAAACCCAAACGCGGCTGTTGCGGGTTTTGCAAGAGGGCGAATACACCACCATTGGGGGGCGCCGCCCGATTAAAACCGATGTGCGGATTGTCGCCGCGACGCATCAAGATTTGCGTCGCCTCATTCGCCAAGGTCTGTTTCGCGAAGATTTATATTTCCGCCTCAATGTGGTGCCGCTGCGCTTGCCGCCTTTGCGCGAGCGGGTGGAGGATATTGAAGACTTAGTGCGTCACTTCATGGCGCAAGGTATCGACGAAGGTTTGGTGGCCAAGAGTTTTGACAATGAGGCTTTGGATGCTTTACGCGCCCATAGTTGGCCGGGCAATGTGCGCGAATTAGAAAATCTGGTTCGGCGCCTTTGCGCGCTTTATGTCGAAGATGTGATTGGCGCGGAAGCCGTGCGCATGGAGCTGACAGAAAGTGATCTAGAGGCCGTGCCCGCGCATCAAGAGGGGGGCAGCTTAACCGATAGTTTGCATTTCCACCTCAGCACGTATTTCAAAAGTCATGGCAATGGCCTGCCGCCCAATGGGTTATACGAGCGGGTTTTGCGCGAGGTCGAAACGCCGCTTATCGAGTTGAGCTTGTCGGCGACGCGGGGCAATCAGATAAAAGCAGCCGAACTCTTGGGACTAAACCGAAATACGCTCCGCAAGAAAATTCGCGACTTAGATATTGATGTCGTGCGAGGGCCCAAGAAGTAATTTTATCTTGTCTTCGTTGGATGGCTCGCTTAGCGTCTGACCCAATTAAAACTCATTTTGGGAGACGAAGTCATGGGCAAAGGGCCTCTTAGCGGAATTAAAATCATTGAAATGACGGGCATTGGCCCAGGGCCTTTTTGCGCCATGTTATTGTCGGATATGGGCGCAGAAGTTTTGCGCATCGACCGCAAGGGCGGCAGCGGCGGCATTCCCAACGACCCGCATAGCCGTGGGCGCCGCTCGGTAGCGGTCGATTTGAAAAACCCACAAGGCGTCGAGACCGTTTTGAAATTGGTCGAAGGGGCACATGTTTTGCAAGAGGGCTATCGCCCCGGCGTCATGGAGCGTTTAGGCCTTGGCCCCGATGTGGCTTTGGCGCGCAATCCAGCGCTGGTCTATGGCCGCATGACAGGTTGGGGGCAATATGGGCCTTTGGCACAAGCGGCAGGGCACGACATTAACTACATCGCCATCACCGGCGCGCTGGCCGCTATTGGCAAAGATAAGCCGGTGCCACCGCTTAATTTGGTTGGCGATTTCGGCGGCGGCGCTTTGTATCTCGCCATGGGTATTTGTGCCGCTTTGGTCAGCGCGCAAACCACCGGCAAAGGCCAAGTGGTCGATGCGGCCATGACCGATGGTGCCACCTCGTTGATGGGCATGTTCTTTGGCATGCAAGCGGCGGGTATTTGGAAAGACCAGCCGTATAGCAATATGCTAGATGGCGCGGCGCATTTTTACGACACTTACGAAACCTCGGACGGCAAGTTTATTTCCATCGGCTCCATTGAGCCGCAGTTCTATGCCCTGCTGCGCGACAAAGCGGGTCTCGACGATACCGCCTTTGATGCCCAGCACGACAAATCACAATGGCCATCCCTAAAGCTGAAAATGGAAGCGGTTTTCAAAACCAAAACCCGCGACCAATGGTGCGAGATTATGGAAGGCACCGATATTTGCTTTGCGCCTGTGTTGAATATGGAAGAGGCCTATCATCACCCGCACAACCAAGCCCGCGAGACAATCGTCGAGAAGTTTGGCGTGAAGCAACCCAATGTTGCGCCGCGCTTCACGGGCACGCCAAGCGAAATTCAGGGCCCCGTGCCATCGGTCGGCGAGCATAATGACGAAGCGCTTAGCGACTGGGGCTTTTCGGGCGATGAGATTGAAGCGCTTAAATCTTGTGAAGCGATTTAGTTTTCTTGATTTAGCCACCAAGCATCGGTGCGCGCGCCATAGGCAGAATGCGTGGACGAATGTTCGACATAATGCCAGCTCGCCACCCATTGCTTGGGGTTATGATACAGGGGAATGAAATATTGCCCGCTCATTAGGGCGCGGTCGAGCGCGCGCGCGGCGAGGGTGTAATCTTCCACTTCAACGGCTTGGGTTAGGGCTTTGACGGCATTGTCGAGCCCCGCATCTTGAATGCCTGCATAGTTGCGGCTGCCCTGGGTTTGCGCAGCGACGCTGCCCCAATAATAGGCCTGTTCATTGCCTGGCGAAAGCGAGGCGTAATAATCGTAGACGATGATATCAAAGTCGAAAGTTTGCAATTGGCGCTGATATTGGCTGCTGTCGATAAGACGCACTTTCAGCTCAATGCCGATGCCAGCCAACATCCGCCGCCAAGATAGCGCTAAGCGTTCGTCGCCGCGGCGTTGCACCATGATTTCCAAATCCACTTTTTGTCCGCTTGGCGTGTAAAGCGACTTGCCGCGAATTTTATAGCCAGCGCCTTCCAGCAAATCGATGGCTTGGCGGCGCAAATTGCGATCGCGGCCCGAGCCATCACTGACCGGAGCTTGGTAGCCGTTCAGCAGGGTTTCGCTTGGCACAGGGCTCTCGCGCAATAGCTCTAACTCCCGGTCTGTAGCAACTTTGTCGGTGGAGCTTAGCTCCGTATTGCCGAAATAGCTTTGCGTGCGCTGATACACGTCTCCATAGAGAACTTTGTTAATCCATTCAAAATCAAAAGCTAAATCGAGCGCTTTGCGCAAAATCGGATCGGCCAGCAACGGGCGACGCGTGTTTAACACGAAAGCGCGCAAGCCTGACGGCGTGCCCAAAGCGACCGCCTGCTTAACAATGCGACCATCTTTGGCCGCCGGAAAATTAAACCCAGATTGCCAACGCTGTGGATTGGTCTCAAACCAAATATCCAACTCGCCCGCCTTAAAGGCTTCAAAGGCGGTATTGTCATCGCGGTAATAATCATCGACGAAAGTGGTGATGTTATGACGCCCTTGATTGAGGGCAAGCTTGTGGCCCCAATAGTCTTCGCGTTTTTCAAACCGCACTTGCGCGCCCGGTGTAATTTCAGACACCGCATAAGGCCCAGAACCAACGGGCAGCTCGAGCGAGGCCGATTGAATGTCGCGGTCTTCGTAAATATGTTTTGGCAAAATAGGCATAAGGCCAATAATCAGCGGCAGTTCACGGTCTGGCTGGGTGCTGTCGAAGTGAAAAATCGCCGTGTGCTGGTTCGGGGTCTCAAGCTTCAAGACTTGGTTATAGTAATGGCGATGATTGGGTCGCCCTTGGTCTTTCAACAAGTTCCAAGTGAACGCAATATCAGAGGCGGTAACTGGCGTGCCGTCGCTAAAGCGTGCCGCCTTGCGCAATTTAAAAGTAACGCGCGAGCGGTCGGGCGAGGTGGTAACGCTTTCTGCCAGCAGTCCGTAAAGCGCAAAGGCCTCGCCATAATGGCGGTCGAGAAGGCTTTCAAAAACCCGTTGGCGGATATTGCGGGCCGCATTGCCGCGAATAGAAAACGGATTAAGGCTGTCAAAACTGCCAATTTGGGCTTGTTTTAGCTGCCCACCTTGAGGGGCATTCGGGTTGGCGTAGCTATAGGAGGTAAAGTTTTCCGATAATTGAGGCTCCCCATGCATGGCGATGGCATGCGTTTGTGCCGAAGCGGCCGTAGAGGCGAGGGGAAGTGATAAAAGTAAGCCGGCAATAAATCCTATGCGACGCATGGTTAGCCCTTTCTAGATGGTCTTATGAGTTGGCGTATCCAGCTCACGTAATTATTATTCTTATGGTTTAAGTAATGCAAATAACGCATTGTTTTTTTATAATTTTTTATATCTTCAAACATGGCGGAGCGGGTCACCATGGGGCGCTTTGTATCCAGTTGTTTCACTACTTTAGCGGGATTCCCTGCGGCCACCACATTGGCTTCAATATTTTTGGTTACCACGGAGCCGGCGCCAATGACGCTGTTCTCGCCAATGGTTACGCCTTTACAGATTTTCACCCCTTCTCCTAGCCACACGTTATTGCCGAGGGTAATGGGGGCGGTTTCGCCGGGCGAGGCAAGGCGGTCATATATTTCGTGCCAATCGGCATCGGAAATATACACCCGACTGGCAATCATCACATTATCGCCAATTTTTACATGATTGGCCGAGACGATTTGCAAGCCCGGCGTCAGCAAAGTGTTGCTGCCGATATCAATGCGGCCGTGGCCCTCTGAGCCATCTGCCTTGGTTGTGCCGTTCGCCCATGTGCAAAGTCGCGATAGGTTGCCGCTCGAGGTTTGCATGTGCACATTATCGCCAAGGTGAATGTCTTTGCCATAGACTTCCAGCCGATGCGGGCCGATAATTTCCAGCCCCGTGCCAACGCTGTCAAATTGCGGCACCAGCACCCAACGCGTATAGAGCCAACGCGCAAAATTGTTCAACAAGCGAACGGTGTAGGGTTTATTGTCACGACGCAAGCGGCTCTTCCTCCGCGCTTTGCCATTCGAACGTCCTGTAATCAGGGCGTTTTTCTATGGTGGGCTTGATGACCGAGAAATACGGCGAGAGGTCGAAATCACGCGGGGTAAACAGCGAATGATGGCGAATATGCATAACTTCGCGCTGATTTTCGCGCGTAATCTCAGGCAATATTGGATACTTCACGGTTTGAAAGGCGCGGGCAATCAGGGTCGAGCAAATGGCCTGTGTGGGTTGGCCGCTTCCCAAGGCAATCATTTTTCGGCGCCAACTGGCGGGCACTGGCGGTTGCGGCAATAAATAGCGAGCCAGATCAATAACATTTCGCACATCATAGGAGTGCCCAATGGAGCCGATAATATACTCGGAGACGGCTTTTTGGTCCGCTTCGGTAATCAGCTCAGGTCGGCAGATACGCGTGTTATAGCCAAGGTATTTGGTCAGTGAGGCGGCAATCACGCCTTGGCTTAGGTCGGCTTCCACAAGCGAGGCCCTATGGCCATGTTCATCGCGCAAGCCAGCTTCGCGGCCAACATAATAGGCGGCATGCGACCAAGTCGATTGCGTTAGATATTTAATCGCCGAGGAAACCCGCTGATTGCCTTCCACGAGCAAAATATCTCCGGGCTTCAGGCAAGCTTCCAAATCTGCCAAGGGGATGAATTGGTAAGAGCGGTAATTGGTAATCGGTTTTTCCAAATAGCGGATTATTTGGCGTCCGAAAAAGCGAAGGATAGGTTTCATCACAAGGAGCCTTAAAGTCGGGAGGGGGAGCGCATTTGTTTCACTTAACGGGTCTTTGAATTCAAGGTTAATGGGTGTTGTTCACCCGAACGGCATACCGCGAGCCGTCGAAGGCATCGAATATTTCATCCACTTGTGGATGACGAACCGGTTCCTCAGAGGTGTCCGTCAGCAGGTTTTGCTCTGACACATAGGCGATATATTCGGTTTGGTCATTTTCGGCCAGCAGATGGTAAAACGGCTGGTCTTTGCGGGGGCGAACGTCGGCGGGAATCGATTCCCACCATTCTTCGGTATTGGCAAATACCGGGTCTACGTCAAATATCACGCCACGAAATTCGAAGAATCTGTGCTTCACGATGTCGCCAATTTGAAATTTTGCTGTTCTGCTCTGCACGTAAGCTCCGTTTATTTGGTTTATGTCATTCATTCTTGCAAGATAGTCTTGCAATTACCTTAACGCAGGATAAGTTTGGCATCCATATTCATGTTATGCAACCAAGGAGCCGTCATGACAAATTATCCAGCCCTGTTTTCTTCGTTCACCCTGAACGGATTAGACATTCCAAACCGTATTGTCATGGCGCCGATGACGCGCAGTTTCTCTCCTGGAGGACACCCAACCGAAGACGTGGCCGCCTATTATCGCCGTCGCGCTGAGGGCGGTGTGGGCCTTATTATCACCGAGGGCACAACCATCGACCATCCGTCGGCCAGCATGGATGATAAAATTCCCGATTTTCATACCAAAGAAGCCTTGGATGGCTGGAAGCGGGTGGCCGCTGAAGTGCATGAAGGCGGCGGTCTTGTGATGCCGCAACTTTGGCACACAGGCTCTATGCGCTTTGAAGGCTCCGGCCTGAACCCAGACGCCGCCACTTTGTCGCCCTCGGGTTTAAAATACCCAGGCAAGGAAGTCGGCAAAGCGATGACCAAACAAGACGTGACGGATATTGCGGATGCTTTTGCCAAAGGCACGGAAGCGGCTCGTGAAGCGGGCTTTGATGGTGTGCAGTTTCATGGCGCGCATGGCTACCTGATTGATACGTTCTTTTGGGAAGGCACCAATGAGCGCGACGATGAATATGGCGGCGCCTTAGAAGAACGCACCGCATTTGCCGTTGAGATTATAGAGAAAGCGCGCGCCGCCGTGGGCAAAGACTTCCCGCTTATCATTCGTATATCGCAATGGAAACAGCAAGACTTCGAACATAAAATGGCCACCGACCCAGACAAGTTGAAAGCGTTTTTGAAACCTATGGTCGACGCTGGCATCGATTGCTTCGATTGCTCGACCCGTCGTTTCTGGGAACCTGAATTTGAAGGCTCTGATTTAAACTTCGCGGGCTGGACAAAACAGCTCACTGGCTTGCCAACCATTACCGTGGGCTCCGTTGGCTTGACGGGAGAATTTGTGGCCGGCATGGGCGGCGAAAGTTCGCAAGCCGCGCCTATTGATGGGCTTATTGAACGTCTCGAGAAAGGGGAGTTTGATTTGGTCGGCGTGGGCCGTGCCTTGTTGAGCGATCCGGAATGGGCCAATAAAATTAAAGCTGGCAATTTTGATCAGCTAAAAGCCTTCGAACGTGATCACATGATGAGCCTATCGTAATGTTGAAGTTTTATACCGCTCCTATGGCCCCCAACCCGCGCGCCGTAGAGAACATTTTGGCCATTAAAGGCATCGAGGTGGAAACCATTTCGGTGGATTTATTGGGCGGCGAAAACCGTGGCGATGCTTTTGTTGGCGTTAATCCTGCGGGACAGTTGCCAGCCTTGGTGACGCCAGAAGGGCAAGTGATTGCTGAGGTTGCCGCCATTGCTGAGTATCTAGAAGAGTTGAAACCTGACCCTGTTTTGATTGGGTCTACTGCGGCCGAACGGGCGCATTCGCGCATGCGGATGCGGCAAATGGATTATTTGGTGCTGTCGCCCATGATGATGGGCTATCGCCATAGCGAGGGGGCTGAGTTTTTTGGCTCTCGCATGCGGATTGACCCCGCCATTGGCGCCACTATGAAACTTATAGGCCACGACGGGTTAAGCTGGTTGGATACCCAGATGGAAGGCCATGACTTTATTTGTGGCGACCAGCTGACATTTGTCGATTGTGCGGTTTACCCCTTGGTTTTGTTTCTCTCAAAAGTAAGCCAGCCGATTGACCCGGAGATGAAAAACATCACCCATTATATGGCGCGGTGCGCGTCGCATGAGGTGCTTGGAGCTAAGTCTCTATGACGCCGTTGCAAGGGTTTGACCCGGATAAGCCGTTCTCGCAAATTAGCGAGCTGATTGGCCGTGAGTTGGTGCGGATGGAAAACGGCCTCAGCGAGGTGCATTTCGAGCTAGGCGACATTTGGCTCAACATGCAGGGTATTTTGCACGGCGGGGCTTTTGCCACCATGCTGGATACGGCTTGCGGGGTCGCCGCTCGCTCGGTTTTGGACATTGAGAAATATCGCGGGCAGGTGACTTTAGAGCTTAAAACCAGCTATCTAAAAGCGGGTCATCCAGGCAAATATATCGCCAAAGGCAAAGTGCTTCGTATGGGACGCAGCGTTTCCTTCAGTGAGGCTGTTTTGTTTAATGACCAAGGACAAGAGGTTGCCCGTGCGTCGGCGACTTTCAAGCTATTGCCAAGAGAGACAAGCTAGAGAGCAAAACCTTGTTTCAGGGTTTGACATGGCGGGCAAAACCGACAAATCTTAGGTAAAATAAAACCTGCTTTGGGAGCTTCACATGCTGACACTTATTCGCCAAACCGCCATCGCCCTTTTGGTTACGGTTGTTGCTGTAACGGGCGCCTACTTATTGGCCGCGCAACAGGGGTGGCTTGGGCAAGACCGTGGGCCCGGCGAAATTGTCGGCGCGGCGCGCAGCGATGTTTTAGTGCAGGCCAGAGCCGAGGAACAACGGGCGATTGCAGAAGCCTTGCAGCTTAGCCGTCGAGGCGGAAAAGCAAACTCAAGCGAGCCAAAAGATAAGCAAATTCTATTTGGCGATTTGCACGTGCATACGACCAATTCGACCGATGCGTTTTTATGGTCGCTGCCAATTTATGGCGGCGAGGGCTCTCATCCTTTAGCCGATGCTTGTGATTATGCCCGCCATTGTTCGGCGCTTGATTTCTGGTCGATTACCGACCACGCAGAGGCCTCGACGCCCAAACGTTGGGAAGACACCAAACAAAGTATTCGCGCCTGCAACGCCCAATCGAGCAATGGCGAGAGCCCCGATATGGTTAGCTTCGTGGGCTTCGAGTGGACGCAAGTGGGCGCCCGCCCCGAAGACCATTATGGCCATAAGAACGTTATTTTTAAAGATCTCGAAGATGCTAATTTAGCCAAACGTCCCATTGCCTCTGGTGGGGTGACGGTGGATGCTTTGCGCACCAATGGCAAGTCTTTGGTGCCGCTGGGATTGGCCGCTATCGATTTTGAAAACCGCCAGGACTATTATGATATTCGCACGTTTCTGGACCAGGCTGCGAAAGTGCCGCTTTGCGCCCCCGACGTGCCAGCCAATGAATTGTCAGCTGACTGTTTTGAAATTGCCGATACGCCTGGCCATTTGGTCAAAAGCCTCGAGCAACAAAACCTCGATCCCCTAATCATTCCACATGGCACCAGCTGGGGTTTTTATACCCCCACGGCAACCACTTTTGATAAGCATTTAAAAGCCGCCAATCGCCCAGAGGCTATGGAGCTGATTGAGGTTATGTCAGGGCATGGCAATTCGGAAGAATATCGCGATTGGCGTTCGGTGCTTTATGATGCCGAGACCGGCTTGGGGACTTGCCCCGCACCGACGGATGATTATTTGCCGAGCTGTTGGCGCGCGGGGCAGATTATCCAGCAGCGCTGTTTGGCAGATGGCGAGAGCCAAGCGCTATGTGAAGTGCGCGCCGCCCAAGCCCGCAGCAATGCCGCCAATGCCAGTGTAGCGGCGCATATAACCGTGCCTGGAACCCAGATTGAAGAATGGCTAGATGCAGGCCAGTGCAAAGATTGTTTTTTGCCGAGCTTCGGCTATCGGCCCGGCAATAGCATGCAATATGCTTTAGCCATTCGTAACTTCGACGACCCGAAAGCGCCAACGCGTTTAAATTGGGGGGTGATTGCCTCGAGCGATAACCATCGGGCGCGCCCGGGCACCGGCTATAAAGATATCGACCGCTTGCGCAACACAGAGGCGGTTCGCTTGCGCCAAGAGCTGGTGGAAAGGATTTATCCGAAAGGCGAAAAAGTGTCGGTCTCGGAGCCAATTGACCCAGACACGGTCGCCGAACGCGGCTTTGGCGCCACCGAGTTGGAGCGCCAAGCGAGTTTCTGGACAACGGGTGGTTTGGCCGCCGTGCATTCTGAGGGGCGTAGTCGGGAAGAGATTTTTGCCGCCATGAAAGCGCGCGAAACCTATGGCACCAGCGGCGCTAGAATTTTGCTTTGGTTCAACACCAAAGATGGCACGAAAATGGGCAGTACAACCAAAACCACGAAATCGCCTGTGTTTGAGGTGAAAGCCGTGGGGGCGCATAAACAAAAGCCAGGCTGCCCAGAAGATGCGACCAGTGCTTTGGGCGCCGATAGATTGCAAAAACTATGCGCCAACGAATGCTTCAACCCGTCGGAAGAGCGTTTGAAAATCACGCGCATTGAAGTGGTTCGCATTCGCCCACAAACCAGCCCCGATGAGGATGTGGCTGACTTGATTGAGGATAAATGGAAAGTCCACCGCTGCAAAGATAAAGGAGACGGCTGCTCGTTTACTTTTACCGACCCTGAGTTCGCGAAGGCGAAGCGCATGGCGACATATTACGTGCGCGCCATTCAGGAACCTACAAAGAAAATCAAC
This sequence comes from uncultured Rhodobiaceae bacterium, assembly GCA_937907245.1. Lineage (GTDB taxonomy): Bacteria > Pseudomonadota > Alphaproteobacteria > RS24 > RS24 > UBA8337. The sequence continues at coordinate 575,521 of CALCUM010000002.1, forward strand.
GCTGATAATTTGCGCTGCACTTATGATGATAAAGGCAATTGCCTGAAGCTGAATATTTGCTACGGCGATGCGCGTACCGATGCCACGGATGATTGTTTGGCTGCCGTGGAGGAACGGGCGTGGTCGTCGCCGATTTATGTCGAACATAGCTATGGTAAATTTAAGTAGGCGCGCCTGAGAGTTTAGGCCACCAAGTTTAGTAGATAGGAAATAGGATGACCCATAAACCCATGCGCTTACGGCGCTCGCAATTGGCGGTTCCTGGCGTTAGCGAAAAAATGCTGACCAAAGCGGCGGCCTCTAAAGCCGATCATGTGTTTTGCGATTTAGAAGATGCGGTCGCGCCTTCGGCCAAAGCGGGCGCGCGCGAGACGATTGTCGATGCGCTTAATCATCTCGATTGGGGCGACACGGTGCGCTGTGTGCGGGTCAATGATATCGGCACGCAGTGGTGCTACGAAGACATCATCACGGTGGTGGAGAAGGCGGGCAAGAACATCGATACGATTATGCTGCCGAAGCCGCTCAATGCCTCGGATGTGCAATTTGCCGATACTTTGCTGACGCAATTGGAAATGAAACTAGGTTTGGAGCGCAAAATTGGTCTCGAGGTTTTAATTGAAGAAGTCGAGGCGATGCAAAATGTGGCCGAGATTGCGACCAGTTGTGAGCGTTTGGAATGTATGATTTTTGGCATGGGCGACTATGCGGCCTCGCAAGGTTTGGTGATGAAAAACATCGGCAATACGGAAGGCTATCCAGGCGATATTTTCCATTATCCACGCTATCAAATGACGATAGCGGCGCGCGCGGCTGGCATTGACGCCGTCGATGGGCCATTTGTCGATTTCAACAATTTGGAAGCCTATAAAGTGGAATGCCAGCGTTCTTTGATGCTGGGCATGGTGGGCAAATGGGCCATTCACCCCGCGCAAATTGAGCCTGCCTTGGATATTTTTTCGCCAAACCAAGAAGACGTCGACTTCGCGCGCGAAGTCATTGCCGTTTACGAAAAAGCCGCCGCCGAAGGGCTTGGCTCGGTGGGCCATAAAGGCGTGATGGTCGATGCGGCCTCGGCGCGTCTTTTCCAAAACACAGTGAATCGAGCTGACTTAATTGGCATGTAGGGAGAGATTAAAGGCTTGCTCGGGCGCCACACGCGCCCCTAGACTAAATGGATAAAATCAGGGGAGAAGAAAATGAGTGATGTAGGAAAAAAAAGACGTCCAAGTGAAATTCTCGATGCCGCGCCAATGGTATGGCGGCAGTGGTTGGTTGTTGCAATTTGTATTCTTGCCATGGCGCTAGATGGCTATGATGTCATGTCCATTTCGCTGGCCGGTGCGGGCATCACGCAAGAGTGGGGCCTCTCGAAAGCGGAGCTTGGCTTTTTACTACCTCTCGAATTTATTGGCATGGCCATAGGCCTCATTTTCATTGGCACGCTAACCGACCTATATGGGCGTCGGCTGGTGTTTCTTTTGTGCCTCATCATTATCACGCTGGGCATGGCTGGGTCTGGCTATGCGTTTAATATGGAGACGCTTGCCGCTTCGCGCGTGTTTACGGGGCTTGGCATTGGCGGCATGATGGCTTCGGCCACGGCGCTTTCGTCTGAATATAGTAATGCGAAAAACCGTAGTTTAACCGTAATTATGGTGGCTGGCGGGTATACTTTCGGCATTTATCTAGCCAGCCAGTTTTCGGGCATGTTGCTAGAGGGGGGCGATTGGCGTTCAATTTTCACTTTCGGGGCTTGGATTAGTTTTGCCTTCATCCCGGTTGTTGTCTTTCTGGTACCCGAATCCATCGGTTTTCTCGAACGCCGTCGTCCAGCCGGTTTTGAAAAAAAGCTAAGCGATACGCTGGCTCAATTGGGCCATGGCGAGGCCTTTGATGTCACGGCGCCAACGGCAGACGCAGAAGAGAAAATCTCTCCTATGCGCTTGTTCGAAGGCGATACGCGACGCATTACCATCATTATGATGATTTGTTATTTGGGCAATATTTTGACCTATTATTATTTCGTTAAATGGATGCCTGCCGCGGTAACCGATATCGGCTACACGGCCGTAGAGGGCACGCGCGTGCTGGGCATGATTAGTATTGGCGGCCTCACTGGCTCTATCGCTATGGCCGTTGCCTCGCGGGTTATTAACCTCAAGCATTTGATGATTTTTTGTCTGATGGGCAGCGCCATATCGGTTGCGGCTTTCCCATTCTTCACCGGCACGCTGACCATGATGTTGATAGCTGGCACAATGGCTGGCTTCTTCTTATTCGCGGTTATTGGCGGCGCTTTTGGACTGTTTGCCTATGCTTTCCCTCCGGCCGTTTTGGGCTCAGGCGTGGGCGTGGTGCTTGGTACGGGGCGCGGCGGTGCCGTGGTTGGCCCGTGGGCTGGCGGATTGTTATTCGCAGCCGGCATGAGCCTCTACGTTGTATCGCCCATTATGGCGATAGGCTCGCTCATGGGCGCCATTGCCTTGCTGTTCCTGCCAAAGCAGTCAGGGTCTGACGTTTAAAGACTGGCGCTTAAAGCGTTTTTGCTTTACTCCAGTCCCGCCCACCAATTGGTTTGCGGGGTTGGTTTTTTTGTCGAGTGGATGGCGCCTAAAACGGGGGTGGCGAGGGTTACGCCTTTGGCTTTAGCCGCGCTTTGGGCGCGTTCTATCGGCTCTTTCCATGGATGATACCCCAAGTTAAACGTGCCCCAATGGGTCGGCAGCATGGTTTTGCCGCGCAAATCGATGTGCGCCTGAATGGTTTCTTCTGGCGGCATATGCACGTCATGCCACGATTGGCCGGGGCCATAGGCACCGATTTTCATCACCGTTAAATCAAACGGGCCATGCGCTTGGCCGATGTTTTGGAAACTTTTGCCATAACCCGTGTCGCCCGAGAAATAGACCCGATGTTTCGGCCCCGCAATCACCCAAGAGGCCCACATGGTTTCATGCAAATCAAACATGCCACGGCTAGAATAGTGCCGTGCTGGCGTGGCGGTAATCTCAACCTGCCCGAGGCGCAGGCTTTGCCCCCAATCCATTTCATGCACTTGCTCGCTGGCCACGCCCCAGTTTAGCACTTGCGGTTTGTTGCCAAGCGGCACAAAAACTTGCGCGCCTTGCGCTGCCAAATGACGAATACTGGCCTCATCCATATGGTCGTAGTGATTATGCGAGATGACCACCGCATCGATGTTTTGCGCGTCGGCCAAAGCCAACGGGGACGGATGAAAGCGCGCTGGCCCAGCAAAAGAAAACGGCGAGGCGCGCTCCGAAAATACCGGATCTGTGAGGATGCGTAAGCCATCTATCTCCAACAAAACCGTGGAATGGCCGAGCCACGCATAGCGCAAACCCGCAATAGGCGCCGCGCTTAGGCGTGCCGCCGAAATCGGGCGCAAGGGCAAACTGTCCACTGGCTCGGTGTTGGGATGTTCGGCAAAGGCCTCAGCCAAACTGGCCCAGCTAAATTCAAAGCCCGCTGCGGGCTCGAGGTTTTGCACTTTGCCCTGCCGCACATTTTGCGAACTCTCTAATTTGGCATCGGTCTCGGCAGATGTGGCAGAGCTGAGACGATAGCCAATAAGGGCGATGAGCCCCGCACCCAGAACGACGAGGCAGACGAGGGCGAGGAGGGCGCGTTTTAAATAGGTCATGCGAGATGATAACGCTTTTTTAAAAGCGGCGGCAAGATTTACGCGAATCCTCTGGAACTTCTGGCACAGCAGCGATAGAACTGTGGGCAGACAAATTAGCAATAGATAAAGGTGAGGTATTTCCATGCAGTTCGATGATGTAATCACAGGCCGCCGTAGCATTCGCGGCTATAAGCCAGAGCCTGTTCCCAAAGCTTTGATTGAAGAAATTCTGGCCTTGGCGATGCGTTCGCCATCGTCGATGAACACGCAGCCGTGGAATTTCTATGTGCTGACGGGGGAGCCGCTGGACCGCATTCGCGAAGGCAATACGGAGCGCAACATGGCGGGGGTTCCACATTCGCGCGAGTTTCGCACTGGCGAGGCTTTTGAAGGCCAACACCGCGACCGCCAAGTGGGCGTGGCCAAGCAATTATTTGCCGCCATGGGCATTGCCCGCGAAGACAAAGACGCGCGCCTCGATTGGGTGCTGCGCGGCTTCCGCCAATTCGATGCGCCGGTTTGCGTGATTGTGACTTATGACAAACAGCTGGCCAGCAGCGATGACACATCGTTCGATTGCGGTGCGGTGACTACCGCCTTGGTAAATGCCGCCTGGTCGCGCGGCCTCGGCGCGGTGATTAACAGCCAAGGCATCATGCAGTCGCCAGTGGTGCGCGAGCACGCAGGCATTGCGGAAGACCAAGTAATTATGAAAGCCGTGGCCATCGGTTGGCCAGACGAAAGTTTTCCGGCCAATGCCGTGGTGTCAGAACGCAAAAGCGTAGAAGAAGCCACAACCTTCTTGGGCTTTGACGAGTAAACGGTAAAACCCGCACAAAGAAAAAGGCGGCGAGGGGAATAACCCACGCCGCCTGCTCAGCAGGCTGGGTTCTCTAGCGCGCGTATCTGTGTGATGAGCCAATAACCTTTCGCTATTTGCTAGGGCTATACGGAACCCAGTGTGGGTAACTCGCTCGGCTAGCTTCATATTTTTAGTTTTGATGCCCCGCCAGAAATGGCGGGGCTTTTTATTGTGGAAGCCGAGAGATTCCCTTAGTGTAGGGAACAATAAAAACAAAAAAAGGAAAGAAAATGAAAAATATTATAGCAATCATTATTGCTTGCTTGTTGCCAAGCGTGGCTTTCTCGCAAGCCGATCTTACCAACGAACTTCATAAGGGATCGGTTGCGATTGATTTTGCGTCTTTTGACGGAAATAGCAATATAGGCGTCAGGTCATATTCATACGATGGCACTTCAACCACTTTTGGCGGCCATTATTTTATTGATGAGACAATTAGGGTTGGACTAGCAAGAGGCAGTGGCAGTTATAAATTTGGCCCCGATTTCGGCAATTTTGAATGTGATTGGGATGGCACTTCTGTGTCAGTATCGGTGCATCCACAAAGAACCAATATAATTACGGGCGTTGGCGATGGCTATAGTTTTGGGTTCATTAACTCTAACGTAGAGAGTGAATGCGAAGACGATGATTTTTACTATGAAAAAATCTCTTCCGACACGGATAGTCTTTCAATTGCTGTGACGCGAGGCCTAAAAAACGGAATAGTATTTTTGGCAGGGTTTTCCAGTGATGTTGATGATTTTCTGGATGATAGAACATTTTCGTTCGGCTTAAGTCAGGCTCATGAGGGCAATTTGGTGATACGCGCAGGAATTTCGTTTGGCGAAACAGCTGAGGATAAGGCTGGGAACAACGCAGAGTTTGCAGATTTTTCGTTCGGCGTCGCCTCATACTTTTAGCGTCGTTAAGTAATGTAGAGCCCCGCCAGAAATGGCGGGGCTTTTTTTTAAGGCGGCGAGGGCATTTACCCACGCCGCCTTTATTTTTACGAGGCCTTTGGTTTAGTCAACCAGCGTGACCAATGTGTCTTGTGACTTGCGCACTTTCTTCATGGGCAGCAACCAATCGCCGGTAGGGTCGCGATAGCCGAGCGGTAGCAATACCACCGAGCGCAAACCGCGCGCTTTAAGGCCCAAAATTTCATCCACGGCCTCGGGGTCAAAACCTTCCATCGGCGTGCTGTCGACTTCTTGTTCAGCCGCCGCCACCATGGCGATGCCCAAAGCAATATAGGCCTGGCGCGCGGCGTGGGCGTAATTCACTTCGGCGTCGCGCGGCACATAGGCAGATTTCAGATTGTCGTAATAGGCGTTCATCATCTCAATTTCGCCGCGCTCTTGCGTCATCAGATGCTTCACATCGTCGATGCGCGCATCGGTGTAATTATCCCACGCCGCGAAAACCAAGAGGTGAGACCCATCGGTAATTTGCGCTTGGTCGGAAGCGGCGGCACAGATTTTGCTACGAACCTCAGGGTTGGTGACAACGATAAGCTCAAACGGCTGCGTGCCGCTGGAGGTTGGCGACAGGCGGATGGCCTCGATGATGGTGTCGACTTTATCTTGAGGAACCGGCTTGGCAGGATCCATTTTTTTGGCGGCATAGCGCCAGTTCAATTGTTCGATGAGGTTCATGGTTTCGCTTTCTATGTGGAAGATTGTTGCATTGTTACAGAAGATATAAGCACTAGGCAGCGGCGGAACAAGGGGGAAGGGCGCGGCGCGTCGCTGGCTTGAATGATTAGCTTTTATGGGCTCATATGAAGAACAATAAGAACAACAAAAGGAAGGCCTTGCCATCTCTCAGACGAGCCAGCGCTTTAGAAGCCTCTTACTAAGTTAGGGCTTGTCTTAAATTTAATAATCTTTTGGTCAGGGTCGTTTTTATCAACGGCAAAGAATAGCCAAATAATATTTTCGCCTATTATGCCAACCTTGTAGAAGTGCAGATACCAATAGTAATGGCCACCAGGCTCCGTGGCCAATGTGTCTGCGTAGCCTCTGGTGCCAGGTTGGCTCAAGCCCGAGCGAAAGCCTTGGCCGTCAAAATAGGCTTGCACTTCGCGGATCGGGGTGCCGATGGGAAACCAGTCTAGCATTAAGGCATCTAGCGTAGCTCGCCATTTGTATGGGCCGAAAAAGTCCCAGGGCTGGACGATACCCAGCCGCTTGGCTTCCATTTTCATGGCTCTTGGAGAGTTCCATTGAAACTTATCTTTATCGCCCATAGCGTTCCTCGCCGTTAATAAATCGCCGACACCACATCCCATCAAGGAGAGGCTAAGCGTTAAGGCTAAAATAACGCGCAGAGGGGTTTTAACGTTTTGTTCCTTCGCCATGGTTTTGTTCCTTTTTATTGTTATTGGGGTGCGTATGGACTTAAAAGCCTCTTACTAAATGTGGGTTGATTTTAACCTTTTTGATTTTTTGTTCAGGGTCGTTTTTATCAACAGCAAAATACATCCAGATAATATTTTCGCCTATTATGCCGACCTAATAGGAATGCAGATACCGATAATAATGTCCTTGAGGAGCGATAGAAAGCTCGTCGTTGTAGCCATGACTGCCGGGTTGGCTCAAGCCCGAGCGAAATCCTTTGCCGTCAAAATAGGCTTGCACTTCGCGGATCGGGGTGCCGATGGGAAACCAGTCTGAGATTAAGGCATCTAGCGTAGCCCGCCATTTGTCTGGGCCGAAAAAGTCCCAGCGCTGGACGATACCCAGCCGCTTGGCTTCTATTTTCATGGCTCTTGGAGAGTTCCATTGAAACTTATCTTTATCGCCCATAGCATTCCTCGCCGTTAATAAATCGCCGACACCACATCCCATTAAGGAAAGGCCAAGCGTTAAGGCTAAAATAACGCGCAGAGGGGGTTTAGTGTTTTGTTCCTTCGCCATGTTCTTGTTCCTTTTTATTGTTATTGGGCTGCGTATGGATTTAGAAGCCTAATATTAATTCTGGGCGAGTTTCAATCTTATTAATTTTCTGTTCAGGATCCTTTTTTATCGACAGAGAAATTATCCGAATAATATTTTCCCTATCCTCCCAACCTTCTAGGAATGCAGATGCCAATAATATCGAAAGTGTGTTGGATTTTTACTGGAGATATAAGCGCCGGATAGCAGGCGCAGGTGCACTTTCTGGGGGAATGTCTTCCACACACTTGCCTTTTTTCCAGCTCCCTGCCTAGACTGTGGCTAGGGAGATTATCATGCGTGTTTTAACCAAATTTGCTTTGCCGATTACCGTGGCTTTCATTGCTGCTTTTGCTTGGGGGCTCGACCAGTCCATTCAGGAAAACCGAACCACCAAAGCTGAGCCGCCTTTGATGGCGTCTCCCTGGGATGGACTGAGCGCTGCGGAATATGAACGTGCCGCTGAAATTTTGCGGAAAACCCACGGCGAGACCATTTTGTTTACGCGCATCAGTTTGAGACAGCCCGAAAAGGCCGCAGCCCTTACTTGGCGCGAGGGCGGGGTGGCGCAGCGGTCTGCCGAGGTGACGTTTCTGGCCAAGGGAAAACCGCGCTTGGCACAGGTTGATTTGACCGCCAATACGCTGGTTTCCGACCAACCGATGCGGGGCGGGCATCCCATGCTGTCTAGCAGCGGCGAGCTTGAGCCATTGGTTATGAAAATGATGGAAGACCCGACGATTTTGGCAGCGCTCGAAAAACGCGGCGTGAAAGCGGGCAAAGGCATTTGCTTGCCGCGCACGATTGGTCGGTTTTTTAACGATAAAGTCGATACCCGCAAACATCGTGTTGTGCGCTTAGATTGCTTTTACATCGCTGGCACAGGCGCCTTTGGGGTTTTGCCCAGCAGCAATATTTTTGCCCGCCCCATCGAGGGCTTGGCCTTTTTGTATAATTTGACCGAAGATAAAATTGTCGAAGTCATCGATACGACCGACGAGAAAATTGCGCCGCCGCATGATTTGCCATCCGGTGAATTTAGCCGCGATAAGCTAGATACGCGTGCCAGCCTGCGCCCCGTCACCAGCGCGCGCCCCAAAGGCGTGAATTACAAGCTGAGCGGCAGTCGTGTCGATTGGCAAGGCTGGCAGTTTCGCCTGCGCTTCGATGCGCGCCAAGGCACGGTGCTAAACCGTGTAGGGCATAGGACAGCAGATGGCCTGCGCCCCGTGGCCTATGAGATTGCCATGTCGGAAATGTTTGTGCCGTATCACGACAAGGACCCGAACTGGTTTTACCGCGCTTATTTCGATATGGGCGAATATGGCTTTGGCAATATGGCCACACAATTGCAGCAGGCCGACTGCCCGTCGCACGCGCAATATTTCAATGTAACTTTGCACGGGGCGGATGGCTCGCCTTTCGAGGCCGAAGACCGCATTTGCGTGTTTGAATATGACCCGGGCCATCCGTCGTGGCGCCATGATGAGCCGTTATTGGCTGGCATTCCGGGCGTTGATCGGCATCAGTCGCGCAAAGCCACCGAGCTTGTGGTGCGTATGGTGGCGACCATTGGCAATTATGATTATTTCCAAGATTATGTTTTCGGCCAAGACGGACGCTTACGCATTCGCCTCATCTCGACGGGGCTAGATGCCACGAAGGCGGTGCTGGCGGCGAGCCTAGATAGCCCCACTGCGGCACAGGACACCAAAACCGGCACGCTGATTGCGCCGCATCGTTTGGGCGTAAACCACGACCATTTTTTCAGCTATCGCATTGATTTTGATATTGATGGCACAGACAATAATTTCAGCCGCCTTCAGTTGGTAGCGCCCAAGCAAGACCCCGAGGCGCCAAGGCAAGGCCTATGGAGCCTGCGCCAGCAAAACGTGGTGAATGAAAAAATGGCGCAAACCGACATGAATGCCGAGCGGCCTGCGGTATTGCTGTTCTCCAGTCCTGAGCGTAAAAACGCTATGGGCTATCCGACGGGCTATCAGTTGATGATGCCCAACATCAAGCCCTTGGTATCGCCAATGGATGAGACGTTTAAGCGGGCTTATTGGGTGCAGAAAAACCTTTGGGTGACGCGTTATAAGCGAGACGAGATTTTTGCGTCTGGCATGCAGGTAAACCAATCGGCGCCATGGTTGGGGCTGCCAGAGTATATTGCTGATAATGAAAGCCTAGAAGGGCAGGACATTGTGGCTTGGGCAACCATGGGCTTTCATCATGTGCCGATGGCAGAGGATTGGCCGGTGATGCCATCTAAAGTAGATGAAATTGTGCTGAAACCCCGCAACTTCTTTGATCGAAATCCGGCGATAGATTTAGCTGACTGACGGCATTTGGAAGGTTTTAAGCACGTCGACACGCTAAAAGGCGATAAGAAGGATAGAAAGTGGCGGAGAGGGAGGGATTCGAACCCCCGGAACGCGCAAACGCTCAACGGTTTTCAAGACCGCCGCTTTAAACCACTCAGCCACCTCTCCTGAAGTTCGCCTTGGTTAGCAACAGTGATTTAACTTCTTTGCTGGTAAGTTTCAATAGCGCTTTTGATTGCGCCTCGCCGCTTCTTAATAGTGCCGAATCTAATATAGTCGGTCTCAGTGCTTTGAGCGGAAAGAACAATATGTTGAAAAACCCGAATTTATTATTTGATGCTGCGACAAGCCGCTTGTCTAAGATATTTGTCTTGGGCGCTTGCCTCGGGCTTGTCGGTTGCGGTGTGCCGTCACACGATTCTGGCGAGGGCCAAGGGCGCCGCGTTGCCGCCGGCGGCATTTATAAAATTGGCACGCCCTATCAAATTCAGGGTGAATGGTACTACCCGCAAGAAAATGCCACCTATGATAACATCGGCACCGCCAGCTGGTATGGCCCTAAGTTCCATGGCCGTCGCACAGCCAATGGTGAGATTTTCGACATGGATTTGATGACGGCCGCGCATCCAACGCTGCCCATGCCTGTGCGGGTGAAGGTAACCAACTTAGAGAATAATAAATCTGTCATCGTGCGGCTCAATGATCGTGGGCCATTTGCCAAAGATCGCGAAATTGATATGTCTCGCCGCGCCGCAGAGGTTTTGGGGTTTAAAGAGCAGGGAACAACTAAAGTTCGGGTTCAATACCTAGGCCGAGCGCCGCTCTATGATGTGTCAGGGCGCGTTATTCGCAAGCAAGAACCCGATCGCTTTATTGCCGATAAACCCAAAACCCCGCGCGCCGAACGCCGCGTTGCGGCAGCGCCCATCGGCGATGTTGCCGTGCGGGATGTTGATGGCAATCGCCTCGTAGAGCCGAAGAACGATGTCTTGAAAGAGCTGGCCTCTAAGCGCTATGCGGTGCAGGCCGGTGTGTTTTCTAGCCGCGTTAATGCCGAGGCTTTGAAAGCGAAACTGAGCGGCATCGAGCCGTCTCGTATTGTTGAAGTTGAAGTGGGCGGGACGACGTATTACCGAGTGAAAATGGGCGGCGCCAACCTTCGTGCCGAAGCCCGCGACATGCTGGACCGATTGGTCGCCTCTGGCCACCAAGACGCCGTGATTATTGAACAATAGGAGCTTTCTGAAATGCATCATCTACAAAAGCTAGTTTTGGGCGTGGCGCAAAACATACGCCTATCTGTGGTGGTGTTGGCCAGTCTATGGTTTTTGGCGCCAAGCCCAGCCTCGGCACTCGAAACCAAGGCGGATTATGCGATCATGCTGGATGCCCAGACGGGCGTTGTGCTGCTCGAGAAAAATGCAGATGCACGCATGAGCCCAGCCAGTATGAGCAAGCTGATGACGGTGTTGATGACCTTCGAGGCGCTAGACTCGGGGGCTGTGTCGCCAGACGATAAGTTTTTTGTTAGCGATGATGCCTGGAGGCGCGGCGGGGCTGGTTCGGGTGGTTCAACCATGTTCTTGAATGCGCGCTCGCGGGTGGAAGTTCGTAATCTTTTGCGTGGGGTGATTATTCAATCTGGCAATGATGCTTGCATAGCTTTGGCCGAAGGGCTTGCCGGAAGTGAGACTGCTTTTGCGCAAATCATGACAGAGCGGGCACAAGAGCTGGGCATGACAAAATCGAATTTCACCAATGCGACGGGCCTGCCAGACCCAGAACATAAAACAACGCCGCGAGATTTGGCGCTATTAGCGCGGACGTTAATTAACGATCACAGTAAATATTATCCGCTGTTCAGTGAGCGCGATTTTACATGGAATAAAATCCGCCAGACTAACCGCAACCCATTGCTCTATGCCAATATTGGCGCCGATGGCCTGAAGACGGGGCATACATCCGAGTCTGGCTATGGGCTCGTGGCTTCGGCCGAGCAAAATGGTCGACGTCTTATTTTGGTTATTAATGGGCTCGACAGTAAACGCGAACGTGCCCGCGAAGCGCGCAAGCTAATGACCTATGGGTTTCGTAATTTCCAGCGTGATTTATTGGTGGAAGCGGGACAAGAAGTGGCCGAGTTTCCGGTGTGGCACGGCGACCAAGAGAGCGTAAAAGTAACCACGAACAAGCGCTTTGATATTGTGACGCCGCGCAGCGGGCGACGCAAAATGGTGGCGACGGTGACTTATGAAAAGCCTGTATTGGCGCCGATTTCGAAAGGCGACCGTTTAGGCGTTTTGAAAGTGACCTTGCCAGACTTGAGCTCGCAAGAAATTGATTTGGTAGCGGCGGAAGATGTCGGTAAGGGCAATGCAATTGGCCGAGCTATTTCCAGCCTTGTTTATTTGATTATAGGGGATTGAGATGCGCGGAAAGTTTATTAGTTTTGAAGGCGGCGAGGGCGGTGGAAAATCCACTCAGGCGGTGCGTTTGGCTGGGTTTTTGCGCAGCAAAGGTCTAGATGTTGTTGAAACCCGTGAGCCGGGTGGCACGCAACAGGGCGAAGAATTGCGCGATCTTTTAGTTCAAGGGGACCCCGATCGGTGGTCGCCTTTCTCTGAATTGCTGATGATGACAGCGGCGCGGGTTGAGCATGTGAACCGCCTGATTGAGCCGTCCTTGGCGGCCGGAAAATGGGTTATTTGCGACCGTTTTCTAGATAGCACTTTGGCCTACCAAGGCATTGCCGGCGGGTTGGGCCTCGATATGGTGCGTCCGCTGCAAGCCAAAGCTGTGGGCGACACTTTGCCAGACGTTACGTTTTTGCTAGATGTGCGCGAAGAAGCCGGCCTGCAACGAGCCGAAAAACGCGGCGGAGCTGCGCGCTTTGAGAAAAAACAAGCCGAGTTTCACAGCAAGGTTCGAGATGGCTTTTTAGCCCTTGCTGCCGAGAGCCCAAACCGCATCGTCGTGGTGGATGCCGAAGATACATTCGATGCCGTATGGCAACAAATTGAGGGCGAGATGAAGCAGCGCTTTAAACTTTAGCCTGTTTCCGCTTAGATAGGCGCATGAGCCAAGCCGAGATTACTGAACCGCTTCCCGATGTGGACGGAGACCATCCGCCGCGCTATACCCGCGCGTTGATAGGCCATGAGCGCGCGCAGAGTGATTTTCTCGATGCGCTGCAAGGCAATCGTTTGCCACATGCGTGGCTGTTGTCAGGCCCAGAGGGCATCGGCAAGGCGAGTTTTGCCTATATGGTGGCCCGCGCGCTATTATCGAGCGAAAGCCCTCAAGCGATACAATCGCTCTCCCCGGTAAGCGATACGCCAGAAGCACGGTTGATTGAAAACAGCGTGCATCCAGACCTTTACGTGTTGAACCGTCGTTATAATGTCAAAACAGAGAAGTTTCGTGGCGACATTAGTGTTGAGGATACGCGCGAGATGAAAAGGGCCTTTGGCCTGAGTGCCTCTCGGGGAGGCTGGCGAATTGCCATCATCGATAGTATTGATGAGATGAATAAGAGCGGCGTCAATGCGCTGTTGAAACTGATAGAAGAGCCGCCAGAAAAGTGTTTGTTCCTCATCGTTTGCCACAACCCTGGTCGCGTTTTGGACACCATACGCTCGCGCTGTCGACAATTGGCGTTTGGGGCGCTGAACGAGGGAGAGCTGCAGCAAATTATCTCTGGTCGGTTAGACACGGTGGATGAAAATGAAGCCGCCGCCGCCGCCTTTCTGGCTGAAGGCAGCGCGGGGCGAGCGCTTATGTTGGCAGAAATGGGCGGCTTCGACCTTTATCGCGACATGGTAGGCGTTTTGGAGGGTCTGCCTCAGTTAGATATTGAGGCCCTGCATGGGCTGGCTGGCAGGTTTGGCGCGCGCAGTGAGCCAGGAAGCTTTCGGCTGTTTTGCTATCTATTTAGCGGCTGGTTGCACCGCGTGGTGCGCGCGGCATCGACCGGGCAAGAATTCCAGCCCGTATTCCAGGGAGAGGCCGAGCTGGTCCATCGGCTTGTAAGCGGAGATTTACCGCTTGAATCGGCGCTTTCGCTATGGGAGAAAGTTCAGCATCAGGTGCGCCAAGTCGAAGGGCTGAACCTCGATAAAAAACAAGCCATTATGGAATGGTTCGCAAGTTTGGCGGATATCACTCAAACGAAATCAGCTTAAAACCATTGTAGGAAATTAAAGTGTCAGATAAGAAGTTTTTCATAACTACCGCAATTTCCTACCCAAATGGGGCTCCCCATATTGGCCATGCCTATGAGATTATGGCCACGGATGCGATTGCTCGGTATCATCGGCTGAGCGGCGAGACGGTCTATTTTTCGACGGGCACCGATGACCACGGACAGAAAATGTTGCAAACCGCGCGCGCTCAAGATAAATCGGCGCAACAATTGGCGGATGAGTTGACACCCGCCTTCCGCAATATGGCGGATGCCTTGAATTGTAGTCATGATGACTTCATACGCACCTGTGAGCCGCGCCATCACGCGTCTGTGAGCGAGATTTGGAAGCGTATTGCGGCCAATGGCGATATTTATAAAGATAGTTATGCGGGTTGGTATTCGGTGCGCGACGAGGCGTTTTATACCGAAAGCGAAGTGACACAAGGGCCCGACGGCCAAAAGGTGAGCCCGCAAGGCACGCCGGTCGAATGGCTGGAAGAAGATAGTTATTTCTTCAAACTATCGGCTTATGAAGACAAGTTATTGGCGCATTTTGAGGCTAATCCGCAGTTCTTACAGCCAGAAAGCCGCCGTAATGAGGTAATGTCCTTTCTCAAAGGTGGGTTGCGCGACCTATCCATTTCACGCACGGCCTTTGATTGGGGCGTGCCGGTTCCCGATGACCCATCGCACGTGGTTTACGTTTGGATGGATGCGCTGACGAATTATCTCTCCGTATTGGGTTTTCCCGATCAAGATGGGCGCTATGCTGATTTTTGGCCGGCTAGCTTACATGTCATTGGCAAAGATATTACCCGGTTTCACACGGTTTATTGGCCCGCTTTCTTGATGGCTGCTGATTTGCCGCTGCCAGAACAGGTTTTCGCGCATGGATTTTTGACGGTGAAGGGGGAGAAAATGTCGAAATCACTCGGCAATGTTCTCGACCCATTTACCTTGGCCGAGCATTACGGGGTGGACGCGCTGCGCTATTTCTTCTTGCGCGAAGTGCCTTTCGGGCGCGACGGCAGCTTCAGCGATGAAGCGATTGTAAATCGGGTGAATGCAGATTTGGCCAATGACATTGGTAATTTGGCGCAACGGAGCCTGTCGATGATTGGCAAAAACTGCGACGGAAAACTGCCCGTGCCGCAAGCCTTTAGCCAAGAGGACACGGCCGTGTTAGCGCTGTTTGATGGTTTGAGGCAGCGCACGGATGCGGCGATGCAGGGCCATGAAATCCATAATTATTTGGCCTTGGTGATGGAGGCTGTGTCTGAAGCCAATCGATATTTTGCCGGGCAAGCGCCTTGGGCTTTAAAAGCCGAAGACCCTGAGCGTATGGGCACCGTGTTATATGTGACGGCAGAGCTGGTGCGCCAAGCCGCAATTTTACTTCAACCCGTCATTCCAGAAGGGGCCGCCAAACTGCTAGATTATTTAGCGGTCGCGCCATCGGCGCGAGAGTTTGCCAATCTTGGGCCCGAGCATCGCCTCAAGGCGGGGCAAGATTTACCCAGCCCCCAAGGTGTGTTTCCACGCCTCATAAGTATGGAAGATAGCTCGCAATAAGTGTGTCTTTTTAGCAACATTTGATTGTGCGAAAGCCAAGTATGCGTTTATTCTCTTGAACTGAGCCCGCGGTTTTTTTCAGTGTCGTTGTGTGTGGGAGTTTTGGAGTTCGTATGTTTGCCCTTCGGTGGCTCACACAGTATTTGCGTTTTGATTATGGTTCTTTCGTAAACCGTCGAAATTCGCACACACGTTCAAATGCTGTTTCGGCTCGCCTCGCTAGAACGGGCTGGGGCCATTTGGCTCGCTACACAGCTTTAAGTGTGGCGCTTTTAGGGTTGGCCACGGGCACTTTCACTTATTTGGTTTTGAGTAATCTCACGCCTATCATTCCCACGCAGGAAGTGGTGTGGAGCCTGCTCTCCATGAATTTGTTTATCATCACCGGGTTGTTCTTTGTGTTGTTGGGGCAAGCGCTTCGGTTGCGCCGCCGCCGGCGCGAGGGCAAGGCCGGGGCTTATATGCATGGGCGTATGGTGGTGATGTTTTCGATTATCACCACTTTGCCGGCAATATTGGTCGCCATATTTGCCATTGTGACCATGAGCCGAGGCCTAGATTATTGGTTCTCTGCGCGCACTAAAACCATCATCAACAATACCACCGCCGTAGCGAACGCCTATATCAGCGAGCAGAGCAGCGGTTTGAAAAATGACCTTACGGTCATGGCAAAAGATTTGTCCCAAGCGCGGTCCCTTTTAACCACAGACCCTGAGCGCTTCACTAAGTTTTTACGCGCCCAGGCTGGCTTGCGCAAAATGCCTCAGGCCTTAATTGTCGATAAGGCGGGTAGGGTTATATTTCAGGCCTCGCAGGAGCAAACGTTTTTAACTAGCCTGCCGCCGCGCGAAGCATTTGTAGCGGCAGATCGAACCACTGTGGTTATGAGTGATGCAAGAAATGGTCAAATATTGGCCTTGCGCAAAATCGATGGCGCGCAAAACCTTTACCTTTATGGCGCTCGTATTCTCTCTCAAAATGTGGTGCAGCAATTGCTGCAAACCGATGCTGCAGTGCGTGATTACTCGGCTATGGAGAAGCGTCGTTTCGAAACGCAGCTGACGTTTGCCTTGGTTTATATTGTTATGACTTTGCTCATTTTATTGTCGGCCATTTGGTTGGGGCTATCTTTGGCCGACCGGCTTGTGATGCCGATCGGTCGACTGATTTATGCGGCCCGCCGCCTTGGCGAGGGAGAGCTGAAAACGCGCGTTACTTTCGAGAGAATGAGCGGCAATGATGAGATTGAGGAGTTGGCCTCGACCTTTAACGAAATGGCCGAGCGGATTGGATCGCAGCAAGAAGACCTGATGGAAGCGCATAAAGATTTAGACCTGCGGGCCCGCTTTACCGAAACCGTTTTGCATGGCGTGTCTTCCGGCGTTGTGGGGGTGAATAATAAGGGCGTCATCCAACACGCCAATGAAGCGGCGGAAGCCTTATACGAAAAACAAGCCGAGGAACTTATCGGCAAAAACATATCTGAAATGATGCCAGAGTTCGCCGAGCTCGTGGAAAGCGCGAAGATGCGCCAAACGTTGGTGACGGGGCAGGTGAGCCGACAAGACGCGGCGAAAAAGGGGCATATCATTCAGGCCACGGCTGCGGTAATGGGCGTATCGAATAGCGCGCATAGCGCCATGATTATTACCTTTGATGATATTACCGATTTGCTAACGGCGCAGCGTAATGCGGCTTGGGCGGATATCGCGCGGCGTATTGCGCATGAGATTAAAAATCCGCTTACGCCCATTCAGCTATCGGCCGAGCGGTTGCAGTCTAGGTATGGCGATGGGATTGGCGAGAGCGCGGATATTTTCAAAAAATGCACCGATACGATTATTCGCCAAGTGGAAGATATTGGACGGATGGTGGATGAGTTTGCCGAGTTCGCGCGCATGCCTTTGGCGGTGATGGCCTCGTTTGATTTGAGCAATGTGGTCTCGCAAGCGGTCTTGCTGCAGCGGGTCGCCTTTCGCGATATTGAGTACCGCGTCATCTGTCCGGATGAAATAGAGATTTATGGGGATCGACGTCTCATCAGCCAAATGCTGACCAATATTTTAAAGAATGCGGCCGAAGCCATGGATGGCCAAGCGGGCGAAAAGAGAATTGATCTAACGGTGACCTCCGGCCTTAGCCAAGTTGTTATCACGGTTTCCGATACCGGCCCAGGTTGGCCCGACGGCGAGCGCTATGCCTTATTAGAACCTTATAATACATCACGCGAGGCAGGCACTGGTTTGGGCCTATCGATTGTTAAGAAAGTGATGGAAGACCACGGCGGCAAGCTAACGCTTGATGACGCGCCATGGATCTCGTCTGGCGGGACGGGCGCAAAAGTGCAGATGGAATTTCCTCTGCAAACCCAAAAGGCCAAATTGCCAAAGGGTAAAAAAATGGTTGGGTTAAAGAAAAAACTAGAGGAATTGTAATGTTTGGAGATGTGCTAATCGTTGACGATGAGCGGGATATTTGCGACTTGGTCGCAGGTGTTCTGGAGGATGCTGGCTATGAGGCAAGGGTGGCTTTCGATAGCGACAGTGCCTTGCGAGAGATTACCAAGAGGCGCCCCGCCATGGTGCTTTTAGATGTTTGGCTGCAAGGGAGCCGACTGGATGGGCTTGAAGTCTTGAGTATTTTGAACGAGCGATACCCTGATTTGCCCGTCGTGGTAATCTCTGGTCACGGCAATATTGATACCGCTGTAACGGCCATTCGAAGTGGCGCTTACGACTATATTGAGAAGCCCTTTAAGTCAGATAAATTGCTGGTGACGGCTCGTCGTGCCATTGAATCGGCACGTTTGCTGCGCGAGAATACTGAGTTAAAACGTCGGGCTTCCGTTCAATTTGCCCTGATTGGCAATGCAACGGCCATGGAACAACTCAGCACGAAGATTGATAAATTGGCGCAATCCAATAGTCGCGTGATGATTGTTGGGCCTTCGGGTTCGGGTAAAGAGGCGGCGGCGCATCAATTGCATTCACGCTCACCGCGCTCAAGCAATAATTTCATCGGCATACATGCTGCCATGATGGAGGGCGCCGAAGAGCAAATTGACCGTTTGCTGTTTGGCTATGAAGCAGCGGAGGAGGTCGAGGCGGGCCTCATCGAGCAAGCTCATGGGGGTACTTTATATCTCGATGAGATTTGCAGATTCCCGCAAAAACAACAGAAAGCCATTTTGAAAATGTTGATTGAAGGGGCCATCACTCGGGTTGGCGGTAAGGAAAGCGTAAATATTGATGCGCGGGTCTTGTCTTCGTGTAGCGGAAATGTTGAGAAACGTATTCAAGATGGCCACATGCGAGAGGATTTATATCACCGGCTTAATGTGATGACGCTAGATGTTCCGGGGCTGAGCCAGAGGCGCGATGATATTCCGTATCTCGTGAACTATTTCATCTCCATGCTGGCGGCGCAAATGAACATGCCTTTGCGGGTTGCGGGCGAGGATGTTTTGGCTGTTCTGCAATCGCATGATTGGCCAGGCAATGTTCGTCAGTTGCGCCATACGGTAGAGCATATGATGCTGACCAGTCACGCGACGGGCAGTGAAGCTCTGACCCTAGACCATTTGCCCAAAGAGATTGTATCCGACACCGATGTGGCAGAGAACGTAGGGCAGCAACGCCATATTATGTCATTGCCTTTGCGCGATGCCCGCGAGTGTTTTGAGCATGATTATCTGGTTGCGCAGATTGAACGCTTCTCTGGCAATGTGTCTAGAACGGCAGAATTCATTGGTATGGAACGTTCTGCCTTGCACCGCAAAATGAAATCTCTTGGTATTTCGGGCGGTAATCATGCTAAAAGCCACGTATAGATAGCGAAAGCTATTCATTCGTAGCGAGGTAAAGGCGCATGAAAGTCATTGTGTGTGGGGCCGGACAGGTCGGATTTGGCATTGCTCGCCATTTGGCCGGAGAAGGCAATGACGTCACGGTTGTCGACCGTGAAGCGTCTTTGATGCAGCGGATTACGGATACGCTCGACGTGCGACCCATTTTGGGCCACGGCGGCCATCCAGATGTCCTTGAACAGGCCGGCGCGGCGGACGCCGATGTCCTGATCGCGGTTACCGCTTCGGATGAAGTGAATATGGTGACCTGCCAAGTTGCGAAGACTCTTTTTAATGTTGGCAAGACCATCGCGCGGGTTCGCGATAGTGATTATTTGCATAAACGTTGGGCGCGGCTGTTTGCCGATGAGGGCATTCCCGTCGACGTAATTATTTCGCCAGAGACGGAAGTGGCCGAAGCCGTGCTGCGTCGTTTGGCTTTGCCGGGCGCGTTCGACAGCGCAAGCTTTGTAAATGGTAAGGCGGAAATGATTGGCGTGAGCATTGAGGAAGATTGCCCGGTCGTCGATACGCCGCTCAACCAATTGACAGGTCTATTCCCAGATTTACGCGCCATTGTGGTGGGCGTCCGTCGGGGCAAGCGCGTTTATGTGCCAGATTTCGACGACACTATGCAGGTTGGCGATGAAGCCTTTTTGGTGACCGCCAATGATGACACCGAACGGACGTTGAAAATTTTTGGTCATGAAGAACGCGAAGCGCGCCGAATTATTTTGGTGGGCGGCGGCAACATTGGCTATCAAGTGGCGCGAACCCTAGACGCCCAAACGGGGCGTTATGCGTTAAGTCTTATCGAGTGCGATGAAGACCGCGCACGCTTTGTGGCCGAGAAAATGCAACGCTCGATTGTTTTGCGGGGCAGTGGGCTGTCGCCAGATATTTTGGCTGAGGCAGGGGTGCGCGAAGCTGACCTCGTCTTGGCTTTAACCAATGATGACCAGGTAAATGTGCTGACCACCATGTTGGCCTTGCAAGAAGGCTGCAGTCGCGGCTTGTGCTTAATCAATGACAATAGTTTCCAAAATCTAGCTGGCCAATTTGGCATGGAAGTCGCTATTAACCCACGCGCCATTACGGTGTCGTCGGTTTTGGGCCATGTGCGCCGCGGAAACGTGGTTCGGGTGCATGCGGTTGGCGATGAGCTAGCCGAAGTTTTGGAAGCGAAGATTGTTGATGGATCGCCGGTTAATGGTTCGAAATTACGCGATATTGAATTTGGCGATAAATTGCGCGTTGGCGCGGTTTGGCGCAAAGGCGAACTACTCATGCCGCGCGGCGGCTTGGAGCTGAAATCTGGGGACCATGTGGTGATGTTTGTATTGGCCGATGGCGTAGAACAGTTCGAAAGCCTGCTGCGAGGCAAAGAAAAGGCCTAATTGATGCGCCTCGGAGCCATTCTATTTACCCTCGGCTATGGCGGCTGCATGATTGCGGGCCTGATGGTGTTGCCCTGGATTGCCTCTTTATTAGATCCAAGTTTTCGTCATACCGGAAACTTTACCATTGCTTTGATGCTGACCAGCTTTGCCTCCGGGGCTTTATTATTGTCGAGTTATGACAATCGCCGCCAACGTGCGCGCAGCATAGAGTTGCTTCTTATCATGGTTTTGTTCTGGACTGTTTTGCCTTTCTTGGCGGCCTTACCATTTATTGGGTCGAGCCAGATAGGCTCTTTGTTGCCAGCTTATTTTGAGGCCGTGTCTGCCCTGACAACATCTGGCGCTACGGTGGTGAGCGTGCCGGAGGCGGAAGGCGCGTCGATTTTATTGTGGCGCGCTTTATTGAGCTGGCTTGGTGGCCTATGGACCTTGGTTTTTTCTGTTGCGGTTTTGGCGCCTTTTGGCATTGGCGGAATTACGCTGGCAGGTAGCCCTTTGTTGCAACATGATGAAGACGCACATTTGACCACTCGCTTGAGACGCCCGTTGCAGCTTATTTTTCCAATCTATGGCAGTTTTACATTTCTTGGTTTTTTAGCCATGTGGGCGTTTGGGGTGCCGGCGTTTGAAGCCCTTTGCCTTAGTCTTTCAGCCATCTCGACCAGCGGCATGGTGGTTCATAGCGAGAGCCTCGTTACTTTTCTTCCGGTAGGTGCGCAATTTATTATGGCAGGCATCAGCTTCATTGGCTCGATGAGTATACCTTTATTGTTGCTTTTGACGGTGGGCAGGCGGGTTGTGATGGCCTTGCAGGATACGGAATTGCGCACTTATGGGGCCATGATTTTGGGCTATGCAGCCGTGTCTTTTTTCGCGCTCCCTAATGATGGGCCATGGGGCAGTGTTGTTTTGCAATCGATTTCGCTTCACAGCACCGCAGGCTTTAACTTTTTGCCAGAAGGGCAGCTCAGCCAATGGCCAGTGGTTTGGACAATGGTGCCCCTGATTATTGGGGGCATGGCATTGTCAACCGCGGGTGGGCTGAAGGTTATGCGAGCGATTATTTTAGCCAAGGACTTGGGCAGTGAGGTCGGCAAAATGGCCTATCCGTCTTCCGTCCATCCATTGCGACTAGAAGGGCGCCGCCTCGAAGACGCCGATTTTACCGCTGCTTGGGCCTACACAGCGGTGTTTATTTTATTCGTAACCCTTGGGGTTTTATTGCTGGGTTTATTCGGGCTGACTTTAGCCGATGCGTGGCCTTTGGTTTTGGGCGCCTTATCGAACAGTTTGGCGGTGATGGAACACTTGAATATGCCGCTTGGGTTTGGCGCCATGAATGACGCTTTGCAAATCATTATCGCGCTGTTAATGATTGCAGGACGCATGGAATTACTAGTTCTAATGGTCTTATTTACGTCATCTTTCTGGCGCCATATGCGCTGAATTTAGCTGATAGGAAATCGATGAGCCGCATTGCATATATTGATGGTTGTTACCAACCGCTTAACTGGCCAGGCATTATGGTCGAGGACCGCGGCTATCAGTTCGCCGACGGCGTGTATGAAGTGTGCAGTTTGCGCGATGGAAAATTGCTCGATGAAGAACGCCATCTCGATCGTTTGGATTACTCTTTACGCGAATTGGCAATTGCAGCCCCGATGTCTCGGCCGGCGTTGAAACTGGTGATGCGCGAAGTCGTTCGCCGCAACCGGTTACGCAATGCAATTTTATACATTCAAGTGTCGCGCGGAGTGGCACCCAGAGAGCACAGTTTCGCAAAAAATTTAAAATCGGTTTTGGTGATGACGGTTCGCCCCTTGTCGCCAGCCAAGCGCGAAGCGGTTCGGCGAAACGGCATTGATGTAATCAGTGTGCCGGACCAACGCTGGGCCCGCTGCGATATTAAATCCATCAGCTTGCTGCCAAATGTTTTGGCACGCCAAAAAGCGCAGGATGCAAAAGTTCAAGAAGCTTGGCAATTAGACGAGCAGGGGATGGTTACCGAAGGTGCCGCGACCAATGCTTGGATCGTGGATAGCGAGGGGTTTCTGCGGACGCGGCCAGCTGGAGGCGAGATTTTGAACGGTATCATTCGGCAAATCTTGCTGCAATGCGCCAGTGAGGCGGGGCTGCAATTGAAAGAGGAAGCCTTTTCTTTGGACGAGGCCAAAGCTGCCAAAGAAGCTTTTTCGACCGCCTCCACAATGGCTGTGTTTCCTGTTGTGTCTATTGATGGAGCCAAAATTGGAAATGGCCAGCCGGGGCCCATCGCGCAACGGCTCGCGGCGGCTTATGATTTGGTTAATTAGGGCGAAGCGGCAAAGATTGAAAAAGATTTTGGTTTCTAGTTAAAGTTGTGTAAACTAGGCGAGTAAAACATCACGAATATGAGAGCCCGTGTATAAAAGTAATAGGTTAAAGTCTCAGTAGCCGCAGAAAATTTGGGTAAACCAATGTCTTCAGATAAAGACTCTCTTGAAGCCTCGTTCTTGGATCATGTTTGTGAGCAAAAGCTCGCACTGACCATTTTCCTCGTTAACGGCGTTAAACTTCAGGGCACAATCACTTGGGTAGATGCAACGTCCATGTTGCTAAGCCGAGATGGTCATTCGCAGCTTGTTTATAAGCACGCGATTTCCACCATTATGCCAAACAGTCCGGTTGAAATTTCTGTCGCTTAAAGGCTAATCGTCTTTGCGCTCAGCCGCTTTCGCGCGCTGCCAGAAGCTTTCTAAATCGTCGAGTGAAAAATCACTCATATTCGTGCTTTGCGCTCGGGCCTGTTGCTCGACTTGTTGAAAGCGGCGGCTGAATTTTGCATTGCCACGACGCAAGGCCGTCTCCGGATCGAGCCTTAAATGGCGCGCTATATTGGCCACCACAAACAGGACATCACCCAGCTCATCTTCGATGGCATCGGCGTTTTTCAGGGCCATGGCTTCGCGCAACTCGCTAATTTCTTCTTCTAATTTGTCAAATATTGGCTCGGGTTCAGTCCAATCGAACCCGATGCGGGCGGCGCGTTTTTGCAGCTTTACAGCGCGTGTCATAGCGGGAAGGGCCATCGGCACGTCGTCTAGGAGGCTAGGGGACACCGCCTCCATTGTGTCGGATTTCGCGGCGCGTTCTTGGGCTTTTATATCTTCCCAATTCTGTTTCACCTGCTCGGAGGTGACTTCGGCTTTCGCCCCGAATACATGGGGGTGGCGCCGCTCCATTTTATCGGCAATGGCGTTTACCACATCGTCGAAGGTGAAGCTTTTCGCTTCTTCGGCCATGCGCGCGTGAAATACAACTTGCAGCAATAAGTCGCCAAGCTCATCGCGGAGCTGTTCCATGTCGCCGGTTTCAATCGCATCGACCACTTCATAGGCTTCTTCCAGGGTGTAGGGCGCAATTGACTTAAAGTTCTGCTTTATATCCCACGGGCAGCCTGTCTCAGGGTCGCGTAGCGAGGCCATAATGTCGAGAATACGGTGGATAGAAGACTGGGGCACAAAATCACCTTAAGATAGAAAGAGGTTTCGCTAAGCTCCCACGATTCTGGAGGCTAGAAACAGATGGGGCGGTCTCGATTTTACTCAAGACCGCCTCAATCATTTATTCGCATAATAAATATTATGACAAGTAATAACTATTGATGGGTTACAGCGCCGTCAACAACGGTAATTTGCCCAGATGTCAGGTTATCGCAACTCTGACCATTAACAGCTGATACCGTCCGGTCGCTGTTGCTTAAGCTATGCCCCCCAGTAATCGAAACGCCGTCAATCTTGATCACGGCGGATGAGCTTAGGGTGCTAGCGGCATCCACCGTAACGGATATGGCTGCAGTGCTCGTAGCCGTATCTACCGTACAGGATGGTTCTGACGAAATCGAAGCGGCTGCCGGTCCCCCGAATGTCAGAGCGAAAACTAGACACACTAGAAACATCTGTTGGAATTTTAAATTAATCATAAAAGGCTCCTGATTTTAATTGCATGAATAAACCGTCGCGTTTCGACACCAGAAAGAATTGGTGGCGCCGCCACTATTGCTTCGGCACGCCCCATTAATTAGGTTGTCGCTTGCATCTCTATATTTGACCCGGTAGGAAGTGCTGCTGTGGTTCCGCCAAGTCTCCCAGCCGGTAATAATATTGTTATTACTCCACCCCGACCCATTACATACCGGAACTGTGCGTGCCGTAGTGCCCGCCTTGGCGTAAATTTTTGTGTTTGGCGCGGCATTTTTAAGCGGGCTCGACACCTCGTCGCTCTCGGCAAGCTCCCAGCCAACACCTTTGGCCAGGCAATGGTTCCAAGGCGTAATCGCTTTGTTACCTGCTCCCGAATGCGTTGTGAGTTGGACAGCAGCCGTTGCATTAGAGGAAGCCGGAATATTCATGCTGTAAGAAAAATCTTTAGAATATGAACTATTCGAATAATTCAATGATTTCCGAATTGTGTAACTAACCCCGGTCACAGGGGCGCCATCTGAAACGACCAACTTAACGTTGCCGTCGGCCAAATCCAATGTCAGCGAAGACGGTGCTTTCGAGGCAAAAGTGCAAGTCCAGCTCGAATGGTTACACCCCCCAATTAGCGGCATTGTCACCGTGTTTGTTGGGTTCGAGGCCGCGCAAGCATCGCCAGATGATGAAGGACTGGCAGGTGCAGATTGATTGGCTGCAACCGTGTTTTGGAAATGGCTTTGCATTGTCGTATGAATCCAATTCTGCACGGCAGTCGCCGATGAATTTGCCGTCAAACTAGCCGACGCTAAAGCGGCACGAATAGTCGACAGGCATGAAGAGGTGCCGGACGTGCCGCAGTAATTCTGGCCGATTATTCCGCTTTCATGGCTTGCCAGTCCAATGTTGACCATATCGCTCTGCGTAACCGTTGCCGTGGTATAGGACCCGCTGTTTGCAGCCGCAATTTTACCAAGTTTAAAGGCCGTCACATGGTTTTTCAAAACAGCCTCCGTGATGCCGCCTGAGCCGCCCGTCCCTGCGGACACGCAATTCGTAACCGCGTCGGCTGCGTCGCTGGCTCCGGAGATGCAATGGTTCAAATAGCCCATCATGACAGGGTTGCTGCTATCGAAAAAACTATGGGCCGTAACCGATGCAGCGGAAAGAATATTGGCCACGTCAGAAGAGGATATAT
This sequence comes from uncultured Rhodobiaceae bacterium, assembly GCA_937907245.1. Taxonomy (GTDB): domain Bacteria; phylum Pseudomonadota; class Alphaproteobacteria; order RS24; family RS24; genus UBA8337. The sequence goes on from CALCUM010000002.1 coordinate 601,427, forward strand.
CTTGAGATGCGTCGGCGGCGGCTGCAATCGTTGCAGCTATGGATGTCCATTCTGCACTTGTCGTTGAACAAGTTGAAGCTCCGCCAGTTAACGCATTCGTATTAGATTTACAAAGGGCAAATGCTGAATTATCCGCACTCGAATTCGTCCAACCCGAGCTGTTGGTGGCAACTTTATAATCGGTAAGCGACCAGCTGTTTGACGCGGTGGCTGTATTCACATCCACATAGGGTGTGCCAACGGCAAAACCGGCCGCTTCGGTCAGGAAATCACGCATGGCCGTCGAGGTGGGTGCCGCCGTGAAGCCTGAGGTGCGAATATTAGCAGCAATTTGCGTGTTGGTTACGCCCAAGGTGGCGCAAGTCTGGCCAGAAACTGGGGTTCCGCCGACGCTACAGGAGGCCGCAGTCCCAATGAGACCCGTGTCAACGCCCGCTAAGTGAAACACTTGATAGGTAGCCTTGCTGGTGGCGTAAGTGCCGGATTCCGACGTGGAAGCGGCAATTTTCCAAAGGTACCAAGCATTGGCCGAGGCCGCGCTATAAGTATCGATGGCGGTCTGCCAAGTTGCTTTGGCCGTGCCAATGGTGGTCGACAGAATGGATTCTAGATAATCCAACTGCCAATCGGAAATTGGATCGGCCAAAGCGCTAGAGACCAGGGAAAGGCCAAGGTCTGTCAAAAGATCGGCGGAGGTAAGCGTGCCTGCCGAGACTTTGGCTATTTTTGCCCCCATCAAGGCGTTCGAGGCCTTGGCGCTTTGAAATGAAGATTTGCTCAACTCGGAACATGTTTTGCCAGGAAACTCAGCGTCGCAAGCGGCTGAGGATACGGAGCCATCGTTCGCCTCGCCCCATAAAATGGCGTCGGCTGTGGTTTGTGAATAGCCGAGTGCAGATGCTGTTAGGTAATCATCATAGCTACTAAAGCCTGCGGCTAATGCGGCCGTGTGACCGCTTGAGCCGCTGATGGATGAATAGTTAGATTTTGAAATCGCGTCACACCCGCCAGTCGATGAGAAAGAAGCATCGCAATCTGTGTTAAAGGCGCTAGTTTGGCCCTTGGCGGCAGTCCATAGGGTGCCGTCGGCCGGTGAGGCTGTGTAGCCATGTGTTTCAGCGTCTACGAAATCCGTGTGGGAGCCATAATTGTTAGACGTAGCGAGAGAGTTTTTGGTTGTCACGTCCTCTAATTGAGCGGCTGTCAAATCGGAGCAATTGAGACTGTATAATGTTTGGCAATCCGCATCTGCGGTATCTGTCGCGAACCAAACTGACGGTGCCTGGTTGTCATAAGTGCCGCTGCCAGTGCCTCCACCACTAAAGCCGCGCCGGGCTTCAGCCGCTAACGACAGAGCAAAAAGACCGACAAAGGCCGATACGATAATTGTTTTTGACTTACTCATTACAAAACTCTCTTCGTTTACAAGTTACTTTTACTGACAAGGATAAGATGGGTCGCCAGGGTTATCGCAATCGCAGCCGACCGCATTGGCGGCCATGGCGGTCGTCGGTTTCGGGCAAAGCCATCCAGGAATATGGGGGCCAACGAGGACATAGCGGGTATTGGCTGCATCGCTCGACGTGCCCGTCCAGATTTCTTGTCCATTTGCGGTGCGCGTTGCCGCCAAAGGCGAGGTGGCATAGTCATAGGCGTCATAAGGCGCATCGCCTTCCGCGTAGGTGCAAGACCCGCCCGGGCAAGATGCATTTGTGTCAAAGGTGTCGTAATCGGCTTTGGTAAAGCTATACAAAGCGCAATCGGTTCCAGCCGCGCAACTGCAATTGTTGAGGTAAAAACTGCCGGTAGAAGGTTCGCAAACATTGGCGCATTGCAGCCCAATTTGCCCCGACTTAAGGCTCGAGGAGGCGCCCGATACGCTATGCAAAACATGCAAATTCACCGCATAAGGCGTGCCTGCATCGTAAGGGTTCTTCCAGCGATTATTGAGATATTGCTTGATGTTCTCAGCATATTTATAGCAGCTGCTTGCTGCCTTCACTTGCGAGGTAATCTTTACACCCGCAACCACCATCTCTGTGCCAAGTTCAGTTGTAGCTTTTAGGCCATTGGCAAGGGATAGAAAATCTTGCTCAATCGCCCGCGCAACTTGGCGGCCATTTGTTTCTGTCGTGTCTTTCTTCACGGCCTCGATATAGCCTTGATAGCCGACGACCCCCACGGAGGCGAGAATGCCGATGATAGCAACAACCGTTAGAAGTTCGATGAGCGAGAAACCTTGACGCATTTTTTACAACCTACTCAGTTATTACGAAGTCAAAGCTTGCTGCCCATTAAGTTCGTAACTTAAGTAGATAAATTACTCGTCAGCGGTCCCCTCCACCAAAACGGTCATGCCGTCATAAGCTGGCCGAACATGTTTTGGCAGCTCCTTACACAAAGTTTCATAGTCTAAATCAATGTGCAAATTGGTCAAAATAGCCCGCTTGGGCTTAAGGGTTTCAATAAGCTCTAAAGTCTTGTCGAGATGGAAGTGGGTTGGGTGTGGCTCGCGACGCAAAGCATCGACGATCCAGCAATCTAGCCCATCCAAAGCGGCAAAACTCTCTTCTGGTAAATCACTTATATCGCTGGAATAAGCCACATCGCCAATACGAAAGCCCAGGCTATCGATGGAACCGTGAATTTGTCGGAACGGTGTGGCCACAATGTCACCGCCCTCGCCGCGAATGGGGATGGGCTGATACGGAGTTGAAATACGATTGTCTTTTAAGATAGCTGGATATAAAGAGCCTTCCCCTTGATGAAAGCAATAATCAAACCGCGACGTGAGCGTGTCGGCCGTGGCTTGGTCCATCCAGACTTCTATTTGCTTCCGCCGTGCGTAAACCATGGCGCGCACATCGTCTATGCCGTGGGTTTGGTCGGCGTGGTCATGCGAATAAAGAATCGCATCCAGCCAAGTGGTTTTGGCGTCTATGAGTTGGGCGCGCATGTCCGGCGAAGTGTCGATGAGAACGCTGGTCTGGCCGCCCTCTCCTGTTTGTTGCACCAAAAGCGAGCAGCGAGTTCGGTAGTTTTTAGGATGATTGGGATCGCAGTCTCCCCAAGACCCATCGAGGCGCGGCACGCCGCCAGATGAGCCGCAGCCCAAAATACGAAAGCTCAAACTCATGAAGTGCCCCCAAGGCGCGGAGCTTTGGTGAATAGCGTGAAGAAGTTCTCGGACGTAATGCGCGCCAATTCTTCGGGGCTGACCCCTTTAATATCGGCCAACATACGCGCCGTGTCGGCCACAAAGGCAGGTTCATTGCGTTTGCCGCGATGTGGCACAGGCGCCAAAAACGGTGCGTCGGTCTCCACCAAAAGCCGCTCGAGGGGAATCTCGGCAATCGTTTCGCGCAAGGTTTTAGCGCTATTGAACGTCGCAATGCCAGAGATGGAGATGTAAAAGCCAATGTCTAAGGCCCGCTGCGCCAGCTCTGGCCCTGCGGTAAAACAATGAATAAGCCCGGGATAAGCCCCCTTCTCCATCTCATCTTCTAAAATATCGGCGGTGTCTTCATCCGCATCGCGAGCATGAACAATCAAGGGCAATTGGCTAAGCCTTGCGGCCTCGATGTGGGCACGGAAGTTTTTCTGCTGCGCCTCGCGTGGGCTGTGCTCGTAAAAATAATCAAGCCCCGTCTCGCCAATGCCAACGACCTTTTTGTGCTCGGCCAAAGCTACTAATTGCTCGCCCGTCACAGGCGTCTCGCTGCCTGCCTCATGTGGGTGAATGCCCACCGAACACACCAGCTCCTCATGCGCCTCAGCCAGCGCGATAATTTTATCGGCCTCGCTGACTTTGGTAGAAATCGTGACCATTAAGTCTACGCCAGCCGCTTTGGCCCGAGCCAAAACCCCGTCGCGGTCTTCGTCAAAATCGGTGAAATCGAGATGGCAATGGCTATCGACGAGCATAGGGTTCCCTTTAAATATATTGGCCGTCATCAACGGTGATGCTGGTGCCCGTCATGCCGGCCCCCATCGGGCCCGCGAGCAGTAATAAGGCGCCATCGAGGTCGCTTTGATTGGCCAAACGGCGACGCGGCCAACCCGACATTTGTTTTTTGCCGCCTTCTGTTTTCCACCAAAAATCATTAATCTCGGTTTCGATATAGCCAGGGCAAATGGCGTTGACGTTAATCTCGGTGCGCGCCCATTCGCGCGCCAGACCCTTGGTCATCATCAAGATGCCAGATTTCGACGTGCAATATGGTGTGAGGCCCGGCAGCACTTTAAAGCCACCGACGGACGCAATGTTGACAATGCGAGCGGGTGTGCCTTGCGCAATATGATGGCGCGCCATTTCGGTCGATAGGAAAAACGGGCCAGTCAAATTTGTGCCCATAACCTGATTGTAGTCGGCCACAGAGTAGTCGAGCGCGGTTTTGACCACATTCATACCCGCGTTATTGATGAGGATATCGGGCATAAAACCGTCCTCGCGCAATTGCGCGAAGAAGTCTGGGATGGCGTCAAAATCGTTCACATCGAGCGAGACAGCATGTGCCGTGCCGCCGTTTTTGGTAATGACGTCTGCCAGTTCGGCCAATTTATCGGCGCGGCGCGCAGCTATAACGACACGCGCGCCCGCGGCCGCCAAAACTTTGGCGAAGCGCACGCCCAAACCGGAGCTAGCGCCAGTTATCATGGCGGTTTTGCCAGTTAAATCTGTGCTGTTTTGAATGTCGGCTTCGCTCATTTTCGGCTCCTGAATGTGATTTGCGTGCGGGGGACACTTTGACAGACTTCGGTTTTATTTGCCAGACTATTGAGAATAGCCTTACTTTAAGGGCCAATCGATGGAGACGAAGATGACGAACACGCCCGAAAGCCCCCTTCCCGTGATGCAGCTCGATGTTATTTCGGATGTCATTTGCCCGTGGTGTTTCATTGGCAAGCGTAAGCTGGATGCGGCTCTGGCGCAGGTGAGTGAGTTCCAAATCAATCTTATGTGGCGTCCCTACCAACTCGACCCAACCACGCCGCCAGAAGGCCATGACCGAAAACAGCAAATGATACGAAAGTTTGGCCCAGATGCTGGCAAGCAGATATTCAAAAATGTTCTTAGCGCGGCAGAAGGCACCGGAATTGATTGGAATTTTGAGCAGATTACCCGCACGCCAAATACGCTAAACGCCCATCGCCTTATTCGCTGGGCTGCCAGCACGGGCAAACAACACCAAATGGCCGAAGCGCTGTTTCAGGCCTATTTTGAGCAAGCATTAGACATTGGCGACATAAGCGTTTTGCTATCGATAGGCGAACAACAGGGGCTAGAACGCGATTTACTTGTCGATCTATTCGCCAGCGACCGCGACATCGAACAAACCCGCAATGACGACGCTGCGGCGCGCGAATTGGGAGTGACCGGAGTGCCGGCCTTCTTGGCAGGTGGTAAATTTATGCTGATGGGCGCTCAAGAGCCTGAATACCTCAACTTATTCCTCGATAAAGCGCGGAAAAAACTTGCGGTTCAATAAGCGCTAGGCTGCCAATTCAGCCAGTCGCGCCGCCACATTTCCGGCAATTTTGAGGCGCGCGTCCGCATCCTCACATTTGGCTCGAAACACGAGGCTTTGATCTGGGCGAATTTTCACCCTTTCGGTATGCTCCGCCACATAGGCGATGAGCTTGTCTGGGTTGGAAAAAGTCTGATTGCGGAATACGACGGCGGCGCCCTTTGGCCCGACATCAATTTTTTGAACGCCTGCCGCAAAACAATCGATTTTAATGCTCAAAACAGCCAGCAAATGCTTCACTTCCTCAGGCAAATCACCAAACCGGTCAATCAACTCGGCGGCGAAAGCGTCGATGTCTTGGCGCTCGGTCATAGAAGACAAGCGCCTGTAGAGACCCATGCGAAGATCTAGTTCCGGCACATAGGGCTCTGGAATAAGCACGGAAATGCCTGCGTTTATCTGTGGCGACCAGCTCTCATCGGTTTTTTCGCCTTGGCGCTCAGCTACCGCTTCTTCCAGCATGGCTTGATACAGCTCAAAACCAACTTCTTTAATGTGCCCCGATTGTTCTTCGCCAACCAAATTGCCCGCGCCGCGTAAATCGAGGTCATAAGACGCCAGATTAAACCCTGCCCCTAGGCTATCTAGCGACTGCATAACCTTAAGTCGTTTCTCTGAGTTTTCAGTTAAGCCCTTATTTTCATTATAAGTAAGGTATCCATAGGCACGCGTTTTAGAGCGCCCTACGCGGCCTCGCATTTGGTATAATTGGGCAAGGCCAAACATATCGGCTCGGTGGATGATGATGGTATTGGCAGAAGGAATATCCAACCCGCTTTCGATGATAGAGGTCGATACTAGCGTGTCATATTGGCCGTCATAGAAGGCGTTCATACGAGCCTCTAATTCAGCGCCTGCCATTTGGCCGTGGGCCGTAACGTATTTCAACTCGGGCACGTTCTGCTCCAGAAACGCCTCAATTTCCGTCAAATCTGCGATGCGAGGCACAATAATAAAGCTTTGGCCAGCACGGTATTTCTCGCGCAATAGAGCCTCTCGAATACCCACAGGGTCAAAAGGCGTGACATAGGTGCGAACGGCCAGCCTGTCGACGGGAGGCGTCGCGATAATCGATAAATCGCGAACCCCGGTCAGCGCCATCTGCAATGTGCGCGGTATCGGGGTGGCTGTCAGGGTCAGCATATGAACCTCTGCGCGCAAGGTTTTCAAACGCTCTTTATGCACCACCCCAAAATGTTGTTCTTCATCTACGATAACCAGTCCAAGACGTTGAAATTCAATGTTTTTCGCCAGCAAAGCATGGGTGCCAATGACAATATCAATAGCGCCGCTTTTAAGCCCTAATTTGGTCTCCGAAGCTTCACTTGTCGGCACCAAACGCGAGAGTTCTCGTATCTCGACCGGCATGCCGCTGAACCGCTCGCGAAAAGTTTTGGCGTGCTGGCGTGCCAATAACGTGGTGGGCGCAATAATCGCGACTTGGCGCCCTGCCATCGCTGCGACAAAGGTTGCGCGCAGGCCAACTTCAGTTTTGCCAAAGCCCACATCGCCGCAAATCAGGCGATCCATCGGCCTTCCGCTGGCCATATCATCAACCACAGCCTCAATGGCGTCTAATTGGTCGTCGGTTTCTTCGAATGGGAAACGCGCGGCAAATTCATCGTATAGACCCACTTCTGGCAGCAGTTTCTCGCCCTGACGCATGGCGCGCTCTGCGGCCGTTTTAATCAGCTCGCCAGCAATAATCTGCAGTTTTTCTTTGAGGCGCGCTTTGCGCATCTGCCAAGCCATACCGCCAATTTTGTCCAATGTGACGCTAATATCATCGCCACCAAAACGACTAAGCAGCTCAATATTCTCAACCGGCAAGAACAGGCGCGAGTCGCCGTGATAAATCAGCCGCAGGCAGTCATGTGGTGCCCCTCCGACATCGAGGGTCTGCAGGCCTTCAAAGCGGCCAATACCATGCTCCACATGCACCACATGGTCACCTGGGGTAAGGCTGGTCGCCTCGGTAAGGAAGTTCTCGGCTTTCTTGCGCCCAGGACGGCGCACAATCCGGTCGCCAAGAATATCTTGCTCGGTCAGCACACTCAGCGTTTCGGTAATAAAGCCAGTTTCCATGCCGCAAATAGCCATGACAGCCGATTTGCCATTCGGCAAGTCTTGCCAAGTCTCTATCACCGGTAAAATATCCGAGCCATGTTCGCGCAATAGCGTCGACAAACGGTCTTGCGCGCCTCGGCTAGACGCCACCATAACCATACGCCGGCCAGCGGCCTGTTCGGCCTGCATATGCGCGACAACCGCATCGAATAGATTAATGGCTTCCTGCTTACGCTCGGCCGCAAAATTGCGGGCTTCGCGGCCTTGCAAGTTCACTTTATCTGGGTCGTTTTCCGGGTGTTGAAAGCCGCTCATCGGGCGCCAGCGCAACTCAGATATACGCTGCCTCCACTCGTCTTCTAGTAAATACAATTGTTGCGGCGGCAAGGGTTTGATAATGCGCCGCCCAGCGCCACCCCGCCCTCCTGCGTTGACAGCTTGCTCGCGCGCTTCTTTGCGGGCTTCGTAATAATCTTGGATTTGCGCCATGCGGTCGTTAAAAGCATTGTCGATTTGCGTGTCGGTGACATAGAGGCAGGCGCCGCAATGGTCGAATAAGGTTTCCAGCGTATCTTGAAATAACGGCAGCCAATGCTCCATGCCTTGGTGGCGCACACCGTCGCTTATGGCGGTATACAAGGGGTCTTCATCCATCACCGTGCCGAATTGTTGCACATAGCCGCGTCGGAACCTTTGGATGGCCTCTTCGTCTAAATGGATTTCGCCTGCTGCGGTTAACTCGAGCGCGTGCAATTGACCGAGGGTGCGTTGCGTTTCGGCAGAAAACGGGCGAAGGCTCTCGAGCGTGTCGCCAAATAAATCTAACCGAACAGGGTCGTCGGCGCCTGGCGCAAACAGGTCGACGATGCCGCCGCGTATCGCATAGTCACCAGGTTCCATGACCGTTGAGCAACGGCTGTAGCCATTGCCCGATAAAAAAGCTGTCAGGGCTTCTAAGTCCAATGTTTGGCCGGGGCGCAAAGAAAAGGATAATTTGCTAATTTGGTCGCGGGCAGGCAAGCGTTGGGCGGCGGCAGATACCGTCGTGATGACGACATGAGGACTACCTGCCAAGGGGGGCAGACTGGCCAGCGAGGCCATGCGCTCCGACATAACGGAAACTTGCGGCGACAATCGGTCGAATGGCAGGCAATCCCAAGCGGGAATGTGGACTTGCGCGACATCTGGCGCAAAAAACGCCAACATATTGCGCATAGCCGCAGCGGCCGAGGCATCGCGGGCAATATAGACCACGCGATCACCCGCAAGGCGTGCCAAATCGGCTAACACCATAGGTTGATAGCCCTCTGGCGCGCCCCCAATGTGCAGCGTGCCTTTGGCTTCAACCAGCGTTTTATAAAGTTCTTGGGTCACGCAGGCCTCGTTTGGTTGTGATTTTGTAAACGGTAGTCATGGTGCACACCAAATCTAGGTGCACACCTAATCTAGGATCGCACCTAATCTAGGCTCGCACCTAATCTTGGTTCACACACAATCTTGGTTCACACATAATCGAGGCTGAGCAAACGGTCTAGTAAGGGCGATCGTATATCCTCTGGCACGGTGTCGCGCCCAGTGGCCCAAGCGAATAGCTTGTCGTCGGCCAGCTCCAGAATACGTTGGTAGTCTTCGATATCCGCGTCTGGCAGGTCTGGCAATACGGTTTCGGCAAACTTGGTGAAGATAATATCCATTTCCTTAATGCCCCGATGGTTCGAGCGGAAATATAGTTTGCGGCGGACGGCGTCGAGCTGGTGCATGATGTCAAATTCCTCTTTCAAGCGTTTTATAGCAGACCATTGGGGTTTGTCACCCGCCAGACTGTCGCTGTTATGTCTCGGCCAGGTGCGGGGTGGTGTTGGTCGCCCTGCCTATCCATATAGGTGGATTTGTGTGATAGACTATGCCCAATGTTCGTTTTATGGAGGTGGCATGCGCCCCAGCTCTCTCACGCCCCTGTTTAAAGATGCCACCACTCTGCCTGGCATTGGGCCCAAGCTAGGTAAATTGCTGTCTGAGTTTACCGGCGACAAAATTATCGACCTTCTGCACCACCTGCCCTCCAATCTCATCGATCGGCAATATCGCCCGCCTTTGGATGAAGCTGAAGATGGCCATATCGCCACTTTTGAAGTGGAAGTGGTGAAACATGAGGCGCCGCCGAGGCGAAATTTGCCGTATCGAATTTTATGTCGCAATGACAGCGGGTTTCTGTCTCTCGTGTTTTTCCGCGCGCGCGGCGACTGGCTTACCAAAGCCATGCCAGAAGGGGCAACGCGAATTGTTTCTGGGCGGGTGGAACGGTTTCGCGATAATTTACAAATCGTCCACCCAGACCACATGTTGCCAAAGGCCGCCTTTGAGGCGCTGCCAATTATCGAACCTGTCTATCCGTTAACCGCCGGCTTATCGGCCAAAATCTTGATGAAAGCCATACAAGCCGCCCTGCCCGATTTGCCAGCGTTGGCGGAATGGCAGGAAGAAAATTGGCTGCAGAAACAAAAATGGCCAAACTGGCAGGACGCCGTCAAACAGGCGCATCGCCCTGAGACGCAGGATGCGCTAGACCCGCATCATCCGGCGAGGGCGCGTTTGGCCTATGATGAATTACTGGCGCATCAATTAGTCTTGGCTTTGGTGCGGCGCCAGCGCCGTCAAATGGCGGGGCGCGCCTACCCGGAGGTAGGTAGTTTGGCGCAAAAGCTGCTGGCGCTTTTGCCTTTCGCCCTCACCGGCTCGCAAGAACAAGCGGTGGCCGATATTCGCGCCGATATGGCCGAGCCCGTTCGCATGTTGCGGCTTTTGCAGGGCGATGTGGGTAGCGGCAAAACCGTGGTGGCCGTAATGGCTATGCTGCAAGCGGTGGAAAGCGGGGCGCAGGCCGCGCTGATGGCGCCGACCGAGATATTGGCGCGCCAACATGCTGAAACTATAGGCCCATGGTTGGAGGCACTCGGCGTTCGTTGGCAAGTGATGACCGCCCGCAATAAGGGCAGAATGCGCACGGAAAGCCTAGCTGCGCTGGCCAATGGCGATGTGCAAATCGCCATTGGCACGCACGCTTTGTTTCAAGACGATGTCGCTTTTGCCGATTTAGGGTTGGCCGTGGTGGACGAACAGCATCGCTTTGGCGTGCAGCAGCGTATGGCTTTATCTTCCAAAGGCGAAGGCGTGGATGTTTTGGTAATGACCGCGACCCCTATTCCGCGCACGCTGACGCTGACCGCTTATGGCGATATGGATGTTTCGCGGATGCCCGATAAACCGCCCGGGCGCCTGCCGATTGATACACGGGTCATTTCGATGGACAGATATTCAGATGTTGCCCAAGGACTGGGCAATGCGATGCGTGAAGGCGCTCGTATTTATTGGGTTTGCCCGTTGGTGAGCGAAAGCGAATTGGTGGATCTGGCGGCCGCCGAAGACCGCGCAAAAGCCTTGCAACAGCTCTATGGCGACAAAGTTGGATTGGTGCATGGCCAAATGCGCGCGGCCGAAAAAGATGCCGTCATGGCGCAATTCATCGCTGGCGAAATAAGTATTTTAGTGGCGACGACCGTTATCGAAGTTGGGGTAAATGTGCCAGAGGCAACGGTTATGGTGATTGAACATGCCGAACGATTTGGGCTGGCACAATTGCATCAGCTTCGCGGGCGCGTGGGCCGTGGGCTCGACAAATCTAGCTGTGTGCTGCTCTATCGTGGGCCTTTGGGCGAAACATCAAAAGCTCGATTGTCGATTATGCGCGACACCGAAGACGGGTTTCGTATTGCTGAGGAAGATTTGCGTTTGCGCGGCGCCGGCGAAGTATTGGGCACACGTCAAAGCGGCTTGCCGTTGTTTCGACTGGCTAATTTAGAGGCCCATGCAGACCTATTACCGGCCGTGCATGACGATGTAAAATTGCTTTTAGAGCGTGATCCGCAATTAGAAACCCCAAGGGGCAAAGCCTTACGAAGCTTGCTGTATCTGTTTCGTCGGGATGAGGCGATACGGTTTTTGCAGTCCGGATAAGCGCGTTATTTTTTTCCAGGGGTTTTATCTTCATTCACCAAACCAGCGGAAATGACTATGCGCGCACCATCTTCGACCGTCATATCCAATATCGTCAGCTCATCTTCTGGGACGAATAATAAAAAACCGGATGTAGGGTTTGGTGTGGTGGGGAGGAAGACCCCAATCATTGGTTTTCCGGTTGCGTTATTTACGCGCGGGTCCGCGGCTTTGGTAACAAAGGCGATGGCATGCAGGCCTTTGCGAGGGTATTCGATGAGCGCGACTTGATGGAAGGCCGCGCCATCCTCGCTTACCGCGGTTTGGAAAACTTGTTTCAGCATTGTGTAAACAGAGCCGGCCATAGGAATTTTACGCATCAACCGATCCGACAAGGCCAATAAATAACGCCCGAGGAAGTTAGCCGCTAATCCGCCAATGACGGTGAGCAAAACCAGAGCCAAAATGAGGCCAACGCCGGGAACATCGACGGGCAGATAGGTAGTTGGCCAGTAGACTTTTGGAATCAGTGGGCGAAAGTAATTGTCGAGAAATTCCACGAACCATAAGACGAGATAAAAGGTGATGTAAATGGGAGCTGTAATCACCAAGCCCGTTAAGAAATAGGTTCGTAACGCGCCTAAAAAAGTACGGCGTTTCTTCTTTGATTCTGGCAAAATACTCATGCCCCAATATGCTTTGATTCCTAGGCCGCGTCACAGCCAAATTCGGCAATTTTCGGGGCTATACGATATCCAAAGAGGAGGTTAGCTCTAGGCCGTCGAAGCCGCCCTCCACCGTTCCATCGAGCAAATCTTCCAGATTCAAATATGTGCTGGCATCATAAAAGTCGACTGGGGTTGCAAAATTCAAAGTAAGAGTCGAGCCGCCGCCTGCAAAAGTCAAAACGAGGCTCTCATAATCATCATCCGAGTCTGGGTCTTGAAGCGTGATGCGAAGTTCATCATCGGCACTGTCGAATATGGTGTCATCGCCTATGATCTGCGCATTAAAAGTTGATAAATCGCTGATTGGATTGTCATGCATGTCGATCAAAACCAATTTATCCACGCCGCGCTCAAAGCCTGTGATTGTGTCGTCATTGTCTTGGCCCACCCAATTTACGCCATCGCCGCCGCCACATGCGGCCAAGAGGCCAGCAATCAGCGGGCTGAGCATCGCGCCTTCTTTACGAAACTTTTTCAGGGGTAATTTTTCCTGGCTGTAAACCTGGGAAAACGAAGTTGCATTAAGCAAACGGTTTTTGAGCGTCGTTAGGGAGAGAAGGTGATTAAAAAACATAATTTTTTGTCCTGTTGGTTGGTTGACCGTTATTATTTTTTGTCCTGCGCTTTACGAAAAAATCGAGATAGATTCGGCGCTTTCTCCAAATCTATCTCGCGCACATTAAATTTTCGTTAGCGCAATCGGCGCTCACAAGTTTGTTTTGACTTAATGTTCAGATACAAACGCAAGGGATTTAGGTACTTGGTATTCTTGTTCGTTTTTCCTTGGCCTAAATCTACCTCAGGTAACTCAAGCTGCAATGCTGATATTTTTTTTTAATTATCTCAAAGTAAGTAAGTTAAATAAGGCACCAATTGGGGCATCCAAATACCCAAACAAGGCTTAGCCCCTTGCCATCTAACCTTCATAATGGCAGGCTTCGGCCATGACCCATCCAACCGAAAAATCCCCCGAAAAAACTCAGGCGGAGGCATTTGCCTCTCGAATCGACGCCATTTGCCGTTCGCAATTTGGCGCGCCGGTCTCGAATTTAAAGCGGTTGTCGGGCGGGGCCAGCCAAGAAAGCTGGCAATATATTTGCGATGGACGAGCCTATGTTTTGCGGCGTAACCCGCATGGCCAAAACGCCTCGACGAACGCCCTTCCCAAAGCCACCGAGGCCGCGGTTCTCGAGGCAGCCGCAGCGGCTGGAATTGCCGTACCCCGCGTCTCTTATATATGCGCGCCATCCGATGAGATTGGGGAAGCCTATGTGATGGAGTTTATCGAGGGCGAAACCATCGCGCGCAAAATTTTACGTGATGCAGAATTCGATGCCGTGAGACCCAATCTTGCCCATCAGTGCGGCGAGGTTTTGGCGCAGCTGCATCAGATAGATGTGTCTGCCCTGCCCGAGCTGCCCTATAGCGATGCGGCCGGTGAGTTGGAAAAATATAAGGGTTTTTTGCATCAGCATAAGCAGCCGCACCCGGTTTTTGAGCTAGCGATAAAATGGCTCTCCGACAATCTACCGCCAGATATTCGAGCTTCGCGAGCGCCGGTTTTGGTGCATGGCGATTTTCGCAATGGCAATATTATGGTGTCGCCCGAAGATGGGTTGGTCGCTTTGCTCGATTGGGAGCTGACGCACATTGGCGATCCGATGGAAGATTTGGGGTGGCCTTGTGTTCCCTCTTGGCGCTTTGGGCAACATCATTTGCCGGTTGGTGGCTTTGGTCAGCGCGAGGCGTTTTATGCCGCCTATCGTGCCAACGGTGGCGAGGTTGACGAAAGCTCCGCCCGCTTTTGGGAAATTTTGGGAACGCTCAAATGGGGCATTATGTGTGCGGTGTTGATGAGCAGCACCTTTGAAAGCGGCGCCGATGCCTCCGTCGAGCGCGGCTCGATTGGCCGGCGTTCATCCGAAACCGAGATTGACCTTTTACGCATGTTGTTGGAGCAAGACTGATGCAAGACCGTCCCCTCGCGAATGATTTACTGGCCGCCGTTCGTCGTTTTTTGACCGATACAGCCATGCCGCAATTACAAGGCCATGCCGCTTTCAGCGCGCGGGTGGCGGGGAATGTGTTGGATATTCTGGCTCGCGAAATGGCTTTGGCGCCCGGCTTTCAAAAAGCCGAGACCCGTCGGTTGAGAGAGCTGCTAGATATAGCGCCCGACACGCATGTGGACCTGCTGGAGCTAAACCAACAATTGTGTGCCAAAATTGCCTCTGGTGAGATGAATTTAACGTCGCCAGGCTTGCGCGATCATCTCATTAAGGTCAGCATGGGAAAGCTTGCGATAGACCAGCCTCGGTATCAGGGGTATAAAACGGCACAAGCAAATAACTGGCCTGAAGAAGAATCGAAATAACCTTCACCAGATAATTTAAACGGTCGCGCTTGTGGCCATACAAAAAGAAAAGAACAAATTTATGTATAAACTTATTCTCCCGATTGCCTTAAGCCTCGCTCTTGCTAGCTGTGGCATTCCTTTTATCGATATTGATATTCCGCTTATTCCAGGAATTTAATCGCCATTAAATATCGCATGTCTGGCGCAAGTACCTTTTGTACAGCCATGGCGCGATAAGGTGATTATAGATTAGGCCAGTTCCGCTTCGCAGGATCGGCCAATTTATTAGGTAGGCTAAATACTTAAATTTCGGCAGCCGCAACCACAGCGCGATAAAAGCCTCTACCCCTTGCAGCATAGTCTCGCCCTGATGCGCATGGATGGAAGACAAGAGTGTCTCGCGCGAATAGCCCTCGGGCAACCCGCCGGTCGACACATCTTGAAACCGAACGTTCTCTATTTTATGCGTTTCAACCATGCGCTGATAGACAGCGACCTCTGGCCCACACAAGGAACAGGCGCCATTAAAATATACGATGAGGGGGTCAACATGGGTCATTAGTTCAAGGCATCCCCAGTGGCTTCGGGCTTGCCCTCGCGAAGGGCCACCAGATATTCAATGATTAAGTCCCAAGCCTGCAAGGCCTCTACATCGCCTTGCGCGGCAAATTCAGCGGCACGCAAAGTCGCCACAACCTCGGCGTCCTCGCCATATTGTTGAGTTAGCGTTGCCACCGCTTGCAACACCATTTCGCGCAATTTCTTTTGGTCGTCTGTAAGCTCATCCATAAAAATTATATAGGTCGCTTCGCGTAAATGGAAAGTGGCTGGATTTTTACCATCCGATTTATTCCACGGTCACCGACTTCGCCAAATTGCGCGGCTGGTCGACATCTGTGCCTTTGGTTACGGCCGCATAATAGGCCAGCAATTGCAGGGGCAGAGCGTAAAGCATCGGCGTGATGAACGGGTCTAGCTCGGGCAAAGCAATGGTGGCCATGCACCCTTCGCCAGCTTTCGCAATTCCCGCTTCACTGCCCAACATGATTACTTTTCCACCACGTGCCATCACCTCTTGCATGTTGGATATGGTCTTCTCGAATAACTCATCATCTGGCGCAATGGTGATAATTGGAATGCTGTCATCGACCAAGGCAATCGAGCCATGTTTTAATTCGCCGGCCGCGAAACCTTCGGCGTGAATATATGAAATTTCTTTCAGCTTCAACGCGCCTTCCAGGGCCAAGGGATACATGGTGGCCCGGCCAATGAATAACGCACTGGTGGTGTCGGCGAAGCCTTTGGCTATTTTGCTAATGGCAACTTCACAGGCCAATACTTCATTGGCGAGGCGCGGGGTGGTTAGCAATAGGTCTGTGAGGCGTGCTTCTTCGTCAGCCTTTATCGTGCCTTTGACCCGCCCTAGGCCGATGGCAAGCGATGCCAAAGCGCCCAATTGCGCGGTAAAAGCCTTGGTCGAGGCGACGCCAATCTCTGGGCCTGCATAGGTTGGAAACGTGACATCCACTTCGCGGCAAATCGAGCTTTCAGGCACATTGACCACACCAATGGTTTGTAGGCCATGGGCCTTGCAATGGTGCAGCGCGGCCAATGTATCGGCCGTTTCGCCGGACTGTGAGACGAATACGGCCAGGCAATCTTTGTCCATTGGCGCATCGCGATAGCGAAACTCAGAGGCAATATCGATACTAGCCGGAATGCGGGCGTAACGCTCAATCCAATTACGGGCCACTTGCGCCGCAAAATAGGCGGTGCCGCAGGCGACCAAAATAACTCGATTTATTTTCTCAAAATCGATTTGATTCTCGGGCAACAAGACAGCGCGAGCTTCAGGATCAATATATTGGCCGAAAGTGCGCGAT
Organism: uncultured Rhodobiaceae bacterium; assembly: GCA_937907245.1. Lineage (GTDB taxonomy): Bacteria > Pseudomonadota > Alphaproteobacteria > RS24 > RS24 > UBA8337. The sequence goes on from CALCUM010000002.1 coordinate 617,982, forward strand.
AACACTTCTGGCTGCTCGTGAATTTCTTTCGCCATGAAATGGCGATAATTCCCCTTATCGACCATGGCGGCAGAAGCATCGACCACCTCAAATGGGCGGCTAACTTCTTGCTCATGGCCTTCGGACAGTGCGAAAATTTTGGCGCCTTCGCGGCTTAACATGGCCCAATCGCCGTCTTTTAAATAGCAAACTTTATTGGTAAACGGGGCTAAGGCAAAAGCATCTGAGCCCAAAAACATTTCGTCTTCGCCCATTCCCAAAGCCAATGGGCTGCCTTTGCGAGCGGCAATAATTAGGTCTTCTTTGCCTTGAACAATCATGGCAATGGCATAAGCCCCTTCTAGGCTAGCAAAGGTTTTAGCCGCGGCCTGTTGAATGTCGCCAGTCGCGTCAAAGTTTTGCGAAAACAAATGCGCCACAACTTCTGTATCCGTGTCGGAGGTAAAGCTTACGCCATCTGCGATGAGTTGTTGTTTCAGCTCTTTGTAGTTTTCGATAATTCCATTATGCACCACCGCCACATGTTCCCCACGATGCGGATGCGCATTCGCTTTAATGGCTGGGCCGTGAGTGGCCCAACGGGTATGGCCAATCCCCAAATTGCCCGTAAAGGGGCGCGCTTCAATTTCTTGGCGCAAAGCCTCCAGCTTGCCCTCGGCGCGACGACGAATAATTTTGCCGTCCACCAGTGTTGCAATTCCTGCGCTATCATAGCCGCGATACTCAAGACGCTTCAGACCATCGAACACACGTTGGCCAACATCTTGCCTGCCAACGACACCAATAATTCCACACATATTACTTGTCCTTTTTTGTGTTCGAGTTCCGAAACTTGGCGCCCCAGCCAGCTATTTCGCGCACCGGGGCGCGCGTTACCACCAGCGCATCGTCAGGCACATCTTTGGAGATGGCAGAGCCCGAACCTAAATAGGCGCCCTTACCGATGGTAACCGGGGCAATCAGCGATGAGTTGGAGCCGATGAACGCGCCCTCGCCTATTTTGGTAATGTGTTTGTTATAGCCATCGTAATTGCAGGTAATCGTTCCCGCGCCGATGTTCACCTCCATGCCCAATTCGGCATCGCCGATATAAGATAGGTGACTGATTTTAGCGCCCTTGCCGATGATTGATTTTTTCGTCTCCACAAAATTGCCAATCTTGGCTTCATCGCCCACTTGCGTGCCTGGCCGCAAGCGCGCATAGGGGCCGATTTGCGCAGCCTTGCCGATGCTCACGCCTTCTAAATGCGTGAACGCTTTTATCACTGTACCCGCTTCAATGGAGACGCCGGGATTGATTTTCACGTTCGGCTCTAGCACCACATCGGCGTCTATCTTGGTGTCATAACTTAAGAACACGCTATCGGGGTCTTGCATGCCGACGCCAGCATCGAGAAACGATTGGCGCAAACGCTTTTGCATCAGACCCTCTGCCTTGGCTTGTCCCGCACGGCTATCGACGCCCATTGTGTCTTCGGGCTTGGCCATCACTAGTCCCGTACTAGCCCCATCTTGGGCGGCCAGCCCCACAAGATCAGGCAGATAATATTCGCCTTGCGCGTTGTCATTGTTTAGGCGCGGCAAATATTTGGCCAAAGCGCTTTGGCTTAGCGCCATGGCGCCACCATTGCACAGGCTAATTTTACGGGTGGCAGCATCGGCGTCTTTAAACTCGACAATCTGCTTTGGTGTTTCGCCTCGCATAACAATGCGCCCGTAAGCGGCTGCGTCTTCTGGCTCAAAACCCAAGACCGCCAGATCCGCGGCATGGCCTGCCAATTCGGCCAAGACTTCGGCCCGCATTAAGGGCGTATCGCCAAACATAACGACAAGGCGCTGGTGCTTGGCAGATGCCTCGAAAGCGGCGGCAACGGCATCGCCTGTGCCCAATTGTTCGGCCTGAATACAATGCGTCAGTGGGCCCTCTAGTTCATCGGCATAGGCGCGCACATTATCTTGGTCGGGCGAGGTCACCAAAAGAATTTCGGCGGCCCCTGCTTGGCGTGCCACGGCAATGGCATGACCCAGCATCGGCCGGCCGGCAATTTCGTGCAGCACTTTTGGCAAAGCCGAACGCATGCGCGTACCCTTGCCAGCGGCAAGAACAATCGCTCCAAACTTAGGAGTGCTGGATGTGCTCATAGTAAAGCGCCCTTTCTAACAAGCCCTCAATATAAGGCCGTGTATACGGGGCGTTGCTGGAAAGCCGAAATCAAACAGTTTTGCGTAATGTTACGATGGCTAACTTGCCAGAGCTTCTAAACCCTAGCTTGCCAAAGCTTCTAAACCAATGTCTTCCAACATGGCATTGCCAGCCTTTACCGCATCCGAAAGACCGCCAACGGCCGACAGAAGGTTGTGCGCATAAAATTGTGCCGAGGCGGTTTTGCGTTGCGCAAAATTAGGTTCCACATCTCCCGTCGTCACACCATGGGCGCCACGTGCCAAATAATGACACCCAGCCACCAGACCAAACAAACGCAAATAAGGCGTCGCGCCAGCAAGCACATCGAGCGAGCCTTTTTGCGCCAATACCCAATCTGTCGTGTCTTGCAACACATCGATGGCGGCGCAAAGACGCTCAGCGATATCTACCAAAACCGGACTATTGGATTGACGGCATGTTTCTGCTGTCTCCCGCATTTCACCCATGTAATCAGCAACCACCGAGCCATTGCCAAGTGGCAATTTACGCCCGACTAAATCCATCGCTTGAATGCCATTGGTGCCTTCGTAAATCGTAAGGATGCGCGCATCGCGAACGTGCTGGGCCGCGCCTGTTTCTTCGACAAAGCCCATGCCGCCATGCACTTGCACCCCGATGGCCGCCACTTCATTGGCGATATCTGTGCTGAAGGCCTTCGAGATAGGGGTCAACAAATCATTTTTGGCCCGCGCCGCTTCATCGCCTGTGGATTCGGCGATATCGGCCATCACGCCGTTCTCATAGCAAATCGCGCGCGAGGCATCGGTCAACGCACGCATGGTTAGCAGCATGCGGCGCACATCTGGATGCTGGATAATGGACACGGCGTCATTGTCGTCTTTGCCAGCCCCGGGCGCGCGGCCTTGCTTGCGGTCGAACGCATAAGCCAGCGCATGTTGCGTGGCGGCTTCAGCGACCCCTACCCCTTGTAGGCCCACGTGCAGGCGGGCATTGTTCATCATGGTGAACATGCAGGCCATGCCGCGATTTTCGGCACCGACCAACCAGCCGATAGCCCCGTCGTTTTCGCCAAAGGCCATAACGCAGGTTGGGCTGGCGTGAATGCCAAGTTTATCTTCCAAGCCGATACATTTCACATCATTGCGATCGCCCAAGGAGCCATCGTCATTGACGAAGAATTTTGGCACAACAAAAAGCGAAATGCCTTTGGTGCCTTCAGGGGCGCCTGGCGTGCGCGCCAAAACCAGATGAACAATATTGTCGACCATGTCGTGGTCGCCATAGGTAATGTAAATCTTCGTGCCGGTGATTTTATACGAACCATCACCTTGCGGTTCGGCTTTGGCGCGAATATTACCCACGTCGGAACCGGCATGCGGTTCGGTCAGGTTCATTGTTGCCGACCATTCGCCCGACACCACACGATGCAGATATTTTTCTTTCTGTTCGTCCGAGGCATGCGCCGCAAGCGCTTCCATGCCGCCGTTCGATAGCATGGGGCAAAGCTGAAACCCAATGTTGGAGTTCATCATCTCGGTAACCGCATTGGACAAAGACAAAGGCAAGCCTTGGCCGCCATACGCGCTTGGTGCCGCCAAAGTAGGCCAGCCGCCTTCCACATATTTTGTGTAGGCCTGCTTGAAGCTCTCTGGCACGTGAACGCCGTCGTCGGTCAATTGGCAGCCCTGTTGATCGCCGTCCCAGCTTGCAGGGGCAATAACATCATTGGCTAATTTCGCGGCTTCGCCCAGAATCGCATCCAGCAAATCATCGGATAGGTCTTCAAATTTTCCGCTGTCGATTAGGCGTTGAAAGCCCGCCTCTTGCATGAGTGCGAATTGAATTTCTGTGGTTGGTGCGCGATATGCCATGACAATCTCCCTCGATTGCCCTTAAACTATGCCAAACGGTTGCTAATTACACGGAATTTTTCTGTGTCAAAAAGCCACAAGATTAAGGACGCAAAATGACCCAGATAAAACGCGAAAATGGTTATGCGCTGGCGCCCCAAGCTTTAGGGCGTTGGATTGCGCTCACCTTGTTGGCCAGCGTCATCCTTGGGCTCGTTCTTTTTTCCGCCAATTTACCCCAAGTCGAGACATGGCAGCTTTGGGCCCGCTATACGGCACGGCTTTCGTTCTTCTTGTTTCTCGCCGTCTATTTGGCTTCGCCGCTTTATGAGCTGGTGCAAAACAAAGCCACGCATTGGTTGCGCGTCAACCGCCGCAACGCCGGTATTAGCTTTGGCATTGCCCACATTATTCATCTTGTGGCTTTGGTTCTGTTTCTCATTCTATCCGAACGGCCCACAGCTCTGGCCACACTCCTTGTTGGTGGTGGTGCCTATGTGGCTATGTTTGCCATGCTGGCGACCTCGAACGATGGCGCTATCCGCCGTCTTGGCGCTCAAAACTGGCGCCGCCTTCATAAATTCGGCGTGCATTATCTCGCCTTTGTTTTCGCCGTCACCTATAGCGGCGGCATCGGTACGCCAGATGCCAAGCCGATGGCCCTCATTATCTTGATTTGGGGCGCCATTGTGCTACGCCTATATGTCCATTTTACGAGAAGCCATTTTACCAAGAGGAAGTCATCATGAGCGAGTTTGCAAACGTAAAAATCGAAGACGGCATTGCCGTCGTAAGTTTGAACGACGGGAAAGCCAATGCCTTTAGTTTCGCCATGATGGAAGCCCTCAACGCATGTTTTGATGAGGCCGAAGCCAAAGCAGATGTGATTGTGATGACCAGCGAAGGCCGAGCCATGTGCGCGGGCTTTGATTTGAAAGTGATGAAAGAACAGCCAGACCGCGTGGCCGAAATGGTTGGCATGGGCGGCAAATTTCTGGCCCGTGTGTTTGGCAATGATAAGCCAGTGATTATTGCCTCGCCTGGCCATGGCATTGCCGCCGGTGGCTTGTTAATGCTGAGTGCAGACTATCGCATTGGCGCCGAGGGCGATGCACGCTATGGCCTGAATGAAAGTGCTATCGGCATGGTATTGCCGCCGTATGGCTATGATTTAGCCGAATTTAAAATCAACAATAAGTATCTCGACATGTGCTTTGTCGGCGCCGAGCTCATCGATACGCCTACCGCCATCAAAGCTGGCTTTCTCGACGAAGCCGTGCCCGCCGATAAGCTTATGGCGCGGGCTATGGAGAAAGCCAAAGCTTTGCAAGCCCTGCACGCAAAAGCTTATGCCGGCAACAAGCGCCTTATTCGCGGCGCAACCCTAGATCGCATGCTCGCGGGCTTGGCCGACATATCAGGGCTTTCCGTCAACGTTTAGGCCATGCCAGCTGGCGCACATGCCGCCAATTACGGCTATCCATTTAGCATTTTCTTGCGTATCTCGTCCTTCAGGGCGTGTTGGCCTGTCAAGACATCCCCATTTTGCCAGCCCAAGACATGGGCTTTTGCGTAAATAAACTCGCAGGCCAAAGCTTCAAATCGACGATACTTTTTCCACGTTCTCGCCATGTTGGCGACGCGTGATCTGATAGCGCCTCATCATAAAGAAGGCGGCGATGTAAAAGAAGGCTTCGATAGGTACGGCGTATAGCACCAAATTAACCAGTGTTTCATCCGCCACTTCAGACGGCTGCGCATTGCGCGGTAAGTTAATCAGCGTCAACACCAGCCCTGCCAACATAATGCCCATACCCGCCACCATTTTGCCGGCAAAGGCACGGGCCGCAAAAATAACCCCCTCATTGCGGCGCGAAGTGTCGACGGCACTGTCTTCCACCACATCCGCCATCATCGAGCCGAATAAGATGTAGAAGACGATGATAATCAGCACTTGTAAAAAATTATGGGTCAGCAAAATTGGGAATAAAGCGTCGGATCCATTCTCTGGCAAGATACCACCTAGGCGCGATAGCCACATCGACGGGCCGACCATCAACATAACCACGAAACTGCCCAAAGCGGCGCGTTTCTTATCGAAGGTTTTGCCCAAGATACGCGCTATTGGAACCGCACAAACCGCAGCGACGGCCTGAAAAACCGTAAAAATTGCTAATTGCGAAGGCTTAAGCTCCCAAAAGAACGTCGAGAAGTAGATGCTAAGAGACGCGGTAAAGCCTGAGGCTGTACCAAAAAATATCGAGGCGAGAAACAACGCCTGAAAGTTTTTGTTTTTGAAGACATCCAAAATCTCGCGCAAAACAATCGACGGCGTAACTTTGTCTTGCTCGGGGGGCACGTGCAAATGGGGTATCGCCTTATGCGTGCCCAAAGAAGACACCACCATGCCAACAAACATAAGAGCCGAGGCCGCCAGTCCGTATTTTACATAGCCGCCGGCTTGCAGAATACCATTGCCATCTTCATTGGCCGCTAGAAACGTAGAGTAAGCCAGAAACGCCATGCCGATACCGCCCAACCAACCGAACATGAAGCGCAGGCCCATCAGCTCGGTGCGCGTATCATAATCGCTGGTCAGCTCCGATATCAGTGCCGTGCTTGGCACTTCAAAGAAGGTCAAGAAAACGCGGATGAGAACGGCACAGAAAACCAAATAGAAAAACAGACTCATTTGGTCGTCCAACACTACGCTCGGTGGGTTCCACATCACCGCATAGCTCAAACAAATGGGAATAATCGAGAGATACATAAACGGATGGCGGCGGCCCCATTTGGAGCGCAGGTTATCCGACCAATAACCGATAAGCGGATCCGTAATCGCATCCACGGCAATGGCTATCGTAAGCGCGAGACTGGTTAAAAACGGCTGAAGGCCCAGAACCTGCGAGTAGAAAATCAGTAGAAAGTAGCTAAACCCATTTTCCTTAATGCCGAAAGGGGCGGCGCCAAGGCCATACACAAACTTTGTTTTACCGTCTAACTGAAACTGCGCCATCGAGGTCTCCGAATGATTGAGGCCAAACCATAACCTAAACGCGTTACATGTAAACGCTGCATTGCAAGTTGCCAAATCTTGCTTAAACTCGTTTCTTTATTGGGGGATATACTTATGGCTTACTTAGGATTGCTGGCGGGTCTGGCCTTGCTGATTTTTCTCGCGCTGCGCGGGGTTAACATTTTATTTGCATCGCTTTTATGCGGACTGGTTGTGGCGCTTACCAATGGACTGCCGGTTCATGAGGCCATGTCCCAACATTATGCCTCTGGCCCTCTCGGTACGTTTAGTTTTGCCGGCCGTTTCTTTTTATTGTTTATCGCGGGCGCCGTATTCGGTCGCGTGATGGGCGAGAGCAAGGCCGCCACATCTATTGCTTTGGCCATGGTCGAGCGCCTTGGCGCGCATCGGGCTTTATGGATTACCGTATTGGCTTCCGCCGCGCTTACCTATGGTGGCGTGGTTGTGTTCGTGGTTATTTTTGCCATGTATCCCCTAGGCCTCAGCCTTTTGAAACAGGCCGATATCCCCAAACGTTTGTTTTGCGCAGCCCTAGCTTTGGGCGCGGGCACTTTCACCCTTACGGCCCTGCCCGGCACGCCGTCCATTCAAAATGTCATTCCATCGGTTGGGCTAGGCACTGATTTATTTGCCGCGCCTATATTGGGCTTGGTCGGCGGCGGCATTATGTTTGGCCTTGGCATGATGTATCTGGAGCGGCAACGTAAAATCGCCCAAGCCAATGGCGAAGGCTTTGAGCCGGGCCCGCTGGATAAAGTTGAAAACATTGTTGCCAGCGACGATATGCCAAAATGGCAAATTGCAATTATTCCTTTGGTTACCGTTATCGCGACCATTCTCTTGCCGCGTCTTTTGCTCAGTGCTGGGCTGGCGCCAAGCGAAGGCATGATTGCGGATGGGCTTGTGTTTGCATCTCAGCAATCTATTTTCTGGCCGAGTTTGGCGCTGTTTTTCGGGAGTGTTTTAGCCTATGTGCTGTTCCCGACTTTGCATGGCCGTGCCTTGAACGTATTTGGCGAAGGCACGAATGATGCCGTTATGCCGCTGCTCAACACCGCCGCCGTGATTGGTTTTGGCGGCATCGTGGTGCAGACCATCGGCTTTCAAGACTTCTCATCGATGATGCTGAACTCGGGGCTACCGCCCAAACTGTCGGCCTTTGCCTCCATCTCTGTGGTCTCTGCCATTACCGGCTCTGCTTCAGGCGGGTTGCAAATTTTTATGGCGACGATGGCCGACAGCTATTTGGCGATGGGTATTCCGGCCGACCAATTACACCGTATTATGGCGATGGCCAGCGGTGGCTTCGATAGCCTACCCCATTGCGGCGCGGTGATTGCCATGCTGACCGTAACCCAACTTACGCACAAGCAAGCCTACAAAGATGTCGGCGTGGTGACCGTGGTCATCCCCGTGGTTGCCACCCTATCTGTTATGGGGCTCAGCGTGTTTATTTGACCCGCGTTGCTTGAAAATCGACAAAGAAAAACGACCGGAGCTCTCGCGCCGGTCGTTTTTTTGTCTATTGTAAAAAAAATGGTGAGCCCGGAAGGATTCGAACCTTCGACCCACTGATTAAAAGTCAGTTGCTCTACCACCTGAGCTACGGGCCCCACTGCGATGGTTTCTAACTGCTCCGCCGCCTGAGCGCAACACCCAATTTGTCACATTTCGAAGTAAAATAGCTTTCCAGCCTTTGGTCTTATTGGCCCGCGCCGAGATGGACTTGCGAGGCGTCTAAATTGGCATTCTTCGATAAGGATAAATGCCGCCCGCTTTACCGTTTGGTTTGCGCCGCAAAAGGCTTGCTGAGCTTACCCGCGATGGCAGATAAACTAGCGCCCCTCAGAGCGTTAAAAATAACATTATAAACCGTGCTAAAGGGCTTGCTTCGCCAGAAACTTCTACTAATCTCGCGCTAAACCGATGTTATGGAGATAGCTATGATAACCCCACCACCTCAACTTGCCGGCTGGGAAAGCTGGCAAGGCAATGACCCTTATGAAGACACCGCGGGTCCGTTTTTTATGAAGCTCAATGCCGAGCCTGGCAAACACCGCTCGGCGTTTTTATGCACCGAAGGCCATATGAATGGCGGCGGGTTTTTGCATGGCGGTATGTTGATGACTTTTGCCGACTATGCGCTTTTTGTTATCGCCCATGATGAGCTGAGCGACATGCATTCTGTTACCCTAACCTGCCAGACCGATTTCATTGCTGGTGCAGCACCTATTGGCGAAGTGGTTTACGCCGATGGCGAAGTAACTCGGGCCACCCGCAGCTTGGTTTTTATTCGGGGACAAATTTACATTGGCGAGACAATATTATCCACGTTTACAGGGATTATAAAAAAGACTAAACCTCGAGAAACACCAAAAACTTAATTCTTTCTTTTGTCTGTATGACCTCACTTTTTTCTAACGGGAGTTGCTAATGTTTACTTACCCTCTGGCCGCTGCGGTCACTCTATTCAGCCTATTTGTATTTTTCTGGATGGACACCCGCGTGGGTGCCGCTCGCAGAAAACACGACATTGCCGCCCCAACGATGACGGGCCCCGAAGAGTTTGAGCGCGTCTTGCGCGTCTATGCCAACACCCATGAAATGCTGGTGCTATTCTTGCCAGTCCTTTGGTTGTTTGCGCTGACGATTTCTGACTTTTGGGCGGGTGTGATTGGCGTCTTCTTCCCAATTGGTCGAATTCTGTTTGCCCTCGGTTACTATAAAGCCAAAGACAAACGCGGCCGGGGTTTTACCCTTGGTTTCCTGGCCACCATCATTTTACTTATCGGTTCAACTTTGGGGGTCGTGCATGCGGCCTATGCCATTTATAGCTGAGGCCTACGTGTATGAATAAATTGTCTGTTCACCCATTGACTGGCTCTTGTGGAGCCGAGATTTCTGGTTTGGATTTGGCGAACGTGAGCGATGCTGAATTCGGCATCGTTCATGCGGCCCTGCTGGACCACGGCGTTATATTCATCCGCGATCAAGACATAACCCTAGACCAACAGGTCGCATTTGCTCGCCGCTTTGGTGAGCTGGAAGTGCATCCCATTGTCGATGGTATGGAAAACGCGCCCGAGATAACCAAAGTCTGGAAGCCGAAAGGCCAAAGCGCCTCTTTTGGTACCGGCTGGCATTCCGACAACACCTTTCAAGAGCACCCCTCGATGGGCTCCATGCTATATGGGAAAACCATTCCGCCCTTCGGTGGCGACACAGTATTTGCTAATCAGCAAGTAGCCTATGAACGTTTGCCCGACGCGATGAAAGAAAAACTCGATGGCCTATTTGCTATCCACTCCGCCTCCGAGGCTTATACGGTGGAAGGAACAAAAGAAAAGTTCGACAAAAAAACCGCCATTACCTACACGTGGGATGAATCGATTATGAACGAAGTGCGCCACCCCATCGTGCGCACCCATCCAGAAAATGGCAAAAAAGCTCTTTTCGTCAACGATATGTTTACCCTGCGTGTCGATGAGATGGAGCCAACCGAAAGCCACGAGCTGCTACAGACCTTGTATCAGCATTGCACCAAACCTGAATTTTGCTGTCGCTTTCGGTGGACCGAAAATGCTGTGGCGCTGTGGGACAATCGGTTGGTGCAACACTATGCGGTGGATGATTATCAAGATTACGAACGCTTAATGTATCGTGTGACGATAGAAGGTGACCGACCTAATTAAGTCTTGAGAAAGTTTTTGAAATGACGAGATTTTTAATCCTTGATGCTTATTCACAGCAAGGGCGCGAGAGACTTGCCTCTGGCGGCGTGCCTTTGGCTGGCACAATGTATCGCAATATGCTGCAACGCCATCGGCCAGATAGTGACAGCGATATCGTATGCATTGCCGACCCGCAAGCGAGCCTGCCCCAGCCGCTTGAGAGTTATGACGCAATGCTTTGGACGGGCTCCAGCCTAACTATCTACGAAAACCGGCCCGAGGTAAGCAAACAAATTGAGCTGGCTCGCCAAGCCTTCAAAATTGGCGTGCCTGCCTATGGGTCTTGCTGGGCGTTGCAACTGGCCATTGTGGCGGCTGGTGGCGAGGTAGAACGAAGTCCACATGGGCTTACATTCGGCATATCTTATGGCATTACCCTGACGCCCGAAGGGGCTGCCCACCCGGTTTACCAAGGCCGCGCCCAAGTATTTGACGCTTTTGCCAGCCATTATGACATCGTTAAAACCATGTCACCGACGTCTCAAGTCTTGGCCCGAAGCCATAGAAGCAATGTGCAGGCGGCGAATATTGAACATGAAAAAGGCACGTTTTTCGCAACCCAATATCACCCAGAGTTTAACTTCGAAGTGCTGAGTGGCATGGTGAGCTCGCGCAAAACACTTTTGGTCGAGCAAGGGTTTTACCCAGACTTAGAAACGGCAGAAACCGAAGCCGCGGACTTCGAACATCTGCATAGCCCAACTCCGGTCGAGACTTTGGTAGAGAAATACAAATTAAACGATAATCTTTTGGACATCGATAAACGGCAAAACGAATTCAAAAATTGGTTGAATAGAATGCAATTTTAAGCCAATCAAGGCTCGCCAAAACCAAGTCTAGTCTTGGTACGGAGGGATATCGCCCTGCGCTTGCTGGAGTTTAAACTCCGCGCGAAATTGTTCAAATTTCCCGGCCTCAATAGCGTCTCGCATGGCGGCCATCAGCTCTTGGTAGAAAGCTAAATTATGCCAGGTCAAAAGCATGGCGCCCAAATATTCACCACACCGATGTAAGTGATGCAAATAGGCTCGGCTATATTGGTGGCTGGCGGGGCACTCACTGTGCTCGGCTAAAGGGCGTGGATCGGCGGCGTGGCGTGCGTTGCGAATGTTCACTTTACCGTGCCATGTATAGGCCGTGCCATGGCGCCCAGCGCGCGTGGGCATAACGCAATCAAACATATCAATGCCGCGCGCTACGGCTTCCACCAAATCGTCTGGCGTGCCAACGCCCATGAGATATCGCGGGCGCTCTTGCGGCAAGACGGGCGTCGTGAAATCTAGCACTTCGAGCATCCGCTCTTGCCCCTCGCCTACCGCTAGGCCTCCAACAGCGTAGCCATCGAAGCCGATTTGCTCCAGCTCGGCCGCACTTTGGTGGCGTAAATCCTCGTAAATACCGCCTTGCACAATGCCGAATAAAGCATTGCCAATGCCCGCTTCATTGGGGCCATTGTCATATTGCTGAAACGCCGATTTGCTGCGCCCCGCCCAGCGCATCGATAAATGCATCGACTTTTCGGCTTGCGCGTGAGTGGCCGGAAACGGCGTGCATTCGTCTAGCACCATGCGAATATTGGCCCCTAAAAGCGTTTGTATTTCCAAGCTGCGCTCTGGCGTTAGCATGTAGGATTTGCCGTCGATGTGGCTTTGAAAGCGCACGCCGTCTTCGCTCATTTTGGCTAGTTTGGATAGCGACATAACTTGAAAGCCGCCGCTATCTGTCAAAATCGGGCCATCCCATTGCATAAACTCTTGCAAGCCGCCCAAGGCTGCAACTTCCTCGGCACCGGGGCGCAACATCAAGTGATAAGTGTTGCCCAGCACAATATCAGCGCCCAAGTCACGCACTTGGTCGGGATACATGGCTTTTACCGTGGCCGCTGTGCCCACAGGCATAAAGGCAGGCGTGCGAATGTTACCGCGCGGCGTCTCAATGGTGCCGCGCCTCGCCATGCCGTCGGTTTTATGCAAAGTAAATTTCATGAATCCGCGCGCTCCAATAAGCTGCCATCGCCATAAGAATAAAACCGATAGCCGGTACTTACGGCATGATCATAGGCCGCTTTCATGCGTTCCATTCCGGCAAAAGCCGATACCAGCATAAAAAGCGTAGACCGCGGAAGGTGAAAATTGGTTATCAGCATGTCAGCCGCGCGAAACTTATAGCCCGGCGTAATGAAAATCTCCGTCACCGCTTCAAATGGCATAATCGTGCCATCCTCTTTCGTGGCGCTCTCGAGCAAGCGCAAGGAGGTGGTGCCAACACATACAATGCGCCCGCCTTGTTTATGCACATCGTTAAGGGCTTGCGCCGTTTCTGGCGTAACTTGCCCCCATTCCCCATGCATTTTATGCGAGGCGATATCGTCAACTTTGACAGGCAAAAACGTGCCAGGCCCCACATGTAGCGTGACTTCGTGCAAGCTAACGCCTTTGGCTTTTAAGGCGTCCATCAGCTCTGGCGTAAAATGCAAGCCAGCTGTGGGCGCGGCCACGGCGCCGGCCTCGCGGGCAAATAGGGTTTGGTAATCTTCGTTGTCTTGCGCATCGGGGGCGCGTTTACTGGCGATATAGGGCGGCAAAGGCATGCTGCCGAGGGTCGCCAAAGTGGTTTCCATGCTGTCTGGCGAAATCTCGAAGCTCAAAATCGCCTCTGCGCCCTCCCGCCCGCTGACCTTGGCTTTGACACCCTTAAAGTCGATCGTGTCGCCGTCCGCCACCCGTTTGGCAGGCTTTAAGAAACATTTCCAATCAAGGGGGCCGAGGCGCTCGGTAAGCGTGACCTCACATTTGGCGCCCGTCGAGTCCGCGGACGGCGTTTCGCGCAACCGAACTCCGGTTAGGCGCGCGGGTATCACTTTCGTGATATTCACGAGCAAAGCATCCCCGGCCCGCAAAAAATCTGGCAAATCACGCATGATATGATCGCCGAACGCAAAGTCCGCCGAGCTGGCCGGGTCTGAAACAGTCGTTGAAACATGCAACAGCCGCGCAGTATCGCGCGGCTGTTCAGGTCTCAAAGCAATCAGATTTTCCGGCAGGTCAAAATCAAAATCATCTACCTGCATGAGAAACCTTCTTGGCGCTTAGTCTTCTAAGCGAACGGAAATCATTTTATCTGGGGTCGCTGGCGGTTCGCCCTTGGCAATCGCATCGACATGCTCCATGCCTTCTACAACTTCGCCAAATACTGTGTATTGGCCGTTGAGGAAGCTGGCATCATCGAAACAGATGAAAAATTGACTATTGGCGCTATCTGGATGCTGCGAACGCGCCATGCCTAAAGTGCCACGACGGAAAGGTTCGCTACTAAACTCCGCGCGCAAATCTGGGTAGTCAGAGCCGCCCATGCCAGTGCCCGTTGGGTCGCCTGTTTGGGCCATAAAGCCGTCAATGACGCGATGAAACACGATACCATCGTAGAATTTCTCGTTAATTAGGGTTTTCATGCGCTCGACATGGCCTGGGGCGAGGTCTTCGCGCAAGGCTATTTTCACGGTACCAGTTTTTAGTTCTACCAACATAATTGACTCCTTATGGTCTGCGGCTTGGGCGGAAATTCCATGCCCAACCGGAGCCACAAGAAGAGCCAAAAAAAGCCCGAGTGATGTCAAGTAACGCATGAATATCTCCTGTTATACTACTGTAATTATTTAATTTGTTTTAAAACGCTTTGCGGCACAAAGGCACTCACATCGCCACCCATGGCCATAATTTGGCGCACCAAGGTGGAGGATACAAAGCCAAACTCTGGCGAGGCCTGCAGGAACACGGTCTCAATGTCGCTCGACATCGACCGGTTCATCGCACTCATTTGCGCCTCATATTCATAATCCGAAGCATTGCGAAGCCCCCGAATAATGAGATTGGCGCCGGTTTCGGTAGCCACATTGACCAGAAGGTCTTTAAAGCTGATCACTTGAATTTCCACGCCCCTCGCCTTCGCAAGCGGGCCGATTTCGGCCTCCAGCATGGCTTGACGCTGCTCAAAAGTAAAAACTGGCGTCTTTGTGGCGCTAATTCCAATCGCGATGATCAATTTGTCGACCAAGCCCAGCGAGCGCTGAATAATATCGATATGCCCTTTGGTTATCGGGTCAAAACTGCCTGGATAAAGCCCTACACGCATGCCTTAGCCCTCCTCACTTGGATTATCTGCCTCAGGCGCCGACGCCTCGTCTGCTGCGCCACCATCGGCTTCAGCTTGTGGCGCCTCGGTGCCGTCGTTCGCGGCTTCCCCGTCAGGCCCATCTTCTAAATCCTCCTCATCGGAGGTTTCGCCCAAATGTGCCACGGAAACGACTTTGGCGTCGTCTTCGGTTTTAAAAATCGTCACGCCTTGCGTATTCCGCCCGGCGATGCGAATGCCATCCACCGGACAGCGAATAAGCGTGCCGCCATCGGTCACCAGCATTATCTGGTCAACTTCCTCTACCGGGAAAGCTGCCAATAGCTGACCGTTGCGCTCGGTTACGGTCATGGCAAGGATACCCTTGCCGCCGCGGCCCGATACGCGATATTCATAGGCAGACGAGCGCTTGCCATAGCCGTTTTCGCTGACCGCCAGGATAAATTGCTCATTGGCGCCCATTTCAGCATAGCGTTCAGAAGACAAGGCAACTTCTTCGGTAGCGCCCTCTTCGTCCAACGTAGTCTCTTCTATTTCCGCTTCATCTCCCGATGCAGCACGGCGAATGGCCGCGGCTTGCTTCAAATAGGTGGCGCGTTCCGCTGGCGAGGCATCGCTGCCGCGCAAAATAGCCAAAGAAATAACACTGGCCCCCGCATCGAGGCGAATGCCCCGCACGCCTGTCGAATTACGGCTGCGGAACACCCGTACTTTATCGACTGGGAAGCGAATGGCACGACCGCTAGAGCTGGTCAGCAGCACATCATCCATCGGATTACAGGTTTCCACGCCGATAATCCGCTCGCCCTCATCTGGCTTCATGGCGATTTTACCATTGCGGTTAATTTGAATGAAATCGGACAGGTCATTGCGGCGCACATTGCCCAGACTTGTGGCAAACATCACGTTCAAATCTGCCCAGCTCTCTTCATCGGCCGGCAAAGCCATGATATCGGCGATTTTTTCGCCTTCATCGAGCGGCAATAGATTGACCAAAGCCTTGCCTTTCGACTGCGGACTACCCGCTGGCAGGCGATAGACTTTCATTTTATAGACCATGCCGGTGGTCGAGAAGAACAATACGGGCTGGTGCGTATTGGCGACGAAGATACGCGATACGAAATCTTCGTCTTTGGTGGCCATACCCGAGCGCCCCTTACCGCCGCGACGCTGCGCGCGATAGGTAGACAGGGGCACACGCTTGATATAGCCAGCGTGACTTACCGTCACGACCATATCTTCGCGCGGAATAAGCGACTCGTCGTTCACTTCGCCATCGTGCTCAATAAATTCAGAACGACGCGGCGTGGCGAACTCTTCTTTTACTTCCGCCAATTCAGCTTTAATAATCGACATCACGCGGTCGCGACTACGCAGAATATCTAGCAAATCAGCAATTTCTTCGCCCAACACCTTCAACTCATCGCCAATTTCATCGCGACCCATGGCCGTCAGGCGTTGCAGGCGCAATTCTAGAATGGCGCGCGCTTGCGCTTCGCTTAACACATAAGTGCCATCTTCCGCCACGCGGTGGCGCGGGTCATCGATAAGCGCAATCAACTCTGCTACATCTGAGGCAGGCCAATGACGCTCCATCAATTGCCGACGCGCATCTTGGGGCGATGGGGCTTTGCGAATAACCGCAATCACTTCATCAATATTGCTAACGGCGATGGCCAGACCTACCAACACGTGGGCCCGGTCGCGGGCTTTATTGAGCTCAAATTTCGAGCGACGCGTAACCACTTCTTCGCGGAAGGTAATGAAACATTGCAGCATCTGCCGAACATTCATCAATTGTGGGCGACCATTGGTCAGCGCCAACATATTGGCCCCGAAACTGGTTTGCAGCTGTGAAAAACGATACAATTGGTTGAGCACCACATCGGCCACGGCGTCGCGTTTCAGCTCCACCACAACCCGCATGCCGTGCCGATCGCTTTCGTCTCGCAAATCAGCAATGCCCTCAATGACTTTATCGCGCACCAAATCAGCGATTTTTTCAATCATCGTTGATTTGTTCACCTGATACGGAATTTCCGTAATGATAATCGCTTCACGGTCTTTGCGAATTTCTTCCACCGAAGCCCGCCCCCGCATAATAATAGAGCCGCGACCCGTGGTAACCGACGAGGCGGAACCCGTGTAACCCAGAATAAGCGCGCCAGTCGGGAAATCAGGCCCAGGCACAATGGCCAAAACCTCTTCATCGCTGAGACTCGGATTTACAATCATCGCCTGCGCTGCGTCGATTAGCTCACCTAGGTTATGGGGCGGCACATTGGTCGCCATGCCCACGGCAATACCATTGGCGCCGTTGACCAATAGGTTTGGCAGGCGGGCTGGTAAAACTTTCGGCTCGCGCTCAGAGCTATCGTAATTGTCTTGAAAGTCGACTGTGTCTTTATCAATGTCAGCCAGAATAGAATGAGCAGGCTTGGCCATGCGAACTTCAGTGTACCGCATGGCGGCTGGTGGATCGCCATCCACCGAGCCAAAGTTGCCTTGCCCGTCGAGCAGCGGCAAGCGCATCGAAAACTCTTGCTCCATCCGCACCAAAGCATCATAAATCGATTGGTCGCCGTGAGGGTGATACTTACCAATCACATCCCCGACAACACGCGCCGATTTGCGATACGGCTTATTGTAATCATAGCCGTTCTCATTCATGGAGAACAAAATGCGCCGATGCACGGGCTTTAAGCCGTCGCGCACATCTGGCAGCGCGCGCGAGACGATCACGCTCATCGCATAATCGAGATAGGAGGTTTTCATCTCCTCCTCGATGGTAATGGGCTCTATATCGCCATCGTCGTCGCCAGGAACAAACCCAACAACCGGCGGCTCTGCACCGCCCTCTCCAGAACCGGCTTCCGCCTCTCCAGGCGCATCTACCGTCTCGTCGCTACCGGCTTCTTCGTCGGTACCGTCGCTCGCCTCGTCTTGCGGGGCATCGACAATATCATCTTCATTTTCGATATTGTCTTCCGGTGGATTTTCAGGCGTATGGGTCACAAATTAACTTTCTGAAAGGCGTCTCAGCGAGGCGCGAAATACCTCTAAAACATAGCATAAAAATAAACGCTCGGGAGCCTGAAAACAGCCGCCCGAGCGCAAATATAACCCATTGATTTAACTGGTTTTTTGAGGCTTAAAATGGGATGTCGTCATTGATGCCACTGTCCCCGCCCGAAGCCAGTGCAGGCGCCGGCGAATCGTTGCCAGCGGCTTGAAAATCGCCGCCGCCATTGCGGCTATCTAGCATAGTCATCACGCCGCCGAAGTTTTGCAAAACCACTTCGGTTGAATAGCGATCGGCCCCATTGTCATCTTGCCATTTGCGCGTTTGCAAATTGCCTTCGATGTAAACTTTTGCGCCTTTTTTGAGGTATTGTTCGGCGATGCGGCATAGGCCTTCCGAGAAAATTACCACGCGGTGCCATTCGGTTTTATCGCGGCGCTCGCCCGAGTTTTTATCGCGCCAGCTTTCGCTTGTCGCGATGCTAAGGTTGACAATCGGGCGACCATCTTTGGTGCTACGCACATCTGGGTCGGCCCCTAGGTTGCCTACTAAAATTACTTTATTGACACTTCCAGCCATGATTTTTTTCTCCTAATTGCCGCTTCAATCTAGATGACTCGAAACGAAATACCTAGCCTCGCAGCCAGCTCGGTTCGCTAACCTGTGGATTAATGCTTGCCCGGGCTCAGGAAACTCGTAAACGAGGGCAAAACTAAGTTCGCCAAACCGCAAAAAAGGTCTACCTTGTGTCACCTAACAGAGAGAAACCTATGCCTGCCCAAAAGAAGCCCCGTAAAGCCGTTAAAACGCCTCAAGCCAAACTCATCCGAGTGGTGGGCGCACGCGAGCATAATCTCAAAAACATCTCCATCGACTTGCCGCGGGATGAGCTGATTGTCATCACCGGTCTTTCGGGATCGGGTAAAAGCTCGCTGGCCTTTGATACTATTTATGCTGAAGGGCAACGCCGCTACGTCGAGAGCCTTTCCGCCTATGCGCGCCAGTTTTTGGAAATGATGCAAAAGCCAGATGTCGACCAAATCGACGGGCTATCGCCAGCCATATCTATCGAGCAGAAAACCACCTCACGCAATCCACGTTCCACGGTCGGCACGGTCACTGAAATTTACGATTACCTGCGCTTGCTCTATGCGCGCATTGGTGTGCCTTATTCACCTGCCACTGGATTGCCTATCGAAAGCCAAACAGTAACCCAAATGGTCGACCGCGTGATGGCCATGCCCGAGGGCACGCGGCTGTATCTCTTGGCGCCGATTGTGCGGGGCCGCAAGGGCGAATATAAGCGCGATTTTTTAGAGCTGCAAAAACGTGGTTTTCAGCGCGTTAAAATCGATGGTGAGTTCTACGAGATTGCCGATATCCCTACCCTCGACAAAAAAATCAAGCATGACATTGATGTCGTGGTGGATCGTTTGGTTATCAAACCAGACCTTGGCAACCGCGTGGCGGACTCGATGGAAGTCGCCCTTGGTCTAACCAATGGCATTGCCATTGCTGAGATTGCCGACAAGCCAAAAGACGGAGAGACCGCTGAGCGGATTACTTTTTCCGCCCGCTTTGCTTGCCCAGTCTCCGGGTTCACGATTGATGAAATTGAGCCGCGCTTGTTCTCGTTCAATAATCCTTTTGGCGCTTGCCCGTCTTGCGATGGCTTGGGCACACAGTTTTTCATCGATCCCATTGCCGTCGTCCCCGATGGCGGGCTGACGCTTTATAAAGGCGCCGTTGCGCCGTGGTCGAAAACAACCTCGCCCTATTACACCCAAACGCTAGAAGCCTTGGCCAAGCATTATGGCTTTAAGATGAGCAGCAAGTGGAATGACTTAGAAAAACAAGCCAAAGACGTCATCTTGTTTGGCACTGGCGAGGAAGTCATCACTTTCTCTTATGATGACGGCTTGCGCAGCTATAAAACCAAAAAGCCATTTGAAGGGGTTATTCCTAACTTGGAACGCCGCTACCGCGAAACCGACAGCAATTGGGCGCGCGAAGAGATTGAAAAGTTTCAATCCATCACCGATTGCGAAGCCTGTGGCGGCTATCGGCTAAAACCCGAAGCCCTATCGGTAAAAATTGCTGAGCTGCATGTTGGCGAAGTTACGCAAATGTCTATTCGAATGGCTGAAAAATGGTTTACCGATTTGGAAGACCTGTTGAGCGATAAACACAAACAAATCGCGGCGCGGGTGTTGAAAGAAATTCGCGAGCGCCTCCGGTTTCTCAATGACGTGGGGCTAGAATATCTGACGCTATCTCGCAACTCCGGCACTTTGTCGGGCGGCGAAAGCCAACGTATTCGGTTGGCCTCGCAAATTGGCTCCGGCCTCACGGGCGTCCTTTATGTCTTGGATGAACCAAGCATTGGCCTGCATCAGCGCGACAACACGCGCCTTTTGGAAACCCTCACCCGCCTGCGCGACCTTGGCAATACGGTTATCGTCGTCGAGCATGATGAGGAAGCCATTATGACGGCCGACCATGTGGTCGACATCGGCCCCGGCGCAGGCATACATGGCGGCGAAGTGATTGCCCAAGGCACGCCAGATAAAATTCTGGCCAGCAAAAAAAGCCTAACGGGCAAATATCTATCCGGCGCCCTAGAAGTCGCGGTGCCAAAAAAACGCCGCACAACCAAAGCCAATAAATGCATCACCGTAAAAGGTGCCAAGGGCAATAATCTAAAAAACGTCAGTGCCGAAATCCCCCTCGGCACGTTCACTTGTGTCACGGGCGTTTCGGGCGGCGGCAAATCGACTTTGCTGATCGATACTTTGTATAAGTCATTGGCGCGCAAATTAAACAACGCCCGCGCCACACCAGCCGAACACGATACGATTGATGGGCTGCACTTGCTGGATAAAGTCATTGAGATTGACCAATCCCCGATTGGCCGTACCCCGCGCTCGAACCCGGCCACTTACACTGGCGCTTTTACGCCCATCCGCGAATGGTTTTCAGGCCTGCCCGAAGCCAAGACACGTGGCTATAAGCCTGGGCGTTTTTCGTTCAATGTCAAAGGTGGGCGCTGCGAAACTTGCCAAGGCGATGGCCTGATTAAAATTGAAATGCACTTCCTGCCAGATGTTTATGTGGAATGCGATAGCTGCCAAGGCAAACGCTATAATCGCGAGACGCTGGAAGTTCGGTTTAAAGATAAATCGATTGCCGATGTGCTCGATATGACCGTCGATGAGGCGGCTGATTTTTTCAAGGCCGTGCCGATGGTGCGCGATAAAATGACCACGCTGCAACGCGTCGGTCTTGGCTACATTAAGGTTGGCCAGCAAGCCACCACGCTTTCAGGTGGTGAAGCGCAGCGCATTAAACTGGCCAAAGAATTGGCCAAGCGCGCGACCGGCCGTACGCTGTATATTTTGGATGAGCCGACTACAGGTTTGCATTTCCATGATGTGGCCAAGTTGCTCGATGTACTGCATGAGCTGGTCGATGCGGGCAATACCGTAGCGGTGATTGAGCATAATCTGGAGGTGATAAAAACCGCCGACTGGATTATTGATATCGGCCCCGAAGGTGGCGACGGCGGCGGTCAAGTGGTGGCCATTGGCACGCCAGAAGATGTGGTGAAGGTAAAAGCTAGCTACACGGGGCAATATTTGTCGCGCTTGCTGAAGCCCAAAAAAGCAGTTGCTAAGAAAGCCGCCGCCGAATAACCTCTAGTTTCCGAATAAAAATAACAATACGGAAACTTTATGACAGTTCACACGCAAATTCGCGCCGATGATGTGCGCCGCTCTTATGCCAAATGGGCGGGACATTATGATTTCACTTTCGCTCTTTTTGGACGCCGTTACATCCGCAAAATTGTGCGTCGGCTGAACCAAGAGTTACATGGTCATCGGGTTCTCGATGTCGGCACGGGTACGGGGCTTTCCCTGCCCTATTTCGCAACAGATTGCTCGGTAACCGGCATTGACCTCTCGGCGGATATGTTGGCTCGGGCTTTCAAACGCGTCGAACGGAAAAAGCTATCCAATGTCGAGGCCTTGTTGGAAATGGACGCAAGCGAACTAAATTTTCCCGACGCTTCCTTCGATAGCGTGATGGCAACTTTCGTGATGTCCGTGGTGCCAGACCCGGCCAAAGTGTTAAGCGAAATTTCTCGGGTAACCCGTCCGGGTGGGCGGGTTTATTTGTTCAATCATTTCCGCGCCGAAGAAGACCAGACCTTATTGGCGCTCGTTGAGCGAAAAATAGCCCCTGCCTCGCGCAAAATTGGGTTTCACTCCGATTTCTCGCGCGATCAGTTGAAACTACACGATTGCGATTTGCAAATTTTAGAAGAAAATAACTTCGGCCCCTTGGGTATGTTCACTCTGCTGACGATGCAAAAACCTGCGTCATAGACGCCTAGGCTTTTAGACCCCTTCCCCTCTCTCCTTAAACCGTGTATTTCATGAGCCATGAGCGATGATTTACATATTATTGGTGGCGGGCTTGCGGGCTCGGAAGCCGCTTGGGCTGCGGCGCAAGCAGGCGTGAAAGTTGTGCTGCATGAGATGCGCCCGACGCGCAAAACCGATGCCCATGTAACCGACGGACTGGCCGAATTGGTCTGCTCAAACTCTTTCCGTTCCGATGATGCCCAAACCAATGCGGTTGGCCTTTTGCACGCTGAATTGCGCGATAGCCAAAGCCTCATCATGCGCTGCGCCGATGAACATCAAGTGCCAGCTGGCGGTGCCTTGGCCGTGGACCGCGAAGGGTTTTCGCAAGGCGTAACCGCCGCTATTGAAGCGCATCCCAATATCACGATTGCCCGCGAGGAAGTGACCGCCATTCCAGACACCTGGAAACATGTCATCATCGCAACGGGGCCGCTTACTTCGCCTGCTTTATCTGAGCAAATTGGCCAGATGACAGGCAAAGATAAATTGGCCTTCTTCGATGCCATTGCGCCAATTATTTATCACGACAGCATCGATATGGATATCTGCTGGTATCAATCTCGCTACGACAAAATCGGCCCCGGCGGCACCGGCAAAGACTACATCAACTGCCCGATGGACGAAGCGCAATATAATGCATTCCTCGATGCCCTCATCGAGAGCGATACGGCAGACTTCAAACAATGGGAAGCCGATACGCCCTATTTCAATGGCTGTTTGCCCATCGAAATTATGGCCGCGCGCGGTCGCGATACCTTGCGCCACGGCCCTATGAAGCCACGCGGGTTGACCAATGCTCATAACCCAGAGGTAAAAGCCCATGCCGTCGTGCAATTGCGCCAAGACAATGCGCTGGGCACTTTGTTTAATATGGTGGGGTTTCAAACGAAGCTGAAATATGGCGAACAAACGCATGTGTTTAAGCTAATTCCAGGTCTCGAGGAAGCGCGTTTCGCCCGTCTTGGCGGCTTACATCGCAATACATTCCTCAATAGCCCAACCTTATTGGATGGCGAATTGCGCCTTAAAAAGGCGCCGCATATTCGTTTCGCAGGCCAAATTACTGGCGTCGAAGGCTATGTTGAAAGCACCACCATTGGCCTGATGGCCGGACGGTTTGCAGCCGCCGAAATTCAAGGGCGAAGCGTTTCCCCCGCCCCGATGACCACGGCGTTCGGCGCGTTAATTTCGCATATTACAGTCAACGCCAATGCCTCTTCGTTTCAACCGATGAATGTAAACTTTGGACTGATGCCAGAGCTAGGGCCGTTGAGCGCACCGGTTGATGAGAACGGCAAAAAACTGCGCGGCAAAGCGCGGATGCAAGCCAAAAAACAGGCCCGACAAACCGGTTTTACCGCCCGTGCGCGCGCCGATTTTGCCGAATGGGCCCACGGAAAACACCCCTCAGAAGCGGCTGAATAGTAACGCTAGAGGCGGCCGAGAAAAGCCATTTTCATAATTGAAATTTGATACCGCAAAAGGCTTTTCCCTTGCGGAAAATGTTTGGCTTGGCGACGGGCCAAACCTATAGGTAAAAACACCGGCAATAAGGCCTTACGCTGGGCTCGCGGTAGCTGGTTAAAGCCGGCGCAGGCTGTCGTCAAAAGCTCGTGAGCCCGCGCGGCCACGGCCGCGCCATCCGCAGGCACCAATCGCATTAATTCAAACCCCGTCCCCGCCGTTTGCAACAGCTTTGCCTGCGCCTCGGCGCCGATCATCTGACAAGCCAACTTAAGCCAGGCGGGGCCCACGAGCTTGGCTTCCGCTTCCAGCTCCTCCAAGTTTCGCCCGCCCTGTTCAAGCGCCGCGTCGCGACCATCTATCAGTGGCAGAAAGTCGGATAAGGATACTTGCCCTTGCTGCGCCACTTCCAATAGGGCCTCGCCAATGGGGGTGCCTCGGGTTTCGCCGGCTTCTAGCGCGCTAAGCAAATCTCGCCACCATTGCAAACGAATGGCTCCCACCATCGGGTCTGAAACCAACGAAGGGATGCGCCCAATATCGGCATAGAAGTGATATAGCGTCAAAACCGCATCGCGCGCGGGCGCAGGGGCGAATAAATGGCACAAATATAAGTCACCATCTAGGCCTCGAAGTTCGGATCGTAAAGTGTCGAAATCGCTCATAAGTTTCCTAAATAGAAAAGGGCCGCACATCAGGCGGCCCTCTCCAAAACATTAACTCAAACTCTAGTAAAGGTTTTGAGCTGCAACCATAGCAAACAACATCGGGATCGACAGCATGGTGTTGGTCCGTGAGAACAACATAGCTGTGCGTGCCGAAGCCGCTTTTGTGTCGGCGTCTGCTTCTACAATGCCAAGGGCTTTCTTTTGGTTTGGCCAAATAACGAACCAAACGTTGAACCACATGATAATGCCCAACCACATGCCAATACCGATGGCTGTGTTTTTAGGCACTTCGAAATCAGACATCATACCGAGGCTTAGCGCATCGTGGATGTAACCGTTCAAATAGCCCAAAATCAGGCCCGTTACGATGGTTGCCATGGCACCCCAACGGAACCACCACAAAGCGGCAGGTGCAATTACCTTACCAATGGCTGGTTTTTGATCGTCTGGGATATTTGGCATGTTCGGAATTTGAACAAAGTTGAAATAATACAGCAGACCAATCCACATGATGCCGCTCAAGACGTGCAACCAGCGGAAAGTAAAGGTCCAGAATGTCGTGTCGAGTGCGCCGCCACCCTGCAGATACATAATCTCCAGAATAAGCGCCAACACAAAGCCCGCAATCACAGTGTTGCGGAGTGATGATAAAATTGTAGCCATGATGGCCTCCCTTTTTTTTTCGAATCTATCGTTGGTTAAACATTACCACCCCATGAAACAGGCAGGCAATTTAATTCATTTGGTTTCCAGACCAATCGCGTTTCACGCCTAGCCACATCAGCAAAGGCGAGGCAATGAAAATGGAAGAATACGTTCCCACAATCACGCCCCAAATCATTGCGAAAGTGAAGCCCCGAATAACCTCTCCACCCAACACATAAAGCGCCACCAAAGCGAGAAGCGTCGTTACCGACGTCATCACCGTGCGCGACAAGGTCTCGTTAATGGCGATATCCAGCAACTCATTCAGACCCATTTTCTTAAACTTACGCAAATTCTCTCGCACGCGGTCATAAACCACCACCGTATCATTCATCGAATAGCCAACAATGGTAAGAATAGCGGCCAAAATGGATAGGTTGAAATCGAGCTGCAAGAGCGAGAAAATACCAATGGTCAGCACCACATCGTGAACCAAGGCCAAGACGGCCCCGACCGAGAACTGCCACTCAAAACGGAACCAGATGTAAATCAACATAGAGCTAATCGCGACAACAACAGCCAGAATACCCGTTTGAATAAGCTCGGCACTAACTTGCGGGCCAACAATCTCTACTCGGCGGATGTCGAAATCTTGGGCCAATTCATCCCGCAATAGTTGCACCGCGGTTAGGTCTTGGCTGGCGTCTACCGCGCCTTCGGCCTCTGCAATGCGAATGAGAACGTCGGTATCTTTACCGAATTCTTGAATTTGCACTTCCCCCAGATCCATACCGTTTAACCGGTCGCGCAAAGCTCCGATATCCACTGCGTCTTCAGCGCTGGCCTCAATTAATGTGCCGCCTTTAAAGTCGATACCAAAATTAAGCCCATTGGTAATAAACACACCGATAGAAGCAATCATAAGCAATATGGAAAGCCCCATAGCCAAATTACGATGCTTAATAAAAGTGATACTGGTTTTAGCCGGAACGAGTTTCAATGTTCTCATGTCATATCCTCCCTATCCGATTAAAGTGGCAAAGCTTCAGGACGACCCTGACGGCGAACCCAGAGGGACACCATGAAACGGGTCAGAACGAAAGCGGTGAAAACTGAAGTGATGATGCCAATGGCCAGCGTAATCGCAAAGCCGCGAATGGGGCCTGAACCAAGCTGGAATAAAACCATAGCCGCCAGTAGCGTGGTGATATTGGCATCCAAAATCGTGCCAAGCGCGCGATTATAGCCTGTATCAATCGCCATGATGGGCGCTTTTCCTGCAGCGATTTCCTCGCGGATACGTTCAAAAATCAGCACATTGGCGTCGACGGCCATACCCACCGTCAACACGATGCCAGCAATGCCAGGCAGCGTCAGCGTGGCTTGCAGGCCAGACAAGACGGCCATAATCAGCCCCAAATTGGCCACCAAAGCGATGTTGGCGTATAGGCCAAACAAATTATAGCTGATAATCATAAAGCCGATAACGGCCAAGAAGCCCACAATAAGCGCAATCCGACCCGCCGCAACACTGTCGGCGCCAAGCCCTGGCCCGACTGTGCGCTCTTCCAAAATTGTCATCGGCGCTGGCAAAGCACCGGCGCGCAGAAGAATGGACAAGTCATTGGCTTCTTGCACGGTGAAGTTACCCGTGATGCGCCCCGCTCCGCCCAAAATAGCCGATTGAATGATCGGCGCAGAGATAATTTTCTCATCTAAGACAATCGCAAATGGACGCCCGACATTGGCTTGCGTGACCTCGCCGAATTTCTTGGCCCCTACCGTATCAAAGCGGAAGTTTACTTCCGGCGTATTGGTTTGTGGGTCAAAACCGACGGAGGCATCGACAAGACGCTCGCCGCTAACCATGGCACGACGGCGAATGAGATAGGGCACAGCCGGTTCGCTATCCGTATAATGCACACGTGCACCCGTCGGGGCTCGCTTGCCGTCCACCACTTCATACGCACTCATGCTTTGGTCCACGAGATGGAAATTCAGCTTCGCGGTTTGGCCCAAAAGCGCTTTCAAGCGCTGCGGGTCATCTAGGCCTGGCACTTGCACCAAGATGCGCGTCTCGCCTTGTCGCTGAATGGTTGGCTCTGTCGTGCCCAGTTCATCGACGCGGCGGCGAATAATCTCAATGGACTGCTGCAAGGTGCGCGTGTTGCGGGCCGCAATGGCCTCTTCCGTTACCTTCAGCTCAAACGTAAGGTCTTGTGTGTTCACCACATCCAAATCGACGCCTTGGCTGAAGCCACTAATCACATTGGCCGTAATCGGCTGCGACAGACCTTGCAAAAGCGTTTTCGCTTTTTCTAAGTCTTCCCGTTTTCGAATAGAAACCGTCACGCCGCCATTAATTCTGCCAAGCCCCGTATAGCCTATCCGCTCGCCGCGCAAAGCAAGGCGCACATCGGAGGTCAGGTCTTCCAAACGTTCGCGCTGAACCGAGTCTGTATCTACCGCGAGCAGCAAATGCGACCCACCTTGCAGGTCGAGGCCCAAGTTAAGCGTGCTAGTTGGTAAAATTTCCGGCATCGAGGCGCGGGTATTTTCACTCAAGAAATTCGGCAGAGAAAACAGAAAGCCAAGAAACAGCACAAGGGCGATTCCAGCTATTTTGAGGCGTGAAAAGTGCAGCATGAGGCTTGCTTAATCCTTCTTGGACGGCGCGTTTTTACCACGAACAGAGATAATCATCGACTTCACAACTTTGACACGAGCATTATCGCCAAATTCGACTTCCAGCTCTTCATCGCCAACTTTGACCACTTTGCCAATCAGACCGCCTTGCGTAACCACGGTGTCATTGCGCTTTACCGATGCGATCATGGCGGTGTGTTCTTTTTGACGACGCGACTGAGGCCGCAAAATCATGAAATAAATGATGCCAAACACCATAAGTAGCGGGAATAGCATTTCAAATAATGCAGATCCGCCCGAAGCGGATTGGGCGTATGCCGGTGAAATAAACATGAGAATCTCCATTTGATATTGTCCCAGACTATACGCAAGATGAGGCGGTTGGCCAAGCATTTCTGCTTGATTGAGCTGTTTTAGATGGGTTTTTTTAAATCAAAGATTTGGGGTTTACGGCCCGCGTGCCTTTGCGAACCTCAAAGTGGACTTGCGGCTGGTCCACATTGCCAGTCTGCCCTACTTCGGCGATGGACTGACCCTGCTTTACTCGGTCTCCTGGCTTTACCAAAAACTTTGAAGCATGCGCATAAGCCGTCACCCACCCTTCGCCGTGGCGCACCAACAACAAATTGCCATAGCCTCGCAATTCATTGCCGACATAGACCACCACGCCGTTCTCGGCCGCCTTAATGGGCGTGCCTTTGCGGGCTGCAATGTTAATGCCATCATTGTGCAGACCATTTGGTTTGGTGCCAAAGTTAGAAATTACCCTACCTTGCACAGGTACTTGAAACCGGCCTACGCGGCGCGGTGCCGCTGGCAAGGCCGCGCGTTTACCAGGTTTTTGGCCAGATCGTTTTTTCGTCTGGCTTTGCGCTGGGCCTGCCTCGCTCGCCTTGGCTATAGGGTCATGTCGCACAAAGCGCCCCACCCGACCGGCGCGTTCATCTGGCACTTGCAGCTTCTGGCCAATGCGGATGCCAAAGGGCTTATCGATATTATTCAAGGCCGCCAGCGTCGATACATCGGTTTTATATTTGCGTGAAATCGCGTAGAGCGTCTCTTGGGCGCGAACGATGTGAAAGGCCTGGACGGGTAGTTTAATTTTTGCCCCCGGCGCCAAACGATATGGCGGGCGGGCTTCATTGACCTCTAAAAGCGCGCGCAAGGGCACTTTATAGCGCAAGGATATTTTGTAATAAGTATCGCCTTTTTTAACGTTGATACTGCCTTTGGATGGCACTATGGCGCTGCGAAGGCTGCGCTCGCGTCGTACCATTTCAAAGAACCCAAGGCTCGTGGCTTCGGGTTTGCTGCTATACCATTTTTCCGTCTTCGGCCCGCAGGCGGCCAATAGGGTTAAAGCCAAAAGGCTCAAGCCAAACTGGGAGGCTCGCTTGGGAAGCGCAACGCGGTTTTGATTTTGTCGCCTCATCCCAAATTTATTCCTAAAACAATTTCGCTAATTTTTGAGAGAGAGAGGCACTCGTATGATCCATATGCAGCGGCGTGATGGAAATATTGCCTTGCATAATTGCCTCAATATCCGTGCCCTTCGTGGGCGTGCTGAGAGAGCGTTCGAAATGATACCAGAAATACGTATTGCCATGCGGCTCGGTGCGCGCTTCTAGCCCCAAAAGTCGTTTATCGCGCAAGCCCTGTTTGGTGATGCGAATTTCTGGCTTATGGCTCGGCCCAATATCCGGGAAGTTAATGTTGATTAAATTTCCCTCCTGCCAGTCGAGCTTGAGCAATTTCTTAATAATCGCGGGCGCGTATTTTGCTGCCACTTCAAAGCGCGGCACATATTTGCCAACCGGATCGGCAAAATTAATTGCTTGGCTCATCGCAATCGATGGAATGCCCAGCAATGTGCCCTCTTTGGCCACAGCCACTGTGCCAGAATAGCTGACATCTTCGGCGATGTTTTGGCCAAAATTCACCCCCGACAAAATGAGGTCGGGCAATTTATCTTTCATCAAATGGCGCGTGGCCACCATCACGCAATCGGTTGGCGTGCCGCCAATGGCAAACCGACGCGGCCCCAACTTCTTCATCCGCAGGGGTTTCGAGAGACTAAGCGAATGACTAGCGCCACTCATTTCTTCGGCAGGCGCCACCACCCAAACATCATCCGATAAAGCCTTGGCGATTTTAATCGTCGTCTTAATGCCAGGGGCATCGATGCCATCATCATTGCTGACTAAAATACGTCCAACAGGTTTACCCATGTGTCTCTACCTTTACTCTTTTGGCTTAATTAACGTTTGGCCGCCCATATAGGGTTGCAAAACTTCCGGGATGGTAACCGAGCCATCTGCATTTACATAATTTTCCAACACCGCCACCAAAGTGCGCCCCACTGCCAATCCAGAGCCGTTCAGGGTGTGCACATAATGGGTCGATTTTTCACCCTCGGCGCGATAGCGCGCGTTCATCCGACGCCCTTGAAAGTCACCACAATAAGATACGCTGGAAATTTCGCGATAGGCATTTTGGCCCGGCAGCCAAACTTCTAGGTCATAGGTTTTGCGCGCGCCAAAGCCCACATCGCCGCTGCATAGCTGCACTACCCGATAAGCCAGCCCAAGGCGTTTTAAAACTTCTTCGGCGCATTTGGTTTTGCGTTCCAATTCGGCCTCGCCGCTTTGCGCATCGACAATACTGACCAATTCTACTTTGGAGAATTGGTGCAAACGTATCATGCCGCGCGTGTCGCGCCCTGCCGAGCCCGCTTCTGATCGGAAACATTGGGTCAAGGCTGTCACGCGAATGGGTAGGTCGACGGCATCGCTAATTTTCTCACGCACGGTATTCGTCAAGGTCACTTCGGAAGTCGAGGTCAGCCAAAATCCCTCTTCGGTGCGAAACATATCTTCGCTGAATTTTGGCAATTGGCCCGTGCCGAACATCGCCTCATCGCGCACTAGAACCGGCACGCTCATCTCGGTGTAGCCAAACTCTTGAACGTGTAGGTCGAGCATGAAATTGCCAAGCGCCCGCTCTAACCGCGCTAGCTGATCGCGCAACACGACAAAGCGCGCGCCAGACAAAGCGGCCGCGGTTTCAAAATCCATGCCCAGAGCTTCGCCAATTTCAAAATGTTCCTTTTCGCCCGGCTTTGGCTCGCCGCTTTTTCGTACCTCTACATTGTCGTTCTCATCTGCCCCAATTGGCACATCGTCAAACAAGGTATTTGGCAGCACCGCCAACATGGCGTTCAGCTCTTGGCTAAGGGTGCGCTCGGCTTCTTCGGCTTGTTGCAGGCTATCTTTGAGGCCGGCCACTTCATCCATCAGGCGTTGCGCTTCGGCTTCATCGCCCTTACCTTTGGCTTGGCCAATTTTCTTCGAGGCCTCATTGCGCTTGGTTTGCAAATCTTGCGCCACGCCAATGGCGGCACGGCGGGCATCATCTTTGGCCAGCAAGTCAGCCGACTGCGCCTCTAGCTTGCGCTTTTGCAAGCCCGCATCAAAGGCTTCGGGGTCTTTTCGTATGGCATTAATATCGTGCATAACCAGCTCGTACAAATGGGGTTCGGGGTAGTTCTTTATAAAGGTATAAAAGGGGTCGCTAGCAATTGCCAGCCTCGTGGCAGGCTTTTCGAAAGTTTACGAACTCTCGTTTGGGTTTTTGCTTTGCATCGCTGCCACGCAAATAATGGAAATCTCATACAGCAACAGCGTCGGCACGCCCAATCCGATTTGGCTAATCAAATCTGGCGGCGTGAGAATGGCGGCCACGGCAAATACGAGAACGATGGCATAGCGGCGCTTATCTCTGAGGCCTTGAGCCGTTACCAACCCAATGCGCCCCAGCAGCGTAAGAATAACCGGCAATTGAAAACACAGGCCAAACGCCAGCATTAGCACCATAGTAAAAGACAGATATTCACTGACCCGATTGACCATGCGCACCTGTAAAGATTGCGCCTCGCCCATCACTTGCATCGATAGAAAAAACTCAAACGCCATCGGCATCACCAAAAAGAAAACCAAAGACGCGCCGAGCGCGAACAAAATGGGAGAGGCGATGAGATAAGGCAAAAACGCACCGCGTTCGTTTTGATATAGCCCCGGAGCGATAAAGCGATAAACTTGGAAAGCAATCAACGGAAAAGCCAAAAACAGACCGGCAAACATCGACAGTTTAATTTGCGTGAAAAAAAACTCATGCGGCGCCGTGTAAATTAATTCCAACCCGCCCTGCGGTCCGACGGCCTGCTCGAATGGCCAAAGTAAAAAAGTAAAAACCTCACTGGCAAAAAACAGGCAAACCCCAAACGCCAGCGCAAATGCGGCCAAGGCCCAAAGCAGCCGATTGCGCAACTCAACCAAGTGAGAGAACAAAGTCATCTCGCCATCTTCGAGCGCGTCATTTGGTTGGGCTTTAGATTTTTGTTTGGCCATCTTAGCCCTCATCTTTGGGCTGGGACTTTTGGGTTTTCTTTTTGGCAGGTTTTTTCGAAGATGCTTTTGGCGGCGTTTCTTTGGCAGCAAATAAATCTGGCGTGCCTACATCTTCTATAAATTCATGCTTGGAAAGCCGCTCCACCTCGGCGCGTGCATCTAACTCTTGCGACATCTCGCTGACTTGGCCGCGAAACTCGGCGGCAATATCTCTGGCCTTGGCTGCATATTGGCCCATGGTGCGCAGCATAGTTGGAAGTTCGCGCGGGCCTACAACCAGCAGCGTTACAATGCCGAGAACCAGCATTTCGGTCCAGCCAATGTCAAACACGACAGGCTCCGCTATTTCTTTTTAGATTTAGGTTTAACCGCTTCGCCTTCGATGGTTTTACCCTTGTCATCCTCGCCCTCGGATTCGGTGCCCTCGGCTTTGGTGCCTTCGCGCAAGCCTTGACGAAAGCTTGTAATGCCGCGCGCGACATCCCCCATCAAAGACGAAATGCGTCCACGACCGAACAGTAAAATCAATAAAACGGCAACAACAACAATCTGAACCCAGCTAATGCCCATAAGAAAACCCCTTTTCTATTGTGTTTTGAATAGCATGAGGCGTGCCCGAGGCACAAAGAATTTGTTTGCCCCATTTTGAGGTCGCGCACCGCCACGTATTAAAGCCTGCCAAGCCAAGCCATCCGCAAGCGTAATATCACACAGCCAATCGGGGCCGATGGCGCGCACATTATGCACCTCCCCTTCAACCGAAAAATCCTTCGCCTTACCGCTTAAAGCCATATCGCTTGGCCGCACGCCTATCTGCCCGCCACTCTGGGCGTCGGCCATAATGTTTAAGGGGCCAAACATAGCGGCAACATGCAAATCAAATGGGTTTTGATAAATCGCTTCAGGCGTATCGATTTGCAAAATACGGCCCTTGTTTTGCACCGCAATTCGATCGGCCATCCGCAAGGCATCCGCCGCATCATGGGTCACAATAAGCCCCGCGGCGCCGTTTTCTCGCAACAGGCGCAAAGTCAAATCGCGCATCTGATCTCGCAATTGTGGGTCGAGGTTGGAAAACGGCTCATCCATCAAAACCAGTTTCGGCTTCGAGGCCATGGCGCGTGCAAGTGCCGCGCGCTGCTGTTCCCCGCCCGACAAAGTGTTCGGGTATTTATTGGCAAAACCCGACAAGCCAACCGCGTTAAGCAGGTCTAGAGCTCTGGTTTTTTGTTCATCACTCGATAAATGCCCGAGCCCAAAGGTGACATTTTCATAAACCGAGAGATGAGGAAACAAGGCGAAGTCTTGAAACAAAAAACCGATGCCGCGCGCTTCGGGTGGCGCCACATCTTTGGGGGTCGAGACAAGCTTTCCATTTAGGAATATTTCACCCTCGCTTGGCACGTCCATGCCTGCGGCCAATCGCAAGCTGGTTGTCTTGCCGCACCCCGAAGGCCCCAAAAGACAAACCACTTCGCCAGCTTCAATATCAAAGCTCACGTCATCCACAACATCCGCCCCGTCAAAACGGCAAGAGACATTGCGAAAACTCAAAGCAGATGTCATGCGTTTAATCCGCCATCTGATCCTTCAGCGCCGTCACCAGCCTCTGGCGCGCCGTCGGTCAAATCCATTTCGAGAGGCTCTAATTCATCGGAACCATCGTCGCCATCTGCCAAAGCATCCTCATTCGGGTCGCTATCGGGGTCGGGGGCTGGCACGGCAAAGCCAGGTGGCAGGCGGTCATCTAGCAGGCCAGCCGCTTTCAATTCATCCAGACCTGGCAAATCTTTCAGGTTTTCCAATCCAAAATGAAGCAAAAAACCATCTGTCGTGCCATAGGTCACCGGACGACCGGGCACGCGGCGGCGACCACGAATTTTCACCCAAGCACTCTCTAGCAAAACATCCAGCGTGCCCTTAGATACGGAGACCCCCCGAATGTCCTCAATTTCAGCCCGCGTTACTGGCTGGTGATAAGCCACAATAGCCAGAGTTTCGAGCGCCGCCCGCGAGAGCCTGCGTTGCTGCACAACATGTTTTTGCAGCACGTGCGCAAGGTCTGGCGCCGAGCGGAAAGCATACTTATTGCCTACTTTTTGTAAATTGAAACCAGCCTTTTCATAGGTCTCGCCAATCGTCGCCAATAGGGCTGGCACATCGGCACCTTCGGGCAATTTGTCTTTAATATTGGCGATGTCTAGGGGTTCCTCGGCGGCAAATAAAACGGCTTCAACCATCCGAATTTGCGTCGCATCTACGGGCAATAAAGCTGCGGCTTCGTCTGGCGCATCCGCAGTTGCTTCGGGCTCTTGTGTGGGCGTTTCCTTCGACATCACGTCTCACCTTTATCCTTAGAGGTCGGTGCCACTTTCGGGCGCGCGCGGCGAACCAAAAGGGCTTCAAAATTACTACCTTGCTGAACTTCTACTTTGCCATCTCGGGCATATTCCAGCACCGCACTAAACGAGCTGGCCAAGGTTGTGCGCCGCTTTTGCGGATCGCGAATATCCCCTGCCACCAAAGCATCCATCTTTTGCCAGTCATCTAATTTACCCAGCAAGCGCTCCAAACGCATGCGCGCGCGCTCGATAGACAGAACATCCATCTTCGGCGGAGACCAGGTTTCATAATGATTGCGCAGCCGTTGCGTCGAATAGGCCGCCAGCACTTCAAATAGGCTGGCGTCATAAGTGCTTTCGCGCTTGATGCGAATACCCTCGGGTTGACCATGGATAAAGAAATCGCGGCCCAGCAAATCACGCCCCATTAATTGGGCCGCTGCATCGCGCATAGATTCCAGACATTGAAGACGAAACACCAAATGCGCCGCCATGGCTTCTGGGTCCATCTCGCCATCATCATGCGGCGGCGGCAGCAAGAGCCGCGACTTTAAATAAGCCAACCAAGACGCCATCACCAAATAGTCAGCGGCTAGCTCAATACGCAAATCTTGCGCTTGTCGAATAAAGTCGAGATATTGCTCGGCCAATTGCAAAATTGAAATTTGTTTGAGGTCAACTTTTTGCGTACGCGCCAGCGATAGCAAAATATGCAGCGGGCCTTCATATCCCTCCACGGCAACATCTAGCTCGCCTTCGCTGTCTGGGGATGCGTCTTCGCGCCCCAAAGCCTGCATCGCAGCGGGGTCATAAGCCAAGCCTTCGCTGAACTCACCAGCTTTTTCGGAAGGTGCCTCAGGGTCGGCAGAATCAGTTTGGGTGTCTTTCATACAAAGACTTATAGCGCGTTCTGCGCCTCGGGGAAAATATCCGCCACCAGTTCTCCCCAGACTTTACGCGCGCCCAAAGGCACATCGCACGATAGCTCGCCAATGGCTTGCTCCACGGCGCTCAATCTGGCTTGCGCTTGGGGCGGCAATCGATTGGGAGCCGCCTCGAGCGCGTCTTGTATTTGGGTCATTTCCTGCGCCTCGCCATTGCAATGCAGCACCACATCGCAGCCAGCTTTCAGCGTTTTATGAACCCGTTCGTCCATATCGCCCGATAAAGCCCCCATCGAAATATCATCGCTCATCAGCAAGCCATCAAAGCCAATAAATTTACGGATAACCTCCTCAATCAGCGGCTTGGAAAACGTGCTGGTCTCGCTGGCATCAATCGCATTGAAGCGCAAATGCCCCGTCATGGCCATTAACGGCGACATTTCAGCCGCACAGGTTTGGCGAAACACTTCAAAGTCAGTCGTTTTGAGGGTCGCGATATCAGTATCTATCTTCGGCAAATCGAGGTGGCTATCGACGCGCGAACGGCCATGGCCCGGAATATGTTTTATTACCGGCAGCACGCCGCCCATCTGCAAGCCTTCTAGTACCGCCTGCCCTAAAACCACCACGCGCTCGACATCGTCTCCAAAGGCCCTGTCCCCAATGACATCGCACATCTCTGGCAGCGCCAGGTCTAGGCAAGGCGCGCAGGTGATGGGAATTCCCAGCTCGTGCAAATCTTGCGCCAAAAGAGCCGCTCCCAAACGGGCGGCCTCCACGGCGCGGGCTTTATCGGTTTGGTAAATTTCGCCATAGGCCCCCATCGGCGGATAGGCTGGCACGAGCGGTGGTTTGAGCCGCGCTACACGGCCGCCCTCTTGGTCGATAAAAATCGGCAAATGCGGATTGCCAGACATCTCGCGCAAATTATCAGTCAGGGCGCGAACTTGCGCGCGAGTTTCAATGTTTCGTGCAAAAAGGATGACACCCCAAGGCCGAGACGCATGGAAAAAAGCCCCTTCTTCTGGCGTGAACGCGAGGCCTTGAAGGCCATAAATCACCGGAGACACGTCTGGCTGAACCTCTGGCTGAACGTCTGGCTGAACGTCTGGCTGAGAGATGGCCGGATTAGGGCTGTTTTCTGACAAGGCAGTCTTGCCCCCGCTTTTTCAAATTGGCGCAAAACTGCTTGGCGCTATTTTGATTTTGAAAGCCCGGCACGTTCACTCGATAAAAGATACCTTTATCCCCCAAATCAACTCGCAAAATCAGCGGGTCACGACGACCCAGCATGTCATTATTGCTTTTCTGCAATCGGGAATACAAACCGCGGGCCAGCGCGCGCGAACGAGCCGCGGCTAACTGCACCATGAAATCTTGGCGGGCGGCCACGGCAGGCGCTGCCGCGCGATTGGGCGCGGGCCTTATGGCTGGCTCAGCAATCTGTTGAGAGGCGCGCGGTGCGCGGTTCAGCTCAGGGCGCGGAGGCGTAACTTTCACGCCTGCGTTCTCTTGCAAAACTTTAATTGAATTACCGGCTGGCAAAGCCTTATTAGCTCGGCCATTGGTCGACGTCTCATCTCCAGATAGCCCCTCATTAGATAAAGCGTCTCCAAAAGGATCGCTTTGCGCAATCAAGCTCTCGATGGTTCCCGGGGCATTATCAGCAGGCGATTGACGGGCAGGCACTTGTGTCGCCTTCGGCTCCCCGCGCATCACACCATAAATGTTTAACTCGTCCGACTTTGGAGCGACGCCGCCTGGCACTTGCTCGGGCGGCACTTTAATCGGCGTGTTTTGCGCCAAAACCACGGGCGGCAAACTGCGCTGGCCTTCGGCTAGGCCTTCTTGGAAAGCGTAATAATAAGTGCTGACGACCGCCAGCCCCGTGAACACCAAAACGAAGCCAATGCTGCGTGCAGATGGAAAACGGAAAGACGAGCTGCGCGAGTAAATCTCGGCACCGGGAGATGGGTGGCCGATTTCCAAATCGACATCACTATCAAGGAAGTTACGTTCAAATCCACCTGGGTCGTTTTGCGACATGTGCTCTCCGTACGGGGCTTTATGCCCTTCTTGAAATAGATTAGCGCATTTCCTCTTCAGGTGTCACGCCGATAACATCTAAACCCGATGCCAGAACCGTCGCGGTCGCACGGATAAGCGCCAAACGAGCTAGGCTGCCCGGCTTATCTTCGTCCTGAAGGAAGCGTAACTCAAGGCGTTCCTTGCCTAAATTCCACAGCGAGTGAAATTCAGCCGCCAAGTCCATCAGATAAAACGCCACCCGATGCGGCTCGCGAGCTTCCGCCGCCGATGCCAACATACGAGGATAATTGGCCAGATTCCGAATCAATGCCAATTCCGCCGGATCCGTCAGGCTATCCAAACTTTGGCTCGCAAGGCTTGCATCGCTCACCTCCGCTTCGCTGAATCCAGCCTGCAACGAATTACGCAGCACTGAGCAAATACGCGCATGGGCATATTGCACATAGAACACCGGATTATCGCGGCTTTTGTCTTTCACCACGTCAAAATCGAAATCCAAAGGCGCATCATTCTTGCGGGTCAGCATCATAAAACGCACCGCGTCTTTGCCCACTTCGTCCACCACCTCGCGCAACGTAATGAAACTGCCCGAGCGTTTCGACATTTTTACCGGCTCACCGCCGCGCATCAGTTTAACGAGATTGCACACTTTTACTTCTAAAGCCGCCTCGCCTTCGCTGATGGCCGTGACGGCAGACTGCATGCGCTTGATGTAGCCAATATGGTCAGCCCCCCAAACATCAATCATCTGGGTATAGCCGCGCGAAATTTTATTAAAGTGGCAAGCGATATCGGGCGCAAAATAGGTCCAACTGCCGTCTGATTTCTTTAAAGCGCGGTCGCTATCGTCACCAAAGTCAGACGAACGGAACAGGGTTTGTTCCTGCGGCTCCCAGTCTGGCGGCGGCGACTTTCCCTTTGGTGGCTGCAATACGCCCTTGTAAATCAAACCCTTAGATTCCAAAAACTCAAGTGATTTATCAACGGAGCCATCGTCATGCAGGCTTTGCTCCGACAGGAAATATTTATGCGCCACACCCAAAGCAGCCAAGTCCTCTCGGATGCGTTCCATCATCATGGGCAAAGCCACAGACTTTGCTACTTGCACTTGCTTGGCCTCGTCTTGGCTTGCCAAATCCGGGTGGTTTTCTGCCAGAGCCTGCCCCACGGGAATGAGATAATCTCCGGGGTATAACCCCTCTGGGATGGTGCCAATGTCTTCGCCCATCGCTTCGCGCATCCGCAACAAAGCGGAGCGCGCCAGCACATCTACCTGCGAGCCAGCATCATTGATATAATATTCACGCAACACATCATGGCCGGTTTTCTCTAGCAATCTGGCCAAAGCATCGCCAAACACCGCTCCCCGCGCGTGGCCCACGTGCATAGGCCCCGTGGGATTGGCCGACACATATTCAATATTCAGCTTGCCAGCCCCCGTTTGGTCTCCAAACCGAATGCCCTGCTGCAAAATCTTCGGCACGAGCCCAAGCCAAAGCTGCGGTGATAGGCGTAAGTTCACGAAACCCGGCCCCGCAATATCGGCACTTTCAATAACCTCTGACTTAACCAATTCCGCAACCAAAAGCCCCGCCACATCGCGTGGGTTTAATCCGGCTGGCTTGGCTAATACCATGGCCGCATTGGTGGCCATGTCGCCATGGCTCGCGTCACGTGGCGGCTCAACGCCTACCCGATCTAGGTTCAAATCATTGGGCAAGGCGCCGCTCGCTTGCAGCGCTTTTAGGCTGTCGCGCACTTGGGTTTCAATCTCGGAAAATAAATTCATTCACTTCACTCAAATAAAAATAGGGCTTTAGGACATCGAACCCGAAATATCGAACAAACGACGATGCTCTTCCATCGCAAAACGGTCGGTCATGCCAGCTAGATAGTCGCAGATAATTCGTGCCTTATGGGTTTCATCGCCACTCATAGCAGAAAGGCGCCAGTCTTCGGGCAGCAGCTCCGGCTCGGCAAATTGCAAATCAAACAAATCACGCATCACCCGACGCGCCTTGCTCATCGAGCCGTTTACGGTGTGATGACGATAAACCCGCTCATATAGAAACGATTTTATGGTTCTGTGTTTCTTATCCATCTCTGGCGAAAACTCGGCCAAGGCACCGCCCAGATTGCGCACATCGTCGGCGCTTTCAATGTGATGCTCGGCCAAGCGATGGCGAACTACGCTCACCAAATCGCCAATCATCAACGAAATCATCTCCCGCACCAATTCGTGACGAATGAGTTGTTCATCAATTTTGCCATGCTCAGCATCGATTGCACGCAAGATATCGCCCGTCATCGGCAACTCGCGCAAATCATCCAAAGTAATAAGATTGGCGCGCAAAGCGTCGTCGATATCATGGTTGTTATAGGCAATATCGTCGGACAAGGCCGCGATTTGCGCCTCCGCCGACGGCCAAGTGTGCAAATGCAGGTCTTGTTGTTTTGCATGCTGCTGAATGGCAAAGGGCAAATCGGTCAGTTTTTGCTCGCCCACCAAAAGCGGGCCATTGTGTTTCACCAAACCCTCCAGCGCTTCCCACGTCAGGTTTAGGCCATCAAAGGGGATATAGCGCTTCTCGAGCTGCGTGACGATGCGCAAGGTTTGGGCATTATGGTCAAACCCACCAAAGGGCTGCATGGCGGCATCTAGCGCATCTTCGCCAGCGTGGCCAAAAGCCGTATGCCCGAGGTCATGCGCCAAGGCCAAGGTTTCTGTTAGCTCCTCATCTAAGCCCAGCTCACGAGCAATAGAGCGGCCAATTTGTGCCACCTCAAGCGAGTGCGTTAGGCGTGTGCGGTAGTAGTCGCCGACATGGGCCAGAAAAACTTGCGTCTTATGCTTTAGCCGACGAAAGGCACCGCAGTGTAAAACGCGGTCGCGGTCGCGCTGATAAGGCGTGCGCGTTCGGCTTTCGCTTTCAGGATACAGGCGCCCTCGCGAGCCCCCGTTTTCCAATCCAGTGATCGGTTGGCAGGCATAGGGCGCGTGATAGATTTCATGAGTCATGCTTCCCTTTTACGGGGCTTTCCGCCCAATGAGAAGCCCCGATTAAGAAGCCCCCGTTAGGAAGTTGAAAATTTTTTTCTCAATGCCGCCAAGCGAGACACAAGGCCCCGTGTGCGTAATCACCTGCGCCGCATAATTGTCCATCACATCCAGCCGATACTGACCCGTAACACTTATCAAGACTTGCGACGTCGCCTCAAACCCACGGCTGAGATGAACCCGCACTTTGGCGTGTTTTTGCAACTTGGGCGGTGTAATGGCGGTGTTGATGTTAAAACGCCCGCAGTCAACTTGCGTGTCGTCATCGGGCAAAGCGAGGCGCCCTTGTATCAAACCAAGGGCCTCGTCAATATCGGTAATTTCCAATTCATGCGCATCGAACCACCCAATGGTGCGCGACCAAGCCGTAGGATAAGCCACTTTCAAAATGCGGGCCGACGGCGGTGCGAGCCTTGCGTCTGGCGGAATAATTTCGACACTGGCACAGCTTGCCACCAATAGGGCTGACAAAAGCCCGCCGGCTATCGCATTGCGTAAACGGTTTCTATTTTTAGTTTGTTTCATATCCCACCTGACTTTTAAACAAAGTGGCACGCGCGCCCCTCAAGACAAAGCAGTCTATTTTCAATAAGTTAACTTAAGGGAAACAACCTCAAAACTCTTGCCGCAACATCACCATGTCTCGCAGCAATTGACCGTTCTCTATTATGGGAATGGGGTAACGACTAAAGAAGCCTTTCAACACGCCATCGCGCTTAAAGCCCAGTTTTTCATAGAGACGAATTTGCGAGTTCCCCATCACGCCAAGGGTTTCGCCAGTTCCAATTTCAATCGCTTTGACGCCGCGCGATCTAGCGAGCTCGACCACATGGGTAATCAGCGCGCTGGCCATACCTTGCCGGCGCATGATGGTGCGGGTGGCGACATTCTTTATTTCAAATCCATCAGCAATCGGCACGATGACGCACATTGCATAGGGGTGATTGGGATGGCCAATGCGAAAAATCTCCGCCTCCGCTTGGGTGGGTGGCAGGTAATCCAGCACCGCCTCTAGCCATGGATCCGCATCTAGCAGCAAGTCCCAATGGGCGCGGGTTAGCTCGGCTTCGTGCTCTATCTCATGTTTAATAACGTCCAT
This sequence comes from uncultured Rhodobiaceae bacterium, assembly GCA_937907245.1. GTDB lineage: Bacteria > Pseudomonadota > Alphaproteobacteria > RS24 > RS24 > UBA8337. The sequence continues at coordinate 659,608 of CALCUM010000002.1, forward strand.
AAGTGCACAATATCTTGAATCGTTATGAAATCCGCCCTATTTAATAGCTATGGAACAAAACCAATTTGGTATCTCCGAAAGTGCTGCGGTACAAATCGGAAAAATTCTCGCCACCGAGGCAGACGGCGCGTGTTTGCGCGTGGCCGTACAAGGCGGCGGTTGCTCTGGCTTTTCTTATATATTCTCCATCGATGCCAAACAGACGGCGGAAGACCTTGTCGTCTCGCGCGATGGCGTCACCGTTTTGGTCGATGACATATCGCTGCAATATATGCAAGGCAGTGAAATCGATTGGGTCGATGATCTCATCGGTGCCAGCTTTCAAATTAAGAACCCGAACGCGACCGCAAGTTGCGGCTGCGGCACGAGCTTCGACGTCTAATGAAAATTGCTAGCTGGAATGTGAACTCAATTAAAGCGCGCCTGCCAAATGTGCTGCGCTGGCTGAGCGAAGAACAACCCGACATCGTGGGCTTGCAAGAATTAAAATGTGTCGATGAAGCCTTCCCGCGCGCTGACATTGAAGCGCTTGGCTATAACGTCGAGACGCACGGCCAGAAAACTTACAATGGCGTGGCCCTGCTTTCCAAACACCCGCTCGAAGATGTCTCTCGCGGCCTGCCCGGTTTTGAAGACGAACAATCGCGCTATATCGAAGCCGTAGTTTCGACCGATAAGGGGGCTTTGCGCGTAGCTTCGCTGTATTTGCCAAATGGCAATCCGGTAGGCGACGATGGCTTGCACGAAAAATACGTCTATAAATTAAATTGGATGAAGGCATTGCAAGAACATGCGAAAACGCTGCTTTCCTATGAAGAAGCTTTCATTCTATCGGGCGATTACAATGTCATTCAGCAACCCGAAGATTGCTATAATCCCGAAGGCTGGGAAGGCGATGCGCTGTATCGCCCCGAAACCCATGCCGCCTTTCGCGCCATTGTAAACCTCGGGCTCACGGAAGCCGTGGCTTCCTTGGCTCAAACGGGCGATGACACTTATACGTTTTGGGATTATCAGGCCGGCGCTTGGCCAAAGAACAATGGTATTCGCATCGACCACCATCTGATGTCACCACTCGCCGCAGACCTGCTGGCCAGCTTCGATATTCATAGCCATACCCGCGACTGGGAAAAACCTTCCGACCACGTGCCCGTGGTGATTGAAGTGGACGCTTAGGCGTTTATTTGGCTCGCGAGCTTTTTCTCACGAGCCCCCTAAAATCATCTACACTCCCGTGCATGGAAACATTTATCCTCTTTTTGGCTGGCTTGATTGGCGGCACCATGAACGCGCTGGCTGGCGGCGGTAGCGGCATTACGTTTGCCGCCTTGGTGTTTACTGGCATGCCGCCCATCATTGCCAATGCGACCAATACATTCGCTGCGACTTTCGGATATATCACCGGCGTGCTGGGCTATCGGCAACATATGAGTGGCATGGGCAAAGACCTGATATGGCAGGCCCCCTTGGTGTTTATTGGCGGGCTTTTTGGCGGCTATGCTTTGCTACAAACCGACGCGCAAGTGTTTGAAGCGGCTGTGCCTTGGCTGCTTTTATTCGCTACCGTATTGTTTATGGCCGGGCCGCAGCTCGAACAGATTGCCGCGCGCTTTGGCGGTCGGCGGGTAAAAATAGCTGGCGCTTTGGCGATATTTCTCACCTGTGTTTATGGCGGATATTTTCAAGGCGGATTTGGTATTCTTATGCTGGCCGCCTTATCGCTGTCCGGCTACACGGCCGTTCGCGCCATGAATGGGCTGAAGCTGGTGTTCGCCACAATATCCTCTATCGCCGCGCTTTTGCTTTTCGCTTTCGAAGGGAAAATTGATTATATCGGCGGCTTGGCCGTTATGGCTGGCATTGGCATCGGCAGCTATGGCGCAGCGCGACTAACCAATTATATATCCGATGCCAACGTCAAACGCGCCAGCCTTGCGGTCTGCCTTTTGGTAACCGCCTATGCTTTTTACGTGGCTTACGCTTAACCCTACCCAAGCCGTTTCAGCGCTTCGCCCAACTTATCGCGCCGCGCTTCTTCTTCTGCCAGACGCGCTTTATTCTCATCGATAACGGCCGCCGGCGCTTTGTCTAAAAAGCCTTGATTGTTTAGCTTGCCAGAGATTTTCTTAATCTCAATTTCCACTTTGCCAATATCTTTTTGCAGACGCGCCCGCTCGGCATCCACATCAATCACATCCGTTAATGGCAAAGCCAGAACGGCCTCCCCTAGCACAGCTTGCACCGCGCCTTCGGGCACAGCCTCGGCCAGCGTGATGCTTTCCAACCGCGCCAAACGTTGCAGCACCGCACCCGTCTCATTCAATCGGCTTTGGGTTTCTGCATTGGCACCAATAACCACCAGCGGCACTCGCGCACCCGCTGGCACATTCATCTCGGAGCGCACGGAGCGGATTTCGCTAATCGCGTCAATCATCCACGTCACTTCGACATCGGCTTTTGCGTTAACCAACGTATCCGGCAAGCTCGGCCAGACGTCTAACATGAGGTGATTATCGCGGGCGCCGGTTTTGGCCCATAGCTCTTCCGTCACAAAAGGCATGAACGGATGCAACAGGCGCAGCGCATTTTCTAACGCCCATTTGGTGGCGGCCTGGACTTGCGCTTTTTGGCTTTGCGCCTCGGCGCTCATGTCGTCGTTTTGCAAGGCTGGCTTGGCCAGCTCGACATACCAATCACAAAAGCTATTCCAGATAAATTGATACACGCCATTGGCCGCATCGTTAAAGCGATAGGCCTCTAGGGCTTGCGTTACATTGGTTTGCGTGCGCACCACTTCGCCGACCAGCCACTGGGTCAGCGGTAGGCTGGCTGTGGCGGGGTCAAATTCTTCCGCCTCAAAACAGCCGTTCATATCGCAAAAGCGGGCGGCGTTCCAAAGTTTGGTGGCGAAATTGCGATAGCCTTCCACGCGGCTCTCCGACAATTTAATGTCGCGCCCCATGGCCGCCATGGCCGATAAGGTAAAGCGCAAAGCATCGGCGCCATAGCGATCTATAAGCTCGAGCGGGTCGACGACATTGCCTTTGGACTTAGACATTTTGGCGCCGTTTTCATCGCGCACAAGCGCGTGAACATAGACCGTATGAAACGGCACTTCGCCATCCATGAAATGCAGGCCGCTCATCATCATGCGCGCCACCCAGAAAAAGATAATGTCGAAACCCGTCACCAGCACATCGGTTTTATAATGACGGTCTAGCTCGGTCGTTTTATCCGGCCAGCCCAAAGTCGAGAACGGCCATAGCGCCGACGAGAACCACGTGTCCAACACATCTTCATCGCGCGTCAGGGCCACGCCCTCGCCCGCTTGAGCTTGCGCTGCGGCTTCATCTTCACCGACGAAAACATTGCCGTCTGCGTCATACCAAGCCGGAATTTGATGGCCCCACCAAAGCTGGCGCGAGATGCACCACGGCTGAATATTGCGCATCCATTCGAAATAGGTTTTGTCCCAATTGGGCGGCACAAATTTGGTGGCCCCCGAGGTCACGGCCTCAATCGCTGGCTTCGCCATAGTCTTGGCATCGACATACCATTGGTCGGTTAGCCACGGCTCGATAACCTGATTGGAGCGGTCGCCATAAGGCACCATATGAGTGTCGGGCTCAATTTTATCGACTAGACCCATGCCCTCCAATGTCTCCACGACTTTCTTGCGGGCGTCATAACGCTCAAGCCCGTGCCACTCTTGCTTGGCTGGCATATCGTCAAAAGCTTCGTCGGATAAATCCACGCAAGCCTTTTGATCGAGCATGTTTATGGCGGCCAAGCCACAGCGCTTGCCCACTTCAAAGTCATTGAAATCATGGGCTGGCGTAATTTTCACCGCGCCCGAACCTTTTTCAGGGTCGGCATACTCATCCGCGACAATCGGGATGCGACGCCCGACGATGGGCAGCAGGACAAATTTACCAATCAACGATTGGTAGCGCTCATCGTCTGGATGCACGGCCACGCCGGTATCGCCAAGCATGGTTTCTGGCCGCGTGGTCGCAACCGTAATATGGCCCGAGCCATCTTCTAGCGGATAGTTGAAATGCCATAGGTGGCTATTGGTCTCGCGCTGTTCCACTTCCAAATCAGAGATAGCGGTCAACAGGCCTGGGTCCCAATTAACCAAACGTTTGTCTTTATAAATCAACCCCTGCTGGTGCAGCGTCACGAAAACTTTGACGACGGCTTTAGACAGCCCCTCGTCCATGGTGAAACGCTCACGGCTCCAATCGCAACTCGCGCCGAGGCGGCGTAATTGTTGCGTAATGGTCGAGCCACTTTCTTCTTTCCATTGCCAAACGCGCTCCAAAAACATCTCGCGTCCCATGTCGCGGCGGCTCTCGTTGCCCTGCTCGGCCAACTGGCGCTCGACGACCATTTGCGTCGCGATGCCAGCGTGGTCAGTGCCTGGCTGCCATAAAACATCGCGCCCTCGCATCCGCTCAAAGCGGCACAAAATATCTTGTAATGTATTGTTGAGCGCATGCCCCATATGCAGGCTGCCCGTCACATTGGGCGGTGGAATGACGATGGTGTAAGGCTCTGCCTCAGGCACGCGTCCGGCTTTGAAACATCCACTAGCTTCCCAATCCTCATAGAGGCGGGTTTCTAACGAATTAGGATCGAAGATTTTATCGAGTTTCTGGGCGGGCGTGGTATCGGACATAAAGACTAAACTCTTCTCAAGTCACTTCAGGGAAAGCAGCATTAAATCTGCTATTTGGAGTTACACCAAGCCGTCTTAAATCTCAAGGGTGCCCTTATCTAATATGCCGACCTACTTTACGAATTTTGCAGGCTTTTGAGCATTAACCCACGCATCTCATCGCGCAAAATGCGCTCCATCAGCGGCGGCAAAGATTGCTCCATCCATTGGTTCAACAGCGGATCAAGACGCTCGAGTATCAGCAGTTCCAACAATGTTGGCGGTTGTTGTGTGCCACCGCCCAAGCGATGCAGGGCCGCCTCAATACGAGATTGAGCCGCATCTGAAGCTAAATTTAAACCTTCACCATCTGACATAACCGCTTGTTCCGCCTCGATTATTCGGCGGATGGCGAGGATGACTTCATCTTGCGAGGTTTCGTCTTTTTCGTCGCTTTTCTTCATTGTTGCTCGACCCCAATTTCAGGAAACGCCAACAGCCCCAGACTTACATTGGGCGATACACAACAAACTTACCTTTTAACGCGACGCAACAACTTCGGCCGGCTCAATCCGCAACCGTTTGGCGGTCAACCGACCCATGGTCGCCAGCAAATTATAGGCCGCGACATACTGATTACGCTCGGCTTGCACCAGCGCCACATTGGCATCTAGGCGCAATTGTTCAGCATCTAAAACATCTAAATTAGTGCGTGTGCCAAGACGGTTTTCTTGCCGCACCCCTTCTAAGGCCAATTCTGCCGCTTTGATTTGCTCTTTGGTGGCGGCAATCGTCGATTGGGTAGCCGAAACATTATGCCAAGCCACAACGACCTCGCGCTCCAGAGTATTCGAAGCGATATGGATATTACTTTTCAGCGCATTATTATAATCGCGCGCGCCCACAATGGCTGCAATGGAGCGCCCCCCGCGGAACAAAGGAACGTTTAACCGCACCTGCACGCTGGCCGTATCGACATCCACCTGCGCGGCGCCATTTGGGTTTTCGTTGCGCACATAGCTACCCGTCAAATTGATTGTCGGTAGCGCGCTACCAATCGTGGAGAGGCTATTAAACCGACCCGATGTCGCCATCTCCTGCGCTGCTTTCAGGATTGGGCTCTCTTTGCGGGCAATGGCAAGCGCACGATCTAGCGTACGAGGCAAACGTGGCAATTTGGTCGGCTTGACCAATTTGTCGGCTTCCACGCCAATGATTTCACGATAGACCGCCCGCGCCGCGTGAAGCGAGCTTTGCGCTCCCAAGCGCTGCGCCAAAGCCCCAGAAACGGCGGCTTTGGATTGAGCAATGTCCGTGCGCGTCACCACGCCGACGCTAAAGCGGTCTTTTACTGCCGATAATTGTTTTTCCAAAACCGTGACGTTCTTCTCGCGCAAATCCAAAACAGACTGGGCTTGCAATACGTCTACATAAGCAGCGACGGAGGCCAGTAATATTTGTTGCTCAGTTGCCAATAGATTGGCTTCTTCGGAACGGATTTCCGCTCGTTTGGCACGAAACGCATTGAGGTTTTTGCCGCTCGAGAACAATTGCTGCGTGACTTGTAAGCCATAGCTATCATTATCTAACAAATTAGTTTCATACGAGGGCTGCCCCATGGCGTTCACGGCTTGCTTCGAAAAATCATTCTTGGCATCTGTGTCGCTACGGGTCTCGCTAACAAAGGCGGTCACTTGTGGCAACATATCCGCCATGGTGACGAATTGCGTGACATAAAGCGCTTCATAATTTGAGCGCGCGGCCGACAAAGATGGATTGCGAGCCAGCGTTTGCGACAAAGCCCCCTTCAGCGTTTCCGCTTGCGCAGGAAAACTAAAACCTGTGAGGCAGACGGCAATGGCCGTAACTGCTATGAGCGATTGTTTTTTTGTTCTCATAATTCTATCCCGCCTGATTCTGAGAGAGGCCGCAAGCGCCCCGCTCTAACTCTAAAACTCAAATACTGGTTCCGGGTCAAAACTGGTTAACCGCGGCGCCGATAAATCAAACGCAGCCTGAGCTGCAAAACTGTCACCTATACGTCGGTAAATATGGGCTTTGCTCGCGCCGTCAAGCCATTGCACACAAACCAAACGTCCACCCTCAGCCAATTGCCCCAATAACGCCTCTGGCAACTCAGCAATACAGCCATTTATCAGAATAACATCAAAGGGCCCCTGCTTGGCCTGGCCTTCGGTCAAGGCGCCACTCACGGCAACCGCATTGTCGATGCCCAGCTCTTGCCAAATCGCGCTGGCTTTCTCGCCCATAGCTTCATCGTCTTCCAAGGCGATGACGGTGCTGGCGAGCCCTGCCAAAACAGCGGCTGAATAGCCCGTGCCGCCCGCGATATCCAACACGACATCCTCGGCTTGCACATCGGCCAGCTCAGCCAAGCGCGCAAAAGCCGTGGGGGTGAGTAACGTGCGGCCAGCCTCTCCGGCTAGGCTTTCAATTTCTAGGTCTGCATAGGCCAAGTCGCGCACGTCAGAGCTCACGAAGGCTTCGCGCGGCAAACGGCTAAGGTGAAGGGTTAGGCGATAGTCGCGAACGCCACCTGGTTTAACCTGGCACTCCACCATGTTGAAACGGGCCTGGGCGCCAATATCATCGTTTAATTGCGTCGCAACCATGTCGCATCCTTAGCTGAAATTTTTTGCTGTGTGTTGAGCCTTCTATATACGGGGCGTCACAAGATTTGACAATCGGTTTGACTGGTTTGACTGGCAATTTTTTGTTTAATCTTGGGCCCTGGCCGGAGGCTGAATTTGGCGGCGCTTAAAAACCAGTTGCACTCGCGGCCAAGCCATTTATAAACAGCCTCGTTCACCTACTGCATTTTGCAGTAACCACGGGCCACGTGGCGGAGTGGTGACGCAGCGGCCTGCAAAGCCGTGTACCCCGGTTCGATTCCGGGCGTGGCCTCCAAAACCTTTTCAGGTTTTTCATCTTGGCGTTTACGCGAAGCTCTGTTATATCCCTGTCGCTAGAGGTTATTCCCCGGTAGCTCAGTTGGTAGAGCAAACGGCTGTTAACCGTTCGGTCGCTGGTTCGAGTCCGGCCCGGGGAGCCACCTTTAGCCCAATCAAATACTCCATAAAAAGATCACCAAACTGGAAGCGCAATTGGAAAAATTATTGCAGCAAGAAACAGTTTTGGAAGCGGATCTGTCAGCCCCTGCATCATTGGCAGATGAGCCCTTAGTGCAAAATATTTTGGCCGATTATGCGGCTGTCAAAAAACAAGTTGATGAGCTCGAAACAGCTTGGATTAAAGCCCAAAATTAACCGCCGACAAACAAAAATAATGCAGCAATAGCAATGGCTTATAAAATATTTGGCCGGTCGCATTTTTTTCGCTTTGAAACGGCGAATTTTGGGCGTATAGCGAAAAAAATAACATTATAATTTTCTCTTTTGAGGCCGCTATGGTTGACACTGTTTTTCTTGCTCAGGCTACGTCTTTAGTCTTCGGCACTATTCTTGCTGCACCGCTGCTTGCCAGTGTTAGCAATAAAAGCCGTCATTGGGGTTTCATGGCGATGATGTTAGGCACATTGTCAGCCCTGATTGTCCATGTCGCTTTTTCTCTATGGTTGTTTGCTGGGGCGAGCGTATTTTGGTTCATCATGAGCGTGCGCGGTTGGCTAAACACGCGCGAGATTCCGCCTGCCTCCTGAACGCTTTTATCTCGTCTTGCTGTAAGCCGCCGGTAAGTTTGGTGCGCTGGACTAAACTGGAAACAGGAGTGGGGCTACAAGGGGAGCCACCTTTAGCCCAATCAAATACCCCATTAACACCCCCAAACAAAAGGCCGTTGAAACCATTGTTTCGCGGCCTTTTGATTTGTCTCTCTCGAAACTAATTTCAACATATTCTTGCCGCGCACAGGAAACCACCTCGCCAAATCCGCGAATTGCACCATATTAGAAGTAGTTGATTTTAAGCTTAAGGAGAGCCTGCGTGTCGAGTTCAAGTTCTGTTTCCCCTATCCTTGTTTGGTTTCGTCAAGACCTGCGCTTGGACGATAATCCTGCTCTCGAAGCCGCCCTGCAACTCGGGGCCCCTATTCTGGCTGTCTTTATTGAGGAAACAGATACGCAATCCCAGTCGGCGCGCGCAGCCGGAGCTATGTCGATGTGGTGGCGCGATCAATCATTGGCCAAATTGGATGCAGATTTGCGCGCGCGCTCTAGCCAATTGATTTACCGAAGAGGCAATCCTGCCAACGTATTAACCCGCTTGCTCGACGAAACTTCCGCCCGCGGGGTTTATTGGAACCGCCAATATGAAGCGCAAGATGTCGCGCGCGATACCCACATCAAAGAAGACCTCAAACAACGCGGCCTGCTGGCAGAGAGCTTTAACGCCTCGCTGCTTTTTGAGCCTTGGGAAATTACCGCCAAATCGACTGGGGGGCCGTTTAAAGTATTTACCCCTTATTGGCGCGCCTGCCGCGCCCGCGGTTTAGACAGCCGTTTATGGAGCGCGCCTGATCACTTTTCCAGCCCCGAGACGCAGCCCGACAGCGAGCCCCTACCGCAAGCTGGTGCCCCCCAAGGCGCTGATTTATTAGGCGCGTGGAACCCCGGAGAAGCTGGCGCGCGCGCGGCTTTAGATTTGTTTTTAACGCAAAATATTAGCGGCTATGACGAGCGCCGTAATTTACCCGCAGAGCCCGCGACCTCTCGCCTTAGCCCGCATTTGCGTTGGGGCGAAATTAGCCCGCGCCGCATCGTTGCCGCAACTTTGGCAAAGCAAGCCTCTGGCGCCATAGAGGTCTCAGACGGAGATAAGTTTTTGGCCGAAATTGGCTGGCGCGAATTTGCTTATCAACTGATGTTCCACAATCCGCAGATTAAAGACACATGTCTGGTTGAAAAATTCGAAGCTTTTGCGTGGCGCGAGGCACCCGATGATTTGGAAGCTTGGAAACGCGGAGAAACGGGCTACCCCATTGTCGATGCAGGTATGCGCGAATTGCGCCGCACAGGCTTTATGCATAATCGGGTGCGAATGATTACCGCAAGCTTCCTCATCAAGCATTTGCTGATCGATTGGCGGGAAGGCGAAAAATGGTTTTGGCAATGTTTGGCCGATGCAGACCCTGCCAATAATACCGCAAGCTGGCAATGGGTGGCTGGGTGTGGCGCCGATGCCGCACCCTATTTTCGTATTTTCAATCCGATTTTGCAGGGCCCTAAGTTTGATAAAGCGGGCGTTTACACCAAAAAATATTGCCCGGAGCTGGCGCCCCTCTCGGGAAAAACCTTGTTTGCCCCTTGGACCGCCAAATCAGACATGCTGAGCAGCGACCAAATAACACTTGGCAAGACCTACCCGAACCCTATGGTGAACCATGAGGCAGCGCGGGCTCGGGCGCTGGATAGTTTTAAGTCCCTCTAAGTTATTTCCCTGAGTTTGTATCGAGTTTGCACTGAGTTTGTATCGAGTTTGAAGTCATTTGCGTTTTGTTTTGTAAAGAGTAACCCCCATGAAAATTGCCATTATCGGCTCTGGAATATCTGGAAATGTCGCTGCCTATAAGCTGTCCCGCGACCATGATGTCACCGTATTTGAAAAGCGCGACCGCGCCGGCGGCCATAGCGCCACCAAAGACATCGACTATACGGGGAACGGCGATTGGATGAGCGTCGACACCGGCTTTATTGTTTACAATGAATTAAACTACCCGGGCCTGATTGCCTTATTTGACGAGCTAAATGTCGAGACCGAAGCCAGTGATATGAGCTTTGCGTTTTCCGCCGACCGAGGCAGTTTTGAATGGTCTGGCCAATCGCTATCGGCTGTATTTGCGCAGAAACGTAATTTATTTAACCCTTTGTTTTGGCTCATGCTACGCGGGATTTTTAAGTTCAACAAACGCGCCGCGCGCGACCATGAAGCCGGCACTTTAGGCAAGGAAAGCCTCGGGCATTGGCTGAAACGACACCGCTTTAGTAAGGTCTTCATTCAGCGCTATTTGCTGCCGATGGGCGCCGCTATTTGGTCGACGCCAGCCGATGAGATTATGGATTTCCCCGCCCGCAGTTTTTTGCAGTTTTTCTACAATCATCGCTTAATCAATCGCGACCGTCCGCAATGGCGCACCGTTTCGGGGGGCAGTCGGGAATATGTCAAAAAAATCACCCAAAGCTTTGCCGATCAATTGCGCCTAAACGCGGAAGTCAGTGAAGTGCGACGCACGCCAGATGGCGTTGCTTTAATTGCCAACGGTCATATCCAACATTTCGACGAGGTAATTTTTGCCTGTCATACCGACCAAGCCAAGGCGATTTTAAAAGACCCTACCCCCGAAGAAGCCAGCCTTTTAAGCCGCGTGCGCTATTTGCCTAATGATGTCTATTTGCATTGCGATGAGCGCTTAATGCCGAAACGCAAAATCACATGGTCGGCTTGGAATTATATGACTCAAAAAGGCGCCGACAGCAAAGTGATGACCGTAAGTTATTGGATGAACCGATTGCAAAACCTCGACCACCGTTATCCGGTTTTTGTCACCCTCAATCCGCTTACACCGCCTTCGAAGGATAAAACCTTTGGCCATTACACCTATGACCACCCCCAATTCGATGCAAGCGCCTTGCAGGCGCAAGAAGACCTGCCTAAGGTTCAAGGCAGTCATCGAGCCTGGTTTTGTGGCGCTTGGGCGGGCTATGGCTTTCACGAAGACGGTTTGCAATCGGCCTTGCGCGTGGTTGAGGCTATGGAAGCCAAGAACTCGACGAATAAGGCGGCGACCTAGTGCCGAAGCCCCGCTTAAATACGGCCTCCAATGCGATGAAAGATGTGATGAAAAATAAGGTGACATCTGGGCAATCAAACGCACTTTATGTCGGCGCGGTTCGCCACGCGCGCTATCAGCCTAAAACGCACCGCTTTGGCTACCGTGTTTTTTCGGCCTATCTCAATGTCGATGAGTTGGACGCAAATCAATTGGGCTTAAAGCTTTTATCCGTCAATCGATGGAACCTATTTTCCGTGCGTGCGCGCGACCATGGCGCCCGCGACGGCACTAACTTGAGGCCTTTTCTAGACAGTTTGTTGGCCGAGGCCGGCCTCGGTTCGCCAGACGAAATTTATATTCTATGTTATCCGCGCATGTTCGGTTTCGCCTTCAATCCCCTGACGGTTTATTATTGCTTCGAGGGCGAGCAGATAAGCGCAATGATTTACGAAGTCCGCAATACATTTGGCGATGACCATACCTATGTGGTGCCGCTCAAAGGGCAATCACGCGATACGCTGACCCTGCATTGCCGCGATAAACGCCTGCATGTCTCGCCTTTTATGGAGATGGAGGCGCGCTATCATTTTTCTACCGCCGCGCCCAACGATAGCCTGCGGATGGTTATTCGCGAAACGCAAGACGATAAGCCCCTATTGGTCGCCAGTTTCCATGGTCAAAAACAGCCCCTCACCGATGGCGCGTTGATACGAGCCTTTTTGACGCATCCCTTGATGACCGTGAAGGTTGTGGTTGCAATCCACTATGAAGCTGCGAAGATATTTTTCAAAGGCGTTCCCTTTATTAAGCGCCCTGAGCCACCTGAAAGCCGACATAGTTCGTCTTAGTAAGCCAAATTAGTAAGCCAAATATTTGGCAGGAGTAAGAATGAGTAACTCGAAACCGGCAGATAGCGCTGCTGCCCTAGAAAAGCAGCCTCGCCTTCCCGCAGCCGTTAAAATCATGTCGTTGATTTTAAAACATCTAGCCGAAGGAGAATTGCACCTGGAGTTACCGGATGGCCGACGCTTAAAATTTGGAACCGCGTCGATAGATGGGCCCGCCGTTTTGGAAGTTCACGACATGAAGCTGTTTCGGCGCCTTATGCGCAATGGATCTATGGGATTTGCCGAAAGCTATATGGAAGGCGAATGGAGCACTCCCGACCTGAGCAAGCTACTTATACTGTTAAACAAAAATATGAGTTACCTTGCACAAGCCATTGATAAAAATAAGTTTACTAATTTTATTAATCGGATTATTCATCGCCTGAGACCCAACACTCGGGAAGGCTCTAAGCGCAATATTCATGCTCATTATGATCTCGGCAACGCGTTTTATAACCTCTGGCTAGACACCACGATGACCTATTCCTCGGCACTATTCCGAGATAGCCAACAAAGCCTTGCCGACGCGCAAAACGAGAAGTATCGCGCCTTGGCAGAGAGTGCCAATATTGGCCCCAATGACCATGTTTTAGAGATTGGTTGCGGCTGGGGTGGGTTTGCAGCCTTTGCGGCCAGCGAGATTGGCTGCAAAGTCACGGGCATTACCATCTCGAAAGAACAATTGGCCTATGCTGAAAAACGCATTGAAGAGGCTGGTTTGACTGACAAAGTGGACTTTCAATTCCGCGATTATCGCGATGTTACCGAACCATATGACCGCATTGTCTCCATCGAGATGTTTGAAGCCGTGGGCGAGCGCTATTGGCCAACCTATTTCGAGCAAGTGAAACAGCTTTTGAAGCCTGGCGGCAAGGCAGGCTTGCAAATCATAACCATTACCAACGAGCGATTTGATAGCTACCGCAAGAAAGCGGACTTTATTCAGCGCTATATTTTCCCGGGCGGCATGTTGCCCTCACCCGAGAAATTGGATGTAGAATTCGACAAAGCGGGCCTGAAACTGGTGCATCGTGAGGATTTCGCGCAAGACTACGCGCGCACTTTGGCCGAATGGCACACGAAGTTCCTTGAGGTCTGGCCCGAAATCGAGGCGCTTGGCTTCGATAAGCGATTTAAGCAAATGTGGCGCTACTATCTATCCTATTGTGAGGCGGGTTTTGATACGCGGTCCATCGATGTGTCGCATTTCACCCTAGATCACGCCTAGGCAGGCCCCTGAGAGGCGTTTTGCCTATTTATTGGTAGACGACCCCACCAGCTTTACATAGAGCCCACGCGGCAGCAGATTGATGGCGCGCAAGAGATAGCTAAACCGCTTAGGAAACGAGATATGCGTCTTGCCTTTAGCCAATCCGTTGGCGATACGGCGCGCGGCATCTTCAGCCTCGATAATAAAAGGCATGGGAAATGGGTTCACATCCGTTGCTGGCGTTTTAACAAAGCCGGGCGCCACCATGGACACATGCACGCCCGAGGCTTTTAAATCCATCGCCATCGACTCGCCCAAGTTAAACAAAGCCGCTTTTGAGGCGCCGTAAGCGGCCGAGGTTGGCAAGCCGCCGTATCCTGCCACCGAAGACACCAGCGAAATATGACCCTGCCCGCGCGAAACCATTAAAGGCATAAGTGCTGCCAGCCCGTTTACCGTGCCAGTTAAATTAACCTCAAAGGTGCGATCGAATATCTCGGCATCAAAATCTGGAAACGCCGTTGGTAAATAAATCCCGGCGTTCATTATCCCCAAGGCTATCGGCCCCAGTTTTTTCTCAATCTTTGTTGCGGTGGCTGCCATGGCCTCGCGGTCGGTCACATCGCAAACAAAGGCGGTGATATTATCTTGGCCCTTCGCAATCTTCGCCAAATCGGCTTTGCGTCGAGCCGAGATAGCCACCTGCCAGCCTCTTGAGGCCAATTCTAGCGCTAAAGCAGCACCAATGCCCGACGATGCGCCCGTAATCCAAGCGCACCCATCTTGAGGGGTTACAATTTTGAGGCTCATACGAAATCCGCCAGAGTTGAAGTATTAGGGGTTAAAGTTTTAGGGGCGCGCCCATTCATTGCGCGGTGGTAAAGCGCTTATGTCCACCGGGTTAATTACCAATACGTTGCCACCGCGTGAAAATTCAGTGCGTAGCCATTGGCCCGCATCTGAGTACCAAATATCAATCGCCAATTTGCCTAAAAGCTGAAACCGCGTGGCTTCTAGGCTGCCCGTCGGCACAACCAGCGTTTCACGGCCTATTTCTCTCACTTCCGCCTCCAGCACGCGCGCGTCTTGGGTGGACACAAAGCGGGTGGCGTGAATGAAATTTGGGTTGAAATACGTCGTCGGCATAATCGGATCTTCAATGGGCCCCTCATATTTGGTGCCACTGCCAACCAAAGCAGAGCCTTGGCGTTGTAAATTCGCAAACTCAGGGTCGCCATTGTTATCGGTTTTTGAGACGATGGATTGAACCCTGCCATCACGCCAGATCTCGCGGTTCTGATGCACATAGCGGAACAAGGTTATGGGGCCGAATTTAAAATTAATTTCAATGTGGACATCAACCACCAGATTGCCAGCCTCGTCGCGGCTGAAGTCAAATACTTGAAAGCCATGCCGCTTGCCCTTGCGGGTCACTTCATAGGCCAATTGGTTATTTTCCGGGATGCCGCCCAGCCAATTTGTCGATGTCTGATTTCCAAAAGCCATGGCTGGCACTTGTAAGGACACCAGCAAAACCAACCCTAGAACAAACGCTCTAGCGGACAAAAAAGTCTCGCGCCATACGGCCAATGGTATCGGTGAAGCGCAAGGCGCCATCGGTAACGGCCAAGCAGATGCAGTCTTCATCGCCTTCGGCCCTAGGGCGATGTTGCACATCATGGTCAGCCACGGCTAATTCGCCACGCTGATACACACGCTCGCCATCGCGAAACGCGCCGCGCAAGACCAAAGTCGCTTCCATACCATTGTGGGTATGGCGCGGGGCCGCTTTGCCGGGTTTGATTTTCAATAGTTTTACAGTCTCGCCCGTATCGCCAATCGGCAATTCCATGTGGCGCACACCCGGATAGGCAAAGCGCCAGCGCTCTTGCTCAATCGGTTTGGTTAGAAAGGCGCGCAAAGGGGCTGGCAAATCAGCATTCAGCTGGTTTGTTTCGATTGAAACCTCTGGTGTTTCTGGCTCATCCAAGCGCGCCATTAACTGCTCAAGCGCATCCTCATTCATCGAGGCCGTCTCGGCTTCTTCCAGCAAAGCGCCGTTAATTTTCTCCAGCGTCGCTACATCTTGGCGGGCTTCTGGCGACAACGTAAGATAGCTGGCCATCAATACGGACATGCCATGCCCCAGTTCGCCACTTACATATTGAGCCGTGAGGGCATCTAGGCCCGAGGGAACTTCCGTTTGTGCTATCAAAATCTTCTCTTTACGCTTCTATTAGGTCAACATTTTAACTATATACGATATAGATCATCGTTTGGATTAGACCAATAAGTTTTTCGTCTAAGCCCTCTCACCAAGTGCTGTCGGCGTTACGTTAAGGAGATTTCAATGCAGTTTCACTCAGGCATGATAGAAGCCATCGGAAACACCCCCCTTATCCAGCTCAAAAAAGCGTCGGCCGAAACTGGCTGCATGATTTTGGGCAAAGCCGAATTTATGAACCCTGGGCAATCGGTCAAAGACCGCGCTGCGCTTTACATTATTCGGGAAGCCGAAAAATCCGGCGCCTTAAAGCCCGGCGGCACAATTGTCGAGGGCACAGCTGGCAACACAGGCATTGGCATTGCTTTGGTGGCCAATGCCTTGGGCTATAAATCGGTGATTGTGATACCAGAGACACAATCGCAAGAGAAAAAAGATATGCTGCGTTTGGCCGGAGCCGAACTCATTCAAGTGCCTGCCGTGCCCTATGCCAATGACGATAATTACATTAAATATTCAGGCCGTCTGGCCGCCGAGCTGAATGAAAAACACGAAGCGGGCGCCATTTGGGCCAATCAATTCGACAATGTCGCCAATCGACTGGCGCATATTGAAACCACGGGCCCCGAAATTTGGGCGCAAACCGAGGGCAAAGTCGATGGCTTCACTTGTGCCATCGGCACGGGCGGCACTTTGGCCGGCACGGGAATTTATTTAAAACAGCAAAATGAAAACATTCGCATTGCCGCCGCCGACCCAATGGGCGCCAATATGTATCATTGGATTAAAAACGGCGAATTGCGTAGCGAAGGCACCTCGATTACCGAAGGTATTGGCCAAGGTCGCGTGACTGCCAATCTGGTGGATGCCCCGATTGACGACGCCTATCAAATCTCGGATGCCGAAGCCCTGCCAATCGTCTTTGATCTTTTGCAAAACGAAGGCCTGGTGCTGGGCGGCTCGAGCGGCATCAATGTTGCTGGCGCCATGCGGATGGCCCAAGACTTGGGGCCGGGCCACACGATTGTCACCATTTTATGCGACTATGGCACACGCTATCAGTCGAAACTGTTCAATCCTGAGTTCTTAAAACAGCAAGGTCTGCCCTGCCCCGATTGGCTATAGGCGAGACGCATGCCGAGCTTTCAAACTGTTGTCACGCATTTGTCGATGGAGGCGCCGTTTCGCGATCTGGCTTCTCTCGATAGCTTGGTGCAACAAACCCCCGCTTGGCCAGAGGGCGTCCGTTTTTTGCGTGTCGAGGGCATTCAACTCGATGCCTATCGCGAGATATACGACAAAGTGGGACGGCAATGGCATTGGGTCAACCGGCGATATTTAAACGACCATCAATTGGCCGCGCTGGTGCATCACCCCGCCACCGAAATTTATTTGCTCAGCGAAAACAATCAAACGATTGGTTTTGTGGAGCTAAATTTCAAATTCTTTCCCCAAGTCGAGATTGTTTTTATTGGTCTGATTGAAGGCCAAATTGGCAAAGGCTATGGCCCGCTGATGGTGCGCCAAGTGCTAGAGATAATTCAGGCGCGGGAGGCCAAACGCATCATCATCCAAACCTGCACGCTCGACCATCCTGCCGCCTTACGGCTTTACCAGCAAGCAGGCTTTAGCGCTTACAATCGCAACCAAGTCGAGATTTTAGACGAATAATCTCGCCAAGTTAATGCGAGAGAACTTGGCTTAAGAACATTTTCGTCCGCTCATTTTGCGGATTGGAGAAAAACGCTTCTGGCTCGTTTTCTTCGACAATCTCGCCCTCATCCATAAAAATCACCCGATCGGCGACTTGGCGAGCAAACCCCATTTCATGGGTCACGCACAACATGGTCATGCCGTCTTCAGCCAGCTCTACCATGACGTCGAGCACTTCCTTAATCATCTCGGGGTCAAGCGCCGAGGTCGGCTCGTCGAACAGCATAATGTCTGGGTTCATACATAAGGCACGCGCAATGGCCACGCGCTGCTGCTGGCCACCAGACAATTGCCCGGGATATTTATCCGCCTGGTCGGGGATGCGCACACGCTCCAAAAACTGGCGCGCCAGAGCTTCCGCTTCTTGTTTGGTTTTCTGCTTCACCCAAATCGGTGCCAAAGTGCAATTTTCTAATACGCTCATATGCGGAAATAAATTGAACTGCTGAAACACCATGCCAACATTCGAGCGGATGCTCTCGAGGTTTTTCAACGACCCATCTAGCGAGACGCCCTCCACTTCAATGGTTCCTTCTTGGTGCTGCTCAAGCCGATTGAGACAACGAATAAGCGTCGATTTTCCACTTCCCGACGGCCCGCAAATGACAATTTTTTCGCCGGCCGCGACCTGCAAGTTAATGTCGCGCAGCACATGAAATGTGCCGAACCATTTGTTCATATCAGAAATGCGAATTACAGGATCAGTCATAGCTCTACCTAGCTCTATTGGTTGGGGTCGGTGGACAGATGTTTTTCCATAAAAATGGAATAGCGCGACATCGCAAAACAAAACACCCAAAACACGAAAGCCGCAAATGCATAGCCCGTGATATGGGTTTCCGGCGTCGCCCAACTGCTGTCGGTAAAGTGCAATTGCACAATGCCCAGCAAATCAAACAAGCCGACGATAAGCACCAAAGTGGTGTCTTTAAACAAACCGATGAACGTGTTCACAATACCCGGAATCACCAGCTTCAGGGCTTGCGGCAAAATAATCAACCGCGTGGTTTTCCAATACCCAAAACCCAAAGCGGCCGCCGCTTCATATTGGCCTTTAGGAATGGCTTGCAAGCCCCCGCGCACCACCTCGGCCATATAGGCAGAGGCGAAAAGTGCCACGCCGATAAGGCAACGCATCAATTTGTCGAAGTTTACTCCGTCGGGCAAAAACAGAGGCAACATGACACTCGCCATAAACAAAACGGTGATCAGCGGCACGCCACGAAAAATCTCGATGAAACCAACGCATAACGCCCGCACAATCGGCAATTCAGAGCGCCGCCCTAACGCCAGCAAAATACCCAAAGGCAGCGAGCCGACAATCCCCGTCACCGCCACCACAAGGGTCACCAAAAGGCCGCCCCAATCGCTGGTCTCGACGGGCACCAAGCCAAAGCTGCCGCCGGTTAGCATGAAGAAAGAGAACAGCGGATAGAAGCCGAGCATAAATATGACATTGGCGCGTTTGAAACCAACTTTCGGCATCAATAATGGCACCAAGCCGAGGAGCCCCAAAGCAAACACCCAGTCAACACGCCAACGTTCCATCTCAGGATAACGGCCATAAATGAACTGCCCCAATTTGGCATCAATAAACGGCCAGCACGCGCCTTGCACTTGCTTGAGGCAGGCGTTGCGGTCTTCCCCGCTAAAGCTCGCATCGACAATCGCCCAGCCGAAAACCACGTCGAGGACATAAAGTATTAACCCCGCGCAGAACACGGTCAGGGCGCTGTCAAATTTCGTGGCGAATAGGTTTTCGCGCGCCCAACCGACAAAGCCAACCGTATTGGCAGGTGCGGGTCTGGCGGGGGTTGGGGTCCAGGTTTTCGCGCTCATGTCGCGTTCCCCACAAAAGCCATGCGCTGATTATAGCGGTTCATCGCCCAAGACGTGAACAAGCTCAAGCTCAGATAAATCATCATAGTGACGAAGATAATTTCGACCGCTTGGCCAACTTGCGACAGCGTGGTACCGGCCAAAACCGAGACAATATCTGGATAGGCAATCGCCACTGCCAGCGAGGAGTTTTTGGTCAGGTTCAAATATTGGCTGGTTAAGGGCGGAATGATAACGCGCAAGGCTTGGGGAATGACCACCAAACGCAAGGCCAGGCTCTCTGGCAAACCAAGCGCCGCAGAAGCCTCGCGCTGGCCTTTGTTAACCGAGTTAATGCCCGAACGAACAATCTCGGCAATGAAAGCTGCCGTATAGAGGCTCAGAGCCAATAGCAGCGCCACGAACTCTGGGATAACCGTAACGCCGCCGCGAAAGTTAAAGCCCTTGAGTTGCGGCACATCCAACGCGAAAGGAACCCCCGCCATCACGGCAGCAGCGCCAAATAGAGCTAGCGCCAAAACCAATAGAGGGCGCCAAACTTGTGTCGGTTGTCCTGAGGTTAATTTGGCATTCAAAGCCCGACGGCGCAACCAGATGAAGCCTGCGGCCAGTGCCAGCAGCCCCAAACCATACCACATAGCCCCCGCCCCCGCCTCGAGCCAAGGCACCACGATGCCGCGATTGCTGATGAACATCGCATCCCCAACCGACAAAGCTTGGCGCGGAGATGGCAGGTTTCGAAGCACGCCGAAATACCAAAACATGATTTGCAGCAGCAACGGTACATTGCGAAAAATCTCGATATAGACCATCGCGATTTTAGAGATTAGCCAATTGCGCGACAGCCGCGCGACACCGAGCGAGAAGCCCAGCAAAGTAGCAAAGAGGATACCCAAAATCGAAACCAGCAGCGTGTTCAGCAGCCCAATGACGACGACACGGCCAAAGCTATCATCTTCGGTATAGTCGATGAGGGTCTGGTTAATTCCAAAGCCCGCCCGCTCAGACAAAAACCCAAAACCCGAGTTAATATTTTGGCGTTCTAAATTGCTTTGCACGTTGCCAACCAGCCAAACCATGCCAGCCACCACAGCGACCAACACCAAGGCTTGCAAAACGGCGTCACGGTGCAACCAAGAGCGCGTCCATTTAAGAGGGAAAAGGTTTTGGATAACGAGCCTCGTTAGCGAATGGGCGGAGCGTATTGCAGGCCGCCCTTGGTCCACAGGGCATTGACCCCGCGCTGGATACCGAGCGGCGTTTTGACGCCAACATTGCGTTCAAAAATCTCGCCATAATTGCCTACCGCACGAAGGATGTTGACCGCCCATTGTTTCGACAGACCAAGATTACTGCCAAAACTTCCATCGAGCCCCAAGAGACGACGAACGGAGGGATTGCTGGAGGCTTTCATTTTATCAATATTTTTGGAAGTCACACCCAATTCTTCTGCCGCCACGGTCGCATAATGTGTCCAGCGCACGAGGTCATTCCAAGACGAGTCGCCTTGGCGCACCAAAGGCCCAAGCGGTTCTTTAGAAATAATCTCAGGCAGCACAATATGCGCCTTGGGTTGAGATAACTTCAGCTTTTGCGCATAAAGCGCCGAATGATCGGTTGTATAGGCATCGCAACGGCCCGAGTTATAGGCGGCAATCGATTCATCAGCTTTTTCAAAAGCCACAATTTCATATTGCATACCATTCGCCCGAAAATAGTCGGCCGCATTTAGCTCCGTCGTCGTGCCCTGATTGGTGCATAAGGTCGCCCCATCCAGCTCTAGCGCGCTGGTTACGCCCAAATCCGCACGCACCATAAAGCCTTGTCCGTCATAATAATTGACCACTGGAAAATCGATGCCCAGCGCCGTATCACGGTGCATCGACCAAGTGGTATTGCGCGCGATAATATCTACTTCCCCAGACTGAATAGCCGTGAAGCGTTCTTTGGCCGAAAGCGGGGTGAACTTTACTTTGCTTGGGTCATTAAAAATAGCCGCCGCGATGGCTTTGCAAAAATCCACATCGATGCCGGTCCAATTGCCGCGATTGTCTGGCGTTGAAAACCCAGGCAGCCCTTGCGACACACCGCATTTGAGATGGCCCCGCTTCGTTACAATTTCCAAAGTTTCCCCTGCCGCTTGCACAGCCGGCATGGCCAGTAAATTAGCCGCCGCCAGAACCATAAAGCCGACACAAAGTTTACGGAACATTTGCATAATCAATTTCCTTAAAGAATACTCAGAGAAGACATCTCACTCGTATAAGTTTGAACAAATGTAACACTAATCGCGCGAAAGAAAACAATGAAAGATGAAACCAAAGCAATCCTTGCCGGGCGCAAATCACAAGACTTCAATGGAGCGGTTAACACGCCCGTTTATCATGCGTCGACCATCCTTTACCCATCGCTAGCGGCCATTCGCGGAACCGAGAAAATGCCCTTCACCTATGGCCGACGCGGCACCCCCACTTCGGCCGCCTTGGAAAGCGCCATTACCGAGATGGAAAATGGTGCCGGAACTGTGCTTACCCCCTCTGGGGCCTCGGCGGTCTCTTTGGCCATTATGGCAGGTGTCGAGGCGGGCCAACATTTGCTGATGGTGGATACCGTGTATGAACCTACCCGCAAGTTTTGTGACAAATTTATGGCTCGTATGGGCGTAGAGACACAATATTACGACCCGCTCATCGGCGGCGAGATTGCCCATCTTATTCGCGATACGACAGGGCTCATTTTTATGGAAAGCCCTGGCTCGCAAACCTTTGAAGTGCAAGACGTGCCCGCCATTGTGGCGGCCGCCAAGGCGCGTAAGGTTAAAACCGCTTTGGACAATACATGGGCCACGCCGCTCCATTTTAAGCCGCTCGACCATGGCGTCGACTATTCGGTTCAAGCTGCTACCAAATATATTGTCGGCCATGCCGATGCGCTGCTCGGCACGGTGGCGACCTCGGCAGAAAACCATGAACATTTGCGACGCACGCACGGGCAGCTGGGGCTTTGCGCCGCGCCCGACGATGTGTTTTTGGCCTTACGCGGCCTGCGCACCATGCCGCTTCGGCTGAAGCAGCACCAAGCTGCGGCTTTGGATATAGCGCAATGGCTGGAGGCACTTTGTTTTGTTCGACGCGTGTTTTACCCCGCCCTGCCGTCCGATGCGGGCCACGCCTTATGGCAACGCGACTTCAGCGGCGCAGCGGGTCTTTTTTCATTTGAACTAGAGCCCTGCAGCGAAACCCAATTGGCCGCTATGTTGGACAATCTCAAGCTGTTTGGCATGGGCTATAGCTGGGGCGGATTTGAAAGCCTTATCGTGCCGTGCGAAACGCCGCGCACCGCCGTGCCGTTTGAAACCGACGGGCAAATGTTAAGGATATCTGTCGGCCTCGAGCATGTTGACGATTTAAAGGCCGACCTAATGGCTGGCTTTGAACGGGCCGGCTATTCGGCTTAAAACGTATCCGGAATAAAATTATCGGCGCGTTTTTCCCCTTCGGCGATTTGCTCGGCTGTCATATTGGCCGAGATTTCTTCAATCGCTTTGGTCGCGAAAGGCGCAAAGCCTTGGTCTCGCGACAGCACATAATATTTATAGGCTTCGACTTTGTCTTGCCCTAGTCCCTCGCCTGTCTCCAGCATGGAGGCGACGTTAAACATCGCCGCAGGCATACCCATACGCGCGGCCCGTAAATACAACTCTCCTGCCTTATTACGGTCTTCGCGAACGCCCGTGCCATAATCATACATCGATGCGAGGTCGGTAAGGGCGCGCGCATCATTGCCCTTAGAGGCTTGCTCTAAATATTTCAGCGCCAACTTAATATCGCGGTCTACAATTTTGGCGTCGAAATATTCTTCACTCAGACGATACGCCGAGCCCGCATCGCCAGCTGCGGCGGCTTTTTTCCAATATTCAATCGCTTCTTGGTAAAGCCCGCGTTGATATATATCTAATCCCTCGCGTTCGCTAAGCGCTTGCGCGAAACCAACCAGGCTCATGGACAGAGCGAGGATGGCTAACTTAATTTTGCCTATCGTTTTCATATTGCAATCTTGCTCGCTAATTATGACTAAAATTTGACGTATCCTATGCTACAAGTCTTATCGGTATATCTGCGTTAAGTAAACTCAGCTTAAGTTTCAAAAGGACACGCGCGTGCTGCTCGGAATTATTTGTAACGAAAAAAACCAAGACCTAGACACGCTGCAAGCGGTCAACCATCTGTATTTGCGTGCCGTAGCGGAGCATATGGATGTACAGCCCTTGCTGATACCTGCCGCCATGCCAGGACAAAAATTTAATGCCGATCGACTGCTCGATACATTGGACGGGGTTTTGATAACTGGCAATCGTTCCAATATCCACCCATCGCATTATGGCGCCACGGCCACGCCGTCGCATGAACCTTTCGACAGAAACCGAGATGCCGCTGCCTTCTCCCTCATTCAAGGCGCCCTGCAACGCGACCTCCCCATGCTCACGGTGTGCCGAGGCATGCAGGAGCTGAACATTGTTTGCGGCGGCTCGCTGTCTACCGATATTCAAACGCAAACCGGCAAGCTCGACCATCGCACGCCAAATGCCGACACTTTGAAGGCACGCTATGTCGCCCGTCATTCTGCCCAGTTTTTAGAAAACGGGTATTTTCATAATTTGCTAGGGGTTCAACAGGCGCAAACCAACTCTCTGCATTGGCAAGCCATCGACAAATTAGGCAATGATTTAATCGTCGAAGCCCAAGCCGAAGATGGCACCATCGAAGCGGTTCGCCATAGCCAAGTCAGCTATTGCATCGGCGTGCAATGGCACCCTGAATATCAAACTGGCGAGAATATTATCTCGGCAAAACTTTTTGGCGATTTGGGTCGCGCCATGCAGGAACGCTAAATGGAAGCGCCATCTCAAGACTTGGTTATTGCTGCGGGCCCCTCGGCTTTGAAACATATTCGTGAAAACGGATTAAGCCCAAACGATATCAGCACAATTTTTGGCGCCTCAGGAGCCGCCAAATGGTTGGCCATTGCTGGGCTTGACCATGCGGTTTTTTCCGAGTTTATGCCCAAACGCACCGACCCAAAGCCGGTCGATTTATTCGGCACCTCGGTCGGGGCGTTTAAACTCTCGGCCAGTGCGCGCAAAGACCCTGGCGCCGCGCTTTTGGCCACAGCAAAAGCCTATGTCGAGCAAAGCTATAAGAGCGCCACTAGTTTGGCCGCCATCGATGAACAGACAAGTATTGTGTTGGACAAGGTTTTTGCCCCACATACCCAAGGCTCCATTGACGAGATTTTGAGCAATGAGCGCTATCGATTGCACATTGGTACCGTGCGCTGCCACGGCGGTTTAAACAGCACAAATCGGGCGCGCCAAGGCCTAGCGTTGGCGCGCGCTGGGCTTTTGGCTATCGCTACCCAACGCCATTTACGTGGGCTGGCCGAGCGCGCCGTGTTCTCGGACCCGCGAAGCCAACTCACTTTCACCGCGCGCGACGGCTATGACGTGCGTCATGACACTTTAACCCCCGAGAACTTCATGTTGGCTTTGCGCGCCTCTGGTTCCATTCCCATTTACATGTCATCCGTGCGCTTGCCCCAAGACCCCGAGCATATTTATCATGATGGCGGCATGCTGGATTACCACCCCGTGCCCAGCACGTTTTGGCCGGCCACAGAGGGCCTGATTTTATATCCGCATTTCTACGATCATTTTAAAATGCGTTGGTTTGATAAATTTTACCCTTGGCGTAAAGCGCCGCAATCCCAGCTCGACAAAGTGGTGATGATTGCCCCATCGCGAGCCTGGGTAAAAGCTCTGCCGGACGGAAAAATACCGTCGCGGCAAGATTTCCCGAAATATCAAAAAAATGAGCTCGAGCGGTTCGACAAATGGAACGAAGTCGTAGCCCGCAGCCATAACCTCGGGGCGCAATTTATCGAAGCGTGCCGCAGCGGTAAAATTGCCGAATACATCGTGCCGATTTAGCTTTTATCGACGCTATACTCTTGGTCTAAATCGCGCACGGCGCCTCTGTCTGCACTGGTAGCAAAAGCGGCATAGGCTTTTAAGGCCGTGGTGACTTTGCGCTCGCGTTTTTCGCTTGGGCGCCAGCCCTTGGCATCCATGGCTTTGCGGCGCTCGGCCAACTCAGCATCTGGAACCGCCAAATGGATGGAGCGATTGGGAATGGAAATTTCGATTTTATCGCCATCTTCCACCAAACCAATAAGCCCTCCGCTGGCCGCCTCTGGCGAAACATGGCCGATAGACAGACCCGATGTGCCGCCCGAGAAGCGACCATCGGTGACCAACGCGCAAACTTTGTCGAGGCGTTTGGACTTCAAATAGCTAGTGGGATACAGCATTTCTTGCATGCCCGGCCCGCCTTTGGGCCCCTCGTAGCGAATAATAACCACATCGCCAGCGTTCACTTGCCCGTTGGCCATAATTGCGGCCACGGCACTATCTTGGCTTTCAAACACGCGCGCCGTGCCAGTGAATTCCATGGTCTCTTCGGCCACGGCGGCGGTTTTTACGATGCAGCCTTTTTCCGCCAAATTGCCATAGAGAACCGCCAAGCCGCCATCCTTGCTGAACGCATGTTCGGTCGAGCGAATGATACCGTTCTCGCGGTCATTATCAAAACTATCGAAACGACGGCTTTGACTGAAAGCCACTTGCGTCGGAACCCCGCCCGGGGCCGCGCGGTAAAACTCGCTTACCTCGTCTGACACATCGAGCGCGATATCATATTTGGCAATCGCCTCGCCCATAGTTTTACTATGCACGGTTGGCACATCGTTGTGCAGCAAGCCGCCACGAGACAGCGAGCCCAAAATCGACATCATACCGCCGGCGCGATGCACATCTTCCATATGCACATTCTGCACGGCTGGCGCCACTTTGCTGAGCACGGGCACTTTGCGCGACAGCCGATCGATATCGGCCATGGTAAAATCAACTTCTGCTTCATGCGCTGCGGCCAATAAATGCAACACCGTATTGGTGGAGCCGCCCATGGCAATATCCAACATGATGGCGTTTTCAAACCCTTTGAAACTGGCCATCGCGCGCGGCAAGGCGGTTTCATCGTCGTCTTCGTAATAGCGTTTGCATAGCTCTACCGCCGTGCGACCGGCTTCTTTGAACAAAGCTTCGCGGTCGGCGTGGGTGGCCAGCACCGAGCCATTGCCCGGCAACGACAGACCAATGGCCTCGGTCAGGCAATTCATCGAATTGGCGGTAAACATGCCAGAGCAAGAGCCACACGTTGGGCAGGCCGAGCGCTCGATGGCATCGACTTGCTCGTCGGACATGGTTTCATCGGCAGCGGCAACCATGGCATCGACCAAATCAATGGCGCGCTCTTCTTCATCTTCCCATTTCACTTTACCCGCTTCCATCGGCCCGCCAGAGACGAAGACCGCCGGAATATTGAGGCGCAAAGCCGCCATTAACATGCCGGGGGTAATTTTATCGCAATTGGAAATACATACCAAAGCATCGGCGCAATGGGCATTGGCCATATATTCTACGCTATCGGCAATAATCTCGCGCGATGGCAACGAATACAACATGCCGTCATGGCCCATGGCGATACCATCATCGACCGCAATGGTGTTGAACTCTTTGGCAACGCCGCCAGCGGCTTCAATCTCGCGCGCGACCAATTGGCCTAAATCTTTCAGATGCACATGGCCCGGCACGAATTGCGTAAAGCTATTGGATACGGCGATAATCGGCTTGCCAAAATCGCTGTCGCCCATGCCTGTCGCCCGCCAAAGGCCACGCGCACCCGCCATGTTGCGTCCATGTGTCGATGTTTTAGATCTCAATACTGGCATTGTTTCATCCGCTCTTTATCAAATTTTTAGCCGAAGCCTCTTGTCTGTTTGTCTTACCTAGTTTGGGGCGCAGCGTAAACCTATTTAGCTGGCATTGAGTTGGCGCCGCTTGTCTTCCCAGTCTGGCAGATATCGATCCATCAACCCATAAAAGCGCGCATTATGGCCACGCTCGAATAAATGCACCAATTCATGCACCAGCACATATTCCAGCATCGCCACAGGCTTGCGCGCTAGCTCTGAGTTTAATTTGATGGTGCGGCGGCTGACATGACAGCTGCCCCAGCGGGAGGTCATTTTCTGCGCGCCCAAGCCTTGCGGCGTCAGGCCTTGCTCATCGAGGCGCATGGTTTTCGACCATTCTTGCAATCGCGCCTCGGCTTCCTGCACCAAAATGTCGCGATAGGCGGCTTCCATCAGCTTGGCTTTTTTCTCATCCACCGCGTCTTGGCGCACGGCCATATGCCATTGGCCATCGGCAAAATGAACCCCCTGCCCACGCGTTACATGGCGTAGCCGCAACGGATAGGCCTCGCCCCAAAGCGCGAATGGCGCGCCCTCTTCATAAACCACGGGCGCTGGCGCAGGTCGCTTGGATAATTTGGCTTGTTGCTTGGTAATCCAATCGGCTTTGCTGCGCACGAACTCGGCGATGCGCGCTTCGGACATACGCATGGGCGCGGAAATCATAATCGCGCCTTCGGGGTGTTCTGGTTGGCGCACCAGACGCAGGTTTAAATTCTTAATCCGCTTATAGCGAATGAACACGGGTCGTCCGTCGATGATGAGTTCCGATTGCATATTCCAGACATATCGGATTCCCTATGGTTTGGCGATGGTTTGGCGATGGTTTGGGCAAATGGGCTGGTATCTGGCGCCAAATCAGCTAAGCTGATTATAAAGCAATCAGACTGGAGACATATAATGGAACTACCGGCAACCCTTGGCGAGGCAATTACGCTGCAACCCGCATGGCTTTTGAGCTACCTCTATATTCTGGTCGCCGCCAATTTAGGCGCTATTTTCTTTGTCGTACAACGCACGCCCGATGGATGGCGCCCCCGCTATGAAGCCATTGCCATTGTGGTGGCTTTTTTGCTGGCCGGTGAATTTATGAATTATCTCTATAGCCAATATGGCTATGTTCGCCTGCTAGGCTTGGCGCATTTGGTTTTCTGGACGCCGGTATATATTTGGGTATTTACCCGCCGCAAGAAATTCACCAACTCGCCAATTTTCTCAAAATTCGTGCTGTTCTATTTGGTAATGGCGGGCATCTCGCTAACCATCGACACGATTGATGTGGCGCGCTACTTGCTGGGCGAAACGGGGTCGATGCTTTAGCCTCTCATCGCTGCACAATTTGCTGAATTCCTGTCGCCTGCGCCATGCGTTTCCCGTCCTGCTCAAAGGAAACCTCGCAATGCAGTCGCAACAAAAAAGCCCCGCCATTTCTGACGGGGCTTTCTTACAATATATTCTAATCGTCGATGTTTCGTTTTTCGATGAGAGACGGCTTAAATGATATCGAAATGGCTTAATGTCAACGCGTCGGTGTAATCCGCTAGTACCATCAACTCAACGTCATCGCCACCGCCGAGAGCTCCGTCAGCGCCGAGCCAGTAGATCACCGTGTCATTTACTGCCAAATCATTTGAGGTAGAGCCGAATTGGTGTTTGGTGTTATTCGTCCAATCTATATTGAGATTGGTTTTAATATTCGCTAGTGACCCGTCATCACCACCCGAGCCATTGGCGCGAATCTGGTTTGCCCCAGCCTCAAAATCAGCGACCAAATCTAAATCCGTCGAGAGCTTATTTAAATTCAAAACGAATATGTCATCACCCGCACCGCCACTTAGAGTGTCATTGCCTGCGCCACCAGTTAGAGTGTCATTGCCCCCATCGCCAGTTAGAGTGTCATTGCCTGCACCGCCACTTAGAGTGTCATTGCCCCCATCGCCATCAATCACATCGCTGCCCGCGTCGCCAACTAGTGTGTCATTGCCCGCACCGCCGCCAAGAAAGTCATCGCCATCTCCGCCAATTATAGTATCATTGCCCAAACCACCTATTAGAGTGTCATCGCCAGCGCCGCCTATCAGAGTGTTATCTTTTTCATCACCCGATAGAACGTCATCGTAACGAGAGCCGATGAGATTTTCGATACTTATGAGCGTATCTTTGCCCCCATCCCCATCACCCTGCGGACCTTTGTTTGTTAGGTAAATGGACACGCGCCCTGACGCGCCTGCATAACTTGCCGTGTCACTGCCATCTCCGCCATCTAGCGTATCATTACCCAAACCACCTATCAGCGTGTCATTGCCTGCACGACCTGTCAGCGTGTCATCGCCTGCACCACCTGTCAGCGTGCTATCACCATCAACGCCATCTGAAGTATCAACGCCCGATGAGCCAGTTTTAACAATAGTAGAGGGTGCAGGAGTAGAGGGTGCAGCAGTAGAGGGTGTAGGAGTAGAGGGCGTAGGAGTAGAGGGTGCAGCAGTAAAGGGCGCAGCAGTAGAGGGTGCAGCCGCC
The DNA here is from genome assembly GCA_937907245.1 of uncultured Rhodobiaceae bacterium. Taxonomy (GTDB): domain Bacteria; phylum Pseudomonadota; class Alphaproteobacteria; order RS24; family RS24; genus UBA8337. Next base: position 689,274 of record CALCUM010000002.1, read on the forward strand.
ATGTCGTCTTTTTTACTACCGCCGCCACAGGCTACTAACAAGCCAGCAATTAGCGGGCTTAGGGCTTGCGCCTCTTTGCGAAACTTAGAGAGCGGCTGCTTTTGCCCGAAAGATGCCGCCGTAAAAGAAGACGAAGTTTTTAGAAAACGAGTCAATGACGTACGCGACCGAAAAAGACGGTTCATCATGGGTTTGTTCCATTGTTATTTTTGTTGAGATTGTTATTTTTGTTGAGATTGTTATTTTTGTTGAGATTGTTATTTTTGTTGCAATTGTTATTTTTGTTGAAGTTATTATTCGTTAGATAACTAGCTATCGCCGAGCAAAGAAGCAACAAAAAAAAGCCCCGCCATCTCTGGCGGGGCGATATATTCACAATATAATTTACTAAAAATCAAAAGTGGCTGAAAAGTATACAAAAATGGTGACCCCGGCAGGACTTGAACCTGCAACCTCAAGATTAGAAGTCTCGCGCTCTATCCAGTTGAGCTACGGGGCCTGATATTGCGATCTGTCACGCCAAACAATTGGCGATTATATCTTCTCTACCCGATCGTGGCGGAAATTGTCGGAATAGGATTTGGCTCTGCGCTGGCGCGGATGCGGTTGGTCGACGCGGGCTGCGATGTCTTTCGACGCGGCATAGCCTTGAGCCTCTTCTAACGTGGCAAACTTTAGCTTTACCTGATTGGCCGTGCCATCAATCGAGTTCCAGCCCGTCAACGCATCTTTGCTGCGCGCGCCATCTGGCGCAAATTCCAACACCCATTCTTTGGTGTTGGCCATGCCCGACGACATAGCCGATTTTGCAGGTTGATAAATTCGCGCACTCATATGGCTCTCCTTGGCACAAGGCTTCGTTTCAACGACGCCTCGTATAATTTAGGCTCTCTGTATCGCTAAATTTGCCAAGCTTTTCAAGCAAGCATTGCGATACTGCGTGTTACCGAATAGCCAGCGGATTGATAATCGCTTGCACCGCGCCCTTTAGCTTCGGCACACCTAGCGAGAACATGAACTCTGTTGCGCCATCGGCCACCAAATCATGTGTCACCATATTCTCTAGAATATAAATGCCATATTTGCTGAGCAATAAACCATGCACGGGGAAAACCCGATTGGGGTCTTCGCTTGGCAAAACCTCAAGCGCCCATGTGTCTGCGCCGATGGCCACCACGCCCAATTTGGCCAAATAATGGGCGCCACTAATGCCCAGCCCCGGCTCGCCCGGCACCAAGTTTTTATTGCCCTCATTGGCCTTCATATAACCAGAATGCAATAGCACCACGTCGCCTTTGGTAATGCTAATGCCTTGCTTCTTGGCCGCTGCCTTAATGTCTTTTTCCGTATAGGCTGTGCCCATTGGTAGCGGGTTTTGGCCGAAATGTTTGGTCATATCCAACACCACGCCACGGGTAACAAAGCCTGGCAAAGCATGCGTGCCAAACTTCAAAAGCCCATCCGGAGACACCACTTCGGAGGCCGGCGTATCATTATAATAACGATGCTCTTTGCCAATATGGCCAAAGCCATCGAGTTGCGAGCCAATGCCGATGGAGGTCACCACCGTATCATCATTCGAAACCAATTTATCGGGGCCTAGCAGAGCGCCCGTGCCGTCGTTGAGTTGATGCACAATCATCTGGAATTTACGGGGGCCATAGGCCGGCGTGTCGGGGCCGGTTACCATGCCCAGCTGATAGACCTTGCCTTGCTTGACCAATTTGGCCGCCTGTTTGGCTTTCGCTTTGGTCAGATAATTGGCATGGCCCAAAGTGTCTGACTTGCCGAATTTCTTCACAAAATAGTCATCCGCCAAAGCTGGGGAAACCATAGCCGCGAAACCCAAACCGCCGATCAGCGCCATCGCCCGAATTTCTTTTTGAACCAAAGACAATTGCATTCTTGAACTCCCTATTGGTTTATGGCCTAATTGGACATATACCTAATATCTAAAAAAAAAATCTCTCTAAACACTGACATAGTTTCAGCCTTGAGAGCAATAAGATAGGTTGACATGAAACTGATAATCTCATTTTTACAAGCACTGGCAGCGAAAATATTATTCTTCATCTATCGGCTAGCGGGCTTGCGGCTTGGCTCCTATCTCGGTGGCGTATTGGGGCGTTTGGCCGGCAAAATAACCCCAGAAGTCGCGCGCGCGGCCAACAATTTGAGCCAAGCCATGCCGCACCTTTGCAAGGCCCAACAAAAACAAGTTCTGACAGATTGCTTTGAACAAATCGGACGTGTCTTCGGTGAAATGGCCCATCTGCCCAAACTGGCACGCGAGGCCGAAAGCCGCTTGATTATCGAGGGCGAGGAACATGTTCGCCAAGCCCTGCCGAATGGCGGATCTGCCGTTTTTATCAGCGGTCATTTCTCAAACTGGGAAATGATTATGATGGGCGTTTTGCGCGTCGCGGGCGAAACGGGCGCTTTATATCGCGAACCCAAGAATGTGTTTTTGCGAAAATGGCTGCTCAAACAACGCGGGGCATTTATGCCGATTAAAATTCCCGCGGGGCCCGAAGGTTCGCGCGAGTTACTTAACACCCTAAAATCCGGCAAGCCGGTTGCTATGCTCATCGACCAAAACCTATCGCAAGGCGACCCGATATCCTTTATGGGGCGCCAAACGCGCGCGCCTTCGGCGGCCATTAAATTAGCTCGCCGGTTTGATATTCCCGTCATCCCCACGCTCGTTCGACGCCGCAACGATGGGCCCGATAAAGCTCATTTCGTACAGTATTTTTTTCCCGCTTTTCGCGTCGCCCAAACCGCGGATATGTCCGCCGACATCGAGGCGGCTATGCGCCAGTCCTATGATTTGTTCGAGCAATGGATTGAAGAGCGCCCGTCCGAATGGCTTTGGCCTTACAATCGCTGGAAGTAACCTTCATCTCTTATTTGGTTTTTAGGCGCATCTGGCTTATACAAGGACAAACTAAGCGCCGAAGGACGGAGATACGTTTTCATGCAGCCCGCCTATTTCATTCAAGCTCAACTGGTCAAATTTATTCTGGCGATTTACCGCTTGGCAGGCGTGCGCATTGGCTCGTATTTAGGCGGACTTTTAGGACGCGGGCTCGGCAAAATTGCCCGCGAAGGCTCACTGGCAGATGATAATATCGCCCAAGCCATGCCGCATGTTTCTGCGGCGGAACGCAAACAAATCTTGCGCCAATTCTGGGAGCAATTAGGCCGTTTCGTCGGCGAGTTCCCCCATATGGCAAAATTCTCTCGCGAGGCCGAAACCCGCGTTTTGATTGAAGGCGCAGAACATGTCAAAGCCGCCCTGCCCGATGGCGGGCCAGCGATTTTTGTTTCCGGACATTTTTCCAATTGGGAAATGGGCATGCTCGGCGTCCGCCAATTGGTTGGCCGCGCTGGCGCGCTCTATCGACATGCCAACAACCCCTATATGGACAAATGGATTATTCGCCAGCGCAGCGCCTTCATGCCGCTGCAAATCCCGAAGGGGTCTAAGGGCGCCCGCACGATGATTTCCGAGCTTCAAAAAGGCACTTCCATGGTTTTACTGGTCGATCAAAAACTTGGGACAGGCGACCCGATTACCTTTATGGGCCGAGAAACCAAAGCCCCTTCGGCGGCTGTAAAAATAGCGCGGCGTTTCGATATTCCAGTTATTCCGACCGTGGTTCGCCGCCGCCAAGACGGCCCGGACAAAGCCCATTTCGTGCAGCATTTCTTCCCTGCCATTCACGTTGCCAAAACAGATGACGCCAAAGCAGATGTCGATGCGGCAATGCGCGAGGTTTATGATGCGATTGAAGGTTGGATTGAAACCAGCCCCCATGAGTGGCTGTGGGCGCACAATCGCTGGAAAGAATAGCTAGCTGATTTTACCTTCTAGGTAGCTGCCATAGTGTTTTCTTCCCCGACGGCGGGCACTGGTTTTGCCCACGGCATAGCGCAAAAAAGTTGGCAAATCGCGGCGCTGCATAGCATGACGACTTAAAATTTTACCTGGCGCCTTTGGCACCTTTACTTTTGGCGCCTGCAGAATATGCTTCGCCACCAAATTGCCCAGATTATAATCTTCCAAAACCCGTCGCCGCGCTTCTACAATGGCTGGCAGGCGTTTCTCATAAGCCTTATCGACGATGGCTCTCTCAATCGTCGCCAAAGCCGCCGCCTTATCGAGAATATCGAGGCGGATAAAACTCTCTTCGGGAAAATAGGCTTCCAGATTAGAACATCCGACATAAAACGGCAGGCTGTACCCGAGGAAAGCATCCGATAGTTTTTCCGTCCAATGGTGCGCGCCAATATGGTTCTCAACCGCGATATGATAGCGATAGGCGTCTATGCCCTCTGCCTTATGTTCGACAAATTGATAGCCTTTGCCATAAACATCCACCTGCTCGCCCAGCCCATTGGCCAGCTCCACGAGAAACTCGGCACGGCGATGGTGCAGCGTATGTTTTTGCGCTTTTGGAGAGCCAAACATGGATACCAATCCGGTTTTCTCTGGTGCCTTAGGGTGCGCATTGGCTTGCTCTAGCCCGCCATAAAACCAAACCCCGATGGGGGGCATGTCTCGGCGATTTCGATGGCGCAAAGCCTCTGGCTCATGGCTGGTCAACACCATACCAAATTGATCCATATAATCTTGACCATAAAATTTTACAGAAGACGGCTCATAGGTCAAAAGCACCGTGTTTTCTTGTGGGCAAGACAGCGTCTCGACGCCTAGCGACAAACGCTCATCGGCGCGACTTGGCAGGTCGTCATAGACCACCAACCAGTCGTAATCACGCGCTTCAGGGTCTAACACCCATTCAATTTCATCCGCATGCGCCTGCGGTAAACTCAGAAACTGAAACGCAAAAACGGTATTTTTCGAAACAAACTTTATTCGGGACTTCTTCATAGCTCACTCCTACCGATTATCAGAGGTCTGAGCAAGTTTTGAATTCACCCCGAGTTAGCGTCGTCTTTTTTGTAGCGCCCGAGGCTCCGGCTTCAACGAGTCCCAGCAAAGCCCGGCACTTGTTACGGGCCGGCTCAAGGGCGGCGTCATGGTGAACGTATATTTACCACCGGCCCCAATGGTCAACTCGCCGATGCGGCTCGGCTGATTATCGACTTCCAACTTCAAGCGATAAATGCGCTCGTCCCCCCGGGTTTCAAGGCTGGACGAATAATGCCCAACCATTTTCATCCATAAATGAGAATACTGGCGACGCTCGAAACTTGGATGCGGAATGCCAAGATAACTTATTAAAAAGTCGCCTGGCGCGCGCGTGAGAATAACGAAATCATACAGCGATTGCCCACTGTCCCAATCGAACTCACCGTCTGAGCAATACATGGTTTGCGTCGGGCGCCAGCCAGCATCCGCCTGATTGTTGTTTTCCTTAGTTTGCGCTTGCGTGACCATAGGCGACAGCAGCAGAGTAGCGATTATAGCTAAAAGTTTATTTTTCATGACGTGTGTATAGCCTGTCTAACCAAAATATGCAGTAGCGAAATTGCCTCATCGCGCGCTTAGTCTAGCTTGAGGCTTTGCCCAAACAACCCTTCCGGCGACAGGCTTACCGCCCGAGCGATATCCTGCGCCGAAGCCCTAGATCGAGACCGTCTAGCTTTTGGACGTGCGAGCATAACTCGCCAGCACCAAACAACCTGCCAGAATACCGAGGTTTTTTACGAAGTTTTGCAGTTCATGGGCGCCTTCGATGCCCGTGTAATTCCAAAAATCATGCAAGCAAAGATTGATGACCAGAATATAAGCGACACAACCATAGGCCGCCAACCAGACTTGTTTATTGGCCAACAGCAAGCCACCCAGAATGAGGTTAGCAAGACCTGCAATAAACAACAGCGGCTCGGCCAGCGGTATATTGTGTTTCACCATCATATCGACATGCATCTGCCAGGAGGCAAATTTGGCCAAACCCGGCAATACGAAATAAACCCCAAGTAAACTGCGCCCAACCGTGAGGGCCACTGTATCTAGTTTTTTGTTCATTTTAATCTCCGTTTTTTTTTCAAAGTTTGAACGCAATTACGACTGGCTAACCAGCTTGATAAAGGGTCACCACGCAAGCGCCCCCTAGACCTAAATTATGCTGCAGTGCCGTCTTGGCGCCTTCCACTTGGCGCGCCCCTGCCGAGCCGCGCAATTGGTGGGTCAGCTCATAGCATTGCGCCAGACCGGTGGCGCCTAAAGGATGCCCTTTGGACAACAGCCCGCCCGAGGGATTGGTTACCACTTGGCCACCATAGGTGTTATCTCCATCGGCAATAAACTTTTGCGCTTGGCCTTCCCCACATAGCCCCAAGCCCTCATAGGTAATCAGCTCATTATGGGCAAAGCAGTCATGCAATTCCACGACATCGATATCTGTCGGGCCAAGGCCCGCCGTCTCATAGACCTGGCGCGCCGCCGCACCTGTCATATCATAGCCCACAAGCTGCATCATATCATGCGCCTCGAATGTGCTTGGGGTGTCGGTAGTCATCGATTGCGCCACAATTTTAACGCCCGTCGACAGGCCATGTTTTTTAGCGAAGCCTTCGGATACTAAAATAGCCGCCGCCGCTCCACACGTTGGAGGGCAAGCCATCAGGCGGGTCATCACACCAGGAATCATTTCCGGAGATTGCAAAACATCGCCTGCGCTTAACTCTGTGCGGAATAAAGCCTTCGGATTGTTTTTCGCGTGGCGGCTGGCCTTGGCCCGAATTTCTGCGAAGTCAGATAGCTCCGTGCCATATTTATCCATATGGCTTTTGCCCGCACCGCCGAAATATCGCAGCGCCAAAGGCGCCTCGCTATCGAAAAGCTCAGCACATTCGCTATCGAACGCATCAAAGGGGCTGGGGCGGTCTTCCCAAATATTACCCAAAGCGCCCGGTTGCATTTGCTCAAAGCCCACGGCGAGCGCGCATTCCACAAGGCCGCTTCGCACCGCTTGGCGGGCCATGAACAAAGCCGATGAGCCGGTGGAGCAATTATTATTCACGTTGAAAACAGGAATGCCGGTCATGCCGACTTTGTAAATTACTTTTTGGCCGCAAGTGCTATCGCCGTAAACATAGCCCGCATAGGCTTGTTCGATATGAGAGAAGTCCAATCCGCAATCGGCCAAAGCCTCGCGAATGGCTTTTTCGCCCATAACGTCATAATTTTCCGAGGCCCCTGGTTTGCCGAAAGCAATCATGCCGACACCGGCCACAATCGTTGGTTGCGTATTTGTCATTGCTTGCTCCCAAAATATTTGAAATAGCCTAGGCACAATTGCGATGAGAACCAAGCCCGTTTTGGTAAATTTTGCGCCTCAAGAAAAACGGGGGTAGACAGCCATATTTAATTTTCAGGGCGGCTATCCTTTAACCACAATAATCCTTGCTAATCGAGCTCTTACCTTTTTCCTTCATGCCTAATCCCTTGCATCTAAATTTCATTCGACTGTGAGATTATTTTTAAGTGGAGGCTGACCCAAACCTGCACTACCATTTGCTAAATGGCTCGCTGGTGCTTGCCGTGAGCAGGGGAGCAAAGAGACAATGCTAGCAATTATTGGTGGGACAGGCCTGTATGAAATGGATGGCCTAGACGTAAAAGAAGAACTCAATGTCGCCACGCCTTTTGGGGCCCCTTCCGCTCCGGTGATAAAAGCCGAGTATGGCAATCGCGAAGTACTGTTTTTGCCGCGCCATGGTCGAGACCATGAGTTTTTGCCCCATGAAGTAAATTACCGCGCCAATATTTTTGCACTCAAAAAACTAGGGGCCCGACAAGTGCTTGGCTTTTCGGCTGTCGGCAGCCTGCGCGAGGAAATTCACCCAGGAGATTTTGCCATCCCCTCGCAATATTTTGACTTTGTAAAAGGCAATCGCGAACGCACTTTTTTTGGTGAGGGGGTCGCCGCCCATGTTTCCACCGCCGAGCCCGTCTGCCCAAACATGACGGCATGGATCGCCAGCAAAGCCGAACAGATGAACCTTCCCCTTCATATAAACAAAACCTATGCAGGGGTGGACGGCCCGCGCCTCGGCACCAAGGCTGAAAGCAATTTTTTGCGCGCCGCCGAGTGTGACCTTGTGGGCATGACAAATGTGCCAGAAGTCTTCTTGGCCCGCGAAGCCCAGCTTTGCTATGCGACCATTGGCATTGCCACAGATTATGATTGCTGGATGGATGACCCAAGCCAGCATGTCAGCGTCGCCGATGTTATTTCGCGCTTTGGCGAAAGCCTAAGCCAAGCCAAAGAATTATTACTGGCCTTGCTCGAAACCCCATTGCCCGAGGCCGAAGCAAGTTACCGCGAAACGCTTGCAACGGCTCTGCTTACCCCGCCTGAAAACATCCCGGAGCCAAAGCGCGAACTATTGGAAGTGCTATGCGCGTAGCCGTCTCGGTTTCAGTTATCATTCCCATGGCAGTGCAGGAGCCAGAGCCGACCGCCCTCCTCGACCAACTGCCGCCCGACATAGAAATCATTCTGTCGCAAGAGGCAGGCCGGGCGGCGAGCCTCAACGCGGGGGCTGCGAAAGCTAAGGGCGCTTACTTATGGTTTCTACATGCCGATTCTAGCCTGCCCGATGACGCCTGGCAAAAGCTCCAGCAAGCCATTGCCGATAAGCCAAAGGCTTTGCACTATTTTGATTTGGCCTTTGCGGGCGGCAGCTGGCTTATGAAAATAAACAGCTGGGGGGCCAATATGCGCTCACGGTTTTTTGGTTGCCCTTTTGGTGACCAAGCGTTTTGCATCGAAAAACAGCTATTTGAAGCCTTGGGTGGGTACCCTGAAACAGCACCTTATGGGGAAGACCATTTGTTTGTCTGGCAAGCTCATAAAGCCGACGTCAAACTCAACCGCATAGCGGCAAGACTGATCACCAGTGCGCGCAAATATCAGCAAAATGGCTGGCTCAAAACCACCCTGCTGCATCAGTATTTATGGCTCAAACAATGGATGCATGTGAAATGCCAATAGCGCGAGACCCTCGCCCCGTGGAACAAATTGGTTTGGGAATTTTTGCCAAAACAGCCGCGCTTTCGCCCGTAAAAACACGCTTGGCCGCGAGCCTTGGTAAAGCGGAAGCCGAGCAGTTTTATCAGTTAAGTGTTCTGGCAATTGAGCAGCTGGCTCTGGCTTTACCCAAGGCCATCCGCCCGCATTGGGCCATCGCAGAAGCCGACGGACTTGACCAACCTCAATGGCAGAAGTTGCCGCGTTTTTGGACGGGCGATGGCGATTTGGGCGCGCGCCTGCATCAGGTCTATACCAAATTACGCCAAAGCCATGGCGCAGCCATGTTGATGGGAACCGACAGCCCGCAATTGACGCCTAGCCTGCTCGAGGAAGCGCAAAAGCATCTCGTACAAGACCCCAACGCCATCGTGCTTGGCCCGTGTTCTGATGGCGGGTTTTATTTATTTGCTGGCGGCGTAGACATTCCGCAATCTTGCTGGACGAGCGTAACCTACAGCGAAAGCACGACGCGACAGCAATTGGTTGGCCAGCTCCGTCAACTGGACTTAGAAATTCACTATCTGCCCGAGCAGCAAGATGTGGATGTGGCGGCAGATTTGGTTGAGCTGCGCGAAAGCTTGGCTGCTGAGGCGAGCTTACTCTCGGCTCAAAAACAATTGCTAGACTGGTTAAGCCGAACAGCTACCGCCCCCTAAAACGCAAAATTTTGCACAATGCGCATGGTTCAGTTTCACCCGCTCACTGGCTTGCTTCAGCGTAGTGCCAATTTCAAATTCTTCTTCATACGGCAGTAAGGTACAGGCCAGCACAGTGGGTTTTTCGGCACCTTTGCGCTTCACCACCATGCGCGAGGTAGCGCACATCATGTCGTTCGGGTCTACGTTCAAAATGCCCCAGCATTCGGTGGTGATTTCAGGCACTTCCGCGCCTTCATCCATTTCGGGAAACAGCATTAATTCTTTTGGATTTTGGGCGTCTACGCTCACGCCTAATGATTTAAAAAGACGCGCAAACCCATGGCGCAAATCGTCTTCTTTATCGTTCCAGCGCGTGCGGCCCGCAACATCGATGGTAAAGCCGAACGCGGACAGCCATTGAAGCCCTTTCACCATAGGCTCCCATGTGTTTTCGCCGCGTTCTTCTTCATGCAGGGCTTGGCTAAAGTGATCGACCGAAATGCGCAGCACCATTTGGCTGCCATAGCGTGACAGCACGCTCAGGAGAGCTTCGCGTTTATGCTCCATGGGCTTCATGGCATTGGTTAACACCAGAAGCTCAAACCCGCGCTCTAAAATCAACTCGATGATTGGCATAATATCGGGGTTCATGAAAGGCTCCCCGCCGGTGATGCCAATTTGTTGCGTACCTAAACCCTCTTCGGCAATTTCATCCAAATAGCTGCGCACATCTGCCAGCGTTAGATACACCAACCGATCATTCGTCGGGCTAGATTCGATGTAACAATGCCCACACTGAATATTGCATAAAGTGCCTGTATTGAGCCAAAGGGTCTCGAGCTTGGTTAAATCGACCCAAGCGCGCGCCTCGCCATCGGCGGTAACATCCGGATTTACAAATTTCATCATAGCCACTTGCGGTTATCTCAAAAGGAACTTTTATCTTAAAGTTTCAGGCTCTTATTTACCAGTTATGCTTTCAAGAAAGGCTGGGATGGCGACCCCATAACCTTGTTCCTTAAGGGCGCGCATTCAGCTTGCTTTTGGACAAGCGTCGCATGTGTCGTCACAGCCCTATTCGGCAGCAGATTATTGTGATTTCGATAAATGGTCGGGGCTGCAGGACTCGAACCTGCGACCCCCTGGTCCCAAACCAGGTGCGCTACCAGACTGCGCCAAGCCCCGACTGACACCTGCTTAATAGAAATGTCTCTGCGTTTCAAGCAAAACAGCTACCTATTTTCTAATAATCTAAAAATAGCTGAGCTACGGAAGATTAACGCGTCCATTGGCGGCTCTTGCGCTTCGCCAACCCAAGCATAAGCATCGACGAACGCGGTCTTGCCAGTGGCCCGCGTTACCCTTGCCGTGCCTTGCAGCCAATCGCCACTTTCGGCGCTGCGCAAAAACTCCGTGTTGAGCTTAATCGTTACAGAAGACCGCTTCACATCGCGAAACACCGACGTCGCCGCCAGACCGTCAGCGAAGGAAGACAGAAAACCGCCATGAACAATGCCACGGCTGTTGCAATGACGCTCAAGCAAACGAACGCCTTGGCGGAACGTATCGGGGCTGGCCCAATGAAACCAAGGCCCATTATGCGTCGTGAAAGGCCCCCGCCGCACACTTAAGCGAAACGGTTCGGGGGCTTGCAACGCCTCTAGGTCAATTTCCGCGAATTCAGACATGTTTGTTTGGTGCCATATGCCTTTGTTGAGCGCAAGCTCAAACAACAAAGTAAACCGGTGAGCGCAAGCTCAAACAACAAAGTAAACAGGTGAGCGCAAGCGCAAACAACAAAGCGATAAGCAGCGAATTGACTACTCGCCGCTCTCGGGCGTCAAAACACTCGGCTCCGGCTGATCTGTGAGTTCCGGTTGCTCTGTTGGTGCGGGGGCCTCTTGGGGGCTGTCCTCGTGCAAAACCATTTGGCTTTCGCTGGCATTTGATTGCAACCGAGCGCCACTATCAATGCGCTTCACATCCGTTGCCATCAGCCCCTTAGGGCCATTGCCATATTTAACCAGAATATATTGCCCAGGAACCAAAGCCTCAATTTCAGCCTTTCGCAGCACTTCCATATGCACGAAAATATCTTCGCCATCCGGCTCGACATTAACAAAGCCGAACCCGCGAATGCGGTTAAACCACTTTACGTGCGCTTGCTGAAATTCGCTAATATTGGAAATGCCTGCCAGCACACTTGTCGGCCTTGGGTTGCCAATCGGTACTTGAGCATCCGTATTATCAATCGCCACAATTCGGTCAGCTTGAAGACCTTGCGGGCGCTCCACCACAGTGCATTTGATGCGCGCCAGCGGATATAAAGTATCATAGCCGCCCCGACGCAAAGTCGAATGATGGACGAGAACGTCGACCCCGCCTGCATCTGGTACTACAAAACCGTATCCTTTAACGGCATCAAACCACTTAACCGTGCCCTCAATGAGAACGGCCTCTTCCGCTGAACTCTCAGCGGTTTCTACAGGAAACATTGCAAAACCTCTATTATTCTTATTGTTTTTATTACTTTAGGTTTACGCCTTTACCGCCTAACGCTACCACAGTTTGAGACCTATAAAAGGCAAAAAATATTTCGTCGGCACCCCTACTCTACCATGCTCATGCAGGCGCCTGAATAAGTCTTCAAATCTCGTTTAACTGTCTAGGCTTACTAGATTATGCAGTGTCGGAGTTATTTCTTCGTTAATGACCAAAGAAGCAGAGCTGTCCAACTCCGTCGGCTCGCGGTTTAGAATAACCAAACGGGCGCCGTTATGGCGCGCCAACACGGGAAACCCTGCCGCCGGATAAACCTGCAAAGAAGATCCAATCGCCAGAAATAAATCGCAAGCCAAGCTGGCCGCCTCGGCGCGTTGCATGGGCGTCTCTGGCATGGCTTGGCCGAACGAAATCGTCGCTGACTTTACAATACCACCACACGCAGAACACATCGGGGCGCGGGCCATTTGGCTCGCCTCAAAATCCGCGCGGATGGCTTGCATATCTTGGCGCGCATCGCAATCCAGACAGGTGGCGTAAGTGCCATTGCCGTGCAGCTCCACAATATGCTCATCCGCCACGCCGCTATCTTGATGCAAGTTATCAATGTTCTGGGTAATCAGCGTTTTCACTTTCCCGCTTTGCACTAATTTGGCAATCGCCTTGTGGCCATCATTTGGAAAACTTTTGCCCAGCTCATCTGCCATAGCAAATTTGCGGCGCCAGGCTTCAATGCGGTTTTCTTCGCTGGCCATAAAGTCTTGAAACATAATCGGCGCCATGCGCGTCCATACCCCGCCCGGGCTCCTAAAGTCTGGGATGCCACTATCCGTGCTCATTCCAGCTCCCGTGAAGACAACGACATGCTTTGCCGCCTCCACCCATTGACGCAGAACTAAACTCATAAAATAAGATTTGCCTTATAAAAAATAATTGCCTCATGGATCGCCGCGCGACGCAAATCATTGTCTTGCAACAAAGTAAAATGATCGCCAGCATAGCTTGTCAGTCGAGCCAAGGGGCCACACCGTCGCGCAAAATTTTGGGCCGCTTCATTGGAAACCACTTTGTCATTTTCTCCGATTTGCAACAGCATAGGCACCGCCAAATCATCGGTCAATAAAGACGGATTATTACTCTGCATAGCGCCCTTCAAAAAGCTATCTGGATGCAACTCGTTCTTCCAAGTTGGCCCTGCCAAATCTGCATAGGTGCTGGCCTCAGCCGAGCCAAGCACAGCAGGCTTCGAGGCCACAACCGGCGCTATTTGCAACATTTCTGCTTTGGCGCGCAACCAACCTGTTTTCGCGCGCTTGATAATAGCTTTCATCAGCGCTTGCGAATGGGCGGGCCCACGTTGATAATTTCCAACATTGGCGGTTAGCACAGGGTCTATCAACGGCACTTGCGCGACAACGGCACGAATTTTTAAATCATCCTTTGCCAAATGGATTACATGCCCACCCGAGAAAGACATTCCCCACAGACCAATTCGTTCGGCATCTACATTGCCGTGGCTGCGCAGAAAGTGGATTGCATTGCGCCAATCTTCGCGTTGGCGCGGAACAGATATAAATTGGCGCGGCGTTCCATCGCTTTCGCCAAAACCGCGATAATCAAAAACCAGGGCATGAAATCCCTCATCTGCAAAGGCTTGAGCGTAGTCGAACAACCCACAGTCCATCGTGCCGCCAAGGCCATGTGCAAGGACAACGCCTGCGCCATTGGCCAGCTTTGCCTCCGGCTCATAAAGCCGTCCTCGGCATGTGTTTCGGGAAGATTTGAATTCAATTGGGGTGATCATGACTGACTCTTATTATTTGCCGTTTCGGGATTTTATTCAAACATGAAGCCAAGCCGAGCGCTACTGTTTTACCAAAGGTGCGACGCTAAATAACGCGACAGATTGCCCTCACTGACCTAAAGTGCCTGAAACTTAAGGAGTGGCAGTTGAAATACTTACATACAATGGTCCGCGTGACCGACTTAGACGCATCGTTGGAATTCTATTGCACCCATATGGGGCTGGAAAACCTGGGTAGATATGACATTGAAGAAGGTCGTTTTTCGCTTGTCTTCTTGGCACCCCCTGGCCAACCCGAGGCGCAGATTGAGCTGACCCATAATTGGGATGAAAAAGAAGTCGATGAAGGCCGCAACTTTGGTCACTTGGCTTATCAAGTCGACGATATTTATGCGACTTGCGAAAAACTCAAGCAAGCCGGCATTACAATTAATCGTCCGCCGCGCGATGGACGCATGGCCTTTGTGCGCTCGCCCGATAATGTGTCGATTGAGCTATTGCAAGCCGGCGATCCCCTGCCCGCGCAAGAGCCTTGGGCTTCGATGGAAAACATAGGCACTTGGTGAGGTAATTGGTAAATTATCTATTCCCGCTGGTCGTGCTGTTGGTTTTGACGACCCTTGATTTCGCCGAAGCGCAATCTCGTCGCAATGACCCACAAGACGCTTTGCGTCGTCGCCAAATCGAGCGCAAAGCCCAACATAGTCCTTATTGGGACGGCTTCGTGCTGAAGCACCAAGGCAATTGTACGCAAGCCCTAGAGAAATTAGAACCTTTGGCCAAACGAGGCTTTGGCTTTGAAGACGCCCAGACTGCGCTTGGCGAATGCCACCTCACGCTCGCTGGATTGCCGGCCGAAGGCGGCACCGCCCCGCCCCGTGAGGAAATGCTAGCAACGCCAAATTATACCCAAGGCCTCGACTGGTTAACCAAGGCCGCCTTAGCTGGGCATTTTGGCGCGCAAGGCGTCTTGGTCAGCCTTTATGCCGCCGGATTAGGCCCAACAACCGATGACATAGATGCCGCCGAATGGGCGCATCTTTACCTCACCAACCCGCAGCGTCTAAGCTTGGGCGCCCCTGTGTTGGTGGCTTTTGCTATTGAAGAATTAGAAAAGAGCATGGATCGCAATCTTTGGTTGCAAGGCAAAGAACGGGCTCGCAATTGGGCGCCCGTCTACGATCACCCAAGTGCCAATCCAAATGCCAATCCAAATACCAAGCTAAATGACCAAACGGGCGCGCCAAACAAGAACAAATAAAAGCCATAATCGAGTGACACTTTAGCCTAACGAAATTTAAGCCAATAAACCTTCAAAGGAAAAATTATGTTTCGAATGGTCTTCCTCCTTAGTTTATTTAGCGCCCTAGCGGCCCCCGCTATGGCAGCGCAAAAAACCGCCTATTTCGCTGGCGGCTGTTTTTGGTGTACGGAAGCTGATTTTGAAAAAATCGATGGCGTTGGCGATGTGATTTCAGGCTTTATGGGCGGCGAGCAAGCCAATCCATCTTATCAAGATGTCGCCTATGGGCGCACCACCCACCGCGAGACCGTAAAAGTGCCCTATGACGACACCAAGGTCAGCTTCCAGCAGTTGCTCAGCGCGTTTTGGCGGATGCACGACCCATCCGACCCTAATGGCAGTTTCGTCGACCGTGGGCGCCATTACGGCAGCGCTATTTTTTATGCCGATAGCACCCAAAAGCGCCTCGCCGAAGGGGCGCTTCGCGCGCTCGACAAAGCCAATAAATTCAACCGCCCTATCGCTACGCAAATTGCCAAAGCAGGCGCGTTTTATCCAGCAGAAGACTACCATCAGGATTACTATAAAAAGGCGGGCTATAAATATACCTATTACCGCTTCCGCTCGGGCCGCGATAATTTCATCAAAAAATATTGGGCTAATGACGCAACGCTGTATCAGGCAGAAGAATAATCTCTACCTTACGTTCAACAGATACGAAAATAAGAAAACACCAAGTCATGGTACGCCCTAGGGGAATTGAACCCCTCTTTCCAGGTTGAAAACCTGGCGTCCTAACCGATAGACGAAGGGCGCTCCATGAGCTTGGTCGGCATGATATATCCTTAATCGAGATGCATTTCAAGCCCTTCTAAGCGGCTTTATGCAATTGCGACATCATGAACCATAAATTGCACATCGCGGCGCCCGTTCCAGTCGTCAGCCCGCAAAAATCCAGCCACATGAACAGGGCCGCGTGCAGTTTGCAAAACCATACGCACTTCTTCTGGCACGGAAGCAAAGGCCATTGCTTTTAAGCGCCCCCCGCCCTCACCCGAAAACGTGCAGCGCACATGGCCATCGCCCACCACCGCCTGATGCACAATGCGTACCGATGGCAAAACCACGCGCGGCTCATTATTGCCCGCACCAAATGGCCCTGCCCCTTGCATTTGCTCCCATAGCTCGCGCGTGGCGCCTTGCGGGGTCAATGTCGCGTCCAAGCGCAATTGGCGCGGCGCATCCAAAGCCATACTGCCCAATTGCTCGGCCAAATAGGCTTCAAAGCCTGCCACTTGGCTTTCGTGCAAAGTAACGCCCGCCGCCATAGCATGGCCGCCACCGCCTTCAATCAGTTTCAAATCTACCGCACCCGCCACCAGACGACCGATGTCAATCGAGCTGACGGATCGCGCGGAACCTTTGCCCATGCCATCTTCATCTATCGCAATGACGAAGCTTGGACGGTGATATTTATCTTTCAAGCGCCCCGCCACAATACCAATAACGCCCGGATGCCAGCCTTTGCCAGCCTGCAAGATAAACGGGCCCAAGGCGTTTTGCTTGGCCAGACCCAATTCCACTTGCCGCATGGCTTCTTCTTGCACATCGGCTTCTATGACGCGTCTTTGGGTGTTAAAATCGTCAAGCCGCTGCGCCAAGCCAATGGCTTCCTCCGGGTCGGCTGTCGAGAGCAATCGCACGCCTAAGTCAGACTGGCCGACGCGCCCACCTGCATTCACGCGTGGCCCCAATTGAAAACCCAATTGATAGGTGCCCCAAGTGCCTTCCGCGCGCGATACTTTGCCAAGTGCCTGCACGCCCACATTAGCTCCGGTCGCCATCACCTTAAGGCCTTGGCGCACAAAGGCGCGGTTCACGCCTTCTAGCGGCACCACATCGCAGACCGTGCCGAGGGCTACTAAATCTAATAATTGGGTTAAATCGGGCTCGCTCTTGCCCTCGAAAAAACCCTTTTGGCGCAATGCCCGATTAACCCCGACCAGCAGCAGGAAGGTCACCCCAACTGCCGCCAAATGACCCAAGCCGCTGGTATCATCGGCGCGACGTGGATTGATAAGCGCGAAACACTCCGGCAAGCCGCCGCCCGTTTGGTGATGGTCGGAAACAATAACTTCTTGTCCGCGCGCCTTGGCTTTTTCGAGAACAGCATGCGCCATGGTTCCGCAATCTACGGTGATGAGCAGCTTATACCCCTCGCTATCGAGCTGCGCCAAAGCCTCATCATTAGGGCCATAGCCTTCTTTTTGGCGATCGGGAATATAGGCGCGCATCGTGTGTCCGCACATCTGCCAGTAGCGCAGCAAGAGCGCCGAGGACGTGGCGCCATCGACATCATAATCCCCAAATACTGCTATCGGCTCCGCCTCCATAATAGCCTGGGCTAAGCGTTCGGAGGCTTTATCCATATCGGCAAGACGAGAGGGGTCGGGCAATAAATCGCGTAGTTTAGGGTCTAGATAAGCAGGCGCCAAATCCGCGCCAATACCCCGCGCCACCAACATACGGCACACGATATCGGGGAGCCCATGCAACTGAGACAGCTGCAAGACTTGCCGATCGTCGGTTTCGCGCAAAGACCAAAACTGCCCCGCTGCCGAGCGAGCCACCCCTAAGGCGGCGCGCTCTGGCGCAGCAGATGAGTCTGGGGTGCTAGTCATTGAGGTGGAATTTATCCGGGTCCGTATGGCGGGCTTTGATCCAACGAATGGTGCCGGTCGAGGACCGCATCAACAAAGTATCCGTCCAAATCTCATTTCCCTGCTGAACGATACCGGTCAGCATAGAGCCTGTGGTCACACCGGTTGCCGATAGCACAACGTCGCCGCTGGCCATTTCTTCGGCAGTGTATTTACGGTCGAAATCTTCGATGCCCATTTTGCGAGCGCGTTCTTTTTGGCCCTCGTCTGTCGTTACCAAACGGCCTTGCATTTGGCCGCCTGTGCAGCGCAAAGCCGCCGCAGCCAAAACGCCCTCTGGCGCGCCGCCAATGCCCATATACATATCGATGCCCGTGGAAGGGTCGGTGCAATGAATAACGCCAGCGATATCGCCATCGCTAATCAGCGTTACGCGGGCGCCCGCTGCGCGAACTTTACCAATCATCTCCGCATGGCGGGGGCGGTCGAGAATGCACACATTCACCAAGCCCACTTCCACACCTTTGGCTTTGGCAACGGCTTTAACATTATCGGCAGGGTCGGCATCCAAATCTACGGTATTGGCAGGATATCCGCCACCAATGGCAATCTTATCCATATACACATCCGGCGCGTTCAACAGGCTTCCGCCCTCTGCCATAGCCACCACGGCGAGCGCATTGCCCATGCCTTTGGCGGTCAAGGTGGTGCCTTCTAGCGGATCGAGGGCGATGTCAACTTTTGGTCCATCGCCCGTACCAACCTTTTCGCCGATATAAAGCATTGGGGCTTCGTCGCGTTCGCCTTCCCCGATAACCACTTCGCCGTCAATATTCAATGCATTGAGCTCTCGGCGCATCGCGTCTACGGCGGCTTGGTCGGCTGCTTTTTCATCGCCACGACCAATTAGTTTTGCCGCAGCAACCGCGGCGCGTTCGGTAACTCGTGCGAGTTCCAGAGTTAGGGAACGATCAATTTTCTTCGATGCCATTATTTTCTCTCCTACATTTCTTCCGCGAAAACTGGCAGCGCCAGAACTTCGTTGCAAATATCTTGTTGTGATTCCAACGCCTTCAAAGCAGCGCGCAAAGCAGACGGGTCACATTGATGCGTAATAAAGACTACCGGCAGAAAACTGTCACCTGCTTGCGACGACCTTTGCACAACTTCTTCAATAGAAACGCCGTTTTCTGCCAATATTTGCGTGGCTTTCGCCATGCTTCCTGGCTTATCCGCAAGGGCTAAACGCAGGTAATATTCGCTATCGGGCGCATTTTGCGTCGCTGATTCTTTCATCGCCGAGGTTGGCGCGCGAAACAACGCGCGTCCAAAGCCTTGCACGATGTCTGAAATATCGGCCAATACCGCTGAGGCGGTGGCGCCTCCGCCTGCGCCGGGGCCTTGCAAAAATATCGAGCCAACTGGCTCGGCTTCAATTTTTAGCGCGTTCAACTCATTGGAGACTTGCGCCAGTGTGGTGTTTTTCTTCACCAACATCGGCACCACTTGATGAAAAACGCCATCCGCGCCACGATGTTCTGCCATGGCCACCAAACGGATGACACTGTCAAAACTATCGGCAAAGGAAATATCTTGCGCGGTTATTTGCTCAATGCCCGTCAACGATACATGCGCCATATTGGGCGCGACATCAAAGCCAAGGGCCGAAAGTATCGTGAGCTTTTGCGCCGCATCGGTGCCGCTCACATCTAGAAACGGATCCGCTTCGGCAAAGCCTTTGTCTTGCGCTTCCTTCAGGGCTTCCTCGAAACCCAATTTCGCGACTTCCATCCGGCTCAAAATATAATTGCAAGTGCCGTTTAAAATACCCGACAGGCGGCTAATTTCATTGCCAGCCATGCCTTCGCGCACCGCTTTAATGACGGGAATACCGCCAGCCACCGCCGCTTCAAAAGCCAAAGGCACAGGCGGCGATACGCAGGATAAATCGGACAGGCTGTCGGCATGGGCTGCCAGCATCGCCTTATTGGCGGTCACGACAGGTTTGCCCGCTTTCAGCGCCGCTTGCACCAAATCTAGGGCCACGCCGCCCTCGCCGCCCATCAGCTCAACCACAACGTCTACATCGTCAGCCGAAGCCAACGCCAATGGGTCTGCGACAAAGCGTTGGGCCGATAAATCGACACCGCGATCCCGGCTCGCATCGCGCGCGCTTACTGCCGTTACCACGGCCCCTGGCACAGCGCCCGACAAAAGCCGTGCGGCGACTTGCGCCCCGACGGTGCCAAGCCCTGCGATACCTATGCGTTTATCTGTGCTCATTTCTTGGCCGCAGCTTTATGCGCATCCATGAAGCGCTTCAAATTACGACCTGCTTGGCGAATGCGCTGCTCGTTTTCAACCAAAGCAATGCGAACGTAATCATCGCCATATTCACCAAAGCCAATGCCTGGCGAGACGGCAATATCGGCCTCTTGCAGCAGCAAGGTCGAGAACTCGAGCGACTTCATATGCGTGAAAGGCTCTGGGATTTTAGCCCAAGCAAACATCGTCGCTTGCGGGGCCGGCACATCCCAGCCCGAGCGATGAAACACGTCTACCAACACATCGCGGCGTTCTTTATAGACCTGGCGAATTTCTTGGATAACTTCTTCTGGGCTCTCCAGAGCAGCAGCCGCAGCCACCTGAATAGGCGTAAAAGCGCCATAGTCGAGATATGACTTAATCCGTGTCAGCGCGCCGATGAGGCGCTCGTTGCCAACCGCAAATCCCATACGCCAACCTGGCATAGAGAAAGTTTTCGACAAAGACGTAAACTCAACCGCCACATCTTTGGCACCATCAATTTGCAAAATCGACGGCGGCGGATTGTTCTCATCAAAGTAAATCTCAGCATAAGCCAAATCCGACAGCAAAATAATGTCGTGCTTTTTGGCATAGGCGACGACTTCTTTATAGAAATCGAGATCGACGACTTGCGCGGTTGGGTTGCCCGGATAGTTCAACACCAAAGCCTTGGGCTTTGGATGGCTATGCACGACGGCTTGGTCTAGCACTTCGAAAAAATCTGTGTCTGTCTCATTCGGCAAATGGCGAATGGTCGCGCCCGAGATGATGAAGCCGAAGGCGTGAATTGGATACGTGGGATTGGGCACAAGAATAACATCGCCTGGGTCGGTCATGGCCTGCGCCATATTGGCAAAGCCCTCTTTCGAACCGAGCGTCGCGATAATTTCTGTATCTGGGTTGAGCTTCACCCCAAACCGGCGCTCATAATATTTGGCTTGGGCTTTCCGCAGCCCCGGAATGCCCTTCGACGCCGAATAGCGATGGGTGCGCGGGTTGCGAACTGTCTCAACCAGCTTCTCGACAATATGCTTTGGTGTCGGCAAATCGGGGTTGCCCATGCCGAAATCGATAATGTCTTTACCTTGCGCGCGCGCCTCTGCCTTTAGCTTGTTAACGCTCTCGAACACATAGGGTGGCAGTCGTTGAATGCGGTGAAATTCGTTTTCCATCGTCGTCCCATTACTTAGTTGAAAGTCTTCTTTTGACCGCGAAATACGGCGAGAGAATGACCTTTTACGGATAAAGCGGCTGTTGCAGTAACCCTGCGGTTTCGTCAAAGCCAAACATTAAGTTTAAATTCTGCACGGCCTGCCCGCTGGAGCCTTTGACCAGATTATCTAAGGTCGAGAATAAGATAACCCGCCCATCAATCCGGTCGTCAAAAGCCGACAGCAAACAATAATTCGAGCCCCGCACATGGCGCGTCGCTGGCGTATCCTCGACCACGCGAACAAAAGGCTTATCGGCATAAAACGTATTCCATGCCGCTTTCATATCCGACGCTGTGGCGCCTGACGCGACCTTAGCGTAAATCGATACATATTCCCCACGGTTCATCGGCACAAGGTGCGGCGTAAAATTAACCCGCACATCTTGTTGCCCTGCGGCTAGGCCCAGCTCTTGCTCAATTTCTGGCGCATGCCGATGGGCCCCCACGGCATAGGCGTTCATGCCTTCGGCTACTTCCGAGAAAAGGTTTTGTTCCTTCAAGCTGCGTCCGGCACCAGTGACGCCAGATTTCGCATCGATAATCAAATCTTGAGTTGTCACCAAACCAGCCTTCATTAAAGGCAATAGCGCGCTAAGGGCCGCCGTGGGGTAGCACCCAGGACAAGCCACCAAACGCGCGGGTTTAATCTCATCACGATAATGCTCGCTCAGACCATACACCGCCTCGCTCAACAGCGCGACTTGGTCGTGCGAGCGGCCATACCATTGCGAATAGGTTTTGGCATCCCGCAACCGGAAATCTGCCGACATATCGATGACCCGCACATGGGCTGGAATATTGGCAATCACATCTTGCGCGGTCGAGTGGGGAAGCCCACAAATCACCGCATCCATATGGCTCCAATCCGCATCCTCGGCTTTCACCAAGTCTGGCATCGAAAGCCCACCGAACTGGGGGTAAATTTCGGCTAATGATTTACCCGCATGAGCATTGCCTGTTAGCAGCGTAATCTCGACATTTGGATGAGCGGCAAGCAAGCGCACAGCATCGGCGCCGGTGTAACCCGACGCGCCTAAAATGCCGACGTTGATTTTTGCTTTACTCATCTTCGTATTCCTTACGCGTCAGGGTCGTGATTAATGGCCATAATTTCGCCTTCGGCCATTAATTTGCCATCGACGAAAACCTCGCCTTTGAATTTATAGGCCATGCCGCGACGACGAATTTGCGTCACGTGAATGCGCATCTGATCGCCCGGCGTTACTGGATTGCGGAAGCGCACTTTATCGACCGTCATGAAATAAATCGTCTTGGTGACCATCGGATTGCCTTCGTCCTTGGCATTTTGCATAACCAAAATAGCCGAAACTTGAGCAATAGCCTCGATAATCAAGACGCCTGGAAACACTGGATTGTCTGGGAAATGCCCCGTAAACCAAGGCTCCGACGCGGTCACATTCTTAATGCCAACGCCTGACTTCTCGCCATCCATCTCCACCACGCGGTCGACCAATAAAAATGGGTACCGATGCGGCAGAAACTCCATAATTTCTGTTATCGTTACGCTACTTCCGGGAATTTTATCCATCTTCGAATCTCTCTTTTCTTAGGCTCTTTCTACATAACAAAAAAAGGGACCAAAAGGTCCCTTTTTCTTTTCGTAAAAGGCAAAAGACCTAGCGTTTAGAGAACTGGAAGCTACGACGCGCTTTGGCACGACCATATTTCTTACGTTCTACAACACGGCTATCGCGTGTCAGGAAGCCACCGCTTTTGAGAACACCGCGAAGACCGGGCTCATAATACGTTAGCGACTTGGAAATACCATGACGCACCGCGCCAGCTTGACCCGACAGACCGCCACCACTTACCGTCGCGACCACATCAAATTGGCCATTGCGTTCCGCAGCGATGAGAGGTTGACGCAAAATCATGCGCAACACAGGACGGGCGAAGAAAACTTCTTCGGTTTTTCCATTTACCGTAATCAGTCCGGTGCCTGGCTTAATCCAAACCCGAGCAATGGCATTCTTACGTTTGCCAGTTGCA
Organism: uncultured Rhodobiaceae bacterium; assembly: GCA_937907245.1. Taxonomy (GTDB): domain Bacteria; phylum Pseudomonadota; class Alphaproteobacteria; order RS24; family RS24; genus UBA8337. Next base: position 712,662 of record CALCUM010000002.1, read on the forward strand.
TAGGCACGGCCTTGCTCGTCGATTTGTGGCTCGACAGGCGCGGCAGGCGCGGCAACGGTTTCGGCAGTTACTGTGCCATCTACGCTGGCTGCGCCTTCAAGGGCGGAGCTGAGCGCTGTGTCGGTGTTTTCTACCGGTGTTTCTATTGTATCCGACATACCTATGCCCTCACATTCTTAGTGTTCATCGATGCGACGTCCAGAACTTCTGGAGACTGAGCAACATGGGGATGCTCAGGGCCTGCATAGACTTTCAAATTGCTGAACTGCTGACGGGCCATTGGGCCACGTGGCAACATGCGCTTCACGGCCATCTCAACAAGGCGCTCTGGGAACTTGCCTTCCAGCACTTTCTCCGGCGTGGTCTCTTTAATACCGCCGGGATATCCCGTGTGGCGATAATATTTCTTGTCAGACAATTTTTTACCCGTGAATTTCACTTTTTCGGCATTGATAACAATGACGTGATCGCCCGTATCCATATGCGGCGTGAAAGTCGGAAGATGTTTGCCACGCAAGCGCGACGCAATGACAGCTGCCAGACGGCCAACAACCAAGTTTTCGGCGTCAATGAGAATCCACTTTTTCTCAATATCAGACGGTTTCGCAGAATAAGTCTTCATAACTATTTCCTATCCAAAAGCCCAACATTAGGCCCCTTATTAGATGTTGAACGTGTTTTACGTGGGTCTAGCCCCGAAAGCAAGTGCGTTTTGAGTGTTTTTACACTGCAAAAACAATGACTTATTATTTTGGTATTTATTTACCGTATCGCTAAGCGTTGTTTTCGCGAGGTTTAAAGCGTAGCAGGTGCAAATGCGTGACAGCGGCCCCCAACACAGCCACAGCCCCAATTTGGTGCGCTGCCGCTAGCCCCATTGGCACAGCCCACATGAGCGCGGTAATGCCAAGAATGATTTGCACGCTCACAGCCCCGCCAAGCACCACCACGCTGAGGCGCACCTGCGGGTTCGAGTTGGTTTTAAGAACCTTGTAAATATGCCAACCGACCAAAGCCGTGATGGCATAGGCCGCCATACGGTGGTCAAATTGAACGGTCAGAATATTCTCAAAGAAATTGCGCCAAACTGGCTGTTGCGACAACAGACCCGACGGAATGAACTCGCCATCCATCAGCGGCCAATCGGTGTAGGTTCTGCCAGCATGAATACCAGCCACCAAGGCGCCCAGCAAAGACTGCATCAACACTACCACAACAATACCCGCCGCCACCAAAATAGAGGCCGATCGTGGGCTCACAGTTTGCGCTCCGCGCCAATAGCCCAAGGCCAACCAAACGCTGCAACAGAAAATAATCAATGCTAATCCTAAGTGCATTGCCAATCGGTATTGGCTCACGTCCACTCGTTCTGACAGGCCACTGGCCACCATATACCAGCCCATAAACCCTTGCAGGCCGCCCAAGACGAAAAGCCCCATCAAGGCGGGCAAGCGGGCGCGGCTGATTTTGCCTTGCACGAGAAACACCAAGAACGGCAGCAAAAACACCAAGCCGACCACACGACCCAAGAATCGATGTCCCCACTCCCACCAATAGATGAACTGAAACTCAGCCAGCGACATGCCGGCATTGACCAGAAGATACTCTGGGATTTGTCGGTATTTATTAAACTCGCTCATCCAATCGGCATGAGAGAGCGGCGGAATGGCGCCGCGAATAGGCGCCCATTCGGTAATCGATAGGCCGCTATCGGTCAGGCGCGTTAGCCCCCCCACCAGCACCATGAGAACCACGAAGCCAGCGACCGTGAATAGCCACATGGCGATTTGCCGGTCGGCCGAAGAGATATTGATTTGCGCTTTGCTTGTCATGCGAGCCTTATACCGCGTTTTCATTCCCTCGCCTTGCGACCAAACATCGCGAGAGCGCTTTACGCTTTGGAAGCCGTAGCGCTTTCGTGCTACCCCTTCGCCATGACAGATATTCAAAACTCCAAAAAACCGTTTCGCAAACCTTGGCTGCCTATGCGCTTGCGCAAACTTATTGGCCTTATTGCCATGCTTGTCCTGATTGTAGTTTACGCCCTCTTGGTAATGACCGTGGCGGTGACGACAAGTGTGCCAGACAATAAGGCAATTGAGTTTGTCTTTTATCTGATTACCGGCATTGCTTGGGTGCTTCCGGCGGGCGCGATTATTTATTGGATGCAACGTCCTGACGAGGAAGAATGAGTCCCGACGAGGAAGAATAAGTCCCGACGAGGAAGAATAAGTTCAAAATAAAAAGCCGCTCCCAAAGGGAAGCGGCTTTTATTCGGTCTCCATAAACGAGAGACGATAGGCTTAGTCTGGGCGGCCGAACTGAATAATGTTTAAAACAAACATAGCCGCAATAAAAATTACGATAGGTAAAATAGAAGTCATTGTTCTCTCTCCAAAATAAGCGGGGGCCACTTATGGTATCGAATTGGTCGGAGCGGCGGGATTCGAACCCACGACCCCTTGTCCCCCAGACAAGTGCGCTACCGGGCTGCGCTACGCTCCGACGTGAGGAATTTCTAAAAGCTTTCGAGCCAAAAGGCAAGCCAGCTTAAGCTGTGACTAGGTGTCTTTATCTGTGAGCAAAAGTCGCGCTTGCAGGAGGCTTTGGCGCGCGGCCTCTAATTGCCCCCGTTGCCCTGGCGTCAACGACGTGCCTTGGGTCGATTTTTGCTGACTGGCCTGGCGCTGCGCACGAATGCTGGCAATGCCTTCATCTTTAATCAGTTTTTGCACGCCCTTAATGGTCATGCCCTGCTCATACAATAAATGCTGGATGCCAGAAATCAGCGCGACATCTTCAGGCCGATAATAGCGCCGTCCATTGGCGCGCTTCATCGGTTGGATTTGGTCAAATTTGCTTTCCCAAAAGCGCAGTACATGTGGCTTTAGCGTTAGGGCTTGCGCAACTTCGCTAATGGTTCGAAAGGCGGTTTCTGATTTTGTGTCGCTCATGCAATCGACCTAGTCGAGGCCGGCCATTTTGTTAATTTTACTTTTGAGGACATGACTAGCGCGAAAGCTGAGGACGCGGCGCGGGTCGATCGGCACTTCTTCGCCGGTTTTAGGGTTGCGCCCCACGCGGCCATTTTTATGACGCACGAGAAACGAACCAAAAGAGGAGAGCTTCACATCATCGCCACGAACCAAAGCATCCGAGACAAGATCGAGAACGGTTTCAACAATCTGGGCCGACTCGCTTCGCGAAAGACCAACGGTATTGTAAACAACCTCACTTAAATCAGCGCGCGTAATCGTTTTTCCCACCGTGAAACTCCTCTTAATCTAGATGAATATAAGCACATGAGATTTAAATCATGCAAGCAAAAACAAAACCTTAACGCACGGTTATTACCAGCGGATAAGGTTGGCGCCCCAGGTCAGGCCCCCGCCCATCGCCTCCAACATTAGGATGTCGCCTGGCTTTACTTTGCCCTGCCTAACGATTTGGCATAGCGCCAAAGGAATAGAGGCTGCCGATGTATTGGCATGTTGGTGAATGGTGACCACCGTCTTTTCAATTGGCAGGCCAATTTTTTTGGCGACCCCGTCGATGATGCGCTTATTGGCTTGATGCGGCACAAACCAATCGACATCGGCGATGGTCATTTTTGTGCGCTCTAATAGCGTGTTGATAGCATCTGAAATATTGCCGACCGCATGGCGATAGACCTCCCGCCCTTGCATACGAAGATGCCCCGTTGTGCCGGTCGTGGAAGGCCCACCATCGACATAAAGAATGTCCGACAATGCCCCATCCGATCGCAAATAAGAGCCCATCACATAACTAGCTGTGTCTAGCTCGTCCGGCGCTACCTCATAGGCCTCCAGCACAACAGCCCCTGCGCCATCGCCGAATAAAACGGCCGTGCCTCGGTCGTCCATATCTAACAAGCGGGTCATGGTTTCGGCACCAATGAGCAAGGCGCGTTTCGCTTGCCCTGTTTCGAGCATGGCGCTGGCCACACTCAAACCATAAACAAAGCCAGAGCATACTGCCTGCACATCAAAAGCTGCGCCATGTCGCATCCCCAGTTTTTTCTGCACCAGGGCTGCGGTGGCCGGAAACGTCAAATCCGGAGTTGTCGTGGCAACAATAATTAAGTCTATGTCGTCGACGCTGCACTTGGCATTTGCCAGAGCATCTTGCGCGGCCTGAACGGCCAAATCTGAGGTGGTCTCATTTTCAGCTGCCTGATGGCGCTGCTGAATGCCCGAGCGACTTTGTATCCATTCGTCACTTGTATCTAGAATTTTTGTTAGGTCCTCATTACTGACAATCTTTTCGGGTAGGTAGGATCCTATACCGATAATTTTTGTTTTTTGGCTCATGAAAACCTCGCTCGTTATTCAAGAGTTAAGTTAAAGACTGTGCCCACGCGTCATCTAGCAAGGCCTGCATTGCCTCAATATCCGAACTGATGGCCCCCAGAATATCTGCCTCAGCCGCTTCAATAGCCACCTCGACAGCCGTGGCAAAGCCATCTGCATCGGCGCCACCATGGCTCTTTACCACTATACCATTTAACCCCAGCAACATGCCGCCATTAGCAGCGTTGGGGTCCATACGCTTACGCAAAGCTTTAAAGGCACCCATGGCGAAAACATAGCCAATTTTGGATAGGATGGAGCTGCCCATGGCTTGGCGCAAATATTCGCCAATTTGGCGGGCCGTGCCTTCAGCTGTTTTCAGCGCAATATTGCCCGTGAACCCATCGGTCACCACAACATCTACATCCCCACGGCCGATGCCATCGCCTTCTACAAACCCTTTGAAGTTCAAATTCGACAGCGTCAATAACTCAGCCGCGTCCTTAACTTCATCCGTGCCTTTTACTTCTTCCACACCAATATTCAACAAGCCGATTTCAGGCTCGGAAAGGCCAAACACCGTGCTCGCATAAGCTGCGCCCATAACCGCAAATTGCGCATAATGCGCCGCCGTGCCGCCAATATTCGCGCCCACATCCAGCACCACGCTTTCGCCGCGCACGGTTGGCCAAATCGCTGCCATGGCCGGGCGTTCGATGCCCGGTAGCGTGCGCAAAACCACTTTTCCCATAGCCATTAAAGCGCCGGTATTGCCGGCCGACACGCAAGCCTGTGCTTCGCCTTGTTTTACCGCATCAATGGCCCGCCACATGCCCGACACTTTGCGCCCTTGGCGCAGCGCCACGGATGGCTTGGCATCCATAGATACATCTTTTTCACAATGGACAACCGTGCAGACCTGTTGCAACTTTTTGTGCTGGCTCAATACGGCATTTATTTTTTCGGCATCGCCAAACAGTAGGAACGACGTATTTGGGCGTTCGAGGTTGGTTTGAACCAGCCCCCGAATAGTGACCTCTGGCCCCACATCGCCACCCATGGCATCAATCGCTATAATCGTTTTTTGCACGAGAGCCCCTAATTTTTTTGGCTTTCACCATGTCTCACTTATTAGCGCCCTATATGCGCCAATTCGTTAAAAACTTCAAGTTTCCTCGCCATCGTCTTGCAAGCTGGACTTCAAGCCAGCAAGAGCTGCAAAAGGCGATGGCCGTTTATCTTCGGCCTCAATCTCGGCTTCACTTTGCCCATACCCATCAAACGAAACGCCCGGCGCGCGCGGATAAACTGGCACTTCCATAGCAAAAACTTGCGTAATCGCCTCACCAACATCCGCCTCGCCATTTTGCATGGCCTCTGGCAAATCTGTATCAAAATCATCTTCGGGGACCATATATTTAGCCACCCGTTCGGCGGGCTGAAACTCAAGTGTGAAGCTTTGCTCAATATCCGTCCACAAGGGCTCAAGCGTCACGCCACAAAGTTGGCGCAACCGCCCTCGCACTTTGCCGGTCGCCAATAAACAAGATTTGTCGAGCGGTGTCAGCAGAGCTTCAAAGCTTAACGCCGCCACTTCTTCGACCTGTAAGCGCGTGGCCAGCGCCAGCAACACATCGTCGTCGGCTGTATGTTTCAAGGTCTTGCCAGATGGTGGCACGCCGTCTTGGCGCACCAAAACACTCATCTCGCCTTCCCCAAAGGGAAGCTCTAAATCTGTTTCATCATCATGTGGGAGATGCGTCATTGCTTTACCTCGAAACCTTAACCTTCAAAAACTTGGCCAGCCAAAATGTCCTCAAGGGACCGCTTTGCCAATTGCTTTTCTAACCCTAACAAATAATCTCCAAGCGCTGTCATCTTCTCAGCATCGGCTAAGTCTGGCGTATCTGGATATAGATTGCGGGTCAGCACTTCAGCTAGGCGGGCCTTGGCCGCCTTGGTCGCCCGCGCAGGCGCGGCTTTGCCCAAGGCTTCGTCATAGGCGGCGGCACGGCCATAAAAAGCCTGCGCCATTTTGCGAATTCTTTTGCCGACGCCCAAATCACCGACGCCAGATTCGCGCATCGCTTGATCCATATCGCGGAAGAACACATCAAACAGAGCCTGCCCCACTTCATCGCGAGCCACCCCGTCTGTGCGTAAGCGACGAAGCACCAAATGCACATGCGCGGCAAGAAAATCAAACCGGCCGTCAAAACTATCCGGCACTTGTCCCGCGCCATAATAATCAGGACGGCGCGCCTGTGCCATAATCGCTGTATAGGCGGGCAACACATCAGGTGCTTTGCGGCGCAACGATAGAAAATCTAATATTCCCATAATACTCTCCTCGCCCGAGCGGGCGGAAACTCTGGTGGTTTTTCATATTTTAGGTTGCCAGCAGCCGTTGGATTGGCTACCCAATTCATTGCTCCTTCGAGCCATCTGAGATAGGTTATAAATCATGCGATTGATTGAACAAGCAAAGATTAGACAGACAGTGTCACACCCCATTCGGCGCGCCAGTCAGGCCGCCGTGGTTCTCGCTGCCCTACTCGCGCCTTTGCAGGCTTGCGCCCCGGTAATTGATAACCGCGGCTATGTTTTCGATGAGCGCCAAATCGACAGTTTGAAAAAAGGCCGCACAAATATGCAAGCCGTTCAAGATAGTTTTGGCTCCCCGTCCACGGTAACCAAGCTAAATGGCAATGCCTTTTATTATGTAAACTCTCGTTTTGTGACGGAAAGCTATCGCGCCCCAAAAGAAGTCGAGCGCAAAGTCTTGGCGATTTATTTCGCGGCCGATAATACAGTGAAAGATTTCGCGGTCTACGGACTGGACGATGGTATTATTGTGCCCATCATCCAGCGCACCACGCAAACCCAAGGTCAGGAATTATCGATTCTGGGTCAGATATTTGGCAACCTAGGTCGCTTTGGCGACAATGCGCCAGGCAGTGACTTTTAAAACACCGCGATAGGCCTTTAAGAAACGCGGTTCTGCCAGCGTGTATGGATGGCTTGCAGCGCCGCAAAAGCGAGCACAATCAAGGTCATTAACATCGACAATCTGGAAAACACCCATTTGGTTAACGTAAACCGATTGGCCCATTCCACTTGCCCGATGGAAATATCTGGATATTGCAAAAGCATCGCAACAATCTGCGCGTTCTCTGCCAAATCGATAAGCCCACCAATGATTGGGATATAGACCAGCCCCTTTAGCTGCTCCATAGGCGCAAAGCGGTAAAGAATACCCACGTAAAAGGTTACATAGATAACCGGAAACAGCGTATCCAGCGTCGGGCTAATCCACGCATAGCGCAAGCGTCCGGCTTCGCCATAGCCTGTCAGAGCGACCATAACTTCTGAAAAATCATAGCCATCTTGTCGAAGGTCAAGACTGGCTATATCGCCAGCAAAATACGGAAAAATGACCAAAATAAATAAATAAGTAAAAACGAAAGTGAAAATTAGGGTGCTCGTTTTAGATGCGTATTCCAAATAGGCTTTCATGGCGGCTCTCCTTTTTTTCTTATTACCTACCTAAACATAAAAGATTCGTTAACCAAACAGGCAAACAAAAACCCCGCGGCCATCTTGGATGGCCGCGGGGCTAATTGACGAACTTGTCCGTCGCTACTTAGTGAGCCAGAACGGCCAACAGCAGAAGCGCAACAATGTTTGTGATTTTAATCATTGGGTTCACTGCAGGGCCAGCCGTATCTTTATACGGGTCGCCTACGGTGTCACCAGTTACAGCAGCTTTGTGGGCTTCAGAGCCCTTGCCACCGTGATTGCCATCTTCGATGTATTTCTTGGCGTTATCCCAAGCACCGCCACCTGCTGTCATGGACAAAGCCACGAACAAGCCGGTTACGATGACACCGAGCAACATAGCACCCAGTGCAGAGAACGCTGCCGAACGGCCCGCGACTTGCTCAATGATGAAGTAGAAAGCAATCGGGGAGAGAACTGGCAACATCGACGGTACGATCATTTCTTTAATCGCAGCGCGAGTTAGCAGGTCAACCGCAGCCGTGTAATCTGGCTTCTCGGTGCCCTTCATAATGCCAGGCTTCTCTTTGAACTGACGACGGACTTCTTCCACAATGGAACCCGCCGCACGGCCAACCGCCATCATGCCCATTGAGCCGAATAGGAACGGCAATAGACCGCCAATAAACAGTCCCGAAACCACATATGGGTTGGACAAGGAGAAGTCGACAGAAACACCCGCAAAGTATGGATATTTGTCAGAGTTCTCAGCGAAGAAACGCAAGTCTTGCGTGTAAGCTGCAAACAATACCAAAGCCCCCAGACCCGCAGACCCAATGGCGTAGCCTTTGGTAACCGCTTTCGTGGTGTTACCCACGGCGTCTAGAGCATCGGTTGTATTGCGAACGCTTTCTGGCAGTTCAGCCATTTCAGCAATGCCGCCCGCGTTATCGGTCACAGGACCGAAAGCATCGAGCGCCACAACCATACCAGCCAGCGCCAACATGGTGCTAACGGCAATGGCAATACCAAACAGACCCGCGATGTTATGCGTGGCGATAATGCCGACAACAATCACAATCGCTGGCAGAGCGGTTGATTCCATAGAAACAGCCAGACCCTGAATAACGTTGGTACCGTGACCCGTTTCAGAAGCCGCAGCCACTGATTTAACCGGACGGTAATCTACGCCTGTATAATATTCGGTAATCCAAATAATCAGACCCGTAATAATCAGGCCCAATACGCCACAGATATATAGATCCATGCCAGTAATGGTAATGCCTTCATAAATACGCTGTGTATCAAGACCGATGGTTGCATCCGTTACAAAATACAAAGCAATGAGGCTGAGCACGGCAGAGGCGACAAAGCCTTTATACAAAGCACCCATGATCGAGTTGCTTTTGCCCAGACGGACAAAGAACGTACCGATGATGGAGGTCACAATGCATGTGCCGCCAATAGCCAGCGGGTACATCATCATCGTCAAAGCATCATTGGTGAAGAAGATGGCGCTCAATACCATGGTGGCCACAATCGTTACCGCATAGGTTTCAAACAAATCAGCCGCCATGCCTGCGCAATCGCCTACGTTGTCGCCAACGTTATCGGCAATCGTCGCTGGGTTGCGAGGATCATCTTCTGGAATGCCAGCTTCTACTTTACCGACCAAGTCACCGCCAACATCTGCACCTTTGGTGAAGATACCGCCGCCGAGACGCGCGAAGATAGAAATAAGCGAGGCACCAAAGCCTAGGGCTACCAGCGCGTCAATAACTTCGCGACCATCTGGGGCCAGACCAAAGCCGTTCACCAGAATTGCGAAATAAACCGCAACTGACAAGAGAGCCAGACCCGCCACCAACATGCCTGTCACCGCGCCCGAACGGAACGCGAGAGAGAGGCCAGCGGCAAGGCTTTCAGAAGCAGCTTGCGTGGTACGCACATTGGCGCGAACCGAAACCAGCATGCCGACATAGCCAGCAGCACCTGACAAAGTCGCACCGACGATAAAGCCGATGGACACTTTTGCGCCAAGTAGGAAGTAAACCAAAATCGCAATCACGACACCTACCATGGCGATCGTGCGATATTGACGGTTCAAATAGGCACCAGCGCCTTCTTGAATAGCCGATGCAATTTCTTGCATCCGCTCGTTGCCGGCATCTGCCTGCATAATGCTTCGGGCTGTCCAAATACCATATACAATGGCAAGCAGACCAGAACCGATGATAAGCCACATCAAGTTGCTCATATTATAACCTCTTCGTTTATGGGAATAAGCCGCGCGAAATGCACCTGAACCTCCCCCTGATTAAGTGCGGCGAACATGCCAAATATCGACCCGTAACGCAAGAAAAAGCATAAAGATTCGACTATTTAGACCGATTATTTCGTAAAAACCCTAAAAATGACGGTAACCACGCGTCTCCAGAGCTATCTCTGTGCCGCTTTGTGAGCGCAAAACAGCCCGACTCATTTGCGAATCCCCCTGCGTGACATCGCCCGTAACCCGCCCTATTTTCGTGAGCTGGGTTTGCGTTGCCTGCGCCAAGGCGCGTAACGCGGCCTCTTTGGCGGGAGACGCGGTGAAACCGATTTGTAAATCATCCCCACCGCCCAGCAGCATCTCAAGCGCGCCGCCTGCGTTCAAATATGCCTGCCCTGCCCCAGAATAAGGAATATCCGCCCCCTGAATATCCATACGCACGGCGCTGGCGTGGCACAAATGATCTAAATCAGCCATTAATCCATCCGAAATATCCAACGAACTGGTCGCTATATCGATGAGTTTTTGGCCAAAAGCCAACGGCGGCTGCGGGTCGCTATAGGCTTTGCGAACATCGTCCAAGTGGTTTTGCTCACCTAATTCCTGTTGTAACCCAAGCCAGCCATCGCCGATGACGCCCGTTACATATACATCGTCGCCATTTTGCGCGCCCGAGCGTTGCACCATTTTGCCATGCGGTACCAAGCCATGCACCGTCAGAGACAAAAAGCCCGTGGGCGTGCGAACCGTATCGCCGCCCCACAGCTCTAGCCCCCAAGTTTTTAAGCCGGCGCCAAAAGCAGAAATAAGCTCGCGCATATAAAGGTCATCCCACTCGGAACTGAGACCGAGGTTTAGCGTGCAGCCCGCAAGGCTTGCGCCTTTGGCAGCCAGGTCTGAGATATTGCAGGCCAAGGCTCGATTGGCCACGAGGCTGGCTTTTGTTTGGGCGGGAAAATGCACACCGGACACCAAAGCATCGGTGCTAACCACCAAGTCATAGCCCTTGGGGGCTGAGAAAACCGCTGCATCATCGCGCAAGCCCAAGGCACTTGGATTTTGCGCCAGTGGAGCCAAAAGATCGCGTATCAGCCCAAACTCGCCTCCCATGTTTTTGGAAATCGAATTGGGTGTGGGCTTTTTGCTCATTCGAAAATCGACGCTAGAATTTACTTATTTCGCCGCTTGCGACGTCTTTACCCACTCGGTCGAGCAGCGCATTGGCCATGCCGCCCTCGGCGCTATCGAAAAACGAATGGGCGATATCGGCATATTGCGACACGGCAACTTTGGCGGGCACGTGGTCTGCATTGATGAGCTCTTGCACACCGCAACGTAAAATGGCGCGCAAAGTGCTGTCCAAACGGCCCAAGCGCCAGTTTTCGGCGAGGCGTTTGTCGATGGTACGGTCGATTAAAGTTTGATGATCCATCACGCCGCGCAGCAAAAATTCGAAATGCACGGGGTCTGCCGCTGGCAATTCCACATCGTCCAACTTCGCTTCTAGGCGATGTTCGCTAAACTCGCGGATGATAACTTCCAAGGGCGTGCGGGCGATATCCATTTGATACAAAGCCTGCACGGCCAGAAGTCGGGCGCTCGATCGCGCGTCATGTGTGTCACCATTCATAGACAGGGTTTACTCTTAAAGCCACTGACGACGCAAGTCCCGTAAAGCCAACATCGCTTTTGCCGCACCGCCGCCTTTATCTTTATCGGAAATTTTGCACCGCGCCCAAGCCTGATCCGCGTCTTCTACGGTCTGAATACCATTGCCAATCGGCAAATCATTTTTAATGCCCAGCTCCATCAGCCCGCGCGCACTCTCGCCGCAAACGATATCGTAATGGCTGGTCTCGCCGCGAATAACCACGCCCAAAGCGACATAGCCATCATATTTGCCCGAGGCCGCCGCATATTTAATCGCCACAGGCACTTCCAAAACACCCGGCACCGCCACGCGCTCATAAGCCAGACCCGCAGCGTCCAAGACCGCAATCGCGCCTTCCGCTAGCGCATCGGCCATGTCTTCGTAAAAGCGGGCTTCGACAATCAGAATTTTCTTCGACATATCTTTTCCTCTGCTCAGGCGTTAATCGCGCGTTGGCCGACGATTTTCAAATCATACCCTTCCAAAGCCACTACAGTGCGCGGCGTATCGGAGAGCAGCTCAATTTCATGCAAGCCCAAATCGGCAACAATTTGCGCGCCAATGCCATAGTCGAGAAGTCGAGTTGGCATCGGGTCGCCGCTGGTTTGCGGGTTCATACTATCGGTGAACGGGGTTGGCGACGTATTGCGAATGATAACGACAACGCCGCGCCCTTCGGCATCAATGGCATTGAGCGCAGATTCGAAAACGCCTGCGCGTGGCATACCACTGCCCGCAATATCGGCCACCAAGTTCTCCGCATGGAAGCGCGTTAGCACTGGAGCTGGGCCCGTGATATCGCCTTTGACCAAAGCAATATGCTCTTCATTGGTCACCGTGTTGAGATACACATGCGCGGCCATTTCGCTGCCATTGGCTAGTTTAAATACATCTTCATGGATGCGTTTCATCAGCGTATCTTTTTTGCGACGATAGGCGATGAGGTCGGCAATCGTGCCGAGCTTGAGGCCGTGGAGTTGGGCAAATTGCACCAAGTCTGGCAGTCGCGCCATCGTGCCGTCATCGTTCATAATTTCGCAAATCACGCCAGCTGGATATAGCCCCGCCAAACGCGATAAATCGACGGAAGCTTCGGTATGGCCCGCGCGCATCAGCACGCCGCCATCGCGCGCAACCAGTGGAAACACATGGCCTGGCGAAACAATATCCGTCATGCCTTTGGTTGGGTCGATAGCCACGGAAATGGTTTGCGACCGGTCATGCGCCGAAATACCCGTAGTAATACCCTCGCGCGCTTCGATGGACACAGTAAAGGCGGTTTGATGCTGCGAGCGATTGTTCTGCGACATGAACTCGAGGCCCAGCTGGTCGGAGCGTTCGCTGGTCATGGTTAGGCAAATCAGACCACGGCCAAACTTGGCCATGAAGTTGACCGCATCTGGCGTAGCCATTTGCGCAGGAATAATAAGGTCGCCCTCGTTCTCGCGGTCTTCGGCATCCACCAGAACAATCATTTTGCCGTTGCGGGCATCTTCGATAATTTCTTCTGGGGTTGAGATATATTGGCTGAATTCGCTCATGACGAAGCTCCTAATTCCTGTTCTGCTTGCTTCAGGCGAGCAACATAGCGCGCCAAAACATCAATCTCTAGATTGATAATATCCCCCACTTTAGATAGTCCCCATGTGGTGACTTGTTGGGTGTGGGAGATAAGATTAATGCCAAAGGTAAGCCCTTCGACTTCATTTACTGTCAACGATGTGCCATCCAAGGTTACCGACCCTTTGGGCGCGATAAATGGCATAATCTCTGGTGTGGTTTTAAACGTATAGCGTTGGCTGTCGCCCTCTGGCGTAATGGATACAATGCTCGCCAAACCATCGACATGGCCCGATACAATGTGCCCGCCCAGCTCGTCGCCCATTTTTAAGGCGCGTTCCAAATTAAGTTTCGTGCCCTCACGCCAAGCCCCCGCCGAGGTAACATCCAGCGTTTCTTTCGAGGCTTCAACATCGAACCAATTGCCCTGCGCATCGCTGCCTTTTTCAATAACCGTCAGGCAAACACCGGAATGGGCAATCGAGGCCCCCAGCGCAATATCATCTGGCGCATAGACAGTTTGAACCCGAAAGCGCGTGTCGCCAGCCTGGGTAATTTTCGTAATGGTGCCAATATCCGTGACAATTCCAGTAAACATTAGGCGGCTCCTTTTTGCCAAGTCGTATGGCGGGTGTAATGGGTATAAATATCGGGCCCAAGGTGTTGGGTGTCGCCTTCGGTAAACAAGGTTAAGTTCAGCCCTTCGGGAGACATAAGGCGTGATATATCGCTTTTTCCGCCTAAGTCGACCTTTTTAGGCGCGATAAATACAGCCACCTCATCGATGCACTGCGCTTGCGCGAAAGCCATGGCCAGCTTAGGCCCACATTCCAGCAACACGCGGGTGATGCCGCGCGAAGCTAAATCAGCCAAAGTGGCCTCTGGCGTTACCTGTTTCAAAACCATCGTCTCGCCGGCAAAGTCGCTTTCGCTTTCGGTGTAAAGCAAAACGGTTTCTTGTTTGGCGCGTTGTGCCAATTTGCACGTCGGAGAAACAGTGCCGCCACGGCTCATAATCACCGGCATCGGCGAGGCGTCCGCCAGACCCGGCAAACGACAATCCAACGAGGGATTATCAGCCAATAATGTGCCTGCGCCCGTGAGTATCGCATCATGTTGGGCGCGCATCATATGCCCTTTTTGGCGCGCCAACTCGCCCGTAATCCATGGCGATTGGCCTTCGGGCGTGCGCATAAACCCATCGGCGCTCATCGCAATCTTTAGGGTCACGAGGGGGCGATGGTTGGTTTGGGTTAACAAAAATCCGCGCTGGTCGCGCTCTGCCATCTCGGCGCAAAGCCCGATTTCCACTTCAATTCCTGCCGCTTTCAGCATGGCCGCGCCCGCGCCATTTACCCGCGCATCAGGGTCGCCAATAGCAAACACCACGCGCGCAAGCCCTGCCTCAATGAGGGCTTGGGCACAAGGCGGCGTTTTTCCAGTATGCGCGCAAGGCTCTAGTGTTACATAAGCGGTGCCGCCGCGCGCGCCCTCGCCGGCTTCGGCTAAAGCAACCGTCTCGGCATGGGGACGGCCCGACTTTTGCGTCCAGCCCGTGCCGACCACATGGCCTTGCGGATTAACCACCACACAGCCTACGGCTGGATTGGGCGCCACTTGGCCCCAACCGAACTGAGCTAGGCTAAGCGCCTGCTGCATAAAATGAGTATCTTGTGTCGTCACCGCTTGCCTCTTGGTCGAGGAAGCTAGAGATCGCCATCCGGCAGGCCCGACATTTCCCCGAGGAATTCCTCAAAATCTTTGGCTTCGCGGAAGTTTCGGTAAACCGAAGCGAACCGCACATAAGCCACTTGATCGAGCGCAAACAGACCTTCCATGACTAATTCGCCAACCATTTTGGCAGGAATTTCTGTCTCGCCTAGGTTTTCCAGACGACGCACAATCCCGGAAACCATACGCTCAATTCGTTCGGCCTCAACGGGGCGTTTTCGCAGAGCGATTTGCACAGACCGCATAAGCTTGTCCCGCTCGAAAGGCACTTTTCGGCCGGTATTTTTAACGATGGTCAGCTCGCGCAATTGAATGCGCTCAAAAGTGGTAAACCGCCCGCCGCAATCGGCACAGACACGACGCCGCCGAATGACAGAATTATCTTCCGTCGGACGGCTGTCTTTCACTTGTGTGTCTGAGTTCATGCAATAGGGACAGCGCATTGGAAGGAACCTTTAGTAAATTGGGAAGCGTGCGCAAAGCGCTTCGACTTCGGCACGAACGGCTTGCTCTTCTTCCGGCGCCGGCTCGCCGCCATTGGCCGCCACAGCTTCCAAGACACGCGCGATAAGATCGCCCACCAGTCGAAATTCAGCTACACCAAAGCCACGCGTTGTGCCAGCCGGTGTGCCTAGGCGAACGCCAGAGGTAATCGCAGGTGGCTGCGGGTCAAACGGAATGCCGTTTTTATTGCAAGTAATGAAAGCCCGCTCCATGGCTTCTTCTGCCACATTGCCCGTCAGACCTTTGGGACGCAAATCAACCAAAACAAGGTGATTGTCGGTGCCGCCAGACACAATATCAAAGCCATGGCCCATCAAGCTATCGGCCAGCGCTTTTGCATTGGCGACCACTTGTTGAATGTAGAGTTTATAATCCGGCTGCAGCGCTTCGCCAAAAGCCACCGCTTTGGCCGCGATGACATGCATCAAAGGCCCACCTTGGATGCCTGGGAAAATAGCCGAGTTGAACTTTTTGCCCAGCGCTTCATCATTCGACAAAATAAGACCGCCACGAGGCCCACGCAATGTTTTATGCGTGGTTGTGGTGACGGCATGCGCGTAAGCCAATGGGCTCGGGTGCGCGCCGCCCGCAACAAGGCCAGAGATATGCGCCATGTCGACCAGCAAATAAGCGCCAACGCTATCGGCAATCTCGCGGAAGCGTTTAAAATCAATCACCCGCGGATAGGCGGAACCGCCCGCAATAATGAGTTGGGGTTTATGCTCTTCGGCCAAAGCCGCGACTTCATCATAATCGATAAGGTGGTTGTCTTCGCGCACGCCATATTGAACGGCGTTAAACCATTTGCCAGACTGGTTGGGTTTTGCACCATGCGTCAGGTGACCGCCAGCGGCTAGGCTCATGCCCAAAATTGTGTCGCCTGGTTTAATTAAAGCTAACATGACCGCTTGGTTGGCTTGCGAACCCGAGTTCGGTTGCACATTAGCATAGGCGCAATCATAGAGTTTTTTAACCCGCTCAATCGCCAGCTCTTCGGCAATATCCACATGCTCGCAGCCTCCATAATAACGACGGCCAGGATAGCCCTCGGCATATTTATTGGTTAGGACAGAGCCTTGCGTTTCCAGCACCGCCTTAGAGGCAATGTTCTCAGAGGCAATCAGTTCGATTTGCGCTCGCTGGCGGTTCGCCTCAAGGCCAATGACCTTGGCAATGGCTGGATCGCGCGTCGCGACATCTTCCGAGAAAAAGGGATTGTCTGTGGCTTCGATTTTACTGGATTCCGACATCTGTCTTCCTATTGCTACAACACATTTGATTTGCACTGGATGTAGCACAATCAGCAAGTCGAACCAACACGCGAGAGCGGCCATCTCGCCGCAGTCTTATTTCATTCACAAGTTCGTCTCGAAAATCAGATGCTTAGTGCCCTGATGCCCAGAGATTGCGCGCCACCAAAACACGTTTTAACAGCGCACAGTCATCGGTCATTAATCCATCCACGCCCATATCGAGCAATTTATGCATGGTTGATTCGCAATTGATCGTCCAAACATGCACCTGCAGTCCGCACTTATGCGCATAAGCCACCGAGGCTTTGGTGACCATGGGCATACCAGCTTGGCGAACCGGCAATTGCGCCGCACCTTGGGTAAAGGAAACCGGAATTCGCGTGAGCGCTGCCAACCGAAACCGCGCCGCCGCCAGTGGCCCATGGCTATGGCAAACGTCACCAAGCTGCTTGCGCACGGCCTGAATACGAGCATCGGAAAACGACCCGACGCATATTCGCTCTTGGGTCTTGGTGTTTTGCACCAAATCACATAGTGGCTGGACCACTGGCCAAGCTTTCGCATCAATATTAAAACGCGCCTCTGGAAAAGCCTCAAACAAATCGGCCATGCGCGGAATAGCGTGGCCGCCTTCTAGGCGAAGCGCATCTATTTGTTCGGCGTTGAGTGTGCTGATAGCCACGGGCTCGCCGACCATGCGTTGTAAGTCGTCATCGTGAAACGCATAGACGACGCCGTCGGCGGAGGCATGGACATCGGTTTCTAAATATCGGTAGCCCTGGTCGACGGCATCTTGAAAGGCGGCCAGTGTATTTTCCGGCGCCACTCTGTCTCCGCCGCGATGGGCGAAGGCCAAAACGCCGTCATGGTCTAAATAGGCATATTCCGCTTTGGGTCGTATCGTCATATCGCTGTCATATCTCTCACAAAATTACTGACTTAATTTGCTGACTTATTTGCTGACTTATTTACTGACATATTTACTGACATAGAAACAAAATCAAACTAGCTTTGCAGCATGATGATTGAAATGATAACTGCAAGTCCCTTTTTGATGGGCGCCGCTACGATAGTTGTAATGCTAACGTGCGTTTGGGTGGCTAGTGTCGTGCTTCGCGATGCTGGTATTATTGATATGTTTTGGGGCTTGGGCTACGCGCTCATTGCCCTAACCACGCTGCTGAGCAGTGAGGCCTTAAGCCCGCTGGCCATAGCTACGGGCCTGGCGGTTATCGCTTGGGGCGTGCGTTTGTTTCTTCATTTGCTTATTCGGTGGCGCAAGGAAGCAGAAGAAGATTACCGGTATCAAGCGATGCGGAAAAAACACGGCAGCTCTTTTTGGTGGCGCAGCATCTACATCGTATTTCTATTCCAAGGCCTGCTGATGTGGCTGGTCTCTATGCCATTTATGGCCGCGTTTTATTTTGGGGGCCCTGCCGCTTTGCCGGGTCTAACGATAGTATTTCTGGTGGTCGCTTTGGGCGGACTTTACATGGAAAGCATGGCCGATATTCAACTCACTAAATTTCGCGCGAATGCCAAAAAAGGCGAGCTGCTAGACAGCGGTTGGTGGAAACGCACCCGCCATCCAAATTACTTTGGCGACGCGTTATTTTGGTGGGGCATTTATGCGGCCGTCGTCGCGGCCACGCCCGAAGCAATTTGGACGATTTTTGCCCCGCTGACGATGAACTATCTTTTGGTCAAAGTCTCGGGCGCAGACTTGCTTGAGTATCGTTTGAAAAAGAAGCCTGGCTATACCGAATATATGCAACGCACCAATCGGTTCGTGCCTAAAATCTTCGGCTAAAAGTCACCCCGCAGCATTTTAATAATGCCAGAGAAGTCGAGCTCGCCCTCGCCTTTCTCTGCCATTTGCGTGTAAAGCTGCATGGCGCGTTGGCCCATCGGCGTCTCACAATCGGCACTGCTGGAGGCCTCTTGCGCCAGTCCTAAATCTTTCAACATCATGGCCGCAGCAAATCCCGCCTGATAGTCATTATTGGCTGGGCTCGTCGGCACAGGGCCAGGCACGGGGCAATAGCTGGTCATCGACCAGCATTGGCCAGACGCCGTGGCTGAAATATCAAATAATGTTTGCGCATCGAGACCCAGCTTTTCGCCCAACATGAAGGCCTCGGCCGTGCCAACCATGGAAATGCCAAGCAGCATATTATTGCAAATTTTAGCCACTTGCCCATTGCCTGCCCCGCCTGCGTGAAAAATATTCTTACCCATAATATCTAAGTAAGGCTTGGCCGCCGCAAAGCCCTCTGGCGAGCCGCCGACCATGAAAGTTAGCGTGCCACCCCTAGCACCGCCGACGCCGCCAGATACCGGTGCATCCACCATCGAGAACCCAGCCGCTTGCGCGGCAGCAGAAACCTTGCGCGCTGTATCGACATCAATGGTCGAGCTGTCGATCAGCAAAGTGCCGGCTTTCGCGTGGGCAAGAACACCGGTGTCTTCTAAGTACACGCTCTCGACATGCTTGCCTGCGGGCAGCATAGAGACCACTACATCGGCTTGTGCAACCGCTTGCTCAATCGTCTCGGCCGCCGCTCCTCCAGCCGCCGCTAAAGCAGCTTTTGCGTCGGGCGATAAATCAAAGCCGATGACGTCATGGTCTGCGGCTAGGTTGATGGCCATGGGAAGCCCCATATTGCCCAATCCAATAAATCCAATGCGGCTCATAATTTTATCCCCTTTTAAAACTGCAATTCAGCGTCGCCCAGAGGCGCGAAAATGTCATCTATTTGCTGGCGTGTAACCGCCTCATGCGTGGCAGGCGACCAGACGGGGGCACCATCTTTCTCGATAATCGTCGCCCGCACGCCTTCATAAAAATCGCCAAGGGCCATAATTCGGGTAACCGCACGCATCTCGATACGAAGGCAGTCGTCGAAATCAGCGTGTATTCCCTCGCGCATTTGGCGCAAGGCCACGGCCGCACTGGTAGGCGATTTAGAGCGCACGGCCTTGGCTTGTTTCTGGGCCCATTCGCTCGCATCCGCGTCTAGCGCAGCCAGAATTTCCAGCACGCTTTGGCCTTGGAACAAGCGGTCGATATCGCCTTGTTGGTCTGGCAACGTAACCCCGTCTGGCGCTTGATGATGAGCGTCCAAAATAGCTTCTACATCGCCGCCTTCGGCCAAATCAGCTTTCAGGTTTTCCAACGCTTCCGACGCCATATAATGCGACGCCACGCCAGCGGCAAAAGCATCGCCGGCTTTTAGTCGCGCGCCCGTTAGCACCAACCAAGCACCGGTTTCCCCTGCCAAGCGAGGCAAAAAATACGTGCCGCCAACATCTGGCAAAAGCCCAATGCCGCTTTCGGGCATGGCAAACAAGGTGCGTGGGCTGGCCACACGATAGCGACCATGCACAGATACCCCTACACCGCCGCCCATGGTGATGCCATCGATGAGCGCGATATAAGGTTTGGGGAAATGCTTAATCATATGATTGAGCTGATATTCTTCGCGGTAAAATCCGGTTGCCTCGGGCGCGCCAGATTTGCCCCAATCATGCAAAGCACGAATATCGCCGCCGGCGCAAAAGCCCTTCTCGCCAGCGCCCTCAATGACAATATTTTCAATATCGTCGTCTTGTGCCCATTGCGCCAAAACAGGCTTGATGAGCCGCACCATATTCAGCGTTAAAGCGTTTAGGGCTTCGGGCCGATTGAGGGTAATGACGCCGCTTTTTCCGCGCGTTTCAAAAATTACTTCAGAGGTCATGGATCTACTTTAAAATATCGCGCGCAATGATAACGCGCATAATTTCATTGGTGCCTTCAAGAATTTGATGGACGCGCAAATCTCGTACCATGCGTTCAATCTCATAATCCGCCAGATAGCCATAGCCGCCATGAATTTGCAGCGCTTCATTGGCCACCTGAAAACAACTATCCGTAACAAAGCGCTTGGCCATGGCCGATTTTCGCGTTTTGCTCGGGTCGCCCGCATCGAGGTTTTTGGCCGCGTGATAAAGCATCAGGCGAGCTGCTTCCAAGTCGGTAGCCATATCGGCTAATTTAAATTGAATGGCTTGAAATTCAGCAATCGAATGGCCGAATTGTTCGCGGTCTTTGGCATAATCGACGGCCTTTTCATAGGCGCTTTGGGCCGTGCCCAACGAGCAGGCGGCAATGTTGAGGCGTCCGCCATCTAGCCCCATCATGGCGAATTTAAAACCTTCGCCCTCTTCGCCAATACGGTTTTCCACCGGCACGCGGCAGTCTTCGAAAATCACTTGCGCGGTTGGCTGACTGTGCCAGCCCATTTTCTTTTCATTGGCCCCGAAAGACAGCCCCGGCGTATCTTTTTCAATGATAAAGCACGACACCCCTTTGGGGCCATCGTCGCCTGTGCGAACCATCGCCACATAAATATCCGAAACACCTGCGCCCGAGATAAACGCCTTGGAGCCGTTCAAAACATAATGGTCGCCATCGCGCACGGCGCGGCTGCGCATGGCGCCCGCATCTGAGCCCGAGCCCGGCTCGGTCAAACAATAGCTGGCAATTTTTTCCATGGAAGTTAGTTGCGGCACATATTTGGCGCGCTGTTCAGCCGTGCCGAAACTATCGACCATCCAGCTCGCCATATTGTGAATGGTCATGAAGGCCGCGGTCGAGGTGCAGCCGCCCGAAAGCGCTTCAAAAATCAGCGCGGCTTCAAACCGCGATAGACCCGAGCCGCCATGTTCTTCTTGGAGATAAATACCCGCAAAACCAAGCTGTGCCATTTCCCGTAGCGTATCGACCGGAAAATACTTTTCCTCGTCCCATTGTTTTGCAAAGGGCGCTAATTGCTCGGCGGCAAAGCCACGCGCCATATCTTGAATGGCAACTTGGTGTTCATCTAACATGGTAATCCCCCTAAACTTGAGCCTCTTTATGCCGCGCTTTCGCATGCCATACAAGATTTGACGCAAGATAACGCCAATCTTGCCCCAAGGCTATAGTCACGCTATGTAGGGAGACATAAATGAGAGAGAGTTTTGAGATGATGCAACGCCAGTTCCCCGCGACCCGAATGCGCCGTTTGCGCCAAGCCGATTGGTCGCGCCGTTTGGTCGGCGAAACAAGCCTCAGCGTAGCAGATTTAATTTGGCCGATTTTTCTCATCGAAGGCGAAAATGAGACGCAAAGCG
Organism: uncultured Rhodobiaceae bacterium; assembly: GCA_937907245.1. Lineage (GTDB taxonomy): Bacteria > Pseudomonadota > Alphaproteobacteria > RS24 > RS24 > UBA8337. The sequence continues at coordinate 734,598 of CALCUM010000002.1, forward strand.
TGGCCTCCATGCCGGGCGTTTTGCGCATGAGTATCGACCTTGCCGTGGCCGCTGCCAAACAGGCCGCCAGCCTTGGCATTCCCGTTATTGCTTTATTTCCCAACACGCCCGCCCACGCGCGCACCGACGACGGGCACGAAGCCTTAAATCCCGATAACCTCGTTTGCCGCGCCACCCGCGCCATAAAAGACGCGGTGCCTGAGATTGGCATTCTATGCGACGTCGCCCTCGACCCCTATACCGACCACGGCCATGACGGCCTGTTGGACGGCGAGACAATTTTAAACGATGCCACGGTCGATATTTTGGTCGGGCAAACGCTGAACCAAGTGGCAGCCGGCTGCGATATTATCGCCCCTTCCGATATGATGGATGGGCGTATTGGGGCCATCCGCAAGGAATTGGAATCTAGCGGCAATCACGACACGTTAATCATGGCCTATAGCGCCAAATACGCCTCGGCGTTCTACGGGCCTTTTCGCGAAGCCGTAGGTTCAGGCGACCGTTTGAAAGGCGATAAGAAAACCTATCAAATGAACCCCGCCAATACAGATGAAGCGATGCAAGAAATTGCGCTAGATATTTCTGAGGGCGCCGACATGGTGATGGTCAAACCAGGAATGCCGTATCTCGACATCGTGGCGGCGTGTAAAAAACAATTCAGCGTGCCGACTTTCGCGTATCAAGTATCTGGCGAATACGCCATGTTGGCCGGCGCCATTGAGCAAAACTGGCTCGACCGCGATCGGGTTATTTTGGAAAGCCTAATGTCGTTTAAACGCGCCGGAGCCGATGGCGTGTTGAGCTATTTTGCTTTGGACGCTGCCAAACTATTGAACGATTAAAATCGTTTCACAAACCCAAGCTTTACCTCGCGGCCAAGCCCGGCTTGCTTCTCCAGCTTGAGGCCAAATTGATAGCTTTGCGACATGCGCATGACCGCCATCTCCAGCGGGCGTTGGGTGGCCTGCATGGGAAACTTTTCACGCCGAAATAAAACACCCCCGCCCGCCATTCTTCGGTAAGGCAAGGACAGGTTTAACGCTCCCGCCTCAAAATAGGTTGGTTGGCGAACCGAGAACCGCAATCGATCATAATTCCAAGCCAAGCCCCAAGAGGTGGCTACCGCTCGTGTGCTGCCCAACACTAAGCTATCTCCCCCGCCGTGCATTTGGCTGAGGCTGAGATGGGCATCAAAGTGAAGCACATGTTGGCCAAACTGCACCTGCCGACGCAGCGAGACCAAACCACTATAGGCGGGGCCAAACTTTAATCCCCCTTCCCCGGCCGAAGCCATCAGACTTTCTTGTTCGGCGACGAGCCCCAACTCAAGATACCCCGTTTGATTTAGCAGGGCCCGACGCGCCGCAAACCCAACCCCTGAATAGACGGGTGTGGTTCGGCTTTGGCGGGGCTGTTGCAATCGTAACCCCAAAACATTCCACGTGCCGGCTTGGGATTGGGCCGACGGTTTTTTGACGCCAACAAAGCTAGCCAAAAAAGGATGTGCCGATGGAACCGTGCCAGAAGTTTGAGAGGCTTCAGAGTGGAGCCATTTAGCTGGCGCAACGTCTTTTAGTTTTACTTCAGGACGCAGCAGTGACGTTTCAAAGGGCGTGTCCAACGCGTCGAGAACGATAATTTTTTCTTGTTTTAATCGTTCCCAAAGCTCTCTCGGCAACTCGCCATCGGTAATTCTCGTATCCGATGGCCCTGCCACACCGCCAGCCGGTAAAGGAATATGCGTGTCTCCATAGGGCGCCAAGGCCGCTTCCACATCAACTAAGCCTTGGCCGTAAATAGACGCATCCGCATAGATGCCAGACTTATTGGCCGTGCCCAAAAGCCGAGCCGTATACTCGCGCAAAGTCAGCTGCTCGCCGTAGGCCTGCATCATTAAGGCCAACACACCCGACACAAAAGGGGCGGCATAACTGGTGCCATATCCAGAGCGGTATCCGCCGCCGGCTTGCGCTAAAACAGTATATGCGCTTTTGCCAGCGGCGACCCCGCCCGGGGCTGTAAGACAGTGATCGCGGGCCGCGCCGCAATGATTGGTTTGGCGCCCTATCGTGCCATTGGCATCTAGGGCTGCTACAGCGATGGCGTAGCCTGCCAGCTCTGGAAATATAATCGGCCAAGCTGCCGATACGGAAACTTGCGCTTCGCCATCATTGCCCGCTGCCCAAACATGTATGGCTTTGCCACCGCGCATTTGGGCTAAGAAACCACCATAGCTGTGGCTCAAAAAACTATTTTGACTAGCGATAAGGTCTGGGTCGAGGGTGGAATTATAGCCCCAACTTTGATTGATAATTCGCGCGCCAGCCCCTTCTAGCGCGCGTGTCGCTGCGCTCAAAATTGTGTCGTTCACCGTCAAATACCCGCCGTCTAGCTGTAAGCTCCACATGGCAGGGTTGGCGTTAAAGGCCACCCCATGCATGGCGCCACCTCGCCCCCGCGCGCCCAATGCAATGGAGGCAACGCCAGTTCCGTGTTTCAATTGCGTATTGTTAAGGCTGCTTAAGCCCGAGCGGTCATTTAAGGCGATGGTCTTGCCGCTAAACTCAGAATGCGAGGTATTTAACCCTGTATCGATAAAGCCGATGGTAATCCCCTGGCCCGTAATGGCCTTGGCATAAGCGTAATCTGCGTGGATGGTGGCAAGCCCGGCTTGCCCCTGAAACTCAGACGAAGCCGCCCAAACTTTGCGGTTCGTTTGCCATCCGGCAGGCACTGGCGGCAGATGCACCTCAACCGTAGCGGAAGCTTTTGGCGGCACTGGAGGGCTAGGGCTTGATTTTGACTTGCCGCCCCCGCAAGCCGCCAAGGCCAAAACCAAAGGAACCGCCCCGGCCAACAAAAGCCCGCGAAAACATAGCTCTGCTTTTTGCAAACCGTTAGGCAAAGCGCGAAAAAAAGCTGCCAATTTTATATATTTAGAGCCTACATAGGCTTTGCTACTACGCACAAATATTTCTAACTTCTATCCAGAAGTCATAGTCCCAACGCTTAACTTAACGATGAGAAGGACACACAAAAACTGTTTTGTTAGAAATTATCTATTTTTATTTAACTTATTTATCTAAAGAGATTGCAATCTCTTTAATAAGCTTGAGGTATCCCAGCGCCCACCGCCCATAGTTTGCACCTCTTCATAGTACCCTTTCACCAGCTCCGTGACTGGCAAAGGCGCCCCATTTCGAGCCGCTTCTTCTAGGCAGATACCCAAGTCCTTGACCATCCAATCGACGGCGAAACCAAAATCAAACGCGCCGTCTATCATGGTTTCGAAGCGGTTCTCCATCTGCCAGCTTTGCGCTGCCCCTTTGGAAATTGTATCGATGACGGCACGGCCATCGAGGCCCGCTTTCTCGGCAAAGTTTAACCCTTCCGCCAGCCCTTGCACCAATCCGCCAATGCAAATTTGATTGACCATTTTGGTTAATTGCCCAGCGCCAGCCGGCCCTAGCAATTTACTGGCGCGCGCGAAATGAGCAAGGATGGGTTCGGCTTGAGCATAAACCTCAGGCTCACCGCCTACCATAATCGTCAGGGCCGCGTTCACCGCGCCCGCCTCGCCGCCAGATACGGGAGCATCCAACATGGCGACATTTTGCGCCTCACAAGCGGCAGCCAATTCGCGGGCCACCTCGGCTGATGTCGTGGTGTGGTCAATTAAAATTGCGCCCGCTTTCATGCCTGCCAAGACACCGTCTTCGCCCAGCACCACGGCCCGCAAATCATCATCATTGCCAACACAGGTGAACACAAAGTCTGCGTCTTGCGCGGCAACACGAGGGGTCGCGGCTTTCTGGCCGTCATAAGTCTGACACCAGCTATTGGCTTTCGCGCCATTGCGATTAAAAACCGTGACGGATAAGCCCGCCTTGGCTAAATGACCGGCCATGGGAAACCCCATGACGCCCAAACCGATAAAAGCGCATTTGCTCATTTAGTCGTCTCCCAATAACTGTCGATAGCCACCGCGGAAATAAACCAAAGGGGCGCGAGAGTGAGAACACGCCCAGGCTTCTTCAATAGCGCCCAAGAAAACCACATGGTCGCCAGCCTCGATGGTTTGGTGTGGGCGGCAATCAAATTTTGCCAAAGCGTCGTTCACAAAAACGCCGCCCTTGGCACTTGCCGTCCACTCTGTGTCATCAAAGCGGTGGTCCCCCGGCATAGCCATTCGGTTAGACAGCTCCGTTTGGGTGGCCGCCAGAATATTCACGCTAAACCGATCGGCGCGGGTGATGGCGTCAAACAATTGGCTATCTTTGGCCAAGCACCAAGATAAAAGAGCCGGCTCTAAAGAAACGGAGGCGAAACTATTAATCGTCAGCCCAACGGCCTTATCTTGCGCGTCGAGTACGCCAATAAGCGCGACGCCCGTTCCAAAATTACCAAAAGCATTGCGTAAAGCTTTTGGCTGCAACAGGTCTGGCGACATATCTGACGACATAAAAACTCCAAATAAAAGGCCCGCGACGGGCTGGGCACCCCACCTTGGCGAAACCCGTTCAATTTCATTTCTTATGCCCGATTAGGTCGTGCAAATCTATAGTCTGTAGCCTAGAGAAAAAGGCAAATAAGCGCTAGGGTATCTCAAATGATAGATCAATTTCACATGTGGGCCAGTTTTCTGGTCATTTTCCTCGCGATGGCAGCCTATGCCACCGAACGAATTTCCATAGAGATTACCTCTCTATTGGTCATCGTGGTGCTTTTGCTATTGTTCAGTTTGGTGCCCCTACTCGATGCCGACGGCGTGCGCCTTATTGGCAGTAGCGATATTCTGGCCGGTTTTGGCAATCCGGCGCTAATTACCATCATGGCGCTTTTGGTTATGGCCCAAGGGTTGTTTCAGTCGGGCGCGCTAGAAAAAATTATCGAACAGGCTTCGAGGAAAGCGTCTCGGCGGGCAGATATCGCCATTATCGTCGTTCTTTTGGGCGCCATGATATCTTCGGCTTTTCTCAACAATACGCCGGTCGTGCTCATGACCATTCCTATTTTGGTGGCCATGGCGGCGCGCGCCAATATTAAGGCAGGGCCTTATATGATGAGCTTGAGCTTCATCACCATATTGGGCGGCATGTTGACCCTCATCGGCTCGTCGACCAATTTGCTGGTTGCCGATACGGCCGCGCGTTTGGGCATGCAGCAGCTAAAGTTTTTCGATCAAACCCTACCGGGTCTGGTGATGATGGGCGTCGGCGGCCTTTACGTATTATTCGTCATGCCCCGCATTTTGGGCGTGCGCGAAGATGGCGAGGCCAAGCCGGATACCGACTCGGGGCGCCAATTCATCATCGAGCTTCGCTTGCGCCACGGCGACCCTTTGGTGGGTGCCGAGATGGCGGCTGGCTTTTTGCCTGCACTGTCAGGCATGACCTTGCAAATCGTCGAAACGGGGAGCCAAAAACTGCTGCCGCCTTTTGACGACCACACGCTAAAGGCTGGCGACAAATTGTTTATTGCCGCGACACGGCGCGAAATTGGCGACTCCTTGGCGCTGAAAGACCACCCTCTTAGACAGCATTTATTGCGCCAAGTGCCAGGCGCTGAGGATGGCGATGAAGATTTAATGCTGGCTGAATTGGTCATCGCCCCTGGCTCTCGTATCGCCGATCGGGCTATTGGCCAAACTGGTTTTACCCATACAACGGATTGCCTCATCATCGGCTTGCAACGCCGCTCGCGCATGTTGCGCCATGAAATGAGCGATGTGCGCCTTGTAGCAGGCGATGTTTTATTGGTTATGGGGCAACAAAGCGCTGTCGAAGGCTTGCGTCATAATCGCGATACGCTGTTGTTGCAATGGTCGGCGCGTGAATTACCCCGCTTCGAGAAAGCGGGTCTCGCGCGGTTGATATTTATCGCCACGGTTTTAGCAGCCGTGTTCAACCTCGTGCCCATTGTCGTCGCGGCTCTGGTGGGTGCTGTGGCTATGGTCATCAGCGGCGTGTTGAATGTGCGCCAAGCCACACGCGGGTTTGACTTGCGTATTTATGTTGTGGTTACGGCTGCGCTGGCCATGGCCCAAGCCATGTTGATAACCGGAGGGGCAGGTTTTGTTGCTGGCAATTTCTTGGCTTTATTTGAGGGCGCGGCACCGGCTATTATTTTGTCGGCCTTCTTTTTGCTGTGCGCCATCATCACCAATATTCTTTCCAATAATGCCACGGCGGTTTTGTTTACGCCCCTAGCCATCAGCTTATCCACCGCCCTTAATGTCGACCCGATGGCGTTTATTTTGGCGGTTATTTTTGCGGCTAATTGTAGTTTTGCGACCCCCATTGCCTATCAAACCAATCTCTTGGTGATGACGCCTGGCAACTTCCGCTTCACCGATTTCATGCGAGCGGGCATTCCGCTTATTGTGCTTTTGTGGCTTACTTACTCTTTGTTTGCCCCTTGGTATTTTGGTCTTTAGGGCGGCGAGATGAAGCAATCTAGCAACCTTCCCTCGTTTTTCATTACGGAGCCAGCGCCCTGCCCTTATTTGGATGGGCTATTTGAGCGCAAGCTATTTACGCATTTGGCTGGCGATGCCGCCGATGAGATAAACAATAATCTTACGCACGCAGGCTTTCGTCGTAGCCAGAGCATCGCCTATCGGCCAGCCTGCGATGGCTGCTCAGCGTGTCGCTCGGTTCGTGTGAAGGTAGATGGGTTTCACCCCTCCAAAAGCTTTCGCCGCACGCGCAATCGCAATGCTGATTTGGTGGCGCAAACCACAGCCCCCGATGCCACTCGCGAACAATATGATTTACTGAGGCGTTACCTCGAGAGCCGCCATGCCGATGGCGGCATGAGCGACATGACGCCGATGGATTACATGGCCATGGTAGAGGAGACGTGTGTTGACACCCAAGTGGTCGAATACCGCGATGCGCAAGGCACCCTCATCGCCTGTCTGCTGCGCGATACGATGAGCGACGGCTTATCCTTGGTCTATTCGTTTTTCGATCCGCAAGTCGATCGTCCGAGTTTGGGCAGCTTCATCATCCTCGACCAAATCGCGACGGCACGCGCGCGCGGATTGCCTTATGTTTACCTCGGCTATTTAATAGAAAATTGTTCTAAAATGTCATACAAGAAGCGCTTCAGCCCGTTACAAGCTCTAGGCTCGGCTGGGTGGCAAGATTACACGGGAACGGTGGAGGAAACGTAACATGTCGAAATTAGGTCGTCGTAAATTACTGGGTGGATTGCTAACGGGCACCGCCGCCGCCACGGTTGCGGCTCCCGCTTACGCAAAAGGCAAACGCCGTTTGAAAATGGTCACCACATGGCCAAAAAACTTCCCCGGCCTCGGCACCGCGCCAGAAAACATCGCCAAACGAGTGCGCGAAATGACCGACGGCGAAATTGATATTAAAATTTATGCAGCCGGTGAATTGGTCGGCGCATTTGATAGTTTCGATGCGGTCTCCACCGGCACGGCAGACATGTATAATGGCGCCGAATATTATTGGCAGGGCAAATCAACCGCCTTTAACTTTTTCACCGCCGTGCCCTTTGGCATGACCGCGCAAGAGCTGAACGCTTGGATCAACTTCGGCGGCGGTCAACAGTTATGGGAACAGCTATCGGCCAAGTTTAACGTCATCGCCTTTCAATCGGCCAATACGGGCGTGCAAATGGGTGGCTGGTTTAACAAAGAAATTAACTCGCTCGACGATTTTAAAGGGCTTAAAATTCGCATGCCAGGCCTAGGCGGCGAAGTGATGCGCCGGCTTGGCGCGGCCGCTGTTTCTTTGCCCGGCGGCGAGATTTTTCCATCGATGAAAAGCGGCGCCATTGACGCCAGCGAATGGGTTGGCCCATGGAACGATATGGCCTTTGGCTTCCATCAAGTGGCTAAATTTTATTACTGCCCTGGCTTCCACGAGCCCGGCGCGGGCCTCTCGACAGGCATTAATCTCGATGTTTGGAACTCGCTCACCAAGCCGCAGCAAGCCATCCTGCGCTCAGCTTTCGCGGCAGAGAATAATTTTACGATGAGCGAGTATAATTACAAAAATGCCGCCGCGCTCGACACGCTAACCAAGAAACACAAAGTGCAAGTGCGCAGCTTCTCACCGGAGATTATGAAGGCCGTGAAAATCACCTCCACCAAAGTGCTGGAAGATGCCGCCGCCAAAGATGCTTTCACCGCTAAAGTTTACAAAAGCTTCAAGGCCTCACTCGACAACTCCATGCGTTGGGGCGAGCTGAGCGAAGAAGCCTATATGAAATCGCGCCGCAGCGTTTAATCCGAGGAAACCATGACTGCCAAATTAGGGCCCGCACTGGCGCAACTCAGCGCTTGGATTGATATCCTCAATCATAAAATCGGGCGCACCGCCGCTTGGTTGGCACTAGCTATGGTGTTGGTGCAGTTCAGCGTCGTGGTGTTGCGCTATGTGTTTGGCATTGGCTCTATCCTGCTGCAAGAATCTATCATCTATATGCACGGCGTCTTATTTATGATGGCCGCGGCCGATACATTGCTGCAAGACGAACATGTGCGCGTAGATATTTTTTACGCGCAAGCCTCCAAAACCCGAAAAGCCCTGATCGATATGCTGGGCTGTTTATTTTTGGTTCTGCCATTTTGCGTTTTGCTGTTCACAGTTTCTTTTGATTACGTCTCCCTTTCTTGGTCTGTGCGAGAGGGCTCGCGCGAGACCAGCGGCATTCAAGGCGTCTATCTTTTGAAGTCCGTGATTTTAGTCTTTGCTGTGCAACTTGGTTTGCAGGCGGTTTCCGGCGTGATTAAAAACGCAACGCTTGTTTTTAGCCAACCGAAAGAGGCCAGCCAATGATCCATGCGCTTGACCTGATTATGTTCGCCACCACATGTGCGTTGCTGATGGCTGGCTTTCCTGTCGCCTTTACTTTGGCAGGCGTCGCTTTGATGTTTGGTTTCATCGGTCACTCTTTTGATATTTTCGATGTTAGTTTTTTCTACGCCCTGCCCCAGCGCATTTTCGGGACCATGACCAATGAAGTGCTGATGGCGGTGCCGCTATTCGTATTTATGGGCACCATGTTGGAGCGGGCGCGCATTGCCGAAGACTTACTGGAAAATATGAGCCGCTTGTTCGGCACTTTGCGCGGCGGCTTGGGCATTTCGGTTTCCATCGTTGGCGCGCTATTGGCGGCCTCTACGGGCATTGTTGGCGCGACCGTGGTGACGATGGGCTTGCTGTCCTTGCCCACCATGTTAAAGCGCGGCTATGACCCCGCCTTGGCGGCAGGCTCCATTGCGGCTGCGGGTACTTTGGGACAAATCATTCCGCCTTCCATCGTGCTGGTGCTATTGGGCGATGTGATAGCCAATGCCTATCAAAAGGCGCAACTCGAACAAGGCATTTTCTCGCCGGATACTGTTTCGGTTGGCGAACTATTTGCCGGCTCCTTGCTGCCGGGTCTGGTTTTAGTGGGCTTGTACATCGCCTATCAAATTGGCGTCGCCTATTTGCAACCCCATAAAGCCCCACGCGCCGAGCCAGAAGGCGACATCGAATGGGGCGCTTTGTTGCAAGCGCTACTTCCGCCTATCTTTCTCATCATCGGCGTTTTGGGCTCAATTTTGGGCGGCATCGCCACCCCTACCGAAGCGGCGGCCGTGGGCGCGATTGGCACTATCTTGCTGGCTGGCGAACGCCTCAGCGGCGGCCATACCCTCATTCGGCTGGGCGCTTTGGCCCTGGCAGCCTTGGTTTTGCAGACCAGCTATATGGATTTGCGGCTCGCGCGCGACACACTCAGCACGCTTGACTATCTCGCCATGGGCGTGGCCCTAAGCTTATGTGGCTTGCTAGCTGCCGCTGTTTTGGCCAGTTTAGTGCAAAGCTGGCGCGGCGATGTGCTGGGCAGTGTGGTGCGCTCCACCACGCATACGACTTCCATGGTGTTCATTATTCTTATCGGCGCCGCTCTTTTCTCTCTGGTGTTTCGCGGCCTTGGCGGCGATCAGGCAATTCAAGCCTTGCTAGAAGACCTGCCGGGCGGTGTTTGGACTGCCGTCGCCGTGGTCATGCTAATTATGTTCCTACTTGGCTTTTTCCTAGATTTTATCGAGATTATTTTTGTCGTCGTGCCGATTGTTGGGCCTATTCTTTTGTCCATGGGCGTGGATCCGGTTTGGCTGGGCGTGATGATGGCGATTAATTTGCAAACCAGCTTCTTAACGCCGCCGTTTGGATTTGCGCTATTTTACTTGCGCGGAGTGGCCCCTGCCAGCATTCGCACTAGCCAAATCTACAAAGGCGCTCTGCCCTTTGTGGCCATTCAAATAACTATGTTGGCGCTTTTGGCGCTATTCCCTCAATTGGCAACTTGGTTGCCTGAAGTCGTGTTTGGAGACTAACCCATGAGAATGCCCAATATGATGGTGACTACTTTTGCAATTATCCTTGTCGTCGGCTTGCTAGGGTTTTACTGGCGAGACGACAATAGCGTCGGGGATGGCGAGATTGGATTGCAAGTTGGCGTGCCTATTCAGCATGCGCTGCAAGCCAGTAAAATTACCCCCATGCCGATTGTTCTGCGCTTGGTTAACAATACCGATGGCGTGGCTAGCTTGGTTGCGGATGGGCCGTGCAAATTATTTCGCTATGTCATCACCACAGCCGATGGCGGCTTTGTTCAAGCCGTGCGAAGCCCTGAGGTTTGTGAGGAGACCATCACACGCGGCGCCATTGCCGAGCGCGATGTGGTGGAAGAAATTCGCCAAGTGCCGCTCGACACCGCGCGCTACCAACCAGGTGCGTATAAAATTCAGGTTAAGTTTTGGAACTACCAAGGCCAAGCCGAATTTCAGCTGACCGAATAAGCGCTAAAGCCGATTAGCAAAAGCCAGCCCTAGAAGGCCATCGACGGGGAAGCCTTTCGGGCGAACCCGCCCCGCTTGCGCGCGCAAGCCTTGCCATTCTTCTAGGTCTTCGAACACCCGCTCGCGGCCTGCTTTATCGGTAATTTTCAGACCCTCGGCCGCCACATAGCAGCGCGCATCGGCCATATGACCGTCGCCATGGCGTTGCAAACGAACGCCCTTGCCGCGTGCCATTTCTGGCACTTCTTCGAGGGCGAAACACAATAGTTTTTTGTTTTCGCCCAGAACCGCAATGCGGTCCCCAAAGGCTGGCACGCAAATAGCGGCTTCATCAGGGGCTTTCACATTCAAGATTTGCTTGCCCGCCTTACGGGTCGAAATCAGCTCCGTTTCCGGCACCACAAAGCCATTGCCGACGCGCGAAGCGACCAGCAATTTACGGGCAGGATCGTGGACGAACATCTCAACGATTTCTTCGGAAGGCTCAATGTCGAGCATTAAGCGCACCGGGTCGCCATTGCCGCGCCCGCCGGGAAGTTTGGAAACCTCTAAAGCATAGGCGCGCCCATTGGAGGCAAACAGCACCAGCTTGTCGGTGGTCATCGCGTGCAATACAAAATTGGCCTTATCGCCGTCTTTATAGGTCAGCTTGCTGCCATCTTCGGCGTGGCCTTTGAGCGTGCGAATCCAGCCTTTGGCCGAACACACCACCGTTACCGGCTCTTTTTCAATCAGACTATCCAGCGAAACCTCTTCTTCGCCGTCCACTTGCGCAAAAACTGTGCGACGACGCCCCAGCTCGGTTTTCGGACCGAACTGCTTACGCAGCGCTTTTAATTCGCCAGCCACAACCGCCTGTTGTTGGCTATCCGAGGCCAAAAGCTCGCGCAAAGCCGCCATCTCAGCCGAAAGTTCAGCGTGTTCGGTACGAATGCCATCTTCTTCTAGCTTGCGCAATGCGCGCAAACGCATGTTCAAAATCGCTTCGGCTTGCACTTGTGTTAGCTTAAACGCCGACATTAAATTATCGCGCGGATGGTCTTCCTCACGAATAATGCGGATCACTTCATCCAAATTCAGATAGGCAATCAGATAGCCATCCAACACCTCAAGGCGAGCGAGGATTTTGTTCAGGCGATAGTTTGATTTGCGAACCAGAACATCATTGCGATGTTCCAACCATTGCAATAGCACCTCGCGCAGCCCCATAACGCGCGGCACACCTTGGTTGTCGATGACGTTCATATTGAGCGAGAAACGGCTCTCCAAATCGGTGGTGCGATAGAGCACAGCCATCACTTGCTCGGGCTTTAAATTCTTGCTCTTCGGCTCAATGACGACCCGAATATCTTCGGCGCTCTCATCGCGAATATCGTCGAGCATCGGCAATTGTTTGGCGTTCATCAGATCGGCGATTTTTTCAATGAGCCGGGATTTTTGCACCTGATAAGGGATTTCGGTAATGACAATCTGCCATGTGCCTCGGCCCATATCTTCGACTTCATATTTCGCCCGCACGCGCATAGCCCCGCGCCCTGTGGCATAGGCCTCGCGCAAAGCTTCTGGGCTTTCAATGCAGGTGCCGCCGGTTGGAAAATCGGGGCCCTTTACATATTCCATCAACGTTTCAATGCGCGCACTCGGCGCTTTCAGCAAGTGCAGCGCGGCGGCACATAATTCGTCGACATTATGCGACGGAATACTGGTGGCCATGCCCACAGCAATGCCCGACGCGCCATTGGCCAAAAGATTGGGAAATGCAGCCGGTAGCACAATCGGCTCTTCGTCTTCCCCATCATAGGTCTGGCGAAAGTCTACCGTGTCGCTATCTAGGTCTTGCAGCAGCAGGCTAGAGATAGCGGTCATGCGGGCTTCTGTGTAGCGCATTGCGGCCGCATTATCGCCGTCGATATTGCCGAAATTACCCTGCCCGTCGACAAGCGGATAGCGCACCGCAAAGCCTTGTGCCAAACGCACCAGAGCATCATATACGGCTTGGTCTCCATGTGGGTGATAACGACCGATAACATCGCCCACCACACGGGCTGACTTTTTGAAGCCATTTTCCGGGTCGAGCCGCAATTGGCGCATCGCAAAAAGCAAGCGCCGATGCACAGGCTTTAGCCCGTCGCGCACGTCTGGCAAAGCTCGATTGGTAATCGTCGAGAGGGCGTAGGCCAAATAGCGGGTTTCTAGCGCATGTTTAAGAGAGACGCTGGTTTCGCTTGGCGGAATGTCTTTAATATCGCTCATGCAGAATGTATAGCCAGATTCGCAAACTTGTTTCCAAGTCCCCACTTCTGTTTGAGTGGTTTAATTTTTGCACTGGCCGTTTACTGGCTCTGACGGGACAGTATATCCATCAATCTTTCGCGGGCGGCGGGCATTTTTGTGTCATTGGGCAAATACACGCGCCGCTCTAGAAAATGCCCCAGCAAGTCTAGGGCATGGCGCACATCTGTGGGGCTGGCGTCGGCGGCGGGGTCGAGCAAGAACTCTGGTAAGGCAAACATCTTATCGGCATAGGCGGCGCCTGCCTCTCGACTGACAGCGCGGCCTGAGCGTGGCGACACATAGATTAAATCTTCAATCACCCCCGTGGCCGCACAGCACGAAAGATCGAGCCCAAAACCCGTTTCCTCTAAAAGAGCCATTTCAAAGCGCGCCAATAAAGGCAGCCACACATCCGTGTCGGTCTGGCCATTGTGGCCCGTCTCGGCCTTAGACAATTCAGTTAAAACCAACATCGCCGTATCATAGAGGCGCGGATAGGCTTGGCGTTCTGGGGTAATTTGCATCAAGGCGCAAAGCGACGAGAGCCCTGCCAATAAGCTCGCATCGCTCATCGCCTCTGCGGCATAGGCACGGCCGGCATCGACGCTCATCACGCCCAAATGTTCAGACAAACGCGCGCGCCATGTGGCCATCACCATATTGCCGGGCTGTAAAACCGGGCGTAATCTTCGGCTATTGCCGCCGCGCACCAGCCCGCCAAAGCGTCCATGCTCGCGCGAAAACACATCCACAATGGCGCTAGTTTCGCCGTGGGGGCGAGCCGCTAAAATAAGGGCCTCGGCTTCCCACTGCATAGGCTAAGCCTTGTAGTCCAGCCCCAGCATACGATAGCGCTCGGGGTCTTCTTTCCAGTTTTTACGAACTTTCACAAAGACGAATAAATGGATGCGGCGTTCAAACATTTCTTCCAACTCGCGTCGCGCATCAGAGCCAATGTCTTTCATGGTCTGCCCGCCCTTGCCCAAGACGATAGCTTTTTGGCCGTCGCGGCGCACATAGACCGTTTGCTCAATGCGAACGGAACCATCTTTTTTGACTTCCCATTTATCGGTTTCTACCGTCAAAGAATAAGGCAGCTCTTCGTGCAATCTTAAAAACAACTTCTCGCGCAAAACTTCCGAGGCCAAAAGCAACGACGGAATATCAGCCGCTTGATCCTCAGGGTAAAGCCATGGCCCCTCGGGCATAGACGCCGCCAGTTGATCCCGCAACTGGTCGAGCCCATGGCCTTTCAGTGCGGAGATTAAAAACGTATCGGCAAAATTCACCCGATCATTGAGCTTTTGCACCAAAGCCAAAAGGCTCTCGTGCGGCACCGTGTCGATTTTGTTCAGCACCAAAGAAATTTGCTTTTCGCTGCGCGACAATCCCTCCAGCATTAAGTCTACTTCAGGCGTCTCCGCGCGCGCCGCATCTAGCACAACAAGCACTTGGTCGGCATCGTTTACGCCCAACCACGCCTCATTTACCATGGCGCGGTCGAAGCGCTGCTTGGCTTCAAAAATACCTGGCGTATCGACAAGAATAATTTGCGATTGCTGATGCATCACCACCGCGCGCAATCGCATGCGTGTGGTCTGGGCTTTTTGCGTCACAATGGCAACCTTCTGCCCCACAAGCGCATTGGATAAAGTTGATTTACCCGCATTGGGCGGACCAATGACCGCCACAAATCCACATTTTTGGGGTGACACGACTTGGGGTGACATTACTTGGGGTGACTCTGTCATACGCCCGTCTCCTGTTGGGGGAGAGCTTCCGCAAACCCCTCCTTTAAACTCTCTAATAAGGCAGCGGCGGCACGTTGTTCTGCCAGTTTCCGCGATGCCCCTACTCCAAGTGCCGCCCCATCGTGGGCGGATGCTTTAATGGTAAACTCGGGCGCATGGTCTGGCCCCGAGCGGTCGACGATTTCATAAATTGGTAACGCCAAGGCGCGTTGCATTAACCATTCTTGCAAAGCAGTTTTATTGTCAATCGGTGCCTCTGTTTGGCCCGCGAAATGGGGTTGCCAATGCGCCTCAATCACCCGTTTCGCGGCCGCCAAACCGCTATCTAAATAGACGGCCCCAATAACCGCCTCACAGGCATCGGCCAATATATTAGTCGGCACTTCTTTGCTTTTTTGAATGCCTTCATCCATTCGCAAAACCTCGACCAGCTGCATTTCTCGGGCCACTTTGGCACAGGTTTTTCGGCTCACCAATTGCGCCAGACGCCGCGCCATATCGCCTTCGCTTTCTTGCCCATGGTGGACCAGAAGATAATCAGCAATCACCAAACCCAAAACACGGTCGCCTAAAAACTCTAGCTGCTCATTGTCTTCTTCAATGTCCAGACTGGCGTGACGCAGCGCCCGCTCCAGCAGTTTGGCTTGGGCAAACACATGCCCCAAGCGGCTTTCAAAGGCACTTAGAGATGCCATTAGCGCACCCAATCGAGCAAACGCGACCCGCGAATGGAGATGGGCCAACGCCAAATCTCATACCAGCGGGTTCGGTCATCAAACGAGAAGAATAAAATCTGTGCCGGCCCCACTAGGTTTTCATGCGGCACGTAGCCGACATATCGGCCAAAGCGGCTATCGGTCGAATTATCTCGATTGTCGCCCATCATAAAATAATGCCCTTCCGGCACTTGATAAATTGGCGTTGTATCGACGGGGCCATTGTCTGTTTGATCTAGCACTTCATAGCTGCGCCCACTTGGCAGGGTTTCGCGGAACCGGCGGATGCGAATGGGCTCACCGTTGCGTTGCAGCTCCAGAAAGTCTTCGATGCGCTCGCGTTCCACGCCCACACCATTGAGAAATAATTGGCCATTTATCATCTGAATGCTGTCGCCCGGCAGGCCGATTACCCGCTTAATGAAGTCTGTGCGATTGTCCGCTGGTAGCTTAAACACCACCACGTCGCCGCGCTCTGGGCCCGTATCGGACGTCCGCCCATCTATGGGCAAAAGAGAAAACGGAAAACTATGGCGCGAATAGCCATAGCTAAATTTCGACACAAAGAGGAAGTCTCCAATGAGCAAACTTGGCTTCATCGAACTGGACGGGATGTTGAACGGCTGGAAAAACAAGGACCGAATAAGGATGGCAATCACGGCTGCGAAAACGAAAACACGAATGTTTTCTTTCAAGCCATCTGGCTTCGCACCACTATTTTTTGCTTTCGTCTTTGCCATATTTATCCCTTATCCAACCGTTTCCGATTTCGGATTGGCCGAAATAATAACAATCGCCTGCGCCAATGGAAAATCATCGGTAATGGTCAGGTCAATTTGCGCTTCCATGCCTTCCGGTGTCATTTTTTGTAAGCGCGCCAAGGCGCCCCCCGTAAGCTGAACCGTTGGCTTGCCAGACGGTAAATTGGCCACGCCCATATCGCGCCAGAACACGCCTTGGCGAAGGCCCGTACCTAAGGCTTTCGAGCAGGCTTCTTTCGCCGCAAAGCGTTTGGCATAAGAAGCCGCGCGCTGGTTTCGCCTCTCAGAGCGCTTCTGCTCGACATCTGTGTAAAGGCGTTGGATGAAACGATCGCCAAACCGCTCGAGCGTTTTTTCTATCCGGCGAATATCAATCAGGTCGTTACCAATGCCCAAAATCATGCGGATGGGCCTTGGCCACGACGCGCTTCTAGCATCAGCCGACGCATTTTTTCAATGGCCCCTTCGAGGCCGACGAAAATGGCTTCACCAATTAAAAAATGGCCAATGTTGAGCTCAACGACTTGGGTGATTGCAGCAATCGGCGCAACCGTCTCATAGCAAAGCCCATGTCCGGCATGCACTTCCAAGCCGGCTTTATCGGCCAGCTCAGCGCCTGTCTGCAAACGCGCCAGCTCGGCTGCAAAGGCCTTTGCATCGCCGTCTTGATGGGCATGGGCATAAGAGCCCGTGTGCAATTCCACGATATCGGCGCCAGCCTTCAGCGCTGCCTCGATTTGGGCTTCGACGGGATCAATAAACAAAGAAATACGAATACCCGCCGCCTTGATGGGGTCAAGAATAGACTGCAATTGTGCGCCCCCGTTCACCACATCCAAGCCACCTTCTGTGGTTACTTCTTGGCGTTTTTCAGGCACCAAGCAGCAGGCATTGGGTTTATGACGCAAGGCAATGGCGCACATTTCTTGCGTTGCGGCCATTTCTAGATTTAGCGGCAAGCCGATTTCCTGCGCCAAACGCGCAATATCTTCGTCGCCAATGTGGCGCCGGTCTTCGCGCAAATGTGCCGTAATTCCGTCGGCCCCAGCCAAAGCAGCCACTTCCGCCGCGCGCACAGGGTCAGGCAACCCACCTCCGCGTGCATTGCGGATGGTTGCGACGTGGTCAATATTGACCCCCAGACGAAGTTTTTCAGCTACTGCCATGAGGCATTCCTAGCATTATTTTTGCGCAGCTGCATTGCGTTTTCTGTCTAATCTCGCGCGGCGTCTTATCTGATAGGTCTCAATGCTCCAATAGCTTGGGTAATAAACCAAAGCGCCCAAAACCAGGCCTACGGGAATCCATCCTAACAACATAGGCCCAATGAGCGGTAGCAAAGTGCCTAGCGGCGCATCGATGAGCAAGCTCAAGCTCAATTCGGGTAATTTTTTCACGTCTCCAGATGTCCCCAGCAATAGGTGTCCGAGGTTAAACGTGGCCAGCCAAATGAATGGAAAACTGATGGGATTGCCCACCCATGTGCCCAGAACGGCAGCGAGAAAATTGCCGCCGATGAAATAAATAATAAAAACCGCCCACAAAATATGGGTGCCTAAAATTGGATTGGCCGAGACAAAGGCGCCAATCGCCAGCCCTAAGGCAATGCTGTGCGGGGTGCCGCTCAAGCGAATGGTGCGGCGCCATAAATATATTGTGGCGCGTATCCAACCTTCGCGCGGCCAGAAAAACTGACGTATTTTTTGCCAATAAGTTTGCGGCAGTCGGCGTCGGAACATCCCCTACCCCTATTTCAAGCCACGGCTACCTGGCTTTATGGCCGGTATGTTTTTCAAATCTTCCGGCAGGTTTTTCCCATCAAATGTTTCGACTTCGAAGCGCGCCAAGGAAGCTAATTTCACCCCCACTTTGGCTTTGCCGTTTGAGCGGTCGATAAGACACCCCGCCCCCACCACTTTGCCACCATGTGCCCGAATAGACTTAATCGCTTCGCGCGAGGAAAGCCCGGTCGTCACGATGTCTTCAATCATCACAACCCGTGGCTTGTTATCTAAAGAAAAACCGCGCCGCAACGTAAATTCGCCATCCACCCGCTCGAGGAACATAGATGGCACGTTCAAGGCGCGCGCGACTTCATGGCCAATAATCAACCCACCCATGGCTGGAGCCACGACCGCGTCTATTTCGCCATTGACGTTTTCCCTTAATTGCGCAGCCAAAGCCTTGGCGAGACGGGCCGCTCGTTTGGGCTGCATCAACACACGGGCGCATTGCAAATAGGCACGCGAATGGAGGCCGGAAGACAAAAGAAAATGCCCCTCTAAAAGGGCGTCCGCATTTCGAAACTCTTGCAGCACTTTTTCTGGTTTCATGTCGTCGTCCGCCTTCACGCTTTTGATTTACGTTTCAAAATTTTGTTTCTTAAAAATGACCCGATTCGCCTCGCTGACCACGCGGCTTCCACGAATTGCATCAATCATTTGATCCATATGTTCCACATCGCGCACTTCCACATCCACCGTCAGGTCGCAAAAATCATCGCTGTCTTGAATAAAGCTCAAATTGGTAATATTGGCATCAAAGTCTGCAATGGTTTGCGTGATAATGCTCAAAGAGCCGGTGCGATTGACCGCCGTCATATGGATGCGGCTGGCAAATAGGGTTTCCGGTTTTTCATCCCATTTCATCGCCACCAAACGTTCCGGCTTATCTTCTAAGTCGAGTATATCGGGCGCTGAGGCAGGATAAACCACCACGCCTTGGCCCATGGTCACCACGCCCACAATCTCATCGCCTGGCAAGGGGAAATGGTCTTCCGCGATTTTTACCACCGCGCCATAGAGCGCGCCATTCAACGGCAAGATGGCTGGATGCGAAGTAGTTCTTTGGCTCGAACGGCCGATTAATCCGCGCATCGCGCCAGCAAACATCGAGCGACGGCGGCGTTTCTTCGGCATGACTGCCAACAACACATCCGCCGCAGAAATATCACCACGCCCCACATCCAGGCGCAATAAATCTAGGCTCTCATAATGCATCACGCCGAGCGCCCGCTCCAGCAAAGTACCCTCGGCCGCCAGGCCTTCGGCGGCAAACAGACTTTCGATCATCTGCTCGCCCAAGGCCATGAATTCAGCCGTTTCGCGCTCCCGTAAAGAATGACGGATAGCCGCACGAGCCTTGCCGGTTTGAACATGGTTTACCCAATTGGCCATCGGTTTTTGGCTCTCGCCACGGATGATTTCAATCTCATCGCCATTCTTCAAAAGCGTCCGGAACGGCAGTTTCAAACCATTAATCCGCACGCCAATGCAGCTATTCCCAATGGCTGTATGAACGGCATAGGCAAAATCTAACGCCGTCGCGCCTCGTGGCAGGGCTATTAATCTGCCTTTGGGGGTGAAGCAAAACACTTGGTCGGTAAATAATTCAAGCTTGGTGTTTTCTAAAAACTCTTCCGCCGTCTCCCCCGTTTTAAGCTGCTCAACCATATCTTGCAGCCAGTTAAATGGCTCAATTTTGGCGATATCTGGATGCTCATCTTGCTGGTCTTTATAGGCCCAATGCGCGGCGATACCTCGATTGGCGACATCGTGCATCTCGCGGGTGCGAATTTGTAGCTCCACACGCTGGTTGTTCGGGCCAATCACTGTGGTGTGCAAAGACTGATAGCCATTGATTTTCGGCGTTGAGATAAAGTCTTTATAGCGCCCTGGTACAAACCGATAGGTGCGGTGCAAAACGCCGAGCGCGCGATAACAATCATCTTCGCTTTGGGTCACAATCCGATAAGCAAAAATATCTGATAATTGCTCCAAAGAAATCGATTTGTTTTGCATTTTGCGCCAGATAGAAAATGGCCGCTTTTGACGCCCATAAACCTCGACTTCTAACCCTTGCTTGGATAGCTCTGTGGATACCGCATCAGATATCTCGGTCAGCATGTCGCTGCTTTGTTCGTTCAGCTCGCTCAGGCGTTCCATCACCAACTCACGGGCATCTTTATTAATCTCGGCAAAAGATAAATCTTCTAACTCTTCGCGAAAATTATGCATACCAATACGCCCCGCCAAGGGCGCATAAATATCCATCGTCTCTTGCGCGATGCGTCGGCGTTTTTCGTCGGATTTAATAAAATGCAGCGTTCGCATATTGTGAAGGCGGTCGGCCAATTTAACTAACAAGATGCGAATATCGCTGGCGGTGGCAACCAAGAGTTTGCGAAAATTTTCCGCCTGCGCCGTATCGGCAGACGATAGTTCCAACAAAGACATTTTGGTAACGCCATTGACCATATCGGCAATCTCTCGACCAAACAGGCCTTCGATTTCCGCAAAGGTCGTCTCTGTATCTTCAATCGTGTCATGTAAAAGCGCGGTCGCAATGCTGGCCGTGTCCAGATGCAAATCGGTTAAAATGCCGGCCACCTCAACAGGGTGCGAATAATAGGGGTCACCCGACGCGCGTTTTTGGTCGCCATGCTTTTGCGTGGCGAACACATAGGCTCTGTTTAACAGGTCTTCATTGGCGCTGGGGTCGTAGCTGGAAACGCGGTCGACTAATTCGTATTGGCGCATCATCGGGCAAGCCCTCCGAGACACGGATATAAAGCAAGGGGCGAGACTTTATTCTCCGCGACCATCACCTTTATCTTTCGGGCCGGCTGCTTCCAAAGATTTCAAAGCGGCCAAAATGTCGTCTTCGTTCATCTCTACCATAGGTTCGGCGGCAGCTTCTGCGCTCGCCTCTACGTGGCCCAGCATTGGCGCGGCAATAATTTCTTCATCTGGCTCATCAATGTCGATTTGTTTCTGCAGCGAGCCAACGAGGTCTTCGCGAACTTCGGCAGGAACCACTTTTTCATCGGCAATCTCGCGCAGCGCAACGACGGTGTTTTTATCGTTGTCGCGCTCGACGAGTAATTCTGCGCCAGCAGACATGCCACGGGCTCGATGAGAGGCAAACAATACCAATTCAAAACGGTTTGTTACCTTATCAACGCAATCTTCTACGGTCACACGAGCCATGGGCAATCCAATTCAAGTTAAATAGACATGAGTTACGTTTTATTTATGCCTGTTAAGCCAACATCGCAAGGAAAAAGAAGGCAAAAGGAGAAATCGCGGGCGAAATTTTTCTGTCAGAGGCGTTTTAGCCCTACCCGCGCCTGCATTGGCAGAGCGGCCAATAGCTCGGCAATTGGCGTGCCATATTCTGGATGCCGCCATCCGGGGGCAATATCAGCCAAAGGTTGCAACACAAAGGCACGAGAGACCGCCCTCGGATGGGGAATTTGCGCCCGAAACCGATGCACTTCCTGGTGATAGCTAATAATATCAATATCTAGGGTCCGCGGCCCCCAAACAACCGGTCCTGCCCTATGGCGCCCGAAAGCCGCTTCTAGCGCATGCAATCGCGCCAATAACGCCACGGCCGGCACAAGGCTGCGCACCGCCACCACCGTGTTGATGTAATCCTCTTGTCCGGCGGGGCCAATGGGGGCGGAGGCATAAAGCGGCGCGCGCTTGACCACATGCGCGCCCGTGAGCGGCAAATTGTCGATTGCCGCCTGCACCAATTGCACGCTATTGGCGAAATCGCCGCGTAAGTTACTTCCCAAGGCCAAATAAATCATAGGCTGGAAGTAAGCCAAGCTATGGCCAATGACAAGCGAGATTTAGACGCCTGCTCTATATTGGTTGAACAAAAACCCTGTGTCGCGCTATCTTGGAGCATGACTTCAAACGCTCCTGTTTTAACCACGCCAGATGCCGATTGTGATTTATGCCCGCGCCTGAAAGCCTATCGCGAGGCAAACCGCGCCGCGCATCCAGATTGGTTTAACGCGCCCGTGCCCTGTTTTGGCGATGAGAAAGCCCAGTTGCTTATCGTCGGATTGGCACCCGGTGTCACCGGCGCCAATCGAACCGCGCGGCCTTTTACCGGCGATTGGGCGGGCGATTTACTATATGCTACGCTAGATAAATTTGGCCTATCGAAGGGCGTTTACGCGCAACATAAAGACGATGGCCTAGAGCTGGTCAATACGATGATAACCAATGCGGTGCGCTGTGTGCCGCCGCAAAACAAGCCGATTGGCGCTGAGATGACGGCGTGTCGAGGGTTTTTGCAAGGCCGTCTCGATAGCTTGCCTAATTTGAAAGTCGTGTTATCGCTGGGCAAAATTTCGCACGACAATGTGCTGCGCGCGCGGGGCATGAAATTAAGCGATGCAAAATTTGCCCATGGCGCGTGCCATGAAATGGATGGGTTTACGCTCATCGATAGCTATCATTGCTCGCGCTATAACACCAATACGCGGCGCCTAACGACGCAAATGTTTGAAGATGTATTTGCGCTCGTGCAGCAAAAACTAGCGCAGTAATCTAGCTTTTTGCCGATCCCAATCGCGACGCTTTTCGACATCGCGCCGATCGGCTTTCTTGCGACCCCGTGCCAAACCGACAAGCAGTTTCACCCGGCCATTCTCATGGAAGTATAATTTAAGCGGCACTAAAGTCATGCCATCGCGCTGCACGGCCGCCATTAGTTTGTTAATCTCTCGCCGATGCATAAGTACTTTGCGCGGCTGCGTCGGCTTATGGTTGAACCGATTGCCACCGCTATATTCGGGAATATCCGCGTTCATCAAAAACGCTTCGCCATCGCGCACGATGGCAAAGGAATGCGCTAAATTGGCTTTGCCTTGGCGCAAAGATTTCACTTCTGTGCCTTGCAACACGAGGCCAGCTTCGAAAGTTTCCGTAACTTCAAAATCACGGCGGGCGCGGCGGTTTTCAGCAATGGTGCCGTCCCCTGCGCTATTTTTTTTACGGCCACCGCTCTTCGAAGACATGACGCTAAATCAAGCCAAGCTGGTGCAAAGCGGCATCCACTTGATCGCGCGCATTCTGCGTTGCCGGCAACATTGGGAGGCGAATTTCTTCTTCGCATAGCCCTAAGCGCATCATCGCATATTTAACGGGAGATGGGCTGGTTTCGCAAAACAGCGCATCCATGAGCGGCAAAAGTTTGGCTAACAGCGCTTCTGCCGTTCCATAATCGCCGTTCAACGCCGCCTCTTGCATGGCTGAACATAATTTTGGCGCAACATTGGAACAAACCGAAATGCATCCATGCCCGCCCTGTTTGATAAACTCGACAGCCGTCGCATCTTCGCCCGAAAGCTGAATAAACGCATCCCCACACGTGCCCGCCTGTTGGCCCACGCGAGCCAGATCGGCGGTGGCGTCTTTCACGCCGATAATGTTTTTTAACTTGGCCAAACGTCCCATGGTTTCCGGCGTCATATCGACGACGGAACGCCCGGGAATATTATAGATAAGAATGGGCAACTGCGTGGCCGCATCAATGGCTTCAAAATGCGCGAATAATCCGTCTTGTGTTGGCTTGTTATAATAAGGCGTCACATGCAGCACGCCATCCGCACCCGCGCGCTCTGCGTGTTGGGTAAAAGCAATCGCCTCGGCTGTCGAGTTAGACCCAGCGCCAGCGATAATCGGCACCCGATTGGCGCCAGCCTCGACCACAATTTCGACGACCCGTTCATGCTCGTCATGGCTCAACGTTGGCGACTCGCCCGTGGTTCCCACAGGCACAAGCCCATGCGTGCCCTCGGCGATTTGCCAATCGACCAGCTTGCGCAAAGCCGCTTCATCGACGCCACCGTCTTTAAACGGCGTGATGAGCGCAGTGATTGAGCCTCGAAACATGGTGAACTCCATTGCCTAGAATGATGCACCTTCCCCGAAACAAAAATAGACAGCTAGGTGCTTTGGCGGCAACATAGCATAAGATTGCAGGGCGGCAAGTCGTGTCCGGTCGGGCAATCGTTTCGATATCGTTTTTCAGGAGTAAGTTTTATGTCCAAGCCAACCAGCAGTGCCGTCATTTTTGGCGTCGGCCCCCGCCAAGGCGTTGGAGCCGAGCTGTGCCTCCAAGCCAGCGCGCGCGGCCTGCATGTTTTCGTAAACGGACGGACGCAAGCTAAAATCGATGCCATCGTCGAAGCCATTCAAGCCGAAGGCGGCAGCGCCACGGCCTTATTGGCCGATGTTACTCATGTCAGCCAAGTGGAAGCGGCCATGGCCCAAATAGAGGCCGATGGACGCCCGCTAGAACTGGCCATTTATAATGCCGGCAACAATCGACCCGAGGCGTTTTTAGACGTCACGCCAGAGGTGTTTGAGAGCATGTGGCGGGTGATTTGTTTCGGCGGCTTCGTGGCCTCTCAAGCGACGCTGCGCCTGATGCTCAAACAACAAGACGCGGCCCCCAAGCAAAGCCTTTTGTTTACCGGAGCCAGCGGATCTTTGCGCGGCAAGGCGGGTTTTTCGGCCTTTGCGGCGGGCAAAAGTGCTTTGCGGATGATGGTACAATCGATTGCGCGCGAGTATGGCCCGCAAGGTATTCATGTTGGCCATGTGGTGATTGACGGCATGATTGAGGGAGAGAAAGTTCGGTCACAATGGAGCGATTATCTAAACGCCAAGGGCGAAGATGGCGCGTTAAACATTAGCGCAATTGCAGCGGCGTTTTTCGCCTTGCATGAGCAACACAGAACCGCGTGGACACAAGAGCTAGACATTCGTCCCTTTAGGGAAGAATTTTAACCCTATCGGGATTGTCTTGGTCGTTGCTTTGTTGGCATCAATTGTGATGAACAGGCTTGGTTTGGGATAAATCTTCCTTTGGCGGTCAATTCCGCTTGAAAAACTAGCGCCCCTTCGCTATCAACGGCGGTGGAGAGGTGGCCGAGTGGCTGAAGGCGCTCCCCTGCTAAGGGAGTATGCGGTAATCCCGTATCGAGGGTTCGAATCCCTTCCTCTCCGCCACAAACCGAACAAAAAACCCCCGTATTTTGGGGGTTTTTTTGTGCTTGAGTAAAAAGTGTTATACATAGTGTTATACACATCGTGGGGCAGCGAAGCGCCAAATAAATGCACTT
>CALCUM010000003.1:0-492500 GCA_937907245.1 uncultured Rhodobiaceae bacterium
ATACTATTTCGTGCCTAGCTGATACTAAATATGTCACAAAATGTTGCAATTATAGGGTTTTTTGGCGTATTGAGGGGAAGAAAACGAGAGAAACATTAGGGGGTTGTGATTTCTTCCTCTCCGCCACTACTTTTTAGGCTGATTTTATCCAATAAAAACAATATATTTAGAAATAGGCCTGTGTGATTTTACCCCTAAGGTTTACCCCTAAATATACCCCCCCAAAAAAAACACCCTGCATTCATATATATAAATAGACCCTGCCATATGGCGATTAAAAAAAGGTGGTGTTTCATAGTGGGGGATATGTGGAAGAATGGGCTCAACAGCCTTTGTGGTTCTTAGCTGCGAATATTTGTTACCCAAACAAGGCAAGTAAATTTCAAATAGCGAAGAGCGTCAGAACCCCGATAGCGGACATCAAGTAAGCGCCTGGTAGAGCAATAAGTTCTTTACGGCCCATGGCCATCATCGCAAAAAACACCGCTGCGCCCATGAGGTTTATCAGCATTATCGGATAGGCCATCCAAATTGCGTGGGCGTTAAAGGCGACGAAGCCCAGTGAGCCGCCGCTAACCAGCAACATAATCGTGAAAACGTCCCAAGAAACTGCACTGATGGTCTTTTCTCGAGACGGTAAATTGGTCTTTGCAATAAAGCCCAAATACACGCCTCTGCCCCATATGCCATGCACTCCTGCACTCAGAAAGCATATCGCCGCTGCAAATAGAAATAAATAAAAGCTCATCAAAGCGCCCCTAATATTTATGCCACCCCACTTTCAAGCCTATGCCACATGACCGACAAACACAACTACCCAGCTCAATCTCTCACTCACTATTCCGAGCAATCAGGCCATCTCCTATGAGATATTCAGGCCTTATCATGCTTTATACTTACAAATTCCCTTTTATAATACAGAGGTGTCGGATATAATATAATAAGCAATTGATTATATGTAATAAATACTACTTGCGATGATGGTGGTGTTTATAACTATGGTCTGTATAGGCACCAAGACCTACTAGGGGTGTGTCTTATTGTATTGTTCGTCATTATTATATGAGGGTTGGATGCTTGAAAGAAACTATAACTTATAAACCTGGATATTGGACCTTTGATTGCTTCGCTAAATCAGATGAAGCATTGAACCTGGTGTCTAAACTATTCTCTTCACTCAAGCTTAACAAAGGTAAGAAGAACAAGCTCAGTGATAAGCAACTGGAAGCAAGGCATAAAGCCTTCGACCGTTGTCTTTCTACCTTGATTGTTAAAACAGAGCTTCAGGCAGGAAGACAAGTATATCATTCATTAGGCAAAAGCTCTTTTAATGCCTCTGGTGATGGGTCTTCTGTTAATACATTTGGTGTCTCTCACAACAACTTCAGGCTGATAGTAGATGCCTTGGTGGCTAAAGGTTATCTAGAACACACTCCAGGCAAGAAGTATGCGGAGGAAGACTTTAATAACCCTGATGGCTCACCTGCCCCATTGGCTTGGTCGTTTGTTGCCAGTCACTTTGCCCCCACGCTCAAGCTAATAAAGCTGATTAGGAAGTATGGCCTTACCAAGAAGACACTAACCTCATATCACTTTGGCAAAGACAAGCCGAAGGTGTTTCTTCAGGTTAGCCATCCAAGCCAATCCAATGGGCGCAATAAACTCCGAGGCCGCAAGGTAGCCAACAACCTCATATCCAGTGACCCCGTCGATCAAGCAGAGGTGGCCGACATGCAGTTCCTCTCCGCCATTATTTTCCTTTTGGATAAGGCTCAAATTGATGTCTGTCACAATACAGTCACAGTGAGGAGCACAACGGCTATAATTCGAGAGAGAAAAGGTAAATGGCAGGCCCAAGTCCGGTTGCTTGGCAACCCAAGTGCTTCGCGAGCCTTTAGCTACCAAAGCGCCATATCCTTGCAATCGGCCCTCTCGGTGGCTTGCAAAACAAACGCCAAGACATCCTTAAAAAACTTAAAGTTAACAGTGCGAGCAAATTAGGGGATTGATTGCATGTCGCTAATCCGTGACTATGACGGAGACAGTTTGATATAGGAGTTTGAAATGACAGTAATGGTAACGGCTGAGTTTAAAATGAAACCCGAATCGGCGGAAACAGTAATTCAGAAAATGATAGAAATATTGCCTGACACACGCGCTTATGACGGATGCCAAGAGATTAAAAGCTATTATGAACCTGACACGCATACGCTTCTGCTGGTCGAAATTTGGGAAAGTTCAGAGCATCAGCAAAACTACATCGGATGGCGCGTCGAGACAGGCTTAGTAGCCAGCGTCAGTGAAATGCTTGCCGCTGCGCCAGCCTTCCGCACATTCGAGATACGGAACGACATCTAGCTCAGCCTCAATAGCTATTAAAACTATGCTTTAGAAAACCCTTGAGCGCGCTCCTACACCTTCCGTAAACCTATAGCCTAGCTTAAAAAACACTCTGCGTTCGTCTATATGACGACACCCAGCCATATAGTTGGCAAAACTATAGGGAAATTCCTAATTCTAGGTTTGGTGTTGCCTTCTAGGCAAGCACTCCCCCATGCAAATACCTGTTTACGTGTTCCTAACAAATAGCTGCTTTTACTTTGCCAGTTCTATAATTTCATAAACATCTTGCGATGATGTGATGGGGCGTGGATTGGCCAATACCACGGGATGCATCATCGCATATTCGCTGATTTGCTGCTTCAGCGCGTCATCGGCACCGACCGCGCTCAGTGTGCCGGGCAAGCCCAAATCGTCCACCAAACGCCGCACGGCATCCCCGGCACTCATATTTTCGGCACCTAACGCAGCGGCAATCTGCTTTTGTTTTTCGCTCGTGAAAGAAACGTTCCAGTCAAGGACAGCGGGCAGAAACACACAAGATGTCACCCCATGCGGCACGCCGCCTAACGCACCAAGCAAATAGCCAAGCCCGTGACTGGCGCCATGCATGACCCGCCCAATGGAAGCCGTCGCCAGCCAAACCGCATGCATGCTTTCCAGCCTTGCCGCCATGTCGTCGGGCGCTTGTTTGGTGCGGCGCAGCGATTTGGCAAAAAGTGCCAGCGCGCCTAAAGCCTCGGCCTGAATAAGCGGGCTGCTGTCGGGCGCACAAATGCCCTCAATAGCATGATCAACTGAGCGTATCGCGGTGGATAGCCAAAGGGCCTCAGGTGTGTAAATGGCCATGCCCGGGTCGAGTATGACCGTTTGCGGGCAAATATGCGTTCCACCCAAAAGCTCTTTCGTGCCAGTCGCCGGGTTTATACCACCGGCAAATTCGGTATGCTCGGCACCTGACAAGGTCGTCGGTAAGCAAATATGGCGCGGGCCGCCGGGTCCTTCGCTGACTTGCCCAATGCGAGCTGATAATGCTTCGACCGTATCGACATTTTCTCGCAAGCAGATAATCACCGCTTTGGCGGCATCGATAATACTGCCACCCCCCACCGACAATATAATATCAGCGTTGGCATCGCGCACAGCTTGCGCAGCGGCCACCACATCGCCAAAAGGGGTATGTTCAGAAACATTGTGAAACAGGCCAACACATTGCGCGCCCAAACCTGCCTGCAATTCCTCGATTACGGGTGTTTTATTGACCAGTGATGCCGTCGTGAGGATAAAAATCCGATTGGTGTCGCCGATTTCTTCGCGCACTGCCTGAAGAGCCGCCTGCCCCCAACGAATGCGGGCGCGCGGCACATAATCATAAACGCCGGATTGCGGCAATTCGAAAGTCATCATGGCGGTCTCCTATTCGTTTACTTCGGCATTAAACATAGTCCGAGAAAAGCCACCGGGGCTTTGACTACATCTTAACCGGAATACTGTCGACATGCTCGCGGAATACGGGGCCATACATAAATCGATGATTTTCCCAAAAGTCATATGACTTTGGCAATAAAAACTCAGTGAAATATCCTCTGAACGCGAGCCAGACATCATCTTCTAGCTGGCCTTTGTGGAAATTGTAAAATGCGACTTCCCAAATGTTGTATAATTGCTGAAGCAAAATTTCTTGCTTCAGATTATCCAATTGGCCTGCGGGGTAGCGGACCCCGTCCATCGTGTCTTTAAAAACCTTGGCCAGTTGATCGTCCTTCATAATCTCGACATTCAGGCGCATCGCCGTGTCAATCAACGCCAAGTGATTGCTAGCCCGCGAGCTGCGCGAATTTTCGCGTATCTCATAACCGACAAAAAGCAAGGAAACGATAACGAAAATAATGCCGATACGCTCCGAATGTTTTTCTACGAAATCATTTAACATTTACGCAAGTCTCCAAACAAATACTCTGAGGTTTAGTCTGAGGTTTAGTCAGCGGGTCACTCGGTCTTTTTAAGAACACTGCTTAACAAACTTTTTGATGCGTTTTATGGCATCTGGCGCCTGAGCTAGGTCGCAGTGGTCCACTCCAGCAATTTCTAGGTATTCAGAATCTGGAATTCCATTTGCAAGATAACGCCCCATGCGCGCCGGCACGGCAAGGTCTCCAGAGAAATGGACAATCAATGTTGGGCAGGTAACCTGACTTAAAAGCTCCCTTACATCAAAGGTCTTCATGTATTCGACTATTTGTTTCATGGACCGCTTGTCAGCCAAAAGCATTTCCATTCCTTTATAGGTCTCATCGTCAATTTCATCCCTAGATATGCTTGGAAACAAGATATCTCTCGCCGCTGCTGTTCCCCAAGCTTCAGCCATTTGATCCAGTGATTGGTCTGATATTCCAATTGCATAATCATCGGCTCTCGAAAAGCGAGGTGTTGTGCCGAACAATATAAGACCCGCAACTCGGCTAGGATTGTCGACGGCGTATTGGATGCTCATTGGGCCACCTTCAGATATCCCCATCAGAACAAACTTCTTTGTTCCTGAGGCGTCAGCCACCGCTTCGATATCTTTTACTCTCTCCGCAAGGGAAGCTGAGGTTGCAACAGGGTCGGAAAGGCCCTGCCCTCTTTTATCGAAACTAATTACACGACAAAAATTGGATAAAGCCTTCATCGTCTCCCTGAGTGGCTTGAGATTAGAAGAAACGTGAATATTTGAAATGATACCAGGTGTAACAACAAGGTCTGGGCTCGATTTTCCAAAAACAGTGTAGGCGATGTTAACGCCGTCAGTATTTGCAAACTTAATAGCATGAGGTGAGGGAGCGCTTAATTCAGACAGGGTTGCCTTTCCCGACGGCTTGACGCCTAAGCGGATAATTATCTGTATGAAAAAACCTCTGCCGACGGTTGCAAATGCACCAATTATAACGAGCGCAGCCGCGAGACCGCTAAGAAGTTTTTCATTGTCAGAAAACCAGCCCCAAATATCCATAATTTTTTACTCCTAAAAAATTAGGCTAACCTGAACCTCAACACAGAGGCAACAAGTGATAGGCAATAAATTAAAACGTATTCAAAAAAATGCTAAAGCGGTAACGCTGGCGGTAGGCCCAGAGACGAGTGAAATATAGCTGAACTAGCTCGCGGCTACTCCGCAAAGGCAATAGACAAACTCAAGCGCCTCATCTGGCGGTTTCAATTGGGAGCAAAATTTCATTGTCCCGAAGAAACCAAGGAACAAATGGCGGGTCGTAGAAGGCATAGACCGGCAATCCAGAAACCTCATAGCCTTGCTCGGCAATAAAAGACTTCAATTTGGTAAGGTTTCTGGCAACCTTCTTATCATTTTGCGTGCCTCTAAACGACACAGTTGCGTATCGCTGAGCCTCGAGCCTCACAATAGTGACGCCGTTAAGGGTCGGTTGTGGAATGTCTTTTGCGTTCATGTCGCTAGGAAGAAAAAACCGGATGGCCCATTTATCTTCAGCCCCACGCCCCTCTCTAGTCGCTTGAGTTTGCGCCACTGGTGAAGTCATTGGAATTTCCAGGCTAGCCTCATTGCTGCCCCTGATATACTTGAACAAGCTTCGAAATGCGTCCCCAGCGGCATCTCTTCGCGACGACAATACCTGAGTTTCAACAACCATAGCGGGCGCATAGTCTCTTATTTCTAGAGTGCCTTGTTGAAGCACAAGCTCGTAACTTGGCTGCTCGTAGTCAGCCAAAGCAGGCGTCGCAAACAGAAGCGCGATAATGGTGAGTATGCGGGCCATTGAAATCTCATTTCTAAATCTAGCCGAAACAGGCCGCCCGATAAGAGCCATGTTTACTGGCATCTTGGCGCCAGTCTGAAGGTGCTAATCTGAAGGTGGTGTTTCTACGAAGCCCGCCCAGGTCGACATATAGTCGACAAAACTAGGGCCAAGCCCCTCTGCCGCCAAATGTTCTCGCGATACTGGCGTTGCGATGGAGGCGAAGTTTTCATCCGATGCAAATTTTTGTGGCCAATCATGGTGCAAAATGCCGGCGCGCCCCAAAGCAACAAAATCTACGCCCGCCGCTAGCACATCGCGTACGTGGTCAGCTGTCATAATTTTGCCCGCCACTGTAAGCTTGGTGTCGCCTCGTTCTAATTTGGAGAAAACATCGACAAGGCGTTGGCCTGCATGCGGGCCCTCGCTCACTTCTTCAAACACATCCCAAAGCGACATATCGATAAAATCGAGCGCCCCAGTTTTGCACAAGCGTTCGTAATAACTGACAATCTCGTCCAGCTGAATACCGAAGCGGGTGGGCGATAAGCGCAAAGCTAGGCTGAAGTCGGCGCCGCAAGATTGCTTCACGCCAGCAATAATATTGTCGAGGATGCGCGTGCGATTAGATAGCTCGCCGCCATAATCATCTTCGCGCTTATTGATATCTGACGACAAAAACTGGCACAGCAAGTAACCATGCGCGCCATGAATTTCCATCCCGTCGAACCCCGCTTTCTGCGACATCAAGGCGGCGTCCACAAAAGCTTCTTCCGTGGCTTTAATCTCTTCTAGCGTCATCGCGCGCGCGCCGGTTTCTTCATTGGCCGACGGACACATTGGCTCTTGTCCGGTAAATTTTTTAAACGTGCGCATGCCACCATGCACAATTTGCGTATAGGCAAGGCTGTCGTGTTGCTTGATACCATCTGCCAATCTTTTCAAACCATCCAAATGGCTTTGGTCACTGGCCCCGAGTTGGCCGTTGAAACCTTTGCCCGCCTTCTGCGCAAAGGCTGCGCAGGTCATGGTTAAACCGAAGCCACCTTGGGCGCGCTTGGTGAGCCAAGTATATTCATCGTCGCCCAAAGTTCCATCTTCATGGCTTTGCATATTGGTTAGCGGCGCGAGCATGAACTCATTCTTCATCTCTTTTCCGCTCGCAAATGTAATCTTCTTCGGCATCGAAAACCTCCCTCTACCCGAGCTAAACTTGTTATAAATTAGACCGAACCTCGGCCCCGAAGCAACTCGCTTTAGGGGCGCAAATTGTTCTAGGAGCGAAGGCTTGCCGCCAAGGCTGCGCCGCTTAAAAACGCGTCCTCAACTTTAGACCCGCTGCACCAATCGCCGATGGCTGACAGCCCTTGGTCCCTATCCAGCAAATAGGGTTGCTCTGGCGTCGCCGCCAACACTTGCGCCGAGGCATAGCGCCAGCGATGCACTCGGAAGTCGGCCTAGCGCGGCAATGGGTCCAGTCGAAAGACCCGCCTTACAATGCCAGTCACTTGCAAGACCGTTTGCCCTCCTTCGCTGATTTTGAAACGCCCATTCGGTAAAATCTCTAAATTGCCGCTGGTTACCTGTTCTGTGACACGCTGTTGTCTCACCTTCATCTCATCCGGATAGTCCTTAGCAATGAAATTATCGAGCTGCTGCTTGCTTACGATGCCCCCTTGCGCCTCGATTTTGTGCAGCAAGTACAGGCTTAAAGACCGGTCAATCGCGACAGGGGCCAACACTAGAACAAAAAGAAGCCCCACGAAGCCATTAGAGAGCAAAAGCAAGCTGGTCTCGTAATTTTTATTACGCTTGAAATAGAACAATACAACCGCACCCATAATGCTAACCAAAGTGGCCAGAATAATCCCGTCGTAGAGCACCACACCGGTGCTAATGGTCTCCGGCCAGAGCATCATTAAAACAGTCCAAACCCAAAGTTCGCCGCCCCAGAAAAGGATGCTAAGCAGAAGTTTTCTTGAGAACTCCAAGAATGCCTCCAATCTGGTGCCAACTCATTATTACTATTGCCGATAGACCAAAAAGAAGCATCGGCAAGGACGGAAAGACGTAGCGCCCGAGCGGTGGATGAAGAGCTGAGATAGCTGCGCCATGATAGAAAGTGAAAACAAAACCTAGAATTAGAAAAGCTGCGTAAATGTTCACCGCTTTGCGCCAGAACAAATAACGTATAGTCAAAATCAGACCAAACCCCATGACCAAGGGATTAAGGTAAAAAAGCCCACGCCATAATGGCGAGACATAATGGTTTATCTTCGTAGCATTGCGCGCTTTGGTGCCTTGGTTCATTTGGCTCAGCACATCATCAAGGTCGGGTTGGAACGATTTTTTGAACCGATCTTCCATTCTTTTATTATAGGCCATAAGAAAATTGTTGCGGTGTACAAGCGACGCCCTTGGCGCCGGCTTGTAGGCGTAATCGCGATTGCCTCCCACTAAGAAATATGCCGTATTGCGCAACCAGAAAGTCAAATACATGGATGGTTTTTCGAGCATCTGCTCAAAAAATACATCAAGCATTAACTTATCCGCTTCAACCATGCCCAGCTCGCGGATAGCCGCCCATTTAATCTGCCAATATGATTCAAGTGTCGGCGTCTCTAAAAAGCATGACGGCACTGTGCCGGGGTCTTTCTTGCACAAGGTATTCTCGAAAAAATCTTGCGAGACCTTCATTTTATTTCTTTGTCTCTCAATGTTCTTTTGTCCACGCTCGCTAGCCTCAAACTCGCTAACAATATCGATCATGCGCGCAGTTGCCGGACCATCAGATCTTTTAATCGCCCAATCATCCTTTTCTCGGCTAACAACGATGGGGTTCATCATGCTGAAAATTCCCATGCCAGACGTCGACCCAGGAATAACCGCCTTGGTGAGAGCAGACTGAAAGACAGCTAACAGAGCCACGAGCACACATGCCACTCCGGTCCATTTAAAACGCTGCGACCATCTATCAAACGGGTACAAGAAGGTAATCGCTATCAACAATGGCAGAGCCGTAGAGCGCGTCAAGCAAGCGATGACCCAAAAAACAAGGATCAAGCCAATAAGATATTTTTTGCGCATGACCATCAACATGGCCGAGGCAACAAACAAACCGAACAAGCTCAGTGCGTAAAGATGCTCATTCAAAATGGTTCGCGAAGAAATCTGTAAAACTAACGTAATCACAACCGGCAGCACTAAGATCAAAGTGGCTGGGGCGCTGACGGACGCGCGTCTGAGAGCAAAATAGGTCACCAAAGGCGCCAAAAACCCGAATGATAATTGAAAAATGGCTATCAAGGGCAGGCTGAGAGAGCCAAAGCTAACAAAATAGAGAAATAGCGGGTATCCCAATGTCCGCAAGCGCGCGGTATTATCGTCATAAACAGGTGGATTTGCGCTCAAATAATTATTCGCAACCGCATAATAATCGGTGCTGGCGTAATGAATGGTGAAGGGCACTTTTGCAATCACGCTCAATGCATAGAGAGAGAATAGCACCAACACGCTCAAGCAAACCGTTTCAATTAAGCGCGGCTTTCGATGAGAGAGCTCTGACCAATAGTTAAGAAAAGCTAAGGGCATGCCTTGCGCTCTTTATAACTTTCTACTCTTCCAAGAATACTCAACACTGTTAACTTACACCTCTCTCCAAAGCGTGTTTGAAGCCAAATTTTCATATGAAACGAACAACTAAATTAACACACATGCACCCGAAAATAAAAATTAAAACTTGGTGGGTTTTTGTCTAAACTAGCCAAACTATTGTTGCCTATGTTGCGTACGACGTCCAAGCCATAGCGTCACCCTTAAGGAGAAAAGCGGCTCCTGGGTGACCTATGATTTGGCATCGAAATCAGAGTTTTTATGAACAGTCCACTTGTTAGTAGCTCGCAGAAATGTGTCAAACACAGTCATTTAATTATTCTTTTTCTGAGCTCCCTATTACTTTTATTATCTTTTGAACCGCTGGTTTACAGCGTCAAACGCTCAGCGGCGGATGGCCACGCCTACGCCTTTATGGCAAAACAATTCATCGCCGACCCATCTGCCTTTTTCAGCTATGCGCCTCCTCCAGCCCATGCCTATGGGCCAGAGGTTTTAATCTGTATGGCATTCTACTTGTTGTTTCCCCATCTTGCCGCTTGGCAGGTTATTGGACTGGCCAATGTCACCATGACTTTACTTTTTGTCTGGCTGCTGGCTTTCATATTTCCAAAGGCTATAGCTGGCGCCCGCACAACAGAAGCAAAACCGCGCATAGCCAGCTGGCAACTTCGCACCGCGACCGCCAACCTCCTTCTCGCTTTTTTGAACTATTCCTCCCATTCAGCAGAGAGCTTTTTTGGCCTCGACGGAACGAATGCTCAAATTGGTTCCTACGCGACGACGCTTGTTCTAATCAGCCTTTTTTTCGGAAAATATGGCGGCAAAACAAAACTCGCGATGATTATTTTTTCAGTCATCGGCACTATGTCCTCCAAATTAGTATTGGCCAGTGCCATTGCGCCACTTATGGCGTTGATTGTCCGCGACAGCTTTCAAAACCGAACTCTGTCGCCGCACAACAAGCGCCAGGCCGGACTTTTGGCGCTACTTTTCTTCGTTGCTCTAATTCCTAATTTAATACTCGGCGATATGGAAGCACTTCAACGCACGCGCCTGTCCATCTCCAATATTTACCCAACTCTAGAGCTTTGGCAGCAGTTTCTAATGGCGCAGTGGCGTACTATGGATCCTATGAAGTGCATCTATGTGGCAATGCTGATCGCTCTTTTGGCAATTCTTTGGCAAAACCGACGCCACCCGATTGTTTTCGTCACAATCGCCGCGCTCCTCGCATGCTTTGCGGCTAGCCTTGTAGCGGGCACCTTTCGTGGTTGGAACTTGAGATATTTAGGCGGCGGGCTTTTTCTCGCCGCAGGTTTTTGGATTGCTACGCAGTCCGCCCTCTCTTATCGCCTGACTTTGGCAATTGCGACCATAACCATTTTCTTAGGCCTTAATAATGACTATGACTTCGCCTATCCACAATCGCGCGAACAATCCCTCGCGGCCTGCCTCGCGCCTTTGGTCGCGAACGAGCGATTAACGCGCGGTCTGGCCGGACACTGGGATAGCGAGCCCATCAACAATATTCTAGACCAACGATTATTAATCAAGGCCCGCCTAAGCAACACTCGGCCCGAGCCCTATGCGTGGATGGTAGACACGCGCTACAATAACTTTCATCAAAATATTGATTTTGCGTTGGAAAACAAAGCCAACAGGCATTATCACTTTTCGTCCGCAAATCTTAGAGCGCTGCCGGGCCATAAGGGCACACTTAGTTGTGCAGATAGCGACACGACAATACATCTGTATGATGCAAAGACATTCAGCAATTATTTAAGGGGCGAGAGCGCCACAAAGGAGTGAGATCTGTCGGTCCAAAACGGGCTTAAAGCAGCCCTTCCAAATCCTCAAACTTAACTTCCAGAAGCGCACGATCTCGGCTCAATGGCGCAAAATATTTTGCGAACATGGGCTTAGGCACCAAGACAAGACGCCCACTTAATCTGACAAACTCATACTTCCCAATTTTATCCATGAATGCCTTGAACGATGGGCTAGCTTCCAACTCTGAAAAAAAGTCTGGTGCAAATTCTTTTAGACGCTTCAAATTTGGCTTCGATGTCTTATGCTTGTCAAAATAGTAACTAAAGGTTTCCGCAATCAACAAAAATGGCAGAATAAGCTGAGCTTTGCCGAAGTCCCGTCGCGCCAAATATTTAGTTTCTGCCATAAACTCCACATCATCTATCACGATAATCCCATTATGGGAGATGTGCTCGAGCATAAAAGTGAACTCTAAAAGGTTGAGCACCGCATCTCCAGAGCCATCAACAAAAACCAAATCCATAGTCTTTCCGTCATTGCCCATAACAGATGACAAAACATCCACCCCGTTGCCTTCCACCCAAGAAATATTCGGCAGAGCTTGAGGAAACATTTCAGCTACAATGGCTCGCGATTTTTCAATGTTCTCAGCATCAATATCAATGGATACCACTTCGCCATTACCATTAAACGTCTCGACGATAGAGGCGCCGACCAATAAGGTCGACAGACCTTCATTGGTCGAAAAGGCCGTACCGATTTCTAGATAGTTGAGCCTGCCGGTTTCTTTTCTCAAGGCTTTCATGCAATGAAGCAGAACCTTAGCGCGCACTTTGCTATCTGCCATTTCTAGTATGCTGCTATAGTTCATGGGATTTTTCTGCAATTAAGCGACCTTAGTTAGAGAAGACTGATTCGTATTCAACCCGCGGAAAGATTTCAAGCCCACCGCCAGCCGTGGCATTCAAAATTTTGCGCCCATTTGCCTCAAACACTTGTTTGGCTTTTTGATAATTTAGAGCCACTAAATCGATTTTAGGGTCATGCCATTTTTTGCCCTTACCGAAATAGCTAGGGTCAAAATGATTGGGGTCATCCTCCGTTGAAGTCAAGGTATTGCCCTCCACAATGACACTTGATGGCTTGGTATAATTGAAGTCCATACCAATTAGGTAGACCTCGCTAAAGCCCAAATAATAAGCCAACTGAAAGTTGATGTGGGTTACGGACTGACCAGCGAACAGAACCTCAGATGCATCCCTCGAAAACCGCGGAATACCCCCGAAAGGATGACTATCCCAATAAAAACCATAATCACAATCGAAGAATATTGTATTCTCAGAGCCGCGAATATCGCGTTTATAACGAGCTGGAAAAAAACAATAATCCGGCTTGTCCGCGAAAACATTAATGCGGTCGATATTATCCTCAACAACGTGATTGTCTTCAATAACATAGAAACTCGGCACAAAGGCCTCGCTATCCTGCTTTAGAAATATTGAATTGACCCCAAACGTATGTTCATCTTTCAAAAGTTTCAGAGAAACATCATTTAAGCTAGGGCCATTTCCGATAATAACGCAACGTTGACCTGCGAAGCGGTTTTTTAGGATCGTTAACTTAGTTCTATCTGACTCATCTGTTTGGTATCTAATCTGTGTACTAACCACGCCCCATTACCCTTCTTAAAACTCGAAACACAACATACGCCAAGGAAACATTGTAAGGAGGCCTAGCTTGCACAATTTTGATGGCACGAAGCAGGCTAATCGCAACATAGGTAAAACTCATATTTTCAATCGAGCCATCCTTAGGAGGCTCTACTTCCGCCTCCCTCATATTCTTCCTCTCGGCGTCCGGATCGGATAACATAAGCATCGCTAAATCACTTGGTATCATCACAACAAGCTCGTCAATTTTTTGATTGATGCGCGCATTACGAATTTTGCGCGCGCGCTTTTCATGGGCCAACGACCAACTGAGATGGGGGTTCTTTTCAACGAACTCCGCAATCATAAGCTTAAAGGCCATAAACTCGCGGACCGAAGTCATTTCATCTAACTTTTTAAAAACAGTCGCCCATATGCCCAGAAACCTTAACATCACCTCCGTCTCTTGATCTTCACCAAGATAACGATCAACCCTTTCCAGAATACTGAAGAAACTTAGCAAATGCTTCTCTGACATCTGACGAGAGAGCGACCCATCGCGAAAGTTCCACATATAGCCGCAATAATCCAAGCGCTTATGTTTAAAACCCTGCGCCAGTACTCGATAGGTGTGGTCCATATCTTCATGGATTAGGCCGGGGAAAAAAAGGTTTTCGGCGTCATCAAAAATTGAGCGGCGCCACAAACGTGCCCATGATGAGTTCGCGGCATAGCCTATGAGCAGCATACGGAAATATTCAGCATCTGAGAAAGCGACTATCTTATTGCTAGCGATGCTCTCCCCATCTGGCATAAGTCGTAGATTGCGTGATGATACAATGTCGGCTTGCGTGTCGGACGCCGCAGATGCGAGAGTTTCGACAAAATCTGGCTTCAACCAATCGTCATCATCAACAAAAAACAGATACTCCCCTGTTGCTTTTTTGATGCCAGCATTGCGCGCCTCGGAGAGGCCCTTGCGGCTTTGGCTTATAATTGTAATGCGAGGGTCATATTTCGCCAGCTCAGATAAAATCAGCGGCGTTTCATCTTCAGACCCATCATCCACACAAATGATCTCTAGGTTCGAGAACGTCTGATCTTGCAAAAACCCAATGCTATTCGCCAGGCTATCTGCACAATTGCAGCATGTCACAATTGCCGTTATTTTCTCGATAATCATTTGCTCACATCCGTCAACACTGAAGACAGCCCACCATCCACTGAAAGGGTCAAACCTGTAAAGTGCTTATCGTTCGAGTTAAGTAGTAATTGCACAAATGTTGCAATTTCCGCAGGTGTCGAAATTTTGCCAGACGGATGAATGTTGCCAAGCTGTTTAGCAGCTTCTGGCCATTTCTCTCCAAAACCATCGGTTAGCATTTGTGTTTCAACAGCTGCAGGTTCAATGGCGTTGACGCGCACCCTAGCCCCCCACTCCAGCGCCATATAACGTGTTAAGGCCGAAAGAGCAGCTTTCGACGTTGCATAGGCAACAAAGTGTCTCTTAGACAAGCGGGCATGAATTGAAGAAATATTCACCACCGAGCCCTGATTGGCTGCTAGCGGTTTGTAGCAAATACGAGACAATTCAAACGCTGCCGTCAGGTTTACATCAAGCGTTTTTCTAAAATCTGACAAGGGCATATCGACAACTGGCCCGACATATTGAAAGGCTGCATTATTCACTAGACCACAAAGGCGCGCAAAACTATCAAGCCCTTCCAACGCCTCGCGAACCGAGCCGAGAGTTGGCTCATGGTTAACAAAGTCAGACAGGTTGCAGGCAACAAAGTCAAAATGTGCGTCTGGCTTCACGCTCGGCACAACAAGGTCTAGGCCGATAACATGAAAGCCATCCTCAATCAGCCGCTCCGTTAACTTTGCGCCAATGCCACCGCTCGATCCGGTAACCAGAATGGAAGCTCGCTTAGTCATTTAAAAAGCCTTCCAACAGACTTATCGCCTTGGCGTTGGCTCGCATCACACCTTCCAGAGTGTTCGACCCATTATGCGAACCGACCAATACACCGGGGAAAGACAAAAGACGGTTATCAATGGTCACCGGCTCGACCTCGAACACATCCAATGCCGCGCCTGAAACCTGCCCCCCTCGGAGAGCCTCATAAAGGGCATTTTCATCAATCAGGGGACCCCTCGCTACATTGATAACTTTGGCGCCTCGTTTTAGTTGAGAGAGAATGTCCGCATTAATCATATGGTGGTTGGCGTCGTTCAAATTACAAGTCAAGATGAGGTAATCACAAGCGTCAATGTCTCGCGGCCAGGTAAGCAACTCGACACCCTGCTCTACCTGGCTAGGAGGTACGCCCGGGTCCCAGCTCACCACCCGTGACCCAAGAGCTTTCATGCGATGACAGGTTTGGCGCCCGATATCACCATAGCCAACAACCCCAATCGTTGTCTCGCTCAGCGATTGCCCTTGCGGCTTATACCAATTTCCTTGACGAACCTCGCGGTCAATTGTCATTAAATCACGGGCCAGGCAAACCACATAGCCCAGCGCCACATCAGCGACCTCATTGCCAAACATTTGCGGTGTATTGGCAATCGGGATGGACAGCTCTTGGCAAGCCTTGAAGTCAACATTATCCGTTCCAATGCCCCATTTAACGGCCGCCTTGAGCCGACCCGATACGCCAGCCTCAAAAACGCGTCGTGTCGCAGGGTCATCGCCGATAATCCAGCCATCACATTGCGGCACGGCTTCACACAAGGCTTGCTCGCTCATCACCTGGGTGAATTCGGGAATAACCGCCTCCCAACCCCGCGTCTCAAAAAGCGGCAAAAACTTCTCCTTTGCGCCGATCATCGGGGGACAAGTTACAAGAACACGCATCAATTATTTTCCATTCCCTGCTTGGCATGAGCCAAAGCCTCAGCAAAATACCAGTCCTCCGGCGTATCAATGTCAACAGACTCGTATTTGGGTGTCGCCATCATCACTGGATTGGAACCAATGCGCGCATTGGTTTTTGCAAAACTCTCAGCCGAAAAAATATACAAGTTCGAGTTCTCAGCATACCAAGCCTCGAGGTCTTGCGTTTGAATAAGATTATTGGGGTCATGATTAACTGGGCTCATATCACCACGGTAAAACCGCATTTGAACAGCGTCCACGCTAAATAGACTATCCGCCCCTTGCTCTATACACGAAGCGTATTCCTCCATCGCGCGAACGATCGTAGATGCGCCTAAAAACGGATTGGTGGTATGAGTCATCAAATAAGTATCCGCCGGATTATTCGCGATGTCATGGGCCAGAATGAGGTTCATGGACACCGTATCTCCTATCAAATTAGCGGGTCGTTGCTGAACCTCCACACGCGGCCCTTCCAGCAACCCGCCAGCCAGCAATTCCTTGCGTGCATCCGTATTAATGATTATTTTATCGATGGCCTCGACAGACAAAAGCGTGTCCAAAATCCAGGCAAACAGAGGCTTACCCGCAAAGTCTCGGAAATTTTTGCCAGGCACACGCTGGCTGTTTGCCTTCATCGGTAATAAAGCAATAGTCGACATTAATCTGCTACCTCCTAGGATAAAAGTAGTTCATTCGCTGCTTGCTTGAGACCGCACGCCCGCGACGGCTACCTAGGTAACTTCCCCAATATTGGGCAAACCTAAAGCTAACAATAGAAGAAATTTCACGCAACAGGCATCGCTCCTCAATGGCCTGAGCGCAATCATGTAAAATCGCGACAAACAGGAACCTTAGGGCATCGCTCAATGACAAATAGATTTCTGGGGCAATACTCTGCAAGGCCAAAGCCTCTCGTTCATAACGGTGCTTCGTTTGCTTCCAGTTTTCATTGTGAATATGAAACACACAAGCCTGCGATACATAGCTCACTTGACCGCCGCTTAAGCAATAGCGTTGCGCCAACTCCATGTCCTCTAACCCCGTCACATCTTCGTCAAATTTTAGCGCTTCCCAGACATCTCGCCGGATAGCTGAATTGGCATTATTGCAGAAGAAGTCCGCAGTAGAGGTATTGTCATTATCCGGGAAATATTGATTGAACACTCGGCTTTCACTAAACTTTGTGGTGTCGCGTCCCACCTGGCGGCCATAAACATAGCCAGCCTTTTTCTCAACTATCGGTGCCACCAACTGACTTAGCCAATGCTCATCACGCGGTATGCAGTGACCGCTAATAAAAACAAGAATATCACCGGTGGAGAAAGCACAACCAATGTTCAGGGAACGCCCAAACGAAAATTCGGCCTTCTCGATATATGTTAGCCGGGCCTCATATTGGTCTGCGATGGCTAGTGTGCGGTCACTGGACCCGCTATCCACAACAACAACTTCTGTA
The DNA here is from genome assembly GCA_937907245.1 of uncultured Rhodobiaceae bacterium. Lineage (GTDB taxonomy): Bacteria > Pseudomonadota > Alphaproteobacteria > RS24 > RS24 > UBA8337. Next base: position 17,467 of record CALCUM010000003.1, read on the forward strand.
TCCCCATCATATTTTTGATCGGCGATAGCTGTAAGCAATTCCTCCAGATAGCGCTCTTCGTTAAGCGTGCGAATAACAATTGAAACTTTCATTTTTCTAATTTTCTTGTCAAAACATGTCCAGAGAGCGGGTATCTATGCATCAATTCGTCCGACAATTCAACGCTTGCCGAAGAGATGACCAAAGCCTTAGATAAACTTTCATATTTACAGTTTGTCGGCTGAAAGACTGGGACTGGCAAATCCTCAATCGGCGTACCATTCGGACGAAACAAACGCACGCAGGCGCCCCCCCACATAGCCAATGCAACCTGACCATTGGGCAAAACGCATCCTCCATCGGGCGTCTCAGGCCCCTGGCAATGGTACCATGGCTTGGACTGAATATCGTTTTGCTGAAAATTCACCTGAAAAACAACTCTCTTGAGGCTATCGCTGATTAGAACCGACCCATCCTCAAGCTCGACGAAACTATTTGGAATATGACACGCCCATTTATAGCGCGTAACCTCGCCAGAAAGGGTGAAACGATAAATCGAGCCGGCCAAATTTCCTGCCTCTCGTCGCGCCATTGAGCCCACCAAGTAACTGCCATCGCTCAGCTTGCACCCATCATTTAAGCGAAATTTTTCGGGATCATGACCTGGCAAAGAAACCAAATGGGTTAGGCTCCCGCTATTTGATAGCCGTGCGATGCCTCGATGCGTCCCCAACAAAAGGCTGGATTCATCCGCTTCAAAAATTACCGAAGGAATATCGTATGGAAGAGGATAGGTGCGCTGATTGTGAAAGACCTGTCGCGCTTCAATATCCAGCCAAGAGATTTTTCCATTGGCGACAAACAACCCCTCGCCCAATATTGCTGGCGCTTCGCTAATCACGCCCACATCGTCTGGCCTAACCTCCATGATGTTTTTGATGCCATACCCATGCATCGCCAATAATGGTTTCCAGGTCAGAAAATAATGGGCCCCACCCCAGCTCGCTATGAGCCTTACCAGCATCCGCAACAAGGATGGCTGGGTCACCTTCACGCCGCGGCGCTATCTCAACATCTAACTTGCGCCCAGTCACCCGCTCGCAAGCCTCCATAACTTGGCGCACAGAGTAACCTTGGCCAGTGCCGAGGTTAAACTTATGCGCCCCCGGATTATCATCAAGCCAATGCATGGCTCTCCAATGAGCGTCAGCCAAATCGCGCACATGGATATAGTCGCGAACGCAGGTACCGTCATCTGTCGGGTAATCATCACCGAAAATTTTCACCTTATTGTCGCCAAACATCAATTTGCGAAGGATGATGGCAATCAGGTGGGTTTCCGGCTCATGTGCTTCGCCAAGAGATCCGTCAGGTGCAGCGCCGGCAGCGTTAAAATATCGGAGGCAAACCGAAGAAATCCCGTGTGCGGCAAAAGCATCGTGCAGCATCTGCTCAGCGAATAGCTTGCTTCTGCCATAAACATTAATCGGCTGCGTCGGAGTCGCTTCGTTAATTGGCAATTGCTCTGGTATTCCATAGACCGCCGCAGTTGACGAAAAGACAATTTTCTTGACGCCCGATTGCTTGCAAGCCTCGATTAGATTGAGTGTGCCCACAACATTATTTCGATAATAATCAAGTGGCCATTCAGCGCTTTCAGCAACTAATGATTTGGCCGCAAAATGAAAAACCCCGTTCACGCGATAGCGCTCGAAGGCGCCCCGCAAGGCGGCTGCATCGAGCAAATCAATTGTCTCTAAGTTCTTTCCCGCGGTAGCGAAATGATTGCCTGTAGAAAAATTATCCACCACAACCAGCTCATCAGAAACTTTGGGATCGCTATCGTAGGCCAAGAAAGACCCAACGTATCCAGCGCCTCCGAACACAAAATAATCCATCAGACCCCCTCAACAACTGTCTTGATGTAAACTTGGCAGACCACGCCTAACTCGTGTGCCATTTTTTAGGCACGCTAAACTCACCAAAACGATACGATTTATCTTTTTCAACCGCGACGGGCCCCAAGGGCTGACGCATCAGGTATTTAGGACCGTCATGAATAACCAAAACTGGCGTAAAAGTGCCAGACACCAAGGGCAACGCATCAACCGCACAAGTTAAAATAACTGGCCGCCAGCCATCCACTTCAGGGCCTTGAGTGATTATGAAACCATCGGCATTGGTTTCAAGGTTGAACATCTGAATACCGCCTTTATAGAATACGAGCGCCAGATTAAGGTCTTGCTGAACGCCTTTGACCCAAAACGAGGCTTCGAATAATAGTTTTTCACCATGCACCAAAACCGACGCCTTGTTCATATCATTGCCATTCAGGCTCACCTTATCTAACTTTAGAAGGTCTTTTTGGGCTTCAATTTCCTCACCATGGCTAGAGCCAAGGCTTGCGCTTCTCGTCTTTACGTTTCCGATACTTGCTTCTTTTTTGGCAAGCATGGCTTTCTGATAGGTATCAATAACATCGGCAGGCGCGCCTTGCGCTTGAACTTGACCGCTATCCAGAAAAACCGCTTTGTCACAAAAGCGCTCAATATCACTCATCGAATGACTAACCAAAATCATCGCTGTTGAGCCTTTCAAAGATTGAAAATGCTCATAGCATTTATTGCGAAAGGCCATGTCGCCCACAGACAGCACTTCATCGATCAAGAAAACATCCGCTCGACTATGAATGTTGATTGAAAAAGCGAGGCGCATTTTCATCCCGGAAGAATACGTTTTGAACGGCGCATCGATAGCATCGCCGAGTTCAGCAAAATCAATAATATCCGCCTCACTTGCAGCTATCTCTTTATGCGTCAAACCGTTCAGGGTGCCGCGGGTATATATATTCTCGCGCCCCGACAAAGTGCCTATCAATCCGTTGGAGAGATTAATCAAGGATACCAACCTGCCATCATGCTCGGCTGAGCCATTGTCCGGGGTAGAATACGAAGACAATATATTTAAAAGCGTTGTTTTTCCTGCCCCATTATGACCGATAATACCTAGAGCTTCCCCGCGGCGGACAGAAAAACTGACATCCTTAAGGGCCCAAAACTCGCCCTCTTCCAAAGCCAAGTTTTTGCCCTTCAGACGACGATGAAATAAGGCTGCAAAAACACGGCGAGTGATATTTTTTTGGAGTCCTAACGGGTTTCGCGAGAACTTTTTTGCCAACGCACGAACACGAATAAGCTCTTCGCTCATAGCCGCCCCCGCAGTTCATCTTTCAAGATGAATAAAGTAGAACAGGCCCAAACCAACATTACTAAACCCAAGACAATTTGGACGATAAAGCCGCCTTGCGCCTGATAATCACCCAAAACAACCAGCGAGCGTATGCTGTCGACAATAAGATGCAGAGGGTTAACGGCCATTATCTCGCCTGCTCTACCTAAGCGCGAAACCGGGAAGATAACGCCCGAAACAAAGATACCGTATTGCAAAAAAATCATCACCATACGGCTCACATCGCCTAGCATAAGGTTTAGAATTCCGAGGAGAACCCCAACACCGAAGCAACACAGACAAGCTAATCCGAGAACGACAAAAGCCAGCGGATTGAAATTGATCACATCCGGGCTAAAGAATGTCAAAATAAGGATAACGAAAACAACACGCAAAAAAGTGTCAAAGGCCAAATCTGCTAAGCCCACAAAAAGATGCGAGAGAACAGAAAGACGGTTTCCCTCAAGCCCCTTAAGCGATTTTTCAAGGTTGTTCATCGGCACCGAGATGAGCCCCGCCATAAGCAACCAAACGCTGACGCCAACGCTAACAAACGTTAGACGGCTCATTCCGTCAACATTAGGGAAAACATTAACAAAAGAAAGAATAATATAAAATCCGAGCGGTACGATCGGCATGATCAGGTTCCACAGAACAGAACTGCGCGAATCCCTTGTTTTCGATAAAAAGTTCCCCTTGAACAATCGCCATACGGATGCGCGTTCATGCCAAAAATCACGAAGGAGGTAGAAAGTAGAAAACATTATATTTTTCTATAGGTTTTTAGCCGTAAAACCAACAGAATTACTGAAGAAAAGCATCCAACGAGCACAATGGAAGCGTTTCCAGTCTTGTCTGCGTTGAGGCATTGAGTAGCTGGCGTCCATTTTGTTGGAAAGCTTGCAAAGCCAAGCCATAAGAGGCCTCACTCATTGCCAGGTCTGGCGCATGCCATGCCTGATTAGCAAAATAGCGCGCATCAAAGTGATTAATATCCCTTTCTCCACCCCTAAGCTCTTTATGCGGGGTTCCCGTATCGCCAAAGTAATGGTCGCAGCCAACCAACGCGACCTCGCTAAAGCCCATATAATATGCAAGCTGGAGAGCCACGAAAGTAACCGTCCCGCCTTGGCTCACATAAATTTCAGGCTGAGCACTAAAACCCTGCTCATAGCTACATAAGTGAATATGATTGGGCGCAAAATCAACATGACGACGCGCCGCAAAACCGTCTAAAAATACAGGCAAATCAGTGCTTTGGTAGAAACCTGCGTTTTGCTTTATAACGAGATCATTAACCGCAACAACACACGATGGCCGAAAGCTTGTTCTCTCAAAAAGTAAGTCAATTTTATTCAACCCGAAACAAAACACGCCATCCAAACTCTCAAAATCAACGCCATTGAGGCTCGGTCCATTGCACAAAATAACAGCTTTTTGGCCGTCGAATGCAGATTTATAGTGTTTCATCCGCGTCATTGACCGCCAAGCTGCTAGGGAAGACAGATATTTTAAGCGTCGCGCCAGGAACATGATATACTTATCTTACATTATCTTAAAGCTGGCAAGTTTCTATGATCACCATTGCGCTAACAACCATCTGTTTCAATGCCGAGAAAACCATTGAAAGATGTGTCGACAGCGTTTTGCATCAACACGATGCCCCCGATCGTTACATCATCGTTGACGGACGAAGCACGGATGCGACGCTCGAGATTGTGCAAAAGCCAGCCTATAAAAATACTATCGACCACCTGATTAGCGAGTCAGATGAAGGCATTTCGGACGCCTTTAACAAGGCATGGCGCGCCAGTGAGTGCGATTATGTTGCCACTTTGAACGCCGATGACTGGGTTGCGCCAGACTACATCGCGAAGGTACGTATCGCGATAGAAACCGCTCAACCAGATATTATCATTTCTCATCTAAGCTTTGAAAATGCGCACAGCAAGCGCCTTATCAAGCCGCGTGTTTTTAATAGTTTGCCACCTAAAAACTGGTTTCATCCGGCTATTAATCACCCAGGTATGGTTATTCGCAGATCGCTTCTGGAAAAGGCTGGCGGATACCAGCTTGACTATGCGGTCGCCATGGATGTCGACCTCTACCTCCGTCTATTGGCTTTTAGCCCGCGCGTTCACGTTATTGAGGCGCCGCTTGTGCATCAATGGGACGGCGGGGTATCGCAAAGCCACTGGCATCTCGCTTTGAGCGAAATGCGCCGCATTGAAATAGCCCACGGACGAACCCGCCTTGGCGCATGGTTGAGTTATCTATTTCGAACCAGCAAAAAAATACTGAAACTTAGCCTTCCTTTCGAGGTTCCAAGATGAGGGTGCTCGCAGATGGCCGATTTTTGAGTAAGCCTCAGACGGGTATTGGACGCGTATCAAGTGAATTGGCACGGCGCGCACCTGACCATGACTGTGAGATTGCTTTCCTAACGACGGGCCCGCCCAATAAGGCCTATGCGGCCGATAATTTCTCAATGCATCCAAACCTAGCGGTGTGCAACCACCTGCCCAGGCTCGCCAGCTTAACCAGACAAGTGGTTCGCGCCGCCGATGTTTTTTGGGGGACATCGCATCGCCTGCCCTTCGCGCTACCAAGCGATTTACCATGTGTTTTGTCCGTGCATGATATGGTTTGGAAAAAATACCCTGAGACAATGCGCTGGCGAACATGGCTTGGCGAACGGCTTTTGTTTTCCCACGCCGTCCACCGCGCCAATGCTATTGTCTGCTTATCGCGATCTACGGCGGCCGATGTTGTCCATTATTTTCCTGAGACAGAAGATAAAATTAGCGTTGTCTATCCGGGTGCATCGCCAGCGCAAGCCGAGCGAAGCCCTATCGAAAAACCTTTTGCCCTTTTCGTGGGCACATTGGAGCCGCGTAAAAACCTTGCCGTTCTCATTGCTGCCTTTGCGGATTTACCAACGCGGGTAAAAGACCATCTCGACTTGGTAATTGCTGGCGGCGACGGTTGGGGGGGCATCGATATTAAAAATATAATCGTGTCTCATGGCCTGTCATCGCATATTCGCGTCGTTAAATCCCCAAACGATGCAACCCTCCACCAGCTTTATGCCGATTGCAGTTTTCTCGTTATGCCCTCCCTTTATGAGGGGTTTGGCCTACCTATTGCCGAAGTGATGCGCTACGCGAAACCTGTGATTACCTCCAACACAGCTTCCATGCCAGAGGTTGCCGGCGAGGCAGGATTGCTGATAAATCCGAACGAAAAATCCAGCATAACCGAGGCAATTATACAACTTATCGAAAACAAAGCCCTGTATAAAGACCTCAAAGGCAAGGCTAGAAGCCAGGCAAATCAATTTTGCTGGGACAGCTATGCCCAAGATATGATAGGTGTGATGTCAACAGTGATAAAGACGAAAAAGTAATCATGAAAGTTCTGCACGTCTACAAGACATATTATCCCGACAGCTTTGGAGGGATAGAACAAAGCATTCGTCACTTGGCGAATGGATGTGGCGTGCATGGTATTCATTCAGAAGTATTTACGCTAAGCCCATCACCCCAAGCAGAGAGCATAGAGTACGAAGGTCATCGCATTCATCAAGCCAAGGCTAATATTCAATTGGCCTCAACTCCCCTTTCTTTATCAGCTTTTGCAAAGTTTGCAGATTTAGCCAAGCAATTCGATTTGATTCATTATCATTACCCTTATCCATTTGCCGATTTACTAAAACTTGCCACCTTCGTCAAAAAGCCCAGCATCGTAACTTATCATTCTGATATCATTCGCCAACGTCGCCTTAAGTATATTTACGCCCCTCTGCAGGCCTTGTTTTTACGATCCATTGACCGCATCGTCTGCACCTCTGAGGTTTACCTAAAAACCAGCCCAGTATTAAAAAAGTATAAATACAAAACCGAAGCCGTTTCCCTTGGCCTCGACAAAAGATCGTTTCCGGTACCAACGCAAAAAAACTTGGACAAATGGCTAAACCTTATCAACCAACCGTTCTTCTTATTTTTAGGCGTCTTGCGCAATTACAAAGGCGTTAGAACACTTGTTGATGCGGCTTCCATGACGAATGCCAACATCGTTATCGCTGGCGGGGGGCCAGAGCTAGACACGCTTAAAAAGCACGCTAAATCGTTAAAGCTAGAGAACGTAATCTTTACTGGCCAAATTAGTGAGGACGACAAAGCAGCTCTTTTGCAGTTAAGCACTGGGCTGGTGTTACCGTCTCATCTGCGTTCCGAAGCTTTTGGCCTGGTGCAGTTAGAGGCTGCTATGAAGGCTAAACCGCTTGTCTGCACAGAGCTAGGCACTGGCACATCTTATGTTAACGAGCATGAGAACACGGGGCTTGTTGTGCCACCGAAAAACCCCGAGGCTTTGGGCAATGCGATGAATTTTCTGACCTACCATCCAGCCATGGCCCAGCGGATGGGGAAAGAAGCCGAGAAGCGGTTTAAAGAGCTGTTTACGGCCGAACAAATGTGCAAACACTATGCGCGAATCTATAAGGACGTCGTGGGCAAGAAAAGCTTATCGGAGCCGGTTTCGGTATTGGCCAGCGCCGAGTAGCTAAGCACGCAAAATTTGCGCGTCCGGCGGCCATTCAGCAGAGATAATTCCTCTCTGACGGCCACAGATATTTCTTAAGAATTAGGCAGAATTAAAGCTTAGACCAAGTTACGAAGGCTTGCCGCCAAGGCTGCGCCGCTTAAAAACGCGTCCTCAACTTTAGACCCGCTGCACCAATCGCCGATGGCTGACAGCCCTTGGTCCCTATCCAGCAAATAGGGTTGCTCTGGCGTCGTCGCCAACACTTGCGCCGAGGCATAGCGCCAGCGATGCACTCGGTCGTAACCTGAAGCGGCGGAACTAGAGGTGAAAGTTTTGCTTCCGGTTAACGCTTCGAAACGCGCTTTCATGGTCGCCCCCACAGCCTCCGCGTCATCTTCGATATGAGCTTGCGACCAATCATGCTTCGTTTGCAGCACCAAAGCCAACTCGCCACCCCGCCCTGGCTTGCCTGAATTAACCGCCGCAAAGCCCAACACGTCATCCTCAAAATGCGCACAATCCCAATCTAGCGCCGGCGCCTCATCCGGCGCATAGCCCAACATTAATGTATGGCAGCCGAGCATTTTCGTTTTTGCTAAAGCCTGCGTAAAGCTTGTCTCGACGGGCAAAAGCGCCTGCCCTTGCGCCGGCGGAATGGCCAAGACAACATGTGCGAACGGGCCAAAGCTCTGCTCGCCAGCGCGCAAAACCCACGCCCCTGCTTTGCCGTCCACTGCATCGACACCGCAATCGAGATACACATTCCATTGCGGCCTGCCTGCCACTAAGGCCTTGCCGATCGCACTCATGCCAGGGGCAAAGACCTTCTTGGCCGCCGCATCGAGCCGTGCCGTTTTGGTTCCATCGGCGGAAATATTTACATGGCGCGGAAGCCAAGTGCGAACATGCCCTGCTGCCTCAAACGGTTTCAGCCATTGTTGAAACGCGGCGCTATCGGCTCGGAAATATTGCGCCCCATGGTCGAAGGCATAGGGGGGCGCGCGCCGCGTCGACAGCCGACCCGATAGACCTCGTGATTTATCAAATAACGTCAGATCGAAATCTTGCGCCAGCCCATCCGCACAAGCCAACCCCGCCATGCCAGTGCCGATAATGGCGATACGCGGTTTTTCTACTTTACTCATCACTGGCTCCTTACTGCACGACGCTATGACGTTATCTTTAGCCTAACTCGCCATCTTGAGGAACCATGCGCCGCTCGTTCTGCATGGTTTTGCCGATGGGACGAAAGGTGGGCGGGCGCATCCATTTACGACCTCGTGCCAACCTGCTAGCCTTTTGGCTTAGATAACGTCATTTTTTCTATTTCGTTTGGAGCCCCCATGGAGACATTACCCGCAAGCATTTGGAGCCTCTGTCTGGTTTTATATATTCTCTTTATGGCGTGGCACCAAAATTGGCGCGGCGCATTGAAGCCGCATGAGATTGATGAATTTTTGGCCCAGTTAAAAGCTGGCGGGGCCCGTTTGGACGACACTAAAGTTTCTGTTCTGGAAGCCTTCATGCGAAGCGATACCGGACGCGAATTTTACATGCTGAATCTCATCAAATTTCCAGACGGAGACATTCAACATCCCGCGACAGGGGAAACCACCACAGGGCCCAAACTTTTGCAAAGCTACTTCCGCCCTTTCGCCAGCCTGATTTTAAAGGCCGCAGGCTACCCTGCATTTAATGCGCGCATTCGGGCCGAGTATATTGAAGACTGGGGTGTCGAGACAAACCCGGGCTGGCAAATTATCGGCCTGATGCGATACCGCTCGCGTCGCGATTTGATGAAGGCCGTCACCAACCCGCAGTTTCACGGTGTGCATGGCTATAAACAATTGGCTTTAGAGGCCACCTTGGCGCTACCCGTCGAAACACTATCCACGCTTATGCCCAGCCCACGGGTCTGGCTAGCTTTGGTTTTGATTACCATTTCATCTTTATCTCAGCTGATTTATTTGACCTTTTAGGAGCCCATCATGAGCGATTTGTTTAAATTATACACATGGAGCGTCTCGCTTTACTCTGGCAAAGCACGGGCTTATTTGATTAAGCAAGGCATTCGCTTTGACGATATTTCCCCCGCCGACCCAAGTTTTAAAAACACCATTGAGCCGGCGCTTGGCCGATGGATTATTCCGGTTATGGCGACCCCAGATGGCGAGATTGTGCAAGATGGCACGGATATTATCGATTGGTTTGAAAGCCGCGATATGGCCAAGACACCCGCCTATCCAAAGAGTCCACGCCATTTGATAAGCTCTTTGATTATGGAAATGTTTGGCGGTGAAGGTCTGCTGCGCCCAGCGATGCATTATCGGTGGAACTTTGATGAAGACAATTTAGATTTCATCCTGCAACAATTTGGCCTCTTCGCTATGCCGCATTTGCCGCCCGAGGAACGCCGCGATATGGCTCTGCATGCCGCCGGTCGTATGCGCGGGGCTGCCACAGCTTTTGGGGTCACTCCCGAGCTAGCGCCTCATATTGAGGCCGCGTACCTCGAGACAATGGCCGAGTTAGATGCGCATTTCTCGGAGCAACCTTATCTTTTGGGCGGGGCACCGACGATTGGGGACTATGGTTTATTTGCGTCGCTATTTGCCCATTTGGGCCGCGACCCACACCCGCTACGTTTGATGCAACAAAAAGCCCCGATGTTGTTTCGTTGGACCGAACGGATGCGCAACCCATCGTCAGATATGGTGGAATTTATTGGCCGCGATGAGAGCCTGCTGCCCAAGGATGACATTCCAGACACTTTAAAAACGCTTTTACGCCGTGTCGCCAGCGACTATCTGCCCGAAATAGAAGCGATGATTGCGTTTCAAAATGACTATTTAAAAACGGCGGAGATAAGCGAGGGCGATATCATCGGTGGCAAAGCAACCACGCGCCAAATTGGTTTTTGCAACTTTGTTTGGCGCGACCAAAAAGTGACGGCCATGGTTATGCCCTATCGCGTGTTTTTGCTGCAGCGTATTCAAGGCGCCTATGACGCTTTGACCGAAAGCGAGCGCGAGAGCGTTGACGCGCTGCTGGGCGAAACTGGCCTTGCCAGCATCATAAGCACGCGCAGCACCCGCCGCGTCGACCGCAAGAACAATCGCGAAATATGGGGCCCGCTAACCAGCTAGCGGAACGCTCCGAGGTTCACATCATAGTCTACCGCCACGCCGTAATCTGGGTCGTCGTCGCTATCTATCATCAGCTGGCCAGCTTTGGATAGCAGGCGATGGCAGTCGCGCGATAGGTGGCGAAGCATAACGCGCTTGCCTAATTCATTGTATTTATCGGCTACATCTTCAATCGCTTGCAACGCCGATTGGTCAACCACGCGCGAGTCTGAGAAATCGATAATCACCGTATCGGGATCGTCGATCATATCGAATAATTGCCGAAATCCGGTTACCGAGCCAAAAAACAACGGGCCCTGAATGTCATAAACAATCGCTCCTTTTTCGCGCGTCGACGGACGCTTGGAGGCATGAATGCGTTTGGCCGCGTTCCACGCATAGACCAGCGCCGACATGATGACGCCCACAACAACGGCAATCGCCAAATCTTCCGCCACGGTGACAATGGTCACCACAATAATCACTAGCGCATCTGCGCGCGGCACTTTGAAAAGCGTTTTCAGCGAGTTCCACGCGAATGTGCCAATGACCACCATGAACATGACCCCGACCAAAGCCGCGATTGGGATTTGCTCGATGAGACCCGAAGCGAACAGAATAAACACCAAGAGGAATAAAGCCGCAGCCAGACCGCCGATGCGAGTTCGCCCACCCGAATTTACATTGATCATCGACTGACCAATCATCGCGCAACCGCCCATGCCGCCGAAAAAGCCAGTCGCCAAATTCGCCGCGCCCTGCGCCATGCATTCTTGCGAGGCGCCGCCGCGCTGCTCGGTAATCTCGCCCACGAGGTTGAGCGTCAGCAGGCTTTCAATCAGCCCAATGGCCGCGAGAATGACCGCATAAGGGAAAATAATTGCCAGAGTTTCCATATTGAACGGCACCATGGGAATGGCAAAACTCGGCAGACCGCCAGATAGGCTGGCCAAATCACCCACGCGAGGCACTTGGATATCAAAGCCCAGCACCACAGCCGTGACCAAACCAATGGAGGCCAAGGGAGCGGGAATAAGTTTGGTAAGCTTAGGGGTCAGCCAAATCAGCGCCATGGTGGCAACAACCAGCCCGCCCGTCGCCAGCAATGCGAAACCGCCAATCCATTCGGTCACGCCCAGGTCATTGGTCGTTTTAAACTGTTCCAATTGCGCCAGACCGATGACAATGGCTAGCCCGTTCACGAAACCCAGCATCACGGGATGCGGCACCATGCGGATAAATTTACCCCACCGAAGCGCGCCAGCAATTAATTGCAAAATGCCCATTAACACCACGGTAGCAAATAAATATTGCACGCCGTGCTGCGCCACCAAAGCCACCATCACCACTGCCAGTGCGCCCGTGGCGCCCGAAATCATACCCGGGCGTCCGCCAATGGCCGCCGTTATCAGGCCCACGATAAAGGCTGCATAAAGCCCCACCAAGGGGTCAACGCCCGCCACAAAAGCAAAGGCTACCGCCTCTGGCACGAGAGCCAAGGCCACCGTCAGTCCGGCCAGAATATCCATGCGAACCTGCGAGATGGAAAGCGCTTGCGGAGGCTGATTTAGCGGCACGCCGAGAATGTAATTTTGAAATTTGGAAATGGCGGAGGACATAGATTTCGGCTCACTTATAAATAGATGTTTCGTCATCAAGACATGAGAATGAGGTCAAGAAGGAGGTCAAGAATTAGGATTGGGTGCGTGGTAGCGCGTTTTACGCTACGCGGCTAGGCGTTTTGTCCCGCGACATAGCCCGACGACCAAGCCCATTGGAAATTATACCCGCCCAAATGCCCCGTCACATCGACCACTTCGCCGATGAAGTAGAGGCCTTTATGGTCTTTGGCTTGCATGGTTTTAGAAGAAAGCGCGTTGGTATCCACCCCCCCCAGCGTAACCTCGGCCGTGCGATAGCCTTCCGAGCCCGCAGGCATCAGCTCCCAATCATTCACGGCGGCGCCCAATTGCGCTAATTTTGCATTATTGGCTTCGGCCAAACGGCCCGATAGGTTTTGGCTTTGCGCCATATCTTGGGCCAGTTTTTTCGGCAAAATCTCATTCAGCACACTGGCGACATCCAACTTCACGCCTTCGTTTTTACGCGCCAAAAGATGCGCCGTCACATCGACGTCAGGCGCGAGATTCACTTTAATCGGTAGCCCTTCACGCCAATAAGACGACACTTGCAAAATCGACGGGCCAGATAGGCCGCGATGGGTGAACAACATGGCTTCTTTAAAATCAGCTTTTTGACAACTGACCACCGCATCGACCGAAAGGCCAGACATGGCTTTGCAGCGGTCTAACAAATCGGCTTGAAATGTTAACGGCACCAGCGCCGCACGGGTCTCGACGATATCGAGGCCAAATTGGCGCGCCACTTCATAACCAAATTTTGTCGCGCCAATTTTAGGGATAGATAACCCCCCCGCCGCAATGACGAGGGATTCGCATATCGTTGTAATTGGCTCGCCATCATTTTGAGATTGGGTAACCACTTCAAAGCCCTCGTCGTCAGCCCCGCGCGCAATGGAGGTAATGTCGGTTTGCATATCTAACTGCACACCGGCGGCGGCGGCTTCGGACAGCAACATATCGATGATGTCTTGCGCGCTATTATCACAAAACAACTGACCCAAGGCCTTCTCGTGAAAGGCAATCTTGTGGCGTTTCACCAAAGCGGTAAAATCATGCTGGGTGTATTGCTTGAGCGCAGACTTACAAAAATGCGGATTGCTGGATAAATAATTCTCTGGCTTGGTGCGCGTATTGGTAAAATTACACCGCCCACCGCCAGAGATACGAATTTTCTCCGCAATTTTTGTGGCGTGGTCGACCAACCAAACACTGCGCCCCCGTTTACCCGCCTCTATGGCGGCCATCAGCCCTGCGGCCCCCGCACCAATAACAATTACGTCGAATTTTTCGTCACTTTGAATATCACTCATAGGCGGCTTATAGCAGAGTTGAGCTGCGGCAATAGGTAAATATGCGGCGTTACTTATGGTGGCGTTAAATATCGCGCGCTTCAACGCCCAGCCTCAATATGCTAAGCAAGGGTCAGATTATTTGGAGGTCTTTGGTTATGCGCGCGTTTATTCGTAAAATTTGGGTTGGCTGCCTTGTAGCTGTGCCAATCTTGGCGATGCTGAACCTCGCCATCGAGGCTTGGCGCAGCGCCGACTGGGACGCAGACGCCGCCAATGCGACCGCGCAAACTTATACCGTTGAGATTATCCGCGATGCGTTTGGCGTGCCGCATATTTATGGCAAACGAGATGCCGATGTCGCCTTTGGATTGGCTTATGCCCAAGCGGAAGATGATTTCGAAACGATGCAGTCTCTTGTGCCGTTTTACCGTGGCCAATTAGGCCGCAGCCTTGGCATGGATGGCCTGCCTATCGACTATCTAGTGCAATGGTTGGATGTTCGAAATTTCGTCGAAGCAAATTATGACGACGTGCTGACGCCAGAAATTCGCGCCCATCTGGAAGCCTATGCCGATGGCATGAATTACTATGCGGCGCAGCATCCGTTTGAAGCCGACCCCAAGCTATTTCCCATGAGTGGCAAAGACCTCGCGGTTGGCTTCTCGTTGCAGCATCTTTTATTCTATGGTTTTGAAAGTCACATTGGCGAGCTATTCGCCGATAGCCCACAACGCGAATTGGCCCAAGCCCCCGACAACGCACTGTCTCGCCACATCGGCGCGGCAGGCTTGCCCGTCGGCTCCAATGCATTTGCTATGAATGGTCGCAAATCAAACGATGGCAGCACCCGCATTATCATTAATTCGCACCAACCCCTAAACGGCCCGGTGGCTTGGTATGAGGCGCATGTGAAAAGCGACGAAGGCTGGGATATGCACGGCGGAATTTTTCCAGGCATGCCATTTATCGCCAAAGGATTTAACCCCGATATTGGCTGGGGCGTGACCGTAAACAAACCCGACCTTGTGGATGTCTATAAGCTGAAGCTGGAAGGAGACGGCTATTTGCTGGATGGCGAGCTCGTGCCTTTCGAGACCCGCCGCACTTGGCTGAAACTAAAACTCATCGGAAATTTTTACCTGCCTATCCCGCGCACCCTGCTGGCCAGCCAACATGGGCCTGCCATTGAAACAGAGCATGGCACTTATGCGGTGCGCTTTGCTGGCCATCAAGAAATGCGTCAGCCAATGCAGTGGATGGCGATGAATAAAGCGCGCGATCTAAAGGCGTTTAAAGAAGCCATGGCGATGCAGGCGATTGTTTCGTTCAACTATGTTTACGCCGACAAAGACGGTAATGTATTTTTTCTGCACAACAATCGATCCCCCGAACGCGCGGCTGGTTGGGATTGGCAAAAATATCTACCGGGCGACAGGCGTGACTTAATTTGGAACCAGCAGATTGGCTTTGAGGCCATGCCGCAAATCACCAATCCCTCTTCGGGCTATTTGCTATCGACCAATCAAACTCCGTTTAAGGTAACGGCGCCGCACGATAATTTGGACCCCGACAATTATCCGCCAGAGCTGGGCTTACAAACCCGAATGACCAATCGGGCCGACCGAGGGCTAGACATGTTCGCCGCCAAACGTCGCCTGAGCGAAGCTGATTTTCTTGCGATTAAATGGGACAAATTTTACGCCCCGCAATCGCGCGCCATGACGTATGTGCGCCAAATTCAAGATATGCGCTTTGAGGCCAATAGCCGCCATCTCGAGGGACAAAAATTACTGGCCACTTGGAACGGCGAAACCGCTCTCGACAATCGCGCCGCCGCCCTCGGGGTGTGCTTGCTATCGGAGGAATGGAAAGCCGAACAAAAGCAAAAGCCAGCGCCCGATATTGCGCCCGTCTATGACGCCTGTTTGGAACAGATGATGCATCACTTCAAGCGCCTAGACCCGCTTTGGGCAGAGCGCAATCGGCTTATTCGGGGCACGACAAATATTGCGCTAGGCGGTGGGCCAGATGTCTTGCGCGCGATTTATGGGCTTCCCACGGAAAGCGGCCAACTGAAGGCTGTCGCTGGCGATGGGCTGGTGGTTTACACGAGCTGGGATAAAAACGGCAAACAATCGGCAGGTACGGTGCATAATTTTGGCGCGGCCAGCACGCGGCCCAAATCGCCGCATTATGATGACCAGGCGCCCCTTTTTGCGGCGGAAGAATTTCGTCCCGTTGCCCTAACCCGCGAGGCTGTATTGGCCGCCCCGCATACAAGCACCCTGCTGCCGCTCCATCGTTAAATCCGAACCCCTTCCCAACGCAACAGCTCTCGCTTTTTATCCACGCCCCAATAATACCCCCCGAGGCTTCCGTCATGCGCCAAAATGCGATGGCAAGGCACGAAAAAAGAAACGGGATTTCGACCTACGGCACCGCCGACGGCTCGGGCGGCATTGGGCTTGTTTAGGACAGCGCAGATTTGTTGATAGCTGGCCGTTTGGCCAAGCGGCACGCTAAGCAACGCCTGCCAGACCGAGAGCTGAAAGGCGGTTCCCTTCACAGCTAAGCTTAACGCGGTGGCATCTTTTCCGGTTTTAAAATAACTCATGGCGGCGCGGTGATGCTGTGTCCGTTCGCGGGTTATGTCTGCTTTTGGGTAGTCTTTTCGGATGCGCATCAAAGCATCTGCTTCGCTGTCAAACAACGCATGCGAAAGGCCATGGCACGACGATACCAAAAGTATATCGCCAAAGGGGCTATGATAAATTTCATAGTGCAATTGCAAGCCGGCCCCGCCAGCGGCCACAATGTCAGCTGGCATGGAAGCAAAGCTAATTGAATTCATGGTTAAAATTCCCATCCTTTTTTGTTTTTATTGCCTACCGAGAAGCTTAGCAAAAGCATGGTTTTGAATCCAGCAAGCATCTTGCGCGAAGCGGCGAATTTGCTTTAGATGACCCATGTCTAAGTTCCGCTCTCTCATGGCTGCTCTGCGTTTAAAGCCCATTGCTCTATATGTTTTTTTGTCCTTGGCCACGCTGGCCATGCTGGGGGTCGGCTATGTTTTCATCACCAACTCGGCTTTTTATCTCTACCTAGAGCAGGTTAATCCGGCCAATCACAAACATTAAACGCTTTACTGAGCCCAACCGCCGCTAAAGGGTATTGCTTGGCCGACAAAGAAATCGCTTTCATTCGATGCCATGAACACCGCGAACATCGCGTCTTCATGGGCTGTCGCCAGGCGCCCCGCCGGCACGCTTTTTAGGAGCTCTTGAAACACCGGCGTCTCGGTAAAAGCTGGCGGGAAGTAAACTGGGTTCTCGACGAAGTTCTGCGCGATTAAATTCATCTGAATATTATGCGCCGCAATCTCAATACCCGTCGAGCGCACATAGCCCACTTGCGCATGGCGGGCTGCACTATAGGCGGTGATGCCTGCCATGCCTTTAACTCCCGTGGCGCTGCCATAGACTAAAATTTTTCCTTGTTTGCGGGCCATCATTTGCGGCAACACAGCCTTGGTAAGGCGATGCAAAGGATGCACCATGACATCGAACATAGTCTGCCATGTGTCTTCCGGCATTTCGGCGGCAGCCACGCCAAGGTTGGCGGGCGCGGCTAAATTAGCCACCAATACATCGACGGTGCCGACTTCCTCAATCAGGGCGGCGGCGCGCGAGGGCTCGGTTAAATCGGACGTATCTGCAATAACCTCCGCCCCCTGCTCGGCAAATACCTCGCAAGTAATGGGCCCCATATAGTCGTCGGCTTGGGTAACCAACACCCGTTTGTTGGCTAAGCGTTGCTGTGTCATCAAACCTCCAGTGTCATCAAATAACCGGCCCGGGGGTAATGCACCATCACATCGCCGACAGCGTCATCGTGGCGTTTCACCGCCAGTTCATCTGCCGTCACCCAAACAATCTGGCCTAGGGTCACCTCTTGGCCGTAGTCATCTGGCTGAATGCGAACCATGGCACCGACAGGCAAAGCCGCGTCGTTAAGGGCATCTGCGGGCGGGGTTTCATCTGGGGTTGCATCTCGCGCGATATCCAGAGCCTGCTGTGGGCTGATATCTGACCGCTCGCCCTCGCCCATATCTTGGATGCGCTGTATCCAGGCCGATAGCTTTGGCAGGCTCGCCACAATTTTCATCAGGCTTGGCGCCGCGCCCGTGAAGTTTACGACATGAAAAGCCGCAGCATCGGCCAGCGTAAAATCATCGCCCAGTAAAAATGGCGTTGTCGCGAGCTGGCGCTCTAGCAGCAAACAATCTTGCTGAAACTGCGCGATGGAATGCTCAACAGGAAGGCCTGCACCAGCATCGGCGGGTTGCATGGCGGCGCGGTCTGCGAGAAAATTATCTGGCAAAACAGCCAGTGCCTCAAACACCGTCGGCATGGCGGCATGAGAGAACATGCGGTGGTCGGCCCAATCCGCAATGATATCTGCCGCCCCCTGTTGATGAGATGGCGTGCAGGGCGGGCTTGGGCGCAAGCGTTCGATGTGGCGCAAAATCAGCGTGGTATCGCAATAAATATGCGCTCCGATTTGCAACACTGGAATTCGCCGATAGCCGCCCGTTAACGGCGTTAAATCAGGCTTTGGAGCTACCACTGGCTGTGCGACGCCGTGCCAAGCCAAGCCTTTATGGGCCAAAACTTTGATCACCTTAATAGAGAAAGGCGACATCGCGTATTGGTGTAAAATTAAGTCAGTCATAAATACCTCTAAGCCGCCGCGTTAAAATACGGACGATCGCCTGCAATGGTGACGCGCTCCATCACGCGCACATCGGGGAAATAATCAGAGGCCGCAAAATGCTGGCAGGAGCGATTATCCCAAAATGCCATCGAGCCTTCCTGCCAGCGAAAGCGGCATTGCAACTCTGGGTTCCAAGCGGTTTTATATAGCTTGTTCAACAAGGCCTCGCTCTCCGCCGGATCCATATCAACAATATGATCTGTGAAGGCGCCGTTTACATAAATCAAACGCTCTTGCGTTTCCGGATGCGTGCGAACCACGGGATGAACCATAGGCGGAAATTTATCGTGCAAATCTTCTGGCGCTTTGCCAAGTCGTTTAGCAAAAACACGAGCGATATCATGCGACGCCGACAGAGGCTCAATTTTTTCTTTCAGCTCATCTGACAAGCCATCATAGGCCATCACCATATTTGAAAACAAAGTGTCTCCCCCTAATTGGGGCAGCTCAATGGCCCGCAAAATAGAGCCAAGCGACGGCGCCTCGCGCCATGTAACATCCGAGTGCCACATGTTCTCTGAACCCCGCGATTTGGCGCCATGGGCAATGCGTAAAACCTCCGGGTCAGCTTGGTCTTTGGGCGTCGCGGGGTGAATTTCCAATTCGCCAAATTGCGCCGCAAACTCAATGTGCTGTTCGCGTGTTAAGTCTTGCTCGCGAAAAAACACGACGCGATGCTTTAACAAAGCCGCGCGCACTTCTTCAACGAGGGTTGCGTCCATTTTGGTCAAATCACAATCCAACAGCTCCGCGCCAATGGCGGGCGTTAGGGCCTGCAATCTAAATCTCGAATAATCTGTCATCACCGTTTCTCCCATTGCCTCAAATTTGCAAAGAGTTTGGCGTTTAAAGTATGGGCGGTCAATCGCAATTGCTGTTATAAAGTGGCAGTGTTTCCACTCCCTAAAGCGAGAGAAAAATGAGCGTTATTATTATTGGAGCCGGTCAGGCAGGTCTGCAAACTATCCTTAGTTTGCGTCAATCTGGTTATACTCAAGCGATTACGCTCATCGGGGATGAAGCCTATTTGCCGTATCAACGCCCGCCCCTTTCGAAGGCTTATTTGTCCGGCAAAATGGAGCGCGATCGTTTGTTCCTCAAGCCCGATAGTTTCTTCTCAGAAAATGACATTACCCTAAAACTCGACACCCGCGTTACCAGCCTCGACGCCAGCGCCAAAACGGTGACGCTGGAAAGCGACGAAACCATGACCTATGACGATTTGGTTATCGCAACTGGCAGCCGCCCTCGCCGTCTCGATTTGCCGGGGCGAGATTTGGGCAATATTTTTGATTTACGCGGCATGGCCGACATTGATGCGATGCAGCCACATTTTGTTGCTGGCAAAAAGCTCGTGGTCATTGGCGGCGGTTATATAGGGTTAGAGGCCGCGGCCGTGGCAGCCGATATGGGGCTGCACGTGCATGTGCTAGAAGCGGCGCCGCGTTTGCTGGCACGTGTGGCAGAGCCAGAGATATCTGAGTTTTACGACCGCATTCATAAAGCCCGTGACGTGACGATTATCACCCAATCCAACATCAAGGGCTTTGTCGGCGAGAACAGCGAGAACAGCGAGAGAAGAGTGAGCGGCGTGCAAATGGCCGATGGCTCCGTGATTGACGCCGACATTGTGATTACCGGCATTGGCATTCTGCCCAATATAGAGTTGGCCGAAGCGGCAGGCCTTACGCTTGACAATGGCATTGTGGTCAATGACCTCGGGCAAACTTCCGACGCGCATATTTATGCAGCTGGCGATTGCACCCAACACCCCAATAATGTGCTGGGTCGCAGCTTGCGCCTTGAAAGCGTGCCCAATGCCATTGAACAAGGCAAAGCCGTGGCCTCGTCTATTTGCGGTGCGTCCAAGCCTTACCATCAAGTGCCATGGTTTTGGTCCGACCAATATGACGTGAAGCTGCAAATTGCAGGCGTGCCCACTCAGATTGACCATAAGGTTTTGCGCGGGGATGACACGGGCAATAGTTTTGCTTGGTTCTATTTCACTGGCGACAAATTAACCGGCGTCACAGCCGTCAACCGTCCGGCTGAGTTTATGGCGGGGCGCATGCTCATCGAAAAATCCGCCAAAGGGGAAGCGACCATCGATAGGGATGCGCTGGCCGATGAAGACATAAAACCCAAGGCCTGGATGCAATAAACCGGCCCCCGCGAAAGCGAGAGCCGGCTTATCAAATTAAAAAACCTTAGTTAGACCTAAAGTTATGAGACCGCTTTAAGAAGGCTCTGCGGGGAGCTTTCACCGTAAGGGTCGCTCTCGCAGTTGTCTTCAAAGCCTGGCTCTTCGTGCCAGCTTTCTACGACGCCATCTTTTACGACCGCAGCATAACGCCAGCTACGCATGCCGAAACCAAGATTGTCTTTGTCTACCAACATGCCCATTTGACGGGTGAACGTGCCGGAGCCATCTGGGATGAGGCCTACGTTTTCAACACCTTGGGATTTGCCCCATGCGTTCATTACAAATGCGTCATTGACGGAGATGCAATAGATGGCATCGATGCCAGCGGCTTGAAACTCTGGGAACAGCTTTTCAAAATCCGGCAATTGAAACGTCGAGCAAGTGGGTGTGAAGGCGCCTGGAAGCGAAAACACAACGACGCGTTTACCAGCGAAATAATCGTCGGTAGTCATTTCTTGCCAGCGGAACGGGTTGTCACCGCCGATGCTCTCATCGCGGACGCGAGTTTTAAACGTTACTTGTGGGAGTTTAGTACCAATCATGTTTTCTTCCTTCGTTAGAGTGAAATTAGGATATAGAGCGTCGATTGACTCGCGTCAAGAAACTTAGAATGGTTCTAGAAAATATATTCCACAGGCCTTTTCCGCTGAGATAAACTTACTCCATGACACCCTTGGTTGAACAATCTCTTGAGCTTTATGCGGACCAATATGGCGACCCCTATGATGCGGTTTATGCGAAGCTTTATGCGATGGATGCCGACTATGAAGGCATGTTTTTGCTCGATACAGATGAAGGCCTAAGGCGCAATATGATGCGCACAACGCTGGAGATTATCACCACATATCTCACCGACCCAACGGCGGCGGCCAATCGCATTGTCGGCGCGCAAATGAGCCATGTCACCTATGGCGTTGAGGACACGTTTCACCAGTTTTTTGAGATAACACGAGATGTCATCGCCCAAGGCCTAGGCGACGCCTTTACCCCCGACCATGCAGCGGCATGGAACCTTATGTTAACGGACTTCGAACAAGCGCAAGTTTAAAACGCGGCAATGCCCGTAATGGCGCGACCCAGAATCAGCGCATGCACATCATGTGTGCCCTCATAGGTGTTTACCGTTTCCAAATTAATCAGATGGCGCATCACGTGATACTCGCCCGCAATGCCATTGCCGCCGTGCATGTCGCGTGCTTGGCGCGCTATGTCCAGGGCTTTACCGACATTATTGCGTTTGACAATCGATACCATCTCAGGCGCAAAGCGTCCCTCATCCATCAACCGACCGACGCGCAGACTGGCTTGATACCCCAACGCAATTTCGGTTTGCATATCGGCCAGTTTCTTTTGATACAGCTGATTGGCAGCCAAGGGTTTGTTGAACTGATGACGCTCCAGACCATAGTCGCGCGCCGCCGTGAAGCAGAACTCCGCGGCGCCCATAGCGCCCCAGCTAATGCCGTAACGGGCCCGGTTGAGGCAGGAGAATGGGCCTTTGAGACCTTCTACATCTGGCAGCATGTTTTCTTCGGGAACGAAAACATCTTCCATCATAATCATGCCCGTAACGGAAGCGCGCAAAGACAATTTGCCTTCGATTTTCGGCGCGCTTAATCCGGTCATGCCTTTTTCAAGGATAAAGCCTTTAATCTTGCCATCATGCGCGGCAGACTTGGCCCAAACGACAAAAACATCGGCAATCGGCGCGTTGGAAATCCACGTTTTGGAGCCATTCATCAAAAAGCCACCATCGACGGGCTTGGCATTGGTGCGCATTCCGGCCGGGTCGGAGCCCGCATCCGGCTCGGTTAAGCCGAAGCAGCCAATCCATTCGCCGCTGGCTAATTTAGGCAGATATTTCTCTTTCTGCGCCTGCGAGCCGAACGTGTTGATCGGATGCATCACCAAAGACGACTGCACGGACATCATGGAGCGATAGCCGCTATCGACGGCTTCCACCGCGCGGCTAACCAGCCCATAAGAAACATAGGAAGCGCCCGCCCCGCCAAGCTCGGGCTGGATGGTGACGCCCAAAAGACCCTGTTCGCCCATTTCGGCGAAAATCTCCGGCATAACCGTTTCATTGATAAAAGCATCCTTGACCCGAGGCAGCAGCTTTTCGCGCGCATAGGCGGTCGAACTGTCGAATATCATGCGTTCTTCTTCCGTTAGCTGCTCAGTGAGCAGGAACGGATCTTCAGCGTTGAATTTTGCAATTTTTTCCATGGTGACAGTGTCTCATAGTTTTACATCGGCGGAACAAAAAAAACCCGCATGCAACATAATATCGCATGCGGGTCTTTTCGCGAAGCTGGCTTACTTTTTGATAATGCCAGCCAGCATTTTACGTGTTTTTTCACCATAAGGTGGGCGCAAGGCACCGGCCGCAAACTCAAATGGCGTTTGGCGGAACACGGTTTTGGCATGGCTAAAGTTAATAAAGCCTTCCTTGCCGTGATAGGCGCCTGTGCCCGAAGGACCCACGCCGCCAAATGGCGCATCATCTTGCATAATATGCGTAATCACATCATTCACGGCTACGCCACCCGATGTGGTGGAGTTGATGACACGGTTTTCTTCCGCCCTATCATCGCCAAAATAATACAGACCTAATGGACGGTCGTGGTCATTTACATAGCCAATCGCATCATCGACTTCTTTGTAGGATTTAATTGGCAAAATAGGACCAAAGATTTCTTCCTGCATCACCTTCATGTCTTCCGTTGGATTGACAACAATCGTTGGCGGAATTTTATGGTGTGGCTGCTGTGAGAAATCTTCATTGCCTGGATTGATTTCGACAATCTTGGCACCCTTCTCACGGGCATCGTCCAAATAGCTTTGCAGACGGTCATAGTGACGTTGATTGACCACAGAGGTGTAATCCTCATTGTCTTTCAAGGTCGGGAACATGCCGGTAACCGAGGCCGTGGCTTCGGCAACAAAATCATCGACTTTGCCTTCTGGCACCATAACATAATCGGGAGCCAAGCAAATTTGGCCCGCGTTCAGCGTTTTACCTGTCATCACACGAGCTGCGGCTTTTTTCATGTCTGCCGTATCGGAAACGATAACCGGCGACTTGCCACCCAGCTCAAGGGTGACGGGCACCAAGTTTTCAGCCGCGCCACGCATAATGTGGCTGGCAATGCCTGTCGCACCAGTGAACAGCAAGTGGTCAAACGGCATACGCGAGAAAGTCGCGCCCGTTTCAGGCCCACCCAGAACCACGGCCACTTCCGTCTTGTCGAAATATTTCTCGCACAGCTCTTTGGTCAATAGCGCGCTATGCACGGTATATTCGGACGGCTTAATAATTGTCCGGTTACCGGCAGCAAAAATCGACCCCATGGGGCTGAAGCAAAGGTTGAATGGGAAGTTCCATGGCACAACATTGCCGACACAACCGATAGGCTGATATTCAACGCGAGTGCTGGCACCCAAGAGGCCGAGCGGGAACATAGAATGACGCTTGGAGGCTTTCATCCATTTGCGAAGATTCTTTTTCGCATATTTCAGCGACCCTAGCGTGCCGCCAACATCGGTTGCCAATGTGCCTTCAGGGCTGCGGCTTCCGAAGTCAGCCATCAGCGCATCTACCATTTTGTCACCATTCTCAACCAAAAGCGCAATCGTGCGGTCGATCAAATCAATACGACGTTCGGCCGACATAGGGCCCTCTGCGATATGGGCTTTTTTCTGCGCTGCGATTAGATCGCGAATTTCTTGCTCAGGTGTTTCCGGTAATTCCGGCATAATTTCTGCGGCACTCATGGCTATCTCCCTCATGAAAGTAAACTAAAAAAAGTTAACCAGATTAACCGACGCTTGCCAATAGCCCTTTTGTGATTAAACTCTCCCCCAATTAGGGAGAACCAAATGTCAGATACCATCGAGACCCACCTCAGCGATACGGGCGTCCTCACTGTCGCTATGAATCGCCCAGATAGCCTCAACAGCCTTAACTATCCATTGGTTATGGCCGTCATCGAGGTTTTCAAGCAAGCCAATGATAACGACGATATTCGCTGCCTCATTCTCACCGGCAAGGGGCGCGGGTTTTGCGCGGGCGCCGACTTAAGCGGGGGCGATTTTCCGCGTTTGGAAGGCAAAACCCACGGCGAGACGACCTGGCACAATATGGAAATTGGTTTCAATGTTATGGGCCGCGCGATTCACGATTGCGATAAACCCGTCATTTGCGCCATCAATGGCGTGGCCGCAGGCGCCGGCGTTGGCGTGGCCTTGAGCGGAGACTTGGTGATTGCGGCGAAAAGCGCTTCCTTCAAATTGGTGTTTGCGCCGCAGCTTGGTATCATTCCAGATGTTGGCGCTTCTTGGTTGGTGCCACAACTCATCGGCCGCACGCGCGCCAATGGCATGGCACTTTTGGGCGACAGCTTACCGGCGCAAAAAGCCGAAGACTGGGGCTTGGTCTGGCAATGCGTCGAAGACGATGCGCTGATGGATACCGCCATGCAACTGGCTGAACGCCTTGCCGCTGGCGCCATTACGGGCATAAAAGCTACCTCGCGCGCGCATGATGTCGCGATGACCAACACCTATGATGAACAGCTCGATTATGAGCGCGACCAACAAGGCCATTTTTGCGACCAACCGGTATTTCTAGAGGGCGCTCGCGCTTTCATGGAAAAACGCAAACCGAATTTCCGCGACGTCGAAACAGCGCAAATGCAAGCGGCGCGCGAAACCCAACAGAAATCTAAATAGGAAAAATCTCATGCAACTTGATCTGCTGAAATATGAAACCGAAGGCAATATTGCCACCATCACCTTCAACGACCCCGAGGCGCTAAATGCCATGAGTGCAAAAATGCTCTCCAGTCTCGACATTGCCCTAACGGCAGCCGCCCATCCCGACAGCGGCATTCGCTGCGTGATTTTAACGGGCGCAGGACGCGGTTTTTGCGCTGGCGCCAATGTGGCGCGCATGGACGGCGGCCAAGATGGGGCCCAAGATAAAAGCCAAGATAAAAGCCAAGATAGCGGCAGCTCAAGCAATACCAAAAACGACGCAGGCGCAGGCCTAGAGCGGGTTTATCATCCGCTCTTGCGCCAGCTTCGCAACATGCCCTGCCCGATTGTCTCGGCCGTCAACGGCCCTTGCGCCGGCGTTGGCATGAGCTTCGCGCTGATGGGCGATATGGTTGTGGCCAATAAATCGGCTTTCTTTTTGCAGGCTTTCCGCCGCATTGGCTTAGTGCCAGATGGCGGCTCGACCTATATTTTGCCGCGCCTCATCGGCCTCGCTCGGACCAAAGAATTAGCGCTGATGGGCGAACGCCTGCCAGCCGAAAAAGCGCTCGAATGGGGTCTCATCAACCGCGTAGTCGAAGATGATGCGCTGATGGATACAGCCCGCGCACTGGCAGAAGAATTGGCCAAAGGGCCGATGTCTTTGGGCCTCATCCGAAATCTTTTGTGGGATAGCGTCGACGCTACCTATGAAGAGCAGCTCAACAATGAACGCTGGGCGCAGCAAAAAGCCGGCTGGTCGAGCGATTTCGTCGAGGGTGTTACTGCCTTCAACGAAAAACGCGAGGCTGACTTTAAGGGAAAATAAATCCGGCGCTTTCTTTTCTCGCAGGCTTTCGATAGGCTTCAGAAAAAAGGGAGAGTCCTATGAAATTTTATGTCCGCGCTTTAAGTCTCGTTCTGCTCATCGGTGGGGTTGCCGCCGTCGGAGGTTTTTTTTCGACCAGTCGTAATTTATCCTTCGACCAATCTCGACTGGCACGCATAGATGCGCACTATCAAAAAGCCATTGAGGCCGAGCATGTAGCTGGGGCGCGCGCGCTGATTTATCAGAACGACCGCGTGGTCTATGAACGCAATTGGGGCTACCGCGATATAGCGCGCAAAGCGCCGATGCAAGACGACACGATTTTTCATATTTACTCGATGACCAAACCCATCACTTCCGTGGCGGTGATGATGTTGCATGAAGAAGGCAAGTTTTTACTGCACGAACCCATTGCTAAATATATTCCTGAGCTGGCCAATTTGCGGGTCTATGCGCCCACTAAAAAGACGCAAAACAAAAACCGTCTGCCCACGCGCGCCGCCAAACGCCAACCGACCATCCATGATGTGCTAACCCACCAAGCGGGCTTTACCTATGGCGTATTTGACCCGACCCCCCTTGGCGCCCTCTACCGCCGACAAGGGCTAGGGGCTACTATCGATGGGGATTTGAAAAGTTTTGTGACGCGGCTAGGCAAGATGCCGTTGAAGTTCGACCCCGGCCAACATTGGCATTACTCGGTCTCCACCGATGTATTGGGACGTTTGGTAGAGGTGGTCTCGGGACAGCCGTTTTCGGTTTTTCTACAAGAAAGAATTTTTGGGCCCCTCGCCATGGTCGACACGAGTTTTCGCTTCGACCCAGCCAAAGCCAATCGCCAAGCCACGCTGTATTCGCAAAAAGGCGTACCAGAGCAATTCGTGAAAAAAGGGATGCGGGCGCAGCCCACAGGCCCCGGGTTGGAATCCGCCCATAAAAGCATTCTGACCCATTATTTTCCCGAAGCCGAATTTGAGAGTGGCGGCGCGGGACTTTTGTCCACCACGGCAGATTATTTGCGTTTCGCGCGTATGTTGCTGAACGATGGCGAGCTGGATGGCCAACGCCTTCTCGCCCCCAATACCGTTAAAATGATGCGCCAAGACCATATCGGCAAAAGCCGTGCGCTGGCCCGCTACACCAGCACCATGCCAAACGATGGCATTGGGTTTGGCTTGGGTTTTGGCATGATAAAAAAGCAGGGTCTATCGCAATTACCTATGCCAGAGGAAAGCTATTTCTGGGGCGGCGCGGCCGGCACGATATTTTGGATTGACCCCAAAAACGAGATGATTGTCCTGTTCATGACGCAAGTTTTGCCTCATCGCACCACTCTGCGCCAAGACATGTGGTCGCTCACTTATCAGGCGATTGAAGACGCGAAGCTAAACGACTAGCTATCGAGACCAAGTTTCGCCAAGACCAATTTGTTGACGGCCTGCGGATTGGCTTTGCCACCCGTCGCTTGCATCACTTGGCCAACGAACCAGCCTGCCATTTTGGGGCGCTCTTGGGCTTGGGTCACTTTGTCTGGATTGGCCGCAATCACTTCATCGACAGCCGCTTCAATGGCGCCCATATCCGTGACTTGTTTCAGGCCTTTTTCTTCGACAATCACATGCGCGTCTTTGCCTTGGTCTGGCCCCTCGTCGAACATCATCTCGAAGACTTCTTTCGCGATGCTATTGGAAACCGTATCATCACTGATAAGCCCAACCAATTGGCCGACTTGGCTCGGTGTCACCGGACTATCGGCAATGGCTAAGCCCGCTTTATTGAGCCCTGCAAATACGGAACCGATAACCATATTGGCCACGGCCTTGGCATCTTGGCCTTCGGCAGCGGCTTCAAAAAACGCAGCGTTCTCTGCTTCCGAAACCAGCACGCTGGCATCATAGGGCGACAATTTATAGTCGGAGATAAACCGTGCTTTTTTATCGTCTGGCAGCTCTGGCAAGTCTTTAGCAATCGCATCGACAAAGGCTTGGTCAAATTCTAGCGGCAGCAAATCTGGGTCTGGGAAGTAACGATAATCATGCGCTTCTTCTTTAGATCGCATGGCACGCGTCTCGCCGTTTTTAGGGTCGAACAGGCGGGTTTGTTGCTGCACCACGCCGCCATCTTCAATCAGGTCAATCTGACGACGCGCTTCATGTTCAATGGCTTGGCCGATGAAGCGAATGGAATTGACGTTTTTAATTTCACAGCGTGTGCCCAGCTCATCGCCAGGACGGCGCACCGATACATTCACATCCGCCCGCAAACTGCCCTGCTCCATATTGCCATCGCAAGTGCCAAGATACCGCAAAATCGCGCGCACTTTTTTTACATAGGCTTGCGCCTCCGCCGCCGAACGCATATCGGGATGCGACACAATTTCCATCAAGGCCACACCAGAGCGGTTTAGATCGACAAAACTTTGGCTTGGATGCTGGTCGTGCAAAGACTTGCCCGCATCTTGCTCTAGGTGCAAACGCTCGACGCCAATGGTTTTTACCGAGCCATCTGGCAAATCAATCTCGATCGCGCCTTCGCCAACAATCGGCTGAAGAAACTGCGAGATTTGATAGCCTTGTGGCAAATCTGGATAGAAATAATTCTTCCGGTCGAACACGGAATATTTATTCACCTGCGCCTTCAAGCCAAGGCCTGTGCGCACCGCTTGCTCTATGCAATAGGCATTGATGACGGGCAACATGCCGGGCATGGCCGCATCGACCAGCGACACTTGAGAGTTCGGGGCCGCGCCAAACTCTGTGGCGGCACCTGAAAACAATTTCGACTCGGAGGCGATTTGGGCATGGATTTCGAGACCCATGACAACTTCCCAGTCGCCTGTTGCGCCTGCGATTAAATTTTGATTGCTCGCCATTATGCGCTCCACCATTGTTTAGGCCGCGTGGTGAAACCAGCGGCTGTTTCCAGCACCTCGCCAACGCGCAGCAATTCTTCTTCGCCAAAGGCTTTGCCAATTAACTGCAAGCCCAACGGCAAGCCATTGGCATCCAACCCTGCGGGCACCGATAACCCAGGCAGACCTGCCAAATTGACCGTCACCGTAAACACATCATTGAGATACATTTCCAACGGATCTTCAACTTGCTTGCCCACCGCAAAAGCCGCCGAGGGCGTGGTTGGGGTTAGCAGCACATCGCATTTTTCGTAAGCCCTATCAAAATCTTCGGCGATTAAGCGGCGCACTTGCAACGCCTTAATGTAATAGGCGTCATAATAACCAGCCGATAAAGCATAAGTGCCAACCATAATGCGGCGTTTCACTTCATCGCCAAATCCAGCCGCGCGCGTATTCGAATACATGTCGTCAATATCAACACCCGTTTGGCGCGCGCCATAGCGCACCCCATCATAGCGGGCCAAATTCGACGAGGCTTCGGCGGGGGCAATGATGTAATAGGCTGGCAAAGCATATTTCGTGTGCGGCAAGGACACATCGACAATCTCGGCGCCTGCGTCCTTCAGCCAATCAATCCCTTGCTGCCAGAGCGCTTCAATTTCAGCCGGCATAGTGTCAACGCGGTATTCTTTGGGAATACCCACGCGCAAGCCCTTAATGTTGCCCGTCAAAGCCGCTTCATAATTTGGCACATCGCGCTCAACCGACGTGCTGTCGCGTTTATCAAAACTGGCCATGGAGCCCAACATAATAGCAGCATCGCGCACGGTTTGCGTAATCGGGCCGGCTTGGTCTAACGAAGAAGCAAAAGCGACAACGCCCCAACGCGAACAACGGCCATAGGTCGGTTTCAAGCCAACCGTGCCAGTAAAAGCCGCAGGTTGGCGAATAGAGCCGCCTGTATCTGTGGCCGTAGCGGCCACACCGAGGCGCGCGGCCACCGCAGCCGAAGAGCCACCAGACGAGCCACCCGGCACAAGGTTTTCTCCATTGGCACCTTGGTAAGGATTGTTGACGGGGCCAAAGCAGGAGGTCTCATTAGAAGACCCCATGGCAAATTCATCATTGTTCAATTTGCCGAGCAGAACCGCGCCATCGTTCCAAAGGTTTTGCGTCACGGTGCTTTCATAGGGCGGAATAAATTCCCCGAGGATTTTAGAACTCGCCGTCGTGCGAACCCCTTTGGTGCAGAATAAATCTTTCACCCCGATTGGCAGGCCTTCGAGAGGCCCAGCCGTGCCGTTAGATATTTTTTCGTCGCTGGCTTTGGCCATATCCATGGCTTTTTCCGGCGTCTTTAAAACATAGGCGTTAAGGGCATCCGAGGCCTCCACTCGCTCAATATGGCTTTGTGTT
Organism: uncultured Rhodobiaceae bacterium; assembly: GCA_937907245.1. Taxonomy (GTDB): domain Bacteria; phylum Pseudomonadota; class Alphaproteobacteria; order RS24; family RS24; genus UBA8337. Next base: position 48,112 of record CALCUM010000003.1, read on the forward strand.
AATTCGGCAGCGGAAAACGCCTTGCTGACAAGTCCATCGCGGGCTTGGGCCAGATTTAAATCAGTTAGCTTGCTCATATTATTCTACAACTTTCGGCACGGCGAAATACTCATCATCTTTATCGGGTGCATTGGCCAGCACATGTTCGGCATAGCCACCATCGGCAACCACATCTTCGCGCCAACGCATTTTATTTTCTACCGGACTGGTAAACGGTTTCACGCCCTCCGTATCCACTTCGGACAATTGCTCAACAAAGCCAATAATCGTGTTCAGCTCCTTGGCCAGAGCCGGAACTTCCGCCTCATCCAGCCCAATGCGGGCAAGCATGGCGATGCGGCGCACCGTTTTTTCATCTACTGACATATCTAACTTTCATATCGTTAAAGGCGAGGCAGGCTCGTGTAGGGCGGAAACTAGCAAAGCCATCACAGAACTTCAAGACGAACTGCAATATGACTTTGGTCGAATGTCGTGCTATGCCAAACAAATGCAAATTGTCGAAACGCCTACCGAACTCATCCGCTCTCTTGCCCCCAATAGCCGCCTCATCGGGGTTGATTTAGGCAGCAAAACCATTGGCTTGGCACTGGGCGACAGCCAACATAAAATCGCCACTCCGTTTTACACCATTCGGCGCAAAAAATTCGGCCCCGATGCTGCCGCTCTGGCCGAGATACTGACGAATGAAAACGTCGGTGGTATGGTGATTGGACTGCCTTTAAATATGGATGGCTCGGCGGGTCCGCGCGTACAAGCCACGCATGCCTTTTTGCGCAATCTGACAAACTTAGACAAGTTTCCTGATTTACCTGTCTTGCTATGGGACGAGCGATTGTCGACCGCCGCAGTCGAACGCACGTTATTGGAGGCCGACACCAGCCGCGCCAAACGTGCCGATGTTATCGACAAAATGGCCGCCGCCTATATTCTGCAAGGCGCCATCGACGCGGTATATGGCGTTTAGATAATTGCCCTATTGATGTCCGCCATTCGACCCGCTATCCGATTAAATCGCTTGCCTCGTTTGGCCGCGCACCGTATATAATCAGATTTTGATGACAGATAAAAAACCACTGGGCGTTTTTGCGCACCGCGATCTCCTCGGGATTGAAGGTCTTTCTGTTTCTGATATTACCCATTTACTAGATGCCGCTGACGCTTATGTTGAGCACAATCGACAGGTCGACAAAAAGACCTCTGCCTTGCGCGGCCGCACGCAAATTAATTTATTTTTCGAAAGCTCGACCCGCACGCAAAGCTCGTTTGAGCTGGCAGGCAAGCGCCTGGGTGCTGATGTCATGAATATGTCGGTCGCCGCCTCGGCCGTAAACAAAGGCGAGACCTTGCTCGATACAGCCGCCACGCTGAACGCCATGAACCCCGACTTGCTTGTGGTGCGTCACGGCGATAGCGGCGCGGTAGCTCTGTTGGCACAAAAAGTTTCCTGCGCCGTGTTAAACGCAGGCGATGGCGCCCATGAACACCCCACCCAAGCCCTACTCGATGCGCTGACCATTCGTCGCCGCCTTGGCAAACTGGAAGGCCTGCGGGTTGCGATTTGTGGCGACATAAGCCATAGCCGCGTGGCGCGCTCTAACTTATTATTGCTCAACCGAATGGGCGCGACCGTGCATCTCATCGGCCCGCAAACCCTATTGCCTGCTGGCGCCGAACAATTGGGCGCCCGCGCCTTTACCAATATGCGCGAAGGCCTCGCAGGTTGCGATATTGTGATGATGTTGCGCATCCAAAACGAACGCATGGAAGGCGCGCTTATTCCTTCGGTGCGCGAATATTACCACCTCTATGGCCTCGACCGCGAGAAACTGAGTTTCGCCAAACCCGGCGCCTTGGTTATGCACCCAGGCCCCATGAACCGCGGTGTCGAGATTGATAGCGCCGTGGCCGATGACCCAGAGATTAGCCTCATCCGAGACCAAGTTGAAATGGGTGTGGCGGTTCGCATGGCCGTCTTGGAAGCGCTGGCCGCCAATCTGCCCAACGCTGGGGGAAGCCGCACATGACTGGTTTGACCCGCGCCTTTACCAATGCCCGATTGATCGACCCGAGCCAAAAGCTAGATGAGATTGGCACCCTCTTGATAGTCGACAACCAAGTGGCGGCCATCGGCAAGAGTGTCGACGTTCCTGCCGATTGCGAAATTATCGACTGCCAAGGCAAAGCCATTTTGCCAGGCCTCATCGACATGCAAGTGTTTACAGGCGAGCCTGGAGAAGAGCACCGCGAAACGCTGGCCACCGCCTCGCAAGCCGCCGCCGCAGGTGGGGTTACCGCCATGGTGACCATGCCAAATACCAACCCCGTGATTGATGATGCGGCGCTTGTTGACTTTATAACGCGGCGCGCGCGCGACACCGCAATTGTGCGGGTTCATCCAATGGCTGCTTTAACCAAAGGCTGCCTTGGCGCGCATATGACCGAGTTTGGACTGTTGCGCGAAGCCGGAGCCGTGGCCTTTACCGATGGCGACCGCGCCGTGATGAACGCCCTGACCATGCGCCGTGCTTTATCTTATGCGGCCAATTTTGACGCGCTGATTGTGCAACACGCGATGGACCAAGACTTGCAAAGCGCCGGCGTGATGCATGAAGGCGAGCTGGCCACGCGGCTAGGCCTTGCTGGTATTCCGGCGGCCGCAGAAACCACTATAATTGACCGCGACTTGCGCCTCGTTGAGCTAACCGGTGGGCGCTATCATATTTCGCAAATCTCTTCGGCCGAAAGTGTCGAAACCATTCGGGCCGCCAAGAAACGCGGCGTCTCTGTTTCTTGCGGCGTCTCGGCCACGCATTTAATGCTTAACCAAAACGATGTTGAAAACTATCGCAGCTTCGCCAAATTATCGCCGCCTTTGCGCGACGAAGAAGACAGGCTCGCGCTCATCCTCGGCGTGGCCGATGGCACCATCGATGTGGTGGTCTCGGGCCATAACCCGCAAGATGCCGAAGCCAAACGCCAACCTTTCGCGCAAGCCGCTTATGGCACCGTGGGCGTTGAAACCTTGCTGGCCGGACTTTTAACTTTGCACCATGCCAATGAACTAGACCTTGCCACCTTGCTGGCTTGCGTCACCCAACGCCCGGCCGAGCTGCTGGGGCTTAAAGGTGGTAGTCTGGCTGTCGGCGATGCCGCTGATTTTGCGATTGTGGACTTGGGCGAACCTTGGATTGTTGACGCCAGCTCCTTGCGTTCGAAGTCGCAAAATGCTGCAATCGACAGACGAAAAGTTCAGGGCCGCGTCTATGCCACTTATGTAAATGGCGAAGCGGTATTCACCCTTTCTTGAGATTTACGACCCCTTTAGGAGATAGACCATGAGCGATGCACTTATAACTCTTTTGGCTGGCGGCTTTGGCTACCTTTTAGGCTCTGTGCCATTTGGTTTGATTTTCGCCCGCATCGGCGGCAAAGGCGATATTCGCGATATTGGTTCAGGCAATATTGGGGCAACCAATGTGTTGCGCTCGGGCAGTAAAATTTTGGCTCTGGCAACGCTTTTGGCCGATGCTGCAAAAGGCGCTTTGGCCGTGGCCCTCGTTTGGCGTTTGGGCAATGACCAAGCCGCTCTCTTTGCCGGCCTTGCTGCCCTCATCGGGCATTTATTTCCTGTTTGGCTGAATTTTAAAGGCGGCAAAGGTGTGGCGGTTTTCATCGGCGCCATCCTTATTATGTCACCCATGACGGGCCTTGTGTTTTTGCTAACTTGGTTGCTTGTGGCAATTGTTTTTCGCAAATCCTCTTTGGCCGCCATCACCGCGATGGTGCTGAGCCTGCCGCTTTTGGTTTTCCTTGGCGAACAAGATACATTCGGCTTCACGCTAATTATGGTCGGCCTGTCTTTATGGGCGCACCGCGAAAACATCTCTCGCCTGCGCGCGGGAACGGAACCAAAAATCGGCCAATAACCCAATAGCCCAATCACGACACACTGCCTCCGCCCATAGGCAAACTATGGCGGCAAAAATAATAAAACAAGGAAGAGGTCTGCCGTGCGCAAGATAATTATTGACCAAAGCAAGTTATGAGCCTGCCTCTTACCGAGCAGCTCGCTTACTTGCGCCTCGCGCGAACCGAGAAAATTGGCCCCGTTACCTTTCAACGCCTGATACGCCTTTACGGCACGGGTGAAGCGGCGCTCGAAGCCCTACCAGAGCTTTCGAGCCGAGGTGGGCGCCAGCGTCCGTTGAAAGCCTTTTCCCTAGCTAAAGCTAAACAAGAATATAGCGACACGCAAAAGCTCGGCGGGCAATATTTGATTTGGGGTACGCAGACCTATCCGACCGCTTTGGCCGCCCTGCCTGATGCCCCGCCCCTTATCGCGGCGCATGGCCATACGCATTTGTTGGAGCGCCCGATGGTGGCCATGGTTGGGGCACGTAACGCCTCTGCTGCGGCGCGTAAAATCACCGCTCAATTGGCGGGCGACCTTAGCGCCAATGGCATAATCATCGTCTCTGGTTTGGCTCGTGGTGTCGATGGCGCCGCCCATGAAGCTGCTTTGAGCCAAGGCACTATCGCGGTTCTGGGCAATGGTGCCGCCCACGCGTACCCGCGCGAAAACACAGGCTTACAAAACAGAATTATCGAACAAGGCCTTTTGTTGGCCGAGAACCCGCCAGACACGGCCCCCCAAGCCAGCTTGTTTCCGCGCCGCAACCGCATCATATCGGGGTTGTCGCTTGGTGTGATTGTGGTCGAGGCGGCGCGCCGTTCGGGCTCTTTAATCACCGCCCGCTTTGCTGGCGAGCACGGCCGCGAAGTAATGGCCGTGCCCGGCTCGCCCCTCGATGCAAGATGCCTCGGCTCGAACAATCTATTGCGCGATGGCGCTACCCTTATTGAAACCGCAGATGATGTTATGGGCGTGCTTCGCCCGCTCATCGAGCGACCTGAAATGGATGCCAATCATCGCCCGTTCCGCTGCGCGCCCAGCGCACCGCCCCCGTCGATTGACGATAGCGATCGGCACAACCTTATCGAGCTGATGGGGCCTGTGCCGATGAGCGTCGATGACTTAATTGAGCAATCTCAAATGCCCGTGCAGCACGTTCATTTGGTGCTGCTGGAGTTAGATCTTGCAGGGCGACTGACGCATGAACCTGGGGGCAAAATCTGCCTGATATAGCGCTAGCCGCAAACACCCGATTTGACAGATGGGCTAATTTTGACCATATGATGCGCACCTAATAAGCTTTTGGAGCCTAAAAATGGAAGTTGTTATTGTTGAATCGCCCGCGAAGGCGAAGACCATCAATAAATATCTCGGCAAGGATTTTATCGTCCTCGCCTCCTTTGGGCACGTGCGCGACCTGCCAGAAAAAAACGGCTCGGTCGACACCGACAATGATTTTGAGATGAAATGGGAAGAGCAAGGCGACGCCAAAAAGCGCCTGAGCGACATTGCCAAAGCGGTAAAAAGCGCCGATAGCCTAGTGCTGGCCACTGACCCTGACCGCGAAGGCGAAGCCATTAGCTGGCACGTGTTAGAAGTGCTTCGGAAGAAAAAAGTATTGGGCGATAAGCCTGTCAGCCGCGTGGTATTTAACGCCATTACTAAAAAATCTGTGCTGGAAGCGATGGCCAACCCGCGCCAAATCGACGAGAAACTGGTCGATGCCTATTTGGCGCGTCGCGCCCTCGATTATTTGGTGGGCTTTAATCTATCGCCGGTACTTTGGCGCAAATTGCCGGGCTCGCGCTCGGCAGGCCGTGTGCAATCGGTGGCCTTGCGGCTCATTTGCGAGCGCGAAATAGAGATAGAACAATTTACCCCACGCGAATATTGGTCGGTGGATACGGATTTAACGACCGCCGACAATCAGCCTTTGCCAACCCGTTTGGTGATCCATAAAGGCGAGAAGCTGGATAAGTTTTCACTGGGCGATGAAGCCTCTGCGCGCGCAGCTGAGGCCGCCATCGCCAATACTAGCTTCACGATTGATAAGATTGAAAGCAAGCCTGGTCAGCGCAATCCATCGGCGCCTTTTACGACGTCTACCTTGCAGCAAGAGGCCAGTCGTAAGCTGGGTTTTAATGCCAAGCGCACCATGCAAGTGGCGCAGCTTTTATATCAAGGCATGACCATTGATGGCGAAGAAACCGGCTTGATTACCTATATGCGTACCGATGGCACGCAAATTGCGCCCGAAGCCGTGACCGAGACACGTGAAGTCATTTCTAGCGTGTTTGGCCCTGATTATTTGCCGGAAAAATCTCGCGTTTATGAGACCAAAGCCGCCAATGCGCAAGAGGCCCATGAAGCCATTCGCCCTACCAGCTTGGCGCGCTTGCCGGAAGATATGGGCGCCTATTTAGACGGCGACCAAGCCAAATTATATGAGCTAATTTGGAAGCGCACCATGGCGTCGCAAATGGAAAACGCCCGCGTGCAACGCACCTCCATTACCATTTCGGGCGCCGATGGCGTGACCGGACTTCGTGCCTCTGGCACAGTGATTACCTTCGCTGGTTTCTTGAAACTTTATGAAGAAGGCAAAGACGATGAGGCCGACCAAAAAGACGGCCCGCGCCTGCCGCAAGTGAACGAAGGCGAAGCTGTGAATGTGGCTAAAATTTCGCCTGAACAACATTTCACCGAGCCGCCCCCGCGTTTTAGCGAGGCGACTTTGGTCAAGCGTATGGAAGAGCTGAGCATTGGCCGCCCTTCTACTTATGCCAGCGTGTTGAGTGTTCTGCGCGATCGCGATTATGTGGTGATGGATAGAAACCGTTTCGTGCCGCAAGACAAAGGCCGCTTGGTTATCGCTTTCCTAGAGAACTTTTTCGACCGCTATGTGGAATATGATTTTACCGCCAGTCTAGAAGCCGACCTCGATAAAGTGTCGGCCGGCACCATGAGCTATAAAGATGTACTGGCGCGCTTCTGGGAAGATTTCCATCGCACGGTGGAAACTACGATGGAAATTCGCAATACCGAAATCCTCGACACGATGAACGAGGTTCTGGGCAAGCATATATTTAAAGATACCGGCGATGGCGACCCGCGCGTCTGCCCGAAATGCGGCGAAGGCGGCTTGAGCCTCAAGACAGGTCGCTTTGGCGCCTTTGTAGGTTGCACCCGCTACCCGGATTGCGGCTTCACGCGCCCCTTTGCTGGCGAACAAGCCGAGCAAGGCGACATCGAACGTATTTTAGGGCAAGACCCAGAAACCAAGCTGGATGTGCATGTAAAAAGTGGCCGCTTTGGACCTTATATCCAATTGGGCGAAGCTGGCGACACGCAAGACAAGCCCAAACGCGCTGGTATTCCCAAGGGCAAAACACCGCAAGATATGGATCTTGAATACGCGCTGAAGCTGCTTTCCTTGCCGCGCCTCGTGGGTGTTCATCCGGAAACGGGTGAAGAAATTATGGCGGATATTGGCCGTTATGGGCCTTACATCAAAGCGGGCAAACAATCGGCAAGCCTAGAGACCCCTGACGAAGTATTTGAGATTGGCGTCAACCGCGCCGTGACCGTGATTGCCGAACGCAAAGCCAAAGGCCCTGCCCGTGCGCAAGGCGGCAGTGTGATTAACGATTTGGGCGAACATCCTGACGACCAAAAACCCGTCCGTGTGATGGATGGTCGCTTTGGACCTTATGTAAAATACGACAAAGTGAATGCGACGATTCCGAAGGATGAAAATCCCGAGCAGTTGACCCTCGAGCGGGGGCTGGAATTAATCGCCGCGCGCATTGCCAAAGGCCCTGCGAAGAAACGCAAAAAAGCGGCGCCCAAGAAAAAATCAGCCGCCAAAAAGAAACCTGCGAAAAAAGCTACAGCTAAAAAGCCTGAACCTGAAAAGGAAGCCTAATGGCTAAATTGCCATCGCGCGACGAGGTGTTGAAATTCGTTGCCGAGCAAGATGGTAAGGTTGCCAAGCGCGACATTGCCAAAGCCTTTAACATTAAAGGCGACGACCGCATTCCATTGAAGCGCATGTTGCGAGAGCTGGGCGCCGAAGGCCTATTGGATGGCAGTCGCAAAGGGGGGCTGCGCGGGGCTGGTGAACTGCCAAATGTCAGCGTTGTGCAAATTACCGGACGCAATAAATATGGCTATCTACAAGCCCGCGCGCGCCTTGAAGGCAGCTTACTGGACGGCGAAGATGACCCCGTTATTGAGATTGATGACAGCGCGCCAAAGTCCAAACGCCATCGCCCCTCGCCGCCTGTATCGCCGGGTGACATTGCTTTGGTGCGGCTTTTTAAGAAGAGTAAATATAAATATACCGCCCGCGTGATACGCAAATTAGGCGGCGAAGAAGGCACATTGTTTGGCGTGGTGCGCGAGCGCCCGGACGGACTTTGGCTGGTGCCCGCCGACCGGCGCGAGCGCTATGATTATAAATTAGAAGACGACACCAAAGCCGAGCATGGCGACTTGCTGGCTTGCGAAAAAATTGCGGCACGGCGCATGGGCGCCAAGCGCGCCCGCATGGTCGACAATATCGGCAGCGCCAACGATCCGCATGCTTTCTCTTTATTGGCAATTGCCGAACAAGGCATTCGCATTCTGTTTCCCGATGCCGTGATAAAAGAATCGGAGGCCGTGCAACAAGCCAGCCTGAAGGGTCGCGAGGACCTGACCCATATTCCATTTGTGACCATCGACCCGCCCGATGCGCGCGACCATGATGACGCCGTCTATGCCGAACCCGACCCAGACCCGACGAACCCGAACGGGCATATTGTTTGGGTGGCGATTGCCGATGTGGCGGCCTATGTGTTGCCTGGCAGCGAGATGGATGCGGAAGCGCGAAAGCGCGGTAATTCGGTTTACATGCCCGACCGCGTGGTGCCTATGTTGCCTGAGCGTTTGTCGACAGACTTATGTTCCTTGCGCGAAAAGGAAACGCGCCCCTGCTTAGCCGTGCGTATGGTGATTGGCGAGAACGGTAAAAAACGCTCGCATGAATTTTTCCGTGGCCTGATGCGCTCGGCCGCTAAACTTAGTTATGCGCAAGCTCAAAAAGCGTTCGATGGCGAAGTGGAAGAGGCTTTTGCAGCCATCGACGAAGCCATTTTGCAGCCGCTGTGGCGCGCCTATCAGGCCATGGCTGTGGCCCGCGATGCGCGCGAGCCTTTGCGCATCAATCGGCCAGAACGACGTGTGGAGATGAGCGATGACGGCAAAATCTCGCGGATTTATTTCCCGCCGGCTTTAGAAGCGCATAAGCTCATCGAAGAGATGATGGTGTCGGCCAATGTATGTGCCGCCGAGACATTGGAAAAACACAAGCGTCGGTTGATGTACCGCGTGCATGATACGCCGCCCGAAGAACGCGTAAAAAACCTTGGCGATTTTTTGCGTCCCATGGGCGTCAACGTCAATTTAGGGCAAACGCTTTTGCCGCATTTGTTCAACTCCTTAATGGAACAAGCCAAAGACAGCGCCCATGCGCCCAGTGTCTCGGAAGCGGTTTTGCGCACGCAAGCGCAAGCGGTTTATGCCACCGATAACCTTGGCCACTTTGGGCTTAACTTAGGCCGTTACGCGCATTTCACATCGCCCATTCGTCGCTACGCCGACCTAACCGTTCACCGCGGGCTGATAGCCGCTTTGGGCTTTGGCAAAGACGGCCAAACACCAGAAGAAGCCGACCAATTGGACGACATCGCGGAAGCCATATCCCGCACCGAACGCCGCGCCATGGTCGCCGAACGCAGCGCCAATGAGCGCTATATGTCGGCTCATATGGCGTCGCAAATTGGCGATACTTTCTCGGCGCGCATTTCTGGCGTGTCTCGGGCTGGCCTGTTTGTCGCTCTTATCGATACCGGTGCTGAGGGGCTTATCCCCATTTCTCGGCTCGGCGAAGAGCGGTTTTTTGCTGATGATAGCAATATGTTTATGACCGGTGGCACCACCGGATTGACCTTCCGCATTGGCCAGACCGTGGAAGTCGAGCTGGTGGAAGCCACTCCCATTCAAGGCGGATTGCTATTTGCTTTGCTGGAAGGTGGCACCCAAGAAGGCGCGCCCAAACAAAGACGCGGGTCTGGTAGAGGCAACCAGTTTAGAAAATCTGGTGCTAGTAAAGCGAGTAAAAAACCGACGCGCAGCAAAAGGAGACGCAGCCGATGAGTATCGAAGATATGCTAGTAGAAAAACGCCTAAAAGGCCCTGCTATGTGGCGCGGCGCGCGCTTGCGGTGCCCCGCTTGTGGCGAGAAGACCATGTTTCACAAATACCTAAAAGTGAGCGAGACTTGTGGCTCCTGCGGGCTTAATCTGGGCGAGCATCAAGCCGATGACGCCCCGCCCTATTTTACCATTTTCATTGTTGGGCACATCATCGTTCCGGTGGCGCTAATTGTTGAGCGCGCCTATATGCCGCCGCTTTATGTGCATGCGTTAATTTTCGGAATCCTGTCTATCGTGGTCAGCTTAATCTCCTTACCCATCGTCAAAGGGGCGGTGGTTGGCTTACAATGGGCGCTAGAATTACATGGCTTTGCTCCCAAAGATGAAGAAGGTGAAACACATGGCTAAACAGAAAATTACCGCCCCCAAAGGCAGCACCCCCACGGGGCCTGGCGAATATCGCGAAGACAATGTCGCCGCCGTGCGCCCCAAAGAAGCCTCGACGCTGATTGTTGTGCGCCAAGAAGCTGGAGAGCCGAAAATTCTCATGGGCAAGCGTGCTGCGTCGCACAAATTTATGCCGAATAAATTTGTTTTTCCGGGCGGGCGGCTCGATTATGTAGATCAGCGGTTGGTGGTGAACAAGAAACTTAGCGCCCCAGTGCTGAAACGCTTGCGTAAAGAAACTGCAAAAACCGTCAGCGACAATAAATTACGCGGGCTTGCCTTGGCGGCCATTCGCGAAACCTATGAAGAGACCGGCCTCATTATCGGCCGAGCAACCAAAGCACAACTGCGCTCGGGCAATGCGGTTTGGCAGTCTTATTTCGACCATGGGGTAGAGCCGCCGCTAGATAAAATGGACTTTATCGCTCGTGCGGTGACACCAACCCATCGTTCGCGACGGTTTGATACGCGGTTTTTCATGGTCTATGACGAATTTATTCATACCGACCCCGAAGAAATGAAAAAAGCCAGTGGCGAATTGCTAGATTTACATTGGCTGACGCTGGAGAAAGCGCGCAAACTCGACCTGCCCGCCATCACCCGTTCGGTGATTGATATGGTGGAGGAACGGATGCAAAAAGACCGCGCTTATCAGTTAAAAGCGCCCGCTCCCTATGTGCGATTTAAGAATAATAAACCGCTAATTACCCTTCTGTAGCTTATCGGTTGACTTTAACCGTGAAATGCCTATTTTCACGGCCACGCGCTAATTGCGCCCCAAGTTTTTAAGGATTGAAAAGATGGCCAAACCAACCACAGTCAAAATTAAGCTGGAAAGCACTGCAGGCACCGGTTTCTACTATGTAACCAAGAAAAATGCCCGCACGATGACCGAAAAAATGGTTGTCAAAAAATACGATCCCGTTGTGCGGAAGCACGTGGAATTCAAAGAAAACAAAATCAAGTAATCACGCGATTTTGTGGCTTCAAAAGGCGTCCCCTGGGGCGCCTTTTTTGCGTTTGGCCCGGCAGAAAAAGAGATAATCATTGCCGCCCATGGCGAACGCGCTAAATATACAATCATGGAAAGTGATGAAGCCGAAATTTTAGCCCTAAAGGCCCTTACCTATCTAGCCGGACTAGACGAGGTGATGGACCGTTTTTCTGGCCTTACGGGCATGGCACAAGGCGATATCGTTGAGCGCGCTTCCGACCCAGATATGCTGGCCGGTATTTTAGAATTCTACCTATCAGATGAAGCGCTATTGACCGAGTTTTGCGAAGCTTTTGAGATAGCGCTGGAAGACCCCGCCCGTGCCCGCGCGGCCCTACCTGGTGGCGACCTGCCGCATTGGACCTAACCCCCCGAAAACTGGAAAGACGCGTATCATGAGCCATCCAAAAGGGGAAATCCCCGCCGACACATTGGTGCAACTGCAAGGCCTGACCCTAGACCCCAATCGCCCGCTGATTATCACAGATGCGGATGAGGTTTTGCTTAAGTTCATGCAACGTGTGGAACACTATTTGGAAACCTTGGGGCTGTGGATTGACCTCAGCAGTTTTGCACTGAGCACCAATATTAAATCTCGCGAGACCAATGAGTCGGTGCAAATACCGACGCTCATCGATGATTTTTTTGCCTCTGAAACGCCCTTCATCGAAGCCGCAGATGGCGCTGCCGACACGCTTTCAAGCTTGTCCGAACACGCGCAAATTATCGTCCTTACCAATCTGCCTGCCGCCCATCGCGAGGCACGTATTGAGAATCTGAAAGGCCATGACATGGCCTATCCCGTGGTTGTTAACTCTGGCCTCAAAGGGCCTGCCGCAAAATGGCTAGCGGATAAAACGACAGGGCCGGTTTTCTTTCTTGACGACATACCCCACAATATAACTTCTGTGGCGGAACACGCACCGGATGTAAATTGCATCCATTTTATTGCCGATCCGCGCCTCGCCAAGCTGATTAGCAAAGCCGAAGGTGCGACCGCACGAATTGATATTTGGGCCGAGGCACATGACTTTATTTCCGGAAAAATCGCCGAACACGCCAGCCGATAGCCAGGCTTTTATCGACACGCTATGCCGTGATTGTGCGGCTCTGGCTACTTTGCCATTTGAGGCGCGCCGCTGCGCTGCCTGTGGCTCCCCTCGCCTTTTAAAACACGCCGAGCTGACCCAATTGGGCGTCGCGCATCTCGATTGCGATGCGTTTTATGCCGCCGTCGAGAAACGCGACAACCCCGAGTTAACCGATAAGCCCGTCATCATTGGGGGCGGCAGACGCGGCGTGGTGTCGACTTGCTGCTATGTGGCGCGCATTCATGGCGTCCATTCGGCCATGCCTATGTTTCAAGCCACCAAAGCCTGCCCCAAGGCGGTTATCATTAAGCCCGATATGGAAAAATATGGCCGCGTGGGACGAGAGGTGCGCGCCCTCATGCAAGAGCTAACCCCCTTGGTGGAGCCCCTATCGATTGATGAAGCCTTCATGGATTTACGCGGCACCGAGCGTTTGCATGGCGGCCCACCTGCCCTGAGTTTGTTAAAACTCGTGCAGCGCATTGAGGCCGAGATTGGCATTACGGTGTCGATTGGGCTTAGCCATAACAAGTTTCTCGCCAAGCTCTCTTCTGATTTTGATAAGCCGCGCGGCTTCTCGCTTATTGGCCAAGCCGAAACGCTGGAGACGCTGGCAGCATTGCCCGTCAGTGCCATTTGGGGCGTTGGTAAAGCTATGCAGGCGCGTTTGGCGCGCGATGGCATTCGCCAAATCTCGCAATTGCAGAGCATCGATGAAACCGAATTGGCGCGCCGCTATGAAGCCACAGGCTTGCGTTTGGCGCGTTTGGCCAAAGGGCTCGACAATCGGCAAGTGACGCCACGAGCGGCCGCCAAGTCGATTTCTAGCGAGACGACCTTCGTGGAAGATTTATCGGACAGCGCGGCCTTAGAAAAACACCTTTGGAATTTGTCGGAGCGCACGGCCGACCGCTGCAAGGCCAAAGCCGTGGCCGGTAAAACGCTCGTGTTAAAAATGAAAGCCGACCGTCTATCATCGCTAACCCGCAGTCGGGCGCTATCGAACCCAACGCAATTGGCCGATGTGGTTTTTGAGCAAGGCCGCGAAATGCTGCAGCAAGTTTTGGCCGAAAAACCAGGCACTCGGTTTCGCCTCATCGGCATTGGCCTGACTGGTTTGGTGGACGAAAAACTGGCCGACCCGCTAGACCTTGGCGACCCCGACAAGGCCAAACGCAAAGCCGCCGAGCAAGCGATGGATGTCTTGCGCGACAAATTCGGCAAAGACAGCATCAAAAAGGGCCGTGGCCTTTAGCCGCTTGTGGAATTGGGGTAAACTATCTTTGTTCCGTTTCCCCTCCCCGCAATAAGAGGCGCACATGAGTAAAACCATCCACACTATTTTAGACAGTATGGGCCTAGTGCTGCCCGCGCCCACCGCGCCTTTAGGCAGCTATGTGCCTTATGTTCAGACCGGTAATCTGCTGATGATATCTGGCCAAGGGCCCGTGAGTGCGAGCGGCGTGGCTATTAAAGGGCGCTTGGGAGACGGCCTCGAAATTGATGACGGACACCGTGCGGCGCAAATTTGCGGGCTTAATATTGTCGCGCGCCTGCAAGCGGCGCTGGAGGGCGACTTCGATCGAGTGACCCAAATCATTCGCCTTAATGGCTTCGTTAATTCAACGCCTGATTTCACCCATCACCCTGCCGTCCTCAATGGCGCCTCTGATTTAATGTTTGAATTATTTGGCGCGCGGGGCCTGCATAGTCGCACCGCCGTGGGCGTTAGCGCTTTGCCGATGGGCTGGGCGGTAGAAATAGACGCCATCGTTGAGATAGAAGGTGACGCGAAAGCATGAGTGACACTCCTTCTGTTCAGGTTCGGGTTATCTCGAGCCTCAATCTTGTAGAGCCCGCCCAGTGGGATGCGTGCGCTAACCCTGAGGGCGAGATTTACAATCCATTTTTGCGCCATGCGTTTTTGCTGGCCATGGAAGAAAGCGGCTCGGCCACGGCAGAGACCGGTTGGCTTGGCCAGCATTTGATTTTGGAAAATGAGACGGGCGAGGTTTTGGCCGTCATGCCGCTTTATCTCAAAGACCATAGCCAAGGCGAGTATATTTTCGACTATGGCTGGGCCGATGCGTTTCATCGCGCAGGCGGGCATTATTATCCAAAATTATTAAGCGCGGTTCCCTTTACGCCCGCCGGTGGGCGTCGACTTTTGGTCAAACCGGGGCCCAAGCAAGACGAGCATAGAGATAATTTGCTGGCCGCCGCCCTCACCCTTTTGAAAAAACTCGATGCGTCTTCCCTGCATATTAACTTTTTGCCCGAGGCCGATTGGGAGAGCTTAGGCGCGCAAGGTTTCTTGCAGCGCACCGACCAGCAATTCCATTGGCAAAATGAGGGCTACCAAAGCTTCGAAGCGTTTTTGGACGCCATGGCCTCACGCAAACGCAAGAACCTACGTAAGGAACGCGCCAAGGCGCTTGAAAATGGCATTGAAATTGAGGCGATCACCGGAGACCAGCTCACGGAAGCGCATTGGGATGCGTTTTTCCATTTTTACATCGATACCGGTCACAGAAAATGGGGCACGCCCTATTTGACCCGTGATTTTTTTACGCGCATTCAGCAAACCATGCCGGAAGATACGCTGCTGATTATGGCCAAACGCGAGGGGCGCTATATTGCCGGCGCGCTGAATTTCATTGGCGGAGACACGCTGTATGGTCGTAATTGGGGCTGTTTGGAAGACCACCCGTTTTTGCATTTCGAGGTTTGTTATTACCAAGCCATCGACTTTGCCATTGCGCGCGGCCTTGCCCGCGTTGAGGCGGGCGCCCAAGGCACCCACAAGCTGGCCCGCGGCTATGCGCCCCACCGCACCTATTCAAACCACTACATTACCCATGAGGGCTTGCGCCAAGCGGTGGGTGACTACCTTGAAACCGAGCGCCAATATGTAGACAATGATATGAAGACGCTAAGCCAACACACGCCGTTTAAAAAACTACAGGAGAGCCAAGATGATTAATCTTACCGATGCTTATGACGAGCAGAATATTTTTGCCAAAATCCTGCGCGGCGAGCTGCCAAGCCACAAGCTGTATGAAGATGATGCGACGCTGGCTTTTATGGATATCATGCCGCAAGTAGCCGGCCATACTTTGGTTATTCCCAAGCAACCTGCCGTCACGTTTCTCGACTTAACCGCAGAAGCCGCCGCCAGCGTTATGGCCACTGCCAAACTTCTTGCCCCCGCTATTATCAAGGCGGTGGAGGCGCCGGGCTTTATGATGGCGCAATTAAACTCGTCATATGCGGGCCAGACGGTGCCGCATTATCACATGCATATTCTGCCGCGCCACGAAGGGCTGGAGTTAAAATTCCACGCGCGCGACCCCGAAGATATGGATGTTTTGGCCGCCTTAGCAGAGAAAATTCGCGCCGAACTTTAAGCGCTTAATTAACTTTCTCGCTGGGCTTTTTGCTTTTCTTGCTCGGCTTATCATCGGCATAGGTAAACGATAACTTACCGTTTTTATCTAGGTCGACCGTCACCAGACCGCCGTTCTTGAGTTTGCCAAACAGCAACTCGTCGGCCAGAGGTTTCTTGATATTTTCCTGAATAATACGCGCCATAGGCCGCGCGCCCATTTGCAAATCATAGCCCTCATCGACCAACCAAGTCATCGCTTTGCGCGTGACATCGATAATCACATTGCGGTCGGATAATTGCATTTCCAGCTCAAGAATAAATTTCTCGACCACACGCACCACCACTTCGGATGGTAGATTATTGAACGGCACAACCGCATCCAAACGATTGCGGAACTCTGGCGTGAACATGCGATTGATGGCCTCCCTGTCTTCGCCTTCGCGCTTCACGCGGCCAAAGCCTATCGGCTCTTTTGCCATGTCCGAGGCGCCTGCATTGGTGGTCATAATCAATACCACGTTGCGGAAATCGACCTTACGACCATTGGCATCGGTTAGGCTGCCGTGATCCATCACTTGCAACAGCACGTTAAACAGGTCGGGGTGGGCTTTCTCAATTTCATCGAGCAGCAAGACGCAATGTGGGTTTTGGTCGACGCCATCGGTCAGCAAACCACCTTGGTCGTAGCCAACATATCCCGGAGGCGCCCCGAGAAGGCGCGACACAGTGTGGCGTTCCATATATTCCGACATATCAAAGCGCAGTAATTCAACCCCCAGGGCCGAAGCCAATTGGCGGGCCACTTCGGTTTTGCCCACGCCCGTGGGGCCTGAGAACAAATAGCTGCCAATCGGTTTTTCAGGCTCGCGCAAACCAGCGCGCGATAATTTGATGGAAGCCGCCAAAGCGCCAATCGCATCATCTTGGCCAAATACCACCCGTTTCAGCGTTACATCGAGACCTTTGAGCTTCTCGGTATCGTCTTTCGAAACGGTTTTCGGCGGTATCCGCGCCATGGTCGCGATGGTCGCCTCAATGTCTTTCACGCTAATTGTTTTCTTGCGTTTGGAGGTTGGCAGCAACATTTGCGCCGCGCCGACTTCGTCAATCACATCGATGGCTTTGTCGGGCAATTTACGATCTGCCATGTAGCGTGACGAAAGCTCGACCGCCGCCTTGATGGCATCATTGGTGTAACGCACATCATGGAACTCTTCGTAGTAAGACTTCAGACCTTGCAGAATTTTAATCGTGTCGGGCACACTTGGCTCAATGACATCAATCTTTTGAAAGCGTCGCGCCAAGGCACGGTCTTTTTCAAAATGCTGTCGAAACTCTTTATAGGTCGTCGAGCCCATGCACCGGAGACTACCGCCTTGCAGGGCAGGTTTCAGTAAATTAGACGCATCCATGGCGCCACCAGAGGTCGCACCCGCGCCGATGATGGTATGGATTTCATCAATAAAAAGAACCGCTTCTGGCTTATCTTCAAGTTCTGACATGATTTGCTTCAAGCGTTCCTCGAAGTCTCCGCGATAGCGCGTTCCCGCCAGCAAGACGCCCATATCGAGCGAGTAAATAACATTGTCTAGCAAAACATCCGGCACATCGCCCTCAATAATTTTACGCGCCAGACCTTCGGCGATGGCGGTTTTGCCGACGCCAGGATCGCCTACCAACAGCGGGTTATTTTTGCTGCGACGGCATAGGATTTGGATGGCGCGCGAGACTTCTTTACTGCGCCCGATAAGGGGATCGACTTTTCCATCGCGCGCTTTCTCGTTCAAATTGATGCAATAGGCCGCCAGCGCTTCGCCATCGGCAACGCCACTGGCTTCCTCGTCAAGGGCGTCCATGCCTTCCACGGGGCGGCTTTCGCCTTTGCCCGGGATTTTGGCAACGCCATGCGAGATGAAATTTACCGCGTCATAACGGGTCATTTCTTGTTCTTGCAGGAAGTAAGCGGCATGGCTTTCGCGTTCGGCGAACATGGCGACCAAAACATTGGCGCCCGTCACCTCATCGCGACCAGAGCTTTGCACGTGAATAACTGCGCGCTGGATAACCCGCTGAAAACCGGCGGTTGGCTTGCAGTCTTCGTCATCTTCCACAATCAGCCCCGTCAACTCCGTGTCGATATACTGAATGAGGTTCTCGCGCAGCAAGTCTACCTTCACGCCACAGGCTTCCATCACCGCTAAGCCATCGGGGTCTTCGGTCAGCGCCAGCAGCAAATGCTCGAGCGTGGCGTATTCATGCGAGTGATCATTGGCGATCACTAATGCACGATGTAATCCTTGTTCTAGGTCTTTTGAAAATGCCGGCACGCCGCGCTCCTATAAGTCTAATCTTTTTCCATTGTGCATTGCAGCGGGTGGTCATGCTGCCGTGCCATATCCATAACTTGGGTTACTTTCGTCTCCGCAACTTCATAGGTAAACACGCCGCAAATCCCAACTCCACTTTGGTGCACATGCAGCATCACTTTGGTTGCATCTTCGGCACTCTTGGAGAAAAAACGTTGAAGAACGTAAATCACAAACTCCATCGGCGTGTAATCATCGTTCAATAAAAGCACTTTATACATCGACGGTTTTTGGGTTTTTGTGCGGGTCAGCGTAGCTGTGCCACTTTCCCCATCTCGGCCATCTTGGCCTTCCTCGCCTTTAGACATCGTTACATGCGGCTTCGATGCCGATAAATCGATCTGGTTTTTTTCTAAAATCATGTCTCTTTGCATCATGTGCTAATTTTACCTCTGCATTGGTCTTTTCATCAAGCAAAACCCATGCGCCTGTCTATATGAGATAGGGTGCTTCATTCCCAACACAAGGGCAACTTGCTATTATGTTGGCTTGAGGAGTGATTCCGTGCGTCGAAATTTTTTAAGAGCCTGTATTATAACCCTATGTTTTACATGGGGTTTTTCTTCTACGGCTGTCGCCGCTCCGTTCTCCTCCATCGTTATAGACGCGACAAGCGGGCGCACATTGCAGCAATATCGCGCCTCGCAAAGCCGATATCCTGCCAGTCTCACCAAGCTCATGAGCTTGTATATTATGTTCGAAGAGATAGAGGCGGAGCGCTTAACCCCCAAAACGCCCATATATGTGTCGCGCCAAGCCGCGCGCCAACCGGCCAGTCGATTGGGGCTGAAGGCTGGAACGACCCTCCCCGCGGAAATCGCTATGAAGGCGCTTTTGGTGAAATCTGCCAATGATGTCGCCACCGCCATCGCCGAACATATCTCGGGCTCCGAAGCCAAATTCGCTCGTCGTATGACAAGGAAAGCTCGCGAGCTTGGCCTCTATGATACTCATTTCACCAATGCTTCTGGCCTATATCATTGGCGCCAACAAAGCAGCGCCCGCGACATGGCTAAATTGGCGCAGGCTTTGCTGACGCGTTTTCCGCAATTCGAGCGCCTTTGGCAAACGTCAGACTTCCGCTTTGAGGATAAACAATACCGAAGTCATAACCGCGTCGTGCGACGCCTTTCCGGCGCCATCGGCATGAAGACAGGCTATATTCGGGCTTCTGGCTATAATATTGCCACCGCCGTGCAGCGCGATAATAAGCGAATTATCATTATTATCATGGGCGGCACTTCAGCCGAGGCCCGCGACCGGCATGCCATATCGCTGGCAAACCGAAGCTTGGCGCGCGCGCAGCCCTATGTCGCCAAAACAAAAGCCAATACAGCTCAACTTCACCAAGCCGCTCTATGGCTGAACACTTCGGCTGGCGAATTGGCCAATGAATTAACCAAACCGACACGAGGGATGGTTCTGGCAGATTTGCCGCGAGATTGGAAAATTCAGGTGGGGGCTTTTTCAGCATCTGTGCATGCCTATAGCCAATTGCAGCGCATCCGCCGTGTCTTGGGCCCGCAACTAGAAAACTCAGAAGGCCGAGCCGAGCAAATTGTAAGAAACGGCAGGCCGATGTATCGCGCGCGTTTCGCTAATTTATCAGAGCCCCAAGCGTTTCATTTGTGCCGCAGCTTGAGAGAAGTGACGCCTAGCTGCTTACCGATTGCGCCTTAGATATCGATTTAAGTATCGAGCAAAACACTGCGCGCTTCATTTAACCGCGCCGCCAGCCAATCTGTGCCGCCTTGGTCTGGGTGATTTTTGACAATCAAAGTTTTATAAGCCGCTTCGATATCGGCCGGAGAGGCCTGCGCATCTAGCCCCAAAATTTCTAGCGCTTGGGCGCGATCCATCTCGGTACCTTGGGCAATAGGCTTTTCTTTTGCACCCGCATTGGCACGGATTTGGCGGGCTAATAAATAGGCGCGCATCCCCCAAAGGGCGATTGCCCCTGCCGGTGCGGCCAACGCAAAACGCCCCGCCAGCACAAACAGCACCAGCGCCGTCGCTGCCAGAAAAAACAATCCTGCCCAAAAAAACAGTTTCATCGCACGCCGAGACATTCGCGCAATACCCCGCGACACCAGCAATAGCCCCACAACAACCAAAGCGCCAAGAAGGAGATAACCCATTACTCGGCTCCCCCGCCAGATAGCCCAGGGAGGTTGAGGGCATTGAGCAAAGACTTCACTTCCGCGCGCGCCGCCACATGGCTCATGGTTAGGCTAGCATTGGCCTCTTCAGAGGTAAGGTCGAGCAAGGTAAGGCCAGCTGGAAACATTTCGCGAAACACCACGCGTTCCGACAGGCCCTCGATTTGACGAAACGCCAGTCGGCTCGCCAGCGCATCGAGAGTGGTTTCAACGCGCTTTCGGTTTTTCGCATGAATGTGGCTCGTGCGGTTGCGCAAGACGACCCAATCAATCGCGGCGCCATTGGCTTGAACGCGCGCCTGACGACATTGCCAAACCATCTCTGCATAAATACTCGGCCCCGCCACCTCCAACGTATTGGGGTCGAGAGTGGCCAAAAGATCCACATCCACAAAACTCTCGTTCATGGGCGTAATTAGCGTATCCGCCGAGGCATGACCCAAGCGGGATAGATAGCTATCGGAGCCTGGGCAATCGATGACCACAAAATCATGGTTGGCCCGTAAATGACCCAGCGCCCGAACGAAGCTTTCGCTCTCCTCTTGCTGTCGAATATCGAGACTATTATGGCTGCCGGCTTGCATGGTTATGTGTTCCGGCATTTGCATATCGCGCCGCCCAACCCACATTTGTCGATTGGCTATATAGCGGCTGAAAGATTTTTGCCGCACATCGAGGTCTAGCGTGCCGACCGATTTTCCGGCCTCCAGCAAAGCCGCCACGACGTGCATCGCGACAGTGGTTTTACCCGCGCCGCCTTTTTCATTGCCAAGAACAACCACATGCGGCGCGACATTTGGCGCCGAGGCAGCTATTGTTGAGCTTGAAGACATCGTATCTGACAAAGTTTTTCCTTCATTTTAGACTGAATTGAGTATAAACCCGATTCCAGAAACTGGCTGCAAGTTCCATTAAAAGCTTATCCTTCCCTTGCTGCTAAATTTAGCTGAGAGGCTGCAAATATGCCGTTAACTGGCAAAAAAATATTGATAACCGGAGCCAATGGCGGTCTCGGCCGTGCCATTGCCGCTCTGGCGCACGCGCAAGGGGCAAACCTCGTGCTTTGCGAGCGCACGCCCGAGTTGGCCCAAGCTGCCAAAGACGCCTTACCGGATAGTAAAAATATAGATTGCGCGCACGCAGATTTGCGCGATAGCGAAGCCGTGGCCTCTATGGTCGCTGGCGCCATTGAAACGATGGGCGGTCTGGATGGCGTGGTAAATAATGCCGCCATGTTGGCTGAGGATGACACCACTCCGGTGGAGACACCGCTAGAGAGCTGGCAGTCCACACTCGACGTCAACTTAACCGGAGCTTTTTTAATCTATAAAAATGCCCTGCCCCATCTCATCCAGCAGCAAAGCGGTTCCTTGGTGACGCTCAGCTCGGTTGTCGCGCATAGCGCTTCGGCCACCGCTCAGATTGCCTATACCACCAGCAAGGGCGCACTCGAAGCGATGACCCGCGAGATTGCCATCGCCCATGCGCGCGATAATATTCGCGCCAATTGCGTGGCACCCGGCCCCGTATTGACCGAGCGTACAGCGCGGTATTTTGATACGCCCGAAAAATGGGCAACGCGTCGCCAACATATTCCGATGGGACGTTTGGGACGGCAAGAAGAAATTGCCGCTAGCGTTTGCTTTTTATTATCCGACGGCGCGGGCTGGCAAACTGGCAGTATTATGCGGGTCGACGGCGGAATTTCGGCCGCTTATTTAGTCGATGACGCCAAGGGTAGCGACACACCATGACCCAAAACACGGTTGAGATTATCAGCCCTATTGATGGCTCAATTTATGCAACGCGCGCCCTGAACACGGCGAACGAAGTGGATAGCTGCCTGACCCAAGCCACCGCAGCGCAGGCACTTTGGCAAGATACGCCGCTTGAAACCCGCGCTGACTTTGTTTTGCGCGCGCTAGATATCATCGACCAACAACGCAGCGAAATTGCTTTGGAGCTGGCCTGGCAAATGGGGCGCCCCGTGCGCTATGGTGATGGCGAGGTGAACGGATTTTTGGAACGCGGGCGCCATATGGTATCGATTGCCGAAAGCGCCTTACAAAACATCTACCCCGATCCGCAAGACGGGTTCGAACGCTATATCGAACGCCGCCCCTTGGGTGTGGTGTTGGTGGTCGCGGCCTGGAATTACCCTTATCTCATAGCCGTAAACTCCATCGTGCCCGCGCTGATGGCGGGTAATTGCGTGGTGTTAAAACATTCAGGCCAAACGCTGCTGAGCGGCGAACGCCTTGTGGCGGCTTTTCACGCGGCGGCGCGCGATATGGGCTTGCCGCAAGCCTTGCAAGACGGGTTGATAACTTGCCTGCATCTCGACCATGGCGCGACTGCCAAAACCGTCGGGGATGCGCGCATTGCCCATGTTAATTTCACTGGCTCCGTATCGGGTGGCCATGCCATCGTCGCGGCAGCCAAAGACAGATTTATTGGCCTGGGGTTGGAGCTGGGCGGCAAAGACCCCGCCTATGTGCGCGCCGATGCCGACCTAGACGCCACGGCCGAGGCTTTGGTCGATGGCAGTTTTTTCAATAGCGGCCAATCGTGCTGTGGCATCGAGCGGATTTATGTCGAGGCCAGCGTGCAGGATGCTTTGGTCGAGCGCATGTGCGCCCTGACAAAAGACTATGTGCTGGGCACGCCGCTAGACGAAGCCACCACGATGGGGCCTATGGTGCGCACCCAAGCGGCCGACATGGTGCGCCAGCAAATTAACGACGCGCTATCGCAAGGGGCCAAAGCCTGCCTCGAGGAAAGCCATTTTGCGGCCAGCCAAATCGGTACCCCCTATTTGGCACCGCAAATTCTGACCCATGTTACGCATGATATGGAGATTATGCGCGAAGAGAGTTTCGGCCCTGTTGTGGGCATTATGGCTGTGGCGGATGACGCCGAAGCCATCGCAAGAATGAACGATAGCGTTTATGGGCTAACGGCCAGCGTCTGGACAAAAGACGCAAAAGCCGCCAAAGCCATTGGTGCCAAAGTGCAAACTGGCACGTTTTTTATGAACCGATGCGACTACCTAGACCCCGGTCTGGCATGGACAGGCATTGGCGACACGGGACGCGGCGCCAGCCTATCGCAAATCGGCTATGAGCAGCTTACGCGCCCCATGAGCTTTCATCTCAAAACAGGAAACGAATATGCCTAGCCTTGGCCTTCATCGCACCGTTGAAGATATGCGCGCTGAAGTGGCCGCATGGAAAGCAGACGGGCTTCGCGTGGGTCTTGTGCCGACTATGGGCGCTTTGCATGCAGGCCATTTATCTCTCATTGAGGCCATCTCTAAAAATGCCGATAAAGTGATTGTGTCCATTTTCGTCAACCCAACGCAATTTGCTGCACATGAAGACCTATCCACCTACCCGCGCCAAGAGGCTGCAGATTTGGCGGCCTTAGAAACCACCAAGACCGATGCCGTTTTTGCCCCCACGGCTGCCGAAATGTATCCGGAAGGGTTCTCTACTGCGGTTACTCTGGATGGCCCTGCCCTTGGCTTGGAAAGCGAAGAGCGCCCGCATTTTTTTGGCGGCGTCGCTTTGATTGTTTTAAAACTACTCACCCAGACGCAAACCGATGTGGCGATTTTCGGCGAGAAAGATTACCAGCAATTGATGGTCATTCGCCGCATGGTGGCGGACCTCAATTTGCCCGTCGAAATTATGGCCGGCGCAATTATGCGCGAAGCCGATGGGCTGGCCATGTCGTCTCGCAATGTATACTTAGACGCCGAGCAGAGAAAAATTGCTGCCCAGCTGAACGTCATCTTACAGCAATTGGCAAATAATCCCGCCAGCGCGGCCCAAGCGGAAGCCGAGGCCAAACAAGCCCTATTGGAGGCCGGATTTACGAAAGTAGACTATGCCTGCATCCGCGATGCACAAACGCTTGGCGTGCCCGATGCGAAAACCGTCGCCCGCCGCGCCTTGATTGTCGCGCGTTTGGGGGAAACTCGTTTGCTTGATAATAGTCCCGCTATTTAGAGCAAACCCATATCGGTTAACTCTTGGCGCAAGTCTTCGGGCATATCTTCATCGACTTCCATATTATTAGGCGCATCTATGGGCGCATCTTCTTTGGTCAAATAACGCCAACCCTGAAAAGGACGCCGCGCTTGCAGGCGCGTGTGCACCAGCTCAGGGTCTAGATGCAAATGGCAGCGACGAATGCCTTGGTCGTCGACGAATTCTTC
The DNA here is from genome assembly GCA_937907245.1 of uncultured Rhodobiaceae bacterium. Taxonomy (GTDB): domain Bacteria; phylum Pseudomonadota; class Alphaproteobacteria; order RS24; family RS24; genus UBA8337. The sequence continues at coordinate 72,889 of CALCUM010000003.1, forward strand.
AATGTCGATAATCTGCTGGCGCACCCGAATTTGACGCTTGATAACCCAATAAATAGACCCGCCTTCCAGCAAGTCGCCCTGCCGCTTGGGCACCATGCGTGTGGTATGAAACACTTTGCCATAAGTAGCCTGCAGGCGGTTTTGCCAGTTTACTAAATCGCTGATGTCCTCAGCCCCTACACATAATTTTACTAGGTTTACGCTCATGTGACTTACGGGGTAAAAATCGACACGCGGTCAGAAGCTGTGAACAAAGCATAAAAACCGCCGCCAATCGCCCCCCCAATCAGGATGAATTTATCGTCGGAAGCATGATAGGCCATCCGATGGCGCCCGCCGCCCGGCATCGGCGCTTGGCGTTGCCAGCGGTCGCCCACCAGACGATTGTGACTGTCCATCACTTTGCCACTAGCCGGGCTGAAGCCGCCGGCAAAATGCAAGCCATCGCGCAACACGCCCAAGGCACCGCCAATCACCGCAATCGGCAAAGGCGGAAGCTGGCGCCATTCACCTGTCTTTAAATGAAACGCTTGCACCGCTTTGACCGGACGCCCAGAGGTGCTTTTGCCACCTGCCACAATCACCTCATCGCCAAGTCGCGTGAAGGCGGCATTGGAGACGGGTATCGGCATTGGGTTTTTCCAATTGTCCCATTTGCCTGTGCCCAAATTATAGCTCTGCACGCGCCCTGCATCTTTGCCAATGCCACCGATTAAAAACACCCGGTCTCTATCAAACACGCTGATGTGATCGGCGCGCGAAGACGGCAAATTGCCAAGTTTTAGCCATACGGCTGTATCGGGCGCATACATCCAGAGGTCTGTGCTGAGGCGCGCGTTGTCGTTTTCGCGTCCGCCAGAAACAAAGACACGCCCAGTGCCAGAGGCAATCGCGAAGTGCGAAAGCCCCACAGGTAGCGGCGTTAACGGACGCCAGCCATCGCCGCGAATATCATATTGCTCGAAAAAACTACGCAGCCCCTGGCCCAGCTTGCCGCTCATGATGAATAGCTTTCCGTCCATCTCGGTAGCCACGGCATTGGGCACAGCGGTAGGCAAGGCCGTGCCTTGGCGCCATTCAGCTTGAGCCGAAACCAGCCCACTTATCGACAATAGAAGAAGCGCCAAAACTGAGGTGAAAAACCGATGCATCATATTCCTATCCCAAACAACTAGTGCTCTGAACGCAAGCGCTTAAGTGAGCTAAATCTTAATTAAAGCAAAAACCCAAACCTTGCTCAGAGCAAAAACCCAAACCTTGCCTAAAATAAAAACCCAAACCTTGCTCAGAACAAAAACCCAAACCTTGCTCAGAGCAAAAACAAAGTGGCAAAGCCCAAGAACGTCAAAAAGCCGATGACATCGGTAACCGTCGTCACAAACACACTCGACGCCAACGCGGGGTCAATGCCTGCGCGGTCTAGCCCCACAGGAATTAAAATACCCGCCAAAGCCGCCACCACAAGATTAACCACCATCGCCGCCGCCAAGACAGCGCCCAATAAAACATCGTCAAACCAATAGGCGCCCAAAAGCCCTGCAACAACGGCAAAGACCACGCCGTTGAAAACCCCGACGCCAAATTCGCGCCACACCACACGAGCCACGTTTACGGGCATTAGTTCTTGCGTCGCTAGGCCGCGCACTGTGATGGTGAGCGTTTGAGTGGCTGCATTGCCGCCCATAGAGGCCACAATCGGCATAAGGATAGCCAGCGCCACCATGCGCTCGATGGAGGCATCGAACAGGCCGATTACCAAAGAAGCCGCGATAGCTGTCATCAGGTTTAAAAACAACCAGGAGGCACGACCGCGCGCCGCCTCGAAAACACTATCACTCACCGATTCGTCGCCAACCCCGCCCAAGCGCAAAATATCTTCGCCAGCTTCCTCGGTAATCACCTCGAATACGTCATCGGCAGTAATGACGCCGAGCAGACGTTGGTCTTCGTCGACGACAGGCGCACTGACCAGATTATAACGCTCAAACAAACGCGCCACTTCTTCGCGGTCAGTATCGCAGGCGATAATCGTAAAATCATCATGCAACAAAGTTTCCACGACAACGGAGCGTTGCGAGCGCAAAAGCTCTGACAAATGCACCACCCCAAGTGGCGTGTGCGTGGGGCCGGTAACATAAAGCTCTAGAAATTCAGCTGGTAAGCCCTCGGCTTCGCGCAAATGGTTTATCGTTTGGCCAACAGTCCAGAACGGCGGCACGGCAACAAACTCGGTTTGCATCAAGCGACCGGCACTGTCATCTGGGAAATCTAGCGACCGTTGCAACAACAAGCGATCGGTAGTTGGAATCTTTTGTAAAACCTCGTCCCGGTCAGCGACATCCATGTCTTCCAAAACGAAAACCGCGTCATCACTATCCAATTGCTGAACGGTAACTGCCAGCGTGTCACTATCGACGGCCTCAAGGGCGGCATCGCGGATGTTATCGTCAAACTCGGCAAACACTTCGGGCGCCAAATCATTGCCCATTATCTCGATGAGACTGCGGCGCAAATCTGGCTGCAAAAGGGTAATCAGCTCGGCAATATCCGCCTCATGGCGGTCTTCCAACGCCGCCATAAGCCCCACGCGATCTTGCGCTAAGACGAGCTGGCGAACCGCTTCAAAGCGTTCGCTAGTTAACTCATCTGAGCCAAGGTAATCACCTTCGTGCGGCGTATCGGCTGCGCTATCAATCACGAGTTTACCTTTCACATGCGGCGGTTAAAGGGGCTGGGTACTATGGCCTCTTCGCTGTATGAAGCAAAATGGCGAATGACGCAGCAAAATTATAGCTTTACCATAAATTAGCCGAACGATTCGGCAAATTGGAGGAGATTTACTATGATTGAAATTCTATTCGCCACTTTGGTGTTTTATGCTGTCGGTCTGATGTTGCCATCGCTTATTGGCGTGCTTCGTAAAGAGCTGACCTTAGGCTTTTTGTTAGGCCCGCGCGACGAGCAGCCTGAGGTTTCCATGGTTGTGCAGCGTATCCGGCGTGCCAGCTCCAACTTGCAAGAGAGCTTGTTGATTTTTATTCCTCTGGCGCTCATCGCCATTAGCAGCAATGCCGCTGTCGCCGAAACGGCTGCCATTTGGCTTGGCCTACGTGTGGCCTTTTTGGTTGTTTATGCCATGGGCTTGCGCCATGTACGCACAATTATCTGGTTTGTTTCGATAGTGCATTTGTATCTTATCGGCGCCGCACTGGTTTAGCAGAGATAAGTTTTAAATCACCAGTCGAATTCGTCCATATGTTCGGAGAAAAACTCTTCTTCGTCATAGAACCAAGCCACATCTAAGGCTGGATTTGGTTTTGGAGGTTTTCGGAAAAACAACACAGTATCGTCGGTCGATTTTTCGATCGGCGATTTTTTGTGCGCGTTTTTCGGGTCGTCTCTATCCATAGTGTTTAGCTCTGTTTCTCTCGAATGCGGGTTTGCAAATCTGCCTGCACCTGCGCGGTGAGGGGAAACCGAACCGCCAAAATAATGGCGCCGATGAAAAACACTGCTGGCACAATCGCGTAAAGCACCCGAAGCGTCATCAAATCTTCGAACGCATTATCCGACAATAATTTGGCATTGAAGGCCGTCAGAGAGAGCGCGCTTATGGCCAAAAACGTACCTGCCGCGGTTGATATTTTGGAGGTCATACTCGCAAAAGCAATATAGGAGCCTGCGCGCGCCTTACCCGTTTCAGCGGTTTCTACATCCACAACATCGGCCAAAATGGCCAGCGGCAAAAATTGCAAGCCGCCAAAACACGCGCCCTTGGCAATAAAAAAGGCAACAAATAACCAATAATCATCGGCCGTGAAGGCCATGTTGATGGCCGAAATAATCGCTACGGTAATCAGGCAAATGGAGAAGGCGATGTGCTTGCCAAGTTTTCGGCCAAGCCACAACCAAGCAGGCACAGCCGCAAGACCGGCGATAAAATAGATAAAATAAAGCGTGCCAACACTGCTGGCTTGAATGACCGACTTCATAAAGAAAAGCGACAGCGCATTGCGAAACGCCTCTGCCAAGGTGACGATTAAAATCATCCCGACAACAATACGCATCGGTTTATTGCGCCACACCCGCACCAGACCCGCCATAAAGGACATTTGTTTTTGGGCTGGCTTTTGCCCTGTGGCGCTTGGCGCATCTTCATCGGCGGGCACTTCGCGCACAAAGAAAATAAGCGCCAGCGCGGCAAGCGGTGCCGCCACACAAATCGCGATGGCCATGCCGCGCATAATGGAAGCGGTGCTGCCATCGCCATATTGCTCGACCAAAAACGGAATAAACGCCGCGCCCAAAAGCCCCAGCAGGGTAAATTGCTCTCGCCATGCCGTTACCCGCGCCCGCTGATAATAATTGGGCGACAACTCCGCCCCCCAAGCGCCATAAGGCAAGCCGACCAAAGTGGTGCCAATATACATGCCGGCAATACAGATGAGCAGATAGGTGGCATCGGCGCCTTCCATGGGCACAAACAGCATCCAAATAGAGCCACATAAAATGGGCACCCCAAATAAAATGAAAGGACGGCGGCGACCAAAGCGGGTTCTTGCGCGGTCGGAAAGCGTCCCGACAAGCGGGTCTGTGACCACATCCGACAGTTTCGCCAACAGCAACATGGTAGCCACAGCGGCGAGTGAAATGCCAATTTCACTGGCATAAAACACCGGCAACCAAATGGCGATTGGATACCCAACCAGTGCCAAAGGCGCGCCCATGAGGCCATACATACTAAGGGTGGTTTTACTTAGGGGCGTCGACATGTGGCTTCCTCAAATACAAATTTCAGCCGAAGTATGTCAGGGAGTTGCCAGAACGACAACCAAGAAAAATAGAGGAAAAAACCGCCCTACCTTTCATTTATCGTTAGACCTTGGCGACCAAAACGATTTCATAAGGCGAAGGGAATGCGAGGCTGGTGCGGCCGAGAAGACTCGAACTTCCACGGGTGTTACCCCACAGCGACCTCAACGCTGCGCGTCTACCAATTCCGCCACGGCCGCACACCTCAGCAGGCCTGTTAGCTAACAAATATTGCGCCCGATAACAAGCAGCATATCGCTCTAAATGCCGTCGCCATCAATATTCAAATGAATGCCGCACTCATCCTTATCGCTATCAGCCCAGCGACCGGAGCGATAATCCTCGCCCTCTTTCACTTTATTGGTGCACGGCGTGCAGCCAATCGACAAGTAACCGTCTTTCACCAAAGGGTGGCGCGGCAGGTCATGCTGCTCGATATAGGCCTTCAGCTCATCCAATTGCCAATTGGCCAATGGGTTCAGCTTAAAGCGGCCGTCGGTATCGCGCTCGATGATGTCCATCGTGGCGCGCGTGCCAGTTTGAAAACGCTTACGACCCGTAATTAAAGCATCAAAAGGGGCCACCGCGCGGGCTTGGGGGCGTACTTTGCGCAAATCACAACAGGCATCCGTGTCGCGCTGCCATAGGCCGCCCTTGGGATCTTCGGCCAGCAAATCATCGGGATGCGGAAAATTCGTGCGCACATCGGTCAGCTTCAATTTGTCTTGCAACCGATCGCGATAGCGCAAAGTCTCGCCGAACAGCTTGCCCGTGTTCAACATAATCACCGGCAGGCTCGGCTCGATTTGCGAAATCATATGCAGCAAAATCACCGACTCGGCACCAAACGAAGACACAATGGTGATGCGGTCGACAAATTGCTCTTGGATGGCATGGCGCAAAATCTCTTGCGCGCTCATCGTCTCATAGCGCGCGTTCAGCGGCGCCAAGTCGAGCCCTGCCACTTGCGGGCTCGGGGCTTGCGTTTGGGCGACTAGGGTCATGCCAGCCAACCTTTCTCATCAATTATATCATTGGTGCGGTCAATCAGGGCTTTAAAGTCTGCGCCTTGTGCGCGCCACTCTTCTCGTCTGGTAGACAACTCGGTTAGCCGCGTTTCCCATTCTGCCGGATAGTGACCTTCCAAAGAAGTTTTCAAACGGCGCGCCAGACCGGGCGATTTGCCGCCTGTCGAGGCCGTCAGCAACATGTCGCCACGACGCACGATAGCCGGCACATGGAAATCGCACAGCGGCTTTACGTCTTCCACGTTCACCAAGGTTTTATGCGTGCGCCCCTGCGCCGTAAATTGCTCGGCCAAAGCATCTTCTACGTTGGCCACATAAATCACATGACAGGCGGCAATATCCGCCTCGCTTGGCCAGCTTTGCGTTAAGCGATCGCCCGCCAAGGCTTGCATCTCCTCGCCAGCATCTTCGGCAAACACACGCACATATTGCGCGCCTGCCGCATCGACCATTTCTAGCCGTCGACGCGCTTGTGGGCCCGCGCCAATAATCGCCAAGGTAAGCTCTGCAACATCTAAGATGACCGGTAACATATCGTCTCCTGTTTCACTCTATATGAGGCATTTGAGGGCGCATTTCAATATTTATCCCTAAACTTTTGTGAATTAAATAATTCTACATAAATATTTGTTTTTTAATACACAGGCCATAATGCTAAGAGAGCTTATGGCTATAAAGGATACCCCCGAAATACGCTTTAGCGATGCGCCCGTTGCCTACCCAGATGCAGTGGCCTTTATGGAAGCCCGCGTGCAAGACATTATCGACGGTCGGGCGCGAGAATGCATCTGGTTTCTGGAGCACCCGCCGCTTTACACGGCGGGTACCCGTGCCAATCCTGCTGATTTAGTACAGCCTGACCGCTTTCCCGTCTATGCCAGCCAGCGCGGTGGTGAATATACCTATCATGGCCCTGGCCAGCGCGTGGTCTACTTAATGCTAGACCTGCGCACCCGAGGGCGCGACGTGCGCTGCTTTGTTCGCCAGGCTGAAAATTGGGTTATTCAAACCTTAGAAGATTTTAACATCCAAGCTCATATTACCCCCGGTCGCGTTGGCGTTTGGGTGCCACGTGCCGGCCAAAAGGGCGAGGGCGCAAACAGAGAAGATAAAATTGCCGCCGTCGGCATGCGCATCCGGCGCTGGGTTAGTTTTCACGGCATCTCGATAAATGTGGAGCCCGAGCTAGCCCATTTTGATGGCATTATTCCGTGCGGCATTCGAGACCAAGGCGTCACCAGCTTGGTTGAGCTTGGCCACCCCGTTACGATGGCCGAGGTAGACCAAGCCCTATTGGATAATTTTGAAACCGCCTTCGCGCGTCCCGACAAGGTTTAAAAAGCGTTCTATTCGAACTCAATCATCACGTCATCGACAGCTAATTTATCGCCAGCCGCGCAGAGAACTTTGGTCACTGTGGTGTCTTTTTCGGCGCGCAAAATGTTTTCCATTTTCATCGCTTCCACCACGGCCAAAGGCTGACCCGCTTTAACCGCCTGGCCTTCTTCAACCGCGATAGACACAACGACCCCCGGCATGGGACAAACAAGTTCTTTGTCCGATGTGCCGTCGGTTTTCTCTGGCATATAGACCATCAGGGCTTGCGCGGCCATGCGGCGCACATAAACATCGGTGGCAGCGCCTTGACCTGTGAGCGTGAAGCCTTCGGAATGGCGGTCGACAGCGACGCTCACGGCCTCGCCATTGACAGTGCCGTGGAAGAATAAATCACCAGGCAGCCAATCGCTATCGACGGCGATGTCGACGCCATTTAAAGCCACGCCAGTTTCCGTTTTCATCGCTCGGAAAACCGTCTCGCCGATTTGCACAGCTTGCTCGGCTTCTGGTGTAAACTGATGACCGGGTAGAACTTGCGACCCCTCGGTGGCCCGCATTTGTGCCAGCTGCGACATGGTGAAACCAATCACCGCCAGGGCCTCTACGCGCGCGCTATCTTGCGGCGCGCCTTCAAAGCCATCGGGGTATTCTTCGTCGATAAACGCCGTGGTAATCGTGCCTGCACGGAAGCGGTCGTGATGCATAATGGCAGCGCAGAAATCGATATTATGGCGGATGCCGTCGATGCGGAAGTTATCCAAGGCCACGCCCATAGCATCGATGGCTTGTAAGCGATCGGGGCCGTGGGTCACCAGCTTGGCAATCATCGGATCGTAGAACAGCGAAATCTCTCCGCCCTCATAGACGCCCGTATCATTGCGCACGGTGATGCCATCTTGTGTGCCCTGCTCAGGCGGACGATAGCGCGACAAACGCCCTGTGGACGGCAAGAAACCGCGATAGGGGTCTTCGGCGTAAACCCGACTTTCCATCGCCCAGCCGTTCAGCTGCACGTCTTCTTGTTTCATATCCAGCTTTTCGCCAGCCGCGACTTTAATCATTTGCTCGACCAAATCGACGCCCGTGATTAGCTCGGTGACCGGATGCTCTACTTGCAAGCGCGTGTTCATCTCGAGGAAATAGAAATTCTTATCGCCATCGACAATGAATTCCACCGTACCTGCGGAGCAATAGTCCACCGCTTTCGACAAAGCAACAGATTGCTCGCCCATGGCTTTGCGTGTCGCTTCGTCGAGGAATGGGCTTGGCGCTTCTTCGATAACTTTTTGATTACGGCGCTGAATAGAGCATTCGCGCTCGCCCAAATAAATCACATTGCCGTGCTTATCACCGAGGATTTGAATTTCAATATGGCGCGGCTGCGTAACGAATTTCTCAATAAAAATGCGATCATCGCCAAAGCTGGAAGCCGCTTCGTTTTTCGAAGATTGAAACCCTTCGCGCGCTTCTTCGTCATTCCACGCAATTCGCATGCCTTTGCCGCCACCGCCAGCCGAGGCTTTGATCATCACCGGATAAGTGATTTCATTGGCGATTTTTACCGCCTCCTCCGCATCGGCAATCAGTCCCATATGGCCAGGCACAGTGGAGACCCCAGCTTCGGATGCTAGTTTTTTGGAGGTAATTTTATCGCCCATTTTCTCGATAGCCATAGCCGGCGGGCCGATGAAAGCTACGCCCGCTTTATCCAACGCTTCAGCGAAAGTTTTGTTTTCGCTCAAGAAGCCATAGCCCGGATGCACGGCTTCGGCGCCGCTTTGCTTTATCGCATCGAGGATTTTATCGATGACCAAATAGCTCTCACTAGCTGGCGCGCCACCAATGTAAATCGCTTCATCCGCTTCGCGCACATGCAAGGCTTGCGCGTCGGCGTCAGAGTAGACAGCCACGGTTTGAATGCCCATGGCGCGGGCCGTACGAATGACACGGCAAGCAATTTCACCGCGGTTTGCAATTAGAATTTTCTTAAACATATCAGATACCTAAAGCGGAATATTATCGTGTTTTTTCCATGGGTTCTCGAGCTTCTTAGACGACAGAAGCGCCAAGGCCCGCGAAATGCGACGGCGTGTATTATGCGGCTGAATGACCTCGTCAATATAGCCACGCTCCGCCGCCACAAATGGGTTTAGGAAACGCTCTTCATAATTGGCCACATGCTCGGCAATCTCTTCATCGTTACCGATGGAAGAGCGGAAAATAATTTCCACCGCGCCCTTGGCCCCCATCACGGCAATCTCGGCCGTCGGCCACGCGTAGTTAAAATCGCCGCGCAAATGTTTCGATGCCATCACATCATAAGCGCCGCCATAGGCTTTACGCGTTATCAGCGTAATTTTCGGCACCGTGGCTTCGGCATAAGCAAACAGCAATTTCGCGCCGTGCTTAATCAAGCCACCATATTCTTGCGAGGTTCCGGGCAGGAAGCCTGGCACATCCACAAGCGTCACAATCGGCACATCAAACGCATCGCAAAAGCGCACGAAACGAGCGGCCTTGCGGCTCGCATCGCTATCCAGAACGCCCGCTAGGGTCATTGGTTGGTTGGCGACAAAGCCAACGGTCTTGCCTTCCATACGGCCAAAACCGGTGATGATATTCTTGGCGAAATCTTTTTGAATTTCAAAAAAATCACCCTCATCAATCACCTTCTCCACCAGCTCCATCATGTCATAAGGCATGTTGGGGTTATCCGGAATTAACGTATCGAGGCTTGGCTCCATGCGATCTCGCACGTCAAAGCTAGGACGCTCGGGCGCCCCTGTGCGGTTTGACAGAGGCAAGAAATCAATGAGACGACGCAGCTCGGTGAGCGCTTCAACATCATTATCATAGGCACCATCGGCAACCGAAGATTTGCTGGTATGAACTTTCGCCCCCCCTAATTCTTCGGCTGTCACTTCCTCATTGGTAACGGTTTTCACCACATCGGGGCCCGTCACAAACATGTAAGAAGTGTTGCGAACCATAAAAATGAAATCTGTCAGCGCAGGCGAATAAACATCGCCGCCCGCACAAGGGCCCATAATCATGGTGATTTGCGGGATAACGCCGGAGGCCAATGTATTGCGTTGGAACACTTCGGCATAGCCGCCCAGCGCGTCGACGCCTTCTTGAATGCGCGCGCCGCCCGCATCTAGAATGCCAATAATCGGCACGCCATTGCGTAACGCCATGTCTTGCACTTTGTTGATTTTTTTCGAATGTGCGCGAGACAGCGAACCGCCAAAAACGGTGAAGTCTTTTGCGAACAGATAAATCGGGCGACCGTTAACCGTGCCCCAGCCTGTTACCACGCCATCGCCAGGAATTTTTTTATCCTGCATGCCAAATTCTTGGCAATCATGCTCTACGAACATGTCGATTTCTTCGAAACTATCTGGGTCCAGCAGCAACTCAATACGCTCGCGCGCCGTCAACTTGCCGCGGGCGTGTTGCGCTTCAATGCGCTTCTCGCCGCCACCCAGACGGGCGACGCTCCGCCGCTCTTCTAATTCTTTAACAATATCACGCATAATCTCCCCCGCGTCACTGTTGTAGAGCTGATAAGTAGCGCGCTATGGCCTTGATTTCCAGTGCTATATTGTCTAATCGCACTTGCGCCTCATCATCGCGACCCCATGTCTCAATTTGGAACAAATCATCCAGAAAAGCGAGCTCATACGCCTGCTCTGGCGATATCTCTCCGTGTTCTAAAGCCAAAGCCAAGACGCCCGACCCCAAAAGCGCTGCCGCATGGGCCAGCCCCGTGAGGCGAAACGCGTCTTCGCCCGCCAATTGCTTCAATTTCACTTCCGCTTCGGCTGGTTGCGTAACCGGCAATACCGAATGCGTAACCTGCAAAGCCACTCCCAACTGGCTTTCAGCCCAAGCCAAAACAGGATCCCAGCTTTGCGCTTGTTTGGCTATCAGCGGGTCTGGGCTGTCGGCGCGGTAGCAGAGCAAATCAGACGTGCCGTAAGCCGCGAAAGTGTTTTGAGTCTCATCGATTACGCCCGTCACTCGGTCCAGCGCGGTAGACACAAGGCGCATGTGCAACATCGACAAAGTGTCAATCTCATCGCCCTGCGCTTGCCATTCCTCGGCCACCAATTGCGCCAAAGCCTGTGTCGGCAAAACCAATGGCTGCTTGGCAGGTGTTTTTAAAATATGCGCGTCAAGCTTGACGACAAATCCATCGTCTTGCTCGCCAAGAGTCACCGCTTCATAAAATCTTTTGGCCATATTTACTCGCGGTTATTCTGGCTGAAATTGCGAGATTAAGAGGCGCAAGTCTTCCGGTGTTCGCGCAATCGCATCGGCGCCCGACTGTTCCAGCTCTTCCACGGTTTGATAGCCCCAGCCAACGCCAATCGCTTGCGCACCGGCCGCTTTGGCCATCATGATATCGAAGCTTGTGTCGCCAATCATCAGGCTTTGGTCGGGCCTTGTGCCGGTTTCTCGCATGGCGTCGAGCATCAAATCGGGGGCGGGTTTTCCGGGCCCATCATCGGCGCTTTTTAGCACCTGAAAAAACGGCCGAATGTTATAAGCATCCACCACGCGGCTCAGGCCGCGCCGTGATTTCATTGTGATAATGCCTAGCAGTGTATCGTCTAACTTGGCGAGCTCTAGAATTTGAGCGTGCATGCCCTCAAACATCACCTGACCGCGGTCGTCTTGCAGCACTAAATCTTGATAGGTCTCGCGATAGACATCCAGCATGTTCACAATCTGGTCATCCGTAGCTTCGGGCACATGGCCACGCAAAGCCACATCGATGGGCAGACCGACCGCATAAAGAATATCGCGTCGCGACGGACAGGCAAAATCATGGGCCGCCAAAGCCGTTTCCGTGGCGGTAATGATGGTCTGTTGGCTGTCTACCAACGTGCCGTCGCAATCAAAAACGATCAGCCGCATTATTTCCCCTCATCAAACGGAGCTTCTCCGTCTTTCAAGTCAAAGCTTAACTTATCCCATGTTTCCGCCATATGGTCTCGCAAGGGCGCCTTGCACCGCAAAACACCTCCCCTTGGATGTGGCATCATAATAGAGCGGGCGTGCAAGTGAAGTCTTTTTGGCAAAATGCCGCCATATTCTTCATTTTCGTTCTCCACACGGTATTTTGTGTCTCCAACCAGAGAGTGACCAATAGCTGCCGCATGGGCGCGAATTTGGTGCGTCCGACCCGTTAGCGGGCGAAACGCCAACCAACAAAACCGCTGCCCTACCCGCGCGATTTCCATGAAATCCGTATGGGCTTTCATAGCGTCGCTATCCTCGGGGTCGACGGGGCGCACCCGCTCTCCGCCATCGGCCGCTGCGCGCTTGGCCAAAGGCACCCGTATAGAACCTTGCGAGGGACGCGGCACGCCGTAAACCAAAGCCCAATAAATCTTTTCAGCCTCGCGGCTGGCAAATTGACGGGTCAGGAACTGGGCCGCTTTGCGATTGCGGGCCAAAACCAAAACACCGGAAGTATCGCGGTCGAGGCGATGCACAAGACGCGGCGCTTCCGCCTCTTCGAACTGTAAGGCCGGCAGAGCCGCATCAATATGCATTGTCGTTTTGCTGCCGCCTTGCACGGCCAGGCCGGACGGCTTGTTCAGTACCATCACATCTTTATCGCGGTGAATAATCGCCGATTGCAGTTCGGCCACCAAAGCGTCTGGCACCGAGACCGGACGCACCGTGCGCTTGGCTCCCTGTTCCGGCACTTCGGGGGGCACGCGAATGATTTGCCCTTTTTTGACGCGGTCCGCGGCCTTGGCACGTTTGCCCTCGACCCGCACGAGGCCTTGGCGCAGAAGTTTTTCTAAACGGCCTTGTGTCAACGCGGTGAAATATTTGCGGAACCATCTATCGAGGCGCAGACCATCGTCTTCGCCTTTAACTTTTATTTGTCGAACGCCAGCCATTTTATAGCCCCCGCACAAGCATATAGCCGGCCCCAAAAAGCAAAATGCCGCCCAGTATCGAGCCGCCGAGATAGCCGCTGACGGCCAAAATTTCGCGTTTTTCTAACAATTGAAACAACTCCATAGAGAAAGCCGAGAATGTGGTAAAGCCGCCCAGCACCCCAACACCGATAAACAAACGAAACCCCTCATGCGAGCCGCTTTGCTTGGATAACCAGCCAACCAACAGCCCCATTAGAAACGAGCCGAGCAAATTGATGCCAAGCGTTGCCCAAGGAAACCCCGAAGGCACTCTCAGCAGTCCGCTGATACCAAAGCGGGCCACAGCCCCTAAAGCGCCGCCACACGCGACCCAGATAACAGATTGTAGTGACATGCTGGTCTCCCGATTCGGCGTTCAAAATAGCACAGAACCTTGCCGCCATAAAAAAAGACACGAAAACCAAACGGCTTTCGTGTCTCTCAAAATAAAGCGGATGAAATTAGGCGGTGGCTGCTGCCAACTCTTCGCCTTCGTCGTTCATCATCACAGGGCCAGAATCTTGGCCTTTCGCGCTAAGGTCGCGATCCACAAATTCGATTACGGCCATTGGCGCGTTGTCGCCATAGCGGAAGCCAGCTTTCAGAACGCGAATGTAACCACCCGGGCGTTCGGCATAGCGAGCGGCAAGCGTATCAAACAATTTAGCGCCCCACTGTTGGTCTGGAAGTTGGGCATAGGCACGACGACGAGCCGCCAAGTCACCTTTTTTACCCAAAGTCACAAGTTTTTCCACAAATGGACGAAGCTCCTTGGCTTTTGGCAAAGTCGTTACAATTTGCTCATGCTTGATGAGCGCAACGGCCATATTCCCTAGCATCGCCTTGCGGTGACTGCTTGTCCGATTTAGTTTACGTCCTGCTTTTCCGTGGCGCATAACGTCACTCCTTTACGCTCATACGAGCCTTATTGCTGCTCTAGTGAGCCCTAGTAATTATCTTCAAACTTTTTAGCCAGCTCTTCGATGTTCTCTGGCGGCCAATTCGGCACGTCCATTCCGAGGTGCAGACCCATTTCGGCCAAAACTTCTTTAATCTCGTTCAGGGACTTACGACCAAAATTCGGTGTCCGCAGCATTTCGCCCTCGGATTTTTGAATGAGGTCGCCAATGTAAACGATATTGTCGTTCTTCAGGCAATTGGCCGAACGAACCGAAAGTTCCAATTCGTCGACTTTTTTCAGCAGCGCTGCCGAGAAGCCTGTTTCTTCGATGGCCGAAGATTCTTCAACCTGAACTTCCGGCTCTTCAAAATTAATGAAGCTTTGCAACTGGTCTTGCAGAATACGCGCGGACAAGGCCAAAGCATCTTCTGGGGTTACTGTGCCATTGGTTTCGATTTCCATGGTCAGCTTATCATAATCCAGCACTTGGCCTTCGCGGGTGTTTTCAACATTGTAAGAAACACGGCGCACTGGGCTGTAAAGGCTGTCGACAGGGATAAGGCCAATTGGCGCATCTTCTGGACGGTTCTTTTCAGCCGGCACATAGCCGCTGCCCGTTTTGATGGTAAATTCGAAACGTACTTCCGCACCCTCATCCAAAGTACAGATAACCAAATCTGGGTTTTGAATGGTAACGGCGGCATTTTCTTCAATGTCACCTGCTGTGACAACGCCGGGGCCTTTTTTAGACAGCGTCAGGCGTTTCGTGCCTTCTGCATCCATAGCCAAAGCCATTTTTTTGATGTTCAAAACAACATCGGTCACATCTTCGCGAACACCCGGAATAGATGAAAATTCGTGCAGCACACCGTCGATTTGAACGGCTGTTACCGCCGCCCCTTGAATGGACGACAGCAATACGCGACGCAGAGCATTACCAAGCGTCAGGCCGAAACCACGCTCCAACGGCTCAGCGACAACGCGCGCTTCACGGCTTTCATCATGGCCCGGAATAATATCCAGCTTGGTAGGCTTAATCAGCTCTTGCCAGTTTTTTTGGATCATGATGGTACCTCTTAAAAATTTGTATAAATAGGGAGAACGGCGGCCAAATTAAACGCGACGGCGTTTTGGCGGGCGGCACCCATTATGTGGAATTGGCGTTACATCTTTAATCGATGTAATGGTAAAGCCCGCAGCTTGCAGAGCCCGTAACGCACTCTCACGACCCGAACCTGGACCGCGAACATTCACTTCCAAAGTCTTCACACCATGTTCCATAGCCTTGCGGCCGGCATCTTCGGCTGCGACTTGCGCCGCATAAGGTGTCGATTTACGCGACCCTTTAAAGCCCATTGTGCCTGCGGAAGACCAGCTAATCGCATTGCCTTGCGCATCTGAGATGGTGATCAAAGTATTGTTGAAGGTCGAGTTAACGTGCGCAACACCAGAAGTGATGTTCTTACGCTCGCGACGCCGTACACGTGATTTTTCTGTAGCCATTATAAAACCCTACCTATTTTTTCTTGCCAGCAATGGCACGAGCCGGACCTTTGCGGGTGCGCGCATTGGTATGCGTACGCTGACCGCGAACCGGCAAATTACGACGGTGACGAAGACCACGATAAATCCCCATATCGAGCAAACGCTTGATATTCATAGAAACTTCGCGGCGCAAATCACCTTCTACAACATAGTCTGCATCAATGCTTTCGCGAATTTGGATCACGTCCGCATCCGACAATTCATTGACACGACGCTCTGCCGGAATACCGACTTTGTCGCAAATTTCTTTCGCCTTTGCGTCCCCAATCCCATGAATATAGGTCAGGGCGATTACTACGCGCTTGGCAGTTGGAATGTTAACACCAGCTATACGAGCCACTTGCTTCTCCTTTTCACCGTTTCCGGTGGGCGCCGTCTCCACCCAAATGGCAGAAAACCGGCAAATTTGCGAGTTTTATAATGAGTAAGACCGATTGACCTTAGTAAAGCGCGGATTATAGGAAATTCGACCCGCCAGTCAACTGCAAACCCTTTCAAAAACTCAGTTAAATCTCCTTCAACACAGCATGTATATGCTGTGTCACTTCATCCATATCTTGCATACCGTCCAAGGTCTTCAAAATGCCCTTAGAGGCATAAAATTCCGCGACCGGTGCCGTTTGCTCTTCGTAGACGCGCAAACGGTGTTGCAAGGCTTCTTCCGTATCATCGTCGCGCGGGCCGCTTTCGCTTTCCGCCGCACGCTTCAAGATGCGCCCAATAAGAACTTCCGCATCTACGGCAAGCTCAATGACGCCATCTAAAACAATATCCTTCGCGACCAACATCGCATCTAGCGCTTCTGCCTGCGCTACATTGCGCGGGAAACCATCTAGAATAAACCCATTGGCACAATCGGCCTCGCCAATCCGATCGGAAATAATGCCGACCACAACCGCATCGGGCACTAAGTCGCCACGGGCCATAATATCTTTAGCTTGTTTGCCCACTTCTGTCTCAGCGGCTACCGCGGCGCGCAACATGTCACCGGTAGATAGCTGACGAATGTCAAAAGCCTCTTCGATGCGTTGCGCTTGGGTGCCTTTACCAGCTCCAGGTGGTCCGAGGAAAATCAGCTTCAACGCTTTTTGCCCCCGACTTTAGATTTCTTAATCAAGCCCTCATATTGGTGTGCAAACAAATGGCCCTGCACCTGCCCTACCGTATCCATAGTCACATTGACCACGATAAGCAGAGAGGTGCCGCCAAAGTAAAACGGCACATTATAGGCGTTGATGAGGAATTCTGGCAGCAAGCAAACCAACGTCAGATACATAGCGCCGACGGCCGTTAAGCGGGTCAATACGCGGTCGATGTAGTCAGCGGTACGCTGTCCAGGACGGATACCCGGAATAAAGCCACCATAGCGCTTCAGGTTATCCGCCGTGTCATTCGGATTGAAGACAATAGACGTATAGAAGAAGCAGAAAAAGATAATACCCGCAGCGTAAGTCGCCATATAAAGCGGCTGGCCACGGCCAAGCAACGCAGCCACGGTTCCCAAGGCACCGCCAGTCGCGTCGGTCGAGAAATTGGCCAGCGTGATTGGCATTAGCAACAGAGAAGAGGCGAAAATCGGCGGAATAACGCCCGCTGTGTTGAGCTTCAACGGTAAATGCGAGCTTTCGCCTTGCGCCATGCCACTCGCTGTTTGGCGTTTCGGGTATTGCACCAAAAGACGACGTTGCGCACGCTCCATGAACACGATGAAAGCAATCACCGCGATGACCATGATGATGAGCGCAAGAATAATGAAGGTAGAAATGGCGCCTTGGCGACCCAGCTCTAGCGTGCCGGCCAAAGCCGACGGAAGCTCGGCAACAATGCCCGCAAAGATAATCAGCGAGATGCCGTTACCCACGCCGCGCGCCGTAACCTGCTCGCCCAGCCACATGAGGAATACGGTACCGCCCACCAGCGTAATAACAGCGCTGGCGCGGAAGTAGAAGCCAGGATCGACAACCACCCCTTGGGCACCTTCAAGCCCTACGGCGATGCCATAGCCTTGGACGGTTGCCAAAAGCACGGTGCCATAACGGGTGTATTGGTTGATTTGCTTGCGACCTGCTTCGCCGTCTTTCTTGAGTTGCTCAAGATGCGGCACCACAGAGGTTAGAAGCTGGATAACAATCGACGCCGTAATATACGGCATAATGTTCAGCGCAAAAATAGCCATACGGCCAACAGCACCCCCGGCAAACATGTTGAACATGCCAATAATGCCAGATTGCTGCTGAGAGAAAACAGACTGCAGGGCCTGCGGGTCAATACCTGGCAACGGAATATACGTGCCAAGGCGATAGACCAACAGCGCGCCTAGAGTGAACCAGATACGCTTCTTGAGCTCATCGGCGGTACGAAACGCCGAGAAGCTCATATTTGCAGCAAGCTGTTCTGCAGCTGAAGCCATGCAGGTTCTCTCCCTTAGACCTAAGCTTCTTCCGAAGCTTCGGTTGTCGCTGTTGTTTCAGGTTTCGCGAGTAGCGTAACTTTGCCGCCCAGCTTTTCAATGGCTTCTTGTGCGGCTTTCGACATGCCCGTGACTTCAAAATCGAGCTTCTCTTTCAGCTCGCCCTTGGCCAGAATGCGAACCCCATCCAACTCGCGGCGTAACACACCGGCTTCTACCAAGCTAGCCGCCGAAACAGTGGCACCCTTGGCCAATTTTCCTGCTTCAATAGCTACCTGTAAGCGACCCAAGTTCACGGCATTCAGTTTCTTTGGGTTCGGCACATTAAAGCCGCGCTTTGGCAAACGCTTGAACAAAGGCATTTGACCGCCTTCAAAACCCTTAATAGCAACACCCGAGCGTGAGGTTTGACCCTTCACACCACGGCCAGCGGTTTTACCTTTGCCTGAAGATGTGCCGCGGCCGACGCGCATGCGTGACTTGCGGGCACCTTCATTATCGCTAATTTCATTCAGTTTCATAACTCTTCTCCAAAACGCTGGTGTTCAAAACCAGAGCGTCTTCCAATGCTTAGGCGTCGATTACGCGCACCAGATGCGCAACTTTTTCAATCATACCGCGAACGGCAGGCGTGTCTTCAAGCTCGCGACGACGACCGCATTTGTTCAACCCAAGACCTACCAACGTGGCACGTTGATCTTGTGGGCGACCAATAGGGCTGCCTGTCTGCTCGACAATAACGGTTTTTGCTTTTGCCATGATCGCCTCTCCTAATTAGCCGCTTCGGCGTCTGCGCCGACATCGGATGGATCGTTCGCGTCATCACGACGACGAGTGATTAAATCGCTAACTTTCTTGCCGCGACGAGCCGCAACCGCACGTGGGCTGCCTTGCTTCTTCAGAGCGTCGAAAGTTGCATGGATCATATTATAGGGGTTCGAAGACCCGATCGACTTGGCGACCACATCTTGCATGCCCAAAACTTCAAATACAGCACGCATCGGGCCACCAGCAATGATACCAGTTCCGGGAGGGGCGGCACGCAAAGCCACTTTACCGGCGCCATGGCGGCCAGCAATATCGTGGTGCAATGTCCGGCCTTCACGCAAGGGCACACGGATCATGTGACGCTTCGCAGCCTCGGTTGCTTTGCGAATAGCTTCTGGCACTTCGCGGGCTTTACCCTTGCCAAAACCAACTCGGCCCCGCTGATCGCCAATTACCACCAGAGCGGCAAAACCGAAGCGACGGCCACCTTTGACCACTTTCGCAACCCGGTTAATATGAACTAGACGGTCGACGAATTCATTGTCTTCGTCTCGGTTATCCCGTTTATCGTTTCTTGCCACGCTTTTTCTCCTCTTATCCGGTTTAGAAGCTCAAACCGGCTTCGCGAGCTGCTTCGGCTAATGCCTTGACGCGCCCATGATATATATAGCCACCGCGATCAAAGATAACGGTTTCAACACCCGCCTTCTTCGCGCGCTCAGCGATTTGTTTACCAATGATACCGGCGGCGTCTACATTGCCACCCGAACCTGTAAAGTCTTTGTCTTGCGTTGAAGCAGACGCCACGGTGCGGCCAGCCAAATCGTCAATAACTTGAGCATAAATATGCTTTGACGAGCGGAATACCGAAAGCCGAGCCCGACCATTTGCAACTTTGCGTAACTGGCGGCGAACCCGCTGTTTACGACGTTCATCTGATGTAATCTTACGACCCATGATCGACCCCTACTTCTTCTTACCTTCTTTGCGGAAGACATATTCGCCTTCATACCGCACACCCTTGCCTTTGTATGGCTCTGGTGGACGATAACTGCGGATTTCAGACGCCACTTGGCCTACTTGCTGCTTGTCGACACCCGTAATCACAATCTCAGTTTGTGATGGGCAGTCAACGCTGATGCCTTCCGGAACCGGAAAATCGACATCATGGCTAAAGCCTAGTGACAATTTAAGTGTTTTACCTTGCATGGAGGCACGATACCCAACACCCTGCAATTGCAGCTTGCGAGTAAATCCTTCCGAAACGCCGGTCATCAGGTTTTGCACCAAAGAACGGCTCAGACCCCAAAAACTGCGGGCGGTCTGCGATTTATTCGCAGGCGCCAATGTCACACCATTGTCGTCATGGACGACGGTAACATTTTCCGACAAAGTAACAGCCAACTCCCCCTTAGGGCCTTTGACCGACATGTTCTGTCCGTTCAGGCTAACTTCGACGCCTTTGGGAACTTCAACTGGTTTTTTACCAATACGAGACATTATATTATCCTTTCCGAACCCGTCTTAGAAGACGCGGCACAGAATTTCCCCACCCACATTGTTTTCACGAGCGGCATTATCCGTCATCACACCTTTAGGCGTAGAAATGATGGAAATACCAAGACCATTGCGGACAACCGGCATGGTTTTTACCGATGAATAAACCCGACGACCTGGCTTGGACACACGTTGAATTTCTTGAATGACCGGTTGGCCCTCATAATATTTCAACTCAATGTTCAACTCACCAGACCCATTGTCGAGTTTGTTTTCCGAATAGCCACGAATATAGCCTTCGTCTTGAAGGACATCCAGCACCCAGCTGCGAAGCTTGGAGGCTGGGCTTATGACCGTGCTTTTGCCACGCATTTGAGCGTTGCGGATGCGGGTCAGCATATCACCTAGAGGATCGTTCATTACTATACCTCCTTACCAGCTTGACTTGACCATGCCCGGGATCAGTCCTTGGTAGGACAGATCACGAAGCGCGATGCGCGACATGTTCAGTTTACGATAATAACCACGCGGACGACCCGTTACACCGCAACGATTGCGGACACGGATTTTCGCGGAGTTGCGAGGCAGCTCAGCCAATTTCAGACGCGCTTTAAAACGCTCTTCATTGGTCAATGACTGATCTTTAGCAATCGCCATAAGAGAAGCACGCTTAGCCGCATATTTCTCTACCAGACGTTTACGCTTATTGTTGCGTTCGATGGAACTCTTCTTCGCCATATCTCTCTCCCCCGCTCTATTCGCTGAACGGAAAGTTAAAGCCGCGCAATAGTTCGCGGGCTTGGTCGTCGTCTTTGGTTGTGGTGCAGACGATGATGTCCATACCCCAAATTGTGTCGACCTTGTCATAATTGATTTCTGGGAACACGATGTGTTCTTTCAGGCCCATAGCAAAGTTGCCATTACCATCGAAACTCTTGTTATTCAGCCCGCGAAAGTCACGCACGCGAGGCAAAGCAACGTTAATCAAGCGATCCACAAACTCAAACATGTGAGCGCCACGAAGGGTCACTTTCACACCGAGAGGCATTTCTTCGCGCACTTTAAAGCCAGCAATAGACGTGCGGGCGTAAGTGATAACCGGCTTCTGACCCGCAATATCTTGCATGGCAGAAAACGCTGAGTTGATTTTCTTCGTATCTTGCGTTGTTTCCCCGACACCCATATTGAGCACGATTTTTTCAAGCGCAGGTACTTGCATCGGGTTTTTCAACTCGAATTTTTCAATCAGCGCACCCCGAATAACGTCATGATATTGCGTTTTCAGGCGCGGTACATAGGTCGTATCAGCCATCGATCACTTCTCCTGAACGTTTAGCGATGCGCGACTTGGTGCCGTCATCATTGATTTTGTAGCCAACACGCGACGGGGATCCATCTTTAGGATCGGCAATCGCCAGGTTGGAAACGTGAATTTTGCTTTCGCGATTAATAATGCCGCCTTCGTTTTGCGGGGTCTGACGCTGGTGACGCTTCACCATGTTGACGCCCTGCACCAGAGCACGATTTTCCGTTGGGAACATCGCAAGCACTTCGCCGGTTTTACCCTTGTCACGACCCGTGGTGACTACCACTTTGTCGCCTTTTTTGATTTTGAACTTGATAGCCATTACAACACCTCCGGTGCCAGTGACACAATTTTCATGTGATTGCTGCTGCGCAGCTCACGTGTCACGGGGCCAAAAATACGTGTACCAATCGGCTCTCCGGCTGGGTTCACTAGAACCGCCGCATTGCGATCGAAACGGATAATGCTGCCATCCTGACGACGAATTTCTTTCGCCGTACGAACGATAACAGCCCGCATCACATCACCTTTCTTAACGCGTCCACGCGGGATAGCTTCTTTGACGCTGACAACAATTGTGTCACCGACGGAAGCCGTCTTACGCTTAGACCCACCAAGAACTTTGATGCACTGCACCCGGCGTGCGCCACTATTATCGGCGACGTCCAGATTGGTTTGCATCTGAATCATAACAAGTTCCCTTATTCACTAGCGCCGGAAATAACTTCCCAGCTTTTCAGTTTCGAGATCGGGCGGCATTCGCGAATAGCAACTTTGTCGCCCACCTTCACTGTGTTTTCTGCATCATGCGCATGGTAGCGCTTAGATTTACGAACGGTTTTCTTCATCACCGGATCGGCAAAGCGACGCTCAACAGACACGACAATTGTTTTGTCGCCCTTATCGCTAACCACAGTACCTTGTAGAATACGTTTTGGCATTTTCTTCCCTTACTCCGGACTAAGCGCTTGGCTGCGCTTGTTGCGCGGTTTTCAACCGAGCAATGGTGCGCCGCACTTCGCGGATACGTGATGCGTTTTCCAACTGACCAGAGGCCTGTTGGAAGCGCAGGTTAAGCTGCTCTTTTTTCAACTTAACGATTTCATCGCCCAGCTGATCAGAAGTCATATCGTTAATTTCAGACATTTTCATGGCTCACCTATTGTCCTTCGCCAGGGCGCGAAACAACGCGCGTCGATACAGGTAGTTTAGCGGCAGCCAAACGAAGCGCTTGGTGCGCGACATCCGAAGGAACGCCATCAATTTCAAACATGATGCGGCCCGGCTTCACACGGCACGCCCAATATTCTGGCGAACCTTTACCTTTACCCATCCGTACTTCGGTAGGCTTTTTAGATACTGGCACATCTGGAAAAATACGAATCCAAACACGACCGGCACGTTTCATGTGACGGGTAATCACCCGACGAGCTGCCTCAATCTGGCGCGCGGTTACACGCTCCGGAGACGTTGCCTTCAGCCCAAATGAGCCGAATGTCAGCGTTGTGCCACCCTTCGCATTACCGTGGATACGGCCTTTATGCGCTTTGCGGAATTTTGTACGTTTTGGTTGTAACATTGTCTACTTCCCCGCGCCTTGGCGTGACTGGCGTCCAGCTTCGCCTTGTTCAATGCGACGATCGCGAGCCATTGGGTCATGCTCCATAATCTCGCCTTTGAAGATCCAAATTTTAATGCCGCAAATGCCATAGGCTGTCATCGCTTCGGCAACACCATAATCGATGTCGGCGCGCAATGTGTGCAATGGCACACGACCTTCACGATACCATTCCGTGCGGGCAATCTCAGCACCGCCCAAACGACCGCCACAATTGATCCGAATGCCCAAGGCACCCAAACGCATCGCAGACTGAACCGCACGCTTCATGGCACGACGGAAACCAACCCGACGCTCTAGCTGCTGGGCAATACCCTCGGCAACCAATTGGGCGTCGACTTCTGGCTTACGCACTTCAACGATGTTCAGCACAACTTCGCTGTCTGTCATCGAACCAATGCGTTGTTTCATTTTGTCGATATCCGCGCCTTTTTTACCGATGATAACACCAGGGCGAGCGGAGTGAATGGTCACACGACATTTTTTGTGCGGGCGCTCAATAACCACGCGGCTGATACCAGCCTGACGCAGTTCCTTAAACACCATTTTGCGAATGTTCAGGTCTTCGTGGAGCAAAGTGGCGTACTCGCCTTTTTCAGCATACCAACGAGATTCCCATGTACGGTTCACGCCGAGGCGCATACCAATCGGATTTACTTTATTTCCCATTATGCTTTCTCCCCAACTTCACGAACCACGATGGTTACTTGACTAAACGGCTTCAAAATACGAGCCGCACGGCCTTTCGCGCGAGCGCGGAAGCGTTTCATAACCATTGTTTTGCCGACATAGGCTTCTGCAACAATCAGATTATCAACATCTAAATTGTGGTTGTTTTCAGCGTTCGCAATGGCACTTTGCAGCACTTTTTTCACATCGTTGGAA
Organism: uncultured Rhodobiaceae bacterium; assembly: GCA_937907245.1. Classification (GTDB taxonomy): domain Bacteria; phylum Pseudomonadota; class Alphaproteobacteria; order RS24; family RS24; genus UBA8337. Next base: position 96,939 of record CALCUM010000003.1, read on the forward strand.
ATCCGACGATTAGAGAAAGTAAGGTCATTAAGAGCCTGCTCGGCTTTTTTACCGCGAATAAGTTGCGCAACAAGATTAAGCTTTTGCGGGCTGGTACGGATGTTCCGACCGACCGCTTTGGCTTCGCTATCTGGCAGCTGACGTTTTAACGATGCTTTGCCCATGATTAACCCCTTTTCGCCTTCTTATCGGCGGTGTGGCCGTAATAAGTGCGGGTTGGTGAAAACTCGCCAAATTTATGCCCTACCATATCTTCGGTTACCGAAACCGGGATATGCTTGTGACCGTTATGAACCCCAAAAGTTAGACCGACAAACTGCGGCAGGATCGTCGAACGACGGCTCCAAATTTTAATAACTTCATTGAGGCGACCACTTTCGCGAACAGCTTCTGCTTTCTTCAGCAGATAACCGTCAACAAAGGGACCTTTCCAGACTGAACGTGTCATTTCAATGCACTCCTAACGTTTCTTCTTGAGATGGCGAGAGCGCAGGATGTATTTATCCGTTGCTTTATTCGAGCGTGTACGACGACCTTTGGTCGGCTTGCCCCAAGGCGTAACCGGATGGCGACCACCCGATGTTTTACCTTCACCACCACCATGCGGGTGATCGACCGGGTTCATGGCGACACCACGAACCGACGGGCGTTTACCCAACCAGCGATTACGACCGGCTTTCGCCAGCTTAATGTTCGATTGATCTGGGTTCGACACGGCGCCAATAGTCGCCATGCAAGTCGCCAAAATCAAGCGTTGCTCACCCGACTGCAAGCGCACGATAGCGTAACCGGTATCGCGGCCCACAAGCTGAGCGAAAGCACCAGCAGAGCGAGCAATTTGCCCACCCTTGCCTGGCTTCAACTCGATGTTGTGAATAATCGTTCCGATTGGGATCGATTTCAACGGCATCGCATTACCTGGTTTCACATCGACGCTCTCGCCAGCTACAACCTTGTCGCCTGCAGCCAAACGCTGCGGGGCAATGATGTAGGCTTGCTCGCCGTCTTCATAATTAATCAGCGCAATAAAGGCTGTCCGGTTCGGATCATATTCCAAACGCTCAACCGTCGCGACCATGTCGAACTTCGTGCGTTTAAAGTCGATGATACGATACGTACGCTTGTGACCGCCACCACGGCGACGCGCCGTAATACGACCAGCGTTGTTACGACCACCCGACTTGGTGAGACCCTCGGTAAGTTTTTTCACTGGCTTACCACTGTGCAAGCTCGAGCGATCTACCTGAACGAGACCCCGTTGACCTGGGGTCGTTGGTTTATATTTCTTAAGTGCCATGCTTCCCTACCCCGCTTAAAGACCAGTAGTCACGTCAATGGCGTGACCTTCTTCAAGCGTAACGATCGCCTGTTTCACATCGTTCTGCTTACCGCGGATACCACGAAAGCGCTTCACTTTACCCTTGCGAACCAATGTGTTGACGGCTTTTACCTTCACGTCAAACAAGGCCTCAACGGCTTCTTTAATAATCGTTTTATTGGCATCCAAAGACACTTTAAAAACCACCTGATTATACTCAGAAGCCATAGTCGACTTCTCGGTGATTACCGGCGTGCGGATGACATCGTAATATTTTTCGCGGCTCATTTGAAACGCTCCTCGAGGCTCGACAAGGCCGCTTTGGTAAGAACCAATTTATCGCGACGCAGAATGTCATAAACGTTGATGCCTTGGGCTGGCAGCACATCCACATTGATGATGCTGCGGGCCGCACGGGCAAAGTTGGCATCCAACTCGGCGCCATCAATGATGAGCGCGTTATCGATGCCCAGCTTACCAAGCTGCGTACGCAGGCTTGCGGTTTTGCCGTCTTTCGACTTCGCATCATCCAAAACAACCAGCTTCTCGCCAGCTTGCTTGGAGGACAAAGCCATTTTTAGGGCCAAAGCACGAACCTTCTTAGGAAGGTCGATTGCGTGACTGCGCGGTACAGGACCGTGCGATTTACCACCACCAATAAAGATGTTGGACTTGCGGTTACCGTGACGAGCGCCGCCGCCACCTTTTTGACGACCGAACTTTTTGGTCGTACCCGCAATTTCACTGCGTTGCTTCGATTTATGAGTACCGGCTTGGCGTTTCGCAAGCTGATAAGTTACCATGCGCTGCAGAATATCGGCGCGCGGCTCCACACCAAACAAGGCATCGTCAAGATTAACCTCGCCATTGGCTTTCGCATCAAGCGTATGAACGTCCGCTTTCATTATTCGCCATCCTTCTCTTCAGCAGGTGTTTCCGCTGGTGCTTCTGCAACAGCTTCTTCCACAACTTCTTCAACTACTTCTTCTGCCGGGGCTTCCTCAGCAGGCGCTTCTTCTACAGCCGGAGCCGCAGCTTCAACCAAACCAGCAGGATAAGGCAGGCCATCTGGCAACGGACGCTTAACCGCATCGCGCAAAAGAACCCAACCACCTTTGGAGCCCGGTACAGCGCCCTTGATCATCACAAGACCGCGCGCAATATCGGTTTTAACAACTTCTAGGTTTTGTGTGGTCACGCGAACATCGCCCATATGACCGGCCATTTTCTTGCCTTTAAACACTTTACCTGGGTCTTGACACTGGCCCGTAGAGCCGTGTGAACGGTGAGAAATCGATACACCGTGAGAGGCCCGCAGACCGCCAAAGTTATGACGCTTCATGGCACCGGCAAACCCTTTACCAATCGAGATGCCCGTCGCGTCTACCTTTTGGCCTTCAATGAAGTGACTGGCAGCCAGCTCGGCGCCCACATCAATCAGGTTGTCGGGGGTAACCCGAAACTCAGCAACACGACGCTTAGGCTCAACCTTAGCTTTCGCGAAATGGCCACGCATCGCACGGCTCGTGCGCTTAACTTTGGCAAAGCCAGAGCCAAGCTGAACGGCGGTGTAACCATCTTTTTCTTCCGTACGTTGCGCAACAACCTGACAGGTGTCGAGCTTTAGTACGGTTACAGGCACGTGATTACCCGCCGCAGTAAATACGCGGGTCATACCTAATTTTTGAACAATCAATCCGGAACGCATAATGACGTCTCCTAGCTCCAGGCCCTAAAGTTTAATCTGAACGTCGACACCGGCAGGCAGGTCGAGCTTCATCAAGGCATCTACGGTTTGTGGGGTTGGGTCAACAATATCAAGCAGGCGCTTATGTGTGCGCATCTCAAACTGATCCCGACTTTTCTTATCAATATGCGGCCCACGAAGAACCGTGTATTTTTCGATATGCGTCGGAAGCGGAATTGGCCCGCGCACATCAGCACCGGTGCGTTTCGCTGTATTCAGAATCTCACGTGCTGAATTGTCTAACACGCGATGATCAAACGCTTTCAAGCGGATCCGAATATTTTGTGACTGTACCATTTTGTATTCCGTTTCCAAATAATCTGCGCCCTGATCTTATATAAAGGCGCCGCAAAAATGGGCGCCCTCCGAAGAGCGCGCCCGTTCATAAGTCTACTCAATAATTGCTGATACGACGCCGGCGCCCACTGTGCGGCCACCTTCACGGATAGCGAAGCGCAGCTTCTCTTCCATGGCGACCGGAACAATAAGCTCCACTTCCATCTCAACATTATCACCAGGCATAACCATTTCCGTACCCGATGGCAGGCTGCAAACGCCCGTTACATCGGTGGTGCGGAAGTAAAACTGTGGACGATAGTTGGTAAAAAACGGGGTGTGACGACCGCCCTCTTCCTTCGTCAGAATGTAAGCTTCTGCCTTAAATTTCGTGTGTGGAGTAATCGAACCCGGCTTGCAAAGAACCTGACCGCGTTCCACTTCTTCGCGCTTCGTACCCCGAAGAAGAACACCCACATTGTCACCAGCTTCACCGCTATCCAGCAGCTTGCGGAACATTTCAACACCTGTGCAAGTCGTCAGGGCTGTATCTTTAATGCCAACAATCTCAATCTCGTCGCCAACATTAACAATACCGCGCTCAACGCGACCCGTAACAACCGTACCGCGACCCGAAATCGAGAACACATCCTCGATAGGTAGCAAGAAGGCTTGGTCTTTTGGACGATCTGGCTGTGGAATATAAGCATCCACTTCCGCCATCAAAGCCATAATCGCTTCTTTGCCAATCGCATCATCACGACCTTCAAGAGCCGCCAATGCCGAACCTTTAACGATTGGAATATCGTCGCCAGGGAACTCGTAAGACGTCAGAAGTTCACGAACTTCCATCTCAACAAGCTCAAGCAACTCATCATCGTCAACTTGGTCAACTTTGTTCAAGAAAACAACAAGCGCTGGAACACCAACTTGGCGAGCCAACAAAATGTGCTCGCGAGTTTGTGGCATAGGTCCGTCAGCTGCGTTCACAACCAAAATCGCGCCGTCCATTTGCGCAGCACCCGTGATCATGTTCTTCACATAATCAGCGTGACCTGGGCAATCAACGTGCGCGTAGTGACGCGCTTCCGTCTCATACTCAACGTGAGCTGTCGAAATTGTAATGCCACGAGCTTTTTCTTCCGGCGCTTTATCAATGTCAGCGTAATCAGAAAATTCAGCTCCACCAACCTCAGCCAATACTTTCGTAATCGCCGCTGTAAGGGTCGTCTTGCCGTGGTCAACGTGACCAATCGTGCCAATGTTACAATGCGGTTTTGTCCGCTCAAACTTTTCCTTCGACATATTATCTCTCCGTCGATGTGCCCAAAAGGGCGGTTAGGCCATTTTCGCGATGACTTCGTCAGACACCGCCTGAGGTACTTGTTCATAATGATCAAATACCATGGAATATTGTGCACGGCCCTGAGTCATGGACCGCAATGTATTTACATAACCAAACATGTTGGCCAGAGGCACGAGCGCCGAAATAACCGAGGCGTTACCGCGAGCTTCCGTACCGCGAACCGTGCCGCGACGACTGCTCAAATCACCGATAACGTCACCCATGTGGTCATCCGGGGTAACCACTTCAACCAACATCATTGGCTCAAGCAACTTGGCACCGGCATCTTGCGAGGCTTCGCGGAAAGCAGCCCGAGCTGCAATCTCAAAAGCCATCACACTCGAGTCAACATCATGGTAAGCGCCGTCGTTCAATGTGACCCGGAAGTCAATCATTGGGAAGCCTGCCAAGACGCCGTTCTCGCGAACGCTCTCGATACCTTTTTCAACGCCAGGGATATATTCTTTCGGAATAGACCCACCAACGATTTTATTGGTAAATTCATAACCACCACCTGGCTCCATTGGAGAGATGGTCATTTTCACGCGCGCAAATTGACCCGAACCACCCGACTGTTTCTTGTGGGTGTAATCGACATCTGTTTCTTTGGTGAAAGTCTCGCGATACGCAACCTGTGGGGCACCTACGTTGGCTTCTACCTGAAACTCGCGCTTCATGCGGTCGACAATAATGTCGAGATGCAATTCGCCCATACCGGCAATCACGGTTTGGCCACTTTCTTCGTCTGATTTTACACGGAAAGACGGATCTTCCTGTGCCAGACGGCTTAGTGCCAGACCCATTTTCTCTTGGTCGCCTTTGGTTTTCGGCTCAACGGCGACTTCAATCACTGGCTCAGGGAATTCCATACGTTCCAAAATAACAGGCTTGTCTGTCGCGCTGAGCGTATCGCCTGTTGTGGTGTCTTTCATGCCTACGAGCGCAACAATGTCGCCAGCGTAAGCTTCTTTGATTTCTTCGCGAGAGTTCGCATGCATTTGCAACATACGACCTATGCGCTCACGCTTGTCTTTTACGGTGTTGATAACCGTCGCGCCGCTTTCCAATTTACCGGAATAAACCCGAGCAAATGTCAGCGAGCCCACGAATGGGTCATTGGCGATTTTAAAGGCAAGCATCGACAAAGGCTCATCATCCGAGCTTCTGCGAACCACTTCCTCTTCTGTCTTGGCATCGATACCCTGAATAGCAGGCACATCGAGCGGCGACGGCATGTAATCCACAACCGCGTCTAGCAAAGGCTGAACGCCTTTGTTTTTAAACGCTGTGCCGTTCAACACAGGCACAAACTTTTGGTCAATCGTACCCTTGCGGATAAGACGATTAAGCGTCGCTTCATCTGGCTCTGTACCTTCCAGATAAGCTTCCATGACCTCATCATCCAGCTCAACAACCATCTCAACCAGCATCGAGCGATACTCAGCAGCCTGGGCTTTAAGGTCGTCCCGAATGTCGAAATAATCATATTCCGCGCCGAGATCTTCGTTTTTCCAAAGAACCTCTTTCATGCGGATAAGGTCGATAAGACCCTCATATTCTGCTTCCGCGCCAATCGGCAATTGCACAACCAAAGCGTTGGCGCCGAGGCGATCTTTAATCATATCTACGCAACGAAAGAAGTCTGCGCCCATGCGATCCATTTTATTCACGAAACACATGCGAGGCACAGAATACTTATCGGCCTGACGCCAAACTGTTTCCGATTGCGGCTCCACACCTGCCACCGAGTCAAACACAGCAACCGCACCATCGAGAACACGAAGCGAGCGCTCCACTTCAATGGTGAAATCTACGTGACCTGGGGTGTCAATGATGTTGATACGCTTGTCGTTCCAGAAGCAAGTCGTCGCAGCCGACGTAATGGTAATGCCGCGCTCTTGCTCTTGCTCCATCCAGTCCATAGTGGCTGCGCCATCATGCACTTCACCAATTTTATAGCTCACGCCCGTGTAATACAGAATGCGCTCTGTGGTGGTCGTCTTACCCGCATCAATATGGGCCATGATGCCGATATTACGGTAATCTTTAAGTTCTGTCTGACGTGCCATTGGAAAAACCCTCTAAGTCCTACTACCAGCGATAATGCGAGAAGGCACGGTTGGCTTCTGCCATCCGGTGCGTATCTTCGCGTTTCTTAACCGCGGAGCCACGTGAATTAACAGCATCCATCAGTTCGCCAGAAAGACGATCCACCATGGTGTTTTCACCACGGCTACGAGCGGCCGTAATCAACCAACGAATGGCCAAGGCTTGCTTGCGTTCTGTGCGAACTTCAACGGGTACCTGATAGGTAGCCCCACCGACACGGCGCGAACGCACCTCAACGGCTGGCATAATGTTTTCAAGAGCCTCATGGAATACAGCAACTGGCTCACGGCTCAGTTTGGCTTCAATCGCATCCAGAGCCCCATAAAGAATGGTCTCTGCAGTGGATTTTTTACCATGCTGCATAAGCGAGTTCATAAATTTAGACAGAACCTCATCGCCAAATTTGGCGTCGGGAATTACCTGGCGTTTTTCTGCGCGGTGACGACGTGACATGAAACAGCTCCCTACTTCGGACGCTTAGCGCCGTATTTCGAACGACGCTGCTTACGATCTTTAACGCCCTGGGTATCCAGAACGCCGCGAATAATGTGGTAACGAACACCCGGCAAGTCTTTTACGCGACCGCCGCGGATCATTACAACCGAGTGTTCTTGAAGGTTGTGACCCTCACCCGGAATGTAACTAGTGACTTCATAGCCGCTGGTCAAACGCACACGAGCCACCTTACGAAGCGCCGAGTTCGGCTTCTTCGGTGTGGTTGTGTAAACGCGAGTACAAACACCACGGCGCTGCGGGCACTGTTCCATGGCCGGCACCTTGTTGCGGTTTTCTACTTTTTTCCGCGGCTTGCGGATAAGCTGATTAATCGTGGGCATAATGCTCCCAATCTTCAAACACAAACAGGTCAAAACGAGAGCCCACATATCCTTTGCCAAATGACAAAGCGTAAGCTCTCAAGACCTATCCGCCGTCAACCCACTTCGGGGCCTCCAGCGAGTTAAGCAGAGGATCCGGCCTTTTGAGCAGGATCATGCGTCCAAATTTTTTACTTCAGATACTCAACAGCGTTTAGGTCTTAAAAGTGACGGGGTGAGCCCCGAAACAGCTGCAAACCTACAGTCCTGTTACCAAAGTGAACTCTTGATACGGGAATCACGGCCAAGGGTCAAGCCCTGAATCGCTGGTTTTCGCCCAACGCAAAAGAAAAATGCCGACCCCCAATAAAGGAGACCGGCATTTTTTACAATTTATCTATTTAAATCAGATGGTTAATATATTTTAACCTTGGCTAAATAGCGGTGTCCGCAAGGGGCTCATCTGGCAATTCTGGTGCCGGACGCGCGGCTTCTAGCGCCGCATCGCGGGCCGCAGCCTCGCCTTTCAAGCGTTGCATCAGCCCTCCTGTACCCGCAGGTATCAAACGACCCACAATCACGTTCTCTTTCAGACCCACAAGCTCATCGTATTTGCCGTTGATGGCAGCTTCGGTAAGCACACGCGTGGTTTCTTGGAACGAGGCGGCTGAGATAAAGGAGCGCGTTTGCAGCGATGCCTTGGTAATACCCAGCAAAATAGGCACGCCCGTTGGCGGTGTTTTGCCTTCGGCCAGAACCCGTTCGACTTCCGCTTCAAACTCAAGCTTATCGATATGCTCTTCTTTCAAGAAGGCACTGTCACCCGTGACTTGCACTTCGATTTTCTGCAGCATCTGACGAACAATAACCTCAATGTGCTTATCATTGATGGTCACGCCCTGCAGACGATACACGTCTTGAATTTCGTTGATCAAGTAATTGGCCAGCTCTTCGACGCCCGAGATTGCAAGAATGTCATGCGGAGCTGGGTGACCATCGATGAGATATTCGCCCTTCTCGATGACATCGCCCTCTTGAACCGACAAATGCTTGGCTTTTGGTACGAGATATTCAACTGGCTCCAGATCCGCTTCTTCCGAACGAATGATGATGCGACGCTTGTTTTTGAAATCGCGGCCAAACTCAACCTTACCGGTAATCTCCGCAATAATCGCGTGGTCTTTCGGACGACGAGCTTCGAAAAGCTCGGCAACACGAGGCAGACCGCCGGTGATATCACTTGTGGAGGCACCTTCGGTTGGAATACGAGCCAAAATGTCACCCGCATGCACGGTGGCGCCAGAGTCTACCGACAAAATCGCACCCGCCGCTAGAATGAAGCGAGCTTCATTGCCGTTCGACAAGGTTTTGATAACGCCTTTATCATCTTTCACGACCATGGCTGGTTTCAAATCAGAGCCACGTGCGCCCATTGAGCTGTCAGTGATGACGCGCTGGCTGATGCCTGTCGCTTCATCCGTGGTTTCGGTAACCGAAACCCCTTCGACCAGGTCTTCAAAGCTTACGACACCATCCAATTCGGTAAGAATTGGAATGGCATAAGGCTCCCATTCTGCCAGACGATCGCCACGGCTAACATCTTGGCCCTCTTCGACGCGCAGACGCGAGCCATAGGCCAATTTGTGAGCGGCACGTTCCAGACCATTTCCATCGACGATTTTCACCATCACGTTACGGCTCATCACAACTGGACGTCCGCTACTGTCTTTCACGATATTGGCATTTTCCAACTGAACTTTACCGTCGGCATTGGCCTCAATGAACGATTGGTCAACCACTTGCGCCGTACCCCCAATGTGGAAGGTACGCATGGTAAGCTGTGTGCCCGGCTCGCCAATAGACTGAGCCGCAATAACGCCAACCGCTTCGCCAATGTTTACCGGCGTACCGCGCGCTAGGTCACGACCGTAGCACTTGGCACAAACGCCAGTTTTGGTTTCACAAGTCAACACAGAGCGCACTTTGATGTTTACCAGATTGGCTTCTTCAATCGGCTCCATATGTTCTTCCGAAATCAGCTCGCCCGCTTTGACAATAACGGTGTCAGTAGCTGGATTAACCACATCCGCAACCGGCGTACGACCCAGCACACGCTCAGAAAGCGACGTAATCACCTCACCCGCATCCACCACAGCCGCGACGGTAATACCATCGGTTGTGCCGCAATCAACTTCATTGATGATGCAGTCTTGCGCCACATCGACCAGACGACGGGTCAGGTAACCCGAGTTGGCTGTTTTCAGAGCGGTATCGGCAAGGCCTTTGCGGGCCCCGTGAGTGGAGTTAAAGTATTCGAGAACCGACAGGCCTTCTTTAAAGTTCGAGATAATCGGTGTTTCGATAATCTCGCCAGAAGGTTTCGCCATCAGACCGCGCATACCCGCCAACTGCTTCATTTGAGCAGGCGAACCACGCGCACCTGAATGCGACATCATGTAAATCGAGTTAATGAATGTGTCATCATCCGAGTCGGCTGGATCGACGGTGGAAATTTTGCCCATCATCGCGTCCGCAACCTTCTCGGTGCAACGAGCCCACGCATCCACCACTTTGTTATATTTCTCGCCTTGGGTAATCAGGCCATCAATATATTGCTGCTCGTATTCTTTCGCCAGCGTTGTGGTTTCTTCGATAAGAGCAATCTTGTCTTCCGGAATAACCATGTCGTCTTTACCAAACGAAATGCCAGCTTTACAAGCCTGACGGAAGCCTACTTTCATGATGTGATCGCAAAAGATAACCGTGTCTTTCTGACCGCAATGGCGGTAGACGACGTCGATAACCCGACTGATTTCTTTCTTGGTCATCAACTTATTGATGGTGTCGAAAGTCAGCTTCGAGTTCTTCGGCAGTTCTTGGCCCAGCATATAACGACCAGCTGTCGTATCGACCACGCGGTCTACCAACTCACCAGCTTCGTTCATTTCTGAAATACGGGCTTTGATTTTCGTATGGATAGAAATCGCACGAGCGTCTAGCGCCATCTCAAGTTCGGCCATATCGCCAATCAACATGCCTTCGCCAGGCAGATTGTCGCGTTGCAGCGTCATGTAATACAGACCCAAAACGATATCTTGCGACGGCACAATAATCGGCTGACCACTGGCTGGATGCAAAATATTATTGGTCGACATCATCAAGACGCGAGCTTCCAACTGAGCTTCCAGGGAAAGCGGCACGTGAACAGCCATTTGGTCCCCGTCAAAGTCGGCGTTAAACGCGGCGCAAACCAACGGGTGCAATTGAATGGCTTTGCCTTCAATCAGCGTTGGTTCAAAAGCCTGCACGCCCAAACGGTGAAGCGTTGGCGCGCGGTTAAGCATGACTGGATGCTCGCGAATAACCTCATCGAGGATATCCCAAACTTCCGGACGCTCTTTTTCCACCATCTTCTTCGACTGCTTCACAGTAGAAGACAGACCTTTGGCTTCGAGGCGCGAATAAATGAACGGTTTGAACAATTCCAAAGCCATTTTCTTCGGCAGTCCACACTGATGCAATTTCAGCTCTGGACCCACAACGATAACCGAACGACCTGAGTAATCGACACGCTTGCCGAGCAAGTTCTGACGGAAACGGCCTTGCTTGCCTTTCAGCATGTCTGACAAAGATTTCAACGGACGCTTATTGCCGCCCGTAATCACCCGACCGCGACGGCCGTTATCAAACAAAGCATCGACCGATTCTTGCAGCATGCGTTTTTCGTTACGCACGATGATATCTGGCGCGCGCAGCTCAATCAGTCGTTTCAGACGATTGTTACGGTTAATCACACGGCGATATAAGTCGTTCAAATCGGAGGTCGCAAAACGACCACCATCCAGCGGCACCAAGGGGCGCAGCTCTGGCGGGATGACGGGAACAATGTTTAAAATCATCCACTCTGGACGGCTGCCCGAGCGCAAGAAGGCTTCAACCACTTTCAAGCGTTTGGCCAATTTCTTTGGCTTCAGCTCCGTTGTCGCTTCGGCAATGCCGACGCGCAATTCATCGCGCAGCTCTTCTAAGTCTAGGTCTTCCAGCATGGCGCGAACCGCTTCGGCGCCGATACCGGCTACAAAAGTGTCTTCGCCATATTCGTCTTGAGCGTCGAAATATTCTTCTTCGGTCAGCAATTGACCGCGCTCGAGAGCGGATAGCATTGGGTCAAGAACGATGAAGTTTTCGAAATAAAGCACACGCTCCAAATCTTTCAACGTCATATCCAAAAGCAGGCCGATACGGCTTGGCAGCGATTTCAAGAACCAAATGTGAGCCACTGGTGCAGCCAGCTCAATGTGGCCCATACGTTCGCGACGCACTTTGGTAAGCGTGACTTCAACACCGCATTTTTCGCAGATAACGCCTTTAAACTTCATCCGCTTGTATTTACCGCACAGGCATTCGTAATCCTTAATCGGACCAAAAATACGGGCGCAGAAAAGACCATCGCGTTCTGGCTTAAAAGTCCGGTAATTAATCGTCTCCGGCTTTTTAATCTCCCCGAAAGACCAAGACAGGATTTTCTCCGGGCTTGCAATCGAGATGCGAATTTGATCGAAGGCCTGTTGATTGGCCTGCGGATTGAAAATATTCATGACCTCATGGTTCATCGGTCGTCTCCTGAATAGGCAGCTTGCACTGCTTTAACCCTGATTATCTTTGTTGCTCTCAGTCAATTCGACATTGAGGCCCAAAGAACGGATTTCTTTTACCAACACATTGAAACTCTCGGGAATACCCGCTTCAAATGTATCATCACCCTTAACGATAGCTTCGTAAACTTTCGTACGACCCGCCACATCATCCGACTTCACAGTCAGCATTTCTTGTAGCGTATAAGCCGCCCCGTAAGCTTCCAGAGCCCAAACTTCCATCTCGCCGAAACGCTGGCCACCAAATTGGGCTTTACCACCCAATGGTTGTTGCGTAACCAGACTATACGGGCCGATAGAACGAGCATGAATTTTGTCGTCTACCAAGTGATGCAGTTTCAGCATGTAAATGTAACCGACCGTCACTTTACGATCGAAAGGCTCGCCTGTACGTCCATCATATAATTGCGACTGACCAGAGCCCTCGATGCCTGCCTTATTGAGCATCTCGACAATATCTGCATCCACCGCGCCATCAAATACCGGCGTTGCCATAGGCACACCGCGACGCAAGGTCTGGCTCATCTCAATGACTTCGCCATCGGATAGTTTCGAAACCGCTGGGTCATTGGAATAAACACTTTTCAGCGTTTCTTTCACAATTTCCACATTGCCTTCGCGTTCATACACCGTCAGCGCGTCGTTAATTTGGCGACCCAGACCGGCACAAGCCCAGCCCAAATGAGTTTCCAAAATCTGACCCACGTTCATCCGACTTGGCACACCCAATGGGTTGAGAACAACATCTACTTGGGTTCCATCCTCGAGATACGGCATGTCTTCTACTGGCAAAATGCGACTGATAACCCCTTTGTTACCGTGACGACCGGCCATTTTATCACCCGGCTGAAGCTTGCGCTTCACGGCAACATAGACTTTGATCATCTTCATAACGCCAGGTGGCAACTCATCGCCGCGCTGTAGTTTGTCGACTTTGTCTTCAAAGCGCGCTTCCAAATCACCCTTGGCTTCGTCAAACTGCTTCTTCATCATTTCGACTTCGGCCATAGCCCCATCGTTTTTGAGAGCAATCTGCCACCAGTTTTGGCGTGGCAAGTCTTCCAACATGCCTTGCGTGATTTTCGCATCCGCACCCACACCCTTTGGCCCACTGGCGGCTTGCTTGCCTACCAATTGGTTTTCCAAACGAGAGTAGATGTTGCGTTCCAGAATGGCCAATTCGTCATCCCGGTCTTTTGCGAGCGCTTCAATCTCTTCGCGTTCAATCGCCAAAGCACGTTCATCTTTATCGATACCGTGGCGGTTAAACACACGCACTTCCACAACCGTGCCGGACGTGCCAGGCGGTAGTTTTAGCGAGGTATCGCGAACATCAGAGGCTTTCTCCCCGAAGATGGCACGCAGAAGTTTTTCTTCTGGGGTCATCGGGCTTTCGCCTTTTGGCGTAATTTTGCCACAAAGGATATCGCCTGGGTTTACTTCCGCCCCAATGTAGACGATGCCAGCTTCGTCGAGGTTGCCAAGGGCTTCCTCACCGACGTTTGGAATGTCACGGGTAATCTCTTCTGGGCCCAATTTCGTGTCCCGCGCCATCACTTCAAATTCTTCGATGTGAATGGAGGTAAACACGTCATCGCGCACAATGCGTTCGGAAATCAGGATCGAATCCTCAAAGTTGTAACCATTCCATGGCATGAAGGCCACGCGGACGTTACGTCCCAAGGCCAATTCACCCAATTCCGTGGATGGGCCATCGGCCACAACATCGCCAAGCTCTACGCGGTCGCCAACACGAACCAACGGGCGTTGGTTGATGCAGGTTGACTGGTTCGAGCGTTGGAATTTACGCAAGTTATAGATATCCACGCCAGATTTCGACGCGTCCGTTTCCTCGGTTGCTCGAATAACGATACGTGTCGCATCGACTTGGTCAACGACACCGGCACGACGTGCCGAAATGGCAGCGCCACTATCGCGAGCCACAACTTCTTCCATGCCCGTGCCAACCAATGGCGCATCTGCTTGCAGCAGCGGCACCGCTTGACGTTGCATGTTCGAGCCCATGAGCGCACGGTTCGCATCATCGTTTTCGAGGAATGGAATCAACGCTGCCGCAACAGACACAATCTGTTTTGGAGACACGTCTAATAGATCGACCATATCTGGCGTCACCATTTCAAAGTCCCCTGCCACGCGGCAGTTGATGAGCTCGTCGCCGAGATCGCCATTTTCTTCGATTTTAATATTCGCCTGCGCCACACGGAAGCGAGCTTCCTCCATAGCCGACAAATAAATCACTTCACTGGTCACTTTACCGTTTTCAACACGGCGATAAGGGCTCTCAATGAAACCATATTTATTCACCCGCGCGAAAGTGGCCAACGAGTTAATCAGACCAATGTTTGGCCCCTCTGGCGTTTCAATCGGGCAGATACGACCGTAATGGGTTGGATGCACATCGCGCACCTCAAAGCCCGCACGTTCGCGCGTCAGACCACCCGGGCCAAGCGCCGATAGACGGCGTTTGTGGGTAATCTCGGACAACGGATTGGTTTGGTCCATAAATTGAGACAATTGGCTGGAGCCAAAGAATTCCCGAACCGAAGCCGAAACTGGCTTGGCGTTAATCAGGTCTTGCGGCATCACCGTATCAATATCGATAGAGCTCATACGCTCTTTAATGGCACGCTCCATGCGCAGCAGGCCAATGCGATATTGGTTTTCCATCAATTCGCCAACCGAGCGAACGCGGCGGTTGCCGAGGTTATCAATATCATCAATCTCGCCACGACCGTCGCGCAGACCCACGAGTGTTTTTACCACACCAACAATGTCTTCTTTGCGCAGCACACGAACATCGTCCGGGCACTCTTGGTTCAAGCGAATGTTCATTTTCACCCGCCCCACAGCCGACAGATCATAGCGTTCGCTATCAAAGAACAGACCGTCGAACAGCGCTTGCGCCGTTTCTGGGGTCGGTGGCTCACCTGGGCGCATTACACGATAGATTTCTTCTAGCGCGGACAATTTGTCGGTCGACTTATCCGCCACCAAAGTATTGCGGATGAACGGGCCTTTGTTGACCGGATCAATATCCAAAACTTTAATATCGGTATAGCCAAGCTCTAGCAATTCTGGCAGCAGCTCTTCGGTAATTTCATCACCAGCTTCCGCAAAAATCTCGCCTGTATCGGTGCTGACCAACTCATCCGCCAAGAAACGGCCAATAAGCTCATCGTCCGAAACGCGCAAGTTAGACAGGCCTTCTTCGGCCAGCAATTTGGCTTTGCGAGGCGAGATCTTCTGACCCGCTTCGACAACCACTTTGCCTGTTTTGGCATCAATCAAATCGAATATCGGCTTGCTGCCTTTACGCGCTTCCGCGTCATAGGCGGTAATCCAACCATCGGAATCTCGCGTGTAGGCCACTTTGCCATAGAACATGTCGAGAATTTCGTCGGAAGCATACCCAAGCGCATGCAAAAGGCCCGTGGCCGGCAATTTGCGGCGACGGTCAATACGAACATGCAAGATATCTTTGGCATCAAACTCAAAGTCGAGCCACGAGCCACGATAAGGAATTACGCGCGCAGCAAACAACAATTTGCCCGATACGTGCGTTTTACCTTTGTCATGGTCAAAGAAAACGCCAGGGCTACGGTGCATTTGTGAAACAATCACGCGTTCCGTGCCATTGACCACAAAAGTGCCATTATCTGTCATGAAAGGCAGGTCGCCCATATAGACTTCTTGCTCTTTAATGTCTTTGACGGATTTGGCTCCGGTTTCTTCGTCGATATCAAAAACCACGAGACGGAGCGTCACTTTCAGCGGAGCGGCATACGTCATACCGCGCTGTTGGCACTCTTCTACGTCATATTTTGGTTTTTCGAAATCATAAGAGACAAATTCCAGCATCGAGGAGCCAGAGAAGTCTGCGATTGGAAATACGGATTTGAAAACAGATTGTAGCCCCTCTTCGAGACGGCCCCCATCTGCAGCCAGAACTTGTAAGAACTGGTCATAAGAATATTTTTGAACCTCGATTAGGTTCGGCATTTCCACAACCTGTGGAATGCGCCCAAATGAGCGACGGATACGTTTGCGACCTGCGTAAGCTTGCGACATTAAGCTACCTCACTGTTATCCCATGCGGGCTAGGTTTCCCTAAAACTCGGGTTTTTCCCGAAAACATGCCAACACCCCGCGGTTTGAAGACATGTGCCATAAAGGCAATAGAAGGGAGCCGAGGACACGCCCCAGCTCCCTCAAATTGGCAGTCGATTACTTGAGTTCGACTGTAGCGCCAACAGCTTCGAGCTTTTCTTTAAGCTCATTCGCTTCGGCTGTAGGTGCGTCTTCTTTAATGTCGCTCGGTACACCTTCCACCATTTCTTTAGCTTCTTTCAAGCCAAGGCCGGTGATGGCACGAACTTCTTTAATCACATTAATTTTCTGGTCGCCAGCAGCTGTCAGAACAACTGTGAAGCTGTCTTTAGCTTCGGCAGCGCCTGCATCAGCAGCCGGAGCGGCGGCAGCAGCAGCAGGTGCAGCAGCAGAAACGCCCCATTTTTCTTCCAGAAGGGTTGCAAGCTCAGCCGCTTCCATAACGGTCAAGCTAGATAGGTCTTCGGCAATTTTGTTAATATCAGCCATTTTATTTCTCCAATTAATTTAAAATTTCGGGACTAAACCGCTTATGCGGCTTCACCCTGTGCAGCTTTGGCGCCCATAATGCGGGCCAGTTGACTTGCAGGAGCCTGAACAACGCCCGCCACTTTCGTAGCAGGAGCCTGAATAAGACCCACAAGAATACTGCGCATTCCGTCCAGAGACGGCAATGACGCCAGAGTTTTAACACCTGCAGCATCCAGGACGTTGCCATCCAAAATACCGCCAACAATGACAAGATTATCGTTCGCCTTGGCGAACTCGGCAGCAACTTTCGGGGCAGCAACCGGATCGTCTGAATAGGCGATGGCGGTTGGGCCGGTGAAAAATTCACTGACGGTTTCATTGTCGGTGCCTGCGAGAGCGAGCTTGACGAGACGGTTCTTGGTCACTTTGACCGTGCCCCCGACCTCTGCCATTTGGTTCCGCAATTCATCGAGTTGCGGAACGGAAAGCCCCGAATAGTGGGTCACAACAACTACACCAGCATCTGAAAAGATGCCGTTATATTGTGTCACAAGCTCTTCTTTACCAGCTCTATCCACTTTCACTCTCCTTTAGCCTATCTTTCGATAAGCCTTGGTGGTGCGTTACCCGTAAGGGCTCGGCACCGGTTCGGATTTGCCATCCGCCACAAAAGCGACGCATGACGCTCTGTCTGTCCCGGGCCCAGCCGATTGAGTGGGTATCCCACTCTCAAAAACTGTTCTCCCGTCTCATACCGGCAATTAAGTCTCCCAAATAGAAGACACCTGTAATCTCGGACAGGCCGAAAGATATCAAAAGATCTCTCTCGGACATTCACGCCCTACCCCTCAAACAAGCGAAGCAGCGCGCGAAATTCTTAACCTGCTATCAGCTACTCGCTGACCACACCAGATATGTCCAGCTTAACGCCCGGCCCCATGGTGGAGCTAATCGCCAAACGTTTCATATACGCGCCTTTGGCACCAGATGGGCGGGCTTTTTGCACCGCGCCAACCAGCGCCTTAATGTTGCCGACCAACTGCTCTTCCGAGAAGCTCGCCTTGCCAACACCGGCTTGAATAATACCTTCTTTTTCCACGCGGAACTCGACCGAGCCGCCTTTGGCAGCGCGAACCGCCTCAGCAACGTCCATCGTTACCGTGCCAACTTTTGGGTTTGGCATCATATTACGAGGGCCAAGCACTTTACCCAGACGGCCCACGAGAGGCATCATGTCGGGTGTGGCAATGCAGCGATCAAAATCAATGGTTCCGCCTTGAATGCTTTCCATCAAGTCTTCCGCACCTACAATTTCAGCACCTGCCGCTTTGGCTTCATCGGCTTTCGCATCGCGCGCAAAAACGGCAACGCGCTGATTGCGCCCTGTACCACTTGGCAATTCGATAACACCCCGAACCATTTGGTCGGCGTGACGAGGATCGACACCCAGATTAATGGCCACCTCAATGGTTTCATCAAATTTCGCCGTAGCGTTAGATTTCACAATCTTTACCGCTTCATCGAGCGTATAAAGTTTGTTTTTATCGACTGTTTCATTCGCAGCCGTCATACGTTTTCCGATAGCCATTAGTCACGCACCTCGTAGCCCATCGAGCGAGCTGAACCGGCAATCATCTTTTGCGCTTCGTCCAAGTCGGTCGTGTTTAAATCCTTGATTTTCTGTTCGGCGATATCCCGGCACTGAGCCATGGTCACGGAACCTGCAACTTCACGACCGGGCTCAGAGCCACCTTTGTCGAGTTTCGCAGCCTTTTTGAGGAAGTAAGAAGCAGGAGGCGTCTTCGTCACAAAGGTGAAGGACTTATCTTCGAAAATGGTAATAATCGTCGGAATCGGCATGTTAGCTTCCATTTCCTGCGTCTTCGCATTGAAAGCTTTACAAAATTCCATAATATTCAGTCCACGTTGACCCAAAGCTGGGCCAATAGGTGGAGACGGGCTTGCCGCCCCTGCAGGTACCTGCATCTTCAGGTAACTATCAATCTTTTTTGCCATCTCTCGTTCCTTTACGATAATGGGGCGTGGGACGGCAGTTTGCTCTGCCTACCACACCTAGTCTCATTTTAGGCTAGCTTTTCTCGACTTGCCCATACTCTAGTTCGACCGGAGTTGCCCGACCGAAAATAGACACAGCCACTTTGAGGCGTGCCTTTTCTTCATCGACTTCTTCTACCAAGCCGCTGAACGAAGCGAATGGGCCATCGCTCACGCGAACCTGCTCCCCCACTTCAAATACGATAGATGGCTTCGGCCGCTCGGCCCCATCTTGCACCTGATTTACAATCCGATCGACTTCGGCTTGCGAAATCGGTGCTGGTTTGTTTTGCGACCCAAGGAAGCCCGTTACCTTTGGTGTGTTTTTCACCAAGTGATAGGCGTCATCGGTCAATTCCATTTTAACCAACAAATAGCCCGGGAAAAACTTGCGTTCGCTGTTCACACGGCGACCGCGGCGCATTTCGACCACTTCTTCGGTCGGCACCAGAATTTCTTCAAAACAATCCTCTAATCCAGCTTGAGCCGCTTGCTCACGGAGACTATCCGCAACCTTATGCTCAAAATTAGAGTAAGCATTAACAATGTACCAACGTGCTGCCATTTTAATTAGCCAATCCTAAAAGCAGAGCGACAAACCAGCTAAGAACCTGGTCAGCGAGAAAGAAAAACAGCGACGCAAAGAATACTAAAATAAACACCATCACCGTGGTAACCGCGACCTCATTACGGGTCGGCCAAGTCACCTTCGATGTTTCGGCGCGCACTTCTTGCACAAACTTTAGCGGGTTAGCCATGGGCCGCTTCTTTCTTTCAATAAACACTGGGGCGCAAAAAGCACTCTAGTGGGGCCCCGAAATCGGGACCCATTTTTTCTTTCGAACCTCCGCCACTTTTAAGAAGTGGCAGGAGTGGAGGGGATCGAACCCCCAACCCCCGGTTTTGGAGACCGGTGCTCTACCAGTTGAGCTACACTCCTCTGGTTCGTCTACTCAATAATTGCTGATACGACGCCGGCGCCCACTGTGCGGCCACCTTCACGGATAGCGAAGCGCAGCTTCTCTTCCATGGCGACCGGAACAATAAGCTCCACTTCCATCTCAACATTATCACCAGGCATAACCATTTCCGTACCCGATGGCAGGCTGCAAACGCCCGTTACATCGGTGGTGCGGAAGTAAAACTGTGGACGATAGTTGGTAAAAAACGGGGTGTGACGACCGCCCTCTTCCTTCGTCAGAATGTAAGCTTCTGCCTTAAATTTCGTGTGTGGAGTAATCGAACCCGGCTTGCAAAGAACCTGACCGCGTTCCACTTCTTCGCGCTTCGTACCCCGAAGAAGAACACCCACATTGTCACCAGCTTCACCGCTATCCAGCAGCTTGCGGAACATTTCAACACCTGTGCAAGTCGTCAGGGCTGTATCTTTAATGCCAACAATCTCAATCTCGTCGCCAACATTAACAATACCGCGCTCAACGCGACCCGTAACAACCGTACCGCGACCCGAAATCGAGAACACATCCTCGATAGGTAGCAAGAAGGCTTGGTCTTTTGGACGATCTGGCTGTGGAATATAAGCATCCACTTCCGCCATCAAAGCCATAATCGCTTCTTTGCCAATCGCATCATCACGACCTTCAAGAGCCGCCAATGCCGAACCTTTAACGATTGGAATATCGTCGCCAGGGAACTCGTAAGACGTCAGAAGTTCACGAACTTCCATCTCAACAAGCTCAAGCAACTCATCATCGTCAACTTGGTCAACTTTGTTCAAGAAAACAACAAGCGCTGGAACACCAACTTGGCGAGCCAACAAAATGTGCTCGCGAGTTTGTGGCATAGGTCCGTCAGCTGCGTTCACAACCAAAATCGCGCCGTCCATTTGCGCAGCACCCGTGATCATGTTCTTCACATAATCAGCGTGACCTGGGCAATCAACGTGCGCGTAGTGACGCGCTTCCGTCTCATACTCAACGTGAGCTGTCGAAATTGTAATGCCACGAGCTTTTTCTTCCGGCGCTTTATCAATGTCAGCGTAATCAGAAAATTCAGCTCCACCAACCTCAGCCAATACTTTCGTAATCGCCGCTGTAAGGGTCGTCTTGCCGTGGTCAACGTGACCAATCGTGCCAATGTTACAATGCGGTTTTGTCCGCTCAAACTTTTCCTTCGACATGTCGTTCCTCGTTCCGTTAGGGGCTTGGCCCCGTTTTAAATTTCGTTTCGCCCAACCTTCGTCAGACTGGAGCGGGTGAAGGGAATCGAACCCTCATCTTCAGCTTGGAAGGCTGTTGCTCGACCATTGAGCTACACCCGCCTCTTAATCTTTTGGGCCCTCGCAATACTCCGCGAAGGCCGGTCCTCAAACACATCCACCACAATGACCCGATGGCCATTCGGCAGAAAATGGTGGGGGGAGTTGGATTCGAACCAACGTAGGCATAGCCAACGGGTTTACAGCCCGTCCCCTTTAGCCACTCGGGCATCCCCCCGCCCAAAGGTAAAATCTCGCACTAGCTTTCAAGCAAACACTTGATTTTAATACGAAATTAATGCACAAAACCCCGTCCGCTAGGCTCACTTTCAACGGAAAACAGGCCTGACGACGTAATATTTGCACATCAATGTCATCAGCCTTATAAGGAATTGTATGTCCAAGCGCAAGCCCAACCACTTAAGAAATAAAAGAAAAAACACCGCCGAGAGTGCGGTGACTTTGCTGTATGGCACCCATGCAGTTCGGGCGGCTTTGGAAAATCCGAAACGGCGGGTGAACAAGCTATTTGCTACCCAAAATGCGGCCAATGAGCTGGAAGCCATTTGCGCCAAACGAAAAATCTCGGTTGAGCTTCAAACCAGCGGCGAATTAGCCGCGCTTTTGCCTGCCGATGCGGTGCATCAGGGCATGGTACTGGACGCCAGCCCCCTGCCCCCCGTCTCGATTGAAGATGCGGCGGCCACCGGCAAATTGCTAATTATTCTTGATCAAGTATCGGACCCGCGCAATGTCGGGGCAATTTTGCGCGCCGCCGCTGTGTTTGGCGCGGGCGGCGTGATTGTGACCAAAAGAAACAGCCCTCCACCGGCTGGCACTTTGGCCAAAACGGCGGTGGGCGCTTTGGAAGTGATGCCGTTAATTGAAGTGACTAATTTGGCTCGTGCGCTCGATACGCTGCATAAAGCTGGCTATATGAGCGTCGGCCTAGACGAACACGGCGAAGCGCTGATTGATGAAGTATCTAAAGACCGGCCGATTGCAGTGGTAATGGGCGCAGAAGGCCCTGGCCTTCGTCGGTTAACCCGCGAAACTTGCGATATGCTAGCCCGCCTGCCGGTGGCCGAAAGCGCCAGCGGCGAGGCCTTTGCCACGCTAAATGTCGCGACGGCAACGGCCGTGACGCTATACGCGCTGACCCGATAAGGCTTACTTACAGTTTATTGTGAGCGCCATCGCATAGAACGCCTTTGGCAGAAGCTTTGCAGCCACAGAAGTAAACTTGGCCGTCTTTTTCGGCCGTGTAAGCCACAGGCTCGAAATCGCTGCCATTGTGCTTACCATCGCAAAACGGCTGACGCGCCGACTTGCCGCAAGAACACCAAAAATAGGTTTTTCCTGCTTTGACTTCGGTTTTATAAGGCGCTTTTTGTGGACATTCCGCTTGGCTCATTTTGCTCTCCCGTAAATTAGGCCCATAAATTAGAGCCCCCAAATTAGGTAATGACTCGATTGCAAGGACTATAGGGGTAGGCGAGTTTTATACGCAATAAAAAACCCCGCCATTTCTGGCGGGGGTTTCTCAGACGGTTTTAGATAATCTCGAAATCTGAAATGTGAAATTCTTCGGCAAAGCCCTCAAGCCGGAAGATATCCCTATTTCCATATCGAAACACTGTGCTGCCGCTAGATTGATCCACCGTTAACCCAGCCGTCAGTAAAATACCGTCTACCGTGTTGTGCACCGTATGGGCAAGATCTATGCGGATTTTATCTTCCGCTTTAACAAAATCATACACCACATCCAATCCTGAGTCCGGCGCCAGCGATAGAACAAAAATATCATCGCCAGATTGCCCCCAAAGCAGGTCATTGCCGGCGCCACCGTCCAGCGTGTCCGATAGTTCGCCGCCGAAAATCCTGTCATCGCCAGCGCCACCATTCAGCCTATCCTCGCCATGCAGGCCATAAATTATATCGCCGCGAGAGCTGCCATTTAGCGTGTCTGCATAAGCCGAACCGGCGAGATTTTCGATGTTCAACAGCGTGTCCCCCGCCGCATCTCCATTGGCGATAAGGGCCGTCGCGCTATCGCCATCATGATCCCAAAAGGCAAGCTGTGTGGGAAGCGATAAATCGACATAAACACCCGTCAAACTGCTGACATAGGACGCTAGATCTGACCCTGACCCGCCGTCCAAAACATCTGCACCCGCGCCGCCAATAAGTGTATCGCGGCCGGCGCCGCCAACAAGCGTGTCATCTCCGGCAAGCCCATTAAGCTCATTGGCGCTATTATCGCCCGTCAGCACGTCTGCGGCTGCGCTACCGGTTAAATTCTCGATACTGACAAGTATATCGCCTGCCGCATCGCCGCCCGTGCCCTCGACAAGACCGTCGTCATTTTGCGAGCTTAAATCGACGGTCACGCCAGCGCTGCTGGTAACGTAAGATGCGGTATCCGTTCCATCCGTTCCGCCGAAAAGCTGGTCGGCGCCGGCCCCGCCAATCAGTGTGTCGTCCCCCGCAGTGCCTTGCAGCACCTCATCTCCCGATGTTCCTTCAATAAGGTTGCTGAGGGTTTTCTCCGTCCCGCTTTGGTTGACAATCACGATGTCTCGACCTGTAATATCTTGGGTAAAGGCCGACAAGGTGATGAGAATGGTGTCGACAGCTGCGCCACCTCCCTCAACACCCTCACTTTTGCCCGGGCGATATATCACGGTATCCTGTCCGGCAACGCGCCAGTTGACATTCAGCATTATACGAAAATTCAGGGTATTGGTAATGCTCAAAAATTCGGCATAGCCCACGATAAATTTAATACGGTCTTCGCCCGCGGTAAAATCCAAGATTGTATCGCTGGCGTTGATGGGGTCTGGAACTAGATTGAAGACAAAAGTGTCATTGCCCCCTCGACCTCCCAACCGATTGATGCCAGGCCCCCCCTCTAGTACATTGTTGGAGTCATTGCCCCTCAGATAGTCATCGCCAAAAACCCCTGTCACATTATCTATCTGGCCATATGTGTCGCCTTCCGCCTCACCGTCATCCCCTGCGTTTAAAAACAGCGCAACCCGAACTCCCACTGTGTCATTGACATAAGAAGCGGTATCATTGCCGCCATAGCCATTCAGCATATCCGCACCCGGACCGCCAATCAGTATGTCATTACTCAAAGCCCGGCCGTTGAGGATATCATCGCCTGGGCCGCCATCCAGTATCGTAAAAGTTATAAAGGGGGGCGTATACTCGGTCTTTATGATGTTAAGTGTGTCATCGCCCAAGCCGCCATCTAGATTCGCCCGACCTGTAGACGTATCGCTTGTCAAAACGTCGTTCCCCGCCCCACCAATTAGGTTTTCTATATTCCGTAAAATGTCACCTTCTGCATCGCCGCCAGAGCCGACTGCAAATCCGTTGAAAAGAGATACGGTCACCCCTTCCGTATCGGAGGCATAGGAGACAGTATCCGTTCCAGATCCGCCATAGAGGATGTCCGTTCCCTTACCGCCCACCAAAAGATCATCGCCGGCGCCGCCCAAAATCACGTCATCGCCAGCCCCTCCAAAAAGCCTGTCATCATCATTTCCGCCAATCACCAGCCGCTCACCATTGTTGCTGGCAAAATTGAACGCGCTGTTGACCCCAGAATTG
This sequence comes from uncultured Rhodobiaceae bacterium, assembly GCA_937907245.1. Classification (GTDB taxonomy): domain Bacteria; phylum Pseudomonadota; class Alphaproteobacteria; order RS24; family RS24; genus UBA8337. The sequence goes on from CALCUM010000003.1 coordinate 121,694, forward strand.
ATGCAATCATCGTCCGCGCAAAATAAAAACACTTCCTCTAGCTCTACTCTCGGAGAATCTGGCTCTTCCGAAGGCTCCTCCGAAGGCTTGGCCTCATCGGAAGCAACGGTAAAAGTTCCATTGGTACAAGCCGCCAGTAAGCCCGCAATTAAGGGCGTTAGAGCCTGTGCCTCTGGTCGAAAGCGAGCCCGCGACGGCTTTTTAGCGAATGACAGTGAAGTAAAAGACGTTGAACAAGCCCATAGGCTGGTCATAGGATTTTGCGCGTCAGAGTTAGCAGTAAACATAGGTTGGCCCCTTTGTTTTATTGTTAAACGCGGATGGGCAAACCCATCGAGCGCTGGTCATCGCAAATGCAATCGAAATTGCATACGCAAGTGCTTAAAAGCCAACGCGACAGGTGCAGAAATAAGACTGAGCAACTAATTATTTTAATGCTTCAAGTAACAACTAAATCTTCTTGATTTTTACGTTACTCAAAAAGCAAACCAAAAAAACTTCGCCAAGTCAATGGCTTATCAAAACTTTTATAGACATCCCTTCACAGCTCGATGCCGATACCAGACGCAAAAAAGCCCCGCCATTTCTGGCAGGGCTTTCTAAATCATAGTTTACGTTTGGATTACGTTCAGTTTACGCAGAGTTTACGCAGAGTTTACGCAGAGTTCCCCGTAATCCTCACGATAGAAAAACCTAGGACTATTGAAGGTTCTCAATAATTGTCACATTGGCCATACCACCGCCTTCGCACATGGTTTGTAGGCCGTATTTGCCGCCTTTGCGTTGCAAAGCGTTGACCAGCGTCGCCATCAATTTTGTGCCCGAGCCGCCCAATGGGTGACCCAACGCAATCGCGCCGCCGTGCACATTGAGTTTTTCTTCGTCGACGCCCAATTCTTTGGCGAAAGCTACCGGAATAGAGCCGAAAGCTTCATTGACTTCAAACAAATCGATGTCGTCTACCGACAGACCGGCTTTTTCAAGCGCGCGTTTGGTGGCTGGAATTGGCGCTTCCAACATAATGACCGGGTCGTGACCCATAACCGACAGATGGATGATTTTTGCCAATGGTTTCACGCCTAGTTTTTTCAGGCCTTCTTCATTCACAATCATCACGCCCGAGGCGCCGTCACAAATTTGGCTGGCCGAGGCTGCCGTGATAACCCCATCTTCGGACAGAAGCTTCACGCCCGAGATGCTTTCAATGCTGGCGTCAAAACGGATGCCTTCATCGGTTTTGTGCATTTCTTTGTCGCCATCTTCATTGGTTACTTCAATGGGAACAATCTCCGCGTCAAAGGCACCGGCTTGGGTGGCGGCAATGGCCCGCTCGTGGCTACGATACGCATAGGCATCGACATCTTCTTTGCTCAGGCCGTATTTCTTGGCGACCATTTCGGCACCCACAAATTGGCTAAATTGAACATTTGGGTAGCGCTCTTGCATGTTAGGGCTGACGTAAAAGCCATGCCCTTCTTTGAACGGCAAGGAGATTGGCAGACCCATAGGCACGCGGCTCATGCTCTCTACCCCAGCGGCGATAACGCAATCCATAGTGCCAGACATTACCGCTTGCGCTGCAAAGTGAATGGACTGTTGCGACGAACCGCACTGACGGTCGATCGAGGTGGCGGGCACGCTCTCTGGCAATTTAGAGGCCAGAACCGCGTTACGGCCGATGTTGCCAGCTTGCTCGCCAGCTTGGCCCACGCAACCCATAATCACATCTTCGACAGAGGCTGGATCGGCGCCTGTGCGGTCGATGAGATTGTTGATGACTTCGGCAGCCAAATCAGCTGGATGCCAGTCTTTTAGTTTACCATCGCGGCGACCACCTGCGGTGCGCGCTGCGGCTACGATATATGCTTCGGCCATGAGGCTCTCCTACTGTTATAAAAATTTGAAATCCACTTGGCGCCATTCATACCAAATGCGAGAGCGCCCCGACAAGTGAATTTTCATTTGCACATTTATGGCCACGCCTTAACATGACGCAAATCTTTAAAGGGAGACGAAAATGAAAACGCGTATTACAGAATTATTCGGCATCGAACATCCAATCATTCAAGGCGGCATGCACCATGTGGGCTTCGCCGAAATGGCGGCGGGCGTATCTAACGCTGGCGGGCTGGGCATTATTACCGGCCTGACCCAACGCACACCCAAAGACCTCGCGAATGAAATCGCGCGTTGCAAAGACATGACAGACAAGCCTATCGGCGTGAACCTGACGTTTTTGCCGGGTTTTGCCGAGCCTGACTATCCGGGCTACATCGAAGCGATTATCGCCCATGATGTGAAAATTGTGGAAACCGCAGGCCGCAGCCCCGAGCAATATATGCCGCTCCTCAAAGACGCGGGCATTAAAGTCATTCACAAATGCACCAGCGTTCGTCACTCTTTGAAAGCCGAAAGAATTGGCTGCGATGCGGTGAGTGTCGATGGTTTTGAATGTGGTGGTCACCCGGGTGAAGATGACATTCCAAACATGATTTTGCTGCCGCGCGCGGCCGAAGAACTGACCATTCCTTTTGTCGCCTCGGGCGGCATTGGCAATGCCAAGCAATTGGTTGCCGCTTTGGCGCTGGGCGCGGATGGCGTAAACATGGGCACCCGCTTCATCGCTACCAAAGAAGCGCCGGTTCACCAAAACGTAAAAGACGCGCTAGTTGGGGCCAGCGAGCTGGACACGACTTTGATTATGCGTCCGCTACGCAATACCGAGCGGGTTTTGAAAAATGATGCGGTGAACCGTATTCTCGAAAAAGAGAAAGAACTGGGCGCCGACATAAAAATCAATGACATTATGGATGAAGTGGCTGGCGTTTACCCGAAAATCATGTCCGATGGCGACATGGACTCGGGGGCGTGGAGCTGCGGCATGGTCGCGGGTCTTATCCACGACATCCCAAGTTGCCACGATCTTATCAGCGGCATGATGAAAGAAGCGGACGAGATAATTTCGACACGTCTGAAAGCTTTCGCCGCTTAAGCCCCTTTTATAAAATAAGAAAAGCCCCGCCCTCTTTTGAGAGCGGGGCTTTTTTGTACCTGACCCCCAGGCTCGTTTCCAGAGGCTCGTTTCCAGAGGCTCGCTTCCAGAGGCTTAAGGTGTGACGATATTAAAGTCTGGGTTGAACTCGTCCAAATTGCCGAACACTTTCATCAGAGCCAATGGATTGCCACCGACTTTGACATTGCCTTTAACAATCTCTTTCGGGAAGCTGGTTTTACCCACCGCCACGGCATTGAAGATAGCGCGGGTAAGGGTCAGTGACGCATCCGGATTTTTAGCCTGTTTATTCGGGATATTGTTCAGCACGCTATTGTCGAGCGAGAGAACAAATTTCTCTTTCGTGTCGGTGAAATCCAAATTGATTTTCACTTCCACATCATCCAAACCTTCCGGATTAAAGCGGACGGCCATGAAGTCTAGGAACATACCGGTTGGCACAGAACTGACGACATCTTGGCTGGCGGTGCGAATGCTTCCGCCCTGAACAACGCCTTCACGCAATTCTTGCGCGCCCGTTAGGTAGAAATTGCGCCAAGGGCCGCTTTCTGCCTGATAGCCCAATTGCTCATAGGCATCGGCCAAGAGCGCGCGGGCTTGTTTGTGTTTTGGATGGGCGAACACATAATGGTTTAAAAGCTCCGACGCCCAGCGATAATCGCCCGCCTCGGAAGCTAATTTGGCTTGGCGCAGCAGCCCATCTGGGCCACCTGCCAAGGCCATCATTTTGCGGCCTCGAACTTCGGGTTCTTGTGGGTCTAAATTGGCTGGTACGCCATCGAAAAAGCCGAGATAGAAATTATAAACGGCGCGCACATTGTGGCTCACGGTGCCGTAATAATCACGGTTGTAAAACTCTTGCGCCAAGGATGGCGGCAAATCCAACATGTTGGAAATCTCGGTCGACGTATAGCCTTGGTTCATCAGACGCACGGTTTGGTCATGCATGAAACGATACATATCGCGTTGCTTGGAAATATACTCCATGCCTGCCTCACGGCCCCAACGCGGCCAATGGTGCGAGCCGAAGACGACATCTGTGCGGTCGCCGAACAGCTCCACCATATCGGTTAAATGACGCGACCAGACCAGCGCATCGCGAATTTTCGCGCCACGCGGCGTGTAAAGATTATGCATCACGCCGTTAACTTCCTCGGCCACGCAGAGCGCTTTGAGATGCGGCAGATAAAAAACAAATTCAGCCGGCGCTTCGGCGCCTGGCGTGAGTTGAAACTCGAACTCAATGCCATCGAGGATGAGTTTTTGTCCGGTCTTGGTAATCGTATCTGTTGGTGTAAGCAAAGTGATGGAACCAAAAGCGACACTTTTACCAAGGCCACTATCAATGGCGCCTTGCGGGGTGGCGGGCAGCAAATTGCCGAACATATAGCCCGCGCGACGGCCCATGGCATTGCCGGCAATCACGTTCTCGCTCGACACTTCTTTCACAAAATGCTCCGGCGCGACAAACCGAATGCGGCCCGAGGCAAGGTCTTTCTCATTGGCCAAAGCCCGTATGCCCGCGAAATGGTCGGCGTGGCTATGTGTGGCCAAAATCGCTTTCACCGGACGCTTGCCAAAATGGCTATCGACCAGCGCCATGGCAGCATCCATAGTTTCTGTGGCGGTTAGCGGGTCAACCACAATCCAGCCTGTTTTGCCTTCGATGAAGGTCACATTTGCCAAGTCATAACCGCGCACTTGATAGATGCCTTTGCGGACTTCAAAAAGCCCATGAATGGCATTGAGTTTGGCTTGGCGCCATAGGCTTGGGTTCACTGTATCGGGGCGCGGGCCATCGAGATATTCCATGCCCGTCATATTCCAGACCACGCGCCCAGCTTTATCTTTCACCACTAAGGCGTCTGGCTTGGCCAGCAGGCCCCGCGTAGCTAGTTTAAAATCTTCCGTGTTTTCAAACGGCAGGCGCTCGATTACTTTTTCATGCGCTACCTTGGTTTTTGCACTGGCCGGTTTGCGCTCAAAGTCGGCGCTATGGACGCTGCCGAGTGTAAAAAAACTAGCGATTAAAAGTGATACTATATGTTTCATGGTTTCCCCCAATACCCGCGCTTTCTTAACGCGCTATTTGTTCTAAATCTTTTTTGTCTTCGCTTCTATTATTTTTCGCCCCCGTGGGCTTGCACAGGCGGCGGAGTGGGCTTGCACAGGCGGCGGAAAGGCATGTTCTTGCTCGCCATCTAAATACAGCGAGTATTTTTGCATGACGCGTGAAAAATTCGGCCAGTCTAAAAACCGCAACACCCAATCGCGCACATTGGGCAATTCCAGATGTTCGTCGAACCAATTTATATCGGCGATGCGGAACTGGCGCACGAAAGGCAGCAAGGCGACATCTGTATAAGAGGGTGTATCGGCGGGCGCGGCTCCGCCCAACCAATCGCCGGTCAAGCGCGCCTCTAAAGGAGCCAGCAACCGCACGCAATGGTCGCGTTGTTCGGTTACATCCACGGCTTCTTCGGGGAAGCGCGTGGCATATTTATAGCGGTCTAAATGATGTTTGAAGTCTGTGTCGAAAAGGTCGATGACCGCGTCGTCTTTATTTGGCAGCCAGTTTAGCGGATCATTTTGCGCTAGCGCCCAATCCATCACGGCGCGGCTTTCGTCTATCACCTCGCCCGATGGCAAACGCAACACGGGCACGGTGCCTTTGGGCGAAAGCGCGAGCATGGCTTCGGGTTTATCGCGCAATATAATTTCGCGCAAAACCACAGGCACTTCGGCCACGGCGACGGCCATGCGGGCGCGCATCGCATAGGGGCAGCGCCGAAAACTATAGAGCTGGGGTAGCTCAGTCATTGGCTCTCTCGGGTGCGCTCTCGGGCGCGCTCTCGGGTGCGCTCTCGGGCGCGCTCCCATCCCCCTGTTGGCCGATGTGTTCTTCGCCGCGCGCGCGGGCTAATTTGATTTGCTTCTGGCGTTGGCGAAAGCGCAAGCGGTCGGCTTCCGAATGGGTATCGATGCAATGCTCGCACGAGATGCCCGCCTCATAGGCCGGGTGCTGCTTTTGCGTTTGGGTCAGTGGCATTCGGCAGCCGTGGCACATGTCATAGTCGCCCTCTTTGAGCCCATGTTTGACGCTGACGCGCTGGTCGAAGACGAAGCAATCGCCGTCCCATTTGCTGTCGGTCTCGGCCACGGTTTCGAGGTATTTGAGGATGCCGCCTTCGAGGTGGAAGATGTTTTCAAAGCCTTGGCCTACCAGATAGGCGGTGGCTTTTTCGCAGCGAATGCCGCCGGTGCAAAACATGGCGATGTTTTTTGGCTTTTCGGCTTCGTCTAATTTGGCCAGATAGCCATCCACCCATTCGGGGAATTCTCGGAACGACTTGGTTTTCGGGTTCACCGCGCCTTCGAAAGTCCCGATGGCGACTTCAAAGGCATTGCGCGTATCGATGACCAACGTGTCGGGGTCGGCGATGAGCTGGTTCCAATCTTTGGGGGCGACATAAGCGCCGACGTCTCCGACGGGGTCAATATCGGGCTGGCCCATGGAGACGATTTCTTTTTTGAGGCGCACTTTCATGCGGTGAAAACTGGCCTCGGAAGCGAAGCTGAATTTCGGGGAAATATCGGCAAGGCGCGCATCGGCGGCGAAAGCCTGCATAAGGGCTTCGAGCGCGGTTTGCGAGCCGCAAACCGTACCGTTAATGCCTTCGGGCGCCAGCAGAATAGTGCCCAGCAAACCCGCTCGGCGGCAATGGGTTTGCAAAATCGGGCGCACGGCTTCGAAGTCATCGAGGCGCACGAATTTATAAAACGCAGCCACAACAAAAGGCGTCTCGGCAGGCGCGGCAGGCACCGCTATGGGGGAGGTCATGCTCATGGGGGGAATGTGCAAGAAATCGGCACGGATTTCAATTGTCTTTGCTAAGAGGCGTGACTAGGCTGGGCGGCAAGAAAAGAACATCCTGCAAAAGGAGCGGAAAATGGCTGATTACTATAAAGCAGAATTAACGGCGGAAGAGCGCGCGGAGTTTGGCGCAAAATTAATGAGATGACGACTCGCATCGAGGCTGATTCAAATGACGCTGAAGCTTATCGAATACGTGGCGTTTATCTCGATGAACTGAGACAATACGAAGCCGCAATGGCCGATTACAACAAGGCGATTGAGCTTGAGCCAGATTATGCCGATGCCTACAATAAACGTGGCATTGCTAACAATGTCCTCAAGCAATACGAAGCCGCAATAACCGATTGTGACAAGGCCATTGAGCTTAAGCCAGATTTTGCCGAGGCCTACAGAAATCGAGGCATTGCTCACCATCACCTGAAACAATACGAAGCCGCATTCGACGATTATGACAAAGCCATTGAGCTTAAGCCAGATTATGCCGATGCCTACAATGGTCGCGGCATTACTCACAAAGCCCAGAAACAATACGAGGCCGCATTCGACGATTATGACAAGGCCATTGAGCTTAAGGCAAATAATGTCACGGCCTACATTAATCGCGGCATTACTCACATAGCCCAGAAACAATACGAGGCCGCATTCGACGATTATGACAAGGCCATTGAGCTTAAGCCAGATTTTGCCAATGCCTATTGTTATCGTGGCAATGCTCGCGTTGGCCTGAAACAATACGAAGCCGCATTCGCCGATTATGACAAAGCCATTGAGCTTAAGCCAGGTTTTGCCGATGCCTTTTATAATCGCGGCATTGCTCACAGTGGCCTGAAACAATACAAAGCTGCAATCGCCGATTTTGACAAGGCGATTGAGCTTGACCCAATCAATCCCAGCTACATACACAACCGTGCGGTAGCGATGGCTTTTCAAGAATCTGAAAAAGAACGCGAGGAAATGTCTGCGCGCCTAGAAGAAGGGTTTGATACAAAACTTAGTGAGGCACTCGAAGAGCAGTCAGATGAATTTGCCGCTCAGGCAGGCCAGCTACTCGGCAATTTAAAAGACAACATTGACACGCTTGGTAGAGAGAAGCGCAGGCATGGGCGTAACACTCTTGGGCTCAGTATCTTACAAGCTTTAATTTTCCTATTTTGGTTAGCTGGTCTTTATTGTTATTTTACAGAGAACGTACTTGATACAGTTGGCTTTCGTCATCCAATGGCAGTCCTGCCTTATATATCCATCGCCCTTGTAATTTCGACACCCGTGATTTGGGGGCTGAAGATATTGGGTCAAAATATTTTAGAGGCTAAAAGCCTTAAGCAAGATGCCCTGCGTCGTTTATTCATCGAAAACAATCTGAGGCGCATACCTACCAGCAACTCAGCAGAAAGAGAAATTCGTCAAAAAATGCTGGCCGGATATTTCACAAGCTGGCAAAACAATTCGCCTGTCGAGATATTGTTGCAGCTAAACTCGAGGCGCATTGGCCCAGAAACATTTTTAGACCGCATTCTACCCATTGGCTCAAAACCGAATTATACCAAACTGGCGGATAAACAGGCTCTCGCCTCCCCTCCAATCAAGCCCCCAACGTCCGACGGCGTTAGCTGACGGCGACCCGTTTTGGTGGGCGGGGACAAGCGACGCCAACTTGTTGGCTTGGAGCGCGCTCTAGGTTAGGGCGCAGCCCTGACATGGAGCTTTAGCCAAGCTTCCACCAAAAGAAAAAACAACCGAAGGACAAAAACAAACTCGGTTCGAATTTTAGTACCCCACAGCCCTATCGTCTTCCCCACGGCTCGCGTCCGCCGCGCCTTCCAGCGTGCCGTCTTCTTGCACCACAATCGCCTCCACGCGGCCCAGCGCGTATTTGAAATGTGGCCACGGATACAGCTTATGCTCGCGCGCCAGCAGCCCGCGCATGTTGCTTACGCTCATCGTGCCTTTTTCTAGCATCACGAAATCTGGCTGCCATTGGCTGTGGCTTTTTCGGGCATGCACCGCTTGTTGCGCCGACATATCAAAGTCGATGAGGTTTAAAAGCGTTTGAAATACCGAGGTGATAATCGTCGCGCCGCCCGGAGTGCCGACCACTATTTTTAACGCGCCGTCTTTTTCCACGATGGTCGGCGTCATCGATGACAACATGCGTTTGCCCGGCGCGATGGCATTTTTATCATCGCCCACGAGGCCGAATTGATTGGCGTGGCCCGGTTTGATGGAAAAGTCATCCATCTCATTATTGAGGAAAAAACCCCCGCCCTGCACCACCAGCTTGGCGCCGAAATTACCGTTTAACGTGGTGGTGATGGAAACCGCATTGCCTTGCGGGTCGACGATGGAGAAATGCGTCGTCTCGACGCTTTCAATGACCCGCACAAGGCCCGGTTTTACTTGCTCGCTTGGGGTTTTAACGCGCATCGAAATATCGCCATTGCGCGCCGCGATATAGGCTTTATCGGTCAGGGTTTTTATGTCTACTGACACGAAATCTGTGTCGCCCATATGGGTGGCGCGGTCGGCGTAGACGCGGCGTTCTAGCTCGGTCATCAGGTGAATATGCGCCGCAGAATTATGCCCCATGGCGCCAATGTCATAGCTTTCCGCGCCCTGTAAAAGCTGTGCCAAGGCCACGCCGCCAGACGAGGGCGGCGGCATGGAAATGACCGTATGGCCGCGATAAGAAAACTCTATCGGCTTGCGCCAGACGGCCTCATAGGCGGCTAAATCTTGTAGGCTAATCAGCCCGCCGCCAGCCATCATTTCCTCGGTGATTAAATTGGCGGTCTCGCCCTTATAAAAATCGTCGCGGCCTTGGGTGGCGATGCGGTCTAGGGTGCGGGCTAAATCTGGAAACGTAATTCGCTCGCCCGCCTCCCAAGCGCCCTCTGGCTTTACCACGGCGGGCGAGAAGCGGTTTACCTCGCGGAAATCTTGTTGATAACGGTTGAACATGCGCGCCGCTTTCGGCGTTAGCTCAAACCCGCTTTGCGCCAAATGAACACTGGGGCGCACCAGCGCATCCCATGGTTTAGAGCCAAAGCGCTCGTGCAAGGCCACCATGCCCGCCACACTGCCCGGCACGCCCACCGCAAAATGACCCTTGAGGCTAAGCCCTTTAATCACCTCGCCCTGCGCGTCTAAATACATGTCTCGGCTGGCTTCCAAGGGGGCGCGTTCGCGAAAATCTAACGCGCCGCGCTCGCCATTGGCCAAGCGATAGACCATAAAACCGCCGCCGCCGATATTGCCCGCCTGCTGGTAAACCACGCTCAAAGCAAAGTTAACCGCCACCGCCGCATCAAACGCATTGCCGCCATCGCGCAGCACATCGCGGCCAATTTCGGACGCCAAAAAATGCGCCGAAACGACCATCGCCTCATCGCCCGTTACCCCCGCAGGCGCCAAACGCCAATGATGCGCCACATGCACTGATTGCAAATGCAGAAATGGGCCCATAAACATAAGCGCCACCATGGCGGCAATTGCCCATGCGGGTTGCTTTGCAGAGACGGGGGTCTGAGAGCTAACTTTGGACATATGAATAACGGTTTCCTTGAGGGGTTATAAATAACTTTGGTTTCTATGAGCTTAGTCATAATCCTCGCCCTCGCCACCAGAAAAACCAAAACTGTGCCTTGTAAGACTAGAAATTGCGCTCTAGGATTTAGCGCTTATAGGGAGAGTATCATGAGTGCTGCTGAAAAAATTCTACCGGGTCATCAAAAATACGCGCGTTTATTTACGCCGCTGGAGCTGGGCCATACCGTGCTGAAAAACCGCGCGATTATGGGCTCTATGCACACAGGCCTCGAAGAGCAATCGGACGGCTTTGAGCGCATGGCGGCCTATTATGCCGAGCGCGCGGCTGGCGGCGTTGGCATGATTATTACCGGCGGCATTTCGCCAAATGAAGAAGGCGGCATGCTGTTGCAGGATAAAGACGGCGTCAAAATGTTCGCCGCTTCCAAATTATCCAATGAAGCCGAAGCCGAAGGCCATCGCATGGTGACCGATGCTGTGCATGCGGCGGCGCCCGATTGCAAAATGGTTATGCAAATTTTGCATATGGGCTCATTGGCAGTGAATGAGGCACCGGTGGCGCCCTCGCCCATTAAGTCTCGCATCTCGCGCACCGCGCCAGTTGAGTTGGATGACATGGGGCTAGAAAAACAAATCGCTGACCACGCAGAATGCGCCCGCTTGGCCAAACATGCGGGCTATGATGGGGTCGAGATTATTGGCTCGGCTGGCTATTTGCTGTCGACTTTTTTGGTTGAGAAAACCAACCAGCGCACCGACCAATATGGCGGCTCTTACGAAAATCGCATGCGCTTTCCCCTCGAGGTGGTGCGCCGTGTGCGCGAAGCCGTGGGCGAAGACTTTATCGTGGTGTTCCGCATTGCGGCCATGGATATGCTGCAAGGCGGCATGAGCTGGGATGAGGTGGCGCAATTGTCGAAAGAGCTAGAGAAAGCCGGCACCAGCATTATCTCCACGCATTTTACTTGGCACGAAAGCGCCGTGCCGACCATCGCCACTATGGTGCCACGCGCAGCCTTTACGTCTGTCACGGCGCGCGTGCGCAAAGAAGTGTCGATACCCGTCATCACCTCCAACCGCATTAACATGCCGCAGGTTGCCGAAGATGTTCTCGAGCGCGGCGATGCCGACCTTGTGTCAATGGCCCGCCCGATGCTGGCCGACAGCCAATTTATGGCCAAAGCAGCCGAAGATCGCGCCGATGAAATTAACACCTGTATCGCCTGCAATCAGGCGTGCCTCGACCATACATTTGGCGGCAAAACCACCAGCTGTTTGGTTAATCCACGCGCTTGCCATGAAACAATATTGAAATATGAGCCCACGCAAAATGCCAAAACCATTGCGGTAATTGGCGCCGGCCCTGCGGGGTTGGCCTATGCCACCACGGCGGCCGAACGCGGCCATGAGGTAAGTTTGTTTGATGCGGGCTCAGAAATTGGCGGCCAGTTTAACCTCGCCAAATTAGTGCCGGGCAAAGAAGAGTTTTACGAGACGCTGCGCTATTACGGTAAAATGATTGAGAAACTGAATATTAAGCTCACGCTAAATACCCGCGTGGAACCCGATATGTTAAGCGGGTTTGATCATATCGTTGTGGCAACAGGCATCAGCCCACGCGTGCCCGATATGGAAGGCATCACCCATGAAAAAGCCGTTAGCTATATTGATGTGCTGAAAGGCAATAAACCGGTTGGTAAGCGCGTGGCTATTATGGGCGCTGGCGGCATTGGGTTTGATGTGGCCGATACGCTATCGCATGATGGCCCGTCGGGGGCTTTAGATATTGATGTTTTTGCCAAAGAATGGGGCGTCGACTTTAAAAACCATCCGCGTGGCGGCGTAACGGGCATTGAGCCAGAGGTGGCGAGCGCCGACAGAGAAATTTTCCTGATGCAGCGCAAAGATACCGCCGTCGGCAAAGGACTGGGCAAAACTACAGGCTGGACGCATCGGCTAACCTTGGCGCGGCGCGGCGTTAAAATGCTCAATGGCATTGAGTATCAAAAAATTGACGACCTCGGCCTGCATATCACGCGGGATGGGCAGCCAGATATTTTGGAAGTCGACACAGTCGTCATCTGCGCCGGACAAGAACCTTTGCGCACCTTGTTTGATACGCTGGAAGCCAGTCATCCTTCCGTGGAGCTGGTTGGCGGGGCCTATGAGGCGGCCGAACTAGATGCCAAAGCCGCCATTAAACAGGCTTGCCAATTGGCCGCAGCTATTTAGCCCTTATCGGGCGGCAGTTCTGAGTATCCGGTCTTGAGAATCGAGGCTTGATAGGTCGCTTTGCCGGCTGGCCTCAAAAAAGCCTTTAAATTATTCTTTGGTGCTCGCAATAGCTTAAAAAAAAGTATGACGTCTATGTTTATTCGGTGTAGAAAATCCGAAGAGCTCGTCGCTGCGTAGAAAGGGAAGAAAAACCCTTTAATTCGACAGAATATGTCAGCTCACGCGTTCTATTCGTAATCCGTTATTATTAATCTATTCGTAATCCGTTATTATTAAAAAGAGACAATCATGGCCTTTGATCCTGAAAACCACGACACGCAAGACATCGTCGAGCGCCCCGCGAAACGCAGATTTGGGGTAAGCCGCGCTATTTTAACCTCTTTTGTGGTTATCCTAGGCATTTTTGCTTGGTTGATGAGCGGTATTATGTCGGAAAAATCGGAACCCTTGGAAATGGCCAAGCCCCTGTTTGACGTCAACGCAAAAACTTCTCTTTTTAAAGTTGTGGTTCAAGATTTGAAAGCGGAGCCTTTCGTCAATAAAATCAAACTTCAAGCCCGCACAGAAGCCGATAAAATCGTGACCATATCCGCTGAAACTGGCGGAACTATTACTGGCTTACCTGTCGAAAAAGGTTCCTTCGTGCAAAAAGGCCAGACCGTGTGCCAAATCGATTTTGGCGCCCGCCAAGCCCAGCTAGACCAATCGCGGGCTTTGCGCGATGCGCGCAAAATTGACTATGACGCGGCCGTGAAACTCAACAAACAAGGCCATACCTCAAAAAGCCAATTGGCCAGCGCGCGCGCCTCCTATGACGCCGCCGTGGCATCTGTAAAAGGCGCTTTGGTCGAGTATAATCGAACCAAAATCAAAGCCCCCTTTGGTGGCATCCTAGATACGCAGCCTGTGGAAATTGGCCATTTCATGAGTATTGGCCAGCCTTGCGGCACGATTATCGACAAAGACCCGCTGCTGATTGTCGCTCATATCGCTGAAAACCATGTGAAGCATGTCGACATTGGCGCCCGCGGTACGGCCAAATTGGCAACGGGCGAGACCGTCAGCGGCTTTGTTCGCTATATCGCCGAAACCCCGAATATGTCGACCCGCACGTTTCGGATGGAGCTGGAGGTTCCCAATAAAGATTTAAAATTGCGCGATGGCGTGAGTGCTGAATTGCAGCTGAACACAGGCAGTGTTTTGGCCACTCGTATTCCCCAAAGTGTTTTGACCTTGGGCGATAGCGGCCAATTGAGCGTCCGCGTTGTCGATGGCAACCGCGTGGCTATTCGTCCGGTGCAAGTGATTGCCGATGACCGCGGCGGAGCTGTGGTTGTGGGTCTGGCGGCTTCGGAAAAAGTGATTGTGCGCGGTGGCGAATATACGCGCGACGGCCGCGAAGTTGATTTTGAAATCGAACCTGTGACAGCGATGAGCCAAAATGGGGCACAAATCCGATGATGTATAATTTTATTACGGCGGCCATTGGCCGTAGCCGAGCCGTTTTAACCATTCTTGCCGCTTTGTTGCTTGGCGGGCTTGGCTCTTATGTCACTCTGCCGCGCGAAGCCGATCCGGATATTCCCATTCCAATTATTTACGTTGGTGTGGTGCTTCCTGGCATTGCGCCTACCGATGCCGAGCGCTTATTGGTGAAGCCCATGGAGCTGGAGCTTCGTACGCTAACTGGCCTCAAAGAAATGCGTTCCGTCTCGGCCCAAAATTATGGCGCAGTTATCCTCGAGTTTGATGTGAGCTTTGACAAAGACCAAGCCCTGCTCGATGTGCGAGAGAAAATGGATCAAGCGCGCTCCGAAATGCCATCTGACGCCGAAGAACCCGATATCCGCGAGTTTAATGCCGGCCTGTTTCCGGTTATTATGGTTAATCTGACGAGCCCGGGGTCAGAGCGCGAGCTGTTTACCTATGCCAATAAATTAAAAGAAGAAATCTCCGGCATGCCAAGCGTGCTGGAAGCCAAGCTCATTGGCCATCGCGAAGAAGTTTTGGAAGTGGTTATCAATCCGAGCGCCATGGAAAACTACAATATTACCGCCACCGAACTCTACAATACGCTGGCGCGCAACAACCAACTGGTGCCGGCTGGCAGCATTGATAATGGCAATGGCCGCTTTGCGCTGTCGGTACCGGGTCTCATCGAAAATGCCGCCGATGTGTATCAATTGCCGATAAAAACCCAAGGCGACGCCGTGGTGCGCCTCAGTGATATTGCCGAAATCCGTCGAAGCTTTAAAGACCAAGCCATTGTAGCCCGATATAACGGCCAGCCAACAATCTCTATCGAAGTCACAAAGCGCTTAGGTGCCAACATTGTGAACAGCACCCGCGATGTGCGCAAACTTTCTTTGGCTTTTACCGAAGATTGGCCCGAGAACATTGAGGTCGATTTTTCCTCGGATATCTCGAGCTTCATTTTTGAAATGCTCGGCTCGCTAGAGATATCTATTTCCAATGCTATTTTATTGGTGATGATTTTGGTTATCGCCGCACTTGGCTTGCGCTCGGCTTTGCTGGTGGGCTTATCTATTCCAACCTCGTTCCTTGTCGGCTTCCTTATTGTTGACCTTTTGGGCATGACTTTGAACATGATGATTATGTTCGGCTTTATTTTATCGGTTGGTATTTTGGTGGATGGCGCCATTGTGGTGGTTGAATATGCCGACCGAAAAATGGCCGAAGGTCTCGACCGCAAACAAGCCTATGCCATGGCTTCCTCGCGCATGTTCTGGCCGATTGTATCTTCCACTGGCACCACTCTGGCGGCCTTTGCTCCGATGCTTTTCTGGCCCGGCGTAAGTGGCAAATTCATGTCCTTTTTGCCCATTACCGTTATCATTTTGCTCTGCGCTTCGCTGGCCACAGCGATGGTTTTCTTGCCCGTCATTGGCGGTTTAGTCGGTAAATCTGAGCAAGAAGGAGACCCCCTTCTGACTAGCCTCGCCGGCGACAAAAAACTATATGTCAGCCAAACCCCCGGCTTCACGGGGCGCTATTTGCGCTTCCTGAAAACCTGCATCAATTGGCCGATTGCCACGATTTCCATCTCGATCGCGATTTTGGTTTCGGTGGTTATGCTTTATGGCAAGCACGGGGCTGGAGTTGAGTTCTCGGCTGATATTGAGCCTTATCAAGCCAATGTTCTGGTTAAGGGGCGTGGCAATTTATCTGTTGAAGAGGCCAATCAAGCGACCTTGCGCGTGGAAGAGATTATTCTGTCCACCCCTGGCATTCTAAATGCTTTCGCACAAGCTGGCCCGGCTCTGGGTAGCGGTGACGGCTCCCGCAACATGGGCGATGGCGAGTTACCCGCTGACCTGATTGGCATGGTGCGTATTGAGTTCACTCATTTCACCACCCGCCGTCCAGCCACAGAAATTATGAGGGACATTACCGAGCGATCTCGCAGGTTTGCTGGCATCGAAGTGGAAGTCAAAGAACGCGAACAAGGCCCCCCTACCGGCAAAGGCATTGAAGTTGAAGTCAGCGGTCAGGACTTAACCCAAATAACCCTCATGTCAGATCGGATTAAAGACTACTTTAACCGTCGCTCAGACCTCTACCAAGATGTTGAGGATACCTTGCCCCTACCAGGTATCGAGTGGAGCTTGGCGGTAGATCGCGAAGCGGCAGGTCGTTTCCAAGCCGATATTTTGACCCTCGGCAATGTCGTGCAATTGGTCACCAATGGTATTTTGGTGGGCCATTATCGCCCAGATGATAGCGATGATGAGATTGAAATTCGCGCACGCTACCCAAATGATGCTCGCTCTTTTGATCAACTCGACCAACTGCGGGTTCGCACGCCAGCAGGCAATGTGCCGATTACCAATTTCGTAACGCGGGAAGCCTCAGAACGACGAGACAGTATCGCGCGCGTCGATGGCCGTCGGGTTTTCGAAGTCAAAGCCTCGATGAGCATCAACCCTGAGACAGGGGTCGAATATTTGGCAACCGATTTAGAAAATGACTTTATGAACTGGATAGAGACGCAAGAGCTACCCTCAGGCGTTGCCGTGCGATTGCGTGGCGCCAATGAAGAGGCGGCTGCCGCTACAGCCTTCCTGGGGCGCGCAATGCTAGCCTCGTTATTCTTGATGTTCATTATTCTGCTGATGCAGTTCAACAGCTTATATTGCACCCTGCTCACACTCTCGACCGTGGTTTTATCGACCATTGGCGTCTTGCTGGGCATGGTGGTAACGGGACAGACTTTCTCCGTTATTATGACCGGCACCGGCGTGGTTGCGCTAGCTGGCATCGTGGTGAATAACTCCATCGTGCTCATCGACACCTATCAACGCCTGCTCGAAACAGGCATGGAGCGTATCGATGTGATTTTGAAAACAGCAGGCCAGCGCTTACGCCCTATCTTGCTGACCACCATTACGACGATGATTGGTCTATTCCCTATGGCGGTTCAAGTTTCGGTTGATGTGGTTGACCGCTCGGTGCAGTTCAACGAACCGACCGCCGCTTGGTGGGTGCAACTGTCGACCGCAATTATCTTCGGATTGGGTTTCTCTACCCTGCTGACACTTATTTTGGTGCCTGTGATGTTGTCTTTACCGACAACCTTTGGCGAGCGCTTTGCCCGCCTTCGGGGCAAAACCAATCTTCGCCAGCGCATGGGCCAAAGAATGGGCCAGCTCGACGATGAACTTGAAAAGCTAGAACTTTAAGCGGCAGCGTGGCGTCGATAGCTCAGCCAGCTAAGCGGCAGAGCTAAATAGTATAAGACGCACATGGCCGTGAGCGTGACCCATGGGAAGGTGAAGAGCATCACCGCCATGAAGCCGATGAATAGCATCAACGGCAGCACAAAATCACGCCG
Organism: uncultured Rhodobiaceae bacterium; assembly: GCA_937907245.1. GTDB lineage: Bacteria > Pseudomonadota > Alphaproteobacteria > RS24 > RS24 > UBA8337. Next base: position 139,217 of record CALCUM010000003.1, read on the forward strand.
AATGGTGGAAAGACCTTTGCCCGAAAAAGTTGGGAAATTGACAACCATCAAGATGCCGACAAAAACCGTATTGGCCAAAATAAACGGCGTGGCGGAAGACATATCTATCAGCCCACCGAGGTGTAGATACATTGGCAACATCACCAAACCGCCCGCAGACGGCGAAGGAACGCCCATGAAAAATAGGCTTTTCCAAGCCGGGCGATCGGCTTCCTCCATATCGACATTGAAGCGCGCCAAGCGCAGAGCGCAACACACCGAAAAGATTAAAATAACCGCCCAGCCAACGCGACCCGTCGATTGCAAGGACCAAAGATAGACCAGCAAAACGGGGGCAATGCCGAAGTTTACAAAATCCGACAGCGAGTCTAATTGCGCGCCGAGCGGGCTTTCGGCTTTCAGCATACGTGCCAAACGACCATCGAAAGCATCGAGAAATCCAGCCAGAACAATACAGAATACACCTAGCTCAAAAGCGTTGTTTAACCCCAAACGAAATGACGTCAACCCCAGACATAAAGCCAATAAAGTGACCGCATTGGGCACGATACGACGCAAAGGAAAACGACGACTGCCAGGGTTTTCTAGCGAGGTTTTAGCTGTCGTGGCTCTCTTGCGCGTAGCTTTTATCTGATTATCGGGTTTCTGACTATCGGACATCAATTAGCTCGTCACGGTTTCGCGAGGTTTTTCTTTAGACTTCAAATCGGCCAAGACCGTTTCGCCCGAAATAGCCGACTGGCCGATGCTGACCAATGGCGATGTGCCTTTTGGCAAATAGACATCACAACGGCTGCCAAAACGGATAAGGCCAAAGCGCTCGCCAGCATGCATTTCTTGGTCTTCATGTGCGAAGCACAAAATACGGCGCGCCACCAAACCGGCAATTTGCACAACGACAATTTGCTTTTCGTCTTCGGTTTCAATCAATAAAGATTGGCGCTCGTTTTTGTCGCTCGCTTTATCTAAATCGGCGCTTAAAAACTGGCCTGTACGATATAGAGATTTTACCACACGGCCGGTAACCGGCAGGCGGTTAACATGGCAATTAAACACATTCATAAACACAGACACGCGTGGGAGAGCTTCGTCGCCAAGGCCCAGCTCCGCGGGAGGCACGGCTTCGGTAATCATATTCACCACGCCATCGGCAGGCGAGATAACCAGACCTTTACGTTGGGGCGTAACCCGTGCCGGATCGCGGAAGAACCACGCGCACCAACAAGTCAAGATAACCCCTATCCAGCCAAGAACGTCAGAGACGAAAAACAGCAACAGAGTGAGAAAGGCAAAAATCGCGATGAAGCGAAAGCCCTCTGGGTGGATGGGGAATAGAACTGATTTAAGCGCACGCATAATATGCCTTTCCTTATTCCGCGTCAGTTTCGAGGCCATTTGCCTCGGGAACCGCCGAAATACCGTCATTGAATAATTTATATACGACAGCGTCTTTCAACGCCTCAAAAGAAGCCACCACAATATTGGCGTTCACCCCAATGGTTCGCCAACTGTGGCCAGCCGCATCGACACTCTCAATGGTAACGCGGGTTACCGCTTCCGTGCCGGTGTTCAAAATACGAACTTTAAAGTCCACCAAACGCATGCTGCCAATGGTTGCCGCATAGCGTTTTAAATCGCTGCGCAAAGCCATATCCAGAGCATTGATAGGGCCATTTCCCGTGCCGCGGCCTTCCACAGGCTCGCCATCAATAACCAAAGACACGCTGGCCTCTGACACGGTGTGAGTGCCGCCCTCATTCGAGATGTTGACGGTATAGCCCCCTACCTCGAAGTAATCTGGCAGGCGTCCTAATTGTTTTAAAGCCAAAAGCTCAAACGAGGCGCCAACGCCATCATAGCTATAGCCATCCAGCTCTTTGTCTTTTACTTCGCGCAAAATTGCATCGACCGCCGGGTCTTTGGCATCGACGTCAATATTAGCGGTCTTCAAACGGTCTAGCACATTGCTTTTGCCCGCTTGGTCGGAAACCAAAACAACCCGCGAATTGCCCACGCTTTCCGGCGCCACATGCTCGTAAGTTGAGGGGTCTTTCATCACGGCCGAGACATGTATGCCGCCTTTATGGGCAAAAGCCGCCGCGCCCACATAAGGCGCATGGCGATTGGGTGTGCGGTTTAAAATATCATCCAGCAGCAGCGATACGTTTTTCACTTGCGGTAATTTATCCAGCGCAATGCCCGTCTCAAACCTATCGGCATAGCCGGGCTTCAGCAGCAAGGTGGGAATAAGCGATACGAGGTTGGCATTGCCGCAACGCTCGCCCAATCCGTTGATTGTGCCTTGCACTTGGCGCGCGCCCGCGCGGATGGCGGCCAAAGAATTAGCCACGGCATTTTCTGTATCATTATGGGTATGAATGCCTAGTTTATCGCCGGGGATGTGTTGCACCACATCGCTGACAATCTCAAACACTTCTTCAGGCAAAGTGCCACCATTGGTATCGCATAGCACCACCCAGCGCGCGCCCGCATCGGCGGCGGCTTTGGCGCAAGCCAGGGCATATTCGCGATTGGCTTTATAGCCATCGAAAAAATGCTCGCAATCAATCATCGCTTCTTTGTCGCGCGCCAAAATGGCCGCTACGCTATCGCGGATGGTCTCGACATTCTCGTCATTGGTGATGCCCAAGGCCACATCGACATGATAGTCCCAGCTTTTGGCAACGAGGCATACGGCTTGCGAAGGCGCGTTGAGGATTTGCATAAAGCCCGGATCATTCTCGGCGCTGCGCCCTGTCCGTTTGGTCATGCCGAAAGCGGTCAATTTGGCGCCCTCTAGGCTGCCTAGGGTTTCAAAGAACTGCGTGTCGGTTGGGTTCGCCCCCGGATAGCCACCTTCTACGTAATCAAGACCCAAAGCATCTAAGCTTTGCGCTAGCTTTATTTTATCGGACACAGAAAAGTCTACGCCGGCCGTTTGCTGACCGTCGCGCAGAGTTGTGTCAAAAATATAAAGCCGCTCTCGCGCCATGCTTAACTTCCTTTAGGTTCTAAGCTGCGCCATTGCCTTGCAGCCGAGCTGTAGCCCTATCATAGCCGATGAGTGGCAGCAAATGTTGCATTTCGGGGCCATGGGCTTGGCCCGTCAAGGCTTGGCGCAGAGGCATGAAAAGCCCTCGCCCTTTGCGCCCGCTCGAGGCTTTCAATTCGCCCGTCCATGCCGACCAGCTTTGCTCGTCTAATGGCGCGGATGGCAAGCAAGCCAGTGCTTGGGCAATGTAATCTGCGTCTTCAGCTTCAATAATCGGCGTAATCGGCCCGTTGATGAGCTGCACCATGTCGGCGGCATCGCCCAATAACGTGAGATTGCCTTTGATGCTATCCCAAAACTCGGCCCCTTCGGGGGCGCCCATGGTTTGCAAGCGCTCGGCCACATCGGCGTAAGGCAAATCATGCAGGATACGCGCATTGAGGCGGGTGACGTCTTCCGCGTCAAAGCGCGCCGGCGCACGGCCCAAGCGAGACATATCAAAACCCGCAATCAGCGTGGCCATATCGCGCACAGGTTCCACAGGGTCGGCCGTGCCAAGGCGAGCAATCAAGGAATTCAGGCTCATTGGCTCGAGGCCCTGCTCGCGTAAATCTTGCAGCGAGAGCGACCCAAGGCGTTTCGACAAAGCCCCGCCATCGGCAGCCAGCATCAGCGAAAAATGAGCAAAAACCGGAAGCTCTCCACCCATGGCCGCAATTAATTCTACTTGCGCGCCGGTATTGGTGACATGGTCTTCGCCGCGAATAACATGAGTGATTTTCATATCCAAATCATCGACCACGCTCGGCAAAGTGTAGAGCCACGTGCCATCGCCGCGCCGAATAACCGGATCCGACAGGCTAGCAGTCTCAATTTTTTGCTCTCCACGCACCATGTCAGGCCAAGACACAGGGTTGCCAGACAACTTAAAGCGCCAATGCGGCAAGCGGCCTTCCGCTTCATAGGCGGCAATTTCATCGGCGCTAAGCTCCAGCGCTGCGCGGTCATAGACGGGGGGAAGTCCGCGGGCCAATTGGCGTTTGCGTTTTCGGTCTAACTCGTCTGGCGTCTCATAGCACGCATAGGCCAAACCCTGCTCTTTGAGCTGGGTAAACACCTCTTCATAGCGTGCAAAGCGCTCGGATTGTTTGGCTGTTTCGTCATGGGTCAGCCCCAGCCAAGCTAGGTCTGTGTGAATGCCTTGTGCGAACTCGGCTGTCGAGCGAGCTTGGTCGGTGTCATCCATCCGCAACACGAAATTGCCGCCTTGCGATTTGGCGAAGAGATAACAAAACAAAGCGGCGCGTGCGTTGCCAACGTGCAGGCGGCCAGTTGGGCTAGGAGCGAAACGAGTGCGAACAGTCATGTAAAATACTTTCGATAGAGGCTAGCGCGCATCGCGGAAACCATTGGTAATAGGATAACGGCGATCGCGGCCAAAGTTGCGATTGCCAATTTTTGCGCCAGGGGCCGCCTGACGGCGCTTATATTCCGAGATATATAAAAGATGCTCAATGCGTTTTACCGTCTCGGCGTCATGGCCGCGCGCGATAATTTCATCGAAGCTCAATTCATCTTCTACCAAGGCGAACAGAATATCGTCCAGCTGCTCGTAAGGCGGCAGACTATCTTCGTCTTTCTGGTCGGGGCGCAATTCAGCACTGGGTGGCTTGTCGATAATTGTTGGCGGAATAACCTCCCCCTCGGGGCCCAAACCGCCGACAGGTAGGTTTTCATTGCGCCAGCGACATAGCGCAAAAACTTCGGTTTTATAAATATCCTTAATCGGATTATACCCGCCGTTCATATCGCCATAAAGCGTTGCATAGCCGACCGAGACTTCCGACTTATTGCCTGTGGTCACCACCATCGAGCCGAATTTATTCGACACGGCCATCAGCAATGTGCCGCGCAACCGCGATTGAATATTCTCTTCCGTAATATCTGCCTGCGTGCCCTTAAACAACTCAGACAAAGCGCCTTCCACGGCGTCAACAGGTTCGGCAATCGAAACATCATCAAGGCGAATACCGAGTTGCTTGGCGCAAGCTGCCGCATCCGTGAGGCTTTCATCGCTGGTATAGCGCGAGGGTAGCATGATGCAATGCACGCGCTCAGCCCCCAGCGCATCGACGGCCATGGCGGCGCAAATGGCACTATCAATGCCGCCCGAAAGCCCCAGTAAAACGCCGGGGAAACGGTTTTTCTCGACATAGTCTCGCAAGCCCAGAACGGCGGCCGCGTAAATATCGCCCAGCTCGTCTTGGGTTTCGGGGTTGCCCGTTGGCTCGCTTATTTGCCAGCCGCTCTCGCTCTCGTGCAAAGCCAAGATATGCGTGTCGGTATTCCAGGCTGGGCGTTGCTCGGCCAGTGTGCCGTCGGCGTTGACCGCAAAGCTGGCGCCATCAAATACCAACTCATCTTGGCCGCCATATTGGTTCACGTAAACCAGCGGCAATCCGGTTTGTTGGGCTCGCGCGCTGGCATGCGCCACACGTTGGGCTTGCTTGCCGCGCTCGAAAGGCGAACCATTAGGCGAGAGTAGCAGTTCCGCCCCGTCAGCTTTTAAATGCGCGCAGACATCTTCAAACCAAATATCTTCACAAATCGGCAGCCCCACGCGCACGCCGCGTAACTCGACCGCTTTGGGTAATGGCCCTGCCGCGAACAGGCGTTTTTCGTCAAACACCGCATAATTGGGCAAATGATGTTTGTGACGAACCGCCATTTGGCCGCCATCGGCCACCACAACGCTATTATAAAGCTGGCCGTTCTCGACCATGGGCGCGCCAAAAACTAGCGCCGGTCCGCCGTCCGCCGTATCTGCTACCAGCTTTTCAACCTCGGCGTGCACGCGGGCCAAAAAAGCCCGTTTGAGAACTAAATCTTCAGGTGGATAGCCGGTTAAAAACAGCTCGCTGGCCAGCACAATATCGGCTTTCTCGGCACCTGCCCGCGCCGCCCGCAACAAATCGGCATTGGCCGCAATCGCGCCCAAGGTCGGGTTCAATTGAGCCAAGGCAATTTTCAAAGTTTTTACGCCAGTTTCCATGTCGCTTATGTAGCGCGTGGCGGCGCTTTGGACAAGTAGCTGTCTCTATTCGCGGCGAGCGGGAAAACCGTTGCAAAATTTGGTTTTTACAGGTGATACTCAAACCAGAGCCAGACCCTAACCACAGGAAACCCTCATGCTGACGCAAGACAAATATAAGCGGATGAAGATAGAGCGCCGCGCCAATGGCGTGGTTGTGGTGTCTTTGAACCGACCTGAAAAAATGAATGCTATCGACAACCAGTTGCATCATGAAATGATGACTTTCAGCCGCGACTTTGCCGATGACCCCGATTTGCGCGCGCTGGTTTTGGCCGGCGAAGGCAAAGCCTTTTGTGTGGGCGGAGACTTTAGCGCCGATAGCGCCATCGACATGCCAAGCCTCACCGAAGCGCGGCGCATTATCGACCATATTCTAGAATGCGAAAAACCGATTATCTCTGCCGTGCAAGGCTATGCGCTAGGGCTGGGAGCCAATATTGCGCTTTTATGCGATGTCGTAGTAGCTGGGCCGGACGCGAAATTTGGCGATACCCATGTGAAAATGGGCATTGGCGCAGGCGACGGCGGGCAGCTTATCTGGCCTATGCTCATCGGTGTTAACCGAGCCAAATACTACCTGATGACCGGCGATATGATTAGCGGCAAAGACGCCGCCGACATGGGATTGGTGGGGTTTTATGTTGAGGAAACAAAAGACCTAATGCCCAAAGCCCTAGAGATTGCCGATAAATTAGCCGCCGGACCGCCTTTGGCCATTGCCGCCTCCAAGGCAGGCGTGAACGCCTATATGCGGGCGGTTTCGGCCAGTGTCATGCCCATCAGCTTGCAAGCCGAAGGCATGACCCTGCAATCGGATGACCATCAAGAAGCGGTGGCCGCCTTTCAAGAAAAACGACCTGCTAAATTCGAAGGAAAATAATATGAGCGATACTGTCCCAAAAAGCTTCCAGCAATGGCGCCTTGCCAAACATCCAGATGGTGTGCCGACACCCGATTGTTTCGAGCTGGTCGATACGCTTATGCCCGATTTGAGCGAAGGGCAAGTGATGATTGCGACGCATTATTTTTCGCTCGACCCTGGCATGCGCGGCCGTTTGAGCGGCGATAGCTATGCGGCAGGGTTAAAACTTGGCGACATGATTGAAAGCGCCGGCATTGGCGAAATTATCGCCTCGCGCTCGGAGCGCTATGCCGTGGGCGACAAAGTTATGGGTGGGCTTGGCTGGTGTGAGGGCAATGTGGTTCCCGACCGAGGCTTACAAAAACTCGACCCTTCTTTGTTCGATGATAAAGTTTCTATGACCGCCACCATTGGCGTTTTGGGCGTGCCGGGATTAACCGCTTGGTTTGGGCTGCAAGATTTGGGTCAACCCAAAGCTGGCGAGACCTTGCTGATTTCCTCAGCCGCTGGCCCTGTGGGCGCCACCACGGGCCAGATTGGTAAAGCCTTAGGGCTGCACGTGGTGGGCATCGCGGGCGGGGCTGAAAAATGCAAATACCTAACCGAGCTGGGTTTCGACGCAGTGATTGACTACAAACAGGCAAGTGATTTGCCGGCCGCCATAAAAGCCGCCTGCCCTGATGGGGTGGATATTTATTTTGATAACGTAGGCGCCGAGATGCTGGATGCCGCCATTTTAAACATGAAGATAAACGGGCGCATCGTGGTGTCGGGGCAAGTGTCGGAATATAACCGCAAGCAGCCACATGGCATTCGCAATACCACCACCTTCATTACCCATCGCCTGCGCATGCAAGGGCTGGTGGTTTATGATTACCATAAACAATTTGTGGAAGCGCAAGCCGCCATGGCACAAATGATCCGCGATGGAAATTTGCGCTATACCGAAGACATTAGCGAAGGCATTGCCGATGCGCCGAAAGCCTATGAGGCTTTATTTGCTGGCGCTAATTTTGGCCGTCGCCTCATAAAAACAATCTAAAAAACAATCTAAGTGCTTTATTTTTATCTCTAAAATCCGTATATCAGGCACTCGAACTTTCACGACCTTAAAGGCGTAACAAAGGATATTTTCATGGCTTGGACACCGCAAAGCTGGCGCGACTTCCCGATTAAGCAAGTACCTGCCTATCAAGATGGCAAGGCTTTGGCCGATGTAGAGGCGCGCCTAGCGAGCTATCCACCTTTGGTTTTTGCAGGCGAAGCACGTAATTTGAAAGCCCAACTCGCCGAAGTTTGCGAAGGCCGCGCCTTCTTGCTGCAAGGCGGCGATTGTGCCGAGAGCTTTGCCGAACACCACGCCGACAACATCCGCGATATGTTCCGCGTGTTGCTGCAAATGTCGGTTGTTCTGACCTATGGCGGCAAATTGCCGGTGATTAAAGTGGGCCGCATTGCCGGTCAATTCGCCAAGCCACGTTCCGCCGATACAGAAACCATCGATGGGGTAGAACTGCCAAGCTATCGCGGCGACATTATCAACGGTATGGAGTTTGACGAAGCCTCGCGTGTGCCAGACCCAGAGCGCCAAATTGCAGCCTATCGCCAAGCCGCCTCGACGCTCAACTTGCTGCGCGCCTTCGCCAAAGGCGGCTATGCCGACCTCAACGAAGTGCATCGCTGGAACCAAGACTTCGTTGCCGACAGCCCGCAAGGCGCGCGCTACGAAGAAATGGCGCAGAAAATCGACGAAGCCATGGCCTTCATGTCCGCATGTGGCGTGTCCAGTTCCACCACGCCGCAAATGGGCATGGTCGACTTTTTCACCAGCCATGAAGCTTTATTGCTCGGCTACGAACAAGCGCTCACGCGCCTCGATAGCACCAGTGGCGACCATTACGATACCTCCGCGCATATGCTGTGGATTGGCGATCGCACGCGCCAGCCCGATGGTGCGCATGTTGAGTTTTTATCTGGCGTGCAAAATCCGCTGGGCCTGAAATGTGGGCCTTCGCTGGAGCCAGATGAGCTGATTACCTTGCTCGATAAGCTGAACCCAGAAAACGAAGCCGGACGCATTACGCTCATCGCCCGCTTTGGCCATGAGAATGTGGAGAAACATTTGCCCGCGCTCATTCGCAAAGTCGAAGCGGAAGGCCGCAAAGTGGTTTGGTCTTGCGACCCGATGCACGGCAATACCATCAAGGCGTCAAACGGCTATAAAACCCGTCCGGTTGACCTCATCCTCAGCGAAGTGCAGCAATTTATGGCCGTCCATAAAGCTGAAGGCACGCATGCGGGCGGCGTTCATTTTGAAATGACGGGCCAGAATGTGACGGAATGCTTGGGTGGCGCGCAAGCCATCTCGGAAGAAGATTTGTCGAGCCGCTATCACACGCATTGCGACCCGCGCCTTAACGCTAGCCAAGCGCTGGAGCTGGCGTTCTTGATTTCTGAGGGTAATAATTAAGCGCTTAAGACTTCTTACCGAGTAGGCCTTCTGCGTCTGCTTGTGATTTCTTGAGCGCCTTCGTCACCAGCTCACACGCTGCCATCATCGCTGGGCTTTCTTCATTGTCGTCGGTACCAGAGGCTTTTTTGGCCACGTCGCGCGCGATGTAAATTGGGTCTCCGAAAACCAGCGAGCGCTGGCCGAACGGCAACGGCAAACGCGATTTATCCCATGTGCCTGGAACCGGCAGTTCGGGTGAGTAACTAATGCCCACAGGCACAATCGCCGCCCCCGACATGGCCGCCAATTTAACCATACCTGGGCCCGTTTCAAACACAGGGCCCGGCGGCACATCGGCGGTGGCTAATACCATTTCGCCATTTTTCAAATGTTTCAACATCCCGCGAAACGCTTGTGCGCCGCGTTTTCTAGGGTTGGTTTTCTTGCCAGCCGCCTTGCCCGTGCCCGAGCCTTGTATCGACTGAAACCCGAATGGACGAATGATATTGGCAATCACCGCACCATCGCGCGAGCGCGATGTGAGCGCCGTGATAGGACTATGAAACAGTCGTGCCATCGGGATGCCCTGAAAATTACGTCCATGCCAAACCAAAACAATAATCGGCTGACGCGCCAATTGCAGTTGCACGAAAGGCCCATCGCCTGCCACCAGTAAGCTCGTCGTCGCCTCGCAAAGCCGAATGTAACGGTTCACCAGCCAGCCTACCAAACGCAGCGGCCAAGCGACATCCTCGGCATGGAAATTGTGACCAATGGCTGGGGCTGCATCTTTACTGACCAGACGACCCCGCTCCCAATCTATTTTGGGCAACTCGACCTTGCGCGGATCGATGCGACGAAAATCAACTTCGCCCATTTTATCCGCCACAGAACGCGCCGCCTTATTGGCAGCTTGGCGAGCCCGTTGGGTTTGTTTGCGCACCAATTATTCGCCTCGCGGTTGCTTGAATGTGACCATCTCTTCGGCCGCCGTTGGGTGAACCGCCACGGTAGCATCAAATTGCGCTTTCGTGGCCCCCATAGTGACGGCAATACCAAAGGCCTGAATCATCTCGCCACTATCTGGCCCTACAATATGCAGACCCAATACTTTGTTGCTCGCCTTATCGACAATGAGCTTCATCAGCGTTTTTTCATCACTGCCCGAGAGCGTGTGTTTCATCGGCCGAAAGCTGGACGCATAGACATCGAAATCATGGCCTGCAGCACGCGCCTCTTCTTCGCCCATGCCGACAGTGCCAATGGGCGGCTGTGAAAACACGGCCGTCGGGATGATGGAATGGTCGACCTCTTGCGGGTTATTATTGAACACGGTTTCAGCAAAAGCCGCGCCTTCGCGAATAGCGACAGGCGTCAATTGCGCCCGTTCCGTAACATCGCCAACCGCATAAATGCTATCGACATTGGTTTTGGAACGCGCATCGACCAGAATTTCTTGCTTCTTGCCGGTAGCAACACCGGCAGCTTCCAGCCCCAAATCTTGCGTCAAAGGCACTCGCCCTGTGGCATACATCACCAGGCCTGTGGTCTGTTGGCTGCCGTCTTGGAAGGTCACTTCATATCCCTCGCCCTTGGGAACAATTGATGTGATGTCGCTATTGGTTTTAATCGTCACGCCTTTTTTGGTCATTTCCTCGGCGAGGTGATGGCGGACTTCGTCATCAAAGCCGCGCAGGATCGTTTCGCCGCGATAGACCAAGCTGGTTTTGGCGCCCAAGCCGTTGAAAATACCTGCAAATTCCACTGCAATATAGCCACCGCCGACAACGATAATATCGTCTGGCAGGGTTTCGATATGGAACGCTTCATTAGAGCTAATAGCGTGCTCAATGCCCTCAATTTGAGGCATGAAAGGCGTGGCGCCTACGGCGATGAGGATGTATTTGGCGGTAATTTCTTTGCCGTTCAACATCACGGTATGCGCGTCTTTTAAGGTCGCGCGACCAGTAAGAATTTCCACACCGCTGGCCTCAAGGTTGCGAATATAAATCGCGTTCAGGCGGTCAATCTCGGTATCTTTGTTTTGTATCAATTTCTGCCAATCGAAATGACTTTCGCCGACGGTCCAACCAAAGCCGGCAGCTTCTTCGAAATCTTCCGCATAATGGCTGGCATAGACAAACAGCTTTTTGGGCACGCAGCCCCGAATGACGCACGTGCCGCCAACGCGATATTCTTCTGCTACAGCCACTTTAGCGCCATAGCTGGCGCTCATGCGCGCGGCGCGAACCCCGCCGCTGCCGGCTCCAATAACAAAGAGGTCGTAATCATATGTCATAGCTGTCCCATTTCTTGTAATCCAACTGTGCCGGCCAATACGGCTGCTGTGGCATAGCCCAGAAACAGACCATGTTCAACAACACCCGGCACATTTAACAAAGCCTGCGCCAGAGCTTCTACATCGTTTATCGTTCCCAAGGCGCAGTCATAAATATAGTGCCCGCCATCGGTAATAAAAGGGCTGTCGCTGCTGCTAAGTCGCAAGACCATATCGCCGGCATTTCCGGTGGCAGCCAAAGCCACGCCAATCGCGGCGGCTGTGGCCCCATGCGAGAAAATATTGACCTCTACTGGCAAATCAAAAGCGCCCAGCCTATCCACCAGCTTTGTGTCATCCGCAATCACAATCATTTTATCAGACGCGGCCGCAACAATTTTCTCGCGCAATAAAGCGCCGCCCCCGCCCTTAACCAAGCGAAGCTGCGCATCTAATTCATCAGCCCCATCGACGGTTAAATCAAGGCGCTGCAACTCATCTAAAGACGCCAGCGCAATGCCCAAACCTTCAGCTTGCGCCCGCGTGGCTTCCGAGGTGGGTACGCAGACCACGTTTAAACCTTCCGCCACTTGAGCGCCCAGCCCGTCGACGAAATAACGCGCCGTCGAGCCAGTGCCAAGCCCAAGCTTCATGCCGTCGCGCACTTCTTCTAGCGCCCGCAAAGCTGCTTTTTGTTTCATTTGCTCAACCGCGGTATCGGGTTGCAAAATTCTGCTCTTCCAACTCATAAATCACGTTCCTTTTGTATCACGGCCCAAGCCTCATTTATCGCCGCCATTCGCGCGGTCGCAATATGCATCATTTCCAGCGGCATGCCACGCGCTTGCAATTGGTCGGGATGATTATCTCGCACCGCTGCCAACCAAGCTTTGCGCACCGCCTCGTCTTTTGCATGGCGGTCTAGACCCAGTACCGTATAGGGGTCGACTATCGAGCCATCGTGATGCGCTTGCAAGCGTTTGAAATCGCTCGTTTCAATTTTGAAAATATCCGCCACAATTTCGAGAAATTGCTGCTCGGCCGGATGTAAAACCCCATCGGCATAAGCAATGTAAAACAGCACATCCAAAACATCTTCTAGCACTTGTGGGCTGTCGGCATAAATTTGCGCCACTTGTTTGGCATAACTATCAAAGCCAGCCACGTCTTCTTGCGCTAGTAAAAACACCCGCTCCATATTGCGTTGCTCGCTCTCGGGCACCCGCATCATGTCTTGCACCGCTTGCACTTCAATGGGCGAGACATCGCCATCTGCACGGGTCATTTTGGCAGCCAGAGAAATCATCGCGATGGTAAATACAACTTGGCGATCGCCCAAGCGATCAAGCGCAAAATGGCCCGCCAACGCGCCAACCAGCGCGCCGGGCACACCGCCTAGAGCATAGCCTGTCGCTATGCCCGCAATTTTTCCCCATACCGACATGAAGACACTCTAGGGAAGATTCATTATGGCGTGTAGGACAAAATCGGCGATAACCATTTTTCGCAAAGCTCTAAATCCATGCCCTTGCGCTTGGCGTAATCCACCACTTGGTCTTTGTCGATTTTACCGACGCCAAAATACTGGCTTTCTGGATGGGCAAAATACATGCCCGATACCGCCGCACCCGGCCACATGGCATAGCTCTCGGTTAACGAGATACCCGCATGTTTTTCCGCGTCTAGCAGCTCAAATAGCGTGCCTTTTTCCGTATGGTCGGGCTGGGCTGGATAGCCAGGCGCCGGGCGAATGCCCTTATATTGCTCCTCGATGAGACCCACATTGTCCAGCGCTTCGTCGCTGGCATAGCCCCAAAACTCTGTCCGCACGCGTTGGTGCAAGCGTTCGGCAAAAGCTTCGGCCAATCTATCGGCCAAGGCTTTTGACATAATCGAGCTATAGTCATCTCCAGCCGCCTCGAAGCGTTTGGCCACTTCGTCTTCGCCGTGCCCTGTGGTGACGGCAAAGCCACCAATGTAATCGGCACCCTCGGCGATGAAGTCGGCTAGCGCGAAATTGGCGCGCTTCTTGTCACCCTCGCCTTTGCGCAGCATTTGCTGGCGCAGCGTATGCAAACGGGCACGCTCGCTCGTGCGGCTCTCGTCTTCGAACACCACAATGTCATCGCCATCGCGCGCAGCCGGCCAAAAGCCGATGACCGCTTTGGCGGTAATCCATTTTTCAGCAATCATTTGATCGAGCATCTCTTGCGCATCTTGGAACAAAGAGGTAGCTGCTTCGCCAACCACATTATCCGTCAGAATGGCGGGATAGCGCCCATGTAGATCCCAACTTTGGAAGAAAGGCGTCCAATCAATATAGTCGCGCAACTCGGCCAAATCGTAATTCTCAAACACTTTCGTGCCGGTAAATTGCGGCTTCACAGGCTGATACCCTTGCTTTGGCGTAAAGGCATTGGCGCGGGCATCAGCAATTGGGCGACGTTTGGTTTCCGTGCGCGAGCGCGCATGCGCCTCGGCCATAGCCTCATAATCGGCACGCACTTCGGCTTGGTAGTCGGCCTTTTTATCTTCCGATAAAAGATTACTGGCGACGCCAACCGCGCGGCTGGCATCGGTAACATAGACCGTCTGACCCTTGACATAATTTGGGTTTATTTTAACCGCCGTATGTACTTTTGAGGTCGTTGCCCCCCCGATGAGGAGCGGAATATTGAGCCCTTGGCGTTCCATTTCGGCGGCCACATGGCACATCTCATCCAAGCTTGGCGTAATCAGTCCGCTCAAGCCGATGATATCGACGTTCTCTTCCACCGCTTTGGCGAGAATGTCATTGGCCGGCACCATGACGCCCATATCAATGACTTCAAAATTATTGCACTGCAGCACCACGCCAACGATGTTCTTGCCAATGTCATGCACATCGCCTTTTACCGTGGCCATCAGCACTTTGCCTTTAGAGCTGGAAGTGGCACCGGAAGCAATTTTCTCGGCTTCCATAAACGGCTCAAGATGAGCCACCGCACGTTTCATCACGCGAGCCGATTTCACCACTTGCGGCAAGAACATTTTACCAGCGCCAAATAAATCGCCGACTTTATTCATCCCGTCCATTAGCGGGCCCTCGATAACGTGCAGAGGGCGCTCAACTTGCAGGCGAGCTTCTTCTGTATCTTCTTCGATGAAATCTGCTAGGCCATTGACCAAAGCATGCATCAAACGATCGCGCACGGGGCCCTCACGCCATTTCAAATCAACAACGCGTTGCTCGCCCTTTTTGCCGCGATAGGTCTCAGCCACTTCCAGTAATTTATCGGTGCCATCGTCGCGCCGATTGAGCAGCACATCTTCCACCGCCAATTTTAGTTTTGGCTCAATGTCTTCGTAAATTGCCAGCTGCCCCGCGTTGACGATGCCCATATCCATGCCCTTGCCGATGGCATGATAGAGAAATGCGGAATGCATCGCCTCGCGCACCGGCTCATTGCCACGGAAGGAGAAAGAAATGTTCGAAATACCGCCAGACACGTGGGCGTGCGGCAGTTCTTTGCGGATGCGACCTGTGGCTTCAATGAAATCTAAGGCGTAATTATTATGCTCCTCAATGCCCGTGGCCACGGCAAATACATTGGGGTCGAAGATAATATCTTCGGGCGCAAAGCCGATTTTATCGACCAGTAAATCATAGGAGCGTTTGCAAATTTCGAATTTGCGTTCGGCTGTGTCGGCTTGGCCGTCTTCGTCGAAAGCCATGACGATAACCGCCGCGCCATAGCGTTGGCACAGGCGGGCTTGCTCGAAAAACGGTTCCTCGCCCTCTTTCAAGGATATGGAATTAACCACGGCTTTGCCTTGCACGCACTTCAGGCCTGCTTCGATAATCGACCATTTGGAGCTATCAATCATCACCGGCACTTTGGCGATATCAGGTTCAGTCGCGGCTAGGTTGAGGAAACGCACCATGGCGCCCTCGCTGTCCAACATGCCCTCGTCCATATTTACATCGATAATTTGCGCGCCGTTCTCAACTTGCTGACGAGCAATCTCAAGCGCCGTATCGTAATCGCCCTCGGTGATGAGGCGACGGAATTTGGCCGAACCCGTCACATTGGTGCGCTCGCCGATATTCACGAAAGGAATTTCATCGGTCAACGTAAATGGCTCCAGACCCGACAGACGCATCCGCCTTGGCACTTCTGGGATAACCCGCGGCACATTATTTTTTGCCGCCGCGGCAATTGCAGCGATGTGGTCTGGCGTGGTGCCGCAACACCCACCTAGAATATTGACCAGACCAGAGCTGGCAAATTCGCCAACAATCGAAGCCATTTCTTCGGCCAATTGGTCGTATTCGCCAAATTCATTTGGCAGGCCAGCATTGGGATAAATACAGACATTGGTATCGGCAATGCGGGCAATCTCGGCTACATAGGGGCGCATTTCATCGGCGCCGAGCGCACAGTTCAGCCCTACCGCGAACGGTTTTATGTGGCGCAAGCTATTCCAAAACGCTTCCGTGGTTTGTCCCGACAAAGTACGACCCGAGCGGTCGGTGATCGTGCCCGAAATCATAATCGGCAAACTTGTGCCCAATTGCTCGAACATATCTTGCACGCCATGCACCGCCGCTTTGGCGTTGAGCGTATCAAAAATCGTCTCGACCAAAATAATATCGGCGCCGCCTTCGATCAACGCTTTGGTGGCATCGGCATAGGCTTCGCGCAATTCATCATAGGTCACATTGCGATAGCCGGGGTCATTGACCTCTGGCGAGATAGACGCCGTGCGATTGGTTGGGCCCAAGGCGCCCGCCACATAGCGCGGCCGCGATGGGTCTTGCGCTTCCATGGCGTCACACGCTTGGCGCGCCAGCTTGGCGCCCTCGACGTTCAACTCATAGGCCAGGTTTTCCATATCATAATCGGCTTGGGCAATGGTCGTGGAGGAGAAAGTATTGGTCTCCACAATATCGCTACCCGCCTCGAGATAGGCGGTATGAATATCGCGAATAATATCCGGCTGGCTGAGCGACAATAGGTCATTATTGCCAATCACATCGGTATGATAATCGGCAAAACGTGCGCCTCTATAGGCCGCCTCGTCTAGCTTATGACGCTGAATCATCGTGCCCATGGCGCCATCCAACATAAGGATGCGCGCTTGGGTTAGCTTGTTCAGGGCTTCAATTCGGCTCTCGCGGGTCCAACTCATGGCTTAACTTTCTTGTTTTAGAGGAGCGCCCAATTGCAAAATCCGACAGACGGCAAACGTCAGATCCGCTTGGTTGAGCGTGTAAAAGTGTAAGTATTCGAAGCCTTCTTCCAGCAGTTTACGGCATTGGTCAACTGCGACAGAGGCGCCGATATGTTTGCGCGTATCTAGGTCTTCGTCTAGCCCCGCATAAAGCGCAATCAGCTCGTCTGGCATATGCGCGCCGCAAGCCTCAGCCATCCGCTTGGCGCCCACGAAATTCGTTGTTGGCATGATACCAGGTATCACCGGAATGGTGACATGGGCCGCCGCCAAGGCATCGCGAAACCGCAAATGCGCATCTGTATCAAATACAAATTGCGTAATCGCACGCGTCGCACCGGCATCAATTTTGGCTTTCAACAAATCGATATCATCGCTCAAAGAGCCCGATTCTGGATGTTTTTCAGGATAGGCACTCACGGTAATATCAAAGCCGCCGCGTTTGGCTAGCGCTTCAATCAGCTCTACCGATCCGCTATAGCCATCGCTATGGGGCGAAAACGCGCCCATATCCGGCATGTCGCCACGCAGCGCCACAATATGCTTCACCCCTGCGGCGGCATAATCATCCACCACGCTGTCTACTTCGGCCTTGCTGGCTGCCACGCAGGTTAAATGCGCGGCCGGTTTAAGACGGGTCTCATCAATGATGCGCTTGACGCACGAATGCGTGCGGTCGCGCGTGGAGCCACCTGCCCCATAGGTGACCGAAACAAAATCGGGGCCCAGCGGCGCCAGACGCGAGATATTATGCCAAAGCTTATCGGCCGCCGCCTCTGATTTGGGCGGAAAAAATTCAAAACTAATCGCGGTCATCTTGCATTCCTATTTTCTTTTTGCGGCAGCTCGAGCTTTTCGGCTTGCCACATAGCGACGGTTAAATCTTGCTCTCCAGACGAAGATTCCGGCGAGAGGGTCTGTGTTTCACGAACCTGTAAACCGCTCTGGGTAAGCATGGCGCGCATCTCGGCATCGCCAAAACCAAGCCGACGATGGGCGTGGTCTTCGCGCAAGGCTTCCATTTCATGCGGGCCAAAATCCGCGATTAACACGCGCCCACCAGGTGCCAGAATGCGTGCCGCCTCATTTAGGGCCCGCTGCGGATCGTCTAGAAAATGCAGCACTTGGTGCAGAATAACGACACTGGCAACATTGTCTTCTAGGGGCACATTGGCGCAATCGCCTTGGCGCACTTGGCAGTTTTTCGCGCCCACTTCGTCTAGCTTGCTGCGGGCCAGCGTTAACATATCTGCGCTGACATCAAAGCCGATGGCGCGTTGCGCCAAATGACCGAAAATTTCGAGCATACGCCCCGTGCCGGTGCCTAAATCAATCAATAACGCCATGTCGCCAGAATGCGCCTCTAGCTGATCTGCCATTTTTTCTTCCACCGCTGTTTCAGGAATATGGCGCGCGCGCAATTCATCCCAGCTCGCGGCATTGGCAGCAAAATAATTTTGCGCCCGTTCGGCTCGTAGCTGGCGAACCTCACCAAAGCGCTCACGGTCGCGCAAGATATCGTGGTCATCTTCGGGAATATGACGAATGATTTGCGCCAAAACACCCGACACATGGGTGCCCTCATGCAGGCGATAAAACACCCAACTGCCTTCCGGATACCGCTGCACCAAACCGGCATCTGCCAGTAACTTAAGGTGTCGCGAAATGCGGGGCTGGCTTTGGGAGAGCACCTGCGTTAGCTCAGACACCGTCAACTCCCCAAGCGCCAAAATGGCGAGGATGCGAAGCCGTGTCGGTTCTCCCGCGGCGCGAAGGGCGGATAAAAGCTGTTCCATATCAGGTTTATACATAAACATATCCTTATATGTCAAGGAATAAGCCAATAAATCATCGAATATATCGGTAGCTTTACACCAGAGTGGGGAAAAAATGCCGTCCCCTCTTTTCCAAAGGGGCAAATAAGCCTAGCTTATGGCCACCCATACGGAGCCAAAGACGATGATGAAATCTATTCAAAACCTACTTCTCGCTAGCTTGATAGCCACCAGCCTCGCGGCCTGCGCGGGCTCGGGCGCTTTAGAGGCGGCGCCTAATTCGGACCGCGATCCGTATGAGAACTTCAATCGCAAAATGTTTGCCGTCGAGCAGACGCTGGATGCCTATGTTTTAAAACCAGTGGCCAAGGGCTATCTTTATGTGCCGCAACCCGTGCGCCGCTCGTTTCGCAATTTTTTAAACAATCTCATTTCCCCCGTCACGCTTGCCAATGATTTATTTCAAGGCGAGATGCAGCGCGCCAGCACCACCGCCTTACGCCTTGGTATTAACACCGTCATCGGCATCGGTGGCCTTTTTGACCCGGCCACGCGGCTTGGGCTGGAACGCCATGAAGAAGACTTTGGACAAACGCTAGCCACTTACGGGGTTGCGCCGGGGCCCTATTTATACATTCCCATGCTCGGCCCATCGCCGCCGCGCGATTTATTCGGCTGGGGAGTGGATTGGTTGTTTGATCCCGTTACCTACGTAGGCGACGAAAGCCTAACCGGACCTATATTGCGCTATACGCTTGACGGCGTCGACGCGCGCGCCACCAATATGGGTATCATCGACGAAATAGAACGCAGTTCCATCGATTTTTACGCTACAGTACGAAGCCTGTACCGGCAAAACCGCGAAAGCGAAATTAACAATGGGGTCACGAATATAGATGACCTGCCAGACATCGATGACCTTGACGATTTAGACGATTTTTAGGAGCCCACAATGCGCACAATATTGATTAGCTTTGCTGTTTTCACCCTTATGTGGATGCCCATGCCAGCCAGCGCGCAGGCCAATGAGCCAGACTTAGCCAAAGCCCAGAGCTTTGTTGTCGCCCTAGCCGATGAGGCAATTATTATTCTATCCAGCGAAACCACACGCGCAGGTCGCGAAGCGAGTTTCTCTAAACTGCTCAATGAAAAAGCCAATATGCGCCGGATTGCGCGCTTTACGCTGGGTCAATTTGGACGCAAAATTTCGAAACCCGATTTTGAAACCTATCAAGCCCTGCTCAACACTTTCATTGTCAAAGTCTATGCCAATCGCCTCGGCGAATATTCCGACGAGAAAGTCATCGTTGGCAAAGCGCAAGCCAAGAAAAAGAATGTCATTGTTGAAAGCCGTATTGAATTTGTTAATGGACGCGACCCTATCGATATCGATTGGTGGTTGCGGCTCGAAAAAGATGGCAGCTTCACCCTATTCGACGTGCGGGTTCTCGGCGTGTGGATGGCACAGGAACAGCGCGATAGTTTCGCCTCCGTGCTGAAAAACAACCGAGGCGACATCAACGCTTTGCTAAACCACTTGCGCAGCAAAATATCTTCCGACGCAGAAAACGGTTAACCCGACACCTACGCCACGCGGCGGCCTTCGGCTTATGAAAAAACCCCATGCAAGGCAGCTTGCCTCGGAGTTTTTATCTGGCGAATTGCTTGTATTTAATGCGTTTTGGCACTTCGGCATCCGTGCCGAGGCGGCGTTTTCTGTCTTCTTCGTATTCCGCGTAATTGCCCTCAAACCATTCCACATGGCTATCGCCTTCAAAGGCCATAATATGCGTGGCAATGCGATCTAGGAACCAACGGTCATGGCTGATGATAACCGCGCAGCCGGCAAAATTATCCAGCCCTTCTTCAAGCGCACGAAGCGTTTCTACGTCTAGATCATTGGTTGGCTCATCGAGCAGCAGCAGGTTCGAGCCAGATTTTAGCATTTTTGCCAAATGAACGCGGTTGCGCTCGCCGCCCGACAAGAGCCCAACTTTCTTTTGTTGGTCGCCACCACGGAAATTAAATGCGCCCACGTAAGCGCGAGAGTTCATCTCACGATTACCCAGTTCCAGAATATCATTGCCGCCCGAAATTTCTTCCCAGACCGTTTTATCATCGGCCAGCGTATCGCGGCTTTGGTCGACATAGCCCATGACGGCCGTATCGCCCACCCGAAGCGCGCCGCTATCTGGCGTCTCCCCACCGGTCAGCATTTTGAACAGCGTTGTTTTACCCGCGCCATTGGGGCCAATAACCCCAACGATACCGCCCGGCGGCAGCGTGAACGACAAATCATCAATCAGCAATTTATCGCCAAAGCCTTTCGTCAAGTTCTCGCCTTCCAACACAATGCCACCAAGGCGGGGGCCAGATGGAATGGTGATTTGCGTGCGGCCCACGTCTTCGCGGCCTTGGCTTTCCAGTAATTCTTCATAGGCGTTAATCCGCGCCTTACTTTTGGCTTGGCGCGCTTTCGGGGACTGGCGAATCCAATCCAGCTCATTGGCCAATGTGCGTTGCTTGCTGTCGTCCTCGCGCGATTCTTGCTCGAGGCGTTTTTGTTTCTGCTCCAGCCAATTGGAATAATTGCCCTCGTAAGGCAGGCCTTGGCCACGGTCCAGCTCTAAAATCCAGCCTGTGATTTGGTCTAGGAAATAGCGATCATGCGTTACCAAAACAACGGTGCCCGCAAAGGCCTCTAGGTGATGTTGCAGCCAAGCCACGGTTTCCGCATCGAGATGGTTGGTTGGCTCATCGAGGAGCAAGAGGTCTGGCTCCTCCAAAAGTAATTTGCAAAGTGCGACGCGCCGCTTTTCACCGCCCGACAAGTTTTCGACCGATGCCTCGCCCGGAGGACAGCGCAAAGCATCCATGGCTTGCTCTACTTGCGCGTCCAAATCCCATAGGTTTTGCGCGTCAATTTGATCTTGCAAGGCAGCCATTTCTTCGGCCGTCTCGTCAGAATAATTCATCGCCAATTCATTATAACGCTCCAGAAGTGCCTGCTTTTCAGCCACGCCTTCCATCACATTGCCGACAACGTCTTTTTCTGGGTTAAGCTGCGGCTCTTGCTCGAGATAGCCGATTTTGGCACCTTCGGCGGCCCAAGCCTCGCCCTGATACTCGGTATCTACGCCAGCCATAATTTTCAGCAAAGTCGACTTACCCGAGCCATTGACCCCGACAATGCCGATTTTCGCACCGGGGAAAAACGAAAGGCGCACTTCCTTTAAAACCTGTTTGCCACCGGCATAGGTTTTGGACAATTTATCCATCACATAAACATATTGATACGCAGCCATTGTTTTCCCCTTTTAAGATGATGACTTTTGCCAGTTTTAATCGGCACTGGCAAGGCGCCTCTCTCTTCACCATAAATTCAGCGAAAAAACAAAGGGCCCTACCCCCGAAGCGGCAGAGCCCTTTTTACATTGGTGTTCAACGATAGCCTAAAAAATAACCAGAGCTTCGCGCACGGTAAGAATAAGCAGCGCTACCCATGACAGCAAGAAAATGCCAAAACGCAGCAGCACGATGTTAACCGTGGCCTGCACCAGCGAATGCACCACGCGGAGAATAACAAACGCCCAAGCGCAATTCACCGCCATTGCATCCACATGCCCGGCCACCGCAATCGTGAGTGCCATCGCATAAAACAAAGTTGGTTGCTCGAACAGGTGATTGTAATTATCCGCGATGCGGCGCACTTCCGATGGCAGGTAACTCATGCCGACGGGGTGGCCCATTTCAGCCTCGGGAATCTTGGTATTGCCAATGGCTGGAATACGCGTGGCGTACATCCAAATCATCATCACACCACTCCAAAGGCCCAGTGCCACAACAGGTTGTAAAATTGCAGAAGCTTCCATTTTATCCTCCTATAAATGAAACTATCAATCGACTTAGTGTGCGCCGCTTTGCTTCAAGATAGCAAGCCACGCCATTAAAATATCGCCAGAGCCTCGCGCATAAGGAGCCCAAGCAAGACCGCCCAAGAGAGCATGAATAAGGCAAAGCGCAGCAGCACAATATTGACCGTAGCCTGCACAAGAGAATGCATCACGCGAAGCGCAACAAAGCCCCAAGCCAAAGCCACCGACACCGCATCGACATGCCCCGTCACCGCCAGCAGCAAAGCCACCGCATAAAATAAAGTCGGTTGCTCGAACAGATGATTGTAATTATCCCCGACCCGTCGGGCCTCGGTGGGAAACGCCGTCATGGCCGACGGATGCGCCGCCTCGCCTTTCGGGAAACGGGTTTGACGGGCGGTTTGAAGCCTCATTTTGGCCAACCAAAGCATCATCACGCCGCTCCAAAGACCTAAAACAACGACGGGTTGCAGAATTGCCGAAACTTCCATTGTGTTGTCCCCCAGAAAACATATTATTAAGGCACAATTTTGCGCTGCTTTGCGCCACTATAGCAAGCCGTTCGTCACTTTCTTGGAGAGGTTTCATGTCTGAAATTACCATTTTTACCGCCCGCATCATTCACACTATGGAGCCAAGTCTACCGCAAGCCACCGCCATTGCCGTGCGCCAAACGAGTGAGGGTGAGGCGCAGATTTTAGAAGTCGGCACTTTGGAGAGCTTGCAACCCTGGATGAGCCGCCACCCGCACACAATAGACGAGCGCTTTGCTGATAAAGTGATTATGCCTGGTTTCATCGACCCGCATTTGCACCCAAGCATGGCGGCGGTTATTTTACCGATGCAATTTATTACCGCCCTACCATGGGACTTGCCATGGGAGAGCGTGCCGGCGACAAAATCGCATGAGGCTTATCTCGAACGCCTGACCGATTTGACGCAAGGCGACGCCACAGAGCCGTTTTTCACTTGGGGCTACCACCGCAATTGGCATGGCGATATCACCCGCAAACAATTAGATGAAGCCGCCCCAAATCGGCCGGTAGTGGTTTGGCATCGCTCGTTCCATGAAGTGATTTTAAACACGGCCGCGCTGGAGCATTTTGGCCTCAACAATAATGAAGTGGGCGCGCATCCGCAGATTAAGCTGGAAGACGGATTGTTTTACGAAAACGGTCTGCGCCTCGCCATTAACGCATTTAATCCGCTGATTATGTCGCCCGAAAAATTTGGCCTTGGCATGCAGCGCCTCAAGCAAGTGGCCCATTTTGGTGGCCATACGATGCTGGGCGATATGGGCATTGGCATTTTTAATTTTGAGATGGAATGGCAAGCGGCCCTTGGGTTTTTCAACACAGACGACACGCCATTTCGGGTTCACTACACCCCTAATCTGCTGGCGCTGGCACATGATGGCGATTACGCCCGTGTCGAGACTGAAATGTCAGCCTATCCTGACCTCAACACCGATAAATTATTCTTCACCGATCATGCGAAATTATTTACCGATGGCGCCTTCTTCTCGCAATTAATGATGGTCGGCCAGCCTGGTTATCTGGATGGCCATGAAGGCGAATGGATGATGGTTCCTGAGCGCTTCGAGGAAGCGGCGCGGCTTTTGTGGCACAAGGGCTATAAAATTCACGTCCACTGCACGGGCGACCTGGGGCTAGAGTTGGCGCTGGATACGCTGGAGAAACTGCAAGACGAGAAGCCGCGTTTCAACCATCGCTTCACGATTGAGCATTTTGGGCTTTCAACGCCCGAGCAAGTGCGGCGCATGGCGAGCCTTGGTGCCATTGCCTCGGTGAATGTTTATTATCTTCACGAGCTGAGCGAGATTTATGCCCGCGATGCCATTGGCGAAGAGCGCGCCTATTCGATGGCGCGGCTTTGCACGCTGAAGCGCAATAATGTGCCGTTTGCGCTGCATTCCGATTACACGATGGCGCCTGCTTTGCCGCTGAACTCGGCTTGGGTGGCGGCGACGCGCAAAAATGAGGCCGGCAAAATTGTGGGTGAAGGTGAATGCGTGCCCGTATATGACGCGCTAAAAGCCATCACCCTCGATGCCGCATATGTGCTGGGCCTAGAAAATGAAGTCGGCAGCTTGCGGGCTGGCAAACGCGCTGACTTCACGGTGCTGGAGCAAGACCCATTTGAGGTGGGCGCACACGGGCTGCGCGATATTCCCATTTGGGGCACGGTGTTTAACGGCGTGCCGCACCCGATTGAAAAACCCTAATGCTACCGCTGACCATATTGGGCGGCTATTTGGGGGCGGGAAAGACCACGCTGATCAATCGGCTATTGGCCAACCCACCAGCCGCCTTTAAGGGCAAACGCCTGACCATTTTGGTCAATGATTTTGGCGCCATTAACATTGATGCCGAGCTGATTGAGGCGCATGACGGCGAGACGATTTCGCTAGCCAATGGCTGCGCCTGCTGCCAATTGCAAGATGATGCGTTGCAGCAATTACAGCAATTAGCGCAAAGCGACACGCCCCCCGACCATGTGTTGATTGAGGCCAGTGGCGCAGGCGAGCCTGCCCGCCTCGCTTATCTCGGCTATGGCATTCAGGGGCTGCAACTGGCGGGTATTTATGTGGCGATAGACGCCACAACATTGGCGGCCAAACGGCGCGATAAGTTCGTCGGCGGTCTGGTTAATCGACAAATCGCGCAAGCTGATTATTGCCTGCTGACCAAGGCAGATTTAACCGATGACGAAGGCGCCAGCGCGCAGAGCCTATTGGCCAGCCTCACCCAAGCCCCCATCGCGCGCGCCAGCGACGAGGTGCTGGCTGACATGCTAACGCTGTCAGCTTCCAGCGCCTTATCTGATATGGCCGAAACGGCACCGCTTTTTGCCGATGCGCTATTCGATACGATAAGCTTCTCGGCACAGACGCCCCTGGATATAGAAAAATTAGCCGCCTTACTGCAGGAAGTGGCGCCCAAACTGGCGCGCGCGAAAGGCCACACAGGCACGCATCGATTGCAATTGGTAGGCGAGCGCTACACGCTCCTCGAAGCGGAACGGCGTGCGCCTGAGCTGGTGTTTATTGCCGAAAAAGGAAAGCTGGATTTGGCGGCTTTGGAAGTAAAATTGCTTGCCGTGAAGCTTCAAACATTTGCAACCTAGGCAAAAGCAAAATATTGGTGGGCCCGGCAGGACTCGAACCTGCGACCAATCCGTTATGAGCGGACCGCTCTAACCACCTGAGCTACAGGCCCCAACACCAATACAATAATGATTATGCGTCTAATTCGGGAAAATATAAACCCGGTTCATAAGACGCGGCTTCTTCTTCACTCATCTGCGCATAGGCGATGATGATAACCAAATCTTGCTTTTGTGCCAAACGAGCGGCCGCGCCATTGATGCCAATGGTCTTGGAGCCGCGTGGCGCTGGAATGGCGTAAGTTGTAAAGCGCCCGCCCGTGTTGATGTTTAAGACATCGACTTGCTCATTGGGCAAAATGCCCGCTTTGTCGAGCCAATCTTGGTCCACCGAAATCGAACCCTGATACTGCATGTCGCATTGGGTTACTGTGGCGCGGTGAATTTTCGCCTTCATCATCGTTAACATCATTGGGAGAGCCTGATTTATTCGTACTAAGTCTAATTATCCAAGAAACTACGGAGCTTGCGAGACCGGCTTGGGTGTTTCAGCTTGCGCAAGGCTTTCGCTTCAATTTGGCGAATGCGTTCGCGTGTCACAGAGAACTGCTGACCCACTTCTTCCAGCGTATGGTCGGTGTTCATACCAATGCCAAAGCGCATGCGCAAGACACGTTCTTCGCGCGGCGTTAACGAAGCCAAAACCCGCGTGGTGGTATCGCGCAAATTGGACTGAATGGCAGCATCGATTGGCAAAATCGCGTTCTTATCTTCGATGAAATCACCCAGCTGGCTATCTTCTTCGTCGCCGATGGGCGTTTCCAAGCTAATCGGCTCTTTGGCGATTTTCAAAACCTTGCGCACTTTATCAAGCGGCATCGACAGTTTTTCCGACAGCTCTTCTGGCGTCGGCTCGCGGCCAAACTCGTGCAACATTTGGCGCGAAGTGCGCACCAATTTGTTAATCGTCTCAATCATATGCACCGGGATACGGATGGTGCGCGCTTGGTCGGCAATCGAGCGAGTGATCGCTTGGCGAATCCACCAGGTCGCATAGGTTGAGAATTTATACCCACGGCGATACTCAAATTTATCAACCGCTTTCATAAGGCCGATATTGCCCTCTTGAATAAGGTCGAGGAATTGCAGGCCGCGATTTGTGTATTTTTTGGCAATGGAAATCACCAGCCGCAAATTGGCTTCGACCATTTCCTTCTTGGCAATGCGCGCTTCGCGCTCGCCTTTTTGCACAGTGCGCACAATGCGGCGATATTCGGTGATGTTCAGACCTGTCTCATTGGCCAGCTCTTGAATTTCGCTACGAATGGTTTTTACGTCATCGCGGTTTTTCTGAATGAAATCTTTCCAGCCCTTGCCCGTCAGTCGACCGACACGGCGAGACCAATTGGCCTCATATTCATTGCCTTGATATTGCTTCAAAAACTCGTCGCGGGTGACGCCGGTTTTTTGGGCCAAACGCCACAGTTGTGCCTCCAGCCCAACCAAGCGCTTGTTAATCGCATAAAGCTGCTCGACCAATGCCTCGATACGATTATTGTTCAACGCCAAACCTTTGACTTCTTCAATAATCTCACCGCTCAATTTATCCGAGCGGGTTTGTTGCGCTTTGGTCAGCTCTTTGCCATCGCTTTGCAGCTCCACGCTTTGGTCTTGCAAGCGGCGTAGCTTTTTATAGGTCGAGGCAATAATGTCGAAACTGCCCAATACTTTTGGCTTCAGTTCCATTTCCATGGCTGAAAGCGACATATTGGCTTCCGCTTCATCATCGTCTTCATCTGGCTCGCCTTCGGCTTCGCCCGATGGCGCACCCGATGGAGGGGGCGCAGCACCGGCCGCCGAGCGGTCAATTTTCTTGGCTTCGGGGCCTGCGAAAGTAGCGTCCAAATCGATAATATCACGCAGCAAAACCTTGCCTTCATTCAGCTCATCGCGCCAAATGATAATCGCCTGAAACGTCAACGGGCTTTCGCATAGGCCTGCAATCATAGTCTCGCGACCGGCCTCTATGCGTTTGGCAATGGCAATTTCGCCTTCGCGGGACAGTAGCTCAACCGAGCCCATTTCGCGCAAATACATCCGCACCGGATCATCGGTACGATCGCCTGCCGCGCCCGTTTTAGCGGTTTTAGCAACGGCCGAGGTGCTGGTCGCCGTCGCTACAGCGGTCTCGTCGCTTGATTTGGCGTCGCCATCTTCTTCGGTGTCGTCTGCATCATCCGTCTCAACAACCGTGATGCCCATCTCAGACAGCATAGACATAATGTCTTCGATTTTTTCGGACGTAAATTCTTCGGGTGGCAAAACCGCGTTGAGCGCATCAATGGTCACAAAGCCGCTTGATTTGGCAGCCTTGATCATGCGCTTCACATCGCGATTGTCCATGTCGATAAGTGGGCTGTCGCCTGTTTCGACTTCTTGTTCTTTTGCCTTGGCTTTTTTGCCTGCCATATAAGTCTCCGTGTAAGTCTTGCGTGACCCCTCACGATTATCATTAAGCTGCGCTGTCGTCTCCGCGTTCCAGCGCCGCAATTTCATTCTTTATCGCCAATAGGCGTTCCAGCGCGTTTTGTGTTCCATCCCGCGCTAGCTCAATTTCAAGTTCTGCTTCAACCGATTTTTGTTCGGCCGTAAGAGTCTGTAATTTATGATGATTTCGGGCAACTTCAAGCCACCCCGCCAAAACGTCTTCCAGATCACTTTCCTTGCGCGCAAAACTCATACGCCGAGCTTCTGGCATTTTTACCAAACGCTCACAAATTTCCTGCTTTCCCTTGCCTATCAAATGCCTTGTGAGAGCGCTATTGTCAAGTCCTGCGTCCGTTTCGGCGGGGCCCTCCAGCTCGTCAAAATAGTCAATCATCGCAAAGCGCAAGGCGTCCAATGCTGGCGTTTGTATTTCAATGGTCTCGAACATATCTCGCTCGCGCACAAGAACGGCTGGGTGCTGCAGCACACAAAGGACAATCAAGGCCTCTCGGTTTGACCAATCGGTCGCTCCGGTTGAGATGGCGGAACGACGCGCTTCTGAGCTTGGTGGCGACCGAAAGCGCGGGTTTTTTCTTGGTCTAGCGCCACCTCGGTTTTGATAGGGGACACCCTGCTCGCCCAATAATTTGTCCAGCCGGGCTTTAATGTCTTGGCCATAAAGGGCGCGCACATCTTTATCGCCGACCCGAGCTGCCGCCTCTCGCAACCGCTTTTTCAAGGCGGCCGCGCGCTCGGGGGTGTCCCAAGGGGCGGCCTCTATCTCGCGCTCCCACATTAAATCGATAAGGCTCATGGCTTTGCCCAACAGCGCCTGCATAGCTTCGGCGCCGCCTTCGCGCACCACATCATCGGGGTCTTTGCCCGGCGGCAAAATAGCAAAGCGCAAAGAATAACCAGGTTTTAGCAAAGGCAAAGCCCGGTCAATCGCGCGATAAGCGGCGCGCAGGCCAGCCGCATCGCCATCGAGACATAAAATCGGCTCCGGCGCCATGCGCCATGCGAGACCGATTTGCTCTTCGGTAATCGCTGTGCCCAAACCTGCCACCGCATTATCAATGCCCGCGCGCGCCATGCCCACGACATCCATATAGCCTTCCGAGATGAGCACGTTATTGGTGTCATAGGCGGCTTGGCGCGCACCCGAAAAATTATACAAAACGCGGCTTTTATGAAACAGCGGAGTCTCGGGTGAATTGAGATATTTGGCTTTCGCATCGGCGCTCATCGCGCGCCCGCCAAAAGCAATCACGCGACCGCGCGCATCGTTAATGGGAAAAATAATCCGATCGCGGAAACGGTCATAGGGCGCTTTATTATCGTCTGGTTTTATCGCCATGCCTGCTTCGACAATTTTATCGAGCCCCATGTCGCGCGCGCTCAAATGCTCCACCAGCGCGGTGCGCGAGCTGGGCCCAAAGCCAATGCGGAAGCGGGTTATCATCTCTTGGCTAACGCCGCGCTTCTCGAGATAGGCGCGCGCATCGGCAGCGGCGGGGGTTTTGAGTTGCGCTTCAAACCATTTGGCTGAAGCCTCGGTAACGTCTAGCAGGCTGGCCTGATTAACCGCGCGCACGGCATCTTGTGGGTCGCGGTCGGGCATTTGCATGCCCGCCTCAGAGGCCAGACGCTCAACCGCTTCTGGAAAACTTAACCCTTCAGTCTCCATGACAAAGTCAAACACCGACCCATGATTGCCGGTCGAGAAACAATGATAAAATTGCTTGTCATCATTAACGGTGAAAGAAGGCGTTTTTTCAGGCTTGAACGGGCTAAGGCCCACAAATTCGCGGCCACGGCGCTGCAACTTCACCTTGCGGCCGACCACATCCGATACGGAAATTCGGTTTCTAATTTCTTCGAGAAAGGTTTGGGGAAACGCCATGTTAGTATTTTACGCGCTTATCGGCTGTGCCGCCATGCAGATAATGCGTGGGAGCTATGGAAAGGCCATATTTCTTGTGAATGAAAATGTAAACGGCGTTTAACTGAGGCGTTGTTTAACCAGACCGCCGGCTTTGCCAAAGTCCATTTGTCCGGCATATTTGCCTTTCAAGACACCCATGACTTTACCCATGTCTTTCAAAGATTGCGCCTCCACTTGCGTGCAAGCCGCTTCAACCGCAGCGGCTACCTCTTCGTCACTGAGTTGAGCTGGTAAGAAATCTTCAATGACAATAATCTCAGCCCGCTCTTGCTCGGCCAATTCCAACCGACCCGCTTCTTCATAGGTGGTGGCTGCCTCTTGGCGTTGCTTTACCATTTTGGCAAGAATTTCTAGAATTTGATCGTCGCTAACGCCATCGCCATTGTCGGCACTGCGCGCGGCAATGTCTCGGTCTTTGATGGCTGCCATAATGAGGCGTAATGTAGAGACACGAATTTTATCTTTGGCCTTAACCGCTGTCTTCAGCGCTTCTGTGAACCGCTCTTGCATGGTCAAACTCCTTGAAACCAATCTTTCCTCTATTGGCGACCCGAAACTGAGAGAGCTGCCAAGGAAGCCAGTGGTATATGCCAAAGCATGGGCTTTGGCAATGCTTCAAAAGTGATGCTTCAAAGGCACGGCTCTAAATCAGTGCTCAAAATCAGTGCTCAAAATCAGTGCTCAAAATCAAAGCGAAACTTTCCACTCAGAATCAAAGTTTACCTCTATGCTTCCCCGACCGAGGCAAATGACAAAACTCTCTACCCTCCGCCTTTTGCTCTCGGTTAAAAACTTCGCAAGACACTGTTTTTGTTGGTGTTTTTTTCACACAAGAATCGCAATAAGATCGCTTGACGAGAAGCCACCCTTTATATAGTTTCCCGTCAATTTGGCTCACGCAGAAAATAGGGTTTTTATGAGGGTTCTCAGCATCGTTCACGCCTCGGTCGCAACAGCGGCAGGGGCCTTTTTTTTGCGTTTTTCCAAGTTTTGTTTTTCCATGTTTTCAAGTCACATTTCATCGCCCCTTCGTGGGCAGGCCGATAGTTTACTAAGCAACCGATGGGGAGCCCTCACATGAGTGCCGATAAATCAATTTGGCAACCAGCCAAAAAAACCGCCCTTCTGCTAACCGCAAATGGAGAAGCTTTTTACGGCTATGGCTTAGGCGCGTCCGGCCACACCGTCGGCGAGGTTTGCTTCAACACGGCCATGACGGGCTATCAGGAAATCCTCACCGACCCTTCCTATAAAGAGCAAATCGTCACTTTCACCTTTCCGCATATCGGCAATGTCGGCACCAATGATGACGATGGGGAAACCTCCAACACCCAAGTGTCGCGCGCGGCCAACGGTTTGATTATCCGCGAAGCCATCACAAATCCGTCTAATTATCGCAACACGATGCACTTGAACGATTGGCTGATCAGCAAAGGTCTCATCGGCATTAGCGGCTTGGATACGCGCACTATCACCGCGCATATTCGCGACAATGGCATGTTTAATGCCATCTTGGCGCATGCCCCTGACGGAGAGTTTGATATCCCCGCTTTACAAGCCGAGCTGGATAATTTTGCCGGCCTCGAAGGCGCCGACTTAGCCGCTGAAGTGACCAGCCAAACCGCTTATGAGTGGAACCAAACCCGCTGGGAATGGAACCAAGGGTTCTCGGAAAACGACCCCAAGACCCAAGATATGCCTCATGTTGTGGCGCTAGATTATGGCGTGAAGAAAAACATCCTGCGCTGCTTGGCACAAGCCGGCTGCCGCGTCTCGGTGGTCAGCGCCTCGGCTTCAGCAGACGAAATTTTGGCCCAAAACCCAGACGGTATCTTTTTATCCAACGGCCCCGGCGACCCGGCAGCGACTGGCGAGTATGCGGTCGCGGAAATCGAAAAACTAGTGGCCAGTGGCAAGCCCGTCTTTGGTATCTGCTTAGGCCACCAAATGCTGGCTCGCGCGCTGGGTGCCAAAACCGTGAAAATGAAACAAGGCCATCATGGTGCCAATCATCCGGTGAAAGATTTGACCACGGGCAAGGTTGAAATTACCTCCATGAACCATGGCTTCACCGTCGATCGCGATAGCCTTCCCGCGAACGTGGAAGAAACCCACGTTAGCCTGTTTGACCAAACCAATTGTGGCATTGCCCTTAAGGGCGCGCCCGTCTTCTCGGTACAATATCACCCAGAAGCCTCACCCGGGCCCCAAGACAGCCATTACCTTTTTGACCGCTTTGTTGCCTCCATGGGTAGCAGCCGAGGAGACGCCTAATGCCGAAACGTACAGATATCAAGAGCATCCTAATTATTGGCGCTGGCCCAATTGTTATCGGCCAAGCGTGTGAGTTTGACTATTCAGGCACACAAGCGTGCAAGGCGCTTCGCGAAGAAGGCTACCGCGTTATTCTGGTAAACTCGAACCCGGCCACAATTATGACCGACCCCGAGCTGGCCGATGCCACTTACATCGAGCCAATTACGCCTGAGCTGGTAGCCAAGATTATTGAGAAAGAGCGCCCTGACGCCGTCTTGCCTACGATGGGCGGACAGACTGCGCTGAATACCGCCATCGCTTTATCGGAAGATGGCACGCTAGAAAAATATGGCGCACAACTCATTGGCGCGGATTTGGAAGCCATCAACAAAGCCGAAGACCGCCAATTATTCCGCCAAGCGATGGATAAAATTGGCCTCGAAAGCCCGCGCTCCGATGTAGCGCATACGGTGGAAGAGGCGCTGGTCGCGCTGGAAAAAGTTGGCCTACCAACCATCATTCGCCCCAGCTTTACCATGGGCGGCACCGGCGGCGGCATTGCTTATAATAAAGAAGAATTTCTGCAAATCGTCGAAGGCGGCTTAGATGCCTCGCCAGTTACTGAAGTGCTTATCGAAGAAAGCGTTTTGGGCTGGAAAGAATATGAAATGGAAGTGGTACGCGACACCGCCGACAATTGCATCATCATCTGCTCGATTGAAAACATTGACCCGATGGGCGTGCACACTGGCGACAGCATTACCGTTGCGCCTGCCCTGACCCTGACCGATAGGGAATATCAGATTATGCGCAATGCCTCGATAGCGGTGCTGCGTGAAGTTGGTGTTGAGACCGGTGGCTCAAACGTGCAATTTGCGGTGAACCCGGCCGATGGTCGTTTGGTGGTTATTGAAATGAACCCGCGCGTTTCGCGCTCCTCTGCTTTGGCTTCGAAAGCCACGGGTTTCCCGATTGCTAAAATCGCCGCGAAATTGGCAGTTGGCTATACGCTTGACGAATTGATGAATGACATCACGGGCGTGACCCCCGCGAGCTTTGAGCCGAGCATTGACTATGTGGTGACGAAAATCCCACGCTTTGCTTTTGAAAAATTCCCAGGCGCCGAGCCTTACCTGACCACCGCTATGAAATCGGTTGGGGAAGCCATGGCCATTGGCCGAAACTTTAAAGAGAGCTTGCAAAAAGCCCTGCGCTCCTTGGAAACCGGCCTAACCGGATTAAACGCGCCCGAAGGCGCGCCCGATATGTCGACCGAGCAAGGCGTTGCCGATATGCGCGCCGCCTTGACCACGCCGACACCCGACCGCCTGCTTATCGCCGCTCATGCGTTGCGCCAAGGCATGTCGCAAGCCGAGGTTTGCAGCCTTGCCCATTTCGACCCTTGGGTGATGGAGCAATTGGGCGAGATTATCGACATGGAAGCCAAAGTCAGCGAACACGGGCTGCCAGATAACGAAGAAGCCATGCGTATGGTTAAAGGCATGGGCTTTTCCGATGCGCGTTTGGCTGAGCTGACGGGCAGCAACGAAGATAGCGTGAGCGCGACACGGCGCGATATGGGTGTGCGTCCCTATTACCGCCAAATCGATACATGCGCGGCTGAGTTTAAAGCCAGCACCCCCTATCTTTACTCGAGCTATGACCCAGCTTGCGAGCTAGATGGACAAAACGAAGCCTTGCCAAGTGGCCGCAAGAAAGCGGTTATTCTAGGCGGTGGCCCGAACCGCATTGGCCAAGGCATTGAGTTTGATTATTGCTGCTGCCATGCCGCTTTCGCGCTGGAAGATGCCGATATTGAAAGCATTATGGTCAATTGCAATCCGGAAACCGTATCGACCGATTATGATACTTCCGACCGATTATACTTTGAGCCGCTAACCCAAGAAGATGTGCTGGAATTGCTGCATTGCGAGATGCAGGCCGGAACTCTGGCAGGCGTGATTGTGCAATTTGGCGGGCAGACACCGCTTAAATTATCGCAAGCGCTAGAGAAAGCAGGCATCCCGATTTTGGGCACCGACCCAGACGCCATTGACTTGGCCGAAGACCGCGATCGCTTTAAAGATTTACTAGACCGTTTGAACCTGCGCCAACCGCCAAATGGCATTGCCCGCTCGGCCGAACAGGCTCGCGCCATTGCCGCTGAAATTGGCTTTCCGGTGGTCATTCGTCCGTCTTATGTATTGGGCGGTCGGGCTATGGAAATCGTCAGCACGGACGCCCAGCTAGAGCGCTATATGCGCGAGGCCGTGGTGGTGTCTGGTGATAGTCCGGTTCTCATCGATGGCTATTTGCGCGATGCGACCGAGTTGGATGTTGATGTTTTGAGCGATGGTACAGATGTATTTGTCTCTGGCATTCTCGAGCATATCGAAGAAGCGGGCGTCCATTCTGGCGATAGCGCTTGCTCGATGCCGCCGCATAGTTTGTCCAAACACATCATTGCGGAACTGGAACGCCAAGCCACAGAAATGGCGCTTGCCCTGAATGTTGTGGGCTTGATGAATGTACAATTTGCCGTGCAAGGCGAAGATATTTTCGTCATTGAAGTGAACCCACGCGCCAGCCGCACGGTGCCGTTTGTAGCCAAAGTATTAGGGCAACCGATTGCCAATATCGCCGTTCGCCTGATGGCTGGATCCAAGCTTTCTGATTTCAATTTGACCACGCTTGAGTATGACCATATTGCGGTGAAAGAGAGCGTGTTTCCTTTCGCCCGTTTCCCGGGTGTCGATACGGTTTTGGGGCCAGAGATGCGCTCCACCGGCGAAGTTATGGGGCTCGATATGGATTTTGCTACCGCTTTTGCAAAAAGCCAATTGGGCAGCAGCATCCATTTGCCAGATAGCGGAACGGTGTTTCTCTCGGTTCGTGAAAACGATAAACAACGGGCCGTCGCACCGGCCAAACGCCTCGCAGAGCTGGGCTTTAATTTGGTTGCCACGCGCGGCACCGCCAGTTTCTTGAGCGACAATGGCGTGAGCGTCGAGCCCATCAATAAAGTGATGGAAGGGCGCCCTCATATTGTCGACGCGATGAAAAACGACGCCGTACAATTGGTGGTGAACACCACTGAGGGCGAACAGTCTTTGGCCGATAGTAAATCCATTCGACGCACGGCCCTGGAGATGAAAATTCCGTATTACACCACTTTGGCTGGCGCCGAAGCCGCGGTGGCGGCGATTGCAGCCCTTCGGAACAATTCGTTGAGCGTCACCAGCCTGCAAGACTATGGCATTCGGCGCGCCAAGAAAAATTAGCCCTCAAAAAACTTGGCATTTGCTGAGGTTTTGTGAAACAATTTGAGATGTTAAAGTAAAAGGATAGATTTGCCACTCGCAACCCGCGTTTGGCGAAAGAGGATATTATGGATAAAGTGCCAATGACCGCCGGTGGCTACGAAGCGTTAGACCTAGAGTTGAAACGCCTTAAAGGCCCAGAACGCCATCGCATCATCAAAGCGATTGCGGAAGCTCGCGCGCATGGCGACTTGTCTGAAAATGCTGAATATCACGCAGCCAAAGAACAGCAGAGCCATAACGAAGGCCGCTTGATGGAACTCGAAGAGATGATCAATCTTGCCGATGTCATCGACGTTGCCGCTATGAGCGGCAATACCGTAAAATTCGGGGGCACTGTTCACCTTGTCGACGAGGACACCGAAGAAGAAAAAACCTATCAAATTGTAGGGGATTTTGAAGCCAGCGTCGAAGATGGAAAAATATCCATATCCTCGCCTATCGCGCGCGCCCTCATCGGCAAAGAAGTCGGCGATAGCGTGGAAGTAAATACGCCGGGCGGCGGCAAATCTTACGAGATTTTAGGCGTTAAATTTATCTAACGAGCTTACTTAATATGGCCAAGCGGCAGGCTGACATCGCCCTTCGAGCGGCGGATGGTCAGCGAGGTGCGCACATTGGCCACATTGGGCGCAGGTGTCAGCTTTTGGGTTAAAAATTCTTGAAAGCTCTCCAAATCTGTGGACACGCATTTCAAGATGAAATCAATTTCCCCGTTCAGCATATGGCATTCCAAAACCTCCGGCCATTGGCTAACGCGCGCTTCGAAACCTTGTAAATCGACCTCCGCCTGACTTTCCAGTCCGACCATGGCAAACACCGTGACGCCCAAGCCCAACATATTGGCATCCACGCGCGCGCGGTACCCCTTGATGAACCCAGCTTCTTCCAAAGCCCGAACGCGGCGCAAGCAAGGCGGGGCTGAAATTTCAACTTGTTTGGCCAGCTCGACATTGGTAATGCGTCCATTAGCTTGCAAAATCTCTAGGATTTTCAAGTCGATTTGGTCTAATCTTGGTTTCTTCATAACAGTTTTTCGTTTCCTGAAACGCTTTCGCAGAGTAATAATAATACCGAATTTTGTAATAAATGAACAGTCACTGAAATGAGTAAGATGAATATTTGGGGCATAACAGGTGGAAGGCGCGGAAATGACGTGCTGGTTGAAGGCGTGGCGCAAGCGCTCGGCGGCACCTATCGCAGCGTGCATACGAATTTGCGCGCGCCCTGGAAGTGGCTGGCACCCTATCGCTTGGCCGAGATTGCCGCCAAGGCCGACCCCCATATTGCTCCGCCGTTTCCCGATATTGTGATTGCCAGCGCGCGCCAAGCCGTGCCCCATGCGCGCTATATCAAACGCGCCTCTAGGGGGCGCGTATTTACTGCCTTTTTACAAAACCCGCTGATAAACCCCGCCCATTTCGATTTTGTTTGGGCCCCTGCCCATGACAAGCTAAGCGGTGCCAATGTGATGCAAACGCTATTATCGCCCCATGCCATGCGCCAGCCAGACTTGGAAAAAGCGGCCACTGAGTTTCGCAACCAATTGGTGCCAAAAACATATGACGGAAAATTGGTCAGTGTGCTGATTGGTGGGCCCAATGCGGTTTATCCTTTCGGGCCGGACGAGATGGCCGCTTTGGCCGATGGGCTTAGCGGGCTTGCCAAGCAAGGCCATCGCTTGCTCATCACATTGTCGCGTCGCTCGCCAGATAGCTACGAAGCGCTTTTGCGCCAGAAGCTCCCTGAGGGCAGCTATTACTTATGGGACAATGAGGGCGCCAATCCGTATCGCGCGCTCTTGGGGCTGGCCGAGCAAATTATCGTGACGGCCGATAGCGTCAATATGGTGGGCGAAGCCTGCCTGCCAGGCGTGCCGGTGCAAGTGTTTGCCCTAAAAGGCGGCTCGGCTAAATTCCGCCGCTTTCATAGCGCCGTAGAAGCCGCCAACTTGGTGCGCCCCTTTACCCACGCGCTAGAGGCTTGGCCCGTGCAAAGCCAAAATGCCACGGCAGAGATTGCCGAGGCCATCGCAAAAGCCTACGCGCGTCATCTGACGAAAGAAACCTCTGAATAACCTGACGACGGACAGCTTGCGCTCTTGGGTTTTGCGGAATCATTCTTAAATTAGGGTCATCACATTCGGAGAGAGTTATGACCGCACCTGCGCCCAATACTGTAAAACACACAAAACTGCTGATTATCGGCTCTGGCCCTGCTGGCTATACGGCCGCTGTTTACGCCGCTCGCGCCATGTTGGAACCTGTGTTGGTGCGGGGCCTTCAGCCCGGTGGACAGCTGACCATTACCACTGAAGTTGAAAACTACCCGGGCTTTGCCGAGGCCGTGCAAGGCCCTTGGCTGATGGAACAAATGGAAGCGCAAGCGGCCAATGTAGGCACAGATATCGTCTCTGATATCATCACTGACGTCGATTTATCGAAGCGCCCTTTCACGGCCAAAGGTGATAGCGGCGCCGTGTTTACCGCCGATGCCGTCGTTATTGCCACGGGCGCGCAAGCCAAATGGTTGGGGCTGCCTTCGGAAGATAAGTTCCAGGGCTTTGGCGTCTCGGCCTGCGCTACTTGCGATGGTTTTTTCTATCGCAATAAAAAAGTCTTGGTTGTCGGCGGTGGCAACACGGCGGTCGAGGAAGCTTTATTCCTGACCAATTTTGCTTCGCAAGTCACCCTTGTACATCGGCGCGACGCTTTGCGCTGCGAGAAAATTCTCGAGAACCGCTTGCTCGCACACGAAAAAGTGAACGTGCTTTGGGATAGCGCCATTGATGAAATTTTGGGCGATGAAGATCCGCTGGGTGTCACAGGCGCGCGGATTAAAAACACCAAAACTGGCGACACCCACGAAGTGGAAGCCGATGGCGTGTTCATCGCGATTGGCCATGCGCCGTCGACCGAATTATTCACCGCACAGCTAGAAACCAAATCTGGTGGCTATTTGGTCACCACGCCCGACAGCACTGCGACTTCCATTCCGGGCGTCTATGCGGCTGGCGATGTGACCGACGATATTTACCGCCAAGCCGTAACGGCCGCAGGCATGGGCTGTATGGCCGCGTTAGAAGCGGAAAAATATCTGGCGGAAATGGCTGCTGAAAAACAAGCGGCGGAATAAATTAAGGCGCGCCCTTCCAAGCCATCTCTCTGGGCGTGCGCCTGCCCGTTTGGCTTTTAGAGCGCAAAGGCTTGGGTAAATCTTGTGCGCTTTGCAGCCCTTTTTCCTGCAGCAAATGGACTAAATCGCCCGACATATCGCTGACCTGTTCGGCCACCAAATGCACCACAATGCCATTGCGCTGCACCCGCCCATCTATACGGATAAGCCGCGCGCCGATAACCACACGGCGAAACCGCTCGAACCTATCAGGCCAAACCACCATATTGCCATTGCCGGTTTCATCTTCCAGCGTGAGGAAAACAACGCCCTTGGCACTGCCCGGGCGCTGGCGGCAAATCACCAGACCCGCCACCGATACGCGCCGCCCCGAAGGCGCGCTTTGCAAAAACGATAGCGGCTGCACATGCGCTTTGGTTAGCTGCGCCCGCAAGAAAGCCAACGGATGTTTTTTTAGCGATAGGCGCAAGCTGGCATAATCTTCCAACACTTCCATGCCTGGTGCCAAGGCTGGCAAAACGGCGCCGCGTTCTTCTTCGCTCACGCCCTCGCGTAGTGCCTGCGCATCGCCTGTCTGGTTTTCAAACAACGGCAAGGCAGGGGCTTTGCTTTCGGGGGCCAAGGCACGCACGGCCCATAAGGCTTGGCGCCGGCTCAACCCCAGAGCGGCAAAGGCATCGGCCCGCGCCAAGCGTTCTAACGTCGACACACCAATGCCCGTACGCGCCGCGCAATCCGCCACACTATCAAAATCCCCGCCCAAGGCGCGCGCGGCCACAAGCGCCTCGGCATCGGCTTGCAGCAGACCCATAATTTGGTTGAAACCCAAACGCAAAGCCATCTCGCCATCTTGGGGTTCCAAATCTGCTTCTTCATCCGAGGCATTGAGGCAAACGGGCAAAACGCTTACCCCTTGGCGTTGGGCTTCCGTTACCAATTGCGCAGGCGCATAAAAGCCCATCGGCTGGCTGTTCAAAAGGGCGGCACAAAACGCGGCTGGGTAATGATGTTTCAACCAAGCCGACACATAGACCAGTAAAGCAAAACTGGCGGCATGGCTTTCGGGGAAACCATACTCGCCAAAGCCTTCAATCTGCTTAAAGCAGCGCTCGGCAAAAGCGCGTTCATAGCCGCGCGCCTCCATGCCATCCATCAACCGCACGCCAAATTCGTGAATCACGCCGCTTTTACGAAAGGTTGCCATGGCGCGGCGCAAACGGTCGGCTTCGCTGGGCGTAAAGCCTGCCGCCACCACGGCGATGCGCATGGCTTGCTCTTGAAACAAGGGCACGCCGAGGGTTTTTCCCAACACATCCTCCAGCTCTTGTGAGGGAAACTCGACCACCTCTTCGCCATTTCTCCGGCGTAAATAAGGATGCACCATATCGCCTTGAATCGGGCCGGGCCGAACAATCGCCACTTGCACCACAAGGTCGTAAAAATCGCGCGGCTTTAAGCGCGGCAACATATTCATCTGGGCGCGGCTCTCTACCTGAAACACCCCTACGGATTCGGCGCGGCACAGCATGTCATAAACACAGCTATCTTCGGTCGGCACATCGGCCAGCTCATAGGCTTGCCCGTGATGTGCCGCAATTAAATCAAAACTACGCCGGATGGCACTCAACATACCCAGCGCCAGAACATCAATTTTCAACAGACCCAAAGCATCCAAATCATCTTTGTCCCATTCGATAAAAGTACGCTCAGCCATCGCTGCATTGCCAATGGGAACCAGCTTATCCAGCCTATCTTGGGTGATAACGAAGCCGCCTACATGCTGCGATAAATGCCGTGGAAACCCGATGATTTGGCCTGCCAAAGCCAGCGTCGCCGCAATTCCTGGCGCGTCAGGGTCTAGGCCCGCTTCAAGAATATGCTCGCGCGGTGGTGGCCGTGCCCCCCCACCCCAATTTAGCGCCAAAAGCGCGCTCGCCACATCGCCCGAAAGCCCCATGACTTTGGCTACTTCGCGCACCGCCGAACGGGCTCGATACGTGATGACGGTGGCGGCGATACTGGCGCGCTCGCGGCCATATTTTTGATAGATATATTGAATGACCTCTTCGCGCCGCTCATGCTCGAAATCAATATCAATGTCGGGCGGCTCATTACGCTCTGGCGATAAAAAGCGTTCGAACAATAAATCTAATTGGCTGGGGTCGACCGCCGTGATGCCGATGTAATAACAGACCGCCGAATTGGCCGCACTGCCACGCCCTTGGCAAAGGATTCTTTTCGAGCGCGCAAAACGCACCAAATCATGCACGGTTAAAAAATACGGCGCATAGTCCAAGCCCTCGATAAGCCGCAGCTCATGGATAAGCAGCTTGCTGATTTTCTTCGGTATGCCTTTGGGGTAGCGCGCCGCCGCGCCGTCCCAAGCCAGTTTGGCCAGCAGCTCTTGCGGGCTTCGGTTTGTGTCGAAAACATCTTCTGGATATTGATAAGAAAGCTGGTCGAGCGAAAACGTGCAGGCCTCTAACACGGCGGTAATATTATCTAGCGCCTCAGGCCACTCGGCAAACAAGCGGGTGGCTTCGTGGGTAGATTTTAAATGGCGCTCTGCGTTGACGTTCAACCGATACCCTGCCTCGGGCAGGCTGACATGTTGGCGAATACAAGCCACCACGTCTTGCACGGGGCGCCGTTCGGCCACGTGGTAGAGCGGGTCAAAACTGGCCAATAATTTAGCTTTGGCCCAGCTTGCCATGGCGGCAATTTTGCGAAACCGCGCCGCCTCATCCGCCCCATATAGCGGCACAAGCAAGGCATAAACATTTTGGCTCACAGCTGCTAAAGCGCTCAGGTTGTTGCCAAAATCGCCCGTCTCTTTTTCTACAGGCGGCACCGCCAGCCAGCATAGGCTTGCGGTTTGGGCTAGGGCCAGCACATCGTCTAAATGCAAAACACATTGCCCTTTGCCCCCCCGCCGATTGCCCCGCGTAAGACATTGCGACAAGGCCGCATAGGCTGCCTGATGGCACGGATAGGCCACTACCTCAAAACCGCATTGGGTGACCAGCCGTGCGCCGGGCAAATAACGCAGGCCCGCATCGCGCGCTGCCACATGACCGCGCACAATGCCGGCCAGCGTATTCCTATCCGCCAGACCAATGGCGCGATACCCCAAAGCCGCAGCCGTCTCGACCATCTCTTGGGGATGCGCGGCGCCACGGAGAAAACTGAAATTAGATATCGCTGCCAGCTCGGCGAAGGGCACTTCTTTTTGGCTGCTCCTCATGGAAATACGCCGTGCATAAACCAACGCGGCTGCGTGGTTTCGCGGTCATATAAGCCATCGCGATAGACCCAGAACCGATGCCCTTGTGTGTCTTCTAGGCGGTAATAATCGCGCGTTTGCCGATTGTGATGGGCCGGCGTTTCTCCCGTCAGCCCCGCCCACCATTCGGGGCTAATGCGCTCAGGCCCATAGGCGGCGGTAATCTCGTGCAGCACACGCCGCCACCGAAAGCGATACGGCGCGCCTTCGGGAATTTCGGCAATCACCTCAATCGGCTCAGGCGCGCATAGCATAAACAAAGGGCGAGTGGCGGGGTCTGGCAGGCCACCATATGGGCTTTCCTCTGGCTTATTGGGGGCCTGTTTATTGGGGGCTTGTTTATCGGGCGTTAAAACAGGCACGAGCCTTACCGCCCGCTCGGGAATATATGAGGCATGCGGCACGGGGCGCACCACCACTTGCGCCCCCAGCCGCGACACCAGCCTATCGTAAAGACTGCCCAAAGCTGCAATCGGCGCAGCGCGTCGTTTATCGCGTGTCTGGCCACCCCCAAACGCGCTCATGGTTTCTTGCGGCTGCGATATCGGCGCCGTACGACTGGCTGCCAGCGTGAGTTGCTCAATGCCATAGCCCGCATGGACACCGCGCGAGAGACGTGACAAGCGTTCCTCGAAAAGCCGCGTCATATGCCCGCCATCGGCACAAGGGTGCGCCAAGGGCAAAGATAAAGCCAAAACCGCATTGTCCGATCGCGTCAGCGCCAAATCCAATCGCTGCGCGCCCTGGCTCGCCCGGTCTAATTGCGCCACCAGTCGTGTGCATAAATCACCGATGAGCTGCGCCAAGGCTTCCATTTGCGTTACCCCATGCGCCAAATTATGGCGCACTAAAAATCGCGGAGGGGGCAAGCACGGATTAAGGCTTTCGCCCGCCTGCCCCAAGGCTTGCTCTAGGCGCAATACGGGCGACGGGCCAAAGCGACGGGTTAACTCGCGCCGCGCAAAGCCTGCCAAATCACCAACCGTGGCCAGCCCCAAGCGCTGGCACAAATCAATATGCACACCAGATAAGCGCAAGGCCGCTGGTGGCAAAGGCAAGACCGCTTCGGCTTCGTGGCCCTCTGGCACAATTATTTGACGCCTTGCTTGCGGGGTGGTTTTCGCTGTTGACCCAAAGCGCACCAACCCCCAAGCCGCCCCCACCGTGCCCGCCATGGCGGCATGAGCGGTGATGCCGCGGTTTAAAAATCGCGCTTGCATATCGGCCAAAAGCGCCCGCTCGCCACCAAATAAATGCGCGCATCCGCTGACGTCTAACAAAAGCCCATAGTCGGTATTCTCAGCATGGGGGCTCTCATTGGGCGGGTCATGGCCCACCCATGGCGTATAGCGTTGCAGCCAATAGGCGCATTTTTGCAATCGTGCGGCGGCTTCCATCGGCTCGGCCATGGCCGTTTGCAAATCGGGCAAAAGCGCGCGCGCATCGGCCAAAGATAACCCCAAACTCAAGCCTTGCTGCGCCGCTAACGGCGTTAGCCCCACCAAACGTTGTGCGTTTTTAGAGCGCTCGATGAGCGCAAAACTTTTCGTTTTATCATATGCAATTTGTGTCGTTTCCCCCGCCCAATAAGGAAACCACAAAGCGACAATGCGCCGACCCGTCGCGAGAGGCGCTGTATAGCTGACACCAGACATATTCGGCATATTCGACATAAGCGCCCTACCCCGAACGAACTTGCGCCACGCCAGATACCTCAGCAGCGCTATCCATAAGCGGCAAATGTTGCGACATGGTTTTCGGGTAAAGCGTCCAGCCCTCCGTCGGGGGCATGGTGTTATAGCTCATGCGCAATTTGGTAAGGCGCACTTGCCAGCCTTGTTTCGGCAAGGCCTCGACTTGCCAGCGTGTGGTGGCCGCCGAGGCGCTGGTTCCCGCTTGTGCGCCCAAGGCCATTACCAAAGGTCGCTCGGCAGCGCGCGCGGCCAAGCTCAACCGACGGCTGGCCGTGAAGCTAGGCGCCTCGTCCCAGCTAGATAAAACAATGCAGCCGATGGCCGAGCAAAGTAGTGCCTCCTCGCCCGCCCATAATAAATCGGGCAAGCGGGCGCCATCGATATAGACCAAGCGATCGGCCGATAAACCATGCGCCGCCAAAGCCGGGCCATAGGGCTGACCCGCCTCACGACATGCCATATGGGTTTGGCCATAGAGCAACATATCTTGGGTGTGCGGGCGATCTAAAAACCGGGCGGCCAAACGATGCGCAAAGCCAAGCGCGGCAGCCATATCGCCCGTGCGCGCGGCTACCACTTCATGCAATCCGCCACAGGCTAACCCCGCATTGGCGACCTCATCTGCGAGATAGGCATCAATGTCGGCAAAGCCCGTTTGAATGTGCGGGCCTTGCGCAACCACGGGCTCAAAACGCGCGACCAAACGGCGTAATCCGGCCAGTTTCTGGCTTTTTGTTGTGGCTTTTATATGCGCGGCCGGCTTGATTTCCATATTTTTTCTTCTGTTGGACGGTTTATTTGTTCTCTTTTTGTTC
This sequence comes from uncultured Rhodobiaceae bacterium, assembly GCA_937907245.1. Lineage (GTDB taxonomy): Bacteria > Pseudomonadota > Alphaproteobacteria > RS24 > RS24 > UBA8337. The sequence continues at coordinate 183,820 of CALCUM010000003.1, forward strand.
TAAAATGAGAACAAATAAGAGTCAAGCCGAACCACAGAAAAAGCCGCTTTACGTTTTGAAACTCTATTTAATTTCCGCCGAACCCCAATAGGTATAGCCGACCACGCGCGGCGTCGACGGCACATACATTTGATCCATGTTGGTAATTTTAAATCCGCCCGCCTCTATCAGCGTCGGGATATCGCGATTGATATGGCACCCACCGGCAATTTTACCCCAAACACCGTTCAGGCGGTTTTGCCATTTCTCCACCGCCGCATCGGGCGCGCGACCATGTTCGGAGAATAAAAGCTTGCCGCCTGGCTTCAGCACGCGACGCATATTTTCCATCGCCTTTAGAGTGTCTGGAATGGTGCAAAGCGTATAGGTCAGCAAAACCGTATCAACGCTATTGTCATCGAGCGGAATTTCTTCTCCGGGCAAGTCGATAAACTCGACTGGAAAATCGACTTTCTCAGCCAAAGGTTTGGCGCGCTTCACCATGTCGGGGGCAGGCTCTAGACCAAATACCATGTCGACTTTTTTCGGATCGTAAAACTCGAGATTATGTCCCGTGCCCATGCCAATTTCCAGCACACGGCCTTCGCAATGCGGCACGACTTTCTGGCGTTGTTGCATAACTGGCTTGGTGCCACAGGCGGTGCCTATAAAACGCGGCAGAATAAATTTATCGTAAAAACCCATGCTCTCTCTCCTCAAATATCTAGACAGAGCTTGGCACTGCTTTCGACAAAAATCAAAGCTAGATTTGCGTTTTAAGCGCCAACCAGTTTGGCGTAATCAGACATTAGGTTTTTCGAGATGTCGCTTGGCGCAAATCGATAGGGGCCAATTTCGGAGACCGGCGTTACTTCCGCTGCCGTGCCCGTGATAAAGCACTCGCTAAAGCCTTCCAGCTCATCTGGCATAATGGCGCGTTCGATAATTTCAATGCCGCGCTGGCGCGCCAAATCCATCACTGTGCGGCGGGTAATGCCGTCGAGAAAACAATCGGGCGTTGGGGTATGGATAACGCCATCTTTAACAAAGAACATATTCGCGCCGGTCGCTTCAGCTACCTGCCCGCGATAATCAAGCATCATGGCGTCGGCATAGCCTTTGCCCTCGGCTTCGTGTTTCGACAAAGTGCAAATCATGTAAAGACCTGCCGCTTTGGCATGGCACGGGGCGGTTTCAGGGGACGGGCGACGATATTTCGCCATGTCCAACCGAATGCCCTTCAGGCGTTCTTCAGGATCGAAATAAGACGGCCATTCCCAGGCGGCGACGGCGACATTAATGCTATTTTTCTGCGCCGAGACGCCCATCATTTCGCTGCCACGCCACGCCACAGGGCGCAGATAGCCATCGATTAAATTATTGGCCTTCAACGTCGCTTCGCACGCCGCATCAATTTCTTCGACCGAATAAGGAAGCGTGAAACCAAGCTCTTTGGCGGAATAAAACAAACGTTCCGTATGCTCGCGTAATTTGAAAATAGCGCCGCCATAAGCGCGCTCGCCCTCAAAAACACTCGAGGCATAATGCAAGCCATGCGTCAGTACATGCACTTTGGCATCCGCCCAAGGCACCATCTCGCCGTTCATCCAGATAAACCCGTCGCGTTGATCAAAAGCGATACTCATCTTGGTTTTCCTCTTGGTTTTCATACGCCCGCTTAAGGCTGTTTTATTTTGCAGGTTTATTTTGCAGGAAAAGAAACCTAACCATGATAGACTTAACAGCGCCCTAATTTTATGTCAATAAGACTGACCCATTTGTCTTTATCTGGCAAATCCGAAACCAAATGTGAGTGGCTGACAAACCCATGGATATAAAAGATATACACCATGTCTAAGAAGTCTAAAAACGCCTCCAGCGATGATTTCAAGGATGCCATTGAGCTGATGTTTTTCGCGTATCGCGATTTCATCGCCGATCCGGACGCAATTTTGGCAGCCCATGATTTTGGCCGCGCGCATCACCGTGTCTTGCACTTTGTGGCGGGCAGCCCGGGCATTTCCATCGCTGACCTTTTAGAGATTTTACGCGTGACCAAACAAAGTTTAGCGCGGGTTTTGCGCGAGCTTATCGATGCCAATTATATCGAGCAGCGCATTGGCACCAACGACCGACGCAAGCGGTTGTTATTTTTAACGTCGAAAGGGTCGGCCCTACATGAGAAATTATTGGCGCCCCAAGAAGCCCGCTTTGAGGCCGTGCTGGAGGGCATTGGCCCAGACGCCTTTGCCCAATGGAAAAAAACCATGCGGCTGATGATAAATCGCCAAGATCGCGAAAATGTTGATAATCTGATTACCAGTTCACGCGCCGCGCGCGACACCCATAAGGAGTAAGCCAGCCCCCATGAGCCAACCGGACGAAACCACACCGCATATTCTCATCGTCGATGACGACACACGAATCCGCGAATTGCTGCAGAAATATTTGGCAGACAACGGCTATCGCACATCTAGCGCTAGCGATGCCAAAGAGGCGCAAACCAAAATGGATGCGCTGACCTATGACCTGTTGGTTTTGGACATCATGATGCCTGGCATTACCGGACTGGAGTTCACCAAGGTTTTACGCGAGGCCGAAAACGCCATCCCGATTTTACTGCTTACCGCCTTGGCCGAAACCGAACAACGCATCGAGGGGCTGACCTCGGGCGCCGATGATTATTTGCCCAAACCTTTTGACCCGAAAGAACTTTTGCTTCGTGTACAGAATATTTTGCGCCGCAGCGGAGCCGAGGAAAACACCATCGCGCCGCCGGAAGAAGTGCGTTTTGGCGAGTATCTTTTCCGCTATGAACGCGGCGAGCTAACCCGCGATGGCACGCGAATTACCCTAACAACCCGCGAAATAGAAGTCTTGCGCTGCCTCACCCAATCGCCCGGCAGCATTGTAACCCGCATTGAATTGGCCGATGGAGAAGACATCTCCGAGCGCGCCATTGATGTGCAGATCAACCGCTTGCGCCGAAAAATTGAAACCGATCCCCGCGACCCGCTATATCTGCAAACCGTTCGTGGCTCTGGCTATGTTTTGAGAACGGATTAGGCGGATGCGGTTTTTATTCTCTTTTTCTCTTAGTGCGTTTTTAAAAACCTATATGCCGACCGGGCTTTTCCCGCGGTCGCTTTTAATTATCGTGATGCCCGTTGTGGTAACCCAAATTGTGGTGGCTTTTGTGTTTATGGAGCGCCATTGGTCTACCGTGACACAGCGCCTATCGCGCGCCGTTGTATCCGATATCACCATGCTGACAGATTTGCGGATGCGAGAGCTGGGCGGAGATGGCGAATTATTAAGCCAGCTCGCCGGCGATGCTTTTGCCATGTCCGTCGCCTTTTTGCCTGGCGAGTCTTTACCCCAAGACAAAGAAGTGCCCATTGTGGCCCTGCTGCACCAGTCTTTGTCGCGCGAGTTGAGCCAACAAGTCGGCCGACCGTTTTGGGTGGACACAGAGACTTATGAAAACTACGTGGACATTCGCGTTCTGCTGCCCGGCGAAGTGATGCGCGTGCTGGCGCAACGAAAACGTGTTTACGCCACCAACTCGCATATTTTTATGATTTGGATGATTGGCACCTCGGTGATTTTGCTCGTGGTCTCGGGCGTATTTTTACGCAATCAAATTCGCCCCATTCAGCGCCTCGCCGAAGCCGCACAGGAATTTGGGAAAGGTCGTGATACGCCGAACTTTCGCCCGGCTGGGGCCGCAGAGGTGCGCAGTGCCGCCGCTAGCTTCATTGAAATGCGTGACCGCATTCAGCGCCAAATCGAGCAGCGCACGACTATGCTAGCCGGCGTGAGCCATGATTTGCGCACGCCGCTGACGCGGCTGAAATTGCAATTGGCTATGCTGCCTCAAGGCAATGAGATTGAAGAACTGAACACCGATATTTCTGAAATGGAAGATATGCTGGATGACTATCTAGCGTTTGCGCGCGGCTATCAGGGCGAGCGGGCGTCGATGGCTAATCTTGCGCCTTTCATGACGCAAATTCACCATGACGCGGAGCGCCGCTGGCCCGATGTGCAAGTGCGCCTCACCGATACGCTGGAGATGGAGGTGGCGATGAAGCAAAATGCCTTGCGCCGCTGTGTCACCAATTTGGTCAATAATGCCTGCAATCATGCCGCCCTTGTGCATGTTTCGGCACAGCTGAATAGCAATCATAAAATGGTGCATATCACCGTCGATGATAATGGCACGGGCATCCCCGAAGATAAATTAGAGGAAGTGTTCCGCCCATTCTTCCGCCTCGATGATGCGCGCAATGCGCAAATGGGGGGCACAGGTTTGGGCTTGGCTATCGCGCGCGACGTGGCGCGCGGCCATGGCGGTGATATTGTGCTGTCGAAAAGCGCCTTGGGCGGCTTGCGAGCCACTGTTTCGCTTCCCGTTTAATCTTTTTTTGTATCGGTTCCGATTTGCGCCAGCGCGACAGCTCGCTCTTGCGCGGCTTTCGTGGCCCGCTGCATGAGCTGGCCGAGGCCATCGTTTTTCGCCATTAAAATTTCCAGAGCCGCCTGCGTGGTGCCGCCCGGCGAAGTTACGTTTTGGCGCAGCTCGGCACTCGGCGTATCCATTTGTTCCACCATAGCTGCCGCGCCAATAAGGGTTTGCTCGGCCAATTGACGCGCCATATTTTGGGGAAGCCCAAGCTGCTCGCCGGCGGCTGCCAGGGCCTCGGCCATATGAAAAATATACGCAGGCCCCGAACCGGAAATGGCGGTTACCGTATCGATGGCAGCTTCGGTATCTAGCCAGACGGTTTGCCCTACCGCTTGCAATAAAGCTTCGGTGGCGCCGCGTTGTTCTGGCGTCGTGTTGGCATCTGCATAAAGCCCCGTCATGCCCTTGCCGATGGAGGCGGGCGTATTGGGCATCGTGCGAATACAGGCAAGCTTGTCGCCCAACATATCGCTCAGCGTGGCCAATGGCACGCCGGCCATAAGCGAGATAACCAGAGATTTGTCAGGCAAAGAAAGCTTGGGCAAAACCGCTTCAATGAATTGTGGCTTAATGGCTAAAATAGTGATGTTTGGCGCATGGGCAGCGAGGCTTTTAGCGTCTGGATTTAGCGTAACACCGCTGTTTTTTAACGCCTCGCTGGGCTTGGGATCTTGGACGAAAAATTGGCTCGGCTCGAGGCCCGCCGCAAGCCAGCCCTCGAGCAAGGCCATGCCCATTTTACCACCGCCCACAAGAAACAGGCTTTGGCCAGCTAGCAGCGTTTGCAGATGACTACGCATCGCCCCGTGTCTCGAACAGGCTGCTTTGCAGCGCTTCTTGTGGCGAATGACCCGCCCAGATTAAGAATTGAAACGCGGGGAAAAACCGTTCGCAGGTTTCTAACGCATGATTGATAAGTTCTTGGCACTGGCCTTCCGACAAACCGCCGCTAACAAACATAGTGCTGCGGAACAAGATGGCGCCATCGCCGGACCAAATGTCGAAATGGCCGAGCCATAATTGCTCATTGATGAGCGCCAATAGCTCATGCACGTCTGCGCGTTTAGCCTTTGGGGCGCGCGTGTCGAGAACACTGGCGACATGCAGGCCACCGAGGTCTGGGCGCCAACTAATAGCCAAATGATAATCGCTATGGACGCCAGAAATGCAAACATTCACATCATCTTGCGTGCCGCGTTCGCAAGGCCATTCATGCGCGCAAGCCAGCCCCTCAATCAAATCGATTGGATGCTCAATGTCGATATTATGGGCAATTGCGGAGCTCATTCAGGCGACCTCGTTAAGTAATGACTACATATAGGGGGTAGGTGTCCCCTCAACCACTACTGAGATTGTCTGATTCACTGAGTCGATAAAAGCGATAAACAGGGAAGCTGAATTTAATCCACGACCTTTGTGAAAACCGCGCAAGACCGGCATGAAGATCGCTGATTCTTTGTCTTTATTTGGCTTTTTTAGTCTTTTGAAGCGCCTCTAAATCGGCACGAAGCTGATTTATTTGCTCGCCGAGCTGGCTGTTTTCTTCGCGCGCAGCCACCGCCATTTCGCGAACCGCCTCGAATTCTTCGCGCGATACCAAGCCGTGTTCAGCCAGCATTGCATCCACGCGTCCGCGCACGGCCTGCTCTATTTCTTCGCGTGCGCCTTGTGCCGCAATACCGAGTCCAGAGACCATGCCACCCAAATCATCGATAATTTTTCTTTTCATATCACTCATAAGCAGCAAGATTGATGAGCGCGTGCTATATTGCAAGCATATTTTGCGACTTTTTTAGAGACGGATTGCCTCATGCCTTTTCCCAACATTGATCCGGTGATTTTTGAACTTGGTCCCCTCGCGATACGTTGGTATTCGCTGGCCTATATTATTGGCCTAGTGGCGGGCTGGAAATATATTGTTCGTCTTACCCGCAACCCGGCTTTATGGGGTAAGGGAGCGCTACCCAACGGGCTGGCTACACCCGCGACCGAAGACGACATCGACGACATGCTGCTTTGGATAACTTTGGGCGTCATCTTGGGCGGGCGGCTTGGCTATGTGCTGTTTTATAACACCAGCTATTATCTCGCCAATCCGGGCGATGCACTGGCTGTCTGGCAAGGCGGCATGTCGTTTCATGGCGGCGCCTTGGGGGTGATTATTTGTGTCATTCTATTTGCCCGAAAGCGCGCCATTCCGCTGTTGGCACTGGGCGATATGGTGGCCATTACCGCGCCTTTAGGACTTTTGTTCGGACGCCTCGCCAATTTCATCAATAGCGAATTATGGGGCCGGGTTACCGATGTGCCTTGGGCAGTTATATTTCCAAATGGCGGGCCCTTGCCGCGCCACCCAAGCCAACTTTATGAGGCCGCCCTCGAAGGGGTTTTGTTGCTGATCGTGCTGAATGTTTTGGCTTGGAAATTTAAAGCCCTGTCGAAGCCTGGGCTTCTTACGGGACTATTCCTTATCGGCTATGGGGTCTCGCGCGCTTTTGTCGAATTGTTTCGCGAGCCCGACGCGCACCTTGGATTTTTATTCGACGCCATTACCATGGGGCAGGTTTTATCGCTGCCGATGATTGGCGCCGGTTTTGGCTTTGTCTATTGGGCTCTGGTAAAAGCCAACGCCAAGTAAATGAGTGCCTTAAAAGACATTTTGTTAGAGGAGATTGCCGCCCATGGCCCCATGCCTTTGGACGCTTATATGGCGCGCGCTTTGGCTGACCCTGAGCATGGCTATTACATGCAACGCCGCCCCTTTGGCGCCCCCGATGCAGATGGCGGCGACTTTATTACCGCGCCCGAAGTTAGCCAAATGTTTGGTGAGCTAATCGGCACTTGGCTAGCGGATTTATGGAACCGAATGGGGCGACCCGACCCGTTTGCTCTGGTCGAATTGGGCCCGGGACGCGGCACGCTGATGGCCGATGTTTTGCGCGTCGGGCACGTTTTGCCGGGCTTTCCCGAGAGCGCGCAAGTGCATTTCGTCGAGACCAGCCCCGCTTTGCGCCAAGCGCAAAAACAAGCCGTGGGCAAAGACGTAGACGCCCATTGGCACGACGATATGACCACCCTGCCCGCCATGCCTTGCTTGCTGGTGGCCAATGAATTTTTTGACGCGCTGCCTATTCGCCAAACCCGAAAAACCGCTACAGGCTGGCAAGAAATATGCGTCGGTGCCCAAAACAATAGGCTGGTGTTCGTGCCGCAAGATATCGCCGAGCCCGATTTTTCCGAGGCCGCCAAAGCCTGCCTGCCAGACACATTATTAGAGACAATAGAAGACCAAGCCATCGTCGAGACCTGCCCCCAAGGCGAAGCGGCCATGCGCCAACTTTGCGCGCATATCGCCCAGCATGGCGGCGCCGCTTTGGTGATCGATTATGGCCATGCCACCAAAGCCTGCGGCGATAGTTTTCAAGCACTCAAAGAACACCGCTTTGTCGACCCGCTGGAAGCCCCGGGCATGGCTGATATTACCGCACATGTGAATTTTCCTGTGCTGGCGCATTTGGCCGAAGCGGCTGATTTAGACGTAGCCCCCGTGGCCACGCAAGGCGCGTTTCTTGAGAGCTTGGGGCTAAATTTACGCGCCCAACAATTAATGCAATCTAGCCCCGGTCGCGAAACGCAAATCCAAAGCGAACGCGCCCGCCTTGCCGCTCCCGATGAAATGGGAACGCTGTTTAAAGTTTTGGGTGTCGCACATAAAGCCATGCCACCTTTGGCTGGGTTAAGCTTGAAGACGGATACATGAGCCAATTAAAATATCATCAAGCCAAGCTTTTGGCTGGCACCAATCATGGGTTTTTCACCCGCCTTGGCGGCGTTTCTAGCGGCCTTTATGACAGTTTAAACATTGGCCTCGGCTCACAAGATGAGCCTGCCCATGTGTTGGAAAACCGCGACCGCGTGCGCCTGGCTTTGGGCGCCGATGATTTGGTTACGGGGTATCAAAGCCATAGTATCGTGACTGAATTTATTGACGCACCGCAACAAGGCCTGCCCGCCGACGCGCTGGTGACGGCGACGCCTGGCTTGGCGATTGGGGCTTTGGCGGCAGACTGCGCGCCTATTCTTTTGGCCGACGTGGAAGCGGGTGTTATTGGCGCGGCGCATAGCGGATGGCGTGGCGCCTTTGAGGGTATTGCGCAAACTGTGGTGCAGACGATGTGCCAACATGGGGGGCGTCGCGAACATATAAAGGCAGTGGTCGGCCCTTGCATTTCGCAAGCCGCCTATGAAGTGGGGCCCGAGTTTATCGCGCGCTTTGAAAGCCATTTTGCCGATGACCTCGACTTATTCATGGCCTCCCCCACGGGCAAAACAGGCCATCATATGTTCGATTTGCCAAGTTTTGTGACCCGCCAATTAATCCGGAGCGGTTTGAGCGACGCGAATGTTGGCCAAATGGGGCTTTGCACTTATCAAGAAACGGATGCGTTTTTCTCGTATCGACGCACCACCCATCGCGGCGAGCCCGATTATGGTCGTCAAATCTCGGCCATTTGCCTGCCCTAGACAATTTAGAGGCACAAACCTGTGCATAGACCGGCGCCGGAGCGCTTCAAAGGCAATAAGTTAGATTCGCAAATAGCGAATCTCACGCGGCTTTGTTATTCAAGGAGAGGATAGATTTTGGAGATGGTCTCATGAAAATTATAGCCGGTAACAGCAACATTCCCTTAGCCGAAGAAGTAAGTAAATATTTGGGCGTGCCCCTAGCCGAAGCCACCGTTCGCCGCTTTGCCGATAATGAAGTTTTTGTCGAGATTTTAGAGAATATGCGCGGCGAGGATGTGTTCATCGTGCAATCCACCTCTGCACCGGCCAATGACCATATGATGGAATTACTAATCATCATCGACGCCCTACGGCGCGCCTCTGCGCGACGCATTACCGCTGTTCTGCCGTATTTCGGCTATGCCCGCCAAGACCGTAAAATGGGGCCTCGCACCCCTATTTCAGCCAAATTGGTAGCCAATTTGATGGAAGCCTCTGGCGCCGACCGCGTGCTGACGCTCGATTTGCACGCTGGCCAAATTCAAGGCTTCTTCGATATCCCAACCGATAATCTGTTCGCCGCTCCCGTATTTGTCGATGATATTAAAAGTCGCTTCAAAAAAGACCAGGAGCTGATGGTGGTTAGCCCTGATGTGGGCGGCGTGGTGCGCACGCGCGCACTGGGAAATCGCATTGGTGCTGATTTGGCAATTGTGGACAAACGCCGCGAACGCGCTGGCGAGAGCGAAGTGATGAATATTATTGGCGATGTATCGGGCCGCGCTTGTTTGCTGGTCGATGATATCGTCGACAGTGCGGGCACGCTTTGCAATGCCGCCACTGCGCTCATCAATGCTGGCGCCACCTCGGTTTCTGGCTATGTAACCCACGGCGTTTTGTCGGGCCAAGCGGTCGAGCGGGTAAATAAATCGCAGCTCGAAAACCTGCTGATTACCGACACCATTCAGCCGACTGCCGAAATTCTTGCGTCGCCAAAATTCGACGTTATCAAAATCGCTCCCCTGATTGGCGAGGCCATGCGCCGCACATCCGATGAACACTCGGTTTCGAGCTTGTTTGACTAAACCCAAGCCGAAGCATTTCTATTGAAACTTGCGGGTTTCACAGCTATAACCCGCCCACGATCCGGTTTTACACCCCTGGAGGAAACCCGGTCTGACCGGCATGGCATGGGCTATGTCGGGAAATATCGCAACAAAGGAGACAGATATGTCTGACATTATAGTTTTAGCCGCTGAACAGCGGGAACGGGCCGGTAAGGGGGTCGCTCGTGCATTACGTCGTGAGGGACTAGTGCCGGCCGTTATTTATGGGGGAAAAGAAGCCCCCGAAGGTATCTCGGTGAACAGCCGTGAGATCACCAAAATCTTCAACACAGGGCGCTTGCTCAGCACGCTTATTGAGATTGAAGTAGATGGTAAAAAACAACGCGCCATTGCACGTGATGTGCAATTGCACCCCGTTCGCGATGATATTCTTCATGCTGATTTTCTGCGCCTTGGTAAAGACGCGAAAATTGCGGTTGAAGTGAGCGTGAACTTCCTCAACGAAGAAACCTGTCCTGGTCTTAAAATGGGCGGCGTGTTGAACGTGGTTCGCTACACCATTGAGCTGAATTGCCCGGCCGACAATATTCCAGAATCAATTGATCTGGATCTGGCCGACGCGCAAATGAATGACAGCATTCACATCTCTGAGATTAATCTGCCAGATGGCGTGGAGCCGGTGATTACCGATCGTGACTTCACCATTGTTACCATTGCAGCACCTGCTGCCTTGCGTAGTGAAGCCGAAGAAGCCGAAGATGCAGCCGAAGCCGAAGAAGCCGCAGCAGAAGCAGCAGAAGCGGAAGCACAAGAAGGCGGCGAAGAGTAATCTTCCCGCCCCTCTCTTGTGGCAAACCTGACAGAGATGAAAATCTCCGATAAGGTGACACGATGCAGCTATTTATAGGCCTCGGAAATCCAGAAGCGAAATACGCCAAAAACCGACACAATATAGGTTTTATGGTGATGGACGCTCTGGCCGAGGCCTATTCTTTTGCCCCGTTTAAAGACAAGTTTCATGGGCTGGTGGCGCAAGGGCTTATCCCGACAGCCAAGGGGCCGGAAAAGGTCTTGCTGCTGAAACCCCAGACCTTCATGAACAAAAGCGGCGTGAGCGTCGCGGAAGCCGTGAATTTTTATAAGCTCGAAGGCAGCCAAGTCTTGGTTTTCTATGATGAGCTAGACCTGCCGCCCGGCAAACTTCGGATGCGGCGCGACGGCGGCCTGGCGGGCCACAATGGCTTACGCAGCATCAAAGCTCATATGGGCACAGATTTTCGCCGCGCCCGATTGGGCATTGGCCATCCGGGCCATAAAGACAAAGTAACCGGCCATGTGCTGGGAGATTTTGCCAAAGCTGACCAAGACTGGTTGGCCGAATTTTTAACCGCCCTTTGCGACAACGCCCCTTTGGCAGTCGAGGGCGAAGATGCGACCTATCAAACACGGGTCGTGGAAGCAATGAAGGGGGGTATCCCCCCTGAGCAAATATAGTGAAGGGGGTTACCACCCCCGACCAAATATAATGAAGGGGGTTCTACCTGAGCCCGCTAAACCCAAAGCGGCGAAAGCCAAAAAAGATGAAACACCGGAAGGATAAACCATGGGATTTAAATGCGGTATTGTTGGCCTGCCCAACGTAGGCAAATCGACCCTGTTCAATGCATTGACGAAAACCGCCAATGCCCAAGCAGCCAATTTTCCTTTCTGCACGATTGAGCCAAATGTCGGCGATGTGGCCGTGCCCGACGAGCGCCTAGATGCGCTGGCCGAGATAGCCCAATCCGCCACCCGCATCCCCACTCGCCTGAGCTTTGTCGACATTGCTGGGCTGGTTCGCGGCGCCTCGAAAGGCGAAGGACTGGGCAATCAGTTTTTGGCCAACATTCGCGAAGTCGACGCCATTGCCCATGTGTTGCGCTGTTTTGAAGACGACGACATCACCCATGTGGAAGGCGCCATTAACCCGCTTTCTGATGCCGATGTGGTGGAAACCGAGCTGATGCTCGCCGATTTGGAAAGCTTAGAGAAACGCGAGGCTAACTTGCGCAAAAAATCGTCGGCCAAAGATAAAGACGCCGCTGCCGAACTGGAACTGGTGGAATTGGCTCTGGCCGAATTGCGCGAAGGCCGTCCGGCTCGTAACGCCGACATTCCAGAAGACCGCCAGCGCGAGTATAATAATTTACAGTTAATCACCTCCAAACCGGTGATTTATGTATGCAACGTAGAAGAAGATAGCGCCGGAAGTGGCAATAGTCTGTCGGCCAAAGTGGCCGAACGCGCCGCCAGCGAAGGCGCGCAAAGCGTGGTTATCTCCGCGCGTATCGAAGAAGAATTGGCGCAATTAGACGATGCCGAACGCCTAGAATATCTCGAAAGCCTTGGACTGGCAGAGCCCGGCCTTAACCGGCTCATTCGCCAAGGCTATGCGCTGTTGAAGCTGATTACTTATTTCACCGCTGGCCCCAAAGAAGCCCGCGCTTGGACGGTTTCCGACGGCTCGTCCGCGCCGCAAGCGGCGGGCGTCATCCATACCGATTTTGAGCGAGGTTTCATTAAAGCCGAAACCATTGGCTATAGCGATTATGTGGAGCATAAAGGCGAACAGGGCGCACGCGACGCAGGTCGCCTGCGCCAAGAAGGCAAAGACTACATCGTCAAAGATGGCGACGTGATGTTGTTCCGCTTTAACGTTTAGCCGTTCACTCGGCTTGTTCCAGATCGGCCTTGCGTTTTGCTTTTAGCAGGGTCCAGAACACCACCGCGCCAATGGCGATACCACTGAGCCACATTTGCGTTCCGCCACCAAGCGTGGAAACCCATACTGTTGTCATTAAACCGCCTGCCACCAGTGGCAGAAATAAATGTAGAGCCATTGCCTCGCCCCTCTTGTTATTGTTACGGCCTTCAGCGTGGCAGGTTAGCGCCTGTTTTGTCCATAAAAAACCCCGCCCTGTTTTCACGGAGCGGGGTTTGTTTTGGGTCTTTTAGGGCTTGCTAGTGCAAGTCAGCCCAGATTTTGCGCATCGAGGCGTACATCAAACCGGCAAAAATGGCCAAGTAGATAAGCACCATGAAGCCAGCCCGCTTGCGCGCTTCTAGCTCTGGCTCGGCCGCCCAATTAAGGAAATGCGTTACGTCGAGTGACATCTGCTCTACCGTGGCGGCTGTGCCGTCGCCATATTCGAGAAGGTCTTCCATCAAAGGCGATGGCATCGCGATTTTGCCGCCCGCCATATATGGATTGTAATACAGACCCGGACGCATTTCGACGCCGTCTGGAGCTTCTTGATAGCCCGTGAGCAGCGCATGAATATAGTCAGGGCCGCCCGAACGGGCTTTATTGATTAGGCTCAAGTCGGGCGGATAAGCGCCACCATTGGCCGCGCGCGCCGCATTATCGTTCGGATATGGCGCAACAAAACGGTCGGATGCCAAGGCCGGACGCTCATACATATCGCCATAATCGTCGGGCCCATCTTCGACCGTATATTCTTTGGCCAAGGCTTTTACCTCTGCCTCGGTGAACTCTGGCCCACCTTCTTGAGACAGATTGCGGAACGAGAGTTGGTTCATCGAATGACAGCTCGCACAGACTTCTTTGTAGACCTGATAGCCCCGACGCAATGCGTCGCGATCATAGGTGCCGAGAGGGCCGTTAAAGCTCCAGTCGATAACCGCAGGGTGCTTGGCATCTCCGGCCGCTTGTGCCGGTGCAATGAAGCTCATCGCCACGACACTTGCCCCAAGAATGGTTTTTATTGCTTTACGCATGTTTTCTTCCCCCTCAGAGCCTATTCGGCAGGTTTTGCGGCCAAGACTGGCTCAGAAATAGATTCCGGTATCGCCTTCGGTTTTTCAACCAAGCCCAACACTGGCAGAACCACCAGGAAGTGCGCGAAGTAATAAATCGTACCGATACGAGCCAGAACAATGTAAATGCCTTCGGCTGGTTGCGCGCCCAAATAGCCGAGCAGTAAGCAGTCGAGAATGAACAAGACATAGAACTGACGGAACAGAGGACGATAGCGCGCCGAACGCACTTTCGATGTGTCCAACCATGGCAGCAAGAAGAGAACGAAAATCGCTCCAAACATCAAGGCCACGCCGCCTAGCTTATCGGGTACCGCGCGTAAAATAGCGTAGAACGGCAACAGATACCATTCCGGCACAATATGCGCTGGCGTAACCAGCGGATTGGCTTGGATGTAGTTATCTGCATGGCCCAAAACATTTGGCGCAAAGAAGATGAAGTAAGAGAACAAGATGAGGAACAAGGATAGCGCAAAGCCATCTTTCACCGTGTAATACGGGTGGAAAGGCACCGTATCTTGTTTGCTTTTCACAGAGATACCCGTCGGGTTGTTATTGCCCGGCACGTGCAGCGCCCAAATGTGGAGAATAACCACACCGAAAATCAGGAACGGGATGAGATAATGCAACGAGAAGAAACGGTTCAGCGTTGGGTTATCAACCGAGTAACCGCCCCATAGCCAAATCGCGATATTCTCACCAATCAGCGGAATAGCGCCAAACAGATTGGTAATCACGGTTGCGCCCCAGAGGCTCATTTGGCCCCATGGCAAAACATAGCCCATGAAAGCCGCAGCCATCATCAAGAGATAAATCACAACGCCCAAAATCCAGAGGACTTCGCGCGGTGCTTTATAGGAGCCGTAATACAGGCCACGGAACATGTGAATATATACCGCGATGAAGAACATCGACGCGCCATTGGCATGAATATAGCGGATCAACCAACCATAATTCACGTCGCGCATAATGTGCTCAACCGAGTTAAAGGCAAAGTCGACATGCGGCGTGTAATGCATGGCGAGAATGATGCCTGTGATGATTTGTGTGACCAAGCAGAACGTCAAAATACCGCCGAAAGTCCACCAATAGTTGAGGTTCTTCGGGGTTGGATAATCGACGAAGCTGTCATGTGCCAAACGCAGAATAGGCAGACGTGTGTCTAGCCATTGCGTAAAACCTGTACCTGGATTGTAAGTGCTTTCACCGCTCATGGGTCAGTTCCTATCCAATTTTAATGCGTGTATCGTTGACGAATTCGTAAGCTGGCACTTCCAAGTTTTTCGGTGCCGGGCCTTTGCGAATGCGCCCTGATGTATCGTAATGCGAGCCATGGCATGGGCAGAACCAGCCATTAAAGTCGCCCGATTGGCCCAATGGCACGCAACCCAAATGGGTGCAAATGCCAACCATAACCAGCCACTCGTCTTTTTGAACGCGCTCGGCATCGCCTTGCGGGTCTGGTAAATCCGTTACCGCGACGGCGCGGGCTTCGGTGATTTCGGCTTCTGTGCGGCGGCGGATAAATACCGGCTTGCCGCGCCATGTGACCGTAATGGATTGCCCCGTCTCAACGCTCGACAGGTCGACCTCGATGGACGCCAATGCCTTCACGGAAGCATCTGGGTTCATTTGGTGAACCAGTGGCCACACCACATTGGCAACGCCTACAGCCGCAAATGCGCCTGTCGCCAAATACAAAAAGTCTCGACGATTTGGTTGTTCAGCTGTTGGCTTATCTTGTTCCGCCATAGTGCTCTCCTTATTGCGCCCGATTGCTTGCTCTTTATATACAAGCCAAGATTGAGGGCAAACTACAGGCTCAGGCTACCCGACATAATGTGTCACCATGACGCACAAAAGCCGCAATTCCTCGCTTGCACAAAGATAGATAAAGCATTGTTATTGCTATTGTTTTTAAAAGGCGCCATATTTGGTGACGAAAGTGGGGAAAAAGTGGATCAAGATCTTTGGAATCAGCGCAAAAAAACCGCATCAGACTGGTTTCAGTCATTGCGAGACACTTTGTGTGAAAGCCTCGAATCACTGGAACCCGATGGCGCTGTTTTTGAACGCAAAAAATGGCAACGCGGCGATGGCACGCAAGACCTAGGCGGCGGCGAAATGTCGATGTTACACGGCTCGGCTTTTGAAAAAGCAGGCGTGCATATTTCGACCGTGCACGGCGAGTTTTCCGAAGACTTCCGCAAACAAGTGGCTGGTGCCGAAGAAGACCCAAGGTTTTGGGCCTCGGGTATCTCCGTGATTATTCATCCCACCAATCCCAATGCGCCCACCGCGCATATGAACACCCGCATGGTGGTAACCACCAAAGGTTGGTTTGGCGGCGGCGGTGACTTGACCCCCATGCTCGATGCGGCCCGCACCCCCACACATGAAGACACGCTAGACTTTCACGCGAGCTATAAAAGCGCCTGCGATAAACATGATGCAGACTATTACCCGCGCTTTAAGGCTGAATGCGATACCTATTTTTATCTGCCACACCGCAAGGAAACCCGCGGCACAGGCGGCATTTTTTATGACCATTTAGACAGCGGCGATTGGGACGCAGACTTTTTGTTCACCCAAGATGTCGGGCGCGCCTTCTTAGAATCCTATCCCAAAATTGCCGAACGGCGCATTCACCTTCCCTTCGACGACAGCCATCGCGACGAGCAATTGGCGCGGCGCGGGCGCTATGTCGAGTTTAACTTATTGTATGATCGCGGAACTATGTTTGGGCTGAAGACAGGCGGAAACGTCGAAAGTATTTTGTCTTCCATGCCGCCTGTTGTGAAATGGCCTTAAAGCTATTTTTCCATCCGCACGAGTAACTGCGCCGCAACAGCCGCCTCATCGGGAAACCCCTCATCGACCCACCATGCCTCTATCAAACGAGACATAACGCCCATGGTCGGGCCATTGGGCAGGCCTGCGGCTTGCATCATGGCGCCAGTTAGCGGAAACTTTGGACGCTGATAGTCTGCCGCTTGGCGCGCCGCGGCTAGCACCGCATCACGCGTCCCCCGCCCTTTGGCAAAATCTAAATAGGCCCTATCTAGCACCGCCACGGGGCCATCTAGATACAGCGCCTGCTCGAGGGATTGACCTTTGGGGGCGTCGCAAAGCGCGGCGCGTATCCGCTCGGCTTGTTTTTTGGATAGGCGCAAACTCTGAGCCAAAGCAGCGCCCGATGCGGCATCTGGCATTATGGCCATGAGCCGCAATAGCGGATCCTCTGTCGTCTCC
The DNA here is from genome assembly GCA_937907245.1 of uncultured Rhodobiaceae bacterium. Lineage (GTDB taxonomy): Bacteria > Pseudomonadota > Alphaproteobacteria > RS24 > RS24 > UBA8337. The sequence continues at coordinate 200,908 of CALCUM010000003.1, forward strand.
ACCAAAGCATCCAGCGTATCTATCCTGTCTATGTCTTTACAAGGTGAGCCCAGAATAGCCTCCAGGAGCCCCGCCTCTTGCATGGCGCGCGCGGCTTTATGGGCCTGCGGCAAGGCCATAATTTTAAGCATTTCTGCTTGCCTGCGCTCGCCGGAAAGCGTTTTCATTGCGGGCGCTGCAGCCGCACAGGCCGAGAGTGCCGCCTCGTCTAACTTGGCCTCAGGAGTGAGGCGATAATGGAAGCGGAAATAGCGCAAAACGCGCAAATAATCCTCTTCGATACGTTCCGCCGCCACGCCAATAAACCGCACGCGGCAAGCCTTTATGTCATCCAACCCATATCCTGTCGGGTCGTGCAAAGTCGCGTCCGCATCGGCATATAGCGCATTGATGGTAAAGTCTCTTCGCGCCGCATCGCCCTGCCAATCTTGGGTAAACGCCACTTTGGCATGGCGTCCATCGGTGGCCACATCGACCCGCAGGCTGGTGATTTCATATATTAACGTGGCGTCTTCTGTGTGAATAATCGCGGATACGGTGCCATGGCGAAGGCCTGTGCCGACCGCTTTGATACCCGCCGCTTTGAGCCGCTCCATGACCTGCTCTGGCGTCAGATTGGTGGCCATATCTACTTCTGTATCGCGCCCTGCCACGCCCAAAAGCGTATCGCGCACGCAGCCGCCAACGCAGCGTGTGATGGCGTCATCTGCGTTTAAAACTTGCAGTAGGTTTTGTGTTTCAGGCCGGGTTAGCCAGTCACAATTGCGCGTATCTAATTGGGTCATCTTGCCCGAGAGCCTATTCAAAACGACCGGGTACAATCTTCCCGTCTTCTAGATAAGGCGCAATATAATTGCCACTGGGGGCATTGCCGGTGCTCACTCGATAGCTCAGCAAACTGGCTACCACCAAAGCTAAACCAATAAGGGCGGCGGCGGCATATCGTTTGCGCATTTTATCGCTCGGCTGGCTGGCCGAAATAAACTGGGTCCATGCCCAGACGATGAAAAACGGGGTCAAGAATAAGACCAAATTTATCACAATAACTCTTATCATAGCGCCAACCTCCGGCTCATGTGCATCAGCATACCTGCTGTTGCCCCCCAGATATTATAGCCCTCAAACTGCAAAGAATAATAGTGGCGCGTTTTGCCCCCCCACTCGCCCGAGTGACGCTCATAGCGTTGCGCATCTAGCGCCAGACTGGCTGGCACTTCAAAAATATCCGCCACTTCATTGGTGTCTGGCGTCAGGGAAAAGCCGGGCCGGATGAAACCGACGACGGGCAAAATCAAAAAACCTGTGCCCGTTTGATAGGTATCTAGAAAACCAGCCACTTCAACAAAGCTCGGGTCGAGACCTGTTTCTTCATGGGCTTCGCGCAAAGCGGTTTCGACGGGCGTTGCATCTTGGCTTTCTACTTTACCGCCGGGAAACGCCACTTGCCCCGAATGTTTATCGAGATGGTCAGCGCGCCGCGTTAATAAAATGGTTGGTTCTTGGGCGGGCCCTTTGTCAACTAAGCCAATGAGGACGGCGGCCAAACGCAGGTTTTTAGAAGTTTCCAACCAGTCATCATCTGGCGCCACTATCCCGATGCTCGCAGGGGCTTCTGTTTTAGGGCTAAGAGCGCCATCTACGCTATGGTCGCCGAACTGGCCTTGGCCGTTGAGTATATCTGGCGAGGGTAAATCAGGATTGACCATCGCGGCAATGCGGCTGCGATATTCCATTAGGCGCTCGCGCCATCATCAGCATCCATAACCGCGTCCGCCGAAGCGAAAGCGAAAAACTGCCCATGACTCCAGACACCGAATTGGCCGTCTACGACCTCACAGAGCTCTACCAAATCATAAAACACGGCTCGGCTGATCAGCGCTTCCAGGCGCGCCCGAACATGGATGTAAGGCGACGGCTCGTCGGTTGCGGCATCTAGCTCGAAGCGCAACGGATGCTCGGGGCCAGCTTCGGTAAAATCGCCGACATTGGTTTCAAACCGCAAAACTTGGGATTGGCCTTTTCCGGTCACCGTCATCATCGTAGCGATAAAGGGCGCGTCTTCTACCTCGACCCGAATTTTCTCGACTGGAGAAACCAGATAATGTTCGCCATCTTCGTCATGGCGTAAAATTGTTGAGAATAGACGCACGAGCTTTTTGCGGCCAATCGGTGAATTGTCATAATACCACTGCCCATCGCGGGCGATTTTCATACCTATGTCGCCGCAATAGTCGGGCTCCCAAAGATGCACAGGCGGCAGGCCTTTTTCACCCGTCTGCTTATTTTCGCCAGCCTTCTCGGCATCGGCAATCACCTTTAGCAGCGCGTTGGCTGCTTCGGCGGTGGCATCTTTATTGGCATTTTCCGACATAGCTTATTCCCTCTTACTTGAGAGTATTTAGCACAATTCCGGTGCAGGGCGAACCAAACCAGCCAAATTGGCACAATCTGTCACACAATCTGTCAAACAATCCTCAGCGCTATCGGCTTTGGGGCTATCGGCTTCAGATTTATCGGGGCTCATGCCTTTGACCAAAAGCCGAGATGGGTCGACCGGCCCAGGCAAGCGCACCGCACGAGGCGCGACTTGAAACCCTACCCGCTCGTAATAAGGCAAATCTCCCACCAAAAGCACAAATGGAAAGCGCGCTTTGTCGATAGCGGCGAGCCCCTTTTGCATCAACTGTTCCCCCAGCCCCAAGCCCTGATGGGAAGGGTGAACCGCCAAAGGCCCCAAAAGCAACGCAGGGCTATCGCCAATGCAAACCGGCCAAAAACTTATCGACCCCAGGAGCGAGCCATCGGTATTTTGCGCACAAAAATGATACTCGGGAACGGCCACATTTCCCTCGCGCAGGCGCTCGGCCGTGCGCGCCAATCGACCCGGCCCAAAACATAGGTCAAGCAAAGCGTCTAAAGCGGCCGAATCGGGGCCGTTTAAGGGTGGCGAAATAATTTCAAAATGGGTCATGAGGATACCAACGAGAGTGTATATGGGCTGCGCCCGATATTTGTTTTGCGAAAGATTACAACAAGTCAAAAACACCAGAGCCGAAATTAGCTTGGTGGGTTAAAATTATCGTCGTCGCAAGATCTGTTTCACACTCGTCCTCAATTTAAAGCTCTTAGGAGCCACGGGTTTAGCCTATTAAGCGGTAAAAATAAAGCCCATATAGCTGGCATAAAGCGCCAAGCAAAGGCTGCCCTCTAAGCGCGACATGCGACGGCCGGTACCCATAAAAAACGTTCCCAAGGCTGCCACGCCCAGCATAATTGGAATATCGCGATGGGCCATTAATTCGGAAATAGGCAAAGGCGCCAACAAAGACGTGGCACCAAGTATCAACAAAATATTGGAGATGTTGCTGCCGATAATATTGCCGACCGCAAGGCTTGCATGGCCACGCACCGCCGCGACCATGGAGACGGCCAGCTCTGGCAAAGACGTGCCAAGCGCTACCAAACTAAGCGCTATCACCGCTTCTGAAATGCCCATTTGGCGGGCCAATAAAACCGCGCCATCGACCATTAGGCCCGCGCCCCAAATAATACCTGCTAGGCCGAGCGCCAAAACCAAGAGGGCCATCCATAAGCCACCCGGCACAAGGTTTTCTTCCACGCCGGCTTCGGCCTCTTGGGCATCCTCGCCCGCGCGCGATGACGTATAGAGATAAATTGTAAAACCGATGAGGGCCACCAACAGGAGCGTGCCAAGGGCGGGCGATATGGCGCCGAGAAAGCCCAAACCAACCAGCGACAAAGAGACGCCAAGCATAAAGCTACCATCGCGCGCCAGCGTGCCTCTTTGGGTTGCAAACGGGCTAACCACGGCCATTAACCCCAAAACCAAAAGTATGTTGGCAATGTTAGAACCAACCACATTGCCGATAGAAATATCAGGCTGACCGTTTAACGCCGCTTTGACCGATACCGTAAGTTCGGGCGCGCTCGTGCCAAAGGCGATGATGGTGAGGCCAATAATCAGCGGCGAAACTTTGAGATGACTGGCGGCACTTACCGCGCCGCGCAAAAGCGCTTCGCCAGCAAAACCGAGAACAATAAATCCAGATATGAGTAAGAAAAGCGGTGATTCCATGGCTCGTTTTAACATGTTCCCCAAAAAAAAATCGATGTTTTTGCTTGGATGTCGCAAAAAGTCTTGGCAGAAGCAGGTTTTATGCACTAGCCTTTTTTCCAAATTATAGGGTTTTCTGGGAGGAAATAATGCACTGGAATTTTGGTGATATCATCGATGCAATCGTACCGGCTTTGCCGGACGGACACTTGGCTTTGGTTCATGGCGACAGAGAGATTACGTGGCAGGAAATGAGCCATCGGTCGAATAATCTGGCGCGCAATTTACGAGCCAATGGCGCGCAAACCGGCGATAAAGTTGGCTTCTACATGCGCAATCGCCCCGAATATTGCGAATTGCTGGTCACGTGCTTTCGCGCCCGCCTCACCCATGTGAACGTCAACTACCGCTATGTTGCCGATGAAGTTCATTATATTTTCGAAAACTCTGACGCCACCGTCGTGGTTTACGGCAAAGAGTTTCGCGACAATATCGAAATATTGCGGCCAAAACTGCCAAATGTAAAACAGTGGATTGAAGTCGGCGATGGCCAAGATTTGCCAGACGGCAGCATCGACTACGAAAGCCTCATGCAGGAAGGCGATGGCTCTAATTTAGACATTGCCCGCGCGCCAGATGATTTACTGTTTCTCTATACTGGCGGCACAACAGGCATGCCAAAAGGCGTGATGTGGGAACACCATAATTTGCGCGAAACACAAATTATGGCCTTGCGCGCGCTTGGCGATGTGCCCGAGACGATGGACGAGCTGGTCGCGCATATCAAAAATTCCGGCCCCGGCCAAGTTTACATTCCCGCCTGCCCTCTCATGCATGGCACGGGATTATTTACCGCCATGGGCGTGCTGATGAACGGCGGCACCATTGTAACGCTCGAGGCAGCCTCGCTTGATAGCCAAGAACTGTGGTCTGTGGTGGGGCGTCGCGGCGTCGATTATATGGCCATCGTGGGCGATGCATTTGCCAAGCCAATGCTAGCGGAGCTGCAAAACAACCCAGGTGCTTATGATGTAAGCTCGGTCACCAACATTGTGTCCTCGGGCGTGATGTGGTCGATGGAAGTGAAACAAGAGATGTTGGAAGTTCTGCCAGACACCTGCCAATTGGTCGACAGTTTCGGCTCGTCAGAGGCAATCGGGTTTGGCTCCTCCATAACCATGAAAAACATGCCCGTGAAAACCGCCAAATTCACCACCAATGAAATGTGCAAAGTGTTTGACGAAAACGACAATGAAATTCCATGGGGCAGCGAAACGCCGGGCTTTATTGCTTTTGGCGGGCCTATTCCGTTGGGCTATTATAAAGACGAAAAGAAAACCGCTTCGACTTTCAAAACCATCAATGGCCATCGCTTCTCTATTCCGGGCGACTATTGCTTGGTTTCCCCAGAAGGCGAATTGACGCTTTTGGGTCGCGGCTCCGTTTGTATTAATTCGGCGGGTGAGAAAATTTATCCAGAAGAAGTCGAGGAAGCCTTGAAGTTACATGACAGCGTTGATGATGCTTTGGTCGTGGGCGTGGCCGACGAAAAATGGGGCCAAGCGGTTACCGCCGTGGTGAAAACCATAGAGGGTGCCAACTTTGATGAAGGGGAGTTAAAAGCCTTCTGTAAAACTAAATTGGCCGCTTATAAAACGCCCAAACATGTGTTCCATGGCGGCCCTGCGTTCCGCGCTCCCAACGGCAAGGCCGATTATAAATCGGTAACTGAATTTGCCGTTGAAGAGGTCAGCAAGCGCGCATGACCCGACATATAGCTGTATTTGGTAAAATGGGCGCAAGGTTTGCGCCCATTATCGCCGACACGATGAAGGCCGAAGCTGGCGACTGGGTGGTGGACGTTTGGCCCTGCAATGATGATTTGGGCGCGCGCGATGCTATTCTTGCAAATTGCGAGGCGGCGGTTATGAGCGCGGACTTTATTTTGACACCGGGCAATTTCGGCGCGCTAATGGCCGCGCCCAAGCTGAAAATTCTATTGCAACCCTGGGTCGGAACCGATTGGCTTGACGCTGGCTTCTTGCCCGACGGATTGGTGTTTTGCAATGCCGGTGGCCATGCCGCCCCCATGGCTGAGTATGTGCTGGGTGCCATGTTGGAACACGCGCTAGAGTTGCGCCACTTGCACCAAGATATGACGCAAGGCAAATGGCACCGCGCCGGCCGCAACGCCGCCGCCGAAGCTCGCCATGGCGACTTGCGCGGCAAACATGTTGGCATCGTCGGCTATGGCGATATTGCAAAAGCTGTGGCCTCGCGAGCCAGTGCGTTTGATATGCAGGTCTCAGCCATCGCCCGCAGCGTGCGCGACACGACACCGGAACCGCTGGACTGGATTGGCACCCAAAAAGATTTGCCAAAACTACTTAGCCAAAGTGATTATCTCATTCTGACTTGCGATTTAAACGACGAGACGCAAGGCATGATTGATGCGGCCGCTTTTGAGGCGATGAAAGACAGCGCCTATATTATTAATGTCGCGCGCGGCGAAGTGATCGATGAAGATGCGCTTTTTGACGCCCTCTCCAACCATAAAATTGGTGGCGCTGCGTTAGACACTTGGTATCGCTATCCAACCAATATCACCGATGCGGAAGCCGACCCCGATAGAGGTGGGCCTTATCAAGGTAGTCGACATGACTTCTTGTCTCTCGACAATGTATTGCTGACGCCCCATAGCGCCGCGCATACTTTTGGTGCCGATAGGGGCCGCTATGAAAGCATCGCCAAATCTTTGCTCCGCTATGCCAAAGGCGAACCGATAAAGCGCCATGTCACAACTGGAACCGGCGAAAACCTCGACGGCTTCCAGATGCCATAAGGCCCCCATTTGGGTGTTTTTGACCTTTTTTTGGCGTTAAAAACTGCGGCCAGATGCCACGCAAGCTGAATATTGAATCACTTGCGGCACCCATTCGCCGTGCTATTATTTTTGCAGATTTGTAAATTGGAGAAAATGATTATGACAGCTCTAGATAGTTTCCGCGAAGAGACTCGCGCTTGGTTGGAAGAAAATTGCCCTGCCTCGATGCGCACACCAATGCCAGAACGCGAAATGCCATGGGGTGGCCGTAAAGCCAGCTACCCGAATCCAGACACGAAAACCTGGATGGACAATATGGCCAGCCGTGGCTGGACCGCGCCAACTTGGCCAGCTGAATATGGTGGCGGTGGCCTCTCCAAAGAAGAAAACAAAGTGCTGCAAGAAGAGCTAGGCCGCATCAAAGCGCGCCCTGCCCTAACCAGCTTTGGCCTATGGATGCTTGGCCCAGCGCTGCTAGAATTTGCCAGCGAAGAGCAAAAGAAAAAATACCTTGGCGAAATCATCCGGGGTGAAATTCGTTGGTGCCAAGGCTATTCCGAGCCAGGCGCCGGTTCTGATTTGGCGGGTCTTCAAACCAAAGCCGAAGATAAAGGCGATCACTATTTGGTAAATGGCCAGAAAGTTTGGACCTCTTACGCGGACCAGTGCGATTGGATTTTCTGCCTCGTGCGTACAGACACATCTGTAAAGCATGACGGTATTTCCTTCCTGCTTATCGATATGGATGATGCTGGGGTGGAAGCTCGCCCGATTAAATTAATCTCGGGCGCCTCGCCATTTTGCGAGACTTTTTTGACCGATGTGAAAGTGCCGAAGGAAAACCTTGTCGGCGAGCTGAACAAAGGCTGGACCATTGCGAAGCGTCTGCTTGAGCATGAACGCAGCATGATCTCTGGCATGGGCATGGGCGCAGGGGCTGCCTCCATGGGCGGCATGGAAGCCGTAGCGAAAGAAAACTTTGGCGCCGATGGCGACAAAATTGCCGAGCCAGGAATTCGCCAAGCCGTAGCCGAACATAAAATGGACCAGCAAGCTTTCGGCCTAACCCTAAAGCGTGCCGAAGCCGAAGCCAAAGCCGGACAAGGCATGGGGGCCGCTGCCTCGATGTTTAAATATTACGGCACCGAAGTGAACAAACGCCGTTTTGAGCTATTGCTAGACCTGATGGGCACACAAGCGCTGGGCTGGGAAGGCGAAGGCTTTGATAAACGCGAGCTGGCCGTGACCCGCTCTTGGTTGCGCTCCAAAGGTAACTCGATTGAGGGCGGCACATCAGAAGTGCAGCTTAACGTGATTGCAAAACGTGTATTGGGCCTCCCCGACGCCTAAGCGTCGAGCGGCCCCCGCTTTGATTTAAAAAGGAATACCCTATGGCATTCGTGCTTACCGAAGAACAAACCATGCTCCGCGATATGGCGAAGGACTTTTTCACCGAACAAGTTCCGGTCGCAAATTTGCGCAAGCTTCGCGATGAAGAAAACGCAGACGGCTACGATAAAGATGTCTGGAAACAAATTGTGGAACTGGGCTTTGCTGGCATACTTATTCCAGAAGAACATGGCGGCACAGGTTTTGGCCCCATGGGGCTTGGGATTGTGATGAAAGAAGCTGGCCGCACGCTGGCTGCTTCGCCGCTTTATTCCACGGCTGTTTTGGGCGCTGGGCTGATTATGGCGGCGGGCTCTGACGAGCAAAAAGCCGCTCTCCTGCCAAATATTGCTGCGGGCGAGACCCTCATAGCCTTGGCTCTGGAAGAAACCAACCATCACAATCCTCTGAACACCGCTATGACAGCAGAGAAATCAGGCGACGGCTTTACCCTTACGGGCGATAAAAAGTTTGTCATCGATGGCCATATCGCCGATACGCTTATCGTTGTTGCCCGCACGGGTGGCGCGGCAGGCGACGCCCAGGGCTTGTCGATGTTCCTCGTCGATGCAAAAGCCGACGGCGTTAGCATTACGCGCAATCATATGGTGGACAGCCGCAATGCGGCCAGTGTTTCGTTTGGTAATGTGCAAGTTTCCGCGGATGCCGTTTTGGGTAGCCTTGGGGGAGCTTATGCCGAATTGGAAAGCAGCCTCGACTTGGCTCGGGTTTGCTTGGCCGCTGAAATGCTGGGCGGCGCTGAAACCGTGTTCGACACAACTTTGGATTACCTCAAAGAGCGCAAGCAATTTGGTGTCATCATCGGCACATTCCAAGCCTTGAAACACCGTGCGGCCGAGTTGTTCTGCGAAGTTGAGATTTGCCAATCGGTTCTTTTGGATGCTCTTTCGGCATTGGAAGAGCGTCGCAATGATACGCCTCGTGCGGCCAGCCTTGCCAAAGCACGGGTTGGCGATGCTTTGCGCCTCATCACCAATGAAGGCGTGCAGATGCACGGCGGCATTGGCATGACGGATGCGGTAGACATGGGCTTGTTTATGAAACGGGCTCGCGTTCAGGCGCAAATGTTGGGCGATACTAATTTCCATCGCACGCGCTACGCGGATTTGGGTGGCTATTAATCTAAAAGCCACTTAAAAAGATTTTACAGGCCTCGACATTTGCGTGTTGAGGCCTTAATTCTATCGGATAGACGATTACTTAGAGGGGCAAAAAATGGCTGAAGAAACGAAGCAACCTGAGCGCATCACCGTTCTTGCTGAGGAATTTACGCCGGCTGCCATGGAATTTCACCGTCGCAATATGAGCGCACGGGGATATCGCATGGAAGGCCAAATCACGCCTCGTCGTTACATGATGATTGAGGGCCTGGGCGAACCAAAAGACTTATTCGACGCAAAAGAATATTATGCTGTCACTTTTGTTCGCAAAGACGGCGAATAATCTGAAAACTGCGGCAAATAGCCCCTTAACCTCGCTAGGCTGGCCTTGTAGGTCTATATAGTCTAGGTATATGGCAGTTTTAAAGGTGACCCGATATGCCCGTCGATTACGACAAACATCTCGATGACGCACTGGCCTCTCTCCATGAAGAGGGCCGCTACCGCGTATTTACCGATCTGGCGCGTCGCGCCGGTCAGTTTCCGCGCGCCATAGATTATTCCACCACCCCCCATCGCGAAATCACCGTTTGGTGTTCCAATGATTATTTAGGCATTGGACAAAACCAGGACGTGATGGAAGCCATGAAAACGGCAATCGACGAAATGGGCACCGGGGCTGGCGGCACGCGCAATATTTCTGGCACGCACCACATGATTGTGGAGCTGGAAAACGAACTTTGTGACCTGCACAATAAACCCGCCGCTCTGGTCTTTACCTCAGGATATATTTCCAATGAGGCGACCATCTCGACGCTGGCCAAACTCTTGCCCAATTGCCTTATTCTGTCGGATGAGCTGAACCACGCTTCCATGATTGAAGGGGTGCGCCAAAGCGGATGCAGCAAACTCATCTGGCGTCATAATGACATGGCGCATCTAGAAAGCCTTTTGGCTGACGCCGATCCGGCACGCCCGAAACTTATCGTTTTTGAGAGCGTTTATTCGATGGATGGCGACGTTGCGCCAATTGAACAGATTTGTGATTTGGCTGAAAAATATGGCGCCCTCACTTATTTAGACGAAGTGCATGCTGTGGGCATGTATGGCGAACGCGGTGGCGGCATTGCCGAGCGCGATAACCTTATGCACCGCATTGATGTGATTGAGGGCACGCTTGCCAAAGCCTTTGGCGTGATGGGCGGCTATATTACCGGCAATCGTAATTTGGTCGACGCCATTCGCTCCTTTGCGCCTGGCTTTATTTTCACGACCTCTCTGCCGCCAGCCATTGCTGCGGGCGCGATTAAGAGTGTGCAATTGGTCAAACAATCGAATTTTGGCCAAGACTTGCGTCTGCGTCACCAAGAGCGCGCCGAGACCTTGAAAGATAAATTAGCCAATGCGGGCCTGCCGGTTTTGCGCACGCAAACCCATATTGTGCCGCTGATGGTGGGCGACCCGCTTTTGTGCAAAGCCGCCTCAGACCGTTTGCTGAACGAGCATAATATTTACATTCAGCCGATTAATTATCCGACCGTGCCCCGCGGCGCGGAACGCCTGCGCATCACCCCAACGCCCCTGCATGATGATGCCATGATAGAGGCCCTCGTAGAGGCAATATCGGAAGTTTGGGCGCATCTTGATATCACACGCGAGCTGCCTCGCGTTATATCTGCTCCTGCGGCGCAATAGACCCTATGTTGCCAAATTCTCACCCTACCGTTGCCTATGGAAAAACTGGTCTTTTGCTAGTAAATCTCGGCACGCCCACGAGCCCAGATAAAAAGGGGTTACGCCCCTATCTCAAGCAGTTTTTGAGTGACCGCCGGGTGATTGAGGCCTCTCCGCTAATTTGGCAGCCGATTTTGCGCGGTATTATTTTAAACACGCGACCGAAAAAATCAGCCAAAGCCTATGCTAAAATCTGGCGCCAAGAGAGCAATGAAAGCCCGTTGCGCTATTACACCCGCCGCCAAGCCGAACTCTTGCAAGAGGTCTTAGGCGAAAGTGTCATCGTCGATTGGGCCATGCGCTATGGCGCGCCATCGATAGACGATAAAATTAAGGCCATGAAAGACGCGGGCTGCGAACGTATATCCATTATGGCGCTCTATCCGCAATATAGCGCGACGACATCGGCCAGTGTGTATGATGACGTTTTCCGCTCTCTCTTGAAATTGCGCTGGCAGCCTGCCGTTCGGACAGCGGCACCGTGGCACGACCACCCTGCCTATATTGACGCTTTGGCACAATCGGTCACCCAACATATCGACACGCTCGACTGGAAACCGGATGTGATTATCGCCTCTTTCCACGGCTTGCCGCAGGCCTATTTTGATAAAGGCGATCCCTATCACTGCCATTGTGCCAAGACCGCGCGCCTGTTGCGCGAAAAATTGGGCATGGATGACACACAGCTAAAACTCACCTTCCAGTCGCGTTTCGGCCCGACCCAATGGCTACAGCCCTATACCGACAAGACAGTGGTCGAAATGGCGGAAGCCGGCACGAAAAAAATTGCGGTGGTGACCCCAGGCTTTATTTCAGATTGCGTTGAAACCTTGGAAGAGATTGGCATTGAGCTTCAAGGCGACTTTAAAGAAGCCGGCGGCACACATTTCACCACAGTGCCCTGTCTCAATGAAACACAGCCCTGCGTAGACCTTTTAAATACTCTCGCTTTGCGCGATTTGAGTGGATGGCTTTAAGCAACAGTTGACCTAGTTCCCGCTTACTGTCAAACTCTGGGTCTATAGGTGATATATGAGCCCATGGTTAAGCCTTTTTGAACTTCCCCTCCACCCAGCCACTGGTATGGTTATTTTTGGGTGCGCTCTTGTTTGGGGCACACGAAGCCGGCGCAAAACTCGGCCTTATTTATTAGCCGCGCAGGCCGCTATCCTAGCCTTAATCCTCTCCCAAATTGGAATTTCTCTCTCTCAAGATGAGGTTTCCTTATTCAACGTCGTGAGCGCCGTTTTACAAGTAAGCGTCGGCCACCTGGTCTTTCTTTGGGTATCGGCATGGGTCGTCATCCGCGGGGTAGCCGCCATTCGAGGACGCAATGGCAACGCTCATATATTCACACGGAACCGAAAATAATGAATGACACCTCCGCGCCGTCTGGCCCAATGTTCTCGCGTGGGCTTAAGGCCTATACGGTTGGCCTGCTCACCCTTATCTATACGGCCAATTATGTCGACCGTCAGATTGTCGCCATTTTATTGCAATCCATCAAAACAGACATGGACTTAACGGATACCCAATTGGGCTTGCTAACGGGGCCTGCTTTTGGCGTGTTTTATGCCACCTTAGGTATTCCCATCGCTTACTTGGCAGACCGCATGTCGCGCAAAAAAATCATCATTGCTTCGCTATCCTTATTTTCCGTTATGACTTTTGTTTGTGGCCTCGCGCAAAACTATGTGCAGCTTTTACTCGCGCGCGTCGGTGTGGGGGTTGGGGAAGCCGGCACCAGCCCACCTTCGCATGCGATTATCGCGGATATGTATGGCCCGGCAGACCGCGCCGCCCCTTTGGCTGTATTTGCACTGGGAATTAATTTAGGTCTTTTCGCGGCTTTCATCGTTGGGGGCTATATCGGCGACACATATGGTTGGCGCGTGGCAGTTCAAGTTGTCGCTATCCCCGGTTTGGCCTTAGCTGTTTTAGCTTGGTTTACCTTGCGAGATCCGCCGCGTGGCATGAGCGATAATAAAGCCAGCGGCACCGCACCGCCATTAGCCGAAACCTTTCGCTACATGTGGAACACCAAATCTATTCGCCAGTTAATCATCGCCTCGACGCTTGTGATTACGGTTGGCTATGGCGCGGTAGCTTGGTTGCCAAGCTATTTCATCCGCGTGCATGGCATGAGCGCTACGCAAGTGGGCGGCATTTTAGCCCTTATGATTGGTATTGGTGGCGGCCTCGGCACAGCCTTTGGCGGTGTGTTTGCCGACCGATTGGGCAAACGCGATGTACGCTGGAACCTGTGGCTTGTCGCCGCCGTGACTATCGGGGTGGTGCCTTTCTCAATTATCGGCTACCTCAGCACAGACGTTATGGTGGCGCTGGTTTGGCTTATTCTACCGATGACTGTCGGCGCGCTATATTTTGGCCCCACTTTGGCTATGCTGCAAACTTTGGTAAAATCTGAAATGCGTTCGCTCGCCTCCGCCATTATGCTGTGCATTAACAATATTATCGGACTGGGCGTAGGCCCCCTCAGCATCGGCTATTTAAGCGATCAATTCACCCCTATTTACGGGCCCCAAGGACTTGGCTATGCCCTCGCCGTTATGACGATTGTTGGCCTATGGGGCGGCTTTCATTATTGGATGGCGGCACGTAGTTTGCAGCAAGATATTGAAGCCGTTCAAGCCGCTTGAAGCTCCACTGGATAGAGAAACTTATGCGCCGCGCCCTTTCGCTTTTTATAATTGGCTCCCTAGCCCTGGCCACACCCGGCCGCTCGGCAGACGCGCCATCGCGCTATTTTTCGGCTGAATACCGCATTTACGCAGGCGGTATCTTGCTTAGTAAAGTTGAATTACAGCTCGACCTCTCCTCCGTTTCGTATCGAGTTAGCGCTCATATTGCCCCTGCGGGCCTTGGCCATATCGCGTCTAACTCTCATGTCGTAGCGACTTCTTATGGGGGTCTGGATGCGGGCGAATTTGTCCCACAGCACCTCGATTTAAGCTGGGCGAATGATGAGGGGATAAAGTCATCCTGGATGCGATATAAAGATGGCGCGCCCATAGAATTTGTATCCGGCTACGCCCTGCCTCCCGAAGGTCAATCGGACACTAAAGTAGATATCGATAGTATTGGCGCGGGCACGACGGATCCGTTTCTGGCTATGTTGGCACCGCTGACGACAGGCAAGCTCGTCGATGCGTGCCAAGGCGAGCAGCAGATTTTTGACGGGCGGCGCCACGCAAGCCTGACCCTCATTGCGGGGCAGGAATTAGCCCCAAGCGAGCACGATTACCCAAGCCAAATAGCCGCCCTAACCTGCAAAGTTGTTTGGGCTCCGATTGCCGGATACTCAAAGCGCAGCATGGCGCGCGCGGCAGAGTTTCCGCCCGTGGAAGCGCATTACGGGCGCATTCAGGACACCCAATTTGCAGCCCCTTTGGAAATGCGCGGCGAGACCCGCTACGGCGCCTTATCCATCTATGCCGTTCGGTTTTTTACCGAAACCCCGATACAAGCCGCGCCTTTCGACATTCAAGACTATGCTTATGACTTTGAACCAGATGAATTAGACGAAGATTAAGCCATACCTTGAGGCATAAATTAATTCACCTTGCCGCAAGGCGCTGATTTGCCTAAACCTAAAGCACAGGAGTTTTCTATGGCCAAAATTGAGATTTACACCACCACAACCTGCCCCTACTGCCACGCAGCCAAAGACCTGCTGGGCCAAAAAGGCACGAGCTATACGGAAATCAACGTAACGAACGACCCAAAACTTCGCAGCACAATGCAGGGTCGAGCGGGCGGTAAAACTTCAGTGCCCCAAATCTTTATCGACGGCACCCATATCGGTGGCTGTGACGACCTTCATGCGCTTGAGCAAAAAGGCGCCCTCGACGCTTTATTGGCCTAAGCCGCCCGCCTTATAAGCCAGACATCATCCGGAAGAAGAACCGCACGGTATCGTTTAGCGTTGCGACGCTAATGCGTTCATTGGTGCCATGGATGGCCCCTAAATCGCTAGCGCCGAGCTGCATATAGGTGAATCGATAATGGTTAGGCGTCAAAGCGCGGTAATGGCGCGTATCGGTTGCGGCCACCAAAAGACGCGGCGCAATGATAATCCGCTCCGGCGCCGCCGTGTCTCGAATGGCCGTGGTAAGCGTTTCCCAACCATAACCAGACTGCGGGCTTACGGGCGATGGCCCCATGCCACCTTGTCCGGAAACATCAAAATTCACCTCGACGCGCGCATCGTTAATCACTTCGATAACGCGGGCCCGAACCGTATCTGGCGTCTCGCCTGGCAGAATGCGGAAATTGACTTTTGCCGAAGCATCGATAGGCAAGACATTGGCCTTGATACCGCCTGAAATCATTGTCGCGGCCGTTGTGGTGCGCATG
Source organism: uncultured Rhodobiaceae bacterium (assembly GCA_937907245.1). Taxonomy (GTDB): domain Bacteria; phylum Pseudomonadota; class Alphaproteobacteria; order RS24; family RS24; genus UBA8337. The sequence continues at coordinate 216,428 of CALCUM010000003.1, forward strand.
CCGGCTTGAATTTGCACATCATTTTCTAGCTGGCTCATCACGATGGGTTTGAACAGCCATAGATTTTTCATCACCAATCGGTTGAGGAAAGGCATGTCATCGGCCACGGATTCTAGGAAGCTTTGCGTATGCGAGAAATCGCGCGGAAACTGATTGGCCTCCAAAGCTGCAATGGAAGCGCCCAGAATACCGATCGAGGTTTGAACTGGCGGCACAGAAGAGTGCCCGCCGTTGCCAACCACTTTTAGCTCCAGGGTAACAATGCCTTTTTCGGCAGGCGCGACGACCGCCATGAGTGGCTCTACACCGGGCACAATGCCTTGGGTTACCAAGCCGCCTTCATCGATAAGAAACTCAGCTTCGACACCGCGTGCCTCAAGTAATTTGGCCATTTCCAAAGCGCCATCAATGCCGCCCTGTTCTTCGTCGTGACCAAACGCGAAATAAATTGTGCGTTTGGGCTGCAAGCCTTTCGCCAGCATATTCTCCGCTGCCTCTAACAGACCAACGATGTTCACTTTATTGTCTAATGTGCCTCGGCCCCAAATGAAACCATCGGCAATCACGCCCTTGAAGGGCGGCTGTTTCCAGTCGGCTTCCGTGCCAGGAATCACCGGTACCACATCTAAATGACCCAGCAAAATAACCGGCTTATTGGCTAGCGAGACGGGCTGACTGCCGGCCCATGTGTAAAGCAAGGAATACTCGCCGACCACTTCGCGCTTCATCGCCTTATGCACGTTTGGAAAACTTCTCTCGAGGTATTTGTGATAGGCCAGCAAAGCTTTGCTGGAGGTGGGTTTGTCGCGACCATAGGAAATGGTTTTATAGCGCACAGACTCGCTCATAAGCCTCGCAACCCGATCGCTATCGGGGGTAAAGTCAAAGCTTTCCCCAACCCCTTGTTCGGCCGCGGGCATGAAAGTGCGCGCCAGAACAAGGATAATAATCAGGGCAAGGAGCCCACCAAAAGCCGGTAAAATTCTTGTCTTTAACATTAGGGTCTCCTTAGTTGTCTGCCCTGTCTAAGCTATCCAGCAAGACTATTTCGGTAGGTCTGCCATCGGTTGTCGTTCCATGGCTAATATAACGCCAATACTCGCCATAAAGGTCAAGAGAGAAGTCCCGCCATACGAGACAAAAGGCAGCGGCACCCCAACAACCGGCGCCAAGCCCATTACCATGGCCAGGTTCACAATGACGTAAATGGATATCGAGAACCCCATAGAAGCAACGGCCAAACGCGAGAAAGAATGGCGCATTTGATTGGCAATGCGGAAGATAAGAAACAGCATAAGGATAAATAGAATTAGCAAAGCAAGGGAGCCAAAAAAGCCCATTTCCTCTGCAAAATTACTGAAAATAAAGTCGGTATGGCGTTCGGGTAAAAAGTTCAATTGGCTTTGCGTGCCCTGCGCCAGGCCTTTGCCAAACACGCCGCCCGAGCCGATACCAATTTTCGATTGAATAATGTGGTAGCCAGCGCCTAGCGGATCTCTCTCCGGATTTAAAAACACTAAAACGCGCTCTTTTTGATAGGTCAGCATGTTCTGCCATACGACGGGAATGGCGGCGATAATAAGCACACTGCCCCCCATGAAATATCGCAAGTTCACCCCAGCCAAAAACAGCACGCTTAAGCCTGCCACCGCAATCATAATCGATGTGCCCAAGTCAGGCTGGTTCAGCACCAGCAAACATGGTGCCACAATCATCGCCACTGGCATAATTAGGTTTAGCGGATGCGAGACATCATTTTGATGCATGGCATGGTAAAAACGAGCCAGCGCCAAAACCAAAGCCAAGCGCATAAACTCAGATGGTTGCAAGCGCACGAAACCTAAATCTAGCCATCGTTGCGCGCCCATATTTTTCGTTCCAAAGACTTCCACCCCGACCAATAAAACTAAGACAAGCCCGAAAAGCGGATAAGCTAAGACATAAAAGGTTCGCAACTCAATCGTCGATAGGACGTATATCAGCCCAAGTCCGCCCAAGATGCGTACACCGTGGCGCCATGCCCAAGGCGAAAAGTCTCCGCCAGCAACTGAATAAAGAACCATAACCCCGATCATGCCCAGCAGACCGACGCAGACAAACAAAGGCTTATGCATGTCTTCGAAATGCTCTAGCAGGCCGGCACGATTCATTTGATTTCCATAACTCATGAGCGCTCCTCTGGAGCCGGAGAGACACTTGCTTGCGGGCTAGAAGGGGCCGCTTGCGGGCTAGACGGGGCCGTGCCTCCGCGAGAGCGCAGCAGGTCCACCATAATATCGCGCGCCATAGGCGCCGCTACTTGGCCCCCACCCCCGCCATGTTCAATCACTACAGAGATGGCATAGCGCGGCGCATTATGCGGCACATAGCCAACAAACAAAGCGTGGTCGCGCAAATGCCAATCTAACTTTGAATTGGGGATGACGCCTTCTTCGCGTTCCGTCATAGAAATGCGGCGAACCTGCACCGTGCCCGTTTTGCCCGACATGCGCTGCCCTTCAATCAACAGACTGGAGGCATAGGCCGTGCCATCTGGCTTATTGACCGCGCGATACATGCCGCGTTGGACGATGCTCAAATTCTTGGGCGACACGCCAATTCGAACGGCCTCGCCAGACGTTTCTTGGTTTCGCACAAGCGTGGGGGTTACCAGCTTGCCACCATTTGCAAGTGCCGCCGTCATCACCGCCAATTGCAAAGGCGTGGTTAGCAAATAGCCTTGGCCGATGCCCGTGATGACCGTCTCCCCAGATCTCCAGCCCGTATCATAATTGGCTCGTTTCCAATCGCGCCCAGGTACAGTTCCCGATTTCTCGCCCATCAGATTAATGCCCGTGGGCACCCCGAAACCAAAGCGGCGAGCCATGGATTCAATGCGATTAATGCCAACTTTCAAAGCCAAGTCATAAAAATATGTGTCACAAGATTGTTCGATCGCTTGAACCATATTGGTGGCGCCATGGCCCTCAGTTCGCCAGCAATGATATAGTTCACCCGAAAAATCATAGACGCCCGAGCAATCAATCTCATCATCTGGGTTTACCAAATCATCTTCTAAAGCTGCCAAGGCCACGAGCATTTTAAAGGTCGAACCAGGTGAATATTGTCCGCGAATGGCTTTGTTCAAAAGAGGCTTTCGCTCGGCCGCCAGCATTTTTTCCCATGTGCGTGTATCCACTCCGCGCGAGAAATCATTTGGATCAAAAGACGGCACGGAGGCCATGGCCAATAGCTCCCCCGTCTCAATATCCATCACCACTGCAGAGCCACTATGCCCGGCCAAACGCGCAGACACTTTTCTTTGCAGGGCCACATCAATAGACAAAGCTATGTTTTGCCCCGGGCGCCCTGGATTGGTTTCCAGTTCGCGAACCGTGCGCCCTCGGGCATTCACCTCGACATGCCGCACGCCAGCCCTGCCCCGCAGGTCACGCTCAAACTCGCGCTCGACGCCACTGCGCCCGACTGTATCGCCGACAATGCGCCCCATACGCCGCAAATCAGCTGCCGTTTTATCGCCAACATAGCCCACCACATGCGCCAATTTAGCGCCTTCGGGATAAACCCGCTTTTCACCCACACGAGGCGCAACGCCCGGCAAAAACGGTAGGCGCAGATTAATCGCCGCAAACGCATCCCAGTCGACATCTTCAGCTATGGTGACGACTTTGAAAGACGGCCCGCGTTTGATCCTACGGCGCAGCTCCCGAACTCGGCCCGTCGTCAGGCCCAAATGCTCTTGCAGCTCAGCCAGTGTTCTATCCAGTTCCTTGACCTGCTCGGGCACCAGCTCGACAAGTAGCTTGCGATCATTGTCGGCTAACAGAACTCCGTCTCGGTCGGTGATGAGACCGCGTGCTGGTGAGAGTTCTGAAATATTCACCCGATTTGCTTCGGCCAAGGTCGCGTAATCATCGGATTTAGAGATTTGCAAATACTGCAGCCGCCCCGCCAATAAAGCAAATAAGCTGGCTTGCATGCCACCAAGGGCAAACAGCCGCCGCGAGAATAATCCGCTCTCATTTTCAAATAGAGCCATTAGTCATCTCGCCTTCGAAGCGGGTCTGAAAAGGTTTGGTTTTCCATCCATCCCAGCGGAAAATATAGCAGCGGGAAACACAGGCCAGTCAGCAAAGCCGAAGATAAATACAGTAAAAAATTAATCTCCATATCGGCGCGCAGCAGGCCTATCAGATAGCCAGCAAAATATGTCAGCACACATAGGACCAAAAAATTTATCCATATGCCCGTCATTCGGGCCTCTCGCAAAACCGCCTTTTGGCCCATGGCCAAGAGGTAGAAAAAACCAAATAAAAATGCCCAATAGCCAATCGGCGCCTCGCTTAACACATCGTTGAGCAGGCCAAAGGCAGCAATCCCAACGGGCGCGAAGTCACTGTCACTTGGCGATACAGCGATAAAGAATATCGGCACGAGATAAAGCCCTATCTCTAAATGGGTTAGCCAGTAATAGTCGACGGGAAGCCCATCCAGCATAATAAACCAGGCCAAGACAAGGTAGGGAACCAGCCATAGGCTGCCGCCATCGGGCGCCCGAATATCGTTATGTCCCCAGGGGGTCATTGTTTCGCCTTGCGGCGAGCCGGAGACACATCTATGTCAGGCGGTGTTTCAATGGCAGATCCCTTCACCACACGCACGTGGATGAGACCTTGCATATCATCTAGAAGCTCTACTGTAGGCGGCTCGCCGTCCTTGCCCAAACGCACCAGCCCAACAGGTAAGCCGATAGGAATACGTCCCCCGCGCCCTGAGGTGACCAGCAGATCGCCATCTTTTAGTTTGGCTTTGCGCGGCAGGAATTGAAGTTCTGGCGAGGCATTATTTCGCCCCCCTAAAATCGCTTGCACATTGCTAGCCAGGGCGACCACGGGAATATTGCTGTTAAAATCTGTGAGCAGCAAAATACGTGCGGACTGCGAGCCGCTCGAAATAACTCTACCGATAAGACCATTGGTGCCAATAACCGCCAAGCCGTTTTCAATGCCTACGTTTTTTCCGCCTTTGGTAACGAGTGTTTTCACAAACGGGCTAGAAAGATCGGCCACGACCCGCACGGGGAATAGCTCAATATCTGGTTCCGGTGGCAAATCCAAGAGGGCGCGATATTGCTGCATCAAGAATTGCGATTGTGTCATCTCGTTGATTTTCAGACGTAGCGCTTCGTTCTCGGCCAGCAGTCGGTCGTTTTCTTCGCGTAGCCCGCCCAATTGCGCGACTTTGGTGCCCGTGTTTCGAAGCGCAACAAAGGGGCGTCCCAAAGCATCTATGGCAGGCAGAAAAATATCAAAGGCGGTTTGGCGCAATTGCATGACCCGCGGATCCTCCCGCGGCAAGAGGAATAAAAGCAAGGCGCCTACCAGCAAACAAGCAGCCGCAATACCCGTCGCACTGACAAAGCGTGTCTCGCTAATACTGGCGCTCAATTTCGCCAAAGAATCCTCTCAAAGTCTCGCCTAATACGCTGCGGAAAGAACGTGTTTCATCGTTTTAATGTGCTCTAACGCACGACCGGTTCCCAACACAACACACGACAAGGCCTCATCCGCAATCGACACTGGCAAGCCTGTAGCTTCGCGCAAATAGGCATCCAGATTATGCAGCAAGCCGCCGCCGCCTGTCATTACAATACCCTTATCGACAATATCGGCGGCCAACTCTGGTGGCGTAGCTTCTAGCGCCACTTTTACGGCCTCGACAATTGCGCCCACTGGCTCGGCCAAGCTTTCGGCAATTTCGCGCTGTGTAATCGTGACTTCGCGCGGCACGCCGTTCATGAGATCTCGCCCTTTGAGGCTGACCGTCTGGCCTTCTTCGCCGGGCGCCATCATGGCAGAACCGACTTCTTTCTTGATCCGTTCGGCACTCGATTCGCCAATGAGAAGATTATGGTTGCGGCGAATATGCGCGATAATCGCTTCATCCATTTTATCTCCGCCCACGCGCACCGAACGCGAATACACAATGCCGCCTAAGGACAAGACAGCCACTTCCGTGGTGCCACCGCCAATATCAATGACCATGGAGCCGGTTGGCTCGGTAACCGGAAGACCGGCGCCAATGGCGGCTGCCATAGGCTCTTCGATGAGGAATACCCGACGCGCACCCGCTGACATGGCGCTTTCTTGAATCGCACGACGCTCCACCGCCGTCGCGCCCGAAGGCACGCAGACAACGATTTGCGGATTGGCGAAGCTACGACGATTATGAACTTTGCGAATGAAATGTTTGATCATTTCCTCCGTCACATCGAAGTCAGCAATCACCCCATCGCGCATTGGACGAATAGCTTTAATGTTGCCTGGCGTACGCCCCAGCATCATTTTAGCTTCATCGCCCACCGCAAGCACGCGGTTGCGACCGTTTTGTTCGATGATGGCAACCACGGATGGCTCATTCAAAACAATGCCACGCCCCTTCACGTAAACCAGCGTATTGGCGGTTCCAAGGTCGATAGCCATATCGGCAGAGAACATCGCAAGCAGCATATTTAACATCGTGTATTCCTCTCAAAGAGTACCAATCAGGCGGTCAGACTATCCGGCGCCTGTTTTTCTCGTTTAATCAACAATTTGTTCAAAGCACTAATATAAGCTCGTGCCGAGGCGACCATTGTATCTGTATCAGCGGCGCGGCCAATCACGGTTTTACCGCTTTCTTCCAAACGCACACTCACTTCAGCTTGTGCATCCGTACCTTGTGTCACGGCATGGACTTGGTAAAGCTGCAAATCTGCTTCATGCGGGAACAAAGCCTTAATCGCATTGAACGTCGCATCGACGGGACCGTCGCCTGTGCTTTCTACTTCGGTTTCTTTGCCGTCAATATCGAGTTTCAAAACCGCCTGTTGAGGGCCGTGCGAGCCTGCAACAACCCGCAAAGACACAAGCTTGATACGGTCGATACCTTTGGCAACTTCATCATCAATCAACGCGATAATGTCATCATCAAACACATGTTTTTTCCGGTCGGCCAGCTCTTTAAAGCGCACAAACGCCTCTTGCAACTGGTTGTCACCCAATTGATAGCCCAGATTATTAATTTTATCGCGAAACGCATGGCGCCCTGAATGTTTGCCCATAACCAAGGAGGTTTTGGAAATACCCACACTCTCAGGCGTCATAATTTCATAGGTCTGATTATTCTTCAGCATTCCATCTTGGTGAATACCGCTCTCATGCGCGAACGCATTCTGGCCCACAATCGCCTTATTGTATTGCACTGGAAAAGCGGTCACCGACGACACTAACTTAGAGGCACGAGACAGCATTTGCGTCTCGATGTTGGTCCATTGTGGCATCAAGTCATTGCGCACATTCATCGCCATAACAATTTCTTCCAAGGCCGCATTGCCCGCACGTTCGCCAAGACCGTTAATGGTGCATTCGATTTGGCGCGCGCCGGCGCGAACGCCAGCCAAGGAATTGGCAACCGCCAGTCCCAAATCATTATGGCAATGCGTAGAGATAATCGCTTTATCGATATTCGGGACACGCTCGCGCAACATGGTAATCATCTCAAAATATTCCTGCGGCATCGTATAGCCAACAGTGTCTGGAATATTAATGGTCGTCGCGCCAGCTCGAATGGCGGTTTCGACGCTGGCACATAAGAAATCATGGTCTGTGCGGGTCGCGTCTTCTGGCGACCATTCCACATTGTCGGTATGATCACGCGCGCGCGCTACCGAAGTTGCAATGGCTTCCATTACGTCTTCCGGTTCCATTTGCAATTTGTGTTTCATATGCACAGGACTGGTAGAGATAAACGTATGGATGCGCGGGTTTTTGGCGTGTTTTAACGCATCTGCCGCCCGGTCGATATCTTTGGCACCGGCGCGCGCCAAGCCACATACTTGGGCATTTTTCACTAATTTCGCGACTTCGCTTACGCTTTCAAAGTCACCGTTCGAGGCAATGGGAAATCCAGCTTCGATAACATCGACACCCATTGTGTCCAAAGTTTCGGCAACTTGCAGCTTTTCTTCTAAAGTCATAGAAGCGCCTGGCGACTGTTCGCCATCGCGCAAAGTTGTGTCAAAAATATAAATGCGGTCGCTGGCAGCGCCTGTTTGTTTTGTTGAGTTGGTCATTTCATCATCCTTCTAGAGGGGCTTTTACCTAGCTTTTTTAGGCATTTGCCGTTGTGTTTGGTTCCTAAATCACCCCCTGAGAACGCGCCTTGCATGGGCCTGTCCGATCTCAGGGGCAGGTTAGGAGAAGGATGGTAAGTAAGTCGTTTGGCCGAACCAATTTCTTGCTCTCGCCCGAGGCCGCGCGCAAACTCGCACCACCGCCAGAAGGCAGTGTGTGTAAGGAGTTTGTAAATTTGGCCTGAGCCATCATTATGCGCCTCTTTTGGAAACGAATTTTCGTTTCGTAAAAATTCTTATCTATAATGTTTATCCAAGCAAAACAGCCATGGCAAGCACTTTCATCTGGAAGCCATAGCCCCCATTTTGTCTATTTTTCAGACCCAAGCGATAAGGCCTCAAGCGCTCAGTAGATGGCGTCTCAGTTGGCCTCTCGCCCCGCCAAAGCGGCCGCGCGTTCGCTGACGTGCTGAATTAGGAAGTCCATCACAGTTCGGACATGCCCAAGGCGCGCCAAATCAGCTCTGGTGAGCAGCCATAACTCTAGGTTGCCGACTAAATCAGGCCCAATGAGCTGCACCAAACCCGTTTGCGGTTGGGCAATAAAACACGGCAAAGCGGCTAAGGCCTCGCCTCCGAAGACGGCATTCATCCGAGTGGCCACGCTGGACGAGCGCATGACCACTTTGGCGTTTTTTTCCGCTCGCGAAAGCCACCAAACTGGCCCCAAGGGGCGCTCTTCTTCCGAAAATGCGATGACTTGGTGACCCGATAAATCGCCACCGCTATTTATCTCTCCAAATTTCTTTACGTAGGCAGGCGTCGCGTAAACGCCATAAGCCACATCGCAAAGCTTGCGGGCCAGCATGTCGCCTTGCGTGGGGCGTGCCAAGCGCAAAGCAACATCAACATCGCGCAGCACATTCATCACCCTTGGCGCTCCCCCCGGGCCCGATAGACTAGGATCCGTGATGATGTCGAGGGCAATATCGGGCGCGGTTTTTAAGAAACTTGGCACCGCAGGGCCCACCAAGCCCCCAGCCACTACATCGCTGGCAGACAGGCGCACAATACCACCGTAAGCTCCTGAATCTGCTTGAAAATCTCTTTGTAGCGACGAAAGGCTGGTATCCACCGGCTCCAACGATTGTAGCAACCGAGTGCCATCTTGCGTAAGCGTATACCCGCTGCGGAGGCGCTCAAAAAGCCGCGCTTCTAGGGCCGCCTCCAAATTGCCGATGCGGCGCAACACCGTGGTGGTGTTGACGTTTAACTCGCGGGCAGCCGCCGACAGACTACCTGCTGCAGCCACCGCGAGAAAAAACCGTAAATCGTCCCAATCAAGATCTTTCATAATCGCAACAACTTAGCTGCAAAAATGCAAGATTGCAATTTTGCAACTTAAGCTTTGCGAAAATTAGCGTTTTCGGTCGAGGTTCAGAAAATTATCGAGAGACAAACGCCCCGCCCCTTTGACCACAATAACAGCCAACACAAACACCCAAAGTAACCGCTGGTCTAGAATGAGCGAATCCGAGGTTCGGTCAAACCAAGCGCCGATTGTGGCTGCTTCGGCGCCGTGGCCCCAAATATCGGTTAACGACTGCACAATCACAAACCCCGCCATCGCCAAGGCGGCGCCACGGGTAAACAGGCCGACCAGCAAGAGGGCTGGCAATATAAACTCGGCCCAGCTACCCAATAAAACGATGGGCGCAAAGAAAAGAGAAATCGCGTCCGTGTCATATTCGGCAGCTTGCGTGATGCTGGGTAGAATTTGGTAATAGGCACCAATCGTTGGGGTGAAAACACCTTCCAATTTGGTCATGGCTGAGGCCCAGTAATAGCCCGCCAAGACGGCCACAAACGTAAAGCGGGCTGCCAAGGGAATAAACCATTCGCCAGCTGCTTCCCCTATTCGGTTCATAACCTTGAGATAAAGCGATAGGCTATCGCGGCAGTATTGTTGGAATTTTGTCATTATTTTTCCTCCATTAAAGTTTGGTTTCTGGTTTGGTTTGAAAGACGGCGGTCACTAGCCCAGCCCCGACGAGATGCGATAAAAGCCAAGCCATATCTGCCTCTTCCATCGCTCGTTCATCGAGTGCGGCTTGACCAGCCACCGAGAGCGACTTCCCAGCCAGTAGAGCGGCCAGAAAGGCCTCCCCTCCGGCAGGCAGAGACACTAATTCGATATCAAAATCTTGCGTCCGATAGACCAAAAGCGATTGACTGAGGCTCATATCTTGCGGCGCATCTGTGCGGTCGACTAAAAACGTCCATAAATCATGCAGTGGCCAATCCGATATCACTAGCTGCACGCATGGCGCCAACCGCAGACCTTGCGTATCTGGATCACTGAGCTGCAACTCGGTTTCCACATCCGCATCGCTGGCATGGCCCGCGTGGCGCATGGCCAGCTCAAGGCGCGCCACGTCGGCCGCATAGGGCACTTCAGCAAACGGCTGGAATTGACGAATGAAATCGGGCAGCGCATCGCCATAGGCAAACATTAAGGGCGAGCGCGGCGGGTGGGTGCGCACGAAATCATCGGCTAAGGCATCAAACGCCTCGTCACCCAAGAGTGCCACGAGGAGCGGAAAGCCATCCGCTAGGTTTTGCTTTAACGAAACCACCACATTATTGCGATAAATAGAAAACCGCTCGACGGCAGCCTGGCCTTTTTGAGGGTGAGAAAAGCCGCGCGGCACCTCCGCCGTGGGCTCGAATAAGGCCTGTAAAAAAGCAGCTTGCTGGGTCATGCGACACACGCCTTTGGATGTTCTTTATCCGCGCTGAAACGGTTCAAAATAGTTTCCGCCTTGGCGCACTCCGCTTGTAAGACCGTCCATTCTGGGACATTCGTATCCCATTCGATAAGACTTGGGAGAGGCCCGCTGACCGCCAGTAGCTTCTCATATAACTCCCAAACAGGTGGCGCCACAGGGCCACCATGATTGTCGATAAGCACCGTGTTGCCCGACGCATCAACATCGCTGGCATGGCCGGCCAAATGCACCTCGCCAATAGCTGCAAGAGGCAGCCCGCGAAGATAATCATCGCAGCACCAGCCGAGGTTCTGGCAGGTAACAAAAATATTATTCACATCCAGCAACAATCCGCAGCCAGACTGTGACACCAAAGCGCTGAGGAAATCGGTTTCCGCGGCAGCGCTATCGCAACCCTCGGCCGCCAAATATAACGACGGGTTTTCGATTAGAATTCTGTGCCCCAAAGCCTGTTGTGCAGCTTCAATATTTGCGCTCACACGGGCCAAAGCCTCTTGGCTATAGACCACCGGCAGCAGGTCGTTGGCGAAAGTCGCCTGCCCATTGGCGCTATGCATCGACCAAGCCAGGTGTTCCGAAAATTGGGCGGGCTGCAGCTCATCTATCAGGCGTCGCAAACGCGCCAGATGGTCTGCATCCGGCGCGCTTGTGCCGCCGAGCGAGAGCCCCACGCCATGCAGCGAGATGGGCATATGCGAACGCAACTCAAAAAGCTGCGCTCGCATGGATCCACCATCCATAAGATAGTTCTCAGCATGCACTTCCGCCCACCCGACTTGCCCTTTAGAGGCCAGCAGATCAGCAAAGTGACACGGCTTAAAACCAACACCAACGGTGCATGGAAGATTGGTCATTTTCGTCGGAGGTCGACTTAAGCTGGGTCGCGTTTTAGCGCTTCCAGCGAACCATGACGACGCATGCCATTACTTTGTTTTGGCAGGCTAATTTTTTCGCATTTTCCGACCTTCATAAATTTCCAGGCATTGCCTTGGTAATCTACTTTTGACGTACCGGCACAGCTGGTACCTGGCCCTGCGGCGCAATCATTTTTACCAGCTTTGGAAACACCGAAACATTTTTCGCGTTTCTTAGCCTCAGCAGGTGTGACAGACATAGTTCCAACGGCCACAGCGAATGCACTGGCAACGAGGAGAGAGGTTGATAGAAGTTTCATATTAAATACCCTTTCTTTTATTTTTAGGCAGTTTTACCTTATCAATAGTCCGCAAGAAGACAAGAGCCAACTAGGGCTCGCTCACGAATAAGACTTGTAAGGAGATAAGTTTAAGGAAGCGTAAACTAGAAGAACCGCTTGATGCCCAGCTCAAAAAACTCTTCTTCGCGCTGGCTCGACTTTCGATATCCGGCCGTCATCCAAAGAGCAGATGAAGGCGCCAAATCCATCTGAAAGTCATACTTAAGCTCCGAAACACCGTTGTGCTCTTGTGTGTCTGGATAGGTGCGAGTGAAAACAAGAGCGCCCCTAGTTGCAAAAACTTGTTTGACTAACAAACCTGCTTCAATCTCACCGAACGCCCATGTGTTATGGCTTTTATTGCTTCTCACGCCGCCACCCATAAAGCCGTAAGCCGTCACATCAGGGGATAAAGAAAACCCAACCCCATAGGCACCGCCAAGATTGGCTGTCAATGGGCGTTGCAGCGCACCGTCGACAAAACGCCGAGCGCTGAAGTCAAACTTGAACGAATACGCATCGGAATATTTTTGTTTCGGCACAACAGACTTGAGAGACAAGACCACGAACTCTTCTAACCGGACATCATCGTCTTGCATATCTACCGACATGGTGACCTGCGCTAACACGTTCTCTTGTTGGGCGAAATAAGCATCTCGATTGTCCATAAATTGCCGTGCTGCTGGCAAGTAGCCAATCTTTAACCTTTCATCCTCGCCGATTTTTTGGATGGAAGAAAACACTTGGCTGTCAGGTTTTATATTCAACGGCGTTTTATGATTTTGCAGCCAATACTGGCTTGGGTTAATGTTTTTGAGAAGCAACGCACGCTCTAAGCCTCGATGGTTTTCCAAGGCTCTGTCTTGCGTAATTTTATTGGTTGAAAACAGGTCCTCATTCAATGCCTGTGCGAACACCAATTCATTTGGAGAAAAATCACCATATTGATTGGGCGCACCGTCCTTCGTCAGGGTCTTTTCTATGTCTGAGGCTGGAAACCCCAACGAGCCGCCGAGCGATCGGAAGACCCAATCCCTAGAGGGCACTGCTTTGGTCTGTTGCTGCGAGATAGCCGACGCCTTTTTAAACAAATCTATTGGCGTTACAAAACGCTTAGCCCGCTCGTAGCCACCTGAACTTGCGATCGCAAGCAGTCGATCCAGAAAGGTGGCGCAATTAAAGGAAATAAACAAATACTCAGGCGCAGCCAGCCTTAGCTCCCAAATATGAAGCTGGGTCAAAAGACGGGATTCTGCAGTCATCTCAATTTCGACTTCCCAAATGCTGCGCTCCCCAACATCGACATAATCAATAATCATTTGCTCATACGGGCCGAGGGCTACATGGCCATCTCGCCCCGTAAAGAGGATGCTTGTAAGCAACCCAGGAAGATTGAAAGTGTTAATATTGGTAAAGAAAGAAATGGCGTAGGAAACATTTTCTGCATCTTCGTTAAGCCCCTCCATCTTCAAGAAAGAATGGCCCATAATGGACGCAGGTGCATTCAGCTGTTCCGAAGCAAATACAAGCGACAGCCTATCAAACGGTACGCGGGCCAAAAATTCTTGGAGTTCGCCACAGTCAGACAATAAAGCACTCGGGTCTCGGCCTGTAGCACGCGCAACAATATGAGCTCGTGCTGGAAAGTTGCAGACCCAGTCATTATCACCGACTTTCAACCGCTCGTCATACTCATTAAAAAGCTTTTTCTGCAGGGCGACTTCATGCCTATTTGGCCAAGACGCCTCCACGCCGTATTTTGTGTCCGTCGGCAAGGATACAATCCCTGACCAGACGTCTGGAGGCGACAGGTCCAGCGCTTGCACTAAGCCTGAGCATACAAATAATGCCAGAAAGTTAAGTCGTAAAACCGACATCAAGAAATGCATCAATTTTAGAACTAATTAAGGTTACACCGGATGACCAAATTATCCCTATAGTTCCACATCTTTCCGTTCAGATAGTCTAGGGCAGGGCTGGAAGGAATGCCACTTGAGGAGGTAACCCCAAGGATATTCCACACAAACTCGCCACTTATCTGCCTATCGACTGTGGTGGTGGGCAAACAGTCAGAATTATCGACATGAATCCTTACTGGGTGGGAGTTTATCTTTACAATTTCGACATCGCCGGGAACCTTAAAAATGGTTCCGTCAGAGAGCCTTGCTTCAAAAGTTGCGTCATTCGAAGCGCGGACGGTTAAAATTTCAGAATCCTCGCCCAGCATGGTCGCACAGCCCGCCATCAGAAATCCTACCGAGAATATAAGGCCAAGATTTTTTATTATTTTTTGCATTTTTTTATCCCAAAAAATTGGGGAGGCGCACACATTGGTGCCCTCCCCATGTATTTTATTCCCTTAACCGCGGCAAATCACGGTCACGTTTGACGCATAGTTCCACATTTTACCGGTAATATAATCTGTGCCTGAACCCAGAAGGCCACCACTAATTAAATTTCCCCAAAATGCTGGTTCCAATGAGCGAGTAACATTTGTGACAGGCGAGCAATCTCGCTTGTTGACAAAGACTTGCACTGGATTGGAGTCTGTTTTTTGAATTACAACTGGACCGGGAATCTTAACTGGGGTTCCGTCGGTCAGTCGCCCTTTAACCATTTTGTTGTCCGACGTGCGAATATTTACGGTCTGAGAATCGGGTCCGAACAAGGTAGCGCAGCCAGAAAGGCTTACTGCCAAAACGATGGTGCTTAAGAAAATTTTCGTATTCATTTTAATCTCCACTTTTTATTGTTTTTATTTTGACTCCTAATTTTTATTAATTTGGAGACTTATTTGATAGTAAGAGTTTCTCCTATCAAGTCAATTGAGCAAATCCAGTCCACCCAAACGACGAGCAACAAAAGCTTACGATTACCTTTTCTTTACCCTCCCCAAGCCTTATGCTAGCCAATATCAAAATTGTTTGCTCTGAGAATAAGGGGAACCCCATGCTTCGTATTTTGACAATTAGTAGCTTTGTTTTATTAACCGCCTGCGCCACGCCGGGCGAAGAGGATCGAGCGGGGTCGTTTTCGGCTGGCCAAGTCAACCAGCGCCAGCAAGTTAAAATTATCTCTATCCTCTCCGTCCTGCCCGCAAAAGTAACTGTCGCCAATCGGCGAAATCAGAAGCTCGCTTCTGGCATAGGTGCCGTAGTGGGAGGCCTTTTAGGGGCTGCCATTGGCCACGATAGCAACCGCTCTTCTGGCGGAGGCGCGCTTGGGGTTATTGCCGGGTCTGAGGCTGGACGCCTTGGACAAGGCTCTACAAAATTGGTCGATGGAGTACAAATTATCTATCGCGACGGCGAGGAGACTTTATCATCCGCTCAAGTGGCACGCCCTTGCGATTATGCGTTGGGACAGGCTCTACTGACTTTTGTTGGAGAAACCCAGACCCGCATTCAATCCAACCATGACTGCGTCAAAGGCCAAGAGCAGCAGCTCGGCCAACTGAGCACCATGCAAGGCGTCTCTTTAAACTAGGCGCCTTTTGAGCCCCCCCGAAAAAAGGGCGGCACTCGCTTTCGCGAGGCCGCCCTATTGTCACGCTGAAATCAGCTTTAGTTTTTGCTTTGGTCAACCAATTGATTAGCTGCAATCCATGGCATTTTACTACGCAAATCGGCGCCGACTTTTTCAATCGGGTGCGCGTCATTTACTTTGCGGAATTCTTTGATCTCTTCTTGACCGCCCTGCATCCAGCGATCGGTAAATTTGCCAGTTTGAATATCCTCAAGGATTCTCTTCATCTCAGCTTTAGTATCGCTCGTGACAACGCGAGGGCCCGACACATATTCGCCGAACTCGGCTGTGTTGGAAATCGAGTAGTTCATGTTCGAAATGCCGCCTTCATAAATCAGGTCGACGATGAGCTTCACTTCGTGCAAGCACTCGAAATAGGCCATCTCGGCTGGGTAACCAGCTTCCGTCAGCGTTTCGTAACCCGCTTTAATCAGCTCAACAACACCGCCGCACAAAACAGCTTGCTCGCCGAACAAGTCGGTTTCGCATTCGTCGCGGAACGTGGTCTCGATGATGCCCGAACGACCGCCGCCCACGCCACAGGCGTAAGACATAGCTAAATCACGAGCTGAACCCGAAGCATCTTGAGCCACGGCTACCAGACATGGCACGCCGCCGCCTTTGGCGTATTCGCCGCGCACAGTGTGGCCAGGGCCTTTCGGCGCGACCATCGATACGTCCAAATCTGGGCGCGCTTGGATGAGACCGAAGTGAATGGCCAAGCCGTGAGCAAACATTAACGTGCCGCCTTCGCGGATGTTCTCTGCGATGTCGGCGTTGTAAATGTCTTTTTGCAATTCATCTGGCGTCAGGATCATCACGACATCGGCCCAAGCAGAGGCTTCAGCAATGGTTTTTACAGCAATACCTTCAGCTTCGGCTTTGGCTGCCGAAGCAGAACCGGCGCGTAGGCCAACACAGATATCGGTAACACCGCTATCGCGCAAGTTCAGCAAATGCGCGTGGCCTTGCGAACCATAGCCAATCACAGCTACTTTTTTGCCTTTAATCAGGTTTACATCCGCATCGCGGTCATACAGCATTTCCATCCATCTATTCCTTAAAGTCTAGTTAGGGTTTACGTAAAATTACAGGAGCTCTTTACATGGCCTCCGGGCCGCGAGAGATAGCTGCCGCGCCCGTGCGCGAAACTTCTCGAAGACCCAAAGGTTTCATCAGCCCAATAAAGGCATCAATTTTTTCGGTATTACCGGTAATCTCAAAGACAAAACTATCCGGCGTCGCATCTACCACGCGGGCGCGGAAAGCTTCCGACATGCGGAGCGCCTCGACGCGGGCATCGCCCTTGCCTGTCACTTTCACCAAAGCCAATTCGCGCTCGACGCTCTCGCATTCGACCGTTAAATCGACCACCCGATGCACTGGCACCAAGCGACCTAATTGGGCTTTAATTTGTTCAATCATCGGCGGCGTGCCCAAAGTCACAATGGTGATACGAGACATATGCTCTTGCTCATCCACCTCGGCCACGGTCAGGCTGTCGATATTATAGCCACGGCCCGAAAAAAGACCGATAACGCGCGCCAGAACACCCGCCTCATTATCTACGAGGACGGATAGCGTGTGCCGCTCAATTTGATTTTCTGCGCTCATCTTCAACCTTCTCAAAAATCGGCCTTTCGACCCATTCGTGCGCCTTTCTATAGCGCACTCACTGGGTGGTTAAAAGCCCGATTATTTGCCCCTATTTAAACCAGAGTTTTCCCCGCCTCCGAGACTTCAATATCCAAGCCTTCGCTATCGGCGAGAAGCATTTCATTATGCGCCGCGCCGGATGGAATCATCGGGAAGCAGTTTTCATCTTTGGTCACGATACAATCAAAAATAACCGGGCCTGGTGTATCGATCATGCGCTTAATCGCATCATCTAATTCAGCAGGTGTTTCGGCACGAATACCCGTGGCGCCATAGGCTTCAGCCAATTTAACAAAATCAGGCAGCGCCTCCGAATAGGAGCTGGAGTAGCGTCCGCCATGCAGCAGTTCCTGCCATTGGCGCACCATGCCCATATATTCATTATTCAGGATGAAAATCTTAATCGGCAAACGATATTGCACCGCCGTAGATATCTCCTGCATGGTCATTTGCACCGAGGCCTCGCCGGCAATGTCGATAACCAAACTTTTAGGATGCGCCACTTGCACGCCAACCGCGGCCGGAATGCCATAGCCCATCGTGCCCAAGCCGCCTGAGGTCATCCAGCGATTGGGGTCTTCAAAACGATAATATTGGGCCGCCCACATTTGGTGCTGGCCCACTTCGGTGGTGATGTAAGTGTCGGCGTCTTTGGTCAGCTCATATAAGCGCTCGACCGCATATTGCGGCTTGATGGCCTTAGCGTCTTTTTTATACGACAAGCATTTTCTATCCCGCCAAGCTTCAATCTCGCTCCACCAGCTTGCCAATGCTTTTTTGTCTGGCGTCACCGCATCCGATTTATAGACCCGCAGCATGTCTTCTAAAACATGCGCGCAATCCCCAACAATGGCGACATCCACCATGACATTTTTATTGATGCTAGAAGGGTCGATGTCGACATGGATTTTCTTCGAGTTCGGCGAAAACTTATCCAAAACGCCGGTGATACGGTCATCAAAGCGCGCGCCGATGTTAATCATCAGGTCGCAATCATGCATCGCCCAATTGGCTTCATAAGTGCCGTGCATACCCAACATACCCAACCATTGCTTGTCTGCGGACGGGTAACTGCCCAGCCCCATAAGCGTTGAGGTGATTGGGAAACCCGTCAATTTAACCAATTCGCGTAGCAATTGGCTGGCATGTGGGCCAGAGTTGATGATGCCGCCACCGGTGTAAAATATGGGTTTCTTGGCATTAGCAATCAGCTCAACCGCTTGCTTGATGGCCGTCATATCGCCTTTGATTTGCGGTTGATAGCTTTTGTGCTTCACCGCTTTCGGCTTCATATAAGGGCCAAGCGCGAACTGAATATCTTTTGGAATATCAACAACCACAGGGCCCGGACGACCCGTGGTAGCCACTTGAAACGCCTCATGCATAATGCGCGCCAAATCGTTGATGTCTTTAACCAAATAATTGTGCTTGGTGCAGGGGCGCGTGATGCCAACGGTGTCGGCCTCTTGAAACGCGTCGCCGCCAATGAGATGCGTGGGCACCTGGCCGGTGATGCAAACCATGGGGATACTATCCATCAAGGCATCGGTAAGGCCGGTTACCGCATTGGTGGCACCGGGGCCAGAGGTAACCAAAACCACGCCGCATTTTCCGGTTGAGCGGGCATAGCCTTCGGCCGCATGGGTCGCGCCCTGCTCGTGGCGAACCAGAATATGTTCGATCGATTCCTGCTGAAAAATCTCATCATAAATCGGCAGAACCGCGCCGCCAGGGTAGCCAAAAATATGCTCTACACCATGGTCTTGCAAAGATTGCAGAACGATTTGCGCGCCGTTTAATTGTTTGTCCATCTTATCTCAACGGCCAAGGCCGCCTCCAAATGTGAGTGGGCGCACCGATACCGGTCTCGGCGCTGCCTCGTGAAGATGCGAAAATAGCAATAATTATGTCGTGGTCAAGCTATTTTTGGTAATAAATGAAAAGATTTTATCATGGTTATCGGTGTAATCTTGCTCAGGGAAAGTTTCCCAACCGACCATTTGATTGCGAAACCAAGTCATTTGGCGTTTTGCATAGCGGCGTGTGGCCTGTTGTGCCTGCTCAATGGCTTGCTCGCGGGTTAGGCTGCCGTTCAAAAAGCCCATAATCTCGGATACCCCGAGCGCTTTTTGGATTGTGGCCTCCGCGGTAAGCTCGAGCGCCGCCAGCGCCTCTACTTCGGCTAAAGCTTCGCCTTGCATCATCTGTTCAAAACGCAAATTGCAGCGCGCATAGAGCCAGTCTCTATCGGGCAGGAGTAAAATTTTATGGGCTTGGCTCAGCGGCGCTTGCGGCTTTATTCTTTGCCAATCCGATAAGCGCGTGCCTGTTGCCTCCCTAACTTCAAGCCCGCGCAAAATGCGCTGCTTATCGGTTGGCTGCAGGCGCTCTGCCAAGGGCGCGTCGCTCTGTTGTAGCTCCGCATATAGCCCCGCCACACCGATTGCCTCGAGACGTTGGCGCCAATGCTCGCGAACCCGCGGGGGTATTTCAGGTAAATCGACCAGACCTTCCGTTAGGCTTTTAAAATACAGCCCCGTGCCGCCCACCACGATAGGAACTTGGCCAGCCGCTTGCGCTTGTTGGATTTGTGCCAAAGCCTGTTCTTGCCAGATGCCAACATTATAGGGCGCGCCGGCCGCCACATGGCCATAGAGGGCATGGGGGGCTTGTGCTTCTTCTTCTAGGCTGGGGCGCGCGGTTAATTGGCGTAATGTATCGTAGACTTGTAAGCTATCGGCATTGATGATGCGCCCGTTCACCTGTTTGGCTAAAGCCAAGGCCAATGCGGACTTGCCGCTAGCGGTGGAGCCTGCAATAAGAAGGGGCAAAAATTCGCCAGTCGGAGATATAGTCGAAGACGTAGACATAAGCGTTAGTCTTACAGGGTTGAGGACAGATGACACAACAAATGAATGATACACTTTATTTGGTTCTGACGGCCGCACCCCATAGCGGCTATTTTACGCCAGCACGATTGCGGGAAATGGCCACGCAATTTGCAGACCTGCCCGCCGCCAAAAGCTTGAGCGAAGATGCTGTCGAATATGCATTCGACAACCAAAATGACGAGCTGACCGCCCAATTGGCCGATCTGCCTTTTGATGTGAATTGGGTAAACGACACCCAGCGGCGCAAGAAAATGCTCATCGCGGATTTAGAATCGACCATCATCGAACAAGAATGTTTGGATGAGCTGGCGGTGGTTATCGACAAGCAAGCCGTGATGGTGGATATCACCACTCGCGCCATGCGCGGCGAATTAGATTTCGAGCCCGCCCTCAAAGAACGCGTGGCCATGCTAAAAGGCATGCCCGAGAGCGCCCTGCAAGACCTGTATGATAACGGCGTGACGCTGATGCCCGGGGCCCAAACCTTATTGGCTACGTTGCGGGCGAATGACGTATTTTGCGGATTGGTATCCGGCGGTTTCGCCTTTTTCGCAGACCGCATTGCCCAGCGCATCGGCTTTAATCGCTTTCAGTGCAATGACCTGAACATCACCGATGGGATTTTGGATGGCACGGTCGTCGAGCCCATTTTGGGGCGCGCCGCCAAGGCCGAGATTTTGAACGCTTGGGCGCAAGAGCTAGGCCTCACACCTGACGACGTCTTGGCGACGGGCGATGGCTCAAACGATTTGGCCATGTTGAAAATTGCGGGCATGGGCGTGGCGTTTCGCGCCAAGCCAGCGGTAGCCGAAGCGGCGCAATATACGCTTCAGCACGCCGACCTGACAGGCCTTCTCTACCTACAAGGCTATAGCGAAAGCCAATTTATAACCGCCTAATTGCCGAGTGGGATAGCAAGGAAGCGGACTGTACCGCTTGATTTCACAAACACCAGAACCGATTTGCGGCCCGACTTTTTGGCCTTTTTTAGAGCTTCGACCGCCGTTTTTGCCGACCCAATGGTCTTTTGGTCAATCTCGGAAATAATATCGCCGACGCGAATACCCGCTTCAAAGGCCACGCTAGAGCGATCTATCTCAATCACCAAGGCGCCGCTGGCATTTTCGCCAAGCTCGAAATCACGGCGCGACTTCGGATTGATGTTTTGTAACGTGAGCCCCAAATAGACATGGCTCTTGGCGTCCTGCTGTTTTTGCTTTTTGGTTTCGGCTGGCTTCTTATCCAGCGCCGCCTCTTGCAAGCGTCCGGTCACAATTTCAATGCGCTTAGTGCGGCCGCGACGAATTAATTCGACGCGAACCGGCTTATCAATCTTGGTTTCAGCAACAATGCGCGGCAAGTCGCGCATCGTCGGCACGGGCTTATTGTCAAATTTCACAATCACATCGCCAACTTTCACCCCGCCTTTTTCAGCTGGGCCGCCTGGCGATACTTCTGAAACCAAGGCGCCACGTGCTTTTCCAAGCGATAGGCTATCGGCTAATTCGTCCGTCACCTCTTGAATGCGGACGCCCAACCAACCGCGACGCGTTTCGCCATATTGGCGCAATTGCGCGATGACAGAGGTCGCAAGGTTCGAGGGAATAGAAAATCCAATGCCGACGGAGCCGCCAGATGGCGAGATAATTGCCGAGTTCACGCCAATGACCTCCCCCTTCATATTGAATAAGGGGCCACCAGAGTTGCCTTTATTAATGGCCGCATCCGTTTGAATGAAACTGTCATAAGGGCCTGCATTAATGTCCCGCTTGATGGCTGAAATAACGCCCGCCGAGAGCGAGCCGCCAAGACCGAAAGGATTGCCAATGGCAATCACCCAGTCGCCCACGCGAGCTTTGGCGCTATCGCCCATGGGGACGAAAGCTAATTTCTTTTTGGTTTTAACTTGTAAGACAGCCAAATCGGTTTTGGGATCGCGGCCAATAATCTCAGCCGGTAATTTACTGCCGTCTGAGAAGTTGATGGTAATCTCATCGGCTTCTTCGATGACGTGATTATTGGTGATGATAATCCCGTTCGGGTCAACGACGAAACCAGAGCCTAGCGACGAAACCTTGCGGCTTTGTGGCTGATTATTAGGGCTCTGGGGCGCGCCGTTTTGGCCACGACGTTGGTTAAAAAACTCTTCGAAAAAGTCTCCAAATGGCGGCTGGCCGGGGCCACGCGAATTGCGCTGCTGCACGGTTTGAGAGGTGGAAATATTGACCACAGCTGGCATCAGGCGTTCGGCTAAATCTGCGAAACCTTCCACTGGGCGGGCCAGACTTGGAGACAATAATAAAGGTAGAACCAACAAACATAGGATCAAAGAAAAACGAAGGGCACGAACAGACTGCATGATTATTCCTACTTAAAAATTGCTAATTGAGAAGCCAGACCAAACCGACCCCAAGGCCCAGAGCGATGACCCCACCTTGTCGTAAGGTGGCGTCCTCGACCTGTTCCAATTGCTTCATCATAGAGCGCAAAAATGTCGGAAAAAGGGCATAGAGGGCCCCCTCAAAAGCCAACACGAGAGCGAAAGCCAAAAAGACTTTCTCTAGCATTACTGAAGAGCTATTTTCGCGTCCGCTTTGGCCTTTGCAGCAATTTCTGGGCAAAGCGAGTCGCTTAACGAACGACCCTTGGCTGTCAGCTTAGCGACATCCAAGCGTTTGCCGCGCTGCACCGTGCCGCGTTTGCTAGGGGCAAGAACGCTGTTTGGGTTTTTCATGAACTGCAAGAACGAACTGTCTGGCGACATCACCATAGTGGTGCCCTCTTCCAGTGCCGTTGTATAGGCTTGCATGGAGCGATAAAACGCGAAGAAATCTGGGTCTTGCCCAAAGACACGGGCAAACACACGCGTCCGGCAGGCATCGCCTTGGCCGCGGATAACTTCACTATCGCGGGTCGCTTCAGCTGTTAAAACCGTCACTTGCTTGTCAGCTTGGGCGCGGATGGCACGACCGACTTCTTGACCACGTGCGCGAAACTCAGCTGCTTCTTGTTCGCGTTCCGTTTGCATGCGGCGATAAATCGCTTGGCTGTTGGCTTGCGGCAAGTCGGCACGACGAATACGCACATCGACAATTTCAATGCCAAAATCAGCCGCTTGCTCATTGACCAATTTGGTGATGCGGGTCATCAGCTTGGAACGCTCGTCGCGAACCACGGTTTGAAACTCTTCTTCGCCCAATACCGAACGCATAGAAGAAGACACAATCGCCGCCAGACGCGAACGTGCCCGGCGTTCATCGCGTAGGGCTTTATAGAATTGCAAAGGATCGGTGATTTTGTAACGGGTGAACGCATCCACAACCAAACGCTTCTGGTCAGAGGCAATCAGCTCTTCTGCTGGCGTATCCAAATCGAGAATACGCTTATCGACGAAAATCACATTTTGCACGAAGGGCACTTTGAAGTTAAGCCCGGGCTCGGTAATCACGCGACGCGGATCGCCGAATTGCAGCACCAAAGCTTGTTGCGTTTGGTGCACGGTGAATAGGGTAGCCGAGGCGATTACGCCCAGCACGATGAGAAGGAAAACGGCAATCAGTCCTGTGCGTTGCATTATTTTGTCTCCTTGCTAATCGAGCGGCTATTCAACTGGTCGAGCGGCAGATATGGCACGACGCCAGTGCCAGTGTTTTCGATGATAATTTTATTGGTGCGTGCCATAACTTTTTCTAGCGTTTCCAAAAAAATTCGTTGGCGCGTCACGCCTTGGGCACCGCGATATTCGGTGTAAATCGAGGCAAAGCGCGTGGCTTCACCATCGGCTTCCGCAACCGTTTGGGCCCGATAAGCTTCCGAGTCTCTGCGAATGCGAACCGCTTCACCCTGGGCTTCTGGAACCACACGGTTAGCGTAAGAATTGGCTTCATTGCGAGCGCGTTCTTGGTCGGCTCGCGCGGCTTGCACATCGCGGAAAGCGTCGATAACCGCGGCGGGCGGATCGACCTTTTGCATTTTCACCTGCGTGATGCCAATGCCAGCGTTATAGCTGTCGAGCGTGGCTTGCATAAGCGCTTTAACTTGCTCTTCGTTGGTTTGGCGCTGTTCCGTCAAAATCGGTTGAATGTCGTTTTGACCCACAATCTCGCGCATGGTGCTTTCGGCCACAGCTTTTACGGTGCCGGTTGGGTTTTGAATGTTGAATAGGAAGTCAGGCGCATCGTCGATAACCCAGAAAACCGAGAAATCAACATCAACGATGTTTTCGTCCCCCGTCAGCATCAGGCTTTCTTCTGGCACATCGCGCATCACGCCAGCGGAGCGGCGATCGTCGCCAGCCCGCATGCCGATATCAACCCGATTGACCGTTGTTACCTTTGGCGTTACGGCGGTCTCAATTGGCCAAGGCAGGTGATAATTCAGGCCCGGAGCGGTTTGCGTATGAAATTTGCCAAAGCGCAAAACAACGCCCTGCTCGTCGGCACCCACGCGGTAAAATCCGCTGACTGCCCAAACGCCAATCAATACCGCCAGAATAACCAGCAAGCCCGAACCGCCGCCAGCGCCAGGTATCAATCCATTGAAACGAGCTTTTAGATCTCGCAAGAGTTCGTCGAGGTCAGGTTCATTTCCGCGACCAGGGCCACGGCTAGGGCCACGGCTTGGGCCTCGCCCCCCACCGTTGGAGCCGCCACCGTTGGATCCACCGCCATTCGATCCGCTCCCCCAAGGGTTTTGATTGTCTGATTTGTTATCCCAGGGCATGAAACTTCCTCCTAATAGGTATAGCTCGTTATAGGCTAGGCAGTCGATTATCACAATGTAACAAAGTGTCGCCGACCCCTCTCGCCACCAAACCCATTGAAAGTTCGGTCGTGAGCCATCATATAGTATGCATGTGGGGACGCCGACGCCCCTTTTCAAGTGCGAAAGAAAGAATTCGACATGAGCCAAACGACCGAGGCAGATATTCGCGACGCGCTCCGCACCGTCATACCAGACGGCGAGACACAATCGCTTATCGCCAGCGATCGAGTGCAGGGCATTGTCGTTAAGGGCGGCAATATTGGGTTTTCTATCGAAGTGGACGGCCTAAGCGGCGAGAGCATCGATGAAGTTAAAGAAAAAGCCGAGAAAGCCGTGAGCGCGCTATCTGGCGTCTTGTCTGTTACTTGCGTGCTGACCGCGCATAAAGCCCCGGCTACAAACCCCGAAAGCAAGCCCGCCAGTAAAGGCCCCCATAATAGTGCCAGCACGCAAGTGCCCAAAGTCTTTGAGCGAATTGGTGCCGTTATCGCCGTGGCCTCGGGCAAAGGCGGCGTAGGCAAATCTACCGTGGCTGTGAACCTTGCCATTTCGATGGCTCAACAAGGCAAACGCGTGGGACTTTTGGATGCTGATATCTACGGCCCCTCCGCCCCGCAGCTTTTGAATATCGCTGGCAAACCAGATTTGAACGACGAGAAGAAGCTTATTCCCATCGAACGCCACGGTGTTTTTACCATGTCCATCGGCTATATGGTGTCGCCCGAACAGGCAATGATTTGGCGCGGGCCTATGGTGCAAAGTGCGCTCATTCAAATGCTGGAAGATGTGGCTTGGCCAGAGTTAGATGTTTTAATTTTAGATATGCCACCTGGCACCGGCGACATTCAATTGACCATGGCGCAGCGTATTCCGGTTACGGGAGCGCTGATTGTTACCACGCCGTCGAGCTTGGCCACAGCGGATGTGAAGCGCGCCATTGTGATGTTTGAGAAAACCGAAATTCCGGTTTTTGGCCTTGTCGAAAACATGGCCTATATGAACGCGCCGGATGGCAGCAAACTGTTTCCCTTTGGCCAAGGCGGCGCTGAATTAGCGGAACAACTGGGGCTAAAACATTTGGCCGCCCTGCCGCTGGATGCGGCTGTGCAAGCGGCCAGCGAAAGCGGCGTGCCACTGAGTGCGCCAGAAAACATGGCCGCGGAAGCCAGCGAAACAGCACAAGCTTTCACCGATTTAGCGGCTACCCTCATGCGCCAAGTTTAGGAGACACTTATGAGTGAGACTCAAAAGAAAGCCTATCGGTACTTAACCGGTGCCGATGATGTAGATTTTTGCCAACGCGTTTCTGACGCTTTGCGGGATGGCTGGGTGCTTTATGGCCCCACCAGCCTAGAGGTCGACGCGCAAGGCAATCGCCATTGTGGGCAGGCTTTGGTTTTGCCTGAATTTTCGCCTGAATATTTGCCTAGAGATTTAAAAAATTAAGCGGGAGACCCGGCGCATCCCAATCGGTTTTTAACAATCGTCCGCTGCTGGAGGCCGTGATATAAGCGGTTTTCAAATCCGCCCCGCCGAAGCAAATATTGGTCGTCATAAAATCATCGGTGGCGACATGGCGAATGTCGCCTGTGGTGGGGTGGATGCGCGAAATGCCACCCCCAACAATCGTCGCTACGCAAACCGTGCCATCAGCCTCGACCGCCAGACTGTCGAAGAAATTCAAACCCGAGGGAGAGGCGATAAAGTTTTTCTGGCTGGTTTGCGCTCGGCCTTTGATTTTCCCCGGCCCTTCTAACTCAAACCCCCAAAGGCGTGCGCCTTGGGTTTCGGCTACATAGACTTTGTCTTCTTGCGGGCTTAAGCCAATACCGTTCGGGGTTTCGATAGGAAATACCATTTGCTCAATAAAGCTGCCGTCGGCTTTGGCATAATAGACGGCGCCGCGGTCTTTCAACCGACCAAAACCTTTGCCCAAATCAGTGAACCAAAAGCCGCCAGATCTATCGAACACAATGTCATTGGGGCCACGCAAGGGCTCGCCATCGCAAGCGGTATAAAGAACCTCCGATTTTCCGTTCGCAAGGTCGACACGCTCAATGCGCCCGCCCGAATAATCGGTGGCGATGTCGCCAGGATGCAGCGCGCCATTATGCTCAGCCCAATCGAAGCCACCGTTGTTGCAAACATAGACCGCCCCATCGGGGCCAATAGCGGCGCCGTTTGGGCCACCTCCAAGGTTGGCGATAACCTCAATGGCGCCTTTGGGCGTGACGCGGCTTAGGGTGCCACGCGCGATTTCAACCAGAATAACCGAACCATCGTCCATGGCGATGGGCCCTTCTGGGAAGCGTAATCCGGATGCGATTTCTTGCATAATGCCCTCCTCTTGGCATCAACCACGAAAGGCCGATGCCGCAGTTTTAACGACGCTGAAGCGTGATAAAACTATAGTCGGCGCTATCTTTTTCACCAGCAGAAAATCTCTCGCGAGCCACCTCTTGCCAATCGTCGGGCTGGCTGAGGGCAAAACTTGTGTCGCCATCGGGCGTGTCGTGCACTTGTGTAAAATGCAGGGTCGTCGCCATCGGTTCGAAGATTTTATAAATCTGCCCGCCACCGATAATCATCAAAGTCTGCGTATCGCCCCCAGCTTGCACGGCCGCCTCGGCCCCAGCTTGCACGGCCGCCTCGGCCGAGGCCACGCACATTACGCCGTCTGGTAAATCTAATTCGCTGCGGCTGATAACAATATTAAGGCGCCCTGGCAAAGCCCGCCCGATGGATTGCCAGGTTAAACGGCCCATGATAATTGGGCAGCCCATGGTGACTTGTTTAAAATGCTTGAGGTCCGAGGGCAAACGCCATGGCATGGCGCCATCTTTGCCGATGATGCCATTTTCGGCCACGGCCACGACCATCTCTATTTTCGGCATTTAGACGGCAATCGGCGCCGCGATATGCGGCTGCGAGACATAATTAGTCAGTTCGAAATCATCAAAAGTGAAATCGAAGATATCTTTTTTATCCGGGTTCATCACCAGCCCGGGCAGATTGCCGGGCTTGCGCATGAGCTGTTCTTTGGCTTGATCAATATGATTAAGATACAGATGCGCATCGCCCAAAGTATGGATGAACTCGCCTGGCTCTAGGTCACACACTTGCGCTAACATTTTCGTTAGCAAAGCATAGGACGCGATGTTAAACGGCACGCCAAGAAAAATATCGGCCGAGCGTTGATAGAGCTGGCAAGACAGCTTGCCGCGCGCAATATAAAACTGAAACAAGCAATGACACGGCGGCAGCGCCATGTCTTCGACATCGGCAGGGTTCCAAGCGGTGACAATATGTCGTCGCGAGTCGGGATTATTTTTCAGCTGCTGAACAAGCTGGGAAATCTGGTCGATATGCGCGCCACCAGGGGTTTGCCAACTGCGCCACTGCTTGCCGTAAACCGGGCCTAATTCGCCAGTTTCATCGGCCCAATCATCCCAAATCTTGACGCCATTTTCCTTTAAATAGGCGATATTTGTGTCGCCTGAGAGAAACCATAGCAATTCGTGGATGATGGATTTTAAGTGCAGTTTTTTGGTCGTCAAAACCGGAAATCCACGGCCCAAATCGAAGCGCATTTGATGGCCGAACACCGATAAAGTGCCGGTTCCTGTGCGGTCTTCGCGTTTTACGCCCGTATGCAGCACGCGCTCTAGAAGAGATAAATATTCTTTCATAGCCGCATATTCAACGATTCTTGTGGGCGGGCGCAATCCCTTTCGCACCCCCCCTGTTATTTACCTGTGAGAAATGATATAAAGAGGCGTCGGCTTGCCGACTATGGCGATACACGGACTTCGTAATAAACCTATCGGACCCGGGGGCAGTACCCGGCGCCTCCACCAAATCTCTATAGCTTTTTGGGGGCGAAACAGGATCGACGAGGGCGTAAAGGATGTTTCCGTCGCTCGGCATGGTACCATCGTTATCGGGCCATTTTAGTAGTTGCAAATGACAACTATGCGGAAGTAGCCGTCGCTGCGTAAGCAGTCACGACCTTCACATTAAGTCCAATTCCTTCGCAGGTTTTGGCGGGGTTCGGAAGGCACCTGGCAACAGAAGCCTTCCACTTTTTGGGCAAACCAAAGCAGCAAAACGGAAACCACCTATGCCAGACGATACGACGCCACCTCTCCCCCCTTCCGACACGACTGACGACTTTTACCAATATGCGGAGCGCGCTCAAACGGCCCTCCTCGATATGGTGAAAAATGTATTACGCCAAGTGGCGCAAGACGGGCTCGTGGGCGAGCATCATTTTTACCTGACCTATTACACCCAAAGCGAAGGCGTGGTTTTGTCCGACAAAATGCGCGCCGCCCACCCAGAAGAAATTACCATTGTTTTGCAAAACCAATTTGAAGACCTTGAGGTCGACGAGGATGCCTTTCAGGTTACCTTGAGTTTTAACAATCAAGCCGAGCGCCTTGTCGTGCCGTTTAAAGCCTTATCGAAATTCTACGATCCATCCGTAGCTTTCGGCTTGATGTTTGATGTCGAGCCGCCGTTAAGCGAAGACCCAGAAGCCGACTTAGAAGATAACTATGGCTTGGCCGAAGGCGACCAAAAAACAGCCCCAAAGCCAGATGGCGCTAGCGGCGAAGTGGTGAGCCTCGATAGTTTTCGCGATAAATAAGAGACAAATGCGGCAGCCCTATGCTAGACCGCGACACAAGACTTGACGATTTAAGGGAGATACGGCCATGACCGATACACGCAAAGAAACCGACAGCTTTGGCCCATTAGAAGTGCCATCCGAAAAATATTGGGGGGCGCAAACGCAGCGCTCGTTAGGCAATTTTAAAATCGGTACCGAAAAAATGCCGCTCCCGCTCGTGCGCGCCCTTGGCATTGTAAAAATGTCCGCCGCGCAAGCCAATATGGCACTGGATAATTTAGAGAGCGATATCGGTAACGCTATTGTTAACGCCGCCGCCGATGTTGCCGAAGGCAAATTGGACGATCATTTCCCGCTGGTAATTTGGCAAACGGGCTCCGGCACACAGTCGAACATGAATGCCAATGAAGTGATTTCCAATCGCGCCATCGAGGCTATGGGCGGCACTATGGGCTCGAAAGACCCTGTGCATCCAAATGACCATTGCAACCGCAGCCAATCGTCCAATGACACCTTCCCGACCGCCATGCACATTGCCGCAGCCGAGGAAATTGTGCATCTACTCGTACCGAGCCTCAAAAAATTGGCCAATGCGTTGAACGACAAAAAACAGGCGTTCAAGGACATCATCAAAATCGGCCGCACGCACACGCAAGACGCTACGCCACTGACTTTGGGGCAAGAGTTTTCCGGCTATGTCGCCATGGTCGAAAATGGCATTCAGCGTGTAGAAGCCGTTTTGCCAAAGCTTTATCAATTGGCGCAAGGTGGCACAGCCGTCGGCACAGGCATTAATGCCAAAATCGGCTTTGCCGAAGGGTTTGCCGAACATGTGGCGGCCTATACCAAACTGCCTTTCGTGACGGCGCCAAATAAATTCGAAGCCCTGGCAACCCATGACGCCATGGTAGAAGCGCATGGTAGCTTGAACGAAGTGGCTGTGTCGCTCTTCAAGATTGCCAATGATATTCGCTTGCTTGGCTCGGGCCCGCGTTCAGGACTTGGCGAATTGAGCCTGCCGGAAAATGAGCCCGGCTCGTCCATCATGCCTGGCAAAGTAAACCCAACACAATGCGAAGCGCTGACCATGGTTTGCGCGCAAGTGATGGGCAATAATACCGCCGTTTCTTTCGCCGGTTCGCAAGGTCATTTCGAGTTGAATGTTTATAAGCCAGTGATTGCGGCCAATGTGTTGCAGTCTATTCGTTTGCTGGCAGATGCGGCCGTGAGCTTTACCGATAATTGTGTGGTTGGCATTCAAGCCAATGAAGATAATATCGCCGCTCTGATGGCGCGCTCCTTGATGTTGGTAACCGCTTTGGCGCCGACCATTGGCTATGACAATGCAACCAAAGTAGCTAAAACGGCGCATAAAAACGGAACGACCTTGCGCGAAGAAGCGGTCGGCTTGGGCTTTGTGACCGAAGCTGAATTTGACGCTGTGGTGCGCCCTGAGGATATGATTGCCCCGAAATAAAGGTCTTGTATGAAGCCTGAAAAACGCTCCATCTCTATCGCCGGACACGCCACCAGCGTGTCTTTGGAGCCCGCGTTTTGGGACGCTTTGAAAGATATGGCAGCCGCGCAAGACTGCTCGCTGCCAGACCTCATTCGCAAGCTCGACGCCAGCTCTAGAGACGCCAGCCTCTCCAGTACCCTGCGGGTGGCTATTCTAAACTGGGTGCGCTCGGCTTCTTAGGCGCCTGCAGTTGAGACACATCTAACTCGACCTTCGGCTTAGCAATGGGGCCAGAGATATCCCACACGAGGTTATTGCCGGGCTGGGCGATCGGTAGTTGGAATTTGGCCACCATTTCTTGCGTTACCAAATCGACCTGAGCCTTAAACTGAGCCGAGGCACGCGGCGCCGCAAGGGCGAAATCTGCCGTCGCCGTTTCAACCCGACCATTGCGGATTTGAGCCACGCCTATGCCGCGTTCAAAAGGTATATCGCCCGCGCCAAGATATTCCCCGACCAAGTCTTTTGCCTTGCCAGAATAATCTGGCGAGGCTAGAGCCTTGGTCAGGCCCTGCCCATCGATAAAAGTGAAC
Source organism: uncultured Rhodobiaceae bacterium (assembly GCA_937907245.1). Taxonomy (GTDB): domain Bacteria; phylum Pseudomonadota; class Alphaproteobacteria; order RS24; family RS24; genus UBA8337. The sequence continues at coordinate 248,043 of CALCUM010000003.1, forward strand.
GCGCCCGCGCCCGCATCGACTTGGAGAGATCCAGAGACAGACTCCATCATGGCAGCCACCGAGGTGCCGCGCCCGCGCAACGCCAGCGTGCCACGATGCGGCGCATCCCAAACGGAATTCCGAGCGCTTGAGGCCTGCAAAGTCGGCGGTCGTATATCTGTGAAGCTAGCTTCCAGATTAAAATAAGGATTTAGGCTACCGCCCTCTGCCTGAAGATTGGCCGATAGTTTTCCACCCAGAAATTGCGCGCCCATCTCTGGCACTTCCAGCACGCCCTCAATCAATTTTAGCCGCGCCATCGCGCTATTTACCGGCACAGAGCCAAAGTTCGCGTTCAGTAAGCGTAAGTTCATATCCGCATTGGCATACCCCAAAAGAGGCCAAGCCATAGGCGTTTGCGCCCAGCCGGTGCTCGTCCATTCCGGCAAAGCCCATGTGAGGTCTGTGCCATCCAAAAAAATGTCTGCGGCCAACTGAGGGGCTGCGTCCCCTAGTTGCAAAATCCCGTCGATATTCATTTTTCCATCGCCAAGCTGGCCTTCGAAACCCGAAAATCCAATATTCGTTGCCGAGGCGTTTAATTGCCCCCGCGCCGAAGCCGACAGGTTTGACGCGCTCGATTGCACGCCCAATAAGGGCAATATATTGGTTGTGGTGAAACTCAGCGCCCCCTCCAGACGAGGCCCATCGGCGGAAGGGCGCAAACGGCCCGACACTTGTGCTTTGTCTTCGCTCAAGACCAACTCACCGCGCAGAGCGGAAACATCTGTGCTTTGGCGATCGAGGGCGACTTCGAGGCGTCCTTGCGCCGAGGCGGGATAGTGCGACGGAAGCTTGAAGGGATGAGCTAAATCGTTTGCTGAACCATTTAAAATCAGAGAAACCCTACTGCCAGCGACCCCATAATCGAGGGAACGGGACGGTGTTATAATATTAAAATGAGCGCCTAAGTCGCCGATTTTACCGCGTCCGGCGAATTTGGCATCGGGCCAATCCGGGGCCTCGGGCGAGCTTAGACGTAGGTTGCCGGATAGAGAAGCGGACGTATCGGCGGCAAATGAAATCGGGATAAAGCGGCGCAAGACGGGGGCCGCCAGCTCTTTCAAACGAGAGCTCTCGAGCTGCACATCTATCTCACCATGTGGCAGACCCGTTGCGTAATCCATTTTTCCTGTGGCGCTAATCTGTGCGCCGCTGAAGTCTGCTAGCTGAACCTCGTCGAGGGTAAGATATTGGTCTTTTACGTGAGCTTCCAATTGCACCGGGCCAAAGCTTTGCGTGCCCGAATACAGCTGATTTGCTTCCAACCGCAGTTTTACCTGGCGCTTTTCATCTGGTTTTTGCAGCCATGACCCCATGGCTCTATGCACAGGGTGCCAAATTGCGGCCAGCTTAAAGTCCCGATTGGTTTGCCCATCGCCTATTCCCCAATCGCTCATATCTAGGCGAGAGAAATTCAAATCAGCCCCGACATGGAGGGCGGGGCCTTGCCTGACGGAAATTTCGCCAGAAACCCGATCGTCATCTAGGCGTCCCGACAGTCGGGTTAACTGCAGGCTTTCGTTCGACCAGTCGATATCGCCAACCAAACTAACGCGTTGTAACCGCGAGGGGTCAATACTCTCAGCTAAACCTGAGATGTCGGACGAAAATTGATCGCTGGCCCATATCATAGCCGCCAACCCATCGGAGCTACGGGCTGAAAAACTGCCCGAGAAAGCAGGTGTTGGGGCTGAAACATCCAGCACCCCGACGGCCAAGAGGGCGCTACGAAATGGCAGATTGAGGCTTAGGCGTTCGATATCCATTTGTTGGCCGCGCCAATCAAAGGCCAGCAATAAATTACTCCCCGTTTCGCCACCAAGTTCGAATTGGTTCGCCTCTAGGCGCAACCCCATACCAAGGTCGGGCGCCAAACTGCGCCACAATCGATCGGCGGCCGGCGCCGGAGACGAAGGCTTGGGCGCCGCGCGCAGAACATCTAGCTTCAAAGACCCCGTCGATAGCCGCCCAATCAAAAGCGGGCCATTGTGGCTATCGGGCTCCAACGTATTTGGCCAATCCAAGGCGAGGCGAGATTGGAACAAAGTATTGAGCGCCGATATTTCTAAGTTCTCGGAACGAATACCCGTTGCATCACCTCGAACCAATCCGGAGAAAGACACCAATCGCGCTTCCGATGAAATGGAGACTGGCAGATAATGCTCTATCAAGCCTGCCATCGCATGCCCCGAGGAAAGGCTAAGCTCGCCGTCCAACCGCCAGTTTTGATGACGCGTAACCGACCCTTCAAAGGCAAGGTTTTCGTTTACCGCAAGCCGCAGGTTGGCCCGCACATCGATTGACGAATTGGGCACGGCTGGGTTTTGCTCGCTTAACTGCAAAGCAAATTGCGCCAACTCACCAAACCCTGTCGGGTGCTCTATCGTTAGGTTTAACGGCTCCCCTATATTTCGAGGCGGCATGGCCAAAGAGACCGATGGCAATTGAATAGTTTTGGAGGCATCGCCTGCGTTCAAGCCAGATGCCACCACTCGGCTATCGAGCAAATAAAGCCCTGGTTGCGAGACGGAAAGCAGCGAGGCGAGAAACCCTTGCGGGCTTTGGCCGAATTGAGCCGTAATGTCGGCCTCAAGCACATGCACGCTTTTCACCTTGAGGCGGCGTTGAAAAAGGGCTGCGATATCAAGGTCGACAATTAGCCTCGGCAATTTGGCCGCCATCTGCACTTTCGTTGTATCGGAGCTGGTCAGGCTCAAATTCGTAAAAATAACCTGCGGGCGCGGCAGCATCCTTAAGCGAACGCTATCTTTTATGGCGTTATCAAAGCGAACCTCTATGCCAGCTTCGCTCCCTAAATCAGAGACCAAAGCTTGCGTGGCTTGTGCCAAGCGCAAGCTATTGGGCACCACCACAGCTGTGGTTATCAGCAACATCAAAGCGATTAAAAAGGGTATGGCGGGAAAACGCATGGGGTTCCTCTTTGTTTTCATGAGCCACGATACCAAGCCCTCTCCCCCTTGGCTATGAATTCCTATTCTGCCCTAGCCCTTAGATGCTATCGTGGCAGAATCAATTTAAGGCAGATATATGGAAAGCGATCCGTTCGATTTGGGCGATGACATGCAGGTGCCACAAGCGCCTAAAAACTCTGACCCCCTTGCAGGCAACCGCCCGCAAACGCCCGAGCCACACGAAGGCTTGAGCGTATCCCAACGCGCGGCCCAAGCCGCTTCAGCACCCCGCACTGAACCGCTACTAGAGGGGTTGAATGACGAGCAACGCCAAGCCGTGACAGCCCCCGATGGTCCGCTTTTGTTATTGGCGGGCGCCGGCACAGGCAAAACCCGCGCGCTGACCACGCGCATTGCCTATAAAATCGCTACACAACAAGCTTGGCCGAGCCAAATATTGGCCGTGACTTTTACCAATAAAGCGGCGCGCGAGATGAAAGACCGAATTGGCAAAATGCTCGGCGAAACCGTGGAGGGCATGCCATGGCTTGGCACGTTCCACTCTTTGTCTGCCAAAATTATGCGCCGCCATGCAGAGCTGGTGCAATTGCGCCCCGATTTTACCATTCTCGACACCGACGACCAAATTCGATTGCTCAAACAGATTATTCAGGCTGAGAACATCGACGACAAACGCTGGCCCGCGCGGCAGATGGCCATGCTCATCGACCGTTGGAAAAACCGTGGCTGGTTGCCTGAAAACGTGCCGCAAGGCGAAAGCGGGTTTTTTGCCAATGGCCAGGGCGGCAAGATTTACGCGCAATATCAAGCGCGATTGAAGATTTTAAACGCGGCTGATTTTGGCGACCTCCTGCTGGAATGCCTGCGATTGTTCCGTGAAAATGAGGCGGTATTGGTTGAGTATCAACAACGCTTTAAACATATTTTGGTAGATGAGTATCAAGATACCAATGCCGTGCAATACCTATGGCTGCGCCTGCTGGCACAGGGCCATAACAACCTCTGCTGTGTGGGCGATGATGACCAATCTATTTATGGCTGGCGCGGCGCCGAGGTCGATAATATTCTGCGCTTTGATAAAGATTTCCCCGGCGCGGGCGTCATTAAGCTCGAGCGCAATTATCGCTCGACCGGAAATATTTTGGCTGCCGCCTCAGGGCTGATTAAAAAGAACGAAGGCCGTTTGGGCAAAACCCTATGGACGGACAGCAATGACGACGGCGAAAAGGTAAAAGTCCGCGGCACATGGGACGGCGAAGAAGAAGCGCGCCAAACCGCTGACGACATAGAAAACCACCAACGCAAAGGCCAAAGCCTGAATGAGATGGCGGTTCTAGTGCGTGCGAGTTTTCAGATGCGTGAATTTGAAGACCGCTTTCTATCTCTGGGCATTCCTTATCGGGTTATTGGCGGGCCACGGTTTTATGAGCGCGCCGAAATTCGCGATGCCAATGCTTATTTGCGCCTCATCGCCCAGCCCGATGATGACTTAGCTTTTGAGCGTATTTGCAATAAACCGCGTCGCGGCCTGGGCAAGGTGGCTTTGCAAACTTTGCGCCAAGTCGCGCGCCAGCAAAACCGCTCGATGTTTCGCGCGGCCGAAGACATTATCGACACAGAAGAGTTAAAGCCCGCAGCGCGTCGCTCTCTATCTGGCTTTGTGCGCGCCGTTACGCATTGGCGTTCCCTGGTCGATACGATGACCCACACAGAGCTGTCCGAATTGATACTCGACGAAAGTGGCTATACCGCCATGTGGCAGGCCGATAAATCGCCCGAAGCCCCCGGCAAATTAGAAAACCTCAAAGAACTCGTTCGCTCCATGGAGGATTTCGAAACCCTGACCGGCTATCTCGAACATATCTCGTTGGTGATGGAAGCCGCCACCAATGACAATGAAGACAAGGTCTCTATTATGACCTTGCACGCGGCTAAAGGTTTGGAATTTGAAACCGTGTTTCTTCCGGGTTGGGAAGAAGGCTTGTTTCCCCATCAGCGCAGCCTCGATGAGAGCGGCGATAAGGGACTGGAAGAAGAACGCCGCCTTGCCTATGTGGGCATCACGCGCGCCAAGATACGCGCCACGATTTCCTTTGCTGGCAACCGTCGTACGCATGGGCAATGGAATTCTGCTCTGCCCTCGCGCTTTATTGATGAGTTGCCGATGGACCATGTGGAAGTGGCCGAGACCAGTCAAGATGGAGGTGGATTGGCGACACAAAGCCGCTTTGCCAATGATTTTTCTGGCTCCAGCTATAACAGTCCGGGCTGGCAACGCGCCCAAGCCAACAAACAAAATTACGCGGGGCGCAGCTCGACAATAAATGGGCGCGCAGAAAGCGCTCCTTCCACTTTATCGGATAGTGCTTATGAGCGCGGCGAGCGGATTTTTCATCAGAAGTTTGGCTATGGGCGCATTCAAGGCATCGAAGGCAACAAGCTAACCGTGGTGTTTGAAAAAGCGGGAACCAAGAAAGTTCTCGACAGCTATGTCGAGAAGCCCTAGCGCTACCCGATGAGCCCCGTTTGGAAACTTGATTTTATTACCGCCCATATGCTGCAAGCCGAAGCGGCTCTTGAGCTATTTGGCGCGACCACTTGGGCATCTGAGAAAATAGATAATCCGTTAGAAACCCAACATGACATTGAGGGTGATTGGCGTTTCGGGGTTTATTTCGAAGACAAACCAGACCTCACGCTTTTGCAATTACCCGAAGATGCCGTGGCCACCTTAGAGCCTGTGCCGGAGCGCGATTGGGTGTCGCAAAACCAACAAAACCTGCCGCCTATTGCCATCGCGCCTTTATATTTACATGGCAGCCACGACCTGCCGCGCGCGGGCAGTTGGCGCAATGTCGAGATGCAGGCAGGACAAGCCTTTGGCTCCGGCCACCATGGCACCACCCAAGGCTGTTTGCACTTATTCGTCGACCTGCTGAAACGCTACACCCCCGAAACCATTGCTGATGTCGGCTGCGGCTCGGGCACGCTGGCCATCGCGGCCGCCAAATTACGAGGCTCGGCAGATGGTATTCTCGCGAGCGACAATGACCCCGTGGCCGTGCAAGTGACCCAAACCAATATGGCGCGCAATGCTGTTGGCAGCCAAATTAAGGCCTTTACCGCCTTGGGCATGCAGCATGAAGCCTATCGGGGGCGCCGCTTTGACGTGATTTTTGCCAATATTATGGCCGGACCCTTAGTGCATTTGGCCGCCGATTTCGAGGCGCATGTTAGCGCTACAGGTCGCGTTATCCTATCGGGATTGCTGAACGAACAAGCGCGGCGCGTCAAAGCCCGCTATCGGGCTGCAGGCTTTCGGGTCGAGCAGCAAAAAATAATTGGTGCATGGACGAGCCTGTGCCTGAAGCGTTAGAGTGTGAGCATGTTTCAAAGTTTTAAGGATGATGATTTTGGCGGAAGCCCCCAAACGCTGAGAGATTTGCGCGCGCAGTTAACCGCACGCAAACTCGACGGGTTTATTGTGCCGCGTGAAGACGAGTTTCAAGGCGAATATGTGCCAGAAGGCAATGAGCGGTTAAAATATCTAACCGGCTTTGGCGGCTCGGCGGGCACAGCCGTGGTGCTGGCACGAAAGGCGGCCATATTTGTCGATGGCCGCTATATTTTACAAGCGCCCCAACAAGTCGATAGCAAGCGTTTTGAGATTATCAACGTGATGCAAACCCCGCCGAGCCATTGGGTGGCGGCGCAAGCCAAGCCGGGTTTTGACATTGGCATTGACCCGAAATTGCATAGCGAAGCGGCGGTGCAGACCTATCGCGACCGATTGGCTGCCAAGGGCGCGAGATTGGTTTTCGTCGATAGCAATCCTCTCGATGCCATTTGGCACGATCGCCCGGCTTCGCCCAAAACACCCGTAACGGCGCATCCTAACGCTTTGGCGGGATTAACCTCGCTAGAAAAGCGCCAAGCCCTAGCGCAAAACATGAAAGCGGCTGGCCAAGATAGACTGCTCATCGCGCAGCCAGAAAACCTCGCATGGCTGCTCAATTGCCGCGCCACTGATGTGCCGCATACGCCGTTTGCTTTGTCGTTTGGTATTTTAAATAAGAACGCCAGCTTCGATTGGTTTATCGACCGCGCGCGGGTTAGCCAAAGCGTGCGCCTGCATATTGGCAAGGGGCTACGTTTGGCCGCGCCCGACAGTTTGGCGAAAACCTTGCAAGCCATAAAAACCGAAACCATCGCCTATGACCCCAATAGCACCTCAGCTTGGTTTGGTGCGCAATTGGTGGACGCCAATATTCAGCGCATCGCAGACCCATGCGCCCTGCCCAAGGCCAATAAAACCAAGGCGGAAATTAAAGCCACAACCCAAGCCCATGTGACCGATGGCGTGGCCTTGTGCAATTTTTTAGCGTGGCTGGATAAAAATAGCCGCTCCGGCAAGTTGAGCGAAATAGACGCGGCCAAACATGCCGAAGCTTGTCGTGCGGCAACGGGGAAATTGCTGGACTTGAGTTTTGACACTATCGCCGGAGCTGGGCCCCATGGCGCCATTGTGCATTACCGCGTGACCGAGAAAACCAATCGGATTTTGAAACCAGGTGATTTGTTTTTGATCGACAGCGGCGGGCAATATCAAAAAGGCACAACGGATGTCACCCGCACCGTGTTGATTGACACACCCATCAGCGGCAAAGGCGGCAAAATAAGCCCGCCCAAAGGCGCCATAGAAGCCTTTACCCGGGTATTGCGCGGCCATATTGCTTTGGCCGCTGTGCGTTTTCCTCATGGCACCAATGGTATGCAGCTCGACACGCTGGCGCGCGCGCCGCTTTGGGAAGTGGGGCAAGATTTTGATCATGGCACAGGCCATGGTGTCGGCAGTTATTTGTCGGTGCATGAAGGGCCACAGCGAATTTCCAAAGGGGGTCTCGTGCCGCTGCAAGACGGTATGATTGTCTCCAATGAGCCGGGGTATTATGCGGCCGGCAAATTCGGTATTCGGATTGAAAACCTACAATATGTGCGCCCCGCCAAGACGGCCAAGGGCAGCCGCGATATGCTGGAGTTTGAAACCCTGACGCTGGCGCCTATCGACCGACGCCTGATCGATAAGTCCATGCTGAGCCACCATGAAATAAGCTGGCTGAATGCTTATCATGCGCGGGTTCAGAAAACCCTTTTGCCGAAAGTCGATAAGGCCACGCAAAGCTGGCTGAAGGCTAATTGCAAACCGCTTTAGAGGTTTTATCTAAGGCCTGGCATACGCCACGCCCTATTTAAAGTCTGGCTAATTCCACCCAGTCATCTTCGGTCAATATCGCCACGCCCAAACCTTGCGCTTTCGTGAGCTTTGAGCCCGCTTCGGCTCCTGCCACTAAGAAGTCCGTCTTGGCCGATATAGACCCGACCACTTTGGCGCCCATGGTTTCGGCGCGCGCTTTCGCTTCGGCGCGGGTCATTTGCACCAGCGTGCCCGTGAAAACAATAGTTTTGCCTGCAATAGGCGTGTCTTGTGCCACGGCTTCCAGAGGCGTTGGCCGTAGCCCCGCATTCAGCAAGGCCTGCACGCTTTCACAGTTTCTATCTTCGTCAAAAAACGCAACCAACGAATCCAAAAGCGTGTCGCCAAAGCCGTCGACGGCTTCTAAATCGGCGCGCAAAAGCATATCGCCCTCACCTATCCTACGCACGTCTTGCATCAGTTTTTCCAGCGAGCCGAAATGACGAGCCAACCCACGCGCTGTCGTTTCCCCTACATGACGGATACCGAGCCCGAAAATCAATCTATCCAAAGCAACGGTTTTGCGCGCCTCAATAGCTTTAAATAATTTCTTCACGCTATCTTTCAGCGTCCCCAGCTTGTCTTTGGGTCCATTGGCATAAAGCCATTTATCTGGCGGATTATTTTCATAGCGCGCTTGCAGCGTAAAAATATCTTGCGGCGTCTGCACCATACCTCCCTGCCAAAACTCGTCGATTTGCTTTTGCCCTAAACCATCAATATCTAGCGCCGCGCGCGAGACAAAATGTTTCAAACGTTCGCGCGCCTGCGCGGGGCACGTCAGCCCCCCTGTGCAGCGCGTCACCACATCGGTCTTGCCGTCTTCATCTACGTCCCGCACGGCGGCACTGCCGCATTCGGGGCAATGGGTTGGAAAAACAAACGCCTGACTATCAGCGCGGCGGTCTTCTAGTACCGCCTTTACCACTTGTGGAATAACATCGCCCGCGCGTTGCACCACCACCGTATCGCCAATGCGGATATCTTTGCGCGCTATCTCATCGCCATTATGCAAAGTGGCGTTGGATACCACGACCCCGCCAACCGTCACCGGCTCGAGCTTGGCAACGGGGGTAAGGGCGCCTGTGCGACCTACTTGAATTTCAATATTGTTCAGCTTGGTAGTCGCTTGTTCGGCCGGAAACTTATGCGCAATCGCCCAGCGCGGCGCCCGCGAGACAAAACCCAGCCGCGCCTGATAATCCAATCGGTCTACCTTATACACCATGCCATCAATGTCGTAGCCCAGAGCGGCACGCTGCGCCTCGATATCGGCCCAATGCGCCAGTAAGCCATCCGGGTGCGTAACGCCGATGAAGGCTGGATTGACTTGAAACCCCCAAGCCTTAAAACACGCCATCATGCCGCGTTGGGTGTCGGCGGGCAGATAGCTCATCTGCCCCCATGTATAGGCAAAAAAGCTTAATGGGCGCGATGCCGTAATTTTCGCATCGAGCTGGCGCAAACTTCCTGCCGCCGCATTGCGCGGATTGGCAAAGGGCTTTGCCTTGGCCGCGATTTGGCGTTCGTTCAGGGCCGCGAAATTTTCGCCACTCATGTAAACCTCGCCGCGCACTTCTACGACCTCGGGCACGCCTTCGGGCAGCACGTGCGGAATATCGGGTAGGGTTTTTAAGTTGGCGGTAATATCCTCCCCCACACGACCATCGCCGCGCGTGGCGCCGCGCACCAGCTTGCCGTTTTCATAGCGGAGGCTGGCCGATAGACCATCGATTTTTGGCTCAGACGTAAACGCCAATTCAGCGCCGTCTTCGAGGTTTAAAAACCGCCGGATACGCGCATCAAACTCTGTCACATCGTCGGGCGTGAACGCATTGCCAAGCGACAGCATAGCCACGCTGTGCTCTACCTTGCCAAAGGTTGAACTGGGCGCAATGCCAACTTTATCGCTAGGGCTATCGGCTCGTTTTAAGTGGGGAAAGCGCGTTTCAATCTGCTCATTGCGCGCCCGAAGCGCATCATACTCAGCATCTGAGATAAGTGGCGCGTCCTTTTGATAATAGGCGGCATCATGGGTCGCCATTTCTTTGGCTAAACGCTGTAGTTCGGCTTGTGCTTCGAGGTCTGTAAGTGCCTCAACTGGCGTCGCTGCGCTCATTAGTCGGCCTCAAGTAGCCGCTTGGCGGCGCCACGCGCCTCGTCGGTAATATCTGCGCCCGATAGCATGCGCGCCACTTCTTCTAGGCGCGCGTCTTCCGCTAACGGAATAACTTTGGTTGAGAAACCCGTGCCCGTATCGCCTTTTTGAACCAGCCAATGGTGATTGCCCCGCGCCGCCACTTGCGGGCTATGGGTGACCACTAAAACTTGTCCGCCCTGCGCCAAACGATATAGCCGCGAGCCTACTGCCTCGGCCACGGCACCGCCAACGCCTGCGTCTACTTCGTCGAAAATCATCGTTCCGCTATTGCCTTCAGCCGCCAAAGATACTTTTAGCGCCAGCATGAAACGCGCCAACTCGCCGCCGGAAGCAATTTTGGCAATCGGGCCTGGCGCTGTGCCAGGGTTGGTGGAAGCGACAAAACTTACTTTGTCCAAACCATGCGCGGCACCATCTTCCAACTCGCCTTGAATAACTTGCGTAGTGAAACGCCCGCCATCTAGCTTCAGCGGGCCCAGCTCGGCATTGACCATTTCATCCAACCGCAAAGCCGCTTTTTGGCGCGCGTGAGACACGGCCAAGGCTTTTTCAGCGTAGTCATGCTCCGCCGTTTTTACCGCCACTTCTAGCTCTGCCATTCGGTCGTTACCCCGATGAATAGCACTTAATTTGGCATCTAATTCCCCCAGCGTGGCCGGCAAAGCATCACAGGTAACTTCGTGTTTGCGCGCTAAACTGCGAAGGGTAAACAAACGTTCCTCCACCTGCTCTTGGCGCGCCGGATCATTGACCACACTCGACACAGCACTCGAGACAGCCACCCGTGCTTCGCCCGCTTCAATCAGCGCTCTATCAATAGCCGCCACCGCATCATCCAACTGACCGCCAGCCTCAGGAGCTGATTTTTCAAGGCGACGCAGAGCGCCGTTAAGAGCTTTGTCGATACCGCCATCGCCTTGTAATAATTTTTCTGCCGCGCGCAAATCTTCAGAGATTTTTTCTGTACTCATCAACACCCCGCGCTCATCTGCCAAAGCAAGCTCCTCACCCACTTTCGGGTTCAGCTCCTGCAGTTCCGCAATGGCATGGGTTAAATATTCCGTATCTGCACTGGCTTGGGCCAATTCAGCGCGATAAGAAGCTAGCGCCTCCCGAGCCGATTGACGCGCCTGAAACAGCTCTCCAACCGACGCCACGGCCTCGGTAAGGCCGGCAAAACTGTCTAATAGGCCGCGCTGTGTGGCGGCATCCGTGAGCGCCTGGCTTTCGTTTTGCCCGTGAATTTCAATTAACTGGCTGCCAATTTGCGACAATAAGCCAATGCCGACCGCTTGATCATTGCAAAAAGCACGGCTACGCCCATCCGCCGATTGCACACGACGCAAAATCAACTCGCCGGAGCATTCCAGACCATTCTCTTGCAAGGTGGTCATCACGCGGTGGTCTGGCGCTATTTGAAATACCGCTGTGACACTGCCTTGATCGCAACCTTGGCGCACCAGCCCCACATCCCCGCGCGCGCCCGTGGCCAAGCCCAGCGAGTCGAGCAAAATAGATTTACCCGCCCCCGTTTCGCCCGTCAGCGTGCATAGATTGGCTTGCCAGTCTAGGTCTAGCTGGTCGATTAAAACAATGTTTCGAATGGACAGCGATATCAGCATGCTCGCACCCTAAAATACGGCGCTTAGGGCTCGACTAATCCAGGAGGTCTCGTCCTTAACTGGCTCTAAGTCTCGCTGTCGCAAAATACGATAGCTGTATTTATACCATGGGCTGTCAGGATAGTTATAGCCCAAGACAGCCGCCGCATTTTGCGCTTCATTGGGCACGCCCAAGAGCAAAAAGGTCTCGGTTATCCGGTGCAAAGCCTCTGGCACATGACTGGTACGGCTGAAGTTTTCAATCACTCTACGAAAACGCGAAGCGGCGGCAATATAATCACCCCGGTTTTGATAAAACCGACCGACATCCATTTCTTTACCCGCCAAGTTATCGTTGGTGAGGTCAATTTTCAAAACCGCATCCCTTGCGTAGTCTGTTTCAGGATAGCGGCGAATAACTTCCCCTAAAGCATATTGCGCCAACTCGGTTGTGCGTTGGTCTAGCTTAATGTCTGAAATGCGTTCGTATTGGCACATAGCCATGAGATAATAGGCATAAGGCGCTTGGTCATTGCCCGGGTAAAGGGCAAGAAACCGCTGTGCTGTGCCAATGGATTCGTCATATTTGTTTTGCAAATAATACGTATAAGCCGACATCACCAAAGCGCGGCGAGCCCATAAAGAATACGGGTGCTGGCGTTCTACTTCATCGAACTCTTGGGTCGCGAGAATGTAATTGCCACGCGCGAGCTCTGCATGGGCATTATTATAGATCACCTCTACCGGGCGTTCGACATATAGGGCTTCGATGTTTTTTACCCCGCCACAAGCGGACAGAGTGGTAGCGACCAAAGCCACAGCAAATATATGTATTAAGCGCATTTAGCGATTCCCAAGTTGAGCTCTATATTTACTGCATTGCGCAGGCACAAGCCAGCGTCAAAGCGCTAAATCAGTTTAAAATTAAAGGAAAAAAGCTGCTATTCAGCCGCTAGAATGGTTTCGCCATCGGCCAAATTAACCAACTCAAAGGCATCGGCCTCTTGGAACAAAGCGTTCAGCAAGTCATTGTGCAGCGCGTGGCCAGATTTATAGCCACGATAGCGGCCAACAAGGTGCAGACCCATGAGATATAAATCGCCGATCGCATCCAACAGCTTGTGCTGAACAAACTCACGCTCAGAGCGCAAGCCTTCTTCGTTCATCACTGTGTCGCCATCGACAACAATCGCATTTTCGACCGAACCGCCGAGCGCCAAGCCAGCTTTATGCATGGCCTCGACTTGCTGCAACATGCAGAAAGTCCGAGCACTAACAACATCGGTGTCGAAGTTTCCATCGTCCAGCTTAAGCGCATAGGACTGACGGCCAATCGCGCCGCTTTCAAAATCAATCTCGGCTTCAAACACGCTTTCATCGTCTGGCACCAATTCGCAATAGCTGTCGCCATTGCCAACGCGCACGCGCTTTTTGATGCGAACCACACGGCGCGATACGCCAAGCTCGCGCAATCCAGCGTCTTGGATCATAGCGACGAAAGGTTTTGCGCTGCCGTCCATGATAGGCACTTCAGGAGCGTCAATCTCGATGATGGCGTTATCTACCCGCAAGCCAGCCAAAGCGGCCATCAGGTGCTCTACCGTGCCAACAACGTGGCCGAAGCGGTTACCGATTTTAGAAGATAAAGTTACTTCACAAACACTGGCGCAAAGAGCCGGAATAATCGCTTCTTCTGGCGTCTCAATATCGGTGCGAATAAAAACAATGCCTGTATCGGCTGCCGCAGGGCGCACCCGCAAGGTAACTGTTTTTCCAGAATGAAGACCAATACCCGTTAGGCTCGCGTCGGCTTTCAACGTGGTCTGCCAAACCCCCATGCGCGCCGCAGCTGGCAAGGCAGCATGAGACACGGCACTAAATTGTGCGTTCATCTCTGCTATGCTAGCGGGTGCAACCATCAGGGTTTCCTCATTCATGTCTCAAATAGATGAGACTTCTATGAGTGTTTTCTACCTATCCCCCCGATGCACCTCAATTAACAGATTATTGCCTTTTGTTACACCGCTGTAACTTTTTGAAACATCATTAGAACATAGTTAGAACGCCGGAAATCCGCTAGAAATGCCACTTCGCGTTTTTGTGAGGCTCTGCCTGCGATTAGCGCCCTTTACACGCGACACATGCACCCAACCGGCGTTCACGTCCTTGGGCAGTGGAAACTCCAAAATAAGTTGGTCATAAGTGAGATTTGACTGTATCCAAAGCACCAGACTTCGCGGGCTCAGGCCAGCCACCTCAAAATCGACAGCCGCTCCCTGGCAGTGCTGGCTTTTGGCACTGCCCCCAATGGCTGCGTTGAGTGCGGGACAGCGATATCCGCTAGAGGGAAATATCGGCACATGAAACTGTGCTCTTACGGGCTCCAGTATTTGCGTGCATACGAGTTTGAGAGCCTCCAGCTCTTTTGGGCCCGGCTGGTTTATAATTCCGAGGCGAGCGGCGGTTTGCGATTGCGTTAATTCGCGCAAACTGAAATGGGGCGATAGCAGCATTCCTCCAGTATACGCGCCTTGGCACCTTAGGGGATAAGCTTGCGCCATAAGAAAACGGCCCGGGTTGCCCCGAGCCGTTTCCTAATCTTAAAACCAAGCTACAGGTTAGCGGCGCAAGAAAGCCGGAATATCTAGCTGATCCGTGTCAAACGACGAGGCCGACATGGTTGGCCCTGTTTGCATGCTGGTCTGGACAATTGGCTCCGAGCTTACCGCATCGGCGCTAGGTGCTGAGACCATAGGTGCGGCCTCTACCTTAACGGCAACTTCTGCCTTAGGCGTAACGGGTGCCACTTCGGCTTGCGAGCTGTTATCCTTGGCACCCAAATCCAGAGTTGGCGCTTGTGCCACTTCTTCTGCTTTGGTCTCCATCACAGGTTCTGGAGCCTTAATCTCAGCTGCTGTGGCTGGGACTTCTGGCGCCCCATCCAGCTCGTTTTGAAACGCAGCTGGTTGAGCCATAGGGGTCCGCTCTGGCGTTCCAACTGGCATTCCAGTTGGCATTTCGACTGGTGCAGGCGCTTCCGTAACTTCCAGCGGAGCTGCAGGCGCATCGCTGATTGGCATTTGCTGAACCGAGGCTTCGTCGTGAGCTTGCGCCTCGACTGCAATACGTGGCGCAGGCATGGTTTGTGCCGACGTCGTATCTTTTTTAGCGCCAAACACGCGGTCAATGAACGAGCGTTTGCGTTTTGAAATAGGCTGGTGAGATGGCACTTCAGCCCGCTCTCCGGCCAGAAAGCTAGGCAAATCTGTATCTGCTTTAGCTGGCGCTGGCGCCTCCATCGGGGCCGCTGAATCCAGATTTGGCGCAGGCGCTGCTTCTGCAGTGGAGGCAGTGGGGGCAGCGGGGGCAGCTTCATTTGGCGTCATTTGGATAATCCGACCGCCATCCAAGGCCGTCAATTTAGCCGCTTCCGCGTCAATACCTGTTGCCACAACCGAAACCCGCATCATGCCGTTCAAGGCTTCATCGAAGGTCGAGCCGATGATGATATTGGCTTCTGGGTCGACTTCTTGCTTGATGCGGCTGGCCGCTTCGTCCAGCTCATAAAGCGTCATGTCATTGCCGCCGGTGATGTTAATCAGCACCCCGCGCGCGCCTTGCATCGACACATCGTCGAGCAATGGGTTGGCAATGGCGGCTTCGGCAGCTTCCACGGCACGTTTGTCGCCTTCGGCTTCGCCTGTGCCCATCATCGCTTTGCCCATCTCGTTCATAACGGTACGAACATCCGCGAAATCGAGGTTGATAAGACCTGGCTTGATCATCAAATCGGTGATCCCCGCCACGCCCGAATGAAGCACTTCATCGGCCATCGCAAACGCTTCAGCAAAAGTTGTCTGAGCATTGGCAATGCGGAACAAGTTTTGGTTCGGAATGATAATCAACGTATCGACTTCTTTGGCCAGCGCTTCGATGCCTGCCTTGGCCGAGCGCATGCGCCGACCGCCTTCGAAATCAAACGGTGTGGTAACCACGCCAACTGTCAAAATGCCTTGTTCGCGCGCCGCGCGGGCAATAACCGGTGCAGCGCCTGTGCCCGTGCCGCCGCCCATACCAGCGGTGACAAAAGCCATGTGCGAACCTTGCAACATATCCACAATCTCGGCCATGGTTTCTTCCGCGGCGGCTTTGCCCACTTCTGGGTTGGAGCCTGCGCCAAGACCTTCGGTGATTTTCGAACCGATTTGGATGCGTCGATCTGCACTAGAATTGGTTAGCGCTTGTGCGTCTGTATTGGCGACAACAAAGTCGACGCCCTCCAGACCCGCAGCGACCATATTATTGACAGCATTGCCGCCTGCGCCGCCAACGCCAAACACAACAATGCGTGGCTTGAGTTCACGTTTCGGTGGAACGGTTAATTGAATACTCATGACTTTCTCCTTAGTTACTCGCCGAATTTGGCGAGATCTGGTTTGGGTTCTGAATGGTCAAAACTCGATTTTCATCCACGGCCTTAAAGCCTTCAGATGGGTAAAATTTGGCGTCTACCGCCGGCGTTAAATGGGTTTGCTCTCTCATCGGACCTACCTTCACGGCTTGGGACATTAGAAATTCCTCCGTAGCCAGTTTCCGAGCCAGCCGAACGCGCCAGCAGCACGCCCTTCCTTCAGCACAGCATCGGCATGATTGCGCCCGGCATAGGTCAACAGACCCGCACAGGCAGAAAACGCAGGCCCTGTTGCACTTTCGGGCAGGCCTGTCAGGCGCATGGGAGATCCCAATCGTGCCTGTTTTTCTAAAATAGTATGCGCCAGTTCGCGCGCGCCGTTAAGCTGCGCAGCGCCCCCCGTCAACACCACGCGTCCGCCTGCCATATTGGCAAAGCCGCTTTGGGTTAACTTGGTTTGAATCATCTCAAAGGTTTCCTCTAAGCGCGGGCGAATAATCTTGGTCAGCTCACTGCGCGGAAGCGTTTGGTGGTCGCCGCCCATAACCGGCACCTCAAACTGCTCGCGCTCACCGCTTGGGGTGGCCAAAGCACTGCCGTAAAGCGTTTTGATGCGTTCTGCCGTGGTCATGGAAACATTTAGACCTTGCGCAATATCGGTTGTGATATGGCGCCCACCAACGGGCACAACACAAGTAAATATGACATCCCCTTGGTGAAACACGCTGGCACTTGTGGTTCCTGCGCCCATATCTAGGTGCAGCACACCCAAATCAATCTCATCTTGCATCAGGGTAGACAGCGCGCTGGCATAAGGCGTCACCACTAATTTTTCACATCTCAAATGGCACTGCTCGATGCAAGTTAGCAAATTACGAGCGGGGCCCGCAGGTATCGCCACCATGTGCATAGTGACTTTCAACTTCTCGCCCTGCATGCCGCGCGGGTCGACGATGCCGTAATGATCGTCAATGCCGTAGCCAACAGGGATGGCATGAAGAATTTCCGTATCGGCCGACCAAAAGTCTTCATGCGCCCCGCGCAAGGCCATGGCCATATGTTCTTGCGTCACTTTTTGCCCAAGCAAAGGCACATCGGCTTCTACCATTCGGCTGGTCAATAGACCGGACGATACGCCGATAACCACATCGCGCACTTCCAAGCCGGCCATGCGTTCGGCGGCATGTACGGCAGCCCGGATACTGTCTTCCGCCGCCCGCATATCCACCACTTGCCCAGCGACCACGCCTTCTGAAACGTGATGGCCAAGACCTGAAATTCTTACCAAACCACTTTGCCCTGAACCATCAACGCTATGCTCGCCAATCAGGCAGGCGACCTTGGCCGTGCCTACATCGAGAGCCGCAATGACCCCACGACGCAACGGCATAGAGGTGCGCCGGTCGAATTGAGCGATGTTCAGGGGTCGATTCACGAAGTCACCTTTGCACTATTGGCTTTGGGGGGCAGAGTTTTGCTAGAGCGTTTCGACTCGGGACGCAAGAGAACCCGATCCGGCAAGCGCAAATCAATGGCTTGGTTTTCAACCGCCAGAATGCGGCGATCTTTTTCCAATTGCATGAGGCGGTTTAAGGCGCCTTCAATATTGCCCTCTGGCAACAACACTTTGCCGCCATGGTCGAGGCGAACCGTCCAGCGGCGCCCTCCCGTCCAATGGGCTGCCACCATCCGATTGCGCAGCACCGGATAGGCTTTCAATTGATCCATCAAATCACTGGCCCGCAACGTAGACCCCTCGCCAGAGAAAGTCGGCAAGTGCTCAAAGGCGCGCAAATGCTGGCGCGTAATCGCCACACCATTTCTATCAATCAGCGACTTGTGACGGTCATCTTGATACAGCGCAAAAGGCTCGCGCTCCGTTAGCTTCACGTGCAGAATATTGGGCAAGCGCCGCAGAACAACCGCTTGTTTGACCCAAGGCAGAGCTTCAATGCGGGCATGCATTTCGTCGAGGTCGAGGGCAAAAATAGCGCCACCTTGTTGCGCATCAATGGCGCTCAAAAGGTCTGCGGCTTGCGTCCGCTTTCTGCCTTCCACGGTAATATCATTAATTTCAAAGCCCATGGCTCTGGTGACCGCATGGGTTTTCTCGCGCACTATTTCAGCGGCGGGGGTAAGCATATCAAAACGGAAAACACTGGCCACAACAGCCGCGCAAACCAGCGCCAAACTGGCCAACCGAAGTTTGCGGCCCGACCATAAAACCCGCAAGCCAATGGCCATAAGGTTCAGCGGAGTAACCAGAATGGAGATAAGGGTATCGCTGATACGATTTTTTAAGCTCGGCTTAGGTGGTTTCGTTTGTTTTACCGCTGGCATGAGGCATCCTCCACAATCCATTGAACTAAATCGGCAAAGCTTATGCCTCTATGAGCGGCCATTTCTGGTACCAAAGAGAGCGGCGTCATGCCGGGTTGGGTGTTAATTTCTAAAAGGGCAAGTTGGTTCTTGTCCGCATCGAAGCGGAAGTCGGCTCGGCTAATCCCGCGACAACCAAGGGCGATGTGCGCGGCTAGACTTATCTCTTGAATTTGGCTCGCCAAAGCATCGGGGATATCGGCTGGCAAATCATGGCGGGATCCGCCCTCTTCATATTTAGCGCGATAATCATACCAGCCATTGCTCGGCACAATTTCCATCACGTCGAGGCCTTGCCCACCCATGACGGCACAAGTTAATTCGCGCCCCGCCACATAGGCCTCCACCATGGCCATGCCGTCGAAAGCCCACCCCGCTTCGGTTAAGCAATCGGGCACCGCATCCGAGTCGTCGACCACAATCTCAATTCCCACGCTAGAGCCTTGATTAACCGGCTTTACAACATAAGGCGGCTGCATAGGATGCCCTTGCACGCGGCCCTTTTCGACCAAAATAGAGGCGGCGATAGGCAGATCCATGGCGGCAAATATTTGTTTGGACAAATGCTTATCCATCGCCAAAGCCGAGGCGCGGACGCCAGAGTGGGTATAGGGAATTTGCAAGACCTCTAATAGTCCCTGCACTTCGCCATCTTCGCCCCCGACACCGTGCAGCGCGTTGAAGCAGATATCTGGTTTTACTTCGGCCAATTGTTGGTCGAGCGCGCGGGTGGCATCTATTTCGGTGACGCGGTAGCCAAGCTCGCGCAAAGCGGCCGCGCATTGCGCGCCGGAAATTAAGCTAACCTCGCGTTCAGGAGACCAGCCACCCATCAAAACGCCGATATGTTTTGCGTCGCTCATACAGCCTCCCCGATGCGTTTGATTTCCCAGTGCAAATCTTCGCCGCTAGTTTGCGCTACGAGGGCACGAACTTGCTCGCCCAAAGTTTCCAAATCGGCGGCGCTGGCCTGGCCATGATTGATCATAAAGTTGCAATGCAACTCAGACATTTGCGCATCGCCAACTTGCAAGCCACGGGCGCCAGCAGCATCGATGAGCTTCCATGCCTTAGGGCCTTGCGGGTTGGCACCGCCTGGATTTTTGAAAGTCGAGCCGCCCGTGCGCGATTTTATCGGCTGAGTTGCTTCGCGTTTTGCAGAAATTTCATCCATCGCGGCCATAATCGTTGGCTGGTCGCCGGGGGTCGCTTCAAAGCGCGCGCCTGTGTAGACCAAAAATTCTGAGTAGCCGTTATGGCGATAGCTTAATTGCAAGTCAGCGGCGGAGAAGACATGCGTCTTGCCAGCTCTATCCAAGGCTTCCACCTCGACCAAAACATCGCTGGTCTCGCCGCCATAGGCGCCTGCGTTCATAGCAATCGCGCCGCCAATAGCGCCTGGAATGCCGCGATAAAACTCTAAGCCAGACAATGATAAGTCGGCCGCGGCACGCGCCAGCTTCACATCCAAAGTGGCCGCACCGGCTGAAATTTGTGTGTCTGAGATTGGCTTAACTTGGCCAAAGGCCGCGCCAAGACGAAGCACCACACCGCGCACGCCGCCGTCTCGTACCAATGTGTTGGAGCCTGCGCCCAAAATATGCAGTGGCACGTCATGCGATAGCTCGGCCAAAAACACCGATAGATCGTCAGCGTCAGCCGGCATAAACACGACATCCGCCGTGCCTCCAACACGGAACCAACACAAATCAGCCAACGCCACATCGCGCAGATACTTGCCACGCACTTCTGGCAGGGGCCAATCTTGCATCTGGGTTTGGAGGCTTTGCATTAGATTTTGCCTCCTAGTTTTTCGGCCGTCGCATAGGCCATGGATGAGATGGAGCCTGCGCCCATGAAAATCACAACATCTTCGGCTTGGATTTCTTTGGCTAAATTATCGGTCAATTTATCATTGGTCTCGACGTGGATAGCGTGGCGGTGGCCATGTGCGCGCAAGCCTTGCACCAATGCGGCACTATGAAAGCCATCAATCGGCGCCTCTCCAGCTTCAAACACAGGCGTGACCAAAACCGTATCGGCACCGTTCATGCTGGAGCAAAAGCCTTCGAATAAATCTCGTAAGCGGCTATAGCGATGCGGCTGCATAACCGCAATCACACGGCCTTTGCTGACCGCACGTGCGCTTTCCAGAACCGCTTCAATCTCTACAGGATGATGGGCGTAATCGTCGAAAAGGCGGATGTTCTTATCGAGCGTGGCAACCGGTGTGAAGCGGCGTTTCACCCCGCCAAACCCGGCCAAGCCTTTGCGAATGCTCCCCTCATCACTACCCACTTCTATGGCGGCGGCAATGGCGGCCAAGGCGTTTTGCAAATTATGTTTACCGGCCATTGGCAAAGACAAGTCACGCAAATGTTTTTGCGTATCGCTGCGCCGGTCGCGCCATAGCACATCGAAATATTGGGTTAGGCCGTCTTCGCGAATATCGACCGCGCGGACATCGGCTTGCTCGCCCAGACCATACGTAATCAGGCGGCGGTCGGTCACACGGCCGACGAGGCTTTGCACCTCAGGATGGTCAAGGCACACAATGCCGACCCCGTAAAAAGGAATGTTTTGAATATAGCGATCGAAGGCGGCCCGTAAGCCATCGAAGTCGCCGTAATGCTCCAGATGCTCGGGGTCAATATTGGTGACAATGGCAATGGTCGTCGGCAGGCGTACGAAAGTGCCATCGCTCTCATCGGCCTCTACCACCATCCACTCGCCTTGGCCAAGGCGCGCATTGGTGCCATAGGCATTTATAATGCCACCGTTCATTACCGTTGGATCCAGCGAGGCGGCATCGAGAAGAGCTGCCGTTAAAGAGGTGGTGGTGGTTTTGCCATGCGTGCCAGCAATCGTGATGCAAGGCTTCAGGCGCATCAGCTCAGCCAACATCTCGGCGCGGCGCACAACAGGAATATGGGCGGCCCGCGCAGCTTGCACTTCAGGATTATCGTCAGGCACGGCAGATGAAATGGTCACGACGCCGGCCTTTTCAACATGGGCGGCTGCGTGGCCCTGCATAATTTTAATGCCCATGGCGGCGAGGCGTTCGGTATTAGCATTGGAGCCCATATCGCTACCCTGCACCTCATAGCCCATAAGATGCATCACTTCAGCAATGCCGCTCATGCCGATGCCGCCGATACCGACAATATGCACACGGCCAAAGGGGCGCAGACCCGCAGGTAAAGACATAGGTCTATCCATGGCTGGCCTCCTGCTGAGCTTGGGTGCTGCTGGAGCTTGGCAGATCGATTTGAACGGGCATACCAGAAGCGAGGCATTGCGCGTAACGCGTTAAGCGACCGGCTGCATCTAGCTCCCCAAAAGCCGAAGCCTGGCGCGACACGCCACTTAGGGCTTCTGGGTCATCCATCCATTGGGTCAATATTTCGGCTAAATAGTCTGGCGTGAACTCAGGCTGACGCGTCATTAAAGCCCCGCCCATTTCACATAGCTCTAAGCCGTTCATCGCTTGGTCTTGGTCTAGCGAGCCGGGTAGCGGCACAAGTAAAGAAGGCGTGCCAAGCGCGGCAAGCTCGGCAACCGTTGAGGCGCCACCACGTGAAATCACCATATGGGCACGCCGCATACGGGCTGGCAAATCGGGGAAGAATTCGCGCAACTCAGCATGGACAGCTAGCTTTCCATAAGCCTCTAAAGTCTCTTGCATGTCGGCTTTGCGGACTTGATGAACAATCCGCAGACGATTTTGCAGGCTCTTTGATAGTTTTTCTACCGCTTGGGGTAGCACGGCGGAAAACACGCTGGCACCCTGGCTACCACCGAATACCAAAAGCTCGAAAACACCTGATTTACCGGGTTCCATGTAGCTATTTTCGGCCGCATTCAACACCGCGGCCCGCAAAGGGTTGCCTGTACGGCGCAAGCGCTCAGACGCATTGGCAGGCACTTTTTGGGTCTGACCGTAACTTGTCGCCACCGATGCACCCCAGCGAGCGGCCAGACGATTGACCCGACCCAGAACAGCATTTTGTTCATGCACCAAAACCGGTAACCCAGACCAAATGGCGGCCATGACAGGCCCAAAAGAGGGGTAGCCTCCAAAGCCCACAACCACTTTCGGCTTCAACCGACGAACCAAGTATAAAGACGAAAAAATGGATATCATCAAAGTGAGAAAACGAAACGGCAGCGCGATAATACCGCCGTTGAACACGGTGGCGGCCGGTAACTTATGGTGATGCATTTGCGTCAATTGCGGCAGATAAACAAGGCCGCGCGCATCGGTCGCCAGATGCACCTCATAGCCCGACGCTTTCAATTGCTCGGCCAATACACTGGCGGGGAACATATGCCCCCCTGTGCCGCCAGCCGCGAGCAAAGCAATCGGTTTTTGAGGGGATGATTTATTCATGTGCGACCTCCCGCAATGAGGTGGATGCCACTTGCTGGCAAAGTGCGAAGGCGCATATCTGAACTGGCCCGACGGCGCATTAACCCCACCAACATGCCCATGGTAATAGCTGACGCAAGAAGCGAAGAGCCGCCATAAGAAATGAAAGGCAAGGTCATGCCCTTGGAAGGCATGAGATTAAGATTAACTGCCAAATTGATAATCGCTTGCAGACCGAATAAGCAAATAAGCCCAGAAGCGGCCAATTGCACCCAATGCTCACGTTCCTCACGCAAGGCCCAAAGCGCGCGCCAGACCAAAAAGGCAAAAGTGAAAACAATGAAGCAACCAATAATCAAGCCGCCTTCTTCCGCCGCCACGGCAAACACATAATCGGCATGGGCGTCTGGCAAGATAGATTTCACGCGGCCATCGCCCGGCCCAACGCCGGTAATGCCGCCCGAGCGAATGGCATCCATGGCTTTATCTACCTGGTAAGTGTCACCCGTCGATGGGTCGAGGAAACGATCGATACGACTTTGGAAGTAGCCATAAGTTGAATAAACATATGTGCCTGCCAATAGGCCAAGACCTGCCATGGCACCGATTAATTTCATTGAGCCACCCGAAAGAAAGAAAAGACACATCCACACCAGACCCAGCAAGATAGTCTGACCAAAGTCTGGCTGCATGGCCAATAGAACGCAGGTGCCCAGCAATAGCGCCACCGCCAGCCACATATCATAGGCCACGAATTTGGCTCTTTGACGGGCAAATAGCCAAGCGGTAACCACCACGAAAGCAGGTTTTAAAACTTCTGACGGCTGCACAGACAAGCCACCGATTAACAACCACCGACTGGCACCCTTTACAGTGACGCCGAAAAATAGCGTGGCGATGACGCCGCCGAGTGCGCCCACCAACAAAAGAAGCGCGAAATATTTAATCGCTTTGGGCGACAGCATCGACACGCCAATAAACACACAGCCCGCCAGCGAAAGGAAAGCGAATTGCTTATTGGCAAAATAATAAATCGATTTACCGATGGTCTGCGCCACCGCCGGACTGGCCGCAAAGGCCATGAGATACCCAAGACCGATGAGCGCCATGACACCTAAGACCATTGGGCGGTCGACGGTCCACCACCACTGCGACAGCGGGCTACGATTGGTGCGAGCGAACATACGGCTCATGCGGCACCCCCTGCTTCTTGCGCGCTCACCCAGCTAGCCACAGCGGCTTGAAAGGCGACCCCGCGCGCTTCGAAATCTTCGAACTGGTCAAAGGACGCGCAGGCCGGCGATAGTAAAATTGTGGCATGGGCAAGGGCATCGGCTTGCGCTTGATTGGCTGCTTGGGTAAGCGCCTTATCCATCGTGTACGATATCTCAACCGGTATTTTTCCAGACAAACTTTGAGCAAACCCATCCGCCGCTTCGCCGATGAGGAAGGCCGCGCGGACATTGCTGAATTGGGTTTCCAAACTCGAGAGGCCGCCCGCTTTGGCGACGCCACCTGCAATCCAATAAATATTATCAAAGGCTGCCAAAGCATGGCGTGTCGCCTCGGCGTTGGTGGCTTTGCTGTCGTTCACAAAAGTTAGGGCCCCATGGCGCGCGATCGGTTGCAAGCGATGCGACATGCCAGCAAAGCTCTTAAAACTGGCAGCCATGACATCGGCGCTTATTCCCAAGCCCAATCCAATAGCCATTGCAGCAGCTGCGTTCTGCCCATTGTGGGCGCCGCGCAAGGCAAGGCAATCTTGCAAAACCACAGGCTCGGCTTGACCATAGTGCAAGCTGGCATCGGCAAAATATATATCGCCTTGCGTGTGCGTGCTGGAAATCGTAATGCATTTTTCGTGCGGGTGACGCTCAAACATTTCGCGGCTTGGCGCATCATCCATGCCAATAACGCGAAGCGATTGGCATTTATCATTCTCAAAAAGAGCTTCTTTGGCCCGCGCATAGCCCGCCATATCGCCATGCCTATCGAGGTGGTCTGGCGTTAGGTTTAACATCACACCCATATCGCAATGCAACCGGCGGTTAAGGTCGAGCTGGTAGGAAGATAACTCTAGGACATAAATTGTGTTTGGCGCCGCCGCGTCTGGCAGCGGCAATTGCAGAACTGGCGTGCCGATATTGCCGCCCATATGAACAGGCAGGCCAGCCGTTTGCAGCATGTGAGTAACCAGCGCCGTGGTCGTCGATTTTCCATTGGTGCCCGTAATGCCGATGAGCGTCGCCTTATCGCGCAGACCCGACGCCTCAAGCGCCATGGAGAATAAATCCATATCGCCCAAAACAGCACAAGCCACAGCCTTTGCCGCCGCCACAACTGGGTGCGGGGCCGGATGGGTAAGCGGCACGCCAGGGCTTACAATTAATTGGGCAGGGCTGCCAAAATCATCGGTTAAATTTCGCAAAACGGCCCCGAGTTTTTCAGCCTGCTGACGCGGCTCCGCGCGATCATCCCATGCCACAACTTGATTTCCCGCAGCCACTAGCGACGCCACACAAGCCAAGCCTGAGCGGCCCAGTCCGAAGACGGCGGTTTCACCAGTGAGTTTGGGAAGCTGCATCATAGACCCTACCTCAGCTTCAACGTAGCCAGCCCAACGAGGGCAAGGATGACGGAAATAATCCAGAAGCGAATGACAATTGTCGGCTCTGCCCAGCCGCGTTGCTCAAAATGATGATGCAAAGGCGCCATGGCGAACACACGCTTGCCGGTTAGTTTGAACGAAGCCACTTGCACAATCACCGAGACAGCTTCCAACACAAACAAGCCGCCGATAATGGCCAGAACCAGTTCGTGTTTGGTAGCCACGGCGATAGACCCAAGCGCGCCGCCCAAAGCCAGCGAGCCCGTATCGCCCATGAAAACGGCGGCCGGCGGCGCATTATACCAAAGAAAGCCTAAGCCTGAGCCGATGAGCGCGGCGCAAAATACCGCCAGCTCGCCCGTGCCAGGCACGTAGTGGACTTGCAGGTAATTCGCAAAAATCGCATTCCCGACCAGATAAGCGATAAAGCCAAAACTGGCCGCCGCAATCATCGTTGGCACAATTGCTAAACCGTCTAGGCCATCGGTAAGATTGACTGAGTTCGAGGCACCAACAATCACAATCAGGCCCGCAAAAAGATAGAGCGGAAGGCCGAAGGGCAAAAGCACATCTTTAAAGAAGGGAATGGCGTAACTGGTCGCCAGGGGCTCCGGCAAATAATGGCTAATGGCCAGAACCGTACAAATAGCAATAATCGATTCAAATATTAATTTCAAACGACCCGGCACGCCGGCGCTAGATCCGCCGCGCAGTTTTAAATAATCATCGGCAAAACCAATAATGCCAAAGCCCGTTGTGGTCAGCAGCACAATCCACAAAAATGGATTGGTTAAATTTCCCCAAATCAAAGTTGACCCTAAAGCGCCCAATAAGATAAGCAAACCGCCCATGGTTGGGGTTCCGATTTTAGTTACCAAATGCGATTGCGGGCCATCTTCGCGTATCGGCTGACCTTTGCCTTGACGCGCGCGCAGCGCACCAATGACCCATGGGCCCAGCAAGAAGGTGATGAGCAAAGAGGTCATTACCGCGCCACCCGCCCGAAACGTAATGTAATTGAACAGATTAGCGCCAGGCACTTGTTCGTTAAACTGGAGCATGAATTCATAGAGCATTATCCGACCCTCGCCTGTTTTATCTGTGCCGCAGAACTTGCCAGCAAGGCGTCGACCACTTTTCCCATACCACTGGAATTGGAGCCCTTCACCATCACCACATCATTGGCGCGTAAATCTCGGTGTAAAATTTCCATAATTTCGTCTGTCGTGCCGACATGCGGCCCCGTGCGGCCTGGCGGCAGATGATTGTGCAAATGCACCATCAAATCTCCACAGGTCAGCACCAAATCAATATCGGCTTGCTCGATGTTTTCTGCCAAGCTCGCGTGCAGGGCTGGTGCGTCTTTGCCCAGCTCGGCCATATCGCCCAAGACGGCAACGCGGCGACCACGGCCCAGACGTGGCGCCAGACCCAAAGTATTTAAAGCTGCCGCCATCGACGTTGGATTGGCGTTATAACTCTCGTCGATGAGGGTTATTTGAGCCTCGGCATCGCCGATAGCATAACGCCGACCGCGCCCCGATAGGCCTTCATTGTCTGCCAGCGACAAAGCCGCCAGGGCTAAATCAGCCCCTGCATTTTGTACCGCCGCCAAAACAGCCAGACTGTTGGCGACATGGTGCGCGCCGGGTGTGCCAATTTTATAAATCACTTCTTGTCCCAGAATATGAGCGGTCACACAGCTGCAGGCTTCGTGCAATTTCACTTGCGCTGTAAAGGCTTGCGCTTGCGCGTTACCCTCGGCAGAGAAATCCATGATGCGGGCCTGGCTCGCGCCTTGTTTCAACTCGTCATAATACGCATTATCGCGAGGCAAAATAGCGACCCCGCCTTCGACCAAACCACTGAATATCTCGGCCTTGGCGCGCGCCAGAGCTGTCATGTTATCGAAGTTTTCAATATGCGCCGTGCCAATGGTTGTGACGATGGCGCACTGCGGGCGCACCATATCCACCAAATCTGTTAGCTCGCCAGCGTGGTTCATGCCCAGTTCAAACACCGCAAAATCAGCCTCGGCCGATAGCCGTGCCAGACTGAGAGGCACACCAATATGATTGTTGAACGAACGCTCGGACGCATGCACAGAGCCGCTTTTTGCCAGCGCTGCAGACAGTGTTTCTTTGACGCTGGTTTTACCGACACTGCCCGTTACCGCAATAATATGGGCTTGGCTGCGCTCGCGAGCCGCACGGCCCAAAGCCTCTAGCGCCGCCAACACATCCGACACGGGTAGCAAAACCGCTTTGGCTGGCAAACTCTCGCTGGCAAAGTCTGGCCGCACAAAAGCTGCCGCGGCGCCAGCTTCAAAAGCCGCCTCGACATACGCATGCCCATCGACATGCTCTCCCGGCAGAGCCACGAAAATATCACCTGGCTTCAAATCACGCGTGTCTATACTCACGCCATTGGCCACCCAATCGGTCGGCACGTCTTGGCCAACCAGATGCGTTGCCACTGCCGCTATCACTTGCGAGCCCTTCCAGAGAGGATTAGCCATGCTGGCCCCCTTTCGCAGAAAGATAGGATTGCGCCACTATGGCATCGTCAAACGGCAAAATTGTGTCGCCGATAATCTGACCGCTCTCATGGCCTTTGCCAGCCAGCAGAACAATATCATCGCTTTGCGCGGCGTTAATAATGGCACCAATGGCTTCGCCGCGATCGCCAATTTCTTGGGCTTTGGGGCAAGCGGCAAGAATGGCGGCACGAATGCTCGCGGCTTTTTCTTGGCGCGGGTTATCATCGGTCACGAAAATGCTATCCGCTTTGGCGGCAGCAACCTTGCCCATTTCTGGGCGCTTGCCAGCATCGCGATTTCCACCACACCCAAACAACACCGAAAGATTACCAGACGCCGGAAGATGGCCGCGCAAGGCGTCCAGAGCCTTGTCGAGCGCATCGGGCGTGTGAGCATAATCGACGTAAACACTGGCGCCATTTTGCGAGCGTCCAACAAATTGCATACGGCCACGCGGCGCTTGCAAATGCGCGCAGGCCGAGAATAATTCTTTGTCTTGCAGGCCAAAGGCTTGCGCCATGCCCAAAGCTAACGCCAGGTTCTCGGTTTGAAAATCTCCAATAAGCGGAACCGCAAGGCTTTGCGACTGGCCGTTCAAGGTAACCTCGATCTGTAAGCCCGTGGCCGTGCGCGCCTCGACTTGGACAAAAACACTATCCTCGGGGCGACCGACCATCACAGGGCTACGACCATAAGTTTCGCACACAGCCTGCAAGCGTTGACCAGAGACATGACTGCCCACAATCACAGCCGTGCCGGTCTCGCTCAGCAACTCCGTGAACAAACGTTGCTTGGCCGCTTCATAGGCTTCCGGCGTATCATGATAATCCAAATGATCGCGCGATAGATTGGTAAATCCCGCCACTTCGACCCGCACGCCATCCATACGATGCTGCGCCAAGCCATGACTGGAAGCCTCCATCGCCAAATGCGTGACGCCATGCGCGCTCAAATCTCGTAAGGCCGCATGCAAGCGAACGGGGTCTGGGGTTGTGTGTTGCAAGGGCTCAAAATAACCATCCGCTTCCACCCCCAGAGTACCCATGGCCGCAACCTTATGGCCTTGGGCGGCAAGAAGTTGGCGCAAGAAACTGACCGTCGAGGTTTTACCATTAGTGCCGGTAATGCAGCCAATATGGGCGGGTTGAAATTCAAAGAAACGGGCGGCCATATGGGCCAAATCACGATGTGGATTATCACTCGTTACGAAAGCCACATCTGCGTGCAAGGGTTGGGCCAGCAAAGGCTCGCTGGCCAATACCGCCGTCGCCCCATTTTCAATCGCTTGGCTGATGAACGCCTGACCATCGACTTTTGTGCCCGGCAGCGCGGCAAATAAATATCCCGGCTGCACCGTGCGGCTATCGGCGCTGAGGCCGCGCACGTCTGGTGAGGGCACGCCACCTTTGCCAGTTAGGTTTGAGTTGCGGCTTAATTCATCGAGGCGCATAAGCCACCTCCTCGACAGATTGATGTGTCGGTTTCACAGCCGCTTGCTCTGCAGGAACTTCGGCACGCGGCAAGACACCCAAAAGACTGGCCGTGCGACGCACAATCTCGCCCGCCGCTGGTGCCGCATTCCAACCAGCTGAATTGAGCCCATAAGTTTCCGCATGACCTTGCGGCTCATCCAGCATGACCAGCATCGCGTAGCGTGGCGCGCGAGCTGGAAATGCGCCTAAAAACGAAGTCCTTAAGGCCTCTTTATTATACCCGCCCACGATGTGCTTTTCGGCTGTACCGGTTTTGCCCAAAATTTGATACCCAGGCACCTCGGCTTGGCGCGCCGTGCCATGGGTCACGACCGAGCGCATCATCCGGCGCAACGAGCGGCTGGTTTCCGCCGCGATAATTCGCTGGCCCACTGGCAGGCCAACTTTGCGCAAGCTCGGCTCGTACAGAACACCGCCATTGACCATCGCCGCGCCTGCCATAACAGCAGCGAGGGGCGAGACCGAAAAACTGTAACCAAAGGAAGACGTCGCGCGCTCAATGTCCGTCCAACGGGTTGGCACGATAGGCTCGGCACTTTCAAGCAACTCGAAAGGCACAGAGTCTAAGAAACCAAGTTTGCCAAAAAATTCGTAATGCACATCTGCCGGTACCCGCATAGCCATTTGAACGGCACCAATATTCGACGAGTGAATGATAACCTCATCTATCGATAAAATGCGCTCTTGGCCATGGTCATCTTCAAAGACCTTGCGGCCAACTTTTATCGGCTCGCGGGTGTCAAAGCCCTCGTCCTCCGCCACTAGACCTGTGTCTAAGGCCATGGCTGCCGTGAATACTTTGAAAATAGAACCGAGCTCATAAACGCCCGAAGTCATCCGATTGAAATGCGGTTCGCGGCCCTGCGCCATTGCGTCATTGGCATCAAAATCAGGCAGCGACACCAATGAGATAACTTCGCCCGAATGCACATCCACCATAATGGCGCCTGCCGCTTTGGCTTGATATTTGACCATCGCTTCTTGTAAAACGTCACGCACATTATGTTGCACGCGCACGTCTAGGCTGCTTTCAAACACGCCTTCAAAACCCTCGTCTTCGATCAACCGATCGAGATATAACTCGAGCCCTAAAAGGCCGCGCATGTCGGAGCTGGTGAACCCAACGCTATGGGCCATCACATGACCCGTCGGATAGACCCGACTGCTAGCGCGGGTCAGTTTCAAGGCCGGATCGCCAAAAGCCAAAGTGGCTTGCTTCTGGGCTGGCGTAAGGCCTGTTTCCAATTCAACATAGCGATCTTTACCCGACATCAAACGCGCGGCACGAGCTTGGTTTAAGTCAGGCAAAATCTGTTTCAAGCGCGCCGCCATTTGCGGGCCATCGTCAATCATCGCAACATCTGCGCCCAGCGTTACGGTAGAGATTTGCGTCGCCAAGACCACGCCATTGCGATCTAAAATAGTGGGGCGCACCATTTGTTTTTGTTTCTGCGCGCCAGCCTGCCACGCGGGCTGGTTTTCCAAAACCGTGAGCTGCACCAAGCGCCCAGCTAAAACACCAAACACGATGACGAAGCAGGTAAGCGCCAAACGCAAGCGATTGCGGGTCACCTCGACGGCATGCTCGGACAAATCTCCTGGACCACCGCTCAAGCGTCCGCCCAAGACGGCCGCCCAATCGCGCCCTGCCGCAACGACGGGAAGTTTAGCGCGGCTCATGAGCGCCTCCCGCATTGACGTTGCTGGGCACGAGCATCACAGGAATGGTCTGCGTTTCCTGCGTGCGCATATCTTCGACTTGTGACAAGCGCAGATGGCCTAATTGCAAATAATGGCGCGATAGCAATTGCAAACGACGCGGGTCGTTCAGGCTGCTCCATTCGGCGCGCAAGGTGCGCTGGCGGTCCAACTCGCGATTAATTTTTTGCTCCACCTGCCGCACGCCGCGCGCCTCGGCTTCTGCCGAATAGCGAATGTGGTAAAGCGCGGCAATGCACAAGACCAGCAAAAGACACAAAGATATATTTATCCAGCGTATCATCCGCGCACCTCAATTTGAGGGGCGCGGCGGGGCATTAAATCACCACTTTCGGGAAAGGCGGGCGCCTTTGTGCGAAGCGCCACCCGCAGACGCGCCGAACGCGAGCGCGGATTATCTTCAATCTCGGATGCACTCGCCTTGATGGTGCGCTTTACAGGTTCGGCAAAACTTGGTGGCGCCATTTCCACATCTGGCTGATGGCGCGATGGACGCCCTGAGCGACCTGTGCGCGGGCTGAAAAATTGCTTCACCATGCGGTCTTCTAGCGAATGAAAGGTTACAACCGCCAAACGACCGCCCGGCTTGAGGATTTGCTCCGCCGCTTGCAGACCGCGCAATAGCTCGCCCAATTCATCATTGAGATAAATCCGAATGGCCTGAAACGTGCGCGTGGCCGGATGCGATTTACCAAAGCGTGGCGCGCCCAAAACCGAAATAACTACATCCACCAAATCTTGGGTGGTGGCAAAAGGCGTCTCGGCGCGGCGAGCAACAATGGCCTTGGTAATGGCGCGGGCGCGTTTCTCTTCGCCATAAACATGCAAGATATCGCTCAGCAAATCTGGCTCAGCTTGGTTTAATAATTCCGCAGCACTTTGCCCGCTCTGGCTCATCCGCATATCCAGCGGCCCATCGCGCATGAACGAAAATCCACGTTCAGCCTCATCTAACTGCATGGAAGAAACGCCCAAATCAAGCGTCACGCCATCCACTTGCGGCTGGCCGGCCTCTGGCAACAGGCGATCCATATCGCCAAAACAGCCAGAGAGGTAAATTAGGCGCGAACCGAATTCAGCAGCCAGCGCATCGGCATGTTTTTTTGTGTCTGGGTCACGGTCGATTGCCACCACAGTGCAATCCGCCGCTTGCAATAAAGCTTTGGTGTAACCGCCCGCCCCGAAAGTGCCATCGACATGGGTTTCATTGGCTTGGGGTGCCAGAGCGCCCACTACTTCGTGCAAGAGTACAGAAATATGGGGAGCGGAAACCGGGGGCACGCTAGCTTGCTGCCTATTGAACACGTCACCCCCGCTACTCATTGCTTGCCCTCACCCGGCGGCGCGGGAGGCGGCGATGAAAGCGATCGCAACAACCCCCTTTGTTGCAGCGCCATAGCGCGTGCTTTCGATCTAAAGTCGGCGTAACTGGCTGGATTCCAAATCTGGAATTTGGTTCCAAGACCCACAAACATCAGCTCTTTTTCAACGCCCGCATGCGCCAATAAAGGCGCCGGCAAAGAAACCCGACCATCCGCATCAAACGTTAAGTGATGGCTATCGGCAAACAAAGAGGCGGCCAAAGCATCACGCTCTTCGGTGAATAAATCGAGGCGCTCGACCATGGCGCCAATGTCGCTCATCAGCGACTGCCCGCCGCCTTCAATCGCCGCTTCGGTGAAAGACGGATAAACAAAAATACCATGCGGCCCATCATGGGGCGCGGCTGGGCCAGAATTTTGCGAATTGTTTTGGGCGATAATCGCCGAACGGAAGACAGACGGAACCGAGACGCGACCCTTGGCGTCTATCTTGCTCGTGACTGTAGACATGAACGTGGCCATGTCGGCTTCCTCCTTCGTTTGTCAGCGCTTCGGGCGCGACACTCCCACCCCTTGTTTGCGTGGTCTTATATGGGATTACTTGGGATAGCATGGGCAAGTATGGGTGTCAATGGAATTTGGAGGGCATTTGCGCGCGCAAACGGGCAGATATGGGCAGGCCGATTGCCGATATCGCTACATGTTGTGGATTTTGAAAAAAGCGGTCAGAGGGTCTGTAAGCCGGGTTCTGTGCGCATATCAAAGATATGGCGGTGACCATTCATCTGGGATGTCCGTTACCGAACACCTCGTGCTACCTACCCGAGCGACAATCCGGAAACAGATTATGTGCCGCTCCTATTTGGTATTGCTCCCGGCGGGGTTTACCCTGCCACTGCTGTTACCAGCAGCGCGGTGCGCTCTTACCGCACCCTTTCACCCTTACCTCCGAAGAGGCGGTTTGCTTTCTGTGGCACTTTCCCTAGAGTTGCCTCTGCCGGACGTTATCCGGCGCCGTGTTTCCGTGGAGCCCGGACTTTCCTCCCTCACCGAAGTGAGAGCGATCACCCGACCCTCTGACCGTTTTTTTGCTTACGCCTCGAAAGCCCAAGCGTCAAGAGAGCATATGACTCAACCTGCTTCTGGACCTGCTTCTGGTTTGGCGAGACTGGCACGACAATAGGCATAAATCAGACTTTGGGTCTCGGCGTCGGCAATGCCATTCACCAGGCTTGGCCGAAAATGGCGCTGGAAGGCGGCGACCACAGCGTGCATCGGCTCGCCATAAATACCGTCGGCTTCGATAAGATAGCCAAAAGCAGCCAGTGCTTTTTGCAAAGGCCGTATCGCTGCTTGCGCCCGCGGCGCCTCGGATGGCAAAGCCGCTACCGATTCTAGTTTCACATTTGGCAACCAAATACCAAACCCCGCCGCATGCAATTCAGCCCAATCGAAGGCCTCGCCCGGGTCTATTTTGCGGCCCGGCGCAATATCGCTATGGCCAATCACATGGCGCGGGTCGAGGTTGTTTCGGTCGATGACATCTTTCAAAAGCGCGTAAAGTGCCTGTCTTTGCGCTTCGGGGAAGACGCTCATATGGCCCTGCTCGTCATGGCCTTTATGGTCTAGCTCAATGCCTATGGAGGCAGAATTCATATCGCTTTCCCCCTGCCAAGAAGACACGCCCGCGTGCCAAGCGCGACGGCTCTCGTCGACCATTTGCACAATCTGACCATCGCGATGAATGAGATAATGAGCTGAGACTTTCGCGACAGGGTCGCACATGCGCTCAAGCGCGGCTTGTGCGCTTTCCATATTGGTATAATGCAAAACAATATGGCTCAGTTTTTTGGCGCGCGCATCATGATTGGGCGAAGCTTGAATTTGGACTGGAGTTAGCCGGCTCTGCTTCATAGCACGTTCCCCGCGTGCGCAACCTCGCGCTTTCTTAACCCGATAATCAACACGCCAAGCAAAGCGAGGCCGCCACCAATCCAGAAACGAACCCCCAATTGGTCGCCCCAGAAAATAACGCCCGATAGAATGCCGAAAATTGGTGCCATTAGCGTCAACGGCGAGGTGACCGAAACGTCGTAGCGTTGCAGCAAATAATACATGCCCGCATGGCCAATCAAGCTAGCGCCAACGGCGGTATAAACCACGCCTCCCCAAGCCATCCAACTGGCGTTTTGGAGAACCTCGACATGGTTGTTCTCAAAAATGAGCGACAAAGCAATCAAGGGTGGCCAACTCAGCACGGCAATCCAGGCCTGCATTTGATAGACGCCTGTATGCTTGATTTGCTTCATCACAATGGTGCCAGCCGAGCCGATGAAAGCGGCCCCGACAACCATGAGAAGCCCTAGCCGCTCGCTAATGATAGCGGGGTCGAAGCTGATGATAACCACGCCGCCAAACGACATGGCAATCCCCATCCAACGCCGCCAGCCAACCTGCTCGT
This sequence comes from uncultured Rhodobiaceae bacterium, assembly GCA_937907245.1. Classification (GTDB taxonomy): domain Bacteria; phylum Pseudomonadota; class Alphaproteobacteria; order RS24; family RS24; genus UBA8337. The sequence continues at coordinate 283,335 of CALCUM010000003.1, forward strand.
TTAAAAATATAATCGACATGATGGTGCTAATCGGCACGCCCAATTGTGTTGCCACGGCGATGGAGGACACATTGTCGGCAATCGACATGCCGCCATAAAAAAGAGAGAAATGCGCCGAGCCCATGGCAATGGAAATGAAAATAACCTGTGGCATTTTGCCAGAGACAATTTGCAAGAAAGGAAACAGCAGAAGCGACAGTAAAAGATACCGAAGCGCTGTAAACAGCATTGGTGGAATTTCCGTCACACCCGCTTTGCCAGCCACAAAAGTGAAGCCCCAAACCAAGCAGATGATGAACATGAGAAAAAGATGTCGTAGCGCCATGAATCGGATGTAGCATGAGCCCCATCGAAGCTCCAACATATATCTCAACAATAGGATACGCCATGGCTGCTCTGCTTTTTGACCTCGACGGAACCCTTGCCGATACAAAGCCCGATTTACATGCCGCGATGAATTATATTCTGCGCAAGAACGGATTGGACGAGGTTTCTGGAGACGCCACACAAAATCTCATCGGCGGCGGCGCGCGGGTTATTTTGCAACGTGGCCTGCTAGAGAACGGCGTCACATGGCCAGACGATCAACTGGATGCCGCGACCGAAGAGTTTGTTTTATATTACGACCAAAACATCGACGACCACACCAAACTGTTTCCCAACCTCATGCCAATTTTAGACGCCGCCCGCGCTGGCGGTATTTTGATGGGGGTTGTCACTAATAAACGCGAGAGCTTATCGGCCAAATTATTGTTTCGCCTTGGCATCCATAGCTATTTCGATGTGCTGGTTGGCGGCGACACTTTGCCGAAACGCAAACCAGATCCAGACACAATCGAAGAAGCCTTAAAGCGCCTTAACGCAAGCCCGCAAGACGCCATTATGGTGGGCGATAGTGAAGCCGATACTGGCGGCGCTATGGCCGCGAACGTGGCGTCCATTTGTATGAGCTTTGGCTATCGCCGTGTCAGCCTAGACGAGCTGCAAGCAGATGCCATCATCGATGATTTTTCAGAATTTGCCGCGGCCGCAAAACGCTTGAAGCCAGGATTATTCGACGCGCTTTAGGCGGCCCTAGAACAACAAGCGGACAGAAATACCGCCGCCATGCACTTCTTCGCCATCGCCGAATTTGCCGCGATAATTAAATTCAAATGCGAAATAATCATTATGCGCCGCAACCCCGAGACCTAGCTCGGTGGTGTCGGAAATTTCGTCTTGCGATTTCAAATCAAACACGACGTCATTGCCGACGAAATTGGCTTTGGCGCTATAGGCCGAGTAATTGTCGACGCTGCGAAAGCCCAAATAGTAGTTTGGCTCCCAAACGATGTCGCTCGGGCTGCCGCCGCCGCGCACGAGGCTGCCGCGCACACCGATGTAATCGCTAGTCATATCTGAGTTGCCGCCGCGCACCCGCAAAGCGAGATCTCGGCCGACGGTAAGGAGCGTGCGCTCTGTGTAATCATCCTGCTTTAGCGAGAAGTAATCGCGACCCGCTTCAATGCGCAACAAATGGTCATCCTCGAGAATAGGATAAATCACCCGCGCCGACGCCGAAGTGGAAGCTCCATCCCAAGCTGCGGCTAACACATCACTGACGCCGTTAAACTGAACGCTGCGCAAACTGTCGAAAGCAATCGACCCCGCAGCCGCACTGAGCTCGTATCGTACGGGCCCAATTTTATCTGCCATATACGCGCCAACCCCAAAACTCTCGGCCTTCACTTCGTCGCGGCCAGGCGCAATCGCATTGGGCAATAGGCTCGGCTTTTCATGCACCGAAGTGAAGCTCATTTGGGCATACATACCCACGGCTTCGGCAAAGCCGGCTGGCGCGTCATAGCCTAACGCCATGCCGTAGCTCGTGCCGCTCACCGTGTCTGTTTCTTGGGTCGCGTCTTGCTTGCGATAGTCGCCAAATTGCTGCACCCAACCATCGCCATCGCGGCGCCCACCGGCACCTACAATTTGCAAATGCTGGCCGACGGCCCCCGTTGCGGCTTCGCTAAGGCTGGCTAATTGCTTCATCGTGCCATCGCCATACTGAGGGAGCAATTGATCATAATAAGCATCAAACTCATCGCCATCGGTGATCAAACTAAGCACCGCCTCTAGCGTTTCATCGGAACGGAAATGACTGATAACAGCAGGCCAAGCTGAGCCTTCGGTTGCGTTTAAGCCGAGTTCACTGGCTGTTTTGATTGCAAAGTCCGCCTGTATCACATCCTTGGCGCCTGTCGTGTCTACCTCTAAAGAGACATTGTAAATATAGGGATGGCCTTCTTCTTGCAGACTATCGCTGATGTTGAGACTGCTTAAGTCTGAACTCGACTCGATGAGCTTGATGGTGCGAATTTCAAAATCACCATTTCCATCCACGCCAGGCAGGCTTGTGATGAAAGGCGAGATAGTGGCGTCCGCGCCGATGGACAAGCTGTCTACATCTAAAATAGCGCCGGTTAGGAACTCGGGGGAAACAGTGAAGCGCAAATCAGCTTTTTCGCCGAGCGTCAGGGAAGCGATATCAAGACCTTCTAGGTCTTCGCCGACATCGGCATCATCGCCATCGGCATTTAAATCTCGTCCTTCTTGGCGAACAAAATGCAATTGCGTTTTCTCGGCAGCAATATTCGCGTCTTGCCCACCCAGAGCAATCGTTAAAGAGCCCGCGCCTTTTTGTATCGCCCCAACAAAAGTTGTAACCGGCGCTGTATATTCATTGCCATCTATATCGTCTTCGCTATTCGCGTCGTCGTCTATTGAATTGCCAATCAGAAGACTGTCGGCCCCGCCGCCGAAGCTGATGTTGCCGCGCATGTTACCGGCCAAAAGCTTGAACTCATTATCACCAGAGCCAAAGTTTACGTCACCCGTAATACTCGGAAGCGCGCCTAAATCGCGCTCATCAATTCTGCCGTCCGCCTTGGCCACATTGATACCATCTGCGTTTTTCTCGACGTCGCCCGTGCGATCGATATCTATATCACCACCGCCGCTATAGACGTCCTCATTGCCTGCTACGCCGTCAACATTGGCTTGAATAACCGTGTCTTGTTTGCGCATTTCTTGCACTAAGTTTAAGGGCCCAGAAACGGCAGATAGCTCGAAGGCGATGGCATTTTGACCGGCAATAGATTCATATAAATCTGCCGCATCCGCATCGCTCGGCGTAAGCTGTGAATGGCTGGAAGACACGCGGACGATGCCGCGGTTATTTAGAACCATCGCAGCTGCAGAAGCATCCGCGATATGAGCGGCAGCTAGGGCACCAATATTAACCCCAATGGCCGACTTGCTGGCATTGGTAATCGTGTCATGCGATTTCGTGTGCGTCCGAATTGCGGCGCTAATGGTGCCTTCATTCAACAATAAGGTGCTGTCACCGCGAAGGCCGTCGGTAAGTTCCATATCTGCAATATCGATAGCGGTCGCATCGCCATTATAGGCCGTGGCCGAAATAGCACCGCTGTTATAAATGCCGCCATGCAAAACCCGCGAGGCCACGCCATCATCTAATAAGATAGCCGTGGCCTGGGTTTTAATTTCATAGGCGCCTTTTTTCACTCCGTCATATTGCGAGTTCGCCGAGATGCTGCCTCGGTTCATCAAGCCATGGGAGTAATAAAACACTTGGGTGCTGTCATAAACATCGCGGGGCGTGTTGCCATTGTCGTCTGAGGGGAGGTCTTCGCCATCATCATTGGTGGTGTCGAGAAATGTCTCTTTCGTCGCCCCATTTAGAGACCCGATGGTCTCTGAAATTTTCAGCGCCGCTTCCCCATCCGCTTCGCCGAAGCTGGTGATGCTGCCGGTGTTCCGGTTGGGGTCAAAATGATAAGGCTTGGTCTTATTGGCAACGACGCTTACAAAATTACCATCGTCATCGACCCGCAGGTCGTTAATGTCGGACAGGGCCTCTCGCTCATCAGGCGTACTCAAGCCATTCATATTGCCGTTAATCAACACGCCACCCGAGACGCTTGCCGCAATATCGACGGCCGAGCCGGAGGTGCGACGCTCATTCGGGTTCGCTGTTTGTTGGTCGGCATCGAACTCTTGCGCCGTATCTGAGTCTAAGCCGCCACGTGTCGGCAAAATTGGCAGCGAGTAGCCCGTTGCTTGGATGGCACCTTCAATCATCAAGGAGCCGGAAATAGCCCCATCAATATCGAGCGCAACGCTATCATCGCCGCGCACATTAACCGAGCCACGCTGACGGTAATTGCCACCAATCGGGTTGTTAAGGTTCACACCGCGCGCATTGTCGCCGATGACGGTAATGTTGGTGGATAAATCGAGATTGCTCGACAAATCGCCGTTGATATACACACCCGCAACAATATTTCCAGAATCATCTGTACCGCCTGTACCCTCTACGGTGATGCTGGATCCACTCTCGCCAATCAGATCGGTGCTAATGTTCGCGTCGACCCAAAGTCCGATACGACGCTTACCACCGGATAAAGCCGGCGAACCCTCGATAATTCCATCTTCATCTGTGTCATTGGCATCTGGCAAGCCATCGCTATTGCCGTCATAGTCTGGGCCGCGCACTTCTATGACATTCAGGCTCGCGCCATCTTTTAGCCGCAGGCTTCCCGTCAAAAGAGGGTCGAATACTTTAATCGCAATGCCGTTTTGCAAAGGCTCCGCCGTAGCTTCGTCATCGTCATCGCGATCTCGAACCGTGATATTACCCGCGATGCTCACATCTGCATCTTGATCTATCAATAAAGCGGCTTGCTGGGCGGGGTTAGATGGCGTGCCATCAATGGTGATGCTTTGAACCTTCGTACCCGCTGGATTGGCAGAGACAATCTGCTCGGTCGTCGCTTCCGTATCGTCCTCGTCGCCGGTCACTTCAAACGCCAGAACTGGCGCCAACACAAGCAGACCCGTTAGCGGCAGCACAAGGGCGGATGTCAATAGGCGGGATTTTAAAGTCACGCTTTTCCTCAAATTCTGCCGCTACACGGCTATGGTTAGCTGGCGTCCGCTGGGTCTAGCGTATCGCGCAATTCGCGTTTCAAAAACTTACCACTGGCATTGCGGGGCAACTTCTCTGTTCGCAACCAGATATACCTTGGAATTTTAAAACTTGCCAATAGTTTAGAGCAATGCTCGCGCACGGCATCGGCGGTCAAACTTGCGCCATCCGCCACAACGATTGCAATACCTACTTCTTCGCCTAGGCGCTCGTCTTCCACACCAAATACGGTGCATTCAGCGACCGCATCATGTTTAAACACAGCGCTTTCCACTTCAGCACAATAAATGTTTTCGCCACCGCGCAATACCATATCTTTGGCTCGGTCGACGATGAACACAAAGCCGTCTTCGTCGATGCGCGCAATATCGCCCGTGCGGAGCCAACCGTCTTGAATCGATTCGGCCGTGGCTTCCTCGCGGTTCAGATAGCCTTTAATCACATTGCCACCTTTGACGCATAGCTCTCCCACCGAGCCTTCCGGCAAATCATTGCCATCGGCATCGATAACTTTACCAATCATCGTTGGCACAAGTGGGCCACAACTGTCTGGCTTATCGAGGAAATATTTACCGACAACGGCGGTAATTAGACCGCAAGTCTCGGTCATGCCATAGCCTGTATTGGCTTGGCCATTTTCCAAAGCTTCGTCAATTTTGCCAACCAAATCTGGTTGCAATTGCGCGCCGCCACCGCCCAAAGTTACCAAAGACGACGTGTCATATTTAGCAAAATCAGGATGCGCGATAATCTCACGTGCCATTACCGGCACGCCGCTCAAATTGGTTACTTTATATTTATCGACGATTTTCAGCGCTTCGCCTGCATCCCATTTATACATGAAAATAAGCGTGCCACCGCCCATGGTGCAGGGCTGAGAAACACAATTATTGGCCGTCACATGGAACATCGGAGTGGTTACCAACATAATGGGCCCGGGGGCTGTGCCTGGCTCTGGAATTTGGTCGACTGTGCCGGCTTCCACCGCCTCTGCCATATTGGAGGCAGCTGACATGAAGGCTACGCTCATCAGGTTCAACACGCAGCCACGCTGGGTTAATTGAGCACCTTTCGGGCGACCTGTCGTGCCAGATGTGTAGAAAATGCATGCATCTTCGTCGCCATCAATGGTCACTTCTGGCATTTCGCCAGCATGGTTTTTCAACTCAGCATAATCAATCACGCCATCGATAGGCTCTGGCAAACGCAGGCCAATTAATTTCATATCTGGGAATTGATCGCGAATCGGCAGGATGCGTTCGAGACGCTCCACATCGGCGATGAAAGCTTTCGGCGCGCTGTCTTCTAGGCCGTATTGCATTTCATCGGTTACCCACCAAGCGTTCATACCCACCACGGTAATACCGACCGAGGTCAGGGCCCAGTAAATCAGCATCCATTCTGGGTAATTGCGGAAGGCCAAAGCAACGCGGTCGCCTTGTTTAATTCCGTTTTCAAACATCCAGGCCGCGACGCGCGCGCTCTCGGCATAGGCTTGGCTATACGTCCAGGTTTCGCCTTCATAAACCAGATAAGTTTTATCGGCATGGCCCATGGCAGAAAGCGCCCAAACTTCGCGAAGCGACGGCGGCGCATTGGTAAATGTTTTCAGCGTTTGGCCGCGAACTTCAATGTCGCTGATGGCAAACATGCTGTCTGGGCCTGTCATTTGATCGCACACTTGTTTTAATTCTGCATACATGGCTTGTCGTCTCCCTCAACTGAACCTAATGGCGTCGAATATTAGCCACTCGCCTGCAGGCGGCAAGCAGAATCTCGTATGACACACAACTTTATGCCTAAACTCAGGTCGACCGAACCGCATCAAGTTGCTGGCCAGACGCGTATCGATTGGCTAAACTAATAAATATGAGCCAATTTTTACTCAACGCGCTAGATCAGTCTGCCATTGTTACCAACACGAGCCCATCTCAAGCCGTGGCTGAAACTGTGGCCTTGGCCGAGCATTTGGACCCATTGGGCTATTCGCGGTTTTGGCTGGCGGAACACCACAACACATCTTCTTTTGCGGGCGCCGCACCTGAAATTCTCATCAGCCATATTGCGGCGCGCACGCAAAACTTATCCATCGGCTCGGGCGGCATTATGTTGCCGCATTACAGCCCGCTTAAAGTAGCCGAACAATTTCGGATGCTAGCGGCCCTCGCGCCGGGGCGCATTGACCTTGGCCTCGGCCGCGCACCAGGGGGCGATATGCGCACGGCGGCGGCTTTGCAGCCCGGGCCAAAAGCTTGGCCGCCCGAAGTTTTTCCGCAGCAATTAGAAATGCTGATGCAATTTTTAGAAGACGCCAATGGCCTGTCTGGCGAGGCGGGTGGTTTTCCAGATGACCACCCCTACCAAGGCTTGCATGCGCAACCTATGGGCGACGAGTCCGTGCCGGTTTGGATGCTCGGCTCGGGCGGCGATGGCGCCATTCATGCCGCCCACCATGGGCTGCCTTATGTTTATGCGCATTTTATCAATCCAGACAATTTAGATAGCGCGCTATCTGCCTATCGTGCGAATTTTAAGGCATCGCGCCAAAGCGACACTCCGAGAGTGGCCCTAGCTGCCTCTATTTTGGTAGCTGAGACGCAAGAAGAAGCCGATTATTTTGCCCGTCCGCGCAATATTTGGGCCAGTCAATTGATGCAAAATAAAGCTGGCCGCTTCCCGACATTGGACGAAGCGCAAGATTGGCAAGTGACCCCGCAAGATGCCCAAATTTTAGCCCAACTCGAAGCGCGTAGCCTTACCGGTACGCCCGATAAAGTAATGACGCAATTAAACGCCATAGTGGAAAGTCATAATATAGATGAAGTGTTTGCTTTGACGCTCATCCCAGATTTGCAGGCGCGCAAACGCTCATACGAATTATTGGCCAAGGCGGCAGGCTTACAAGGCACGAGGGACGCAGCTTCCAGCCATGACCAAAGCCTGACTGCGGCACAATAAACAGCCCACGAAAAAGCCACCAAACTCGCTTGACCCAAAGCTACCTGTGGGGCACAACAAGGCAGGTTTTTTCCATTTAAGGAGTCGAAAATGAGTTTGGATTTTAAAGATAAAGTTGTGATTGTAACAGGTGCAGGCGGTGGGCTTGGCAAAAGCCATGCGCTGGATTTTGCACGCCGTGGCGCGAAAGTCGTGGTCAATGATTTGGGCGGCACGTTGGACGGCTCTGGCGGTTCGTCAGATGCAGCTGAAGCGGTTGTGGCTGAAATTAAAGCGGCCGGTGGCGAAGCCATCGCCAATGGTTCGAGTGTAACTGACGACGCTGGCGTCGCGAATATGATTCAACAAACCATGGACGCTTATGGCCGCATCGACGTGTTGGTAAACAACGCGGGCGTCTTGCGCGACAAAAGCTTTGCCAAAATGGAATTCGGCGACTTTAGCTTTGTCGTCGACGTGCATTTGTTCGGCACCATGAAGCCAACCAAAGCGGTTTGGCCGATTATGAAAGAACAAGGCTATGGCCGCATCGTGGTCACGTCTTCTTCTTCCGGTCTCTACGGAAACTTTGGTCAGTCTAACTATGGCGCTGCCAAATTGGGCGTTGTTGGCTTCATGAACACGCTGAAGCTAGAAGGCCAAAAAGACAATATCCACATTAACGCCTTGGCGCCTGTGGCTTGGACACGCATGACAGAAAATCTCATGCCTGCCGAAATGGAAGACATGCTGACACCAGAACGCGTAACCCCTGCGGTTGTGTTTATGGCTTCGGAAGCCGCCCCGACTGGCAAAATTATTTGCGCCGGTGCGGGTGCCTATACATCGGCAGCCATTGTCGAAACAAAAGGCATGTATTTGGGCGAAAACCCAACCGCCGAAGATGTGGCAGCGAATTGGGATACCATTGCGACGGTAGACGATGATGCCAAAGCCCTGTTCCAGGGTGGTGAACAAACGGGCCGTATGTTTGAGCTTATTCAAGCCGCAAGCAAAGCCTAGAAAGTGTTAGGGCGCGTGGCAACACGCGCCCTTTTTCTTATGCGCCAGATAACCATATCCACCGCTCTTATGTTCGGCCTTTGGCTGATGTTGTCGGGTCATTATACTGGCTTGCTCATCTCCCTTGGGTTTATCAGCTCGCTTGGTGTTTCGATGATTGCCCATCGCATGGGCGTATTAGACGAGGAAGGGCTGCCAATGGGCGTGCTCTTGCGCCTCCCCAAAGTCGCCCTCTGGCTGACTTGGGAAATTCTCAAATCAAATTGGGCCGTGGTGAAAGTTATTCTGAACCCTGCCTTGGCAGACCCGCATATGACCCGCGTGGTCGCCAGTCAAAAAACCACAGTCGGTCTCGTGACTTTCGCGAATTTTATTACGTTGACGCCCGGCACTGTGTCGGTGGATGTCGATGAAGCTGACAATAGCATTCTTGTCCATGGGCTAACGGCTGAGTTTGCTGAAAGCCTGAATGACCCTGAAATGGACACTCGCGTGAGCGCCTTAGAAGGGCCCGCATCATGAGCTTTTTGGCAGCCACCCTCGTTGCGCTCGGCGTGGCCTTTGTTCTGGCCATCACCCGTGCCGCTTTAGGGCCGACGCCTTTCGACCGCGTCTTGGCCGTAAACACCATCGGCACTTTGGCCGTATTGGCGATATCGGTTTATGGGTTTTTCGATGGCCGCCCCGAGTTTTTAGATATTGCGCTGCTCTATGCCCTGATTAATTTCATTGGCACGATTGCGATTTTGAAATATTTCCGCTTTGGCACGCTGGGCGATCATGCGCTGCCGACTTCCGATGAGGAGGCCTCATGAGTTGGCTGTTCCAAGGCGTCGAGATTATTGCCTATATTAGCCTTGCACTAGGTAGCCTTGGTGTCATCCTTGGCGCGCTGGGCCTGTTGCGCTTGGGCGATATTTATCAACGCATGCATGGCTCGGGCATCGTCGATACAGGCGGGGCGGGGCTTATTCTGTTTGGCTTATTGCTGCTGTCACCCGACTGGACGGTGAGCGTGCGCTTGCTGCTCATCGGGTTTATATTGGTGATGACCAGCCCAACGGCCACCCATGCGATTGCGCGCGCAGCACGTGTTTCCGGGGTTGAGGGCGAGATGAAATCGAAAAAACGGGGAGGCAAATAATGGCTGGCTTCCTGGTTAATGCTTCGCTTATCGCGCTCTTGGCGCTGATTGCCATTCTGGCTTTGCGCTTGCATCGGCTATTTGCCGTGGTGATGTTATCGGGTGCTTTTTCGTTAGTCGCCGCCGCCCAATTTGTGGTGCTAGATGCGGTGGATGTGGCTTTTACCGAAGCGGCTGTGGGCGCTGGCATCTCTACTGTTTTGGCACTGGCGACTTTATCTCTTGTCCCGGCCGAAGAGAAACCGCACTCCATATCTTTGGTGCCGGCGTTTATTGCCACGCTGACCGGATTGCTGCTCGCGGTAGCGGTTTCGGATTTGCCAGATTTTGGCGACCCAAAAGCACCGATACATAATCATGTGGCGCCGGAATATATTATCGGTAGCGAGGAAGTTATTGGGGTGCCCAATATTGTAACCTCCGTGCTGGCCAGCTATCGCAGCTTTGATACTTTTGGCGAAACGCTGGTGGTTTTCACCGCAGCTTTAGCGGTCTTGCTGATTATTGGCGGCTATACGCGCACAGCCAATGGATCGCGCAAAGCAAAACGCAAAAACAAGGGGAGCCAAGATGCAGGATGATGTTGTCATTCGCGTTGTCGCCAAGGTGATGATCCCCGCCGTTATGTTGTTCGCGCTTTATGTGCAATTTCATGGCGATTACGGGCCCGGCGGCGGCTTTCAGGCGGGCGTTATTTTTGCCTCGGCTTTTGTTTTGAACGCCGTCGTTTTCGGCCTCAACAAGGGGCGCCATGTTTGGCCCGCTAAATATAACCTCATCGGAATTTGCGGCGGGGTTTTGATATATGGCTTCACCGGCGTTGGCGGCATGGTGTTGGGCGAAAACTTTTTGAACTTTAACGTGCTTTCCGACGACCCAATCGCGGGGCAGCATTTGGGCATTCTATTGGTCGAATTTGGTGTTGGCCTTACCGTTGCGGCGGTGATGGTAATGTTGTTTTTCACTTTCGCTGGCCGCTTAAACCATATTCGCCTGCTCGCAAAATCAGATGCGCATGACCGCGTTGTCGCCTCCAAAAAGGTGAAAAAATGAGTGCGCTGCTAGACCCAATCCTTGGACAGTGGAACTATTATTTGGTTATCGTTTTGATGATGATTGGCTTTTACGCGGTCATCGCGCGCGGCAATATGGTGAAAAAAATCGTCGGGCTGAATATTTTTCAGACCTCCGTCTTCATGCTTTATATTTCGATGGGAAAAGTGGCCAATGGCACGGCGCCTATTTTAACGGGCGATCCCAATACCGTTTACTCCAACCCCTTGCCGCACGTGCTTATTCTCACCGCCATTGTGGTGGGCGTATCTACCACGGCCGTGGGCTATGCGCTGATTATCCGCATCCAAGAGAGCTTTGGCTCGATTGAAGATGATGACATTATTGCCATGTTAGACGATGAGGAAGAGACCTCATGATGCAACACCTTCCTATCTTGCAAGTTCTTTTGCCGCTTTTGGCCGCGCCTTTCGCCGCCATGTTGCGCGGGCGGGATGTCGCTTGGGGTATCGCCTTTATTACCACGGGCACCGCGTTTTTAATCTCGATTGCCTTATTCCTCGAGCAGCGCGCGCTTGGCACAACCATGGTCTATGAACTTGGCAATTGGGCTGCGCCTATCGGCATTGTCTATGTCATTGACGCCGCCAGCGCGCTGGTTTTGCCGGTGATTAGTGGCGTCGGTTTTATTGCCACTTTGGCGGCACGCCAATTGGTGGCCGCCGAAATTGACCCACGCGACCATTCGCTTTTCTACGCCGCTTGGCTGCTGACCATTGCCGGCATGTTGGGCCAAGTGACCACTGGCGATGCGTTTAATATTTTCGTCTTCCTCGAAATCTCGTCGCTTTCGGCCTATGCGCTGGTGGCCATGGGCTCGGGGCGCGACCGACGCGCTTTACCTGCGGCGTTTAATTATCTTATTCTTGGCACGGTTGGCGCCACTTTCTATGTAATTGGCCTCGGCTTGCTTTACATGCTGACGGGTACGTTAAACCTCGCCGACTTGGCCGAGCGATTGCCCCAAGTTGAAGAAACGCGCGCCGTCTTTACCGCCATGGCTTTCATCGCACTGGGTCTGTTTTTGAAAATGGCACTGTTTCCCCTGCACTTCTGGTTGGTGCCTGCCTACGCCCATGCGCCTTCGGCGGTAACGGCGCTCATGGCCTCTACCGCCACCAAAGTTTCGGTCTATGTGCTTATCCGTCTGATTTTCGGCGTCTTTGGCGTCGAGTTCCCTGGCTTGGCCGATGCCGTGGGGCTCGCCATATTGACGCTTGGTATTGCCGGCGCCTTCGTGGGCACTTTGGCGGCAATCGTTGAGACGGATTTGAAAAAATTATTCGCCCAGTCTTCCATCGCGCAGCTTGGCTATATGGCCATCGGCATTGGCGCCATGAGCGCCACCGGACTGGCCGCCGCCTTCTTGCATTTGTTCAACCACGCATTGATGAAAGGCGCTTTGTTTTTGGCCATCGGCATGATTGCCGCCCAAGCCGGACGCGCCACCATGGGCACCATTCAAGGGGCCGGCAAACAAATACCCATCACCATGACTGCCATTCTTTTTGGTGGCTTGGCGCTCATCGGCGTGCCGTTGACGGCTGGTTTCATTTCGAAAGTCTATCTCGTGCGCGCGCTGCTGGAACAAAATTTCTGGCTCTTGGCTGGGCTAACTTTTATTAGCTCCGCTTTGGCTCTGGCTTATGTTTGGAAAATAATTGAGGCCGCTTGGTTGCAACCGCGCCCGGCTGGCGCACCGGAGCTGAGCGAGACGGCCAGCCAATATGTTCCAGCTTGGATTATGGTCTTCGCCACCCTCGGGTTTGGTATTTACGCAACCCCTCTGGTCGAAGCTGCTTTTGCCGCGGCGCATGTGTTTATCCCCTCTACTATGGGGGCTAACTAATGTCGGCTGAAAATCTAATTTATGCCCTTCTCGGTCTGCCGCTATTGGCCTCGGCCTTGGTTTTGGTGTTCCGCAATCAGCCGAATTTGCGCGATGGACAAGCGGTCCTGCTAGGGCTTTTAAGCGCAGCGGCGGCCTTTCAGCTTTACCTTTTACCGACCGGCGCCAGCCTGACGCTGGTGGAGCTGGCGCCCGGGCTGACCCTGACGTTCACGCCCGAGCCTTTGGGTAAATTATTTGCCCTCGTGGCAGGCACGCTATGGCCTTTGGCAACGCTTTACACCATCGGCTATATGCGCGGCGCCAAAGAGAAAAACCACACGCGCTTTATGTTCTTCTACGCCGTGGCCATTCACGCCACCATGGGCATTGCCTTGTCGGGCAATTTGCTGACGCTGTTTGTGTTTTACGAAATGCTGACTTTCTCAACCTATCCACTGGTTACCCATAAGGGCGATGAGGCGGCTTTGAAAGCTGGGCGCGTCTATCTTGGTATTTTGGTTTCAAGTTCTATCGTCTTCTTGCTGTTTGGCGTCCTCGGCGTTTGGGCTATGGCGGGCACGCTAGACTTTGTCTCGGGCGGTATTCTGGCCAGCAAAATAGATCCGTTTTATGTGCCACCCCTTTTGGCTCTATTTGCTTTTGGCATTGGCAAGGCGGCGCTTATGCCGCTACACCGTTGGTTGCCAGCGGCCATGGTGGCGCCCACGCCGGTCAGTGCTTTGCTGCACGCTGTGGCCGTGGTGAAAGCGGGCGTGTTTACCGTGTTGAAAGTCAGCGTTTATATTTTCGGCATTGATTTCTTGAAAGAAACTGGCGGCAGCGAATGGCTGGTTTGGGTGGCAAGCTTCTCTATTCTAGCCGCCTCGATAGTGGCCATGACCAAGACCAATTTGAAGGCACGCCTCGCCTATTCGACCGTCAGTCAATTGGGGTATATCGTTATGGGCGCAGCGCTTGCGACGCCGCTGGCGGCTTCTGGCGCTGCCTTGCATATTGCGGCACACGGGGCGGGTAAAATTACTTTGTTCTTCTGCGCCGGCGCGATTTATGTCGCCCACCACCTCACCGACATTAAAGATATGAACGGGCTGGGCCGCACCATGCCGATTACCTATGGCGCTTTTGCCTTGGCCGCTTTGTCGATTATCGGCGTTCCACCTCTGGCCGGGGCTTGGTCTAAATTCATGCTGATGGGCGGCGCGCTAGACAATGGCTACCTTGTGGTGCTGGGTGTCTTGATGGTGTCCTCGCTGTTGAACTTGGTTTACCTCGGCGAGATTGTTATTCGCGGTTTCTTCGCGGCGCCGACGCATAAAATCATTGGCATCAAGGAAGCGCCTGTCGCCATGCTCATTCCCCTGTCGATCACGGCCCTCTTATCGTTAGCGCTGTTTTTTGCCGTCGACCTTCTCATCCTAGATTTTGGAGGCTAGATATGGCGAAACAAAAAACACCACAAACGGCTCTGGTTTCCGTTTCTTGGCTTAGCGCTCTGCTGGGCGTATGTGCTGTGCTGGCCATCGCTGAGTTTATTTTGCATCGTCACGCTTATTTTGCGCTGGAGGCGACGCCTTTGTTCTTTGCGATTTTTGGTTTTCTCGCTTTCGGGCTGATTATCGCTGGCAGTTGGCTGGTGGCTAAATTCGTCACCCGCCCCGTCGATTATTACGACACGCCAGAGGGAGACGCGTAAATGCTCGATATGCTGCTTTCCATTCCAGGCATTATGCTTATCGTCGGCGCGCTTCTTGTGCCTGTGCTGCCCCATGCGCCACGCCAAGCCTATATGTTGGCGCTCATCGCCGTGTCGGGCTATCTCACTTTTGGCATAGAAACGGGGGTTCATTCCACCGCAAATCTGGGCGGATTAGAGCTTATTTTGGTGCGCGCCGAAGCGATGACCAAGCCCTTCGCCTTAGTGTTTCATCTGGCCGCGGCGCTCAATGTTTTTTATGCCATGCACGACCCCAATAAAACCACAGCGGCGGCCGGACTGGCCTATGCGGGCGCGGCCATTGCGGCTCTCTTTGCTGGCGATTTTCTTACGCTCTTCCTCTATTGGGAACTAACCGCGGTTACTTCCGTCTTCTTGGTTTTGGCGGGCCATAGCTCGCGCACGCTGGGTGCCGCCATGCGCTATTTGCTCATGCAAGTGGGCTCTGGCGTATTACTCTTGGCCGGCGCGGTGATGTTATGGCGCGATGGCACGGGGCTGACCATCCAAGCCATCGACGCGCTAACCCCTGCCGGTCTTTGCCTGCTTATCGCCTTTGGCATTAAAGCCGCTTTCCCCTTGGTCAATGGCTGGCTGCAAGATGCTTATCCAGAGGCTTCGGTTACTGGCACGGTGATGCTCTCGGCCTTCACCACCAAATTGGCAATTTACATGCTGGCGCTTTGCTTTGCTGGCTTCACACCGCTGATTTATATTGGCGCGGTAATGGCTGTCTTGCCGGTATTCTTCGCCGCCATTGAAAATGATTTGCGCCGCATGCTGGCCTATTCGCTGAACAACCAACTTGGCTTTATGGTCATCGGCATCGGCATCGGAACGCAATTAGCCATCAACGGCACCGTGGCCCATGCTTTTGCCAGCACGATTTATCAAGGGCTTTTGTTTATGGCGCTCGGCGCGGTATTGCATCGCACGGGGACAGCAAAAGCCAGCGAGTTGGGGGCTTTGTGGAAATCCATGCCCTTGACCGCCATTTTTTGCACTGTCGGCGCGCTATCGATTATCAGCTTCCCGCTGTTCTCTGGTTTTGTGACCAAGTCTTTCACTCTGGGCGCGGTGGCCAAGGAAGGTTATTTCTTCGTCTGGCTGGCGATGGTTTTTGCCACCGTCGGTGCCGTGCAGCACATCTTTGTAAAGGCAGTTTATCTGCCCTTCTTCGGCCCTGCCGCCAAGCCGGTGAAAGCACAAGAAGCCCCGCTGGGCATGTTGATTGCCATGGGGCTTGCGGCGACACTTTGCTTAGGCATAGGGGTCTATCCCGAGCCGTTATATGCGTTGCTGCCCTATGGTGCACGCTATGAAGTTTGGAAAACTGGCTATGTGCTGGGAGAATTGCAATTGCTGTTCTTCGCGGGGCTGGGCTTCGTTGTCTTGTCGATGCGCGGGCTTTATTCGGTCGCCGTGGATACCAGCGTTTTAAATACCGATTGGCTGTTTCGACGGGCTTTGCCGCGCGTAACCATGGCCATTGCTGGGCCTGTTTTGCGATTGTGGTTGGTGGTTCTGGGCGGATTGAAACGCGGCGTTTTGCAGGCCCTGAGACTTAGCGAACAGGCCAGCCGCGAAAGCGGATTGGTGTCTGGCATTTCATCCATCGGTTCAGCCGCAGGTATCTTCCTCGCCATGTTTGCCCTCATGCTCACCCTTCGCCACGTTATGTAACAAAAAAGGGCGCTCCGAAGAACGCCCTTAATCTTGTTGCTGGCTGAAGGGACTTACAGACCCAAGACAGCCTTCGCAATAATGTTGCGCTGAATTTCGTTCGAACCTGCATAAATGGAGGTCTTGCGAACGTTGAAGTAGCGCGGGGTAATGGGCGCAGCACCGGCCATGCCGATATCGCTCTCATTGGTCGAAGCCAGCGTGTCTTCTACGAAAGGCAGGCCATATTGACCAATCGCTTCCATAGCAAGTTCGGACACATCTTTTTGTAGCTCCGTGCCGCGCGTTTTCAGCATCGACGATGAGCCTGGGCCAATGTTATCGCCCGCACTCACATCAGAGAAGATACGCAGCTCGGTCGCTTCCATCACCATAACTTGGCGCTCGAGATCAGCCAATTTGGCGTTAAAATCGGCATTGTCGATAAGGTGCGCGCCATCGGCTTCAATTTCGCCAGCCATTTCACGAACTTTATCGAGTGTGCGATGCAGACCGCCCGAATAGGGGTTGCCGCGTTCAAATTCCAGTAGATATTTGGCGCAGGTCCAACCTTCGTTGAGGTTCCCAACGAGGTTTTCTTTTGGCACTTTCACATCTTCAAAGAATACTTGGTTGATCTCTTGCTGGTCCTTGGCAGGGCCATCCAGAGTAATCAACGGGGCAACACTCACGCCCGGCGTATTCATGTCGATGAGGATAAAGGAAATACCTTGCTGACGCTTGCCTTCATTCGAGGTACGAACGAGACAGAAAATCATGTCAGCATGTTGCGCCATGGAGGTCCAAATTTTCGAACCATTGCAGAGGAAATGATCGCCTTTATCTTCAGCTTTCATTTGCAAGGAAGCCAAATCGGAACCCGAACCTGGCTCGGAATACCCCTGACACCACCATACATTGGAGGCTAGAATATCTGGCAGGTATTGAGCTTTTTGCTCTTCGGTACCAAACTTCATAATGACCGGCGCAACCATCGTCATGCCAAATGGAATTGTGTGCGGCGCACCGGCAGCTTCCATTTCATGCGTGTAGATGAATTTTTGCGTCGGCGTGAAGCCCGCACCACCATGTTCTACTGGCCAGTTAGGCGCGGCCCAACCTTTTTCGTACAAACGCTTTTGCCATGTAATGTGCAAATCTTTCGAGATGTAACCGTTCTTCGAACGCTCGCATTCGCGCTGAATATCTGGCGTAAAAGCTTCTTTGATAAAGGCACGCACTTCCTCGCGGAAAGCATTGTCTTCTGCACTATAACTGAGGTCCATAACTGTCTCCTAACCAATCATTTTTACAGGCACGACGTCGGGTGCGCCTGCCATTACACCGGCGCCCAAAGGTGCCGCAGCAGCGCCAAAGGCTGCTGATTTACCATGCACTTTACGTGCGTCTAGATTTTCATATTGTTCCATCACGCGATAGGTGGTGGCGTCAGCCTCATCTTGGCACAAGTCATATTGCAACGTGCCTGGCTCATCGGCTTTTACGGCAGCTTGCATATTTGCAAACGCGGCTTCAAATTCAGCCTGCTTTCCGTCTACCACTTTCAACGTGGCTACATATCCTACTTTCATCGTTCTCTCCTATTGGTTTTACGATTATTTATCTTGATACTCCGCCGGCCGCTTTTCGAACATGGCCGACACTGCCTCTAAATGATCTTCGCTCACATGCATGAGCGCCTGTGCGTTGGCTGACATTTCCATGACCGTTTCAAATCCACTGGTCTGACCGTGACGCATAAGACGTTTTGCGGCACGCAAAGATTCGCTGCTTTGGCGGACAATGTCATTTGCCATATCATGCGCAGTTTCAAGTAATTTGTCATCCGAAACTACTTGCGACACAAGACCCCAGTCCAGAGCGGTCTCGGCGGAAACCGTATTGCCCGTGAACAATAATTCCGAGGCGCGGGCGCTGCCGATGATGCGCGGCAATAACCATGCGCCGCCATCGCCCGGAATGAGGCCAATTTTTAAAAACGTCGCGCCAAATATCGCTTTTTCGGAGGCAATGCGTATATCGCACAAACAAGCCACATCATTGCCCAATCCGATGGCCGAGCCATTGACGGCGGCAATGGCTGGCACTTCTAGCCCCCAAAGGCTTTTGACGATTTGGTGGATGCCGCGACGATAGCCATCGGCCACATGCATGGCGGGGCCCTTAAAGGGGACTTCGCGATTTTGCATGGCTTTGATATTGCCACCGGCAGAAAATGCCGAGCCAGCGCCCGTTAAAATAACACAACGGATATTTCGGTCGGCGTTGATTTTGGCAATCGTTTCAAAAAAAACCTGACCATCTCCCGGTTCCCCTAATGCATTACGCATATCGGGCCGGTTGATGGTCAGGGTAACTATGTGTCCCTGCTGGGAAACTTCCAGCATGGTCATATATTAGGCCGAAGCGAAACGCTTCAGATGGTGATCGACATTCCCAAATTGGGTGTCAATAACCGTCAAGCGCTTGAAGTAATGACCGACGCTCAGCTCTTCTGTCATGCCCATACCGCCGTGCAATTGCACCGCTTCTTGACCAACAAAACGACCTGATTTACCGATTTGAACTTTGGCACCCGAAGCCGCTTTTTTGCGCTCTTCTTCGCCTTCGTTCAGTTTCATGTTGACCATATAGGTCATCGAAACCGACTGCTCATATTCCATGAACATGTCTACCATACGGTGTTGCAGAACTTGGAAGCTGCCAATTGGCACGCCAAACTGCTTGCGGGTTTTGCAATATTCGACCGTCGCATCATTCAGCGACTTCATGTGGCCCAAGCTCTCAGCGCAAATAGCGCCAATGCCGTGGTCCAAAGCTTCTTCGAGAATGCTGAGGCCGGTTTCTGCCGAGCCAATGAGGGCGTCGCCAGATACGGCTACATTTTCGAATGTCACTTCGCTGGCACGGTTGCCATCGACCGTCGGGTAGTCTTGCGTCGAAACGCCAGCTGCCGATTTGTCGACGATGAACAGGCCAATGCCGTTGCGGTCACGTTGTTCGCCAGAAATGCGAGCCGATACAATAAACTTATCTGCCCAAGGTGCGGCAGCGACAACGGCTTTGGTGCCGTTTAGCACATAGCCTTCGCCGTCAGCTTTCGCCGAGGTTAGAACATCGCTTGCATTAAAGCGGCTTTGCGGCTCGCTATAGGCCAAAGCCCAAATGCTTTCGCCACCAAGGATACCTGGCAGATTTGCTTCTTGCTGAGCTGGGGATGCGTGACGGCTCAAGATGCCACCGCACAAAACAACGGTTGGCAAATAAGGCTCAACAACCAGACCGCGGCCCAGTTCTTCCATAATCACCATGATATCAATAGGTCCGCCGTCGAGGCCGCCTAGCTCTTCCGAAAACGGAGCAGCCAAAAGACCCAACTCGGCAAATTGACCCCAAATTTCTCGGCTCATGCCTTCTTCACTGCGGACGATTTTCATCCGGCTATCGAAATCATAATTATCTTGAACGAAACTTTGCACCATGTTGCGGAGCAGAGTTTGTTCTTCTGTAAAGCTAAAATCCACTTTGTAATTCCTTCTCTAAATGTGCGCCGAGACTAAAGCCCCAACACCATTTTTGCAATAATATTGCGCTGAATTTCGTTCGAACCACCGTAAATCGAGGTTTTTCTCGTATTAAAGTAGGTTTGCGACACGCCTTCGGCATGATCTGGGCCAATCGACAGATAATTATCACCACGGTCGAGCTGGGGAACCCATGGGGAGGCGTAATTGCCAACCGCTTCCATGGTTAACTCGGTAATCCGTTGCTGGATTTCCGTGCCTTTAATTTTCAAAATCGAGCTTTCTGGGCCCGGGCCTTGGCCCTTGCTTTCAGACGCCAATGTGCGCAGCTCCGTATATTCCAGAGCGGTCAAATCGATTTCCAATTCGGAGATTTTGCGAGAAAAATCAGACGAATCCAAAAGCGGAGCCCCATCTTCAAGCTCGCCACGCGCAATTTCACGCAAGCGATCAATGGCTTTTTTCGAACGAGCAACGCCGGCAATACCAGAGCGCTCATTGCCTAGCAAGAACTTGGCAATCGTCCAACCTTTGTCTTCTTCCCCAACCAAATGCTCAGCCGGAACGCGAACATCTTCGAGGAACACTTCATTGACTTCATGGCCGCCATCGATGGTGATAATCGGGCGAACGGTAATGCCCGGTGTTTTCATATCGATAAGCAAGAACGAGATACCGGCTTGTGGTTTGCCTTCAGTGCCTGTGCGCACGAGGCAGAACATCCAGTCGGCGTGTTGCGCCAAAGTTGTCCAAATTTTGTGACCATTGACGATGTAATCATCGCCATCGCGCACGGCGCGGGTTTTCAAACCAGCAAGGTCAGAGCCGGCACCTGGCTCGGAATAACCTTGGCACCACCAAGTGTCGCCTGATTTAATGCCTGGCAATACCCAATCTTTTTGAGCTTGATTGCCGAATGTGTAAATGACTGGGCCCAACATCGCGACGCCGAATGGCAGCGGAGGAATGGTTCCAAAGGCTGCGCTTTCTTCGTTCCAGATATATTTCTGGGTGACCGACCAACCCGTGCCACCAAATTCTTCTGGCCAGCTTGGGGCGACCCAACCTTTTTCGGCCAAGATTTTATGCCACGCTAGAAAATCTTCTTTGCTAAGATCCCCACGGTCGGCACCGATGAGGTGCTTTGGGTAATTATCTTCAATAAACTTGCGCACTTCGGCACGGAAAGCTTGGTCTTCGCTTGTGAAATCTACATCCATGGAATCGTCTCCTATATATTTGACCTAAATCTAGTTGATATGAACGCTAAATCAATCTCGCAATGCGGAAAAAATGCCGCAGAGGGTATTTTAAGTGGAAAAGCCAAGCTCGAGCGCCTGCAGCTTGCCATTTGGCACGCAAACCGCTAATTTCCTCGTATGTCTGAGACCGTAACATCAAAAAGCGCGGATACATCTCCCGCCTCCCCTTGCATCCGCCTATGTGCGGTGTCTGCCCGCGCTGGGTTTTGCATTGGCTGCGGCCGCAAGATGATGGAAATTGGCAATTGGTCTGGATATTCAGACGCCGAAAAAAATGCCGTCTTGGAACAATTGCCCGCACGACTTGAGACGCTCAAGACCGCTTAAATCGGTTTTGCACCAAACCAGCTTAACGTATCGGCTAAATCTACCACGCCCCCAATAACAATAATTGAAGGCGGCTCCAGACCATGTTGCTCGGCCAATTGCGCCGCTTGCGATAAATTTCCCGTGACCACGCGCTGTTTGGGCGTCGTGGCATGGGTCACAATCGCCACCGGCTCATCCGCCGCTCGCCCTGCTGCCATCAGCAAATCAGCTATCACCGACAGACGGCTCATCGCCATATAAATGACGATTACTGGCGAGGCTTTGGCAATCGCATTCCAGTCCAGCAGCTCGACTTGCGCGTCCGATGACTTGCCTGCCAGATGCCCCGTCACGAAGGTTACCGCATGGTTGACCTCGCGGTGAGTGGCGGGAATGCCCGCATAGCCAAGGCCGCCAATGCCTGCTGAGATGCCCGGAATAAGCCGGAAAGAGATACCCGCCGCTACCAAGCTTTGAGCCTCCTCGCCGCCCCGGCCAAATATAAATGGATCGCCGCCCTTCAACCGCAAGACGCGCTTGCCGTCTCTCGCCATTTCAATCAGTCGATTGGTGATGTCGCTCTGGTTCCAGCTTGGTTTGCCGCCGCGTTTTCCGGCATAGAATAAGTCAGCATTAGGACGCACAAGAGACAGAATATCTTCAGATACCAAGGCGTCATAAACCACGCAATCGGCTTGCTTTAGCGCATTGACCGCGTGCAGCGTTAGCAGTCCCGGGTCACCGGGGCCCGCACCGGCCAGCCACACCCAACCAGGCTCGAAAACCGGCAAGCCATTAATCTGTATGTCAGGAACTGGCTGGTCGCTCAGCGTCAGACGCACGATTTCTTGGGCTGGAGTCTCGTCATTAGACATTTGGTTTCCTCATGCAGCATCTATAGGCGGTTTTATCGAATGGGTAAATCATGCTATGCCCTTCGCTCCGATGAATTATTTTTCCGAGGCTTCGTATGTTGTCCAAACCCCGCGCTGATTTAACACCCAATACCCTCGACTTTGAAAACCAAGCTTTGGTGAAGCCAACGGGCTTTCGCGAGTATGATGCCCGCTGGTTGTTTCCCGATGAGATAAACCTCTCGGGCATTCAGGCGCTTGGCTTTGGGCTTGGCAATGTGTTGTTCGATCTTTTGGGCGATGAAAAACAGCCCCGCATTGTTGTTGGGCATGATTACCGCTCCTATTCGCAAAGCATTAAAATTGCCCTGACAACCGGACTGATGAGTGCGGGCGTCGAGGTTCTCGATATTGGTCTGGCGCTTTCGCCAACCGCTTACTTTGCCCAGTTTCACCTCGATGCCCCTGCCGTGGCCATGGTGACGGCGAGCCATAATGAAAATGGCTGGACTGGCGTCAAAATGGGCGCGGCGCGGCCGCTGACTTTCGGGCCTGATGAAATGTCGGCTCTGCGCGAAGCGGTTCTGGAGAATACGGGCATAGCGCGGGCTGGCGGTAGCTACACACGCGTCGATAGCGTGGCGCAAGCCTATATGGATGATTTGAGCACGCGCGCGCCGTTTAAACGCAAGCTAAAAGCCGTGGTTGCTTGCGGCAATGGCACGGCAGGGGCGTTTGCGCCGCAAGTTTTGGCTAAATTGGGCGTGGATGTGGTGGAGCTGAATTGCGACCTCGACTACACATTCCCCAACCACAACCCAAACCCCGAAGATATGAAAATGCTGCACGCCATGCGCGACAAAGTTTTGGAAACGGGCGCGGACATCGGCTTTGCCTTCGATGGCGATGGCGACCGGTGCGGTGTTGTGGACAATGAGGGGGAAGAAATTTTTGCCGATAAAATGGGCGTTCTCGTCGGCCGCGATTTAGCGCGCCAACATAAAGACGCGGTGTTTATTGCCGATGTGAAATCTACCGGCCTGTTTGCCACCGACCCTGATTTATTGGCGGCCGGTGCAGTGACCCATTATTGGAAAACTGGACACTCTTATATGAAGCGCCACACGCATGATATGGGCGCGCTGGCTGGCTTTGAAAAAAGCGGCCATTTCTTTTTCAACGCACCTATCGGGCGCGGCTATGACGACGGCATTGTAACCGCCATCGCCATTTGCGATATGCTCGACAGAGCCGACCAAGACACGATGGCTGACTTGCGGCGTTCGCTGCCCGTTACCTATGGCTCGCCGACCATGTCGCCCTATTGCGATGATTTAAAAAAATATGACGTCGTCGATCGCGCCATAGCTCATTTCGAAAAATTAGCTGCCGAGGGCGCGCAAATTATTGGCCAAGATATTCGTGATTTGGTGACCGTAAATGGTGTGCGCATTACGCTAGCCGATGGCACTTGGGGATTGGTTCGCGCCTCCTCCAATAAGCCCGGTCTGGTTGTCGTGGTGGAGAGCCCCGTATCCGAAGAAAACATGCGGGCGATTTTTGCCGAGATTGATGCCCTATTGGCGTCTTACCCAGAAGTCGGGGAATACGACCAAAAGATTTAGAACAGCAAGGCCGCAAGCATCCGCCCGCCGCTGATAAACAAGAAGCTGGCGAAGATAGTGTTGAGGGTTTTTTTACTCATCCGATGCGCTAGGCGCACGCCCAAAGGCGCGCCCAACATGCTGGTTGGTATCATCAAAGCAAAGGCCAAGGCGTTCACGTAGCCAAAGGCAAAAGGTGGCAAATCAGGCAGCGACCAGCCGCCAAGGATAAAACCAATGGCGGCGGGTACCGCAATAAGAACGCCAATGGCCGAAGAGGTGCCGACCGCGCGGTGGACATCATGGCCCGAGGCGTTCAGCAAAGGTACCGATAAAGTGCCGCCGCCAATGCCCATCAACGCCGAGAAAAACCCAATGAGGCTGGACAGCGCTTTTTGCAAAGTTTGGGACAGCGAGCTGGCACTGCCCTCGCCCGCGTTTTTCGATAAAACCATACGAAACGCCATGGTTAAAACCAGTGTCGCGAAAATTATTTTTAATCCCGCAGGTGCCACAAATCTCGCGGCAATGGCCCCCACCAAAGCGCCCACGGCCACAAAGCCGCCCCAACTTTTTAAAACATCGATATCGACCGCGCCCTTTTTATAGTGGCTGCGCGTGGACTGGGTGGCCGTGAAACAGATAATCGCCAAAGACGTGCCGACTGCCATATGGATTTGCAAATATTCTGGAAAGCCAAAAAACACGAAAGTTTGAAACAACACGGGCACCAATATAATGCCGCCACCGACGCCCAAGAGCCCGGCTATAATGCCAGAGATAAACCCTGCCGACAGCAATACTGCCGCCAAAGAGCCAAGCTCACTGGAGCTGCCTAAGGCCAAGAGTTGTTCCATCTAGCCTGCCTCCTGCATGGCGCTTTTTCGCGCCTGTTGCTCGAGTACCAAATCTAGGGCCTCGGTTAACACATTTGGATCTTCGCCGCGCTGGGGCGCATTTTCGCTTAAATGCCGACGCCAGATACGCCCACCCGCTTGGCCTTGAAATAGTCCCATCACATGACGGGTCAACGCATGTAAGCGCGTGCCCTTGGCCACAAGCTCGTGCGCATAAGGCACCAGTTGATGGACAATTTCTTCGCGCGAGAGCGGCGCTTGCGTCTCGCCATAAAATACCGCGTCGACATCGGATAATAGATAGGGGTTTTTATAAGCGGCGCGACCTAACATGACGCCATCGACTTTGGCGATGTGCGTTTGGGCTTCTGGCAAGGTTTCAATGCCGCCGTTGATGGAGATGAGCAAATCGGGATGCGCGGCCTTTAACTGGTAAACCAAATCATAATCGAGCGGCGGGATATCGCGATTTTCTTTGGGGCTTAAGCCCTCGAGCCAAGCTTTGCGCGCATGCACAATAAAATGTGTGACGCCCGCGGTTTTGCATTTCTCTACCAAAGTAAACAAAGCCTCATTCGGGTCTTGGTCATCGACACCGATGCGGCACTTCACAGTGACCGGAATTTTTACGCTGTTCTTCATGGCCGCCATACACTCGGCCACTAAGTCGGGGGTTTGCATCAGGCAGGCGCCGAATTGGCCCGATTGCACGCGATCTGACGGGCAGCCCACATTGAGGTTAATCTCATCATAGCCCCAGTCTTCCCCGATTTTGGCGGCTTCGGCCAAAGCGTCGGCTTCGCTGCCGCCCAATTGCAAAGCGAGGGGATGTTCTTCGGCGTTGAAATCTAGCAGCTTGGGTCTCTCGCCAAAACGGATGGCATTGGCCGTCACCATTTCGGTATAAAGACGCGCGCGCCGCGAAATGAGCCGCAGAAAAAAGCGGTCGTGCCGGTCCGTCCAGTCCATCATTGGAGCGACGGAAAATTTTATATCTTCAGCCCTTAAACTCATTCGCCCTTTGTCGCCTTTTTTACGCGCTTCAGCAAGAACAACAAAAAGCCTGCGAGGTTTCCCCCGCAGGCTTTTCAATCAGTATCCAATTGGCAGGCTTACTTTTTCCCGCTACTGGCCAATTCGTTAAAGGGTACGTTTTTATCCACCCGAATATCTTGCGGCAAGCCGAGCACTTGCTCGGAGACGATATTGCGCAAGATTTCATCGGTGCCGCCAGCGATGCGATATCCCGCTGCGCCGAGCCACTGATTTTGGAACGCCGCGCCCATTGGGCTTTCGTCACCATCTTGCAAAATGCCGCCCTGGCCTTGGATATCCATGGCGAAACTGCCGAGGTCTTGCATTTTTGGACCCGAAACAATTTTACCAATAGAGCTTTCCGCGCCTGGCACTTGGCCTTTCGAGAGAGCTGTCAGCGTGCGGAACTTGGTGTATTTCAAGCCTTGCGACTGGACATACCAATCGGCAAGTTTTTCGCGCACATTCGAATCTTTAATCGCTGGGCCTTCTTCCAACTCGGTTTCGCGAGCCAGTTTGAGAAGTTCTTCATAGTCAACGCCACTGCCGCCGCCAATCGCGAGGCGTTCGTTCATCAGCGTGGTCAGAGATACTTTCCAACCTTCGCCGACATCGCCAAGACGCTGGCTATCTGGAACGCGCACATCATTGAAGAAAACTTCGTTGAAGCCCGAACCGCCAGAGATTTGTTTAATCGGACGAATTTCAATGCCAGGCGTTTTCATGTCGAGGAAGAAAAACGTCAGACCTTTGTGCTTCGGCACGGTTGGGTCGGAACGTGTGACGATGATGCCATAGTCACAAAAATGCGCGCCCGATGTCCAAACTTTTTGACCATTAATAATCCAGTCATCGCCGTCGCGCTCACATTTAGTGCGCAGACCCGCCACATCCGAACCCGCTGCTGGCTCGGAGAATAATTGGCACCATACTTCTTCGCCAAACAAGGCAGGCTTTACAAACCGCTCGTTTTGCTCGGGCGTGGCCCATTTCATCATGGTTGGAATGCACATGCCGAGACCGATTTCAAAGAAACCGCGCGGCACATCATAATTGGCTTCTTCTTGCGAATAGATAACCGATTGGATGGAAGTGCCACCGAGGCCGCCATATTCGGTTGGCCATGTGATGGCGGCGTAACCGGCTTCGGCTTTTTTGGCCTGCCATTCTTTGGCACGAACCAAACGCTCGGCTTCTGATTTCGTGGACACGCCGGCTTTGGCGTTGCTGGTATCGCGCTGACGCGCATTGGCCGACAACCACTCGCGAACTTCGCTGCGGAACTTGGCTTCTTCTGGGGTATCGTTAAAATCCATCTTAACTATCCTTCTTTCGTTTTAATACGCTTGTGGCTGGAACGC
This sequence comes from uncultured Rhodobiaceae bacterium, assembly GCA_937907245.1. Taxonomy (GTDB): domain Bacteria; phylum Pseudomonadota; class Alphaproteobacteria; order RS24; family RS24; genus UBA8337. The sequence goes on from CALCUM010000003.1 coordinate 310,558, forward strand.
TTTAGGCCACATTACTTTTTTCAAGCTCGCTAACGAGCCGGTTTTTCCATCGGCTAGCGCTGCCCAAAGACAGAGCCAAAAGTTTTGACCGACGATAATGAAATTGCGGATTGGCTTCCCATGTAAAGCCGATGCCACCATGCACTTGAATGCATTCTTGCGCGGCAAAGCGATAGGCTTCCGTTGCTGAAATGCGAGCCGAGGCGGCCGCTAATTCAAGGTCTGCGCCTTCTTGGGCTAGCACCATGGCGCCATAATAGGCGTTGGAACGAGCCAGCTCGAGCTTCACATACATATCGGCTAATTTATGCTTAATCGCTTGGTAAGAGCCGATTTGACGACCAAAAGCATAGCGGTCTAACGAATAGTCTTTCGCCATATTCAGCGCCGCTTCTGTGCCGCCGACTTGTTCAAACGCGACCAGCACAGCCGCGCCCGCTTCGACGCGTTTCATCAAAGCCCAGCCTTCGCCAGATACGCCCAATAGGCTTGCATCGGCATTGTCGAAGTTAATCTCAGCATGGCCACGCGTTGGGTCGATGGTCTCGACGCTCGAGCGAGTGACGCCATCTTGCGTCAAATCAACCACGACCAAAGACACAGCCTGCTCGCCAGTGCCGCCCGTATTGGCCAACACAATCGCCACCGAGGCGGTTTCGCCATCGGGCACCGGCAGTTTACGGCCGTTCAATTTACCATTGGCGAAAGTTGTTTTTATATTGCGCGGCGATGGTGCGGCTGGGCCTTCTGCGGCTGCCAATGTGCCGATGATTTCGCCCGATGCCAGCTTCGGCAACCAAGTTTGTTTCAAGGTTTCTGAACCGCCAATCTTTAGGGCTTCCGCAGCCATATAGATAGAGGAGCTGAACGGCACAGGGGCGGCACAACGACCGAGTTCTTCGGCGACCACACATAGCTCTAGCGCGCCCAGGCCTACGCCTCCGTATTGTTCGGGAATGGCAGCACCGGTAAAGCCCAGATCGCATAAACCTTGCCAAACCTCATCGTGGTGGCTGGCGTCGCTTTCTAGAACCGTGCGCACATCATCATAGCTGCATTTATCTTCCAAGAACTTGCGGGCTTGGTCTTTCAGCATTTTCTGGTCATCGGAAAAATCAAAATTCATCCGTAGTTTCCTCCCTAAGTCGTGTGTCTTACTAATTATCTAATTCGTAAAAAAGGTAGGGCAAGGCGGCACAAGGGTCAATCACTTGATGGCCTATGCGTGGAGTGGCAAAACTTCGTCAAACACGGCATCGACATCGCGCCGATGTTCGTTCAACCTATCGATTAAACGGCTCATATCCGGCTCATTTAACGCCTCCAACAAAACCCCAGCCGTGGCCAGAACGGGCGTTGCCTCATTATCTTCAAGGCACAGGCTGCCAATTTGTCGCAAAGCCAAAAAGCTTTGAGCCGCCGCATTTAGCCCCTCATAGGCAGAGGCGCTCAATATACCCAGCTCGGCCAAATCGCTCAAAAGGCGGGTCAACTCACGCGGGCCAACAAGTGCATCATGGGCGTGGGCGTGGCGCAATTGAAGCGCCTGCGCGATAAATTCAATATCTACCAAGCCGCCATCGCCGCGGCGAATATCAAATGGCCCAGCTTGGGGTTGATGTTCGCGCAAACGGGCACGCATTTCGACAACATCTTGTATCAATTTTTGTGGCTCGCGCGGGGCCCGAATAAACCCTTCGACCGCGCGCGTTACTTTTTCAGCCAGCCCGGCATCGCCCGCCATCACCCGCGCGCGCGTAAGCGCCATATGCTCCCAAGTCCAAGCCTGCTTGGCTTGATACTCAACGAAAGACGATAATTTAGTGACCAATGGCCCCGCATTGCCCGATGGGCGCAAGCGTGTGTCCACCTCATATAGCCCCCCTTCCGCCGTGGGCGCGCTAAGCCCGCTAGAAAAACGACGCGCCAATCTGGCAAACCAAGTCTCGGCAGAAATCGGCTTCGGGCCGTCGGAAAGGGCTGAAAAATCTGGCGCATCACAAATCAGAATAATGTCTAAATCCGATTGCAAGGTCATCTCTTGGCTGCCTAATTTGCCCAGCCCTAACACAAGCATTTCGCCGCTCGCTAGCTTGCCGTATTGGCGCTCTATGTCGGCTTTGGCTGCGGTCAGCATAGCCTCAATAGAGGTTTGCGCCAGCTGGCTATAGGCCTCGCCAAAGCGCACCGCCATGACCGGGTCGGCCAATACGCGGGTGCCGATGCGAAACTGTTCTTCATGCACATAGCGGCGCAATTGGTTCATCGCTGTTTCAAAATTATCTATGTCTAGAACCAAAGCTTGGGGTTGGGCTTCCACCGGCTCTACCAGCACATCTAGGAGACCTGAGTTAGCTCCTAAAAAAGCCGACAAGCGCGGCGCTACCGTGACGATATCGATGAGCAATTGCAAAACATGCGGGTTCGATTGAAACAGAGAAAACACCTGCACGCCGGACGGCAAGCTCTCGAGAAAATTATGGAACCGAATGAAGCCGCCATCGGCATCGCCGCCCAGCGCCAAGCGTTGCAATATCATCGGTTGCAGACGGGTGAGAATTTCGCGGGCCCGCTGGCTGCGCGTCGCGCCCGTGCGGCCAGCGTGCCAACCGCGGATCAGAGCCGATATCTCTTTGCCGCGAGCAAAGCCCATATTGGCCAAAGTTTCTAACGTGCCCGGGTCGTCTTCATTGCCGGTGAAAACGAGGTTGCCCTCGCCTCCCGACAGGCTTTCGGATTGCTCGAATAAAAGCGCATATTCTTGGGTTACCTTGGCCAGTTGCTCGGTGAAATTGGTGGCAAATTCTTCCGCTGTTTTAAAGCCAGCAAAGCGGGCAAAGCCTGCAAACCCCTCTGGCGAATTCGGCAAAGTCTGGGTCTGTTCGTCTTGGCGCATTTGCAAGCGATGCTCGAGGCGGCGCAAATAATAATAGCACTCGGTCAAGGTCGCGGCAGCCTCATCTGAAATCCAATTTTTGCGCGCCAGCATGGCCAGCATGTCGACGGTGCGATGGCCCCGCAAATCTGGGTCGCGCCCACCCGCGATGAGCTGTTGGGTTTGCACGAAAAACTCAATCTCGCGAATGCCGCCACGCCCAAGCTTAAGATTATGTCCCATGGCGGCAATTTCGGCATGGCCGCGAACCGCATGGATTTGTCGCTTCATCGAATGGACATCTTCAATGGCCGCAAAGTCAAAATAGCGCCGCCATATATAGGGTTGCAAATCATCGATAAAGCGCTGGCCCGCCGCCAAGTCTCCGGCCATTGGACGGGCTTTTATATAAACCGCACGCTCCCAATTTTGGCCCATCGATTCATAATAGCCCAGCGCCGCCGAGACCGAGACCGTGAGCGGGGTGGCTCCGGGGTCTGGGCGCAGACGCAAATCGACACGAAAAACAAAGCCGTCTTGCGTCACATTTTGCAACATGGCGGTTAAATCTTGCACCAAAGTAATGTGGAATTTTCGCATATCGACATTGGGTGCCAGCGGCAAAGCGTCGGGCGTGTAATAGACGACGAAATCAATATCCGACGAATAGTTCAACTCCTGCCCGCCGTGTTTTCCTAAGGCCAAGACGACCAAGCCATCGCGCGAGAAACTGGCCAAATGTTTGGCATGCACAGCTTCCTGCAAAAGAAAATCGAGCGCCGCCGAAACACTCGCATCCGCCAAGTCACTCAGTGCCCGGGTCACTTGTTCGACATCCCAATGATTGGCCAAATCGGCAAGCGCAATCGACAAAGCCGACTTGTTTCGGGTATGGCGCATCTCGGCCATGGCGATATCGCGCTCGTCACAATCGGCAAGTGTGGCCTGCATCTTAGTTATCAGGCTTGCATGATAGTCGGTCACCGATTGCTGGCTCAGGTCTTGCAATACATCCGGATAGCGCCGCATCAAGCGGGTGAGAAAGCCGCTGCCTTCGACCACCCAAAGGAAAAAATCAACATGGGTTTCTAACAGGCTTTGCACATCTGGCGAGGCGGCGGCTTGAATATCGGCCAACAATGCGTGTGTATGTTCAGCGTCCAGCGGTCGGCGCTCTGGCATGGCCTGCAGCTTAGCAAATAAAGAGAAAGGCGCGGCTGCCACGTTACGCTCGCTTCGGTAAACGTAAAACAGCTTTGAGCCCAGGAGCCGCGTCGTCAAGTTCGAGCATGCCGCCGTGATGGCGACAAATCGCGGCCACCAGCGACAGCCCCAAACCATTGCCATCGCCCGAGCGGCTTTCATCTAGCCGCACAAAGCGCTTTTGCACGTCAGTGTATTTATCGGCTGGAATGCCCGTGCCGCCATCGGTAAGCGAGAGCAGAATATCGGTATCGTTTTCCTGCAGGGCTAAGACGACTTGGCTACCCGCCACGCTAGCGTGGGTGAGTGCGTTTTCCAAAAGATTGGCCAAGGCCTGAACCAGCAAGGGCTCATCGCCTTCAAAATCATTCACCGCGACGGCATCCAAAGCCAAATGCATTTGTTTATCGGCAAACACCGCTTCGAATAAATCATGCAAATTGGTTACTAATTCTAGGCCATCGAGCGGCTGAAGGGTGAGTTTGGCGGCACCGCTTTCCAGACGCGATAGCGCCAGGAGAGCGGTAAAACTATGCAGCAGCCCATCAACATCTTCCAAAGCATCGGCTAGTTGATCGCGCGCGCGCGCGTCGCTTTGCTCTAGCAAGGCTTCGAGGCGCGCTTTCAGCCGCGTCAGGGGCTTGCGTAAATCATGCGCCAAATTATCGCTGACTTGTTTGGTGTCCGCCATCAGGCTTTCGATGCGCGCCAACATGGTGTTGATATGGCTCGCCATCAGCGCCCATTCATCGCCGCTCGCATCGATAGACACACGACTGGAAAATTGCCCTTGCAAGACGGGTTGTAATTCTTGGTTTAGTTTGGCGACGCGCGCCAAATTTCGCCGTGCCAAAAAGGTGCCCCCTGCCAGTCCGAAAACCATTAACCCCAAAAGCGCGAGAGCGAAAAGACGAACCATCGTGGCCAGCAGGTTTTGCGTATCGCGCATATCTTGGCCGAGCAGAACCACTAAATCGCTATCGAGGCGGAGAACGCGCGCGCGAATTTGCGTTTCTGATGTGGTGACATAAAACCAGCCATCTTGCGCGACTTGGGTATTTTCAGGCGACGGAAACGCCGCCAGATTACCAGCTAAATACACCCCCAGCGCGTTCGAGAGACGCAGCACAAAACCCTGATTTAAATCTGATTTTAGGGCTACCAGCGCGGCTAGGCTTTGCGTGCCTTCTTGTTCATAGACGCGCGAAAGATTAGCAGCTTCGCGCCAAAGAACCGCGTCTTGCATATCTAATAAGCGCTGCTCGAGGCGCTGGTACAACAGCCCCAAAACGAGAGCCACCGCCAGCGTTAAAGCGGCCGTATAGGCAATGGCGGCGCGAAACGAGGTGGCGCGAAAAAGGCTCATGACGTGGCCGCTTTCAGCACAAACCCCTGCCCGCGCAGCGTGTGCAGCAGCGGCGTTTCAAAGCCTTTATCAAGCTTGGCACGAAGGCGTGAGATATGCACATCGACCACATTGGTTTGCATATCCGCACTGTAATTCCAAACATTCTCCAGCAACATAGTGCGCGTGACGGTCTGGTTTTTTTGGCGCAGCAAATATTCCAGTAGCGTAAATTCGCGCGGGTTTAAGTCCAGCACTATGTCGGCGCGGGTCGCCCGACGCGCCACAACATCAAGGCTTAAATCAGCAAGTTGTAAAAGCGTTTCTGGGGTTTGGGCTTGGCGTTTGGTGAGGGCGAGAACCCGCGCTTGCAGCTCGGCAAAAGCATAAGGCTTGACCAAATAATCGTCGCCACCAGCAGCAAATCCATCGACCCTATCTTCGACATCGCCAAGACCGGAGAGAAATAATACCGGCGTCTGTTGGCCTTGTGCGCGCAATTGGCGAACCATCTCGACGCCGTTTAATTTCGGCATCATGCGGTCTACCACCATCACATCAAAACTCGTGTCTTGTGCCGCCGCCAAACCCAATTCGCCATTGGCCGCATGGGTGACCTCTAACCCTTCCGCGCGAAATCGCTCAACCAATAATTTGGCAGCTTTAAGGTCGTCTTCGACCAGCAAAAGGCTTAAGGGTGCGTCCATCTTGCGAGACTAGCTTTTATTGCGGCGGGGTTGAAGTCTTTTGACGCATCAGACGAAAACCGAAAAATCCGCCGAGCAGCAAAATAACAATCGGCATCGCCCAGAGCGGTACCGTATGGCTGGCAAGGCGTGGACGGAATAAAGCGAACTCGCCGTAGCGTTCCACCACGGCCGAACGGATTTGCTCGTCGCTATCGCCAGCCAAAAGGCGTGTCCGCACCATTTGGCGTAAATCACGCGCCAAAGGCGCATCGCTATCATCGATCGATTGATTTTGGCAGACCAGACAGCGCAGCTCTTGGCTGAGGGCGCGCGCGCGGGTTTCTAATTCATGGTTAGATAGCGCTTCGCCGGGGTCCAGCGCCAGGCTTGGTGTCGCCCAGAGACAAACCAGCAGAAGCAGCCGAGCGATCATGCGCCGCGCCTTAATCTGGTGCGCAAGCCAAAGCAGCCGCCCGCTGCCATAAATAAAGAGCCCAGCCAAATGAAAGCCACGTAAGGGTGATACCAAATCCGCAAAACGCGCTTGTCATTGGCTGTTTCGCCGACCACCGCATAAAGATGACCCGTCAAATCTGTGGTGATGGCGGCCTCGGTGGTTTGCGAGCGTTCGGCTTCATAGAAGCGACGTTCGGGAAATAAATAGCTGCCCGCATGAGGGCCGGTGAGATAGCTCAAGCGCGCTTGCTCGGCGCGATAATTGGGCCCATCTATTTCGCGCAAACCGTCATAGCGCAAAGTAATGGAGGCGATGTCTATTTCTTGCCCCGGGCTGGCCGCCACCACAATTTCTTCGCGCCATTGCGTCGCGGCTAGAATGCCCAACATTAAAACGCCCAAGCCGCCATGCGCCAGAGGGGCGGAAAACGCGGTGGACGGCAGTGTCCAGAAACGCCAAAGCTTGGCCCGGTGCGGGCGAAGTTTACGATATAAATCGAGACTTGCGCCCAGCACCAACCAAAAAGACGCCGCGAATAAAGCCAACACCATAATCGAGTGAGGCCCGCGCAGCAGCACAAGGATAAAAGTAAGCAATAAAGCCGCCGCCGCGCCCATGACCAAGTAACCCCGCAAAGGTGCCAATTGGCCTTGGCGCCACGTCAGCAAGGGCCCCAGCGGCAAGAGAATAGCAAATGGCACGGCAAGAGGCGCGAATACGGCATTGAAATACGGCGCGCCGACCGAAATTTTACCCATGCCCAGACCATCCAAAACCAGCGGGTAAATAGTGCCAACAAAAACCGTGACCGTGGCCGTGGCGAGGAAAATATTATTGGCCAACAAAAGCCCCTCGCGGCTTATCGGCTGAAACGCGCCATCGGGCGCCAATTTGGGCAGTCGATAGGCGTAAAGTGCCAAGGCGCCTGCGGTGAAGCCAACCAATATGGCGAGAATATAAATGCCGCGCTCGGGGTCATTGGCGAAAGCATGCACCGAGGTTAAGACGCCAGAGCGAACCAAAAATGTGCCGGACAAAGACAAAGCAAAAGTGACGATGGCCAGCAATAGCGTCCAGCGTTTTAGCGTGTCGCGGGTTTCAGCGACCAGCGCCGAATGCAGCAAAGCCGTGCCCGCCAGCCACGGCATCAGCGAGGCGTTTTCCACCGGATCCCAAAACCAAAACCCGCCCCAGCCTAATTCGTAATAAGCCCAATAAGAGCCAAGTGCGATGCCCAAGGTTAGGAAAATCCAGGCGGTTAAAATCCATGGCCGCATCCAGCGCGCCCAATTATTATCGCGCCCATTTTGAGGCTCGCCGGCAGTGGCTAAAGCGGCAATGGCAAAAGCAAAGCTCATGGAAAAGCCAACATAGCCCGCATAAAGCAACGGCGGATGCGCCGCCAAAGCCGGGTCCTGCAAAATCGGCGTCAGGCCTTGGCCGGCAAATGGCGCGGGCAAAAGACGGGCAAATGGATTGGAGGTAAATAAAAGGAAAGAGAGAAACGCCGAGCCCAAGAGGCCTTGGGTCACCATGACAAATGAAGAAAACCGCGCGGGCAGGTTTTTGGCCGTCAGGGCGAAAGCGGCGCCATATGCGGCTAATATTAGCGTCCATAAAAGCATCGAGCCCTCATGGTTGCCCCAAACACCAGCGATTTTATAAATCATCGGCTTGGCGGCATGGCTATTGGCGAAAACCACCATCAGGGAAAAGTCGGAGCGCACGAAAGCGTATGTTAGGGCGGCGAAAGAAGCGCCGATTAGGAGCACTTGCAGATAAGAAGCCCGGGCCGCAAACCGAAAAGCGAGGTCGCTGCCAGTCTCGTGGCGTAAAAAAGCCAGCGGCACCAGCGCTTGTACGAAGGCGACGACGAGCGCCAAGACCAAAACAAAATGACCAAGCTCAGCAATCATTTCGATGCGCCTGCGGCATTGCCCGGATGGGGTTGATTATATTTTCCAGATTTCTCGAGCGCCTCGGCAACCTCTGGCGGCATGTAGGTTTCATCATGTTTGGCTAAAACCGTATCGGCCACAAACAGGCCTTGGCCATTAAACCGACCTTCGGCGACAACCCCTTGGCCCTCGCGGAACAAGTCTGGCAGCATGCCCTCATAAGAAACACTTATATTATGGGCCAAATCAGTGACTTCAAATTTTGCGCGCAAGCCATCTCGAGCCACGCTGCCTTCGCGCACCAAACCGCCCACGCGCATCGCCTCTCCCGGGGTAGCAGGATTGGCGGCTAATTCGCTGGGCGAGCGGAAGAACACGATGTTATCTTCCAGCGCTGTGAGCGCTAGTCCTGCCGCCACAGCCAGGAAAGCAAAGCCGCCGACAATCGCCGCCAGTCGAGTTTGTTTGGGAGATAATTTTGCCATCATGACCACAGTATACGCTTTTGCAGTCACGCTTGGCTATGGCCATGCAGGCTGCCGAAGGGTGGCTCGTTGCCGCAGGTTTGGGGCCGCAGGTTTAGGGCCGCAAGTTTATGGTGACTAATTTGGTTGGGAAACTTGCTTATCTAGCATTTTGGCCAGTGGCGCTTCGTCAGGCAAATTGGCGCGAAGATTTTGCCAAATCACGCGAGCTTTTTCACCCTCGCCTTGTTGCACGTAAGCTTGCGCGCGCCAAAATTGCGCCAGTACATGATTGGCATCTTCTTTTAACACGCCATCTAAAAGCGCGACGGCAACTTCATTTATCACGCCGCCATCTTGTTCAATCAGCGATTGCGCCAACCCTACTTGCGCTTCCGTATCAATGGGTTTTATGGCCGCCGTTAGCTCCATCACGCGCTGCCAAGCATCGCCGGCTTTCGCGTGCTGGCCCACTGTGGTGCGCAAACGCGCCAACAAACGCCAGCCTTCGACATCTTGCGGCCGCACCCGAATTTCATTTTCCAATCGCGCCATAATCGCCGCAGGTGGCAAATCTGCCAAGGCCCCATCAAGGCGTGGCGAGAGAGGTTGGTCGGGGGTTTGTGGGTTGCCCAAATAAAGGTAAAGCGCGAGCGCCAAACTGGGCACCACAAAAAGAACCCCAAGTAAGAAGGCGGTTTTCTGCCCGTCCCGAAACGGAACGGCCAGCGCATAAGCCACGCCAAAAGCGACAAGCGCACTGCCCGCCCAGAGGGCTATCTCGGATAGCTCGCCCACTTAAAAGCCCAGATATTGGACCATCTCGTCCGTCGGTGCGCGCGGGCTTTCTAGCGTATTCACGGGGGCATCAGGGTCGGCATAGCCAAGCGCGAGACCACAAAATAGCGTCATGTCATCTGAAATATCGAGATGCGCCTTCACCGTTGGCGCCCAAATGGCCCAAGCTTCTTGCGGGCAAGTGTGCAGCCCACGCTCGCGCGCTAGCAGCATCATGGTTTGAATGAGCATGCCCATGTCCGACCATTGGCCTTCTTGCATGGTTTTATCGAGCGCGAAAAACATGCCGACAGGGGCGTTGAAAAACGTGAAATTGCTAGCCAGCCAAGCAAAGCGAGCGGCTTTATCGTCGCGCGCCACGCCCATCGATTCATACATTTTTTCGCCAAGTTCAAACCGGCGATTGGTGTAGGGAGATTTAAGCTTCGGCGGGTAAATATTATATTCCGAACCCTCGCCAGCCGGGTTTTGCAAGCCCTTTTCAGCAATGGTTTGCACCAATTGATCGCGCGGCTCGCCTTGCAAAACATACACATGCCACGGCTGCAAATTGCCCCCTGACGGCGCGCGCATCGCTGTGTCGACAATGTATTTCACATCATCTTGGGCAACGGGTTTATCGAGAAAAGCGCGGCAAGAAAAACGGCTTTGAATGGCTTCGCTAACGCTCGGGGCTTTTGTGGTCAATCGTGACATAACTTCCTCCAGAATATGCCTCAACATATCACAGACCTTGAGCATGGCTAGTTGAAAGACACCGGAAAGAGCGTGGGCTTTATGTCGCGTGCGCGGGCGTTATGTCGCGTGCGCGGGCTTTATGTCGCTTGCGCGGGCGTTATGTCGCGTCTGGTATCGGCAGGCGCAAATAATAAATCGCAATAGCGATGCGCCCCTTGGTAAACTTGCCATTAATCGGCGTTGCCAAAATCGGCGTGTTGTTCCAGTAAACCACCGATGGATCCGCAGGGCCCCGTATCTCACTGCCAGCACTCAGCGATAGCCAATTGCCAAACCGATTGGTGCCCTCAGCTACCCCCAAGCTCCAGCTCTGGGCGCCCTCAATAGCCTCCAGCACTTTTACCGCAGCGCCAAAAAATATTGTGTGCGAGGGAAGGCTAATCAGCTTCGGATCGGTGATATCCACCACCGCCTCCAACGTGGTAATAAGACTGGAGGCAGCGCTGTCTTGAGGCAAAACCGAGTGCCAGTCTGCGCCATTAAAAATTAGAAAATCTTGGCTCTCTTCGTCCCAAAGTCGCCAGCCGGGGCGCTGTCAAACGAAATATCTAATTTTTTATTGTTTTTCAATGGCTTACTTGCCTACTACGTGTATATCGTGCGGGTATTTTGAAAAAAATACTCAAAAAACAAGGACTTGGAAAACGCGCGAAATCTAATTTTTTTCGTCTAACGGCCACACCACAACGTGATTTTCGACGTCTTCATCGCCATCGCCCTCCGGAATCACGCGGCCATGAACCGACATGCCCGCGGCCACCACACTATCCGGCCTCCCACTGAGGAGCGGATGCCAATCAGGCAAAGGCTGGCCCTCATTTAGCAATCGGTAGGCACAGCTTGGCGGCATGAAATCAATTTGCGCAAGATTATCTTTGGTCAGCTTCACGCAATCGGAAACGATTTCTGTGCGTTGGTCATAGGTTTTACAGCGGCAAGTGCCCAAGTCCAATTGACGACATGCCAGATTGGTAAAAGCCAGCTCGCCCGTGTCTTCGTCTTGCAATTTCACCAAACAGCATTTGGCGCAGCCGTCGCATACGGCCTCCCATTGCGCGTCATCCATATCTGCCAAAGATGTGGTTTGCCAAAATGGCGCTTGGTTTTTCATCCGCTGTCCTTTTCCCTAATTGACGCCCCCGCATGGGTCTGGCAGTTTGAGGCCATAGCTCGCCCATTTAAAGCATTAAAACGGCAAGTCGAGAAAGCTTAATATGTTGCACCTCACGACCCTTTTGAAGACGCCTTTTATTAGCGCTTGCGCTCTATTCATGCTGCTGAGTTTGGCACCCGCGCGCGCGCTCGAATCCGTTACCTTTGCCACCGATTGGAAGGCCCAAGCCGAGCAGGGCGGCTTTTACCAAGCCAAAGCGCTGGGGCTTTATAAACAAGCCGGCCTAGACGTTACCCTACGCGGTGGTGGGCCAGGCGTTAATATTCCGCAATTATTGGGCGCTGGCGCCATTGATTTCGGCATGGGGTCGAATAGCTTTATTCCGCTCAATATGGTGCGCGCTGGTGTGCCCGCCAAAGCCGTCATGGCCGCTTTTCAAAAAGACCCGCAAGTTCTTATCACCCATCCGCGCACCGATGTTCAAAACCTCGCCGACATCAAAGGCAAGCCGGTGATGATTGCCGATGCGTCCGCCAATGCATTTTGGGTTTGGTTGAAAGCCAAATATGATTTCTCCGATCGTCAAATCCGAAAATACACATTTAATCTGGCACCTTTTCTGGTCGATAAATCAGCCATTCAGCAAGGCTATGTGACATCGGAGCCCTATACGATTGAAACTCGGGGCGGAGTAAGCCCGCAGGTATTTTTACTGTCCGACTATGGCTACCCGAGTTATGCCGCTATGGTTTTGGCGCAAAACCGGATGATTATCGAACAGCCAGAGATTGTGCAGGCCTTCGTTAATGCCTCGATAGAGGGCTGGCGCAGCTATATTTATGGCGATCCAACGCCAGGCAATCAGCTCATCCTGCAAGCCAATCCGGACATGACCCAAGACATCATCGACCAAGCGATTGAGCAAATACGCGAGCGCGGCATGTTGCTCCCCCAGGCCACAAAAGCCAGTCAAGGCACGGCCGGTATGGGCACGATGAGCGAGGCACGCTGGCAATCTTTCTTCACCACGATGGCGGAAAACGGCGTTTATCCAAAAAGCTTGAACTGGCGCGACGCGTTCACCACGCGCTTCGTCCAGCAAGGCACATCACAATGACACGCATAAGGCCACACTCAGTGCCACACTTAGTGCCACATGGCCCCGAGCTGGCCTTAAGCCGGCTTGGCCTGCGCTATCCGCAAAGAGGAAGCGAGGCGGAGGTTGTGGCCTTGCGCGATATCACGGCGTCTTTTCCTGCGGGCAGTTTCACCGCTTTGGTGGGGCCTTCAGGCTGTGGCAAATCGAGCTTGCTGCGATTATTGGCAGGCTTGCTAAGCCCAACCGACGGCGAAATGTCGGCCGTGACGCAAAGCGATATTGGCTTTGTGTTTCAAGAACCAACTTTACTGGCGTGGCGCAGCGTCTATGAAAATGTCGCCCTGCCGTTGAAAATAGCCAATCGAAAATTGGGTCTGAGTGCGCAAGAAATCGACACGCGGGTCAGCGAAGCCCTTGCTTTGGTGGGCCTCGATGCGCGTGCCAAAGCCCTGCCGCGAGAATTATCAGGGGGTATGAAAATGCGCGTGTCGCTAGCTCGCGCCTTGGCCAAACGCCCTCCCATATTGCTGATGGACGAGCCCTTCGCCGCCCTAGATGAGCTGACGCGGTTTCGCCTCGACGATGATTTGCGCGCCATCTGGCAGCAGCAAAAGCCAACGATTATTTTCGTGACCCATAGTGTTACCGAAGCCGCCTATCTGGCCGAACGCGCCTTGGTGATGCGCGCGGGAACCCTTCACGCTGAGATTAAAATTGAGCGCCCCAAAGAGGAGCGTCCCGAAAACGACGCAGATAATTTCCGCGCCGCGCCAAATTTCCATGCGGCCTGTGCAGCCATTAGCGAAGCCCTAGCAGAACCCAGTGGGAGGGCTTCTTGATGCATGCAAGTTTGCTCCGCCTCATTCCGTTCGGCGTTGGTATCGCCATGCTTGGCATTTGGGAGCTGAGTGTCCACCTCACCCAAGTGCCAATTTTCGTGCTGCCGCCCCCCTCGGCTATCGGCGACGCGCTGGTTGATAATTTCGCCACGCTCATGGGCTCGCTTTGGGTGACTTTGCGGATTACCGCTTTGGCTTTTTTCTGGGCGCTGGTCAGCGGTCTAACTTTGGCGATTATCTTCACCCGCGCACGGCTGATTGAAATGGCGCTTTACCCTTATGTCGTCACCTTGCAAGTCACGCCCGTGGTTGCCATCGCGCCCCTCATTCTTATCTGGGTGGGCTTTGACCATGTCGATCGCGCGCTAGTCATCATCGCTTGGATTGTTGCTTTTTTCCCCATGCTAACCAATGCCGTGCAGGGCCTAAGAAGCACCGAGCCGCAATTGCACGATGTCATGACGCTGGCTGGCGCGAGCTGGTGGCAGCGATTGTATTATCTCGAGCTGCCTGCCGCCCTGCCCGCCATGCTGACCGGCGCCAAAATATCGGGCGGTCTGGCGCTCATCGGCGCTGTGGTGGCAGAGTTTGTGGCTGGCTCCGGCGCCAGCACCGGGCTGGCCTGGCGTATTATCGAGGCGGGCAATCGCTTAGAAATAGCTACTTTATTTGCCGCTTTGGCGCTTTTATCAGCGCTCGGCATCGCGCTGTTTTACGCACTCACTTTATTAGAATGGTTGGTCTTGCGGCGCTGGCACGACAGCTTTGCGAATACCAAGTAGCCAGCTATTAATACAGTTATATCTTGTAGATTAAATCTAACTACATCAAGTTGACGGATAATAGGAAAATATGCATTATCCGGCTGAGTTTTAGAGGATTCTTTCATGGCACAACACAGCTCCAAGGGCGCCCGTTTTCAGGCCGTCACCGCCAATCGCCTCAGCGATGGCGAGGTGGTTTATTTGACCGCAGACAATCAATGGGCCGAGACATTCCCCGCCGCTGATATTGCCGATGGGCCAGAAGCTGGCGACGCGCTGATGGCGCGTGCCCTGCCGGCTGACTTTGAGCTGCATGTCCTAGAGCCCTATTTGTTTGAAGTGCTGCAAGACGGCACTGACTATAAGCCCGCCAGCGTGCGCGAAATCATTCGCGCGGCCGGCCCCACAGTGCGCCTAGATTTGGGCAAACAAGCCGACGCGAAACGGGAGAGCTAGACCATGTATCGTTATGACGAATTTGATCATCAATTGGTTGGCGACCGCGTAAAGCAGTTTCGCGGCCAAGTGGAGCGGCGTGTCTCTGGCGAGCTGACCGAAGACGCTTTTAAGCCTTTGCGCTTGATGAACGGCGTCTATTTGCAACTGCACGCCTATATGCTTCGTGTGGCCATTCCCTATGGCACTTTGTCGTCGAAGCAATTGCGGATGCAGGCCCATATTGCGCGCAAATACGACCGTGGCTACGGCCATTTCACCACTCGCCAGAACATCCAGTTTAATTGGCCAGCGCTCGATAAAATTCCAGACCTATTGGAAGAACTCGCGACCGTCGAGATGCATGCCATTCAAACCTCAGGCAATTGCATTCGCAATGTAACGTCCGATCAATATGCGGCGGCCATTGATGGCGAAGTAGAGGACCCACGGATTATTTCCGAGATTATTCGTCAATGGTCGACCTTCCATCCCGAGTTCACCTATCTGCCGCGCAAATTTAAAATCGCCGTGACCGGACATGATAACGACCGCGCGGCCATTAAGCTGCACGACATTGGCATTGTGATTAAACAAAATGAGCTGGGCGATGTTGGCTATGAAATTCATGTCGGCGGCGGCCAAGGTCGCACGCCGTTCATCGCCAAAAAAATGGCCGACTTCGTACCAAAAGCCCAATTGCTGGCTTATTTAGAAGCCGTGATGCGGGTCTATAATATGCTAGGTCGGCGCGACAATAGTTATAAAGCGCGGATTAAAATTATGGTTCACGAGACTGGTGAAGTGGAGATGCGCCGCCTCATCGAAGCCGAATTTGCCAAGATTGATGCCTCGCAAATGCTGGCCGTACCGCAAGCCGAGATCGACCGCATTAGTGCTTATTTCGCCAGTCCAGAGTTCGAAACCCTGCCTGCCACCAGCCCCGCGCTGGATGCGGCAAAAACCCAAGACGCCGATTTCGCGCGTTGGGTGCGTGCCAATGTTGTGGCCCATAAACAAGATGGCTATGCCATCGTCAATATTTCGCTCAAGCCCATCGGCGGCGTACCAGGCGATGCGACCGACGTGCAAATGGAAGCGGTGGCAGATTTGGCCGAGCGCTATAGTTTTGACGAGATACGCGTTACCCATGAGCAAAACCTCGTGCTGCCACATATTCGTTTGGATGATTTAAAAACCGTCTATGACGCGCTCAATGCCCATGAACTAGCCACCGCCAATCTAGGCCTTATTTCCGATACGATTGCCTGCCCGGGACTTGATTATTGCAACCTTGCCAACGCGCGGTCTATCCCGCTGGCGCAAGAAATCTCCGAACGCTTTGCCGATCTCGATCGCCAATATGATATCGGCGAGCTGAAAATTAAAATCTCCGGCTGCATCAATGCTTGCGGTCACCATCATGTCGGTCATATCGGCATTTTGGGCGTCGATAAAAAAGGCACGGAATTTTATCAAATCTCGCTCGGGGGGTCCGCCGATGAAAACGCCAGCATTGGCACCATCACCGGCCGCGCCTTTACCGAAGAGACCATCGTCGATGCGATTGAAACCGTGGTCACGACCTATACGGACATGCGCCAAACCGATGAACGCTTTATCGACACCTTTCGCCGCGTCGGGCTAGACCCATTTAAGGAGCGCCTCTATGCCGAATGAGTATCAGCTGATGAAAGATGGCGCGCTGTGCCAAGACGAGTGGACCTATAGCGATGATGAAACGGCGCTACCCGATGCCCCCACAATTATCTCGCTGACGCGCCTGAAGGCTGAGGCCGAAAGTTTGCGCGCCCGTAATGCTAAATTGGGCGTGCAGTTATTGGCAGATGGCAATGGCAAAACCAAATTAGGCGAAGACGTAGCCGAGCTGGAGCCTTATCTCGACATGCTGTCGCTGGTCTCCATTGCCTTTCCAACTTACCGCAATGGGCGTGGCTTTTCGGCGGCGCGGGTCTTGCGAGAGCAGTTTAACTTTGAAGGGGAGCTGCGCGCCTCTGGCGAAGTGTTGCATGACCAATGGGCCATGATGCGGCGCTGCGGCATCACCGCTTTTGAGCTGGCGCCGAGTGTCAGCCTAGAGACGTTTACGGCGGCGATGGGCGAGCTATCGAACGCCTATCAACCCGCAGCTGACGACCAACGCGGCGCGCTTTGGCAGCGTCATAAATAGCGCCATAAGTAGCGCCATAAGTAGCGTCATAAATAGCGTCATAAATAGCGCCATAAAACTAGCAAGTCTTACAGGCTGGTGGTATCCGCACTCGGCGTTTCGATATAAATAGAGCGACTGGGGAAAGCAAAACCTGTGCCCGCCTCTTCGACCAATTTTTTAATCGCGAACAATAAGCCTTGTTTGGCATCCAGCCAGTCTAGCCAATCGGTAGAAGCGGTAAAGCAATAGACCATCAGGTCTATGGAGCTGGCGTTAAAGCTTTCCACCCGCACCACGCAAGAGACATTTTCATCGCCCGTCACAAAGCGCGGATCCTCAATCAGCCATTGCTCAATACCTGCGCGCACTTTTTCTAGCTGTTCCGCTGTGCTGCTATACTCTAGGCCGATAGTCCATTTCACTCGCCGTTGGGTCATATTCGAGTAATTAATCAACGCGTGATCGGAGAAGGTATTATTGGGCACGATAACAGGCACTCGATCGAAACGGCGCACGCGAGTGGAACGAAAGCCGATTTGCTCAATCACGCCCTCGACAACGCCCGTCACCTCAATGCGATCGCCGATTTGAAACCGTCGCTCCACCAAAATAGACACGCCACCAAGTAAATTCTTGAACAAGTCCTGCGCGCCCAAAGCCACCGCCACGCCAAATAATCCAAAACCCGCCACGATAGGGCCAATTTGAATACCCCAGATTTGCAGCACCGTCGCCCCGCCCGTCAGGCCTATGCCCCACCGCACCAGCGTCATCAGCCAGCCGATAATCTCGGGCGACAGAAGGTCTCCGATTTGTTTCAATGCCACATGGGCAGGCGTGATGGCGGCATAAAAAGTCCAAAAAATACCCACCGCAATGAGCGAGCGCATCACCTTATCGGCCAGCTCTTCGGGCAGTCCCGTAAGCGGCAAGGCTTCCAACGCAAAAAACACGCCCAAAATGAGAAAGAAGAATTTGATCGGGCGCTCGATGGCCTCTCGCAACATGTCGTCGATTTCGTTCTTTGTCCGCTTGGTCACACGCTCCAGCGCGTTTAACACAAAACGGGTGAACAGGCCGCGCAAGACAGCAAAGATTAAAAAGATGGCCAGCGCCGTCAGCAGATCTGAAGCACTCAACCCAAAAGAGCCCGAACTCCAAACATCCCCCACTAAGTTGATAAATTCCTGCATTACTATTTACCTCTTCCTCAAGACCAATTGCCGTCTAGTTTTTCGTCTAAAAAGTGCCGCCCTGCAACATCTTCTATATCTATCACCCAAATATCTGGGTCGCGCGATAATTCGCGCGATAGATGCGCATCTATATCTGGCTCCGCCGTCCCTGGTTCCAAAACGACGCGCGCCAAACGCTCGCCATCCATATTGGTAAACAAAGACAATAAGCCCCCCGTGCCGTCCAACCGGTTAACGCGCACAAAAATAACCCCAGCATCCGTGTCGCCTCGCTTAGCGACATAGGCAGCCGCCAAAGCTCCGTTAACGCGGCGCACCAACGCTTGCACATAAAGTTCAGATTTAAGACGCATAAACATGTTCTTTGTTTACCATGATTGCGCGGCTTCTTTACACACTTGCTTTCCCTTATAGCTCGGCTTAATTTTGCGATAATCGCGCCCCATTGGATTGGCGCCGAAAGGAAGCTGAACATGTCGCTGGAAACGCTACTCGAAGATTTCGCCCTATTTGACGATTGGGAAGAGCGCTATCGCTTCATCATCGAGCTTGGCAGTGGCTTGGCCCCCTTGAGCGATGCCGAACATAATGAAGCCAATAAAGTGCCAGGCTGTGTCAGTCAGGTTTGGCTCGTCACGCAAGTTGAGGGCGAAACTCTGCACTTTCGTGGCGATAGCGACGCCCATATCGTGCGCGGTCTGGTAGCTATTTTGCTCGATCTTTATAACGGTAAAAGCCGCGCGGAGATTGTCGGCTTTGACGCCGAAAGCGCTTTTGCCCAGCTTGGCCTCAGCGAACACCTTACCCCACAACGCTCCAATGGGTTTTACGCCATGGTTCAGCGCATCCGAAACGATGCGGCAGCGGCGGCAGTCGATTGAAGCCCATAATGCACCGATAAACGCATGAGGGCCATTTTGAGCATCAGCTTGCCGGAGCGTTTGGGTAAAGCAAAACCACGTTCGCAATCTTCCAAACCAACTTCAGCACAACAAATCGCGACCGCCACATCTGATAAGCCGGGGCCGATATAGGCCAAGGCAGCGTCCAGTCTTTTACGCGCGTCCAAAAGGTGCCCAGCAAAATTTGGCTCGCCAGAGGACGGCGTCCCATCGACAAAAACAGGGCGTAGCCAATCCATCGTTTGTCGGGGTTGGTATGCGGCACAATCATAATCTTGGCCAAGCCGGTTCCCCGCCTCAAACTCTATATCTTGAAGCCCGAAGCGTTTGTCTTGTCGGCGCGCTTGCAACCATTGCAAAGGGGTTGTCTGGGTCTGTTTCGCTGGAGCTTCGGGCCCCGCTTTGCTCAGCCCTTTGTGTTGCGCAATAAACAAGCCCCCTGCCTGAAAACGGCGTAAATGAGCAAGGCCTTGCGGCGATATTTCAAAACAATCATCTTCTTGCAAATGGAGCTCTTGCAAAAGATCCGCTTTGTGCCAAGCCAAAACGTAAGTAGCCTCGATGGTGGCTTGCGGCCTCGTCGATTTTTGGCCTTGGCGAAACAAACCGAAACTGTCTTGGCCCAGGCCTTTGAGATAGGCTTTTGGGGTCGTCAGTTTCTTGGCGTGCTGGCGAAACACCCGCTCACTCGCCGGAGTCATTGGATGCCTTCCAACTGGTGGCAAATAGCTCCGCCAAAGCCAGTTCTGCAAAATGCATCGCCCGGTCCAGTTCGGGCGCGTCGCGGCCATCCTCTAGCCGTGTCACCCCATGCGCCACGCTGGTGCGGTCCCGCGTGATCATTTGGCCAATATGGGTATAGCTCATGCCAAACCCCACGTGAGAAAGGTAATAAACAACATGTCTGGCCTGCGATAAATGCTGACTCCCTCGACTGGGGCCCAAAAGATATTCCGGCAAAATATTATTGGCGGCACGAACATAAGAAACGATTAAGCTAAATTGCGCCTCTCGCTGTATCGCTTCGAGCGAGGTCGATAGCTGTTCTGCAACAAGATCTGGTTTACCAATTATTCTTCGACGAGCGGGCATAAGAACCTCTTTTTTTTACAGTATGAACAATCGCCAGCCCCCGAGCATGACTGCCGAATAATAACGCGAAAACACAGGCTTAAGAAAAACAAAAACACACGTGCCCAGACCCTTCACTTGAAACCCTCAGGTTATTCATTGAAAAGAAAAAACTTAACTTGAAGCTTTTAACCGAACCTCTAGAGTAAGAATTCATAAAAATAAAAATAAAAGGATTAATAATGGCTAGACGTCAGAACCATAAATTATCTGCAAAGGCTGCGGAAAAAGAAATTTTTACCCTCCCCAATCAAATCACCAAACCCATCCTTGGTCTTGAAAATGATGCACAAGACTTCATCAACACTCTTTTGCTCAGCTATCGTTTTGGGAACCATATTTTCGACACGCAAACACCGCATCATGAAGACTGGATTATGCTCTTCGTCATCCTCACCAATGAGGCGGAAGGCCGCGCGACAGTGACCAAGAATATCGTTGAGATTACCGGTCGCGCCTATGGCACGGTGCGCGCTTCTTTGCAGCGCTTTGAAGAGCTTGGCTACATCGAACCCAATCAGCGCATTGGCCGATCCGAGCTTTATGTGCCAACGCAAAAAATGAAGAAAGCGGTAAACGCTTTTGCCAAAACCTTCTGGCCAAATGTTGCGCGCGCCCGCACCAACCAAACGCGCGTGAAAGACCCTGCATAGACACCCGTCAATCGATTATCCTTTGGTTCCACCGCCTATTTTGTGTTACGCCACAAATCATCTTTGATTTAAATCGTCCGTGGCGATGGAGCTAGCATGACCCAAGAGAGTGAAATTTTAACGCCACGTTGGGGCGTCAATCCGATGTTTGCCTATCTTGGCGGCATCGCCACATGGTTTACCTCGCATGGGCTGCAATTCGTCATGGTGCCAACTTTGGTTATTGTCACCCTGGGGGGCACGGCCGCTCAATTGGCGGCGGCACAAGTGGCGCTGGCCTTGCCGCAGGTTTTTTTAATGCTTTATGCGGGCAGCATCGCCGATAAAAACGATTCCCGAACCATTCTCATTTGGGTCAATTTACTGGCTGCCATCCCCCCAATTGCCTTGGGGTGGATTACCTATATGCAGCTTTTGGAATATTGGCACATCTTGCTTTTCGCAATGATGATGAGCGTCACTTTTGCCTTCATGGTGCCAACACGCGACGCGCTTTTATCGCGGGTCACGGACACCCATATTCAAGGCGCCGTCATGATGGCGCTCATCGCCCAATTTGGCGCCCAGCTTTTGGGCTATGTTTTGGCTGGCACGGCCTCGGCCTTTGCGGGCCCATGGGCTTTGCTAGCCTTGCAGGCCATGGCGCTGCTGGTCGGCTTTGGGTTCACGCTTATGCTGCCCAACTTCCCGCCTATGAAACAGCCTGAGTTGGCTGAGGGAGAGGTAAACGACCAAAGCTGGCGTGCCGGTTTCACAATCGTTTGGAACTCGCCCATCATGCGTCCGGTGATTATTTCCTCCATCGGAACGGGCATTTTCTTCATTGGCATCTTCATGGTTACTTTGCCGCTCATCGTCACCCAAATTTTTGGCGGCGGTCAGCTGGAGATTTCTATTCTGAATTTCTGCTTCTGGGGCGGTACTATTTTCTCCACCCTTTTAATGATGATGCGCCGCCCGGTCGAGCGCCGCGGCCGCGCCATGACGGGCGCGCTTATCATTGGCTGTTTCGCTTTAATGGGCGTGCCCTTGGCACCCGACTTTGCGTCTCTATGTGCGATTGCCGCCATTTGGGGCATTGCGGCAGGGGTGAATATGACCATGGCGCGCACGATTGTTCAAATTGAAGCCCCGGCCGAGGCCCGCGGTCGCGTATTGGCTTTTTACAGCCTCGGCTTCATGGGTTCGGCGCCCGTAGGGGCCACGCTCACCGGTATCATGACCGAGATTATTGGGCCATTAGCGGCCACTTTCATCTCTGCTTTCCTGATGATGGTGCTGATACTCGCCCTCATTGCGCTAACGCCAGTGTGGCAAATTATGCGCCGTGAGGACGAGCTGACTTCCTAAGCAAACCGATTGGCTTACGTATTTAGCTGTATTTCTTTTCATCCCACCAAGGGTAGAAATCCGGCATATCGCGGCTCGGCTTATTAGCAAATTCGGGCGGGCGTTTTTCCAAGAAGGAAACGACACCTTCTTTCGCATCCGACTGACGGCCCCTGCCAAACACGGCCTTGCTGTCTACTTTATGCGCTTCCATAGGATGGTCCGCGCCCATCATGCGCCACAGCATTTGGCGCGTCATGGCTACCGAAACAGGCGAGCTCATCTGGGTCATTTGCAAAGCAATTTCTTTGGCTCGGGCCAGCAAATCTGCCTGTGGCACAATCTCGCTCACCAGACCGCCATCGAGGGCTTCTTGGGCATTAAACACTTCGCCCGAATAGCACCATTGCAGGGCTTTCGAGATGCCGACAAGGCGCGGCAAAAACCAGCTCGAGCAGGCCTCTGGCACAATGCCGCGACGCGCAAACACAAATCCAAAACGCGCATTATCGGAGGCAATTCGAATATCCATCGGCAATTGCATCGTCGCGCCAATACCCACAGCCGCGCCGTTGATGGCGCCAATGACAGGCTTAATGCTCTCGAAAATGCGCAAGGTAACGCGACCGCCGCTATCGCGAATATCTTCGCTCGACCAATCAATGGCGCCGTCCGCGCCAACCACTGTTTTCTTTTCGCCAGCATCTTCGCGCTCGGCATAATCGAACGTTTTATCGCCTTCCGACAAATCGGCACCGGCACAAAAGGCACGCTCGCCCTCGCCCGTGATAATAATCGCACGAACCTTGTCGTCGGCATCGGCGGCATCAAAGGCGTCGATAATCTCATACATCATTCGTCCGGTAAAAGCGTTCATCACTTTCGGACGGTTTAAGGTCAGCACAAAGATGCCATCCGCATCCACTTCGGTTTTGATTTGTTGATATTCTGACATTTTTCTCCCCAAAACTGTCTAAAACTTACATATCCGTGACTTGCCGAAACGTCCCATATCTCTATAGTTCCTGCAATAGTACTTTTTGGGAGAAACAGATGCATCCGTATATTCATGCGCAAAACAATCCGCAACACCCAGCCTTTATTATGGCTGCTACCGACGAGGTTGTGACTTACAAACAGCTAAATGATTACTCGAATCAAATAGCCCAACTGGCCCGCGCACGCGGGCTACAAGTCGGAGATGGCATTGCTATCTTCATGGATAACAATAAACATTTTCTGGAAATTTGCTGGGCCGCGCAACGCGCTGGACTTTATTTTACAGCTGTCTCGTCGCGCCTTACCGCGCCAGAAGTTGAGTATGTCGTGAAAGACTGCGGCGCAAAATTGCTGTTCACCTCTGACTACATGAAAGACACAGCGGTCGAGTTACTGGACTTGCTGCCCGATATGGCGGGTCTATTTATGGTGGGCGATGCCGCCGATGGTTATGAAGACTATCTCACCGCACGCGATGGCCAACCCGCCGAGCCGGTAGCCGATGAAACGCGTGGCATGGATATGTTGTATTCGTCTGGCACAACCGGGCGACCCAAAGGTATTCGTCGGGCGCTTCCAGGCGATGCTATTGATGAGGCGGATCCGCTGTTCAGCCTTGTGTCGCTGCTTTACGGTTTCGACGAAAGCACCACTTATTTATCGCCAGCGCCGCTCTATCATGCCGCCCCTTTGCGCTACAATATGTGTGCGCAGCAATTGGGTGCCACTTGCATCATCATGGAAAATTTCGACCCCGAGGAAGCCTTGGCTTTAATCGAGAAGCACAAGTGCAACAAAAGCCAATGGGTGCCCACCATGTTCGTCCGGATGCTGAAATTACCAGAAGAAGTCCGCACGAAATATGATGTCTCCAGCATGCAAACCGCCATTCACGCGGCTGCGCCCTGCCCCGTGCCGATCAAAGAAAAAATGATCGATTGGTGGGGCCCCGTGATTTACGAATATTATGCGGGCAGCGAAGGCAATGGTTTCACGCAGCTAAACTCAGAAGAATGGCTCGGCCATAAAGGTTCGGTCGGGAAAGCCCTGACAGGAATTTTGCACATTTGCGACGACGAAGGCAACGAATTGCCAGTCGGCGAAAGCGGTGCCATTTTCTTCGAACAACCAATGGAAGCCCCGGGGTTTGAATATTACAATGACCCGAAAAAAACCGCCGAAAGCCGACACCCCGTGCATCCTAATTGGAGCACATTGGGCGACGTCGGGCGTCTCGACGAAGAAGGCTATCTCTATCTCACCGACCGCAAAGCCTTCATGATTATCTCTGGCGGTGTGAATATTTACCCGCAAGAGACCGAAAACTTGCTCATCACCCACCCGAAAGTGGCCGATGTAGCGGTAATTGGCGTGCCAAACGAAGACTTCGGCGAAGAGGTCAAAGCCGTGGTGCAGCCTGCCGATTGGTCGGCTTCGGGCCCCGAGCTGGAAGCCGAGCTCATCGCATTTTGCAAAGAAAGCCTATCGGCTATCAAATGCCCACGATCGGTTGATTTTGACAAAGAACTACCGCGCCACCCCACAGGAAAACTATACAAGCGGTTGGTTCGAGACCGCTATTGGGGTAATAAGAACTCAAAGATTGTCTAACGGTTTAGACAATCCGCCACCACACGAATTGAAGAGGAGATACTCATGCGTGTTTTTGAAAATCTAGAAGAATATGCCGCAGCCGTCGGCGAAGAATTAGGGGTCAGCGATTGGGTTGAAATCGACCAAGACCAAGTCAATCTATTCGCAGATGCCACAGGCGATCACCAGTGGATTCACCTCGATGCAGAACGCACCCAAAAAGAATTGGGCATGGGCACAATCGCACATGGCTTTTTGACCCTGTCTTTGCTGCCAGTTTTGATGGGCCAAATCTCGGGCGTGAAAAGCGTTACTCGTGGCATTAACTATGGCTCCAACAAAACTCGTTTTGTTTCCATGGTTCCAGTCGGCTCCAAAGTGCGCGGTCGCGCAACCTTGAAAGCCGCTGAGCCAAAAGCAGGTGGCATGTTGTTCACATCTGAAGTTACCGTTGAAATCGATGGTTCGGAAATGCCGGCCCTGGTGTCAGAAAACCTGACCCTGTTGTTTCAATAGAAACTAGCTTCACGATAAGAGGATAATCCCATGCGATCCAAAAAAGACGACACTGTTTACCCGGTCACCAAGACCGATCAGGAATGGCGCGAGCAGCTCACCGATGAGCAATTTCACGTCACCCGCAAAGCGGGAACAGAGCGCGCCTTTACGGGTCCAAATTGGGATGCCAAAGATGAGGGGCTGTATCACTGCGTTTGCTGTGACAGCCCCTTATTCAAAAGCGATACAAAATTTGACAGCGGCACAGGCTGGCCGAGTTTTTGGGAACCCGTTTCCGAAACCGCCGTGGCCGACCGCCCAGACAACACGTTATTCATGCGCCGCACCGAGAGCGTGTGCAACACTTGCGGCGCGCACCTTGGACATGTTTTTCCAGACGGCCCCCCGCCCACAGGGCAACGCTATTGCATGAATGGCACAGCGATGGTTTTGAAGAATAAAAACGGCGAGACCATCGGCGAATAATGTCTAACTCTTTTTCTGATTTACGAGCCGGCGCGCCAACGCCCGTCCAAAAACCATTTCAAGACACCCACCACGGCGTCACGCGCACGGACGAATTTGCTTGGCTGCGCGACGATAATTGGCAAGCGGTCATGAAACAACCCAGCGCCCTGGATGGCGACATTCGGGCCCATTTAGAAGCCGAAAACCAATATACCGATAAAGTGATGGCCCCCACGACAGCGCTGCAAGAAAGCCTATTTAGCGAAATGCGTGGCCGCATTTTAGAAGATGAAGCCAGCGTTCCAGTTCCCCAAGGCGAACTAGCTTGGGCAACGCGCTATGTGTCTGGCGGCGAACACCCGCTAATTTGCTGCGGCCCGCGCGAGGCGCAAGTCGAGGACATGCAGGTTCTCATCGACGGTAATCAGCAAGCGCAAGGCAAAGATTTTTTCAAAATCACCCATCATGACCCAGACCCAAAAGGCCAACTTTTAGCCTGGGCTTATGATGACAAAGGTTCTGAATATTTCACCATCTGCATACGCCGCATTGCCGATGGTACCGACTTGCCCGACAGGCTTTTAGATACCGGCGGCAGCTTTGGCTGGTCGGCTTGTGGCAGCTATTTATTCTACATTGCGGTCGACGAAAACCATCGCCCCAATCGGGTGTTGCGCCATGCACTAGGCTCCGCGCAGGCCGATGATGTCTGCGTTTACGAAGAAAAAGACCCCGGCTTTTTTGTTGGCCTGTCGGCTACCACGTCAGGACGCTTTCTCATTATCTCGGCACATGACCATGAAACCGCAGAGGCGCACCTACTCGACGCACACGCCCCTTTGGACGCGCCGACTTGCGTGGCTCCGCGCGAAACAGGCATTGAATATGATGTCGATGATGACGCCGCGCGCGACCGCCTGCTGATTGTCACCAATTGGAATGGCGACAACAAAGCCGAAGATTTTCAAATCGTCAGCGCTCCAATTGTAAAGGCCCATAGCGACAAAGCGTCATGGCAAGTACTTCGTCCTCATCAGCCTGGTTGTTTGGTGCTAGAGGCTTTGGCGTTTAAAGACCACATGGCGGTTCTCGTTCGCGAAAACGCTCTCCCGCGCATGGATATTATTTCGTGGGATGGCACACCCGCCCAATCCATAGATTTTGACGAAGAAGCCTATGACCTGAACTTTGGCTCCTTGGCCGAATATGACACGAAGGTTTTGCGCATCACCTATGCCTCCATGACTAGCCCCAACCGCACCTATGATTTTGATATGGGAACAGGCGAGCGGGTTTTACGAAAAACCCAAACCGTGCCGTCTGGTCATCAGGCAAGCGATTACATCACGCGGCGGATTTTTGCCACGGGTCATGATGGCGTGCAAATTCCGGTCTCCGTGCTGCACCATAAAGACACAAAGCTTGATGGCAGCGCGCCCGTGTTGCTTTACGGCTATGGCTCCTATGGCATTACCATTCCAGCTGGTTTTTCCGTCACCCGCCTCAGCCTTGTCGACCGAGGGTTTATTTACGCCATAGCCCATATTCGCGGCGGCAAAGCTTGCGGCCATGATTGGTTCACCCAAGGGCGTGGCCCCAAAAAAACCAATACATTTGAAGATTTTGCATCTGCAGCGCGCGACCTCATTGCGCGCGGATGGACGAAGCCGGGCCAGATTACCATCCACGGCGGCAGCGCAGGCGGCTTACTCGTCGGCGCAACGCTTAACTTGGCGCCCGAACTATTTTGCGGCGGCGTGGCCGAAGTGCCTTTTGTAGATGTGCTTACCACTATGCTAGATGCCAGCCTGCCCCTCACCCCGCCAGAATGGCCTGAATGGGGTAACCCTATTGAAAGCCGCGAGGCTTATGAGTTAATCGCTGGCTATGCGCCTTACGAAAACATTACCGCCAAAGCCTACCCGCATGTTTTGGCAACAGCCGGCCTCACCGACCCGCGCGTGACTTATTGGGAGCCAGCCAAATGGATCGCCCGCCTACGCGAGACGCGCACGGATGACGGCCTATCGCTGCTGCGTACAGAGATGACGGCAGGGCATGGCGGCAAAGCGGGGCGTTTCAACCAATTGCATGAAATCGCCTTCGTTTATGCTTTTGTGCTTCTCATTCATAATAAAAATTAGTCAGAAAAACGCCTCAAACCCTCTCATAGCAGCCATTTTTCTTAGGGAACGGCAGAATATATGCTAGCTTTGCAGGCTAATTTGGGAAAGGCCTTATGTCTGAGTATGTATTTGAAGATTGTGAAAAACTAGGGTTTCGAAGAGAGCGACTGGAAGCGATACCAAAGTTCTTTTCTAGTTATCTCGAGAAAAAGAAATTTGCAGGCCTAAGCCTCTTGGTAGCCCGAGAAGGCAAAATAGCCTTTCTCTCCCACCAAGGCCAAAGTGCTTTTGAAGGTGGTTTTGATGTCGATGATAGCGCCATCTATCGAATTTATTCGATGACAAAACCGATCACCTCAGTAGCCCTCATGCAGCTTGTCGAACAAGGCAAGGTGATGCTGACCGACCCGATTACAAAATATATCCCGGCCTTTAAAGACGTGATGGTTTTTGAAAGTGGCACCGCCAGCGACTTCACCACACGTGCGCCTGACCGAATGATTACCGTGCATGACCTGCTCACCCATCAGTCTGGCATGACCTATGACTTTATGGCCGAGCATGCCGTCGATGCGATTTATCGCAAAAACGGCATCAACGGCGCCCGCTCAGAGAACCTCGACACGGCAGGCCTATGCGCCAAATTGGCCGAAATGCCCCTGTTGTTCTCACCCGGGGAGCATTGGAATTATTCCGTCGCAACCGATGTGGTTGGCCATATTGTTGAGCTGGTTTCTGGAATGAGCTTGGATGCTTATTTTAAGCAGCACATTCTGGATCCCCTGGGCATGGAAGATACGTTTTTCCATATTCCCGACGACAAACGCCATCGCTTGATGAGCAATTATGCCTATAATCCGATAAGCCGCGAGACCAGCTTGGTGGATAGCCCAGAGCGAACCATTTATCGCCCGGGCCGCGAATTCTTGTCTGGGGGCGGTGGCCTTTTGTCGACCATGTCCGATTATTTTAAATTTGCCGACATGCTTCATCGGGGTGGCACAGGTGCCAATGGCGCGCTTATTCTCGGTCGCAAAACGGTCGAAAAAATGGCCAGCAATCAGCTGCCCAACCATCGCACTTTAGAAGACCACGGGTTCGGCGAATTTACGGAAGTCGCCTATCCAGGAACGGGGTTTGGCTTGGGCATGTCAGTCGTTACCAACCCGAACGTTACCATTGCCACCACATCGAAAGGCAATACAAGCTGGGGCGGTTTGGCCAGCACAATTTATTGGAATGACCCCGTCGAAGACATGACGGTGGTATTTATGACCCAGCTCATGCCAGCCAATGCCTACCCGCTGCGCACGCAGTTACAGCAATTAATCTATAGCTCTTTGGTTTAAGTGTCGAAGGACTTGCTTTTGAATCGAAAGAACACAATATCTTAACTAATCTAATCATCTACATGGAGAGTATGAATGGCCCTGCCTGAAGTTTTACAAAATAATTTGCGTATCCCCGTTATCGGTTCCCCCCTATTTCTTGTGTCTGGCCCAGAGCTGGTTATTGCGCAGTGTAAAGCGGGCGTTGTTGGCTCGTTTCCAGCGTTGAACGCACGTCCAGCCGCCGTCCTCGACGAGTGGCTAACCCGTATCACCACCGAGCTGAACGAATATAAATTAGCCAACCCAGATAAATATGTAGCGCCATTTGCGGTGAACCAAATTTGCCACGCATCTAACGATCGCCTGATGGACGATATGGCCATGTGCGTAAAGCATAAAGTGCCGATTATCATTACCAGCCTGCGCCCACCTGCAGAAGTTGTGGAAGCTGCGCATAGCTATGGCGGTTTGGTTTTCCACGATGTCATTAACGTAAAACACGCCAAAAAAGCCGCCGAACAAGGCGTCGATGGCCTTATTTTGGTCTGCGCTGGCGCCGGCGGCCATGCCGGCGCTTTGAGCCCATTTGCTTTGGTTCGCGAAGTAAAAGAATGGTTCGATGGCACGATTTTATTATCGGGTTCCATCGGCGATGGCTATTGCGTCGCTTCGGCTTTGGCTATGGGCGCTGATTTGGCCTATATTGGCTCGCGCTTCATCGCTACCGAAGAAGCCAATGCCGACCAAGGCTATAAAGATATGCTGGTAGAATCAGCCGCCGATGACATCGTCTATTCGTCGCTCTTCACCGGCGTTGACGGCAATTACCTCAAGCCTTCCATTGCCAAAGCCGGCATGGACCCCGACAATTTGCCAGATGCCGATAAGTCATCGATGAACTTCGGTTCGGGCGGCAACACGAAATCGAAAGCCTGGAAAGACATTTGGGGCTCGGGACAAGGCATTGGCGGCATTAAAGTCGTGCAATCCGTCGAAGATGTTGTAGCTGAGATGGAACGCGACTATAAAGCGGCCGTAGACAGCCTCGTACAGCGCGCGTCTTGAGCCTATGCTAGACTCCGCGCTGCGAAAATGGATGGATGCGCCGCTTAACTTGGCCGCCAAGCTATTTCCGCAGAAAGTATCTGCTAATAGTATTACTATTGTAGGTTTTTTAATTGGAGTTTTAAGTTTTATTGTAATTATTAAGGGCCAGTTCACGCTGGCCCTTATTTTTTTGGCTATAAACCGAATTTTAGACGGTCTTGATGGCGCCGTCGCGCGCCGCCATGGCACCACCGACCTAGGCGGCTATCTAGATATCACCGCAGACTTCTTGCTATGGGCGCTTTTGCCTCTCGGCTTTGCCATTCATAGCGCCGATACGGCCTTTGCGGCGGCGGTTTTGCTGTCGAGCTTTGCCATGTCGATGACGGTATTTCTGGCCTTTGCCGTCATGGCCGAAAAACGAGGGGCCAGCACCTCAGCACAAGGCAAAAAGAGTTTGTTTTATCTAGCAGGCATTGCCGAAGGAGCCGAAACCATAGGTTTCTTCGCTTTTGTATTGGTTTTCCCGCATTATTTCATCCCAGCAGCTCTGATTTTCTCGGCCGTGGTCTATATTTCCGTACTCGGTCGCCTTATGGTCAGCATTCAGCAGTTAAAGGAACCGGAAAATGGACAAAATTGATCTTCATGAAAGCACCTGGGTGCATGATACAGCGCTTCTTTATGGCCATGTGCGTATGGGTGCCGAAAGTTCCGTCTGGCCCAATGTGGTGATGCGAAGCGAGCTCTATCACATTGAAATCGGCGCGCGCACCAATATCCAAGATTTCGTCATGGTACATGTTGGCGGCACCACGCCGACAATAGTGGGCGACGACTGTTCCATTACTCACCACGCGACGCTGCATGGCTGCACGATTGGCAATAAATGTCTGATCGGTATCAATGCGACAATTATGGACGGCGCGAAAATCGGTAATAATTGCATCGTCGCTGGCCATAGCATTGTCACGGAGGGCAGCGAATTTCCCGATAATTCCATCATCGCGGGCGCACCCGCCAAATTGGTAAAGCAGCGCGACAATGGCGAAGCCAACGCCATGAACGCCAAGTTCTACGTGCAAAATGCAAAAAACTACGCCAAAGGCCAACATCGCTTTAGCGACGATGACCTTCGCAGTTTTGGCTTTTTACCACCAAAATAAAAAGCCGACATAGCCCCCCAATAAAACCAACCCACAAAGAAGGTTGAAATATGCGACATCTGATAATCACCCTGTTTTGCTTGACGAGTTTCGCCTGCACAAAGGCCCCGTTACCGCCCAATATTCATGGTGACTATGTTGTTCTGCTGCATGGCATTGCGCGCAGTAGCTCCCACATGGAAAGTCTAGAGACTTACCTCCATCACCAAGGTTTTGACGTCATCAACCTCGATTACCCTTCGACGAAACATGATTTACAAACTTTGATACAGGGGGTGCACGAAGATCTGTCCACCCGATTGGTTTTAGACAAACCAACGCACTTTGTCGGATATTCGATGGGAGGCCTGCTGGTGCGCGCTATCGCGCATAAATACCCACCGCAAAACAGAGCAAGAGTTGTGCAACTTGCGCCGCCAAACCATGGCAGCGAAGTCGCGGATTTCATCCAAAACAATTGGCTTTATAAAAAAATCTATGGGCCAGCGGGCCAACAACTCACCACCGATACAGACCTATCCAATCTGTTGGGCGAGGTGAATTATGAACTGGGCATTATTGCTGGAAGTCGTAGCATCGACCCAATTTCCTCATTCATTCTGCCCGGTCGAGATGATGGCAAGGTAACCATCGCCAGCAGCAAACTAGACGGCATGAAAGACCACATCATCGTCGCGGCGACGCACACGTTTTTTCCCAGCAATAAAACGGTGCACCGGCAGACAGCCCATTTTTTGAAGCACGGGACGTTTCAAGAGCACAAAAATAAGTAGAAAAACTGGCTGGGGTGGCAGGATTCGAACCTGCGCATGCCGATACCAAAAACCGGTGCCTTACCACTTGGCTACACCCCAACTGAGCGCGAAAATATATAAAACCGAGGCTGCGGTCTAGCCCTTAAATAAACTTTATGGTGCGGCACATAAGCTTCGAGCCAAAGCCCCGCCTACGGGGCCTCGAGAATACCAATCGCATGATTGGTAAGGCTGCCTAAATATAACTTTCCTTGGCGCTCCAAAACGCTGGTCATCATGTAAATATGCCCGCTATCGTCTTCTAGCGAGACCAAAGGTTTTCCGGTCGCATCCAGCTTCACAGCATAGCTATGCTCCAGCGCTGGCGAGCCACCGGTGAGCTGCAAGAGGCGCCACACGACCTTGCGTAAAAACGGCGAGGGCACCAAAGCATCCAAATCATCCGTGCGAGCAGACACCACAGCCACCCAAAAGCTCCCGTTGGGCCCTTCGGTAATATTGTCGATATAGCCTGGCAAATTATCGATAAACACATCCGATGTCCCCGCTTTCGGACCCTTCAGCCAATACCGCATAATACGATGGTCGAAAGTTTCGTTAATCAGCACAAAATCTTCGCTCTCGCTGAGAGCCACGCCATTGGCAAAATATAAATCATCCAGCAGCACCGCCAATGACTTATCGCGCGGATTATAAACCATCAGGCGTCCCGTCGGTCGGCGTTCAAATATCTCGATAATGTCGGCGCCATAGGCGTGACGCTGCGAAGCATCTGAAAAATAAATTTTT
This sequence comes from uncultured Rhodobiaceae bacterium, assembly GCA_937907245.1. Lineage (GTDB taxonomy): Bacteria > Pseudomonadota > Alphaproteobacteria > RS24 > RS24 > UBA8337. The sequence continues at coordinate 343,432 of CALCUM010000003.1, forward strand.
CCATCTTTGGCTATCGCCAAATCATCGACAAACAACATGCGCTTGCCTTCAAAGTCGGTGGCCAATGTTTTCACTGTGCCATCCGGCGCCATAGAAATAAGCCCGGCAATTCCATCGGCAATAATCAACTGTCCGCGCGCGTCGAAATCTAGCCCCAAGGGCCGCCCGCCTGTATTGCCAACCAGCTCAAATCCATCGTCTGATTTTTGGCGCAAAACATCGCCATTATGCAGTCCTGTGTGCAGTCGCCCTTGCGCATCAAAGGCGATGCCCTCAGGGCCATGTCCGCTTTCCACCAATTGAGCTTTGGCCAAAGCGTTGTTCTTGGCAAACACGCCAGTGCCCGCAGGATTGGCCGCACGCTCGGGCCCCGCAACAGGGTCAAATGGCACAGGCCATAAAAGTAGATAGCCAATAAAGAGAGTAAATAGGCCAATTAGAATGGATAGAAGGGGACGTTTTTTCACGCCCTCCAAGCTCGACTGCGACATGACTAAACTCCCCAAATTTTAATCTGAATAAAGTAAAACTCTGCCACGCAGAGCCCCAAAAGTAAATCGCGCGCCCTAAGGCGCGCGATTATTATCTTCCTTGGGAAACCCCGAGGCTCGTTCTAAGCTTTTAAAGTGCGGGCGTAAGCTACCAAAATAATTGTGCAGACAATTTCCGGCCCAATAGCCGAGAACAGCATCGGCGCATCATGCACCAGACCTGCCAAAATACGGAAGGTCGCGGCAAAGCCCAAAAGCATCGCCGCCGCATAAATGAAATCCATCCGCTTTTTCAGAGCTCCAACCAATATGGAGACTGAAATCGTCGCGAAGAAAGCCGTAAAATCACCGACTTGCGTATTGCGACCCAGACCCTCCAAAAGATCCATCTCCAACCGCTTGCCAGCACTTGCTGGATCGAAAATCCAACCAATCGTTGTCACCGCAAAGACCGCGCCAAGCACTAAAACCAAAATGTGTAAAACCTTATTCATGAGAAACTCCCTCTCTGTTATGCACAAAGGCTAGCTAGATTGGCGGGCAGAAGCAAGCCACGCGGCTAGCGTTTTATAGAGCGACACTTTATTTCCTGAGGCTCAAAACACCCTCGCGATCGCCTTCGCCTGATTTATGTTGGGCGGCAAATAGCAAACGCAGGGTAAAACGCCTAAAAAAGACAGATATGAAATTCCGTGCTACACACAGGAGAGTTTTATTAAAGTGAAAAGAGGCGCAAATGGGCATTCCTTTTGTTACAGAGTTTGAATTTACGTACGGCAAAGTAGACCGCTTAAGTCCACTCATTCGGCGCGTCATTTGCAACAACCCAGGCCCTTTTACGTTTACCGGCACAGGCACTTACCTCATTGGCAATGGCCAAGTCGGTGTCATCGACCCGGGCCCTATCGATGACGCGCACATAGAGGCTATTTTGGCAGCGCTCGAGCCTGGCGAGAGTATCAGCCATATTATTATCACGCATACCCATGGCGACCACTCGCCTGCCAGCGCCCCGCTAAAACAAAAAACGGGCGCGCCGATTTATGGCCTAACGCCCCCCAAAAGCAAAAATCTGGAAATTCATAGCGACGCCCCACAGATGGAAGAAGATGCCGACGACGCCTTCTGCCCAGACGTAGAAGTTGCCCATGGCAGCCTAATCGAAGGCGGCGACTGGTCGCTAGAATGCGTCTTCACACCCGGCCATATGGCAGGCCATATGTGCTACGCGCTCCGCGAGGAAAAAGCTCTTTTCACCGGCGATCATGTGATGGGCTGGTCGACCAGCGTCATCATTCCGCCCGATGGCAGCATGTCCGATTATATGGCTTCGCTAGACTTACTGCTGGCGCGCGACGATGAGATTTACTGGCCAACCCATGGCACTTGCATTCACAAGCCCCAAGATTTCGTGCGCGACTACATCCGCCACCGCAAATCGCGCGAGGCGCAAGTCTTAGCGCGCCTAGAGGCCGGCGACAGTGATATTCGAGATATGGTAAAAGTGGTCTATGCCGCGGTCGACAAACGACTGCACCCAGCAGCGGCGCTTTCTATGCTCGCGCATTTGCAAGACTTAGTGGAGCGCGGTGTCGTGTCGAGCGATGGCGCACCAACGCTCGACACTAAATTTAAACTTGCCTAAGCAGTACTATTTCTCAGCAGCGCTATTTGAGAGCCGCTAGATAAGTTTCAATGCGGGCAGCATTGGCCCCCAAATCAGATATACCCACGCGAGACGCCGAGCGCACATCCACTTTCGTGGCGCCCGCATCGCTTGTCAGACGAATAGACACATCGTCCTTAAATCCAAACATAGCCGTTGTCGCGGTGGCTTCTAGGGTGCCAGCAGAGGCATCTTGCGCCACAATATCCCAGCCCATAGCTTCGGCCGCCGCCAGAGCTTTGGCAAAGTTATCGCTTGGCGAACCGGCTAGACGCAAAGGCGCCAGCTCCGTGTAAAACGCTTTTTGTTGCGCCTGCACGTCTGCATTAATATCCAAACTATTGTCGCTGGCCGCCCGTGTTGCGGGCACAGCGGAGAACACAGGCGGCGTATCCAAATCTGTGCTGATGTCATGAATAGGCGGCACGTTCCCCCCTTTACGAAGGGTCGACAGCGGCATGTAAAGCACCACCAAAGCCAAGACCACGGCGATACCTGCTTTTTGCGTATGCACGCCATCGCCACCATAGCCACCCATGAGCGCCAGTAAGGCCAACAGCAAAGCAATAGCGGCCAGCAAAGTAGCCACCGCCACGCCCAGCAAAGGCAAACGGAAGTCCATCACACCAAGGCGGAATAAGGCCAATAAAACAATGGCGATAACCGAAGCCGCAATCGCAAGACGCAAGCCCCAAGTGGTTAAAGTTGCAACTGAAATACCTAACATATCTATTCCGCCGCGCTATCTGCAGTTGGCAATTTATAATCGGCAAATTGCGACCGCAGAGTTAGTTTTTGAATTTTGCCCGTTGCGGTATGCGGAATTTCATCCACGAAAGCCACATCATCTGGCATCCACCATTTGGCAATTTTGCCGTCGAGGAAGCTCAGAATTTCTTCTTTGCTCACATCGGCACCCTCGTTTTTCACGATGATAAGCAAAGGACGCTCATCCCATTTTGGATGCGCCAAGCCAATAACCGCCGCTTCCATAACGCTTTCATGTGCCACTGCTACGTTTTCAATCTCGATAGACGAAATCCATTCGCCCCCTGATTTGATAACGTCTTTGGCACGGTCGGTAATTTGCATAAAGCCAAGCGGGTCGATCGTGGCCACATCGCCTGTATCAAAGAAACCGTTCTCATCCAAAATATTGCCGCCATCGCCTTTAATATATTCGCCGACAATAAATGGCCCACGAACCATTAGGTGACCAAAAGCCACGCCATCGCGCGGCAATTCTTTGCCCTCATCATCGGTGATTTTCATTTCCACACCGAAAGGCGCGCGGCCTTGTTTCACTTTAATGTCCATCTGTTCATCAAAGGTCATGTTTTCCATGCCTGATTTGAAGCTCGCAATGGTGCCCAGCGGAGACAATTCTGTCATGCCCCAAGCATGTTTCACGGAAACCTCATAATCGCGCTCAAATTTTTCGAGCATGACGCGTGGCACCGCAGAGCCACCAATGGTCACATCTTTCAGCACTGGCAATTTGAGATTATTGGCTTCCATATGTTGCAGCAACATCAGCCAAACAGTTGGCACGGCAGCGGTGAAAGTCACGGCTTCATCGGTCAACAATTGATAGATGCTTTCGCCGTCCATATTCGGGCCAGGGTTTACAATTTTCGAGCCCGCCGCTGGCGCGCTGAGCGCAAGGCCCCAAGCATTAGCATGGAACATCGGCACAACCGGCATAATGGAATCGGTGCTTTTCAGCCCCATCACATCGGCTGAATTGCCAACCAATGTGTGTAACACGTTGGAGCGATGGGTATAGCAAACGCCTTTCGGATTACCTGTGGTGCCAGATGTGTAGCACATGCCGCAAGGCGCGCGCTCATCGACTTCCACCCAATTAAAATCGCCATTTTGGCTATCTATAAGGTCTTCATAGCAATGCACATGGGTCAGGCTCGTGTCTGGCATGTGGGCCGCATCGGTCATAATGATGATGCCTTTCACATGGGTCAGCTGATCTTGAATGGCTTCGAGAATTGGCACGAAGGTCAAATCGGTGAAGATTAATTTATCTTCCGCATGATTGATAATATAAACCAATTGCTCGGGGAAAAGACGCGGGTTCAGCGTATGGTAAACCCCGCCAATACCGGTAATGCCATACCAAGCTTCGATATGGCGGTGCGTGTTCCAAGCCAGCGTAGCAATCACATCGCCTTGCCCCATGCCAAGCCCTTGCAAGGCCTGGCTGAGTTTGCGGGCGCGCAAATGCGCATCGGCATAAGTCTCGCGGTGAATATTGCCCTCAACCAAACGAGAAACAATCTCGCGCTCGCCGTGGTTAACCATCGCATGATCCAAAATACGGTTCATCAATAGGGGTACATCTTGCATTTGACCGAACATAAATTCCTCCTTATCGTCTTTCTCAGACGCTGTTCATTGTGGCGTAGATTGCCCAAACTGGGGCCATATGTCTATAGGACGGAGATATAAAAATGAGTTTACATACGCTTTCTGCACAAGACATCGCGGCGCAAATTAAAGCCAAAAAAATATCCGCCCAAGATGCTCTGACTTATTTCATCACTCGCATAGAAAAACACAACCCTACACTCAACGCCGTCGTTGCCACCCGCTTTGACGAGGCCAGCGCAGACGCGAAAAAGGCCGACGAAAAACAAGCCCGTGGCGAACCCCTCGCGGCCTTGCACGGCGTACCCATGACCCTAAAAGACGCCTTCGAAGTCAAAGGTCTAACCTGCGATGTCGGCGCGCCTAATTTTGCCGGCAAAATATCAACCCAAGATAGCCTCGTGACCGAGCGAATGAAAAGCGCGGGCGCCATTATCATGGGCAAAACCAACACGCCTATTTTTTGCGGCGATTGGCAGAGTTTTAACGATGTGCATGGCACCACCAACAATCCCTATAACCTCGAGCATACGCCCGGCGGCTCATCAGGTGGCGCGGCGGCAGCCCTTTCGGCTGGCCTGACACCAATGGAATACGGCAGCGATATCGGCGGCTCTATTCGCATTCCAGCGCATTATTGTGGCCTATTCGGACACAAACCAACGCACGGCTTAGTGCCGCAAATTGGCCATGTACCGCCTGTGCATGGCGCCCTCGCAGAAGGCGATTTAGCCGTGGTTGGGCCCTTGGCCAAAACAGTCGATGATTTAGAAACCTTGCTTGATGCCACCGTCGGCACCCATGGCAGCATGGCGCAAGCCATGCAGATAGCTTTGCAAGGGCCAAGGTTTCAAAACGCCCACGGCCTGCGTGTTGGCATTTGGGCCGATGACAGCTATTGCCCCGTCGACCCCGAAATGGCCAGCGCGATTGAAACAGCCGGCAAAGCCCTAGAAAAAATGGGCGCCGAGGTAAAAACTCTAAAGCCCGATTTTGATTTGGCATGGAATACACAAATTTACGCGCTTCTGCTGAACCCCATCATGGGCCGCGGATTTTCAGACAGCGTTCACCAGCGGATGCAAAAAACCGTCGATGCGGCCAGCGAAGACGATATGTCTTACGCCACGTTGCAAGCTCGCGGCATTCGTTTGCTGCATAAAGATTGGCTGATGTGGGACGAGCATCGCGCGCAATTGGCTGCCAAATGGCGCGCCTATTTCGAGCAAGTCGACGTGCTGCTGTGCCCCGTCTCGCCCTCGCCTGCTATGGCGCACGCGCAAGACCCAAATGTTTACGCCCGCCCCTTCTTGGTCAATGGCGAGGCGCGAAACTATATGGAAAACATTGTTTGGCCTGGTGTCGCCACGGTATGCAATTTGCCTGCCACCAGCGTGCCCTTGCCCCAACATAGCTCTGGTTTGCCTATGGGCATGCAAATCGTCGGGCCGGCTTATGAAGACAAAACCCCGATTGGCGTCGCGCGCTTGCTGGAGCAAGCCGGTTATGGCTTTACGGCTCCGCCTGCGTTTTCTTAAAAATGAGTTTAAAAATTAGCTTTGTTGCAGGTCGGTAAGCTCTTCGTGGCCTTGGGGGTCTTGATGCACCAAAACTTCGGCGCCAGGAAACGCCCGCATTACAGAGGCCTCTACCTGATCTGAAATCTTATGCGCCTGGTTGAGCGTCATCGAGCCGTCCAACTCGATATGGCATTGGATGAAACTCGACAAGCCAGCGCGGCGCGTGCGCAAATCATGCAAGCCCAAAACATCCGGATGCGAAAGAATGATTTGTTTGATTTTATCGCGCGTTTCATCCTCCAGCTCACTATCCATCAATTGGTCGGCGGCGGCGGTAAAAACCTGCCAAGCGCTCCTGGCCAAAAGGCCAGCCACAAACACACCCAACACAGGGTCGGCATAAACAAAGCCCATAGGGCCCGACAACACCAAAGCGCCAAGCACGCCCACATTTATATATAAGTCGCCCGCGTAATGCGCACTATCGGCATGAACCGCAACCGAATGAGTGGCTTTGGCAACACGGCGTTGCACCACCACCAAACCGAAGGTCAGCACAATCGATATGCCAATGACGATAATCCCAATGTTGGTCTCGCTTAAAACTTGCGGGTTTCGAAACGCCTTCGCCGATTCATAAACCAAAAATAAAGCGGCAAGCGATAGCATGGCGCCTTGTACCAGCGCGGCCAAAGCTTCGGCTTTACCATGGCCGAAACGGTGTTCTTTATCGGCGGGGGTTTGCGCGTGGCGGATGGCAAAAAAATTCATCACCGACAACGATAAGTCCATGATGGAATCGAGAAACGAGCCCAATAAAGCTACCGATCCGGTTAGCACCCAAGCGCCGCCCTTCAGCACAATCATCACGCTGGCGACCAAAATGGCTAAAAGCGCTGCGCCTTGCACGCGCTTTCCCGGCTCCAAAGCCAAGGGGTCATGGTGCAAACTAGGGTCGGGGGGTGTCTCGTGATTATGTTTCATAGCCTGTCTTACCGCATCCAGCCTTTTGGTTCTATGGGTAAAGCCTTTGGGTCGTCCAATCAGCCGTCTCATCGGTGCGGCTATAGACCAAACGGTCATGCAGGCGATGGTCGCCATCTTGCCAAAACTCAAAGCGTAAAGGCGTAACGCGCCGCCCCGACCAATGCGGCGGGCGCGGAATATCTTCGCCCGGATATTTCTTTTCCACCGCCGCATAGGCTGCTTCCAATTCAGCTCGCGAGGCCAACGGACGTGATTGTATCGAGGCCCAGGCCCCCAAACGGCTTTGGCGACCGCGCGAGTTGAAATAAGCATCGGCCTCCGCATCCTCCACCGCGCTCACCAAACCTTGCACTCGTACTTGGCGGTGTAGGCTTTTCCAATGAAAACATAAAGCAGCTTTGGGCGCTTGTATCAGCTCATCCCCTTTGCGGCTTTCCAAATTTGTATAAAACACCAGTCCGCGCGCATCATGGCCTTTCAACAAAACCATCCGCACATTCGGCATACCCTCGCCCGACACCGTGGCCAAAGACATAGCGTTCGGGTCATTGGGTTCACTGGCGCCAGCTTCGTTCAGCCAATCGTCGAACACCTCCATCGGCTGGCGCGGCAATTGGCTTGGGTCTGAAATATCAAAAATACGCGCATGGCTCATGGGGCGTTCCTTTATCGCTTGGGTTGATTTATATATAGCCTCATGTCTCACGCATGCAAATTACTGATATTTTTATCGCTCACCGGCGCCGCGCTGTCGGCTTGCACGACGCCGCTAAATGGGCTCGAAAGAGCGCAAGTTTTCAACGCCGCCACGGCCGCCTATGATGCGGGAGACTATCAGACTGCGCTGAGCCAATGGTCTATTTTGGCTGAACAAACCGACCCTGCCGCCATGCGCAATATCGGCCATTTATACCGAAACGGCCTAGGGGTGGCCAAAAATGCCGAGACAGCCCGCGACTATTACACAAAAGCCGCCCGCCTTGGTTTTGCGCCCGCGCAAATGAATTTGGCGATGATGTATTTCTCTGGCACGCCCAAAGGCAAAATTAGCGCTGATAGGCTGGCTTATGATGCAAAACAAGGCTTGTTCTGGCTCAAGCGTTCTGCCGAAGGTGGCTATGCTCCCGCGATAGAACGCTTACGCCGGCTTGAAATCAGCCTAACCCCCAACTATCACCCCAACAATCACCCCAACAATCAATAGCCCGCGAAAATATCTGCCACGCTCTAGGCTTTTGCGGCGGGGCAGTTTATAGATAGAGCATCTTAATCATTCCAGTGAGAACACGATGAGCCAGAAACTAATGCAAGGAAAACGAGGCCTAATTATGGGCGTCGCCAATAAAAACTCAATCGCATGGGGTATCGCACAAGCTTGTGCCGATGCTGGCGCCGAATTGGCCTTCACCTATCAGGGCGAAGTTTTGCAACGCCGCGTCCAGCCTTTGGCCGAGAGCGTGGGCTCTGATTTCATCGAGCCTTGCGATGTTACCGATGAAGCCAGCCTGGATGCTTTGTTCGAAAAGCTGGAAGCCAAATGGGGCAAATTAGACTTCGTTGTCCACGCCATCGCTTTTGCGGGCAAAGAAGAGCTGATGGGTCGCTACGTCGACACCTCCTCGCAAGCCTTCGATAAAGCGCTGAACATTAGCTGCTATAGCTTTACGGCCGTGGCCTGTCGTGCCGAAAAAATGATGGGCGAAGGCGGCTCTATGCTGACGCTGTCTTATTATGGCGCGGCAAAAGTCATCCCGCATTACAATGTTATGGGCGTGGCCAAAGCGGCTCTCGAGGCCTCGGTGCGCTATTTGGCGTCTGATTTGGGGCCCAAAGGCATTCGCGTGAACTCTATCTCGGCTGGCCCTATTCGCACTTTGGCGGCGGCTGGTATTGGCGATTTCCGCGAAATGCTAAAATGGAACGAAGCCAACGCGCCAATGCGCCGCAATGTGACGCAAGAACAAGTCGGCCGCTCGGCGGTCTATTTACTCTCCGATATGTCGGAAGGCGTATCGGGCGAAATTCACTATGTCGACATGGGCTATAACACCATCGGCATGTCCGCGTTTGATGAACTAAAAGACGCGAAAAACCAACAAAGCGAATAGAAAGCACCCCATGTCGCATAATAGTTTTGGTCATTTATTCCGTGTTACCACCTGGGGCGAAAGCCATGGGCCAGCTTTAGGCTGCGTCATCGACGGCGCTCCCGCGCGCCTGCCCCTAACCGAAGCGGATATTCAAACCTATCTCGACAAACGCAAACCAGGTCAAAATCGCTTCACCACCCAGCGACAAGAAGCCGATGCGGTAAAAATTCTATCCGGTGTTTTCCAAGACCCCGAAACCGGTGAGCAAGTAACCACGGGCACGCCCATTCAGCTATTGATTGAGAACACCGACCAGCGGTCGAAGGACTATGGCGACATTAAAGACAAATATCGCCCGGGCCATGCCGACTTCACCTATATGGAAAAATACGGCATTCGCGATTATCGCGGCGGCGGGCGCTCCTCGGCGCGCGAGACGGCTGCCCGCGTGGCCGCCTCTGCTGTTGCGCGCCAAGTTTTAAGCGGCGTCACCATTCGTGGCGCTTTGGTGCAAATGGGCCCGCATAAAATTAATCGCGACAATTGGAACTGGGATGAAGTTGAAAATAATCCCTTCTGGTGCCCCGATGCCGAAGCCGCCAGCCAATGGGAAAGCTATCTCGATGGCGTGCGCAAAGCCGGCTCGAGCTGCGGAGCGATTATCGAAGTGGTCGCCAGCGGCGTGCCTGTTGGATGGGGCGCGCCCGTTTACGGCAAACTGGATGCCGATTTAGCCGCCGCCATGATGAGCATTAACGCCGTAAAAGGCGTGGAGATTGGCGAAGGGTTCGACGCCGCCGCGCTATCTGGCGAAGCCAATGCCGATGAAATGAGCCAAGCGGGTTTTGATAGCAATCATGCGGGCGGTATTTTGGGCGGTATTTCTACCGGCCAAGACATTCGCGTGCGCTTTGCCGTGAAGCCGACCTCCTCCATTTTAACACCGCGCAAAACCGTGGATGTTGAGGGGCAAGAAACCGAAATTATCACCAAAGGTCGCCACGACCCTTGCGTGGGCATTCGCGCTGTGCCCGTTGGCGAAGCGATGATGGCTTGCGTTTTGGCCGACCATAAAATGCGCCATCTTGGCCAGCTTATGGGCAATTCGATGAACCTTCCCGAGAGCGGCAAATAGCCAACTCTCTCCTCCAACTTATGGAACCCCTATGACCCGTCCGGCAACGAGGCTTTATCTAATTACGCCGCCAAAAATCGATCTCGATAGTTTCGCGCCGCTTTTAGACGCGACCCTAGTGGCGGGCGATGTGGCCAGTTTGCAATTGCGCCTAAAGCCAGCCAGCGACGACGAAATAATCGTTGCCACCCAAACCTTAATGCCGATAGCCCATGCGCATGATGTGGCGTTTATTTTGAACGACCGCGCCGATTTAGCCAAACAGCTAGATTGCGACGGCGTCCACCTGGGCCAAGACGATATGGACTATGGGCAAGCGCGCGCGCTTTTGGGCGACGATAAAATCATTGGCATCACCTGTCATAACTCACGCCATATGGCCATGTTAGCTGGCGAAGCTGGCGCCGATTATGTCGCTTTTGGTGCGTTTTACGAAACCCAAACCAAAGCCGCCAAAACCACCGCGCCGGCGAATATTTTAACCTGGTGGCAAGAAATGATGCAGCCACCTTGCGTTGCCATCGGCGGTATTACGCCGAAAAACGCCGAGCCGCTGATTATGGCTGGCGCTGATTTTATCGCAGCCTCCAGTGGCGTCTGGCAACATCCGGGTGGGCCAGAAGCGGGTGTGGTGACTTTCAATAAACTATTCGCCTCGCTGTTCAATCGACTAGAAGACACATTGCCGTCTGAAGAATAATTTCGGCGGGTGCCAAAATCCGATAAATGATTTTGCCGCATGGGGGCTGCCATGCTATCCAACCCTCACCATGGTTCAACAAAGGCAAGTCGCATGAAAATTAATGGCAATGAAATTCGTCCCGGAAATGTTATCCAGCACAATACAGAGCTATGGGTGGCAGTGAAATTGCAACACGTAAAGCCTGGCAAAGGTGGGGCTTTCGCGCAAGTCGAGTTGAAAAACTTGGTCAATGGCTCGAAGCTTAATGAGCGCTTTCGTTCAGCCGATAAAGTCGAACGCGTGCGCCTAGAGCAAACCGATTACCAATTCCTCTACGAGTCGGATGGCATGTTGGCCTTCATGGATACAACGAGCTACGAGCAGATTGAGCTACAAGCTGAATTTGTGGGGGAGCGGGCCGCGTTTTTACAAGACGGCATGATGGTCGTCGTTGAAAGCCATGAAGGCAAGCCGATTGGCGTGCGACTGCCCGACCAAGTGACGCTCGAAATTACCGAAACCGAGCCCGTGGTAAAGGGGCAAACTGCCGCCTCCTCAAACAAACCAGCCATTTGCAATAATGGCGTGCGGGTGATGGTGCCGCCGTTTTTAGCCGTCGGAGATAATATTATCGTCGATACAAATGAAGTCACTTATCTGAAGCGAGCCGAGTAATATGGCACAGTCCCCCATTATGAATGTTATGCGCGGCGCCGTCGAAAAGGCTGGCCGCGCGCTACGCCGCGACTTCGGCGAAATTGAAAATCTACAAGTTTCCAAAAAAGGCCCCGGCGATTTCGTTACCAATGCCGATCTAAAAGCCGAGAAAATTCTATTCGAAGAGCTTTCCGAGGCACGTCCCGGCTATGGCTTCTTGCTGGAAGAAAAAGGCAAAATTGAGGGAGCGGATAAAACCCACCGCTGGATTATTGACCCGCTCGACGGCACCACGAACTTCATGCACGGCTTGCCGCATTTCGCCATTTCTGTGGCGCTAGAGCGCGATGGTACTTTGGTTTCAGGCATGATTTACAACCCGATTACGGACGAGATGTTTTACGGCGAACGCGGCCAAGGCGCCTATGGCCCTGGCGGTCGTTTGCGCGTCGCGGGACGCCAAAAACTACAAGACTGCGTTATCTCAAGTGGCATGCTTTTGCACGACACAAAGAACGGTCGTATCGACAGCCCTATTTCGGCCGACAACCTCGTGCCTTTGGTTGGCGATTTCCGCACTATGGGATCCGCGGCCCTTGACCTTGCCTATGTCGCGGCAGGTCGCCTCGATGGCTATGTTGAAATTGGTCTCTCGCCATGGAATATGGCGGCCGGCATCGTGCTATTGCGCGAAGCGGGCGGTCTGGTCAGCGATGAGAAAAACCGTAACAAAAGCTTACTGTCTGGCAATGTCGTAGCTGGCAATGAAGCTGTTCATGGCGCGCTTCTCAGCCACCTAATTAAATAATTAAATCTATTCAGCGGCTTGCTGATTGAACTGCAAATTAGCAAGGCGCGCATAAAGCCCGCCTTGTTTTAGCAGCTCTTCGTGGCGACCCATGGCCGTTACCGCACCATTTTCCATCACGATAATCCGGTCAGCTTTCAAGACTGTGGCCAAGCGATGGGCGATAACCAAAGTGGTGCGCCCCTCCATCAAATGGGTCAGGGCTTTTTGCACTAAAGTTTCGCTTTCGGCATCCAGCGCACTGGTCGCTTCATCGAGCAAAAGAACTGGCGCATTGCGCAACAGCGCGCGAGCAATGGCGATACGTTGGCGTTGGCCGCCAGACAGCGTCACCCCGCGTTCGCCAAGCTCGGTCTCATAGCCTTCTGGTAAACGGGTAATAAATTCATCCGCTTGCGCAGCTTTAGCGGCTTGAATAACCTCTTCCGCAGTTGCCTCGGGGCGGCCAAAGCGGATGTTGTCCATCACGGTTTTCGCAAACACCACGGTTTCTTGGGGCACCACAGAAAGGGCGCCGCGCACGGTTTGCGGCGTCATATCGCAAAGGCCAATGCCATCGATGGAAACAGTTCCTTGCTGGGGGTCATAAAACCGCGATAGCAATTGAAACACAGTGCTTTTACCCGCGCCTGAAGCGCCCACCAAAGCCACGGTTTCTCCCGGACTTACCTCCAGGGAGAACCCAGCCAAGGCAGAAATATCGGGGCGCGTAGGATACTGAAACGTAATATCTTCAAACCGAATAGAACCTTTGGCCGGTTGCGCCAAAGCCTTCGGATTTTCAGGCGCTTTAATATCGGGCTCAACTTGCAATATCTCGACCAGGCGCTCGGTCGCGCCCGCAGCCAGTTGAACTTCGCCCCAAACTTCCGACAAAGCACCGATAGACGTTGCACAAAGAACCGCATAGAGAATGAATTGCCCTAAAGTGCCCCCCGTCATCTCGCCTTGCAAAACGTTCTGCGCGCCGAGCCATAAAATGCCCACCACGCCAGAGAAAATAAGTACAATGGCAATGGCGGTCATGCCCGCGCGAGCCAAAATACGCAATTTGGCAGTGATAAAAGAGCCTTCCACAGCCTCCCCAAAAGCGGCGCGGTCTTGGGCTTCATGGGTAAAACTTTGCACGGTTTGCATGGCACCAATGGTTTCGGCGGCATGGCTGGCCGTATCGGCAATGCGGTCTTGGCTGGCGCGCGCTAGGCGGCGCACCATGCGGCCAAAAACAATCACGGGCACCACGACGGCAGGCAACGTCAATGCCGCCAACCCAGCCAAGCCCGCGCTGGTATAAACCAACATGATGGCCGAACCGACAAACATAAATGCGTTGCGAAGCGCGATGGAGGCCGAGGAGCCAACCACGGTTTTAATCAGCGTCACATCGGCGGTGAGGCGGGATAATACCTCGCCGGTGCGGGTTACTTCAAAAAACGAAGGCGATAGAGTGGTGATATGGGCATAAACGGCGCTGCGCAAATCTGCGGTGACGCGCTCCCCAATCCAGGAAACAAAATAAAACCGCGTGGCACTGGCTACGCCCAAAACCACGGCCACGCCAAACATAGCTAGAAAGTAGCGGTCGATGGAGGCGGCATCTTCAGACGAAAACCCATTGTCGATCATAAAGCGCACCGCAATCGGCATGGCCAAAGTGGCGGCTGTAGCGGTCAGTAGCGCCAAAAAAGCGGCTAAAACGCGGCCTGGGTATTGGGCGATAAAGGGCACAAGGGTTCGTAAGGGCCTAACGCTGCGCGTCTTCGGACGGCGTTTGGCATCTTCTTCCATTTGCGTAACGGCTTGCGCCGCGTCATTTCTCGACACATATCACCTGTTGCTTCTCTGGCCAGCTTATAGCAGCCTGTTTGACCAGCGACCAGCCCTGATTAAACAGGCTTGCGCCACCCTGATTAAACAGGCTTGCGCCACCCTGATTAAACAGGCTTGCGCCGTTGCCCCGTGTCCGTTATATAGTGCGTCACGCGAGTTTTATTAGCCCCTTATTTAGCCCCTTTGGGGCGAGGATTGAAAAGATGAAAAAAGATATTCATCCAGATTATCACATGATTACCGTAGCGATGACCGATGGCACGACCTATCAGACGCGCTCGACTTATGGCGAGGAAGGCACAACGCTAACCCTCGACATCGACCCGACCACGCACCCAGCCTGGACCAAAGGCACAGGCGCCTTGGTTGACCGCGCCGGCCGCGTCAGTCGCTTTAACAAGAAATTCGACAGCTTTATGGGCGAATAATCCGCCTCAAACCTGTTATGTATTGAAAAGGGCTTCTGCATCGCTGCGGGAGCCCTTTTTGCTTTCGTGCATCGCTTTGGCGCGGGCAATTTCGCGCTCCAGCAAAACCACGCGCTCTTCCAGCTCTTCCAAGCCTTGCAGCGTTAAATCCTGCATCGCAAGCTGGGCTAGCAGGCTGCCCTTCGGGGCTTCAATTTCTTCTTCCATCGTCTCTCGGCCCTTCCTATAGTCTGCCTTCACTTGTTTAGTTTATCTGAAAGTTTAAAAGATGTCTGAAAATCTGCCCAAAACCATGCGCGCCATTGCCATCGGCGAGGATAAAACCCCCGACAGTCTGTTTATTGAAGAGACCGCTTTGCCGAGCTATGGCGACGATGAAATACTCGTCCGCATCGGCGCGGCTGGCGTTAACCGGGGCGATTGCATGCAGCGCATCGGTTTCTACCCCCCGCCTCCCGGGGCCTCTCACATTATGGGATTAGAATTTTCGGGCACCGTGGTAGCTATGGGCAAAAACGTAGACACTTGGCAAATCGGCGACCGCGTGGCGGCACTCGTGGCTGGCGGCGGCTATGCCGATTACGCCACAGTACACCAACACCACGCCCTGCCTGTGCCCGAGGACATGAGCCTTACCGATGCCGCCGCCTTGCCCGAGACAATTTTCACCGTCTGGGCCAATGTGTTTGAAGGCGGCGCTCTGCAATCTGGCGAGACCCTGCTCATCCATGGCGGCTCCAGCGGCATTGGCACGACCGCCATTCAAATGGCTAAACATTTTGGCGCCAAAGTTATCGTGACCGCAGGCTCGCCAGAGAAATGCGCGGCTTGCCTCGATTTGGGAGCGGACTTGGCGATTGATTATAAATCCCAAGACTTTGTTGAGGCTTGTGACAGTTTCACCCAAGGGCAAGGCGTCAACGTCATCCTCGATATGGTAGGCGGCGAGTATGTGAATCGCAATATTCAAGCGACAGCCATTGGCGGACGCATTGTTAATATCGCGCATATGGCTGGCTTTGAAACGCAAGTGAACTTTCTGCCGGTAATGCTGAAACGCCTCACCTTAACGGCCTCTACTTTGCGCGCCCGCCCGACGGAAGAAAAAACTCGCCTAACGAAAGCCGTCGCCAAAAAAATATGGCCTTCGCTAGGGGTAAGCGTAAAGCCTGTGGTCGATAGCGTCGTGCCTTTGGCAGAAGCTGGAAAAGCCCATGCCCGAATGGAAACCAGTCAACATATTGGTAAAATCATTCTTGATTGCCAGTAAATCAAAACGAAGCCCTAAAACGAAGCACAAAAACTTTGCAGCCATGCGCTTTCTCGTCTATAGAAAAGCATATCCTATAAATTAAGTGCCCAAAGGATGCATAAGACCATGCATCCCGAAAGCTCGCACATAGGACAAAGTTTCAGCTGGGTAGCCTATCCAATTAGGCAAACCGCCCAATAAATTATGGAGAGCAAAATGACTGCACCCTTGATGCCGAAAGCCACCGCCGTGTGGTTGGTTGACAATACAGCCCTGACTTTTGATCAAATTGCCCTGTTTTGCGGTCTGCATCCGCTTGAAGTTAAAGGCATTGCCAATGGCGATGTTGCGGCTGGCATTAAAGGCACAGACCCAATCTCCAATGGTCAATTGACCCGCGCCGAAATTGAACGCTGTCAAGAAGACCCAACCGCACAAATGCAATTGGCCGAAGCCAAGCGCGATATTCCGCCGCCCAAGCCCCGCAAAGGCTCGCGCTACACACCGCTATCCAAACGCCAAGAGCGCCCAGACGCCATCGCTTGGTTGGTTCGCAATCATCCAGAACTCAACGACGCCGAAGTGGGCCGCCTCGTCGGCACTACCAAGCCAACCATTCAAAGTGTGCGCGAGCGCAATCACTGGAACATGGCCAATATCACGCCAGTCGATCCAGTAACTTTGGGTCTTTGCTCGCAAATTGAGTTGGATGAAAATGTAGCCAAAGCGGCTGTGCGCGAAGAACGTCGCCTCAAGCGCCTCGCGCGCGAAGCCGAGAAAAATGGCGAAGTGTTGAAAGATGCTACCGAAACCACGGCCTTGCAAAGCGAGCCAGCGCCAGAGTTTGTATCTTCCGCTCCTGGCAAACGGGTAGACGATAGTAATGTGTTCTCGGATATCCCAACCACGCCAGCCGCGGCAGAGGAAACCGAAGAAGCCTTGCGTCCAGAAGACGTCTTTAAAGAATAACTTGATGCTGCAAAGCAGAAATTTGTTCTTTAACCGCCAGTTTTTTGCGCTTTAGCGTCCACGTGTCGAGGCTATCGGTCGATAGGTCGGTACGGCTGCGTTCGATGTCCTCTTCCAGCTGTTTATGCTGGCGCAGAAGACTATTCAGTCGGGCATCTTTGCTCATAAAACACTCACTCCCTTATACTACTTGATAAGCATGGCCGTTTTACGGGCCACGTGTCTAATTAAAAATCACCTTGAGCCGCCCTCAAATGGATAACCATTGTCATTTGTTGCAATTTGGCTTGATATGAAGTGGTAAATGCGGTTACATCCGCGCTTTCTAAGAGCTATCCAAAGGCGGAAGAAAACATGAGTGACACGGCAAAAATTGGAATCATCATGGGCAGCCAGTCCGATTGGCCAACCATGAAACATGCAAGCGACATTTTGGACGAACTGGGCATTGCCCATGAGGTCAAAATCGTTTCCGCGCATCGCACTCCCGACAGAATGTATGACTATGCCAAAGCCGCCAAAGGCCGCGGCCTGAAAGTGATTATTGCAGGCGCAGGCGGCGCGGCGCATCTACCTGGCATGACGGCCGCCCTCACCAGCGTGCCTGTGTTGGGCGTTCCGGTGCAATCTCGTGCTTTATCGGGCCAAGACTCGTTGCTTTCCATTGTTCAAATGCCAGCCGGCATTCCCGTCGGCACTTTGGCTATTGGCGATGCGGGCGCAAAAAATGCTGCCCTCTTGGCCGCTGCCATTGTTGCCAATGAAGATGATGCCTTGAGCACCCGCCTAGAGGCCTGGCGCGCCGCGCGCACTGCCGATGTAGAAGAGAGCCCACGTGACGCCTAAGCCGACCCTTCCGCTCGTTTTATCGCCCGGTGCCTGCATCGGCATTGTCGGGGGTGGCCAATTGGGCCGCATGCTGGCTTTGGCCGCAGCCGAGCTTGGTTTCCAGACGCATATTTTTTGTCCTGAAGAAAATTCGCCCGCCAGCCAAGTCGCAACTTTCTCGACGCAAGCCAATTATGACGATAAATCTGCGCTCGATAGATTCGCCAATAGCGTCGATGTGGTGACCTATGAGTTTGAAAACATTCCCGTTCCCACCGTTGCCCATATTGAAACCACAAAACCCGTCTTGCCGTCTGCCAAAGCTTTGGAAGTCGCGCAAGATCGCTGGGTAGAAAAAACCTTCATGCGCGATCTGGGTCTGGGCGTCGCAGACTTCCATGACATTACCTCGGTACAAGATTTGCGCGCCGCGCTAGATGCCACCCAAGGCGAAGGCATTTTGAAAACCCGCCGATTTGGCTACGATGGCAAAGGCCAATGGCGCTTGCGGGCCGACACCGACCTAGACGCCATTATGGCCGAACTAGACGGCCAGCCAGCCATTTTAGAAGCCCTCGTGCCTTTCGAGCGCGAGATATCCCTGCTTGTGGCGCGCAATCCAGTGGGCGACACAGCCACCTATGACGCCTTGGAGAACGTGCATAAAAATCACATCCTGCACACTTCCACCCTGCCCGCGACTTTGACCCAACCCCAAGCAAAGGCCGCGCAGGCGATGGCGGCAAAGATTGCCAATGCGCTCGATTACGTCGGCGTTCTGGCCATCGAATGTTTCGTCACACCGCAAGGTCTGCTGGTCAATGAAATCGCGCCACGGGTGCATAATTCGGGCCATCTCACGCAAGACGCCTGCCATTGCGGACAATTCGAGCAACACATTCGCGCCATCGCGGGCTGGCCGTTAGGCGATGCCAGCGCGCACTCGCAAGCGGTGATGACCAACCTCTTGGGCGATGAAATTAATGACTGGCAAAACTGGGCTGCACAGGAGGCCACCTACTTGCATTTTTACGGCAAGACCGAAGCCAAGCCCGGCCGCAAAATGGCGCATGTCACACGCTTAACGCCGCGCGGGTAAATCAGGATTATTTCACGAGCGATAGCGCATTTTTGCGAGGCTCGACATAATGCCTTCAAAAGGCGCTTTGTCACCGTGCAGCTTGTCTGACCAAGCGGTGGCTTTGGCTTTGAGTTTTTCAAATTGCATGACATTTTCAATGCGACGTTCCAAAAACGCGCGGGTTTTGGCGTCGCCTTCGCTATCATCGTCAAACCAAGTCAGGCGGGTGGTCGCAATCACGCCACTTAGAATCACCCGTTTAGAATAATAATTATAATCCGTGGCCGTATCGCCAGCCCAGCGCCACATTTGATTGGCGCTTTCAAAAAGTAATTTAGCCCCCAGCTTTTGGCGCGACGGCAAGGCCAACCAACCCGCAGCCCGGCGCGAAGCCTCTTTATGCTCCGCATCCACGCTTAAACGCGTCCACACGGCTTCGGTAATGCGTTCACGAATTTTCAGACTGTCGCCCTCTGGCAAAGCCGCCATCATGCGAGCATCACCATCGGCAGAGAACAGCCGAATTAGGCCGCCAACCCCTTTGGGAAAAGCCAAAACCGCCATGTTTTCGTCAACACCTGAGCTGGCAATCGCGCCTTGCAGCAATTTATCTGACCAGCCATCAAAAGCCACATTGGGCAAGGCAGCGGCCAAAACCTGCTGCTGGGTTTCTAAATAGGGGGTTTCATGGCTCATAGGCAGAATATGGAGTTTCAAGACCTGAAATACAAGTCACAATTAGACCCAGAAGAAGCCCTGCCCCTACTAGACAAAGCCCACGCAACTTGCTACACAATGCGTCAAGTGAAGGCACGGCTTTGGTTGTGCCATCTCTAATCTATTTTGAAAGGGTGATGAAACGTGCAAGTTTCCGTTCGTGATAATAACGTCGATCAGGCTTATAAAGTCCTGAAGAAAAAGCTTCAACGAGAAGGTGTCTTCCGTGAAATGAAGCTTCGTGGCCACTACGAAAAACCTTCTGAAAAGCGGGCTCGTGAGCAAGCCGAATCGGTTCGCCGGGTTCGTAAGCTGGCTCGCAAAGCCGCACAACGCGAAGGCGTTGTTTTGGGCAAGCGCAAATACTAAGCCCAGCTTTCTAAACAAATAAAAAAGCCCCGATCGAGAGATCGGGGCTTTTCTTTTGGGCTCATATCTTTTGAGCTCATAGAGCCGTTTCTTGAAGGCGCGAATAACGCCAAGACCTAGAAGGCCTTGACGATATTCTCGACCATTTTCTTCGCATCCGAGAACAACATCATCGTGTTGTCACGGAAGAACAATTCGTTCTCTACGCCAGCATAACCAGCCGCCATGCCGCGCTTGATGAACAGCACCGTATTGGCACGTTCAACATCAAGAATAGGCATGCCATAAATAGCACTGGTTGGGTCTGTTTTCGCGGCCGGATTGGTCACATCATTGGCGCCAATCACAAAAGCCACATCGGCTTGTGCGAACTCAGAGTTAATGTCTTCCAGCTCATGCACATCATCATATGGCACGTTGGCTTCCGCCAGCAGCACATTCATATGGCCTGGCATACGCCCTGCCACAGGGTGAATGGCATAGCTGACCTTAACGCCTTGCTTTTTCAGCTCATCCGCCATCTCGCGCAAAGCATGCTGGGCTTGCGCCACCGCCATGCCGTAGCCTGGAACAATGATAACCGAAGAAGCATTTTTCATAATGAACGCCGCATCTTCTGCAGAGCCACGCTTCACAGGGCGTGTTTCCACAGCGCCGCCGCCGCCAGCTACCACATCGTCGCCACCAAAGCCGCCGAGGATAACCGAGAAGAATGACCGGTTCATCGCCTTACACATAATGTAAGACAAAATAGCGCCTGAAGACCCAACCAACGAACCCGTGATGATGAGCGCCAGGTTTCCTAAAGTAAAACCAATACCGGCAGCCGCCCAACCCGAATAAGAGTTTAGCATCGACACAACCACTGGCATATCCGCGCCACCGATTGGAATGATAATCAAGAAGCCAATAACAAATGACAGCACGGTAATGAATAAGAATACCTCTGGCAGCTGATTGGCAGGATCCATGCATAGGTAAGCGATACCGCCAAGAATGCTGAGGAGCAGAATAAGGTTAATGGCATGACGCTGTGGCAACATAATCGGCGCGCCTGACATCGTGCCTTGCAGCTTGGCAAAGGCGATGATGGAGCCCGAGAAGGTAATGGCGCCAATTGCGGCTCCCAAAGACATCTCCACGAGACTTGCCGCATGAATATGGCCATTGGCATCTACAATGCCGAAAGCTTCGGGCGATAGGAAAGCAGCCCAAGCCACCAGCACAGCGGCCAAGCCGACCAGCGAGTGAAACGCTGCCACGAGTTGTGGCATGTCCGTCATGGCGATGCGACGTGCCGTCACCGCGCCAATAAGGGCACCAATGCCGATACCAGCCGCAATAATGCCGAAGCTTTCCATGTCTTTGCTTTGCAGCAAAAACAATGTGGTGGTGATGGCAATGGCCATACCCACCATGCCAAAATAGTTACCTTGGCGTGATGTCTCTGGTGACGAAAGGCCACGCAGCGACAGAACAAAGAACACGCCAGAGGCGAGATAAAGTAGCGAAGATAGATTTGCACTCATGGGGTCAGGCCTCTACTTGTCTTTTTTGCGGTACATGGCGAGCATGCGCTGGGTTACCAGGAAGCCACCAAAAATATTGATCGAGGCCAGCACTACAGCGCCAAAGCCAAGCCAACGCGTCATTTGGCCCGAAATGTCATTGGTGCCGACTTCAGCGCCAATGGCCACCAAAGCGCCAACAATAATAACGGAGGAAATAGCATTCGTAACCGACATCAGCGGTGTATGAAGAGCCGGCGTAACCGACCAAACCACGTAGTAACCGACAAATACGGCCATCACGAAAATGCTCAATAGATAGACAAAAACATCAGCGTTCATTATTTCGCTCCCTTAGCAGCCGCTTTTTTAGCGGTAGGTTTTTTCGCGGCAGGTTTCTTAGCCGCTGCTTTTTTTGCAGGCGCTTTCTTTGCGCTCGGCTTTTTCTTTGCCACTGGTGTCTGTTGGTCGGCTTCGGCCGCAGGTTTGGAAACCAGCGCAGGATGCACAATACTACCGTTTTTGGTCAGGCCAATACCGGCAATAATTTCATCTTCCCAATCGAGCGCCAGTGACTTTTTATCTTTGTTATAAAATGCGTCCAAAAAGTTAAACAAATTGCGCGAATACAGCTCAGACGCATTGCCCGCCAAGCGGCCCGGCACATTTTCATGCGCCACAAGCTTCACGCCTTTATGCTCGGTAATCGTGCCCATTTTGGACAAACGGCAATTGCCGCCTTGTTCCACGGCCAAATCAACCAGCACAGAGCCTGGCTTCATGCCTTCGAGCATTTTTTTCGTTACCAGCTCCGGAGCCGGACGACCCGGGATCAGCGCGGTGCAAATAACAATGTCTTGCTTGGCAATATGCTCGGTTACCAAAGCCGCTTGGCGCTTTTTATAGTCAGCACTCATCTCTTTGGCATAGCCGCCAGCGGTTTCGCCGCTATCGTCTTCGTCGGCTTCCACCATAACAAAAGTGCCGCCAAGACTTTCTACTTGCTCGGCTGCGGCACGGCGAACATCCGTTGCCGACACAATGGCACCGAGGCGTTTGGCCGTCGCAATGGCTTGCAAACCAGCCACACCCGCACCCATAACAAAAATACGTGCGGCTGGGATAGTCCCCGCTGCCGTCATCATCATCGGCAAAGCCCGGCCATATTCATGGGTCGCATCTAGCACAGCTTTATAGCCAGATAGGTTGGACTGCGAAGACAGAACATCCATCGACTGCGCCCGCGTAATACGAGGCATCAACTCCATGGACATGGCTTGAATTTTAGCGGCCGCGTAAGCTTTAACCTGCGCGCCACTTTGATATGGGTTCAACGTCGCAATTAAAACCGCATTGGCTTTCATAGCCTTCACGTTGGCAGCACTTGGTGCGCGCACGCCCAAAACCACATCCGATTTTTTTAACGCAGCGGAGATACCTTTGGTTACGCTCGCCCCCGCGCCCTTATAGGCAGCATCGGTAAACCCAGAAGCCGCACCGGCTCCCGCTTCCACAGTGACTGAAATGCCCATAGCGGACATTTTCTTTACCGTCTCCGGCGTGGCGGCAACCCGCGTTTCGCTGGTTGCTTCCTTTAAAACAGTTAGGCTGACAGCCATATGTATCTCCTCGAAATATCAAAAACCCTCTCTCCAAAAGGAAACAGGGCGTCGGGAATTAGGGTCTAAGCTCTAGTTGTAAACAAACACGAGCAAGAATACCAAAATCAGGGCTACGACAATGCAGCCCCATTTGCTGTAAGCAAGAAAACTTTCATAAGTTGTTTCGTGCTCAGGGCGGTTCATTTCTTCGCCCCAGTCCTGGCCGTTTGTGTCGTCACTCATAGTTTTCTCCAAGCTTGAATATCGGCGCGAATATAGCAGATGCCTGCGTCTGGGCAAGCACCAGTTTCTATCTAAAATTTATTAATCCTTAGAAGTCGCAGCATCATGCACGGAGCCGTAATGGGCCACAACTCCAAGACCCTCAAGGCGAACCGCACGTTGCAAAATAGCCACCATATGCGTGGCCCATTTATGTTGCCCCGCCTCATCGCCCACCTCATCTTGACGCAACTCAATCAGCGCATGCGCCAACCCCTGTCGGGTGCCGTGGCGGTAAAGGCAATCATTTTTCAACCGCCCTGAATACGGCGTGTTGTCGCCATAACAAATATCGGGAAACCCAGCCATATAGGCATCTACCACAAGCTTCAGCCTATCATCTTTATCCCACAGAACCGCCGTGTGCCATGGCCGTGGCTGGCCACGCCAAACGGGCGTAAAACTGTGTATGGCCATAATAATCGGCGCGATTCCATCGGCTTTCGCCGCCGCAATCGCCGCCGCAATGGCCTGGTCATAGGGCCGATAAAACTGCTCAACCCGCGCCTGCCACTGCGCTTTATCTTGAAATGGGTCAACCTTGGCATTGGCCGGAATAATCGCCCCATCAGATAGTTTCATGACCAAAGTCGGATCATCCAAACCCCGATTGGGGTCAATCAATAGGCGCGAAAACTGCGATGCCACCAAAGGACACCCCAGAGCCTCCGAAATGCGCAAGGCCACGGGCAAAGCACCTGGGTCATAAGCAATATGTCGCGTAAGCTCATCTGGCGCGAGGCCGAGACCATTCAGCTCTGGTGGAATATAATTGCTGGCATGGTCGCACAGAATAAGAAAGCGTCTATCGCCGTCCAAATGACGGGTTAAAAAAGCAGGTACCTTGGAGGCCGCTGACACGATACGCCCAAAGCCCCTATTTCGCTTTCACAAGCTGATGCTTGCCAGGGGTCACTTTGCCATCTTTGAGAAAGCGCAACACTTGCGCGGTAATCTCCCTCTGCCAAGTATGGTGCAGCAAATGACCTGCGCCGACCAGCTCAATCAGCTCGACATCGGGTCGTTTGGCCAAGAATGGCACGGCGTTATAATCAATAGAAACGGTTGGATCGCTGTCGCCATGCAAAATCATCAATTTGCCTTGTGTGCCCGGCATGTCTTCGTAAGTGGTTTGCATATCGGCCAAATGATGTCGCAAGTTCAGGGCATAAACGGCATTGGTGATAAAGGCTTTCGGCTGCAAAATAAGCGCCAGCGCGCTGTCTCTTACATATCCATCTGGTGTTACTTCCGGATGCGCAGCCCCAGCCGCACCCGAGTCTAATTGCGTTGCCCCATATTTACCCAAGGTAATATGAGTGAAAATTGTGCCAATAATCGGCGTCGTAGCCAATCGATAAGCCCAAAAATCTGGGCCATACCAAGGAATTATCGGCGGTGCCAGCATAATCGACGCGGTGATTTCAGGCCCCATACTATGCGCATAGGCCAAAGCGACAGAGCCGCCCCAGCTTTGTCCAATCACCACCGGCTGCTCAAAGCCTAAGGCTTGCACGGCTTGATGAATTTCACGCGCCTGTTGGCGCGGGTCCGACATTTCCAGATTGTCTATTTTATTGAGCGAGCGACCAATGCCAGGGCGGTCAAAGGCCAAAACCGTGCCATGCGGAGACAATGTCTCGCCCAAGGCCAGCATCATGTCTTGCGCATTGGCACTCGAGCCATGAATAAGCACGAAGACGGGCTGTTTTTTAGATTTTTTATTTGGGGTGTCCCAGTCACGACGCAAATAATGCAGCGTGGCATTATCGGTCTCGATAAATTGTCCTTGCGGGGGCAAATTCGACAGCAATTGGCTACGCACGCGAATATCATGCAGCCAAAGGCCGATACCTAAAACGAAGATAATAGCGAAGACGCTAACCAAAACTTTAACAATAAGACCGCTCATGACGCTCTCCTTTAAAAGGCGCACCAAACCGGGAGTTACTTAACCTTGGCGGGCTTTAAAACGCTTATTTGTTTTGTTGATGATGTATAGACGACCACGGCGGCGCACCAGTTGATTTTTCTGGTGGCGATCACGCAAGGATTTAAGCGAATTGCGGACTTTCATCGTCGGCTCCATAAGTTTTTGATGGGGGTACTCCCCAGAAGCCGAGAACATATGGGACAAGCGCCCAGCTGTCAAGCGGCCGCATCAGACAAACATGTGCGCTTCCACAGGTCTATAAAACAGGCTTGGCAAGGCGGCGAAATGGTGTAATTTCTGGCCATCTTATCCCCCCAATCAGGAGCCAAAGGATGAAAGCGTTAAATGGAGGCCAGCAAGACTTGCTGCCCAAAGGCGAACTTATTGATTTTGAGCCCGAGTGGTTTCAAAAAGCCATTGCCCAGACCCCGCAAGATCATTACGTGGCTTTTCAAGATGCCAAATTGCATTACCGCAGATGGGACGGCCCGTCAGCAAAGGCCCCCAATATGGTGCTCGTGCATGGCGGCGGCGCGCATGCGCGTTGGTATGATTTCATCGCCCCCCAGCTCACCCCCTATTACAATGTCATCGCGCTAGACCTGCCGGGCATGGGCGACAGCGGCTGGCTGCAAGCCTATAAGCGCGAAATTATGGCGGAAGCGGTCATCACGATGATCCGAGATGCCAATTTCCCATCCAAACCAGCCCTCATCGGCCACAGTATGGGCGGCATGGTATCGCTGATGACGGCACATAATTTTGCGCCAGACTTGGCTGCCTTGATGATTTGCGACTTCTACGTCAAACCCCCGCATGCACAAGAAGAATGGTACATGGAAGAAGACGAGAATGGCGAATTGCGCCCGCGTCCAACCATGGACACGCGCGTCTATGAAGATTACGAAACAGCTTTGGGTCGCTTTCGTCTGCAACCCGAGCAACCATGCGCCAATCAATTCATTGTCGATTACATCGGCGCGCATTCTTTGCGCGAAGTCGAAGGCGGCTGGACTTGGAAGTTTGACCCGCACATGTATCGTAATTTTCCAATAGGCAATGATTGGTCCAAAATGTATGAAAACCTGCCGCTACCTCTGTCTTGCATGTATGGCGAGCTGGCCAGTGATTACGAAAAAATTAGTCGCAAAGATGTGATTGCTTTCATGCAGTCCTTGCGCCCCGACGCCCCGCACTTTGACCTGCTGGGCGCCCGCCACCATGTCTTGCTCGACCAACCTTTGGCTTTTGCGTCCACTTTGGTTTTGCAAATGCAGGCTTGGAAAGCGCAAGGGGTTTTCTAGACAAATTTTGGGTTGAGGCTTTACTGATGACCCGAAGGGCGCGACAGCGTTTCTTCTTCCACTTCATCCACATCGATTTTGGCCTCCAGCATATCCAGCTGAGGCGAGCGCGTGGTAAACAGCATGACGGCCGATAAAATCAGGGCCACCACAAATGGGCCGGTTGGTGCGATAAGATAAAGCGGCATAATAAAAATAGGCACAAAGATAATCCCTACCGCCGCCGTAGAGCTATTCAACCCTGCCACTGCCCCTTGTTCTTCTGGGGATACCGCCAAAGAGCCACCCGCCGCTACAGCCGGGCGCATAAGCCCACTGCCAAAACCCTGCAAGGTAAGAGACAGCGCAAAGAGAGCGGAATTCATTGGCAAAATAAGCAGAGATATGCCGATAGTATTGATTAAAATACCCCAAAATAAAAGACTGCGGACCGAGGCGTGAAGGCGCGGAATGATTACCAATTGCGCGAATAAAGTCGCCATCGCCATCGCCATCATAGCCACGCCCACCACTTGCGCGGTTTCTTGCCCGCTCAAATGCATCGTATCCATTACAAAGAAAGCCGCCACTTGCATAATCGCCGCGCTGGTGGTGGAAACCGCGACGCCCATGAATAAAAATAGTCGAATGCGCTTGTCTAAAATTTTCAATCGCGGGCCTTGCTTATAGCTGCCTGCGGGTCGGCGCCGCTCGGGTAAGAACATCGCAATAGCAATGGCTCCACCCAAGGCAAAAATCGCCAGCGCGAAAAATGGTGCCAATAAATGATAAGCCGCCAAAGCGGCCGCAAAACCTGGGCCCAAAATAGTGCCCATACCAAAGGCGGCCCCAATGGCGGCAACCCCGCTGGTGCGTTCTTCGCGCGACGTGCGATCGGCAATATAAGCCTGCGCAGCCGAGGGCGTACCAGAGCCAAATAGGCCGAAAATCGCCCGCACTAAAATCATTAATATATAGAGGCTCATCAGCGGCAAAATACCCTCATCGCCCAAAACCAACAAAATACCGAAGCCGCCCGTCGATATGCCAAAGCCCGCAAGCCCCAGCAGGATGACCGGTTTACGGCCCCAAACGTCACTACGTCGTCCCCAAAATGGGCTCATCACCACCCATAAAACCGCAGATAATGTGAAAATGGCGCTCACTTGAATTTCGCTCAGCCCTAAGTCTCTAGCGACCGGCGGAAAAATAGCAAAGAACAAAGACTGACCCATGCCAAGTGCCATCAAGCTGACGAATAGCAAAATCATGCCGCGCCGGCGTTCTGTGGCCGAGGTAAAAGTATCTTTCTCTAACGTCACTTGCATTCCATTCTGTTATTTTTCTCCCGCCAATTTAACTGAACGCCACGCACTTAGGAAAACAAAATAAAACGACAGAGCCCAGAATAAAAATCGGACAAAGGCCGGCAGGTCCGCCACGGCATTGCCTTGATGGCCATTCCATAAATGCCCCCCCACCAAACCCGTCCAGACAATCAAAGCCGGAATGGTTAGCCGTCGCATGGAGATAACCCGTATCGGATGCGCCACCAAGATGGGGGCGAAAACCATGACCGATAAAAATACGATAAGCCCCAAATTAGTCATTGGGCTGGTTTCGAACATAATCATATAGAACACAACAATGTTCCAAAGAGCGGGAAACCCACGAAAATCATTCTCGGCTGTCTTCAACTCGCGATTGGCAAACGTGTAAAGCGAAGACATCAACAAAACAGACGTCGCCGCCATCGTCCAGCCTTCTGGTACCAAATCAAACCGATAAACAATCAGGGCCGGAATAAAGCAATAAGACACATAGTCGATGACATGATCGAGAATAGCACCATCAATTTGCGGCAGATGCTTCGACACTTCCAAATGACGCGCCAAGGGGCCATCCAAACCATCGACAATCATAGCCAAGGCCAACCAGAGTAGCGCCAAATAAGCCTCCCCTTGCCAAATGGCATCCACGGAAAACATCACCGGAATAAGACCCGTAGCGGTAAACACATGTACCCACGCAGCAGCGACTTGTTGTTTCTTAGAAGTTTTTTCGATTGAAGGTTTATCTGTCATTAGTACCAAGCCTGTTCCTTGCCCGCGCGTTCCAAATCGCTCTGCGCCATCATTGTTACCAAGGCTTCAAAATCCACACTGGGTTCCCAATTTAATTTTTCTTTCGCCTTGCTAGCGTCACCCACCATTGGGTCTGGCTCGCTCGGCCGATAAAAACTCTTACTAACCCCAATCATTTGGCGGCCCGTTTTCCGGTCTATGCCTTTGGCCTCAAGGCCCTCGCCTTCAAATTCAATATCCAAGCCAACTGCTTTTGCGGCCAGCTCAACAAATTGTTTTACGGTGTGGGTTTTCCCTGTGGCGACAACATAATTATCGGCTTCGGGCTGCTGTAGCATAGCCCACATAGCTTCCACGTAATCGCCCGCAAAGCCCCAGTCGCGCGCATTGTCGAGATTGCCCAGCATTAGGGTCTGTTGTCCGCCAGAGGCAATTTGCGCCAAGGTCGCGGTAATCTTGCGGGTAACAAATTCCATGCCACGCAAAGGGCTTTCATGGTTGAACATAATACCGTTCGAGACATGCAAGCCATAGGCTTCGCGATAATTAACCACGGCCCAATAGGCAAATAATTTGGCCACCCCATAAGGCGAGCGCGGATGAAAGTCTTGGCTCTCATTCACCACGCCGCTACCTTTCAAACCGAAAATCTCGCTACTCGAGGCCTCAAATAGGCGCGCCTCTGGCAGCACTAATTTGACCGCCTCCATTAGACGCAAGCACCCCATGCCAGAGGTTTCCCCGGTATAAAGCGGTTGTTGGAAACTGGCCTGTACCGAGCTTTGGCCACCGAGATTATATATCTCATCGGGCCCAACCTCTTCGATAAGCCGCACGATAGAGGTAAAGTCCTGCATATCGAGTGTTTTCAACTCGACCTCTTGCGCCACTTCGAGGGACACCAATCGGGGCAGGTTTAGGGTCGAGCTGCGCCTTACGGCTCCTACCACGCGATAGCCTTTATCGACGAGCGAGCGAGCAAGATAAGCTCCATCTTGACCAGTTATTCCGGTAATAAGGGCGGTTTTTTGGGTCACGTGTCACTCTTCTGTTTGGGCTGAGGGCAAACTATACAATCTGCCCTTGCTGTGCAACGACAATGGCGAGACTAGCTGGGCAATAGACAAACCCTCGCGAACGCGATACCTAATAAAGAAGTCAGTCAGATATTGTAAATTGCGGAGATTATCGTGGGACAGAAAAAAGCTCTTATTACCGGTGTAACGGGCCAAGATGGTGCCTACCTCGCCCGCCTTTTGCTTGGCAAAGGCTATGAAGTCCATGGCATGAAGCGTCGCGCTTCGTCGTTTAACACACAGCGTGTCGACGGCATTTACGCCGACCCGCATGACAGCGAAACCAACTTCCACATGCATTATGGCGATATGACCGACAGCAGCAATATTATGCGCTTGGTGCAATCCATCGAACCCGATGAGATTTATAATCTGGCCGCCCAAAGCCACGTGCAAGTTAGCTTTGAGACAGCCGAATATACCGCCAATGCCGATGCTTTTGGCACGCTACGGTTTTTAGAGGCCATCCGCACTTTGGGTCTGGTC
Organism: uncultured Rhodobiaceae bacterium; assembly: GCA_937907245.1. GTDB lineage: Bacteria > Pseudomonadota > Alphaproteobacteria > RS24 > RS24 > UBA8337. The sequence continues at coordinate 373,577 of CALCUM010000003.1, forward strand.
GAAAAAACCCGCTTCTATCAAGCCTCGACTTCGGAGCTTTACGGTAAAGTACAAGAAGTGCCACAAAGCGAAACCACCCCGTTTTACCCACGCAGCCCTTATGCGGTGGCGAAGCTTTATGCTTATTGGATTTGCGTCAATTATCGCGAAGCCTACGGCATGCATGTCTCGAACGGTATTTTGTTCAACCATGAAAGCCCAATGCGTGGCGAAACTTTTGTGACGCAAAAAATCGCTATGGCTGCCGCCGCCATTGAAGCAGGCCACCAAGAAAAACTCTACCTCGGCAATTTAGACGCCAAACGAGATTGGGGCCATGCGCGCGAATATGTAGAGGGCATGCACGCGATTATTAATCATAAAGAAGGCGATGATTTTGTGCTGGCAACAGGGCGCACAGAAACCGTTCGTCGTTTCGTGGAGCTGGCCTTTGCCGAGATTAATCGGGAGATTGTCTGGGAAGGCAAAGATGTCGATGAAGTCGGCAAAGATGCCAAAACCGGAAAAACTCTGGTTGAGATTGATCCGCGTTATTTCCGTCCGACAGAGGTTGAGCTGCTCATCGGCAACCCGAAAAAAGCCAAAGACGTGCTGGGATGGAAAGCCAAAATTGAATTAGAAGAGCTGGTGTCCGAAATGGTATCCGTGGCTCTGCATAATGCGCAACAGCCGCAACCCAACACCAAGCTGGCCGACTTTTAATGTATAATCTGGCCGGCAAACGGGTCTATGTAGCAGGCCATAAGGGTATGGTGGGGCGCGCTGTGGTGAAAGCTTTGGCCGCGGAAAACTGCACTATCCTGACCGCTGAACGCCAAGACGCCGATCTTATTCGCCAATCCGAAGTAGAAGCTTGGATGGCCGCCAATAAACCAGACGCCGTCGTCGTTTGCGCCGCGCGCGTTGGCGGTATTTTGGCCAATGATACCTATCCGGCCGATTTCATTTATGACAATCTGATGATTGAAGCCAACCTCATCCGCGCCAGTTTCGATTGCGGGGTGGAAAAGCTTTTGTTTTTAGGCAGCAGCTGCATCTACCCCAAGCTAGCGCCGCAGCCGATATCTGAAGACGCGCTTCTGACCGGCACCTTAGAAGCTACCAACGAGTGGTATGCCATCGCTAAAATCGCCGGTATTAAAATGTGCCAAGCCTATCGCAAGCAGCATGGCGTCGACTTTATCTCGGCCATGCCAACCAATCTGTATGGCCCTTACGATAATTTTGATTTGCAATCGAGCCACGTTATTCCCGCGCTCCTGCGCAAATGCCATGAAGCCAAATTGGCCGGCGATGCGACCATGGAAGTCTGGGGCTCGGGAAAAGTTATGCGCGAGTTTTTACACGTAGAAGATTGCGCCGCCGGAATTGTCTTTTTGCTCAAGCATTATTCTGACATGAGCCACGTTAATTTGGGCACAGGCGAAGACGTAACCATCCGCCAATTAGCTGAAGCGATTACCAAGACCGTGGGTTTTGATGGCAGTTTGGCCTTTGACGCCAGCAAGCCCGACGGTACGCCGCGCAAATTGCTAGATGTCTCGAAAATAAATGACCTTGGATGGCGCCATAAGCTCGACCTTGATACCGGACTTTCGACTGCCTATCAGTGGTTTGTGGAGAACGCTGCATGAGGATTTTCATCGTAACGCAAACCTTCCCGCCCCAAATCGGGGGAATGGAAGGGGTGATGAAAAGCCTAGCCGAAAAATACGCACAAACCCTTTCTGACCCTCAAAATGTCATCGTTCTGCCCGACAAACCCTATGAGGCAAACACGCCTTATCGCATTCACCAAAATACACGCCTTAAACCCTTTCGAGCGATGATGAAAAGACGTTGGCTGGCAAAACACTTGAAGGCAGAGGATGTGGTTATTTGCGACAGTTGGAAATCCGTCGCCGCCGTGCCACCCCACAAAGGCACACTGGCTGTTTTGGCGCACGGGCAAGAGTATTTAAAATCAGGCCGCCGTGCCAAGCGAGTGCAAAAAGCGCTAAACCGCGCCAGCCATATTGTGGCCAGCTCGGAGTTTACCCTAGATTTGGTCAAGAGCGGCTGGCAGGTGAAACACGCCAAAACAGTCGCCATTCCTCCAACCTATATGCTGCCCAAGGACGCCGCGAAGCGCATTGCGCAAAAACAACGCTCGCGCCAAGGCGCAATTGAATTGGTTACCATATGCCGTTTAGAGGCCCGCAAAGGCCTGCTTCAAAGCCTGCAAGCCCTAGCCCGCCTCGATACCACTCTGCCAGATTGGCGCTGGTCCATCGGCGGCAGCGGCCCTCAAGCCGATATTTTGGCGGCCGCAATTCCCGCCCTCGGGTTGCAAAATAAAGTCACTTTATTGGGCCGTGTCGAAGACACACAAAAAAATAATTTATTAGCGCAAGCCGACATCTATCTAATGCCATCCTTCCAAGACGGCAAAAGCCTGGAGGGTTTTGGCATTAGCTACGCAGAAGCGGCTCGCTTCGGGGTTCCCTCCATTGCGGGCACGGCAGGCGGCGCGCCAGAGGCCGTGCGCAATGGCGAAACCGGTTGGTGCGTCGATACATTGAACACTGCAGAACTAGATGCTGCCTTGCAACAGGCCCTAAGCGACCCGAAATTGCGCCGCGCCATGGGAGACACTGCCCGCCTAGATTACGCCGAACGGCTGAGTGGTGGCGTAACTCTGTCACATCTATCTGATTTTCTTGCCCTATAGACATTTAACCCTTAATCTGGCCGAATAAGCCAGCTATAATAAGAAGTTAGTGAAAGGGCTGATTGTGGCGCAAAAATTTTCTACGACGAGCCTAATTTTGCTTGTCCTCATAGGGCCGCTTTTAGCTCTGGCGATAAAAGGCTTTGCGGTGCTTCTGGCTCTAGCCGGAGTTTTTGCGTTCTTAGCCCTTATTTTGCAAAACAAATGGCCAAACATGTCTCGGTTCAAATCTCACGCTTGGCCGCTTGCCCTGCTGACTTGGGTAAGTTTGTCAGCTATTTGGAGCCTTCACGATGATGCGGGCAATAAACTTGCTCAGCTCCTCTTAAGTTTATTTTTTGCCATCAGCTTATTGTTTCTCTTTAAACAATTGGAACAAGAAGAAAAAAGTGTTTGGCGCCGACGCATTTCAATTTCACTGAGCCTTGGCCTTGGCTTATCTTTACTGCTCGGCCCCTGGCAGATATATGCGCCGAACCTAGCCGATGCCCTCAGCCCGGTTTTAGAGCTGCTACGCCAAGTCAACCGCTCGCTCACCATTGTCGCTATTCTCGTCTTTATTTACGCTGGATCTATCGTCCAGCGCCGACCCCGCATAGCCTTTGCCCTTTTGGCCGTCAGCACGGCGGTGGCTTTTTATTCGGAAAGCCAATCTGCCGCTTTGGCCATGACACTCGGATGGCTGGCTTTGGGGCTGGCTCATTTTTCGGTGAAAGTTACCCGCTTTTTGATACTGGCAAGTTTTGCCCTTTCGTTATTGTTCATGGCTCCGTTCAGCATTCGTGCTTTTGAAGAAAAATGGAGCACCACCTATTTGCCCCAAGCCATACATAACTCCGCCGCCCCCAATATTCGGTCGTGGATTTATTATGTTTACTCAAAAGAGTTTTTATCAAAGTCTCTATTCGGTCATGGTTTGCAGTCGAGCCGTAATTTCAATCCCGAAAATCTAGAAGCCTACGTATCTGAATGCAGAAAAATGTCGCGCTCCTACGGTCATTGCACCTCGGCGATAAAAAACCAAACTGTGGCCGCTCATGCCCATAATTTACTGCTTCAGATATTGTTTGAACTCGGAATCATCGGCGGAATTTTATGCCTATTTGTCCTTGGAAAATGGCTACCCAGCCAACAGTCGAAAGCCAATATTTGGCGAATGGGGGCGTGGGGCGCTGGCATGGGAACGCTCATGTTTAGCTATAATTTCTGGCAGTCTTGGCTTATGGCCAGCCTGTTAATTTGTGCTTTGAGTGCGGCTATACTGCTGCCCAGTAATACGGCGGAATAGCCTCATGAGTTTAAGCCCTTTTTTAAGCACTTTGGCCCTAGCCACTGTAGCCATAAGCCTCACCCTGAGCTTTATCCTAAGGCCACTCGCCGCTCGCCATGGGCTGGTCGACAAGCCTGGCGGACGCAAAACCCACACCGGCGACATTCCGCTGCTGGGCGGCGTGGTCATCTTCCTCACTTTTAGCGCTGTTTTGGTTTATTTATCCGCGCTCAACGCTCCCCTGATAATCGCGATGGCTTTATTATTGGTCTTGGGCCTTTGCGACGACCGGTATGATTTAAAACCTACCTATAAATTACTCGGCCAAGTTGGCGCCGCCTTTATTCTTATGTTCGCTGGCGACATTCACATCGCCTCGCTTGGCAGCTTGCCAGGTGGCGGAGAACTATTGCTGGGCATTTGGGGATATCCGCTCACGCTGATCGCCATCGTCGGTTTAATCAATGCCCTGAACATGAGTGATGGCATCGATGGGCTAGCCGCCAGTCTTGCGCTGATGGCTCTCGCGCATCTGGTAATGGCCATGCAACTCATTGGTCGGCCCTTGGGTGACGATGTGCTGCTGGAAGTAATTGTCTTTAGCGCTGCCATACTGGGATTTTTCTTGCTCAATATAGGGCTGATAAAAAGTCAGAAAGTCTTTTTGGGCGACACGGGATCGATGATTCTTGGGCTATTTCTCGCCTATCATCTCATATTGGCCAGCCAACGCCAGCCCCTGACGGACACACTCCCCACCTCCCTCGTGCCTTGGATGGTCGCCTTGCCGGTTGTCGATACGCTCACCCTGATTTATCGCCGCCTGCGCCAGGGCCTATCGCCCATGGCGCCAGACCGCACGCATTTGCATCATTTACTAATGGACACCGGCCTATCTGCGCGGATTACATTAATCGTCATGCTGATTATGGCTGACGTTTTGTTCTGGTCGGGCTTTGTGCTCAGTCAGTTCGGCGGCTTTGTTGCAGGCGTTGTTTTCATTCTACTGCCATTTTTCTACTACGGCTTCGTGACAAAAAAATTATCCGTCAAAAGCAAATAGGGCTGAGCACATGAGCCAGCCTAACAAAACACTTGTTGCCCGGTTCTTTCCAAAGCTGCTGCTGCTAGGTTTTATTATAGGGCATGGGTTTGTTTTGGTTTGGCCTGCCATCACCGAGTTCAATGATGGGCGTTTTCTACTGCATATGGATGAACGTATTTCCTACGATCAAATAAAGCCGGTTACGCAAGCGCGAGGGCCCGTGGACTTGATTGTGGCACTCGTCGGTTCCGACTTCCGCTATGGCCGATTGATGTATGTTTTACCTGCTTCCTTTGCGGGTGTTGCAGAGGTTTTTTGGGGCGAGAGGGGTTTTATTTCCTCTATCCGCCTGTTCTTCTATCTGTCTATTTTGGCTAGCGCTTTATTGGTCTTCAAAATGGGGCGCTATAGTTTGGCGTCGGCCCTAGCGGCCATAACAATTATGAGCCTGCCCTATACAGAATATTTCGCCACCCTGCCAAAGCCCGATGCGCCGCAAGTCTTGTGCCTATTGATCGGTCTTCTGGCTCTATCCAAACATCGTCCTCTTATCGCGGGGCTTTTTATCGGGCTGGCTATGGGGTTCAAACTATCGTCTCTTTTTGCCCTTCCCGTGTTGGCTGTTTGGCTGGCCTCTAGCGCTATTCGGACGCGCCTTGGAGACACACCAAACAAGCCTGACGAAAGCCAATACATGGCGGTTTATCGGCGGCTTTGGCCTCTCCATGTTAGCCAATGTGCCGATACTGCTGGTTATCCCTTATGGCTGGGAAGTCTATCTTCATTTCATCGTGGGCAATTCTACGCATGGCTCAGACATTCTGGGGCTGCCCATTGTTTTATGGCTCAAAGGCTTTCCACAAGCCGTCGGGGGATACCTAAATGTCGTCGCTTTTGGCGCTCTATTCGCCTTGGCAAGCGCCTTTCTCATTCGCCGTGTGCCCAAGGGGCTGCGGCAAAGCTTGCCTCTTAGCGTGCTTCTTTTCGGCATTGCCCTCACTTGGTTTTTGTCGGTTGTCTTTACGACCCCAAGACTATGGGGGCATTACTTGTGGCCTAGCTATGTGCTGCTAATCGCGGGTCTGAACTTGCACCTAGCGCAGCAACGAAACACTGGCGGGTTTCGCAAAACAGTGCGGGCTATCTATATGCTTGGATTATTGGCGATATGCGCCAATGCTTACGTTGTGCAGGACAATCGATATCAAACTCAATTGCCTCGCCCTAACGCAACACAGCAATTGCTTCTCGAAACTCAATATGCCCACGCGCAAAATTATTTACAAAATCTGCCGTCCGCCTCCAAGCCTTGGCTTATTCACTTCGACCCGCGCCTTTATCAAGTCGCATCTACGCAGGCCTATTCTATCGAGAATTATTGGGGGCCCTATCACCTCTGGTCAAAGGCCCCGCACGCCATCCTCGTCCAAGGTCAAATTGTCGAGACATCGTCAAAACCACGGTCTGAACATGACCTTGAGATGAACGAGGCCTATGCGCTAGCGATGCCACGCTTGCGCGCGCCGCATGGCAGCTGCCAAACGGCACCATGTTATAAATTGGTTCTAAATCGAGATGATTTGGCAATCTGGCAAAAAATCAGTCAAGCTCCATAGTCTATAATTGTGCCGCCGCCAGAGATTGACGATATTTTTCTGCATCCCAATCCAATAGGTCAGCCACATCTGAATCTTTCAAAGGCACGGGCCTGCTATCGACGGGCAGCCGAACGACCACATCTGCGTAACACAGCAATTGCTCGCGGGCGGCTTGCGTGGCCGTGCCGGACACCAGCACCCCTTCCCCTTCAACCAAAATAAAGTCTGGCGCATTTTCGATAAGCGTTGGGGCCTCGCCCCCTAAGCGTTCCAAAGAACAACAGACCGCACGCGGGCCCAAAAACACCGCGTGATCTGGATATAAAACCCATGCTGTTTTCGCCATCTCCAGCGCTGCCGCATCCCTAGCCAAAACATCTAGGTTTTCATCTTTTGACCAAGCATAGTGCCCCGCCAGAGCTTCTGGCAGGCCAGCTGCACCAGAACTTGCCGAGGCTTTTAGCTGCACGGGTTGGCGAACACACGCGATAATCTGCGCTAGTTTTTTGTCCAATTCGCTTACCGTTTCGGCGGCCACCACAATTCCATGATTGGCCAGCAACACCAAATCCATGGCCCCCAAATCATCAGCCGCCGCGCTCACCGCTTGAGCCAAGTCAGCTCCCGGTTTGAAATAATCGACAAGACACCAAGCGATATCGCTAGGTAGAGCTGCCGCAAATGCAGCTCGCGGATTATGGCCTACCAATAAAGCCAAAGGGTCAATGGCATGCACATGGAGAACATATTTTTGCGGCATGAGCGCATGCAATAGGGTTTCAATAGAGGGGCGCAAATCACCGCCATCCGCCGCCTTGGGTTGGGTCGAAAAATCACCTTTTTGCAGACGTTCCCGAACGGGCTGCAAATCTACGGCCACAAAAATGGGCTTTTCTTCCGCTTCCGATAAACGCGTGCCAGACGCTTTTACCCAGAGGGTATCCGCTTGTTTCCAAGAAGCATTGCCGCCGCCGCCTTGCACCAACAAACGATCTCGGCCAACGCGGGCGCAAAGGGCAAGGAGGTCATCGCCGTGAGACGTGGGCGCGATGCTCATTTCGCAACTTCCAATTTAGTTAATGTTTCCGTCAATTTCGAGAAATCGTCAAAAGTGACATCAACATTCGCAAGGCTTGCCTTTGGGGGGCGTGACCCATTGGTTTTCAAAAAGCTAACGCACCCCAAAGCCTGCTTGCTACCAGCCATATCGCACTCCAAATCGTCTCCAATCATCCATATTTTGCTGGGCTCACAATTAACTTTGGCCACAGCGGCATGAAAGATTTCAGGCTTGGGTTTTTCGGCGCCAATTTGTTCACTCGTAATGACAAAATCAAAGGCCTCTTCAATACCGAGATAGATTAGTTTTTGAAACTGAATTTGCGCTGTCAAATTGGTAATGAGAACGACAGGAATGCTACGCAAACGCGCTTCCTCGAAAAAATCGGTGACGCCTTCAAACAAATAGCTGTGTCGCAAAAAACGACGCCAATAGGTTTGCTCATAATCAAGCGCCTTTAGCACAGCCGCTCCCAAACCAATGGACTCGAGCAGCTCTTGGAAATACAGCAGTCGACTGCGCGCAGAAGGCGCATCGCCTAAGCGGGCTTTCACGCTTTTGCGAGCTGCATCAAACAAGATTTTAAATTGCTCGGGCTGAACATCAAAGTCGGTCTTCAACTTATCGCCGACGGCAGCTAATCCAGCTGTATGACCTGGGTCATATGGGTAAAGCGTATTGTCTAGATCCACAAAAATCGCAGACGGCGCCTCGCTTAACACAACTTTAGATAGAATTTTCATAACTTCCTCGTGCCGCCATTTGGCTAGCGATAACCATTAAGGTAACCAATTGCATAACGCCCGTCATGCCCGATTTCCATTGCGGCGCTTCATCAAAAAACTCCATCAAATTAGGGCACACAAGATCGACGGCCATGGCAATATCGGTTGCGCGAATATCACCCGATATCGTCATTTCCACATTTCCATTGGCGCGGTCTCGTTTGGTGCTGACCTCGCACATCAAAAGGCCGGTCAGAATTCGGGCCAAAAGTTCTTCATTATTACCAGAAGCAAATTTCGCCTTCAGCCTAAGATTGACATCGTCGAGAGAGCCGCTCTCCGGCAAAGCCTGTTCAGGCTGCAAGGAGAACACAATATCGGCTTGATCTTCTTGGGGCGCGACAAAGTTCTCAAAATCTGCACGCCGCGACTCCAAGGCCTCCAGAGTGCTTTCCAATGACTTTCCGCGCAACACAGTATCCCGGTGAATTTTGTACCCACGGCGCAAACCCTCATCAATGGCGAGGTATATCTTCAGATCAAACAAAGCCGATTGCTTGGCCGAGAAAAAAGCATGCAGGCCTGATGCGATAACGAAATCGCGCGAAGCCAGTTTTTCGGGACGACTAAGTTTGCCCGTCGCATGATCGTAATGGCGTTTCAAGATAGTCTTACCCGCCCGCAGTTTTTCAATATCGCCGGTAAAGCCCTCGAGGTTATTGGCCGCCGGGTTAAGATGCGTCATCACCTGCCACATGGGTTTTTGACGGTCATAGCGATGGTAATCATCGCCCGACAAATTAGTAGCCGAATGGCTGCCAAAGACATCGATAATCGCTTCCGCCAGAGTGTCTTTACCAGCCCCAGAATCGCCCGCGATGGCCAGCATGAACGGTCGTTGGCTAACCCGGAAAAACGCATTTTGAGAAATCGACTCGCGCCACATCCGAAGCCCAATAATTACCCCAAGGGTGACCAATAAAGTGACGAGCCCCGATTGCACGAAAGGCGCGGAGAGAAAGTTTAAATTTACTGCGGCAAACAGATCAACTTCGGACCCCGACCCCAAAACCGCTGGCTTGTGAACCAAGGCGTTTAGCGTAAACAAAATGGCATAGAGATAGCCAAGGCGTATCGCCACCAATCCACTTTGTGTTTGATAAAGAACCAAGAACGGTAGGCTCCAGACAAACCAACCAGCACTTCCGGGGGTCAATAAAGCCAGCGCCAAAAACGTGACGCCGAGGAAAGAAACAAACATATTGAAACTCAGCCTACGAGCGCGCCAAATCCAATATAAGAACAAAACAAAGCCGAGCGGCAATAATAGAATAGTCGCCCCGCCAAAGCTCACCGCATAATTGGCCAGAGTGCCCATCTCAGAATTGCCGCTAACAAAACCGAGAGCCACATCCGAAGCCAAAAAAGGAATGCTGAGGGCGCCAAAACCAGCGGTAAAAGCCAGCGCAATTTTTACACTATGTTTGCGGACGGGCGGCTTATTGATAAAATAAAGAGCCACAATCGGTAGCGCAACCATCATGCTGAGTTTGGCAGATACCGCAAAGGCCAGAAACAAACCGGCCCAGACCCAGCGCCGATTGTGAAGGCACAAAATAGCGGCCATGAGGAACCCAACGGCGACAATATCATTATATCCATAAACATAGGTCGCCACGAGCGTTATCGGCGACAGCCAAAACAAGGTCAGGACACGCCGAGCCTTCTCATCGACCAGGCGGGCAAGAACCAGTAAAAGGGCAAATTCCCAAATAAACAGGGTTGCAAAATATAGCGTTAAGCCTTCAATCGGCAAGATTGCCTGCAAAGCGAAACCTGGCAAAAACACTAGCCACATAGCAAAGCCATAAGGAAAGGCCGCCGCCTGGCCACCAAGGTTTGCCCAGACAAGCCAGGGGTCAAACAACGACTGGCCTACCGTCGCCTCAAAAAACGGGACATATAAATCGCTGGCCGCCACCGGCACAAAGGCCGCTAGCAAAAGGCCGCGCAAGGCGCACCCTATCCAAAAGCTAGGCCTGGAGAGAACAGCTGAGATTGTCATTGGATAATCCCCTCCCATAAATCTGCGCGCTTGGTGCAAATAGCGTCGGGTTGAACGTTCAAACTCAAAATTTGCGCGCCCATATCAGCGATGGCAACATCCGCATCGCGCCCTTGCAGCTCCGGGGAAACCAAACACAAGTTAAACCCTGCCGCTTTCAACCGATCGTAATCATCGTCTTTGAACGGCAGTTTGGTAAAACAATCGACCCAAACCCAATCGACTTTGCCAGCTAAAGCCAAGACTGTATCAAGGCTCTCAAATTCAGAGTATCGCACGGCGGAGCGGCCACGCGCGGCTTTCGCGTAGCGCACTAAAAACGGAAAAGACTGGTCTAGAAAAAAGTAATCTTCGCAGCCTATATCCGCCATGCGCTGAATGAGAAAAGGCTCTAAGCCCTCTTCTTTTACATTTAAAATCAGGGTCTTATGATGAAATTCCTTGAGCCATTCATCGAATAATTCCCCACGCTCAAACGGGTCATGATGCAAAACAAGGTCGGATCCATAGCTGCGGATATCAATCTCAACACCAAAGTGATCTGGCGTCGCTTTCAGCTGCTCAAGGGTATTGATGCGATGAGAAATAAACTGCATTACAGGTACCTTTTTTTCAATTCTAGACTGAAATCAATGGTGCGACGGATAAATTTATACTTGCTGCGCCAATCAACATTCCAATGCGAGGTGCCGAATTGGCGCTCGCCGAAATATACAGGAAAGCGGTGAATTTTTAACCCTGCTTTCTTGGCCATATAATAGGCATATAAGTCCAACGAGAAATCATGCGGCGGATCTTCCCATGTTTCGAAAAAAGCCCGCGAGAAAACCGTTGGCTGGGCATTAATATCCCAAAACACGCGCCGTAATAGCAGCATTTCGAAAAAGCTCATACCAATGGTAAACATGACATCCACCAGCGGACGACCAAAGCGGCGCCCTTTCACAAAGGCCGCCAATGGCTCGCCCTCGGCTGGTATGGTTTTAGAATGGGTTTTAAAATAGTCTAGAGCCGCGTTCATATCAGCCGGGTCGGTTTGTAGATCCGCATGCGTCCAGCCCAAAATCTCACCCTTTGCTGCGTTTAAGCCGGCCAGAATACCAAAGCCATAGCCCTGGTTTTCCGCCACCCGAATGGCGCGTATCTGCGGGTCTGTTTTTAACAAAGCGGCCAGAACCTCCGGCGTCGTATCGGTCGATCCATTGTCAACCAGCACCACTTCTACAGTCTCGGGCAGCGCTGCCGCACGACACGCCGCCACCAGCGTCTCCAGACCAGCGGCCTCATTGTAACAGGGGATAATCAGTGAAGCGTGCATATCAATGCGCCTTAAATACAAAAAATTTCATACCGAGATAATTGAACACGGCCGAAAAACCAGTCGCGATAACAAACGCCATTGTGAACCCATAGGCCAAATCTGCCAATAGACCGAGCGATACGTTATTCAGCGCAATATTGCCAAATAACGAAAGCGCATAGACAAGGCAAAATCGCCACAGGGAATAACGATTGTCGGCCTCATGCTCGAAAGTGAATTTTTGATTGGCCCAATAGGCAAACACTGCGCCACTTAAAAACCCTAAGGCTTTGGCCGCATCCACGGCCCCTTGCGCGAAAGATTGCAGGCCATAGTAAACGCCATAGTCAATCAAAACAGCCGAAATCCCCACGCCTAGAAACGTCAATCGCTCTCGGTTGAGCAGGGTTTTAAGGGCCGTGAGCATCTACTTAGCAGGCTCGAAATCGAGGAAAGGATGGGACGCCCATTTCGAAAAGCAACTTTGCCAATATTCGAAAGTCTTTAAATCATTGGGCGTGCCCCAAGAAATGTAATGCTGATTTTCAAACAGCTCGCATACCAGCCCCAATGTCAGGGCATCATTGACGCAACTATCGAGATAATATTCACCGTTCACCCGCCCCTCGCGGGCCAGCAGGCTCTCGACGCAGCGGCGAAATAAAGCGCCCGAACGGAAAGTAATCGTACCGGTAATAATCGGGTCGTGTTGCGGGTTATCCAAAGGCTGCTTGACCGAGACATTAACAATCTGTTCGTCGCGCACATCTATCCAGCCAAACATTTTAGGATGGCGTACCGCATTGGTCACGCCGCGCGCACCCCATACCAACAGCTCACCGCCTTGCGCTTGCCATTGCGCAAATTTTTCCAAATCATAAATCGCGCCATTATCGCAGGCTCCAAAGGTTACCGTGCCGTCAAAGTCTGGCCGCTCGCGCTCCAGCGCTTCCAAACCCGCCAAACAGGTCAGCGCTTGCCCATCGGTCAGCGCAGGCAGAATTTCGAGAATGGCTTGCGGAAACCGGGTTTTCAAAGTCTGCAAAATATCGTCAAGGCCCGGCATATCCCCGCGCAAGACAAATACATGATGCGCGGCTGGCGGCAGGTCATAAACCGCCGAGAGAACCATCGGCTGATGCTTGACCTCAATCAGAGGCTTGATGGTGGTATAGCCCGCATCGGCAAAGCGTTGACCCAGCCCCGCCATTGGAATGATAACAGCATGATTATCCTCCGCTTCGGGGGCTTCGGGGGCTTCGTGCGTCGGGGTAGGTTTGGTGAAATGATGAAACACATCCGACCACCCGTTATATTCCGCCACATCTTCTGGCGTACCCCATTGCATGAAGTGTTCCAGCTCATAAACACGAATGTCGGCTCCTGCTTCCAACATCGGCTTATAGGCGAGGCTGACATAAAACTCGCCATTGATGGACAAGTCTTGTGCCACACAATCTGCCAAGGCCCGTTTCATCACCGCGCCAGATTTAAAATAATAAGTGCCGCTAGAGGCGAACTCTTGCATGCGATTATCGGTAAATGGTTCTTTCTCTTTGATATCGAGCATCCGCATGTTTTCTTCGCGCATATAAGCATAATTGGTCGAGCCTAATGTATGCGGATGAAACCCACGATAGGCTGGCACGGCGCCATCACAATCGGTTTCTTGAACTCTTTTTTTGAAGGCCGAATAATCCCAATAGCAGGTAAAATCGCAATAATTTACGATTGTGGGCTCGCTATCTGACACTAAGTCAGCCACCTGCTGGACCGCATGAATAGGGCCTAATTTATGCGGCGCGATACCAACAATGCGAGCGGTTGGGCATAAATTTTCCAAAATATCTCGCATATGAAAATCAGGCTCATCCAAATGGTCTTGATTGCAGATGAATATGAAATCAGTCTCGCCGGGAAACATATCTACGACATGGGCGATAATCGGCTTGCCTTCGATGTCGATAAGCGGCTTGGGCACTTGATACCCAACGCGACGAAACCGCTCTCCAAACCCAGACATTGGAATAATGACTTGCATAAAACACCCTTTTTCGCAAAGCGACACGTAGTTCTTGATACGTCAATTTGAGGTTTTTTGCTAGCCCAGGCCTTGCCAAAGCCGGCCACGAGTCGGCCAGGCATGCCGGTGGTGTTATCAGCCGTCAGGCAGGCAGGATCTCATTTCAGCCTTACCCTTCAGCGAGTATTTCCGTGAGGTAGAGCGCGTAGTCCGTCTTGCCTAGACTGGCAATGAGGCCTTGCAGCTTGTCCGGCGACAGCCAACCTTTATGGAAGGCAATTTCTTCCAAACAGGCTATTTTGAGACCTTGGCGTTCTTCCACATTTTGAATAAATTGCGCCGCCGCCAATAAAGAGGAATGCGTGCCCGTGTCTAACCAAGCAAAGCCGCGACCAAAGACTTCCGTTTGGAGGCTTTTGGCCTCCAAATAAAGACGGTTCAGGTCGGTAATTTCCAACTCGCCGCGTGGCGATGGTTTTATCTGCTTGGCATAAGCAGGCGCTTTCTCATCATAGAAATACAAACCCGTGACGGCATAAGAGCTTTTCGGATCGCTTGGTTTTTCTTCCAAAGAAACCGCCTGCCCATTGGTATCAAATTCTACCACGCCATAGTCTTGCGGATTGCGCACCCGATAAGCAAAAACCGAGGCTCCAGAGGTAGCCTTATCGGCTTCTTGCAAGATAGAAATCAACTCATTGCCGTAAAATATATTATCGCCTAAAATCAATACAGACGGGGCACCATCCAGAAAATCTTCGGCCAAAATAAGAGCCTGCGCCAAACCGTCTGGCGACGGCTGCACACAATAAGAAAACTGCACGCCAAAATTAGATCCATCGCCAAGCATTTCTTCAAACCGCGGCAAGTCGGTTGGTGTGCTGATGATGAGAATATCGCGAATGCCTGCCAACATAAGCGTCGAAATAGGGTAATAAATCATCGGCTTGTCATAGACAGGCAGTAATTGTTTGGAGACAACCCGCGTCGCGGGATACAGGCGCGTGCCCGAACCGCCCGCCAGAACAATACCTTTTCTTTTTTTCCTATCAGTCATATTGCCCCTCAATCCACTCCCGATAGGTGCCAGAGGTTACCCCTTCCACCCAAGCTGAATTATTTAAATACCATTCGACTGTTTTTCGCATACCTGTTTCAAAGGTCTCGCGCGGCGACCAGCCCAGTTGATTTTTCATTTTGCTTGCATCAATGGCATACCGCCGGTCATGCCCTGGCCGGTCCGTCACATAAGTGATGAGGTCAGCATAATTTCCCGTCGCGCGCGGACGCAATTCATCCAGCAGCGCGCATATATGATGCACGACATCAATATTGGCCAACTCATTATTACCGCCAATATTATAAACCTCGCCCAATTCACCTTTCTCCAAAACCGTAGCAATGGCGTCACAGTGATCGGTCACATAAAGCCAATCGCGCACTTGTTGACCATCGCCATAAATCGGCAGGGGTTTATCGTTCAAAGCATTGTGAAGGATAAGGGGAATAAGCTTTTCGGGAAATTGATAAGGACCATAATTATTCGAACAATTGGTCGTTAAAACGGGCAATCCATAGGTATGAAAATAGGCCCGCACCAAGTGGTCGCTCGCCGCTTTACTGGCAGAATAAGGACTGTTGGGCGCATAAGGGGTGGTTTCCCTAAAAGCAGGGTCGCTTGGCGACAGGCTGCCATAAACTTCGTCTGTCGATACATGCAAAAAGCGGAAGTTCTGTTTTTCAGCGCCTTCCAACTTTCCCCAATAATGGCGCGCCGCTTCGAGCAAAGTGAAGGTTCCCAAGACATTGGTTTCCATAAAATCGCGCGGGGTCTTAATGGAGCGGTCGACGTGGCTTTCTGCTGCAAAATGAACAATGGCAGAGGGTTTATGCTGTTCAAATAGCTGGTTCACCAAGCTCTCGTCATTAATTGAGCCATGCACAAAATGATGAAGGGATTGATTTTTAAGGGTCTCTAGATTTGTTGGATTGCCCGCATAAGTTAAGGCATCTAAATTGACAATACCGCGCTCGGCTTGTCCTAAGACGAAATTACTCCCGATAAACCCAGCGCCGCCGGTAACTAAAAGCATCTATTCGTTCCCAAAATCCATGGGCTTGGCTTACTACTTTAAGCCGCGCCACGCTATCGCAAAATATTGCGAAACTGTTTTACCTTTGAAGCCATTTTTAACAAAATACTGACGGGCGCAAAATGTCCCATCCGTAAAGAAATCAAAAAATCTTCCTTCGATTTTTTCAATAGGTTTCGCAAGCCAGCATTGCTAACGCCACCGGTGCGCATATGAACCAACACTTCGGGCAAATAATCTATTTTATGCCCAAAAGTTTTAAACAAGCGGAGGATAAAATCATAATCGGCCGAGATTTGATAGCGAGTGTCAAAACCACCTATTTTTTCATAGACCTCGCGGCGTAAAAATATTGTTGGATGGGGCGGCATCCAGCCTAAATGGAGCTTATACCGCTGAAATAGGCCCGCTTTCCAATGGCGCACAACCTTGTCGGTGTCGTCTTGGGCAACATATTTTAGATCGCCATAAACTCCCATTAAACTGGGGTCTGCCTGAAACAACTTCGAAACTTTATCCAAAACCATAGGGTTTGGATAAAAATCATCCGCATGCAAGAGGCCAATAATATCACCAGAGCCATTTGCAACCCCCTTATTCAGGGCGTCATAAATACCGTCATCGGGCTCACTTATAAAACTCGCATGGTCGTATTTGGCCACGATGTCTGACGTTCCATCCTCGGATTGCCCATCTTGAACCAAATGCTGAACTTGCACGCCGCGTTGTGCAGCAACAGAATCCAAAGTCCCCGATATGGTCTCGGCGGATCGATAACTTACCGTCACAATAGAGATGTTTTTCTTCGGCATCCTACCACACATTCATGAAGATTAAGCTCAACAACACACTTGATACACTAGTCCAACTATCGCATTAATAATATAGAAATTAGAAAGCGTGACTTCATGAGCATCACAATCCTCAACCTTCCTTCCATGGCCGATGACCGCGGCGTTCTATCGGTTTTAGAAGCGGCACTGCCTTTTGCCATTGAGCGCGTTTTCTGGATCACCGACGCACAAGGCCAGACTAGGGGCGGGCATGGCCACAAAAAATGCCGCCAAGCCGCCGTTGCTATTGGCGGACAGGTGGATATTTTTATGGATAATGGCCAAGAGCAGAAAACCGTAAAACTCGATTCCGCCGACAAATGTCTGCTGATTGAACCAGAGTATTGGCACAAAATGACATTCCACGAAAACGCGGCTCTGCTTGTTTTTGCCTCCAATAAGTATGATGCGGATGATTATATTCACGAGCAGCCCCAAAAAAGCATAGATGGATGAGTACCTTGAAAATCGCCTATGAAAACTTGCAAGCGAGTAACGCCCCTTTCGAGGCAGAGATTGGCAAGGCCGTCGATCGTGTATTGGCGAGTGGTTGGTTTATCAATGGTCAGAGCGTTGCATCCTTCGAACGCAATTTTGCCAGTTATATTGGCGCCAAACATTGCATTGGCGTGGCCAATGGTTTGGATGCCCTCACCCTCTCTCTTCGTGCCATGGAGTATCCCCAGGGCAGCGACATTATCACCAGCTCAAACAGCTATATCGCCACCCTTTTGGCCATTTTGGCGGCTGGGCATCGCCCCGTCCTGGTCGAGCCCAATAGCGCCACCTATAATTTAGATGCCAGCCAATTGGCCAAGGCCCTCACCGAAAAAACCCGCGCCATTATGCCCACGCACCTATATGGCAAACCAGCAGCGATGACTGAAATCATGGGTTTTGCCGATGAGCATGCCTTGGATGTGTTTGAAGATTGCGCCCAATCGCATGGCGCCAAATTAGCTGGCAAAACCACCGGCACTTTTGGCAAAACCGGTAGCTTCAGTTTTTATCCCACAAAAAACCTGGGAGGCTTTGGAGATGGGGGCGCCATCACAACGGACGATGATGCCTTGGCGGAAAAACTACGGGCTTTGCGAAATTATGGCTCCCACGAAAAATATAAAAATATTTACCAAGGTGTGAACTCCCGACTAGACGAAATTCAGGCGGCTATTTTGGATGTCAAATTAACCCATTTAGATACCATCACCGCGCATAAACGCGAGTTGGCACAAATTTATTTCGCCCATCTGCCGCCCCAAGTGGTTCTACCTCTGCAAGAAACCGATAGCTTTGACGTGTTTCATATTTTTGCCATTCGCACAAAACAGCGCGATGCCTTGCGCCAGTTCCTGAGCGAGCAAGGCATTGGCACAGAAATTCATTATCCAATTGCGCCGCACCGCCAAGAAGCCATGCAAGAACACCTGTCGGGCGAGTGGCCAATTGCCGAGGCGCTGGCCGATAGCCAATTAAGCCTGCCCATCTCTTTCGCCACCACCCAAGACGATGTGCGCGAGGTTTGCGCGGCCATAACCGTTTTTTTTGCTAGCTAGATGCATCAATTTTGCACCCTCTTTGACATAAATTACGCATCGCGTGGCCTAGCCATGATGCGCTCTTTGCACGCGCATCTGCCAGATATCCACATTCATGTTTTATGCATGGATACGAAAACCCAAGATTTCTTAGCCGCCTTGCAGCTGGAGTATGTGTCGCCCGTCGCCCTCCAAACGCTCGAAGCCGAAGAGCCGCGGCTAGAGGCCTGCAAACAGGCGCGCAATACGGCTGAATATTGCTGGACTTTATCGTCGGTCTTGACCCGCCACCTGATCAACACACAGGCCGAGATCGACCGCTTAACTTACCTAGATGCGGATCTTTTGTTTTTCAGCTCTCCGCAAACCCTATTCGATGAAATGGGCGCGCGCGATATCGCCATCCTTGAGCATCGATATGCCCCCCACCTTCAACACCTCATGCAATTTGGCCGCTTTTGCGTGCAATGGGTCAGCTTCCGCCGCTCCCAAACAGGCCTGAAATGTTTAGATACATGGGCCGAACAATGTCTCGACTGGTGCTTCGCCTACGCCGAGCCAACCCGTTACGGAGATCAAAAATATCTAGATGCATGGCCAGCAAGCTATGGCGATGAGCTGGCGATTTTGCAAAACATCGGCGCAGGCGTCGCGCCATGGAATTTCATACAATATGACATGGGCCACAGCTCTTCCCTGCCAACCGTAAATCAGCAGCCGCTCGTGTTTTATCATTTCCATCAATTTAAAAAGATGCGCTTCGGCTTATTCAGCCATTGCTCGTATTTTTACAGCCGTGGCCGCCCCACACCGAAGGCCATTTACAACAGCTATGAGATAGCTCTAGACGACGCCCACGCGGCTGTCGTTCGCGAAACAGGCTTACAACACGCTGGTGTAACGCCTATTTTGGATGTGTTAAAAACTCGCCTTGGGCATTTTTTTATCCCAACAAATATCCGCAATAAATTGCGCCGCGTCTTCGGATAAAACGTTTCTTTTAATCGGTAGTTCTCAATTCAAGAACCAAACCTTCAAACGAGAATGCACATCCGTTGACGAGAAAACTACCTTCTTCATTCACAATATGGTCGCGTTTTTGATAGCTCGGCAGTGCCGCTATAACCTCGGCTTCACTCAAGGCCCATAATGGATAGCTGCCCTCATTAATGCTTTTGGGCACTCTTTGAACCATAATCTGGCTTTCCCCCGAACGCACAAATGGCGTGCGGTCGATACATAAAAAAGGCGCTTGAACCGCCCCCAATTCTCGCAGCACAGCAAGTGGGTCTGGCAAATATTGCAGGACCGAAGAGAGCAAAATTAAGTCTGGCTTTTGCTCCGCACAGGCCTCAGCGATTGTCTCAAAAAACTTCAAATTGGCGTCTTCAAGATGCGCCCGACCCGCCGCCACAAAATGAGCTTGCTCGACAATATGCCAGGAAAGCACCTCCATAGAGCCCAAGGCTTTTTGATGCTGAAAATAGGTCGACCCAAGCGAGCCCCCAAAGTCTAGAACATGCAGCTCAGCACCGCGTGCGGCCGCTTTCATTTGCTTGAGCACCGGATGGTTTAACGCCAAGGTCTGAAACACCACGCCATCGCGCTCAAACGCAGCTTCCCCGCGTTTCACCTTGAGGTTTGCCTCTAAGACGCCAGCTAAAATATCGGCATTGTCATACCCTTGGCAGGCAGCTTGCGCCGCTTTCCACGTTTTATAGGGGCCGTAGAATTTTATGCTGCCCGGCAAAATCTTGCGAAGTCGGCTCGTCAAAGCCGACGGCAAATGACGCTTTATCCATTGCTTCACCCACCTCATGCCCAAGCCCACCTCATGAACGAGCCTGCCTAAATAGGGCTCGCAAGCGCGCCCAAATACGTTGCGCTAGCGAGCGATGACTGGCTTTAAAAAACGTCACAAAACCATCGCGCCCTATCGCCGACGCCGAGACCTCGATATTTTCTAGAGAAATCGGTGTGGCACTAACTTCCACATCGTAATTACTCGTACCAGCCGCATGGGTACCGCTGTCGTCATTGCCAATGTTATGAATAAGGCTGCGGCCCGGATATAGCGTTAGCTTGCCAGCCAAAAAAGCCGATGCATGCCAGCGTATCGCCCAGCTATTATTTTTTCCCGAGATTTGTTTCTTCAGCATTTTTACATAAGGATAAGTGCCATCATAATCAAATGACTGAGTTAGACCGCGAGCTTGTAAGGCGTCCAGCAAGGCCTGCCCATCGGGATTAAAACCTTCCCAAGCGCGCGCCCAAGTCGCCCACCCCCAACAATCTGCGCCCTGTAGAAAAAACGCTTCGGGCAAAGCCGCCTTCACAGGGTAGCAATAGCCATGCACGCAAGCCACTTTGTCTTCCTCGGCATATTTGTCGAGCGCTTCATTCATATAGCGCAGAAAATATTTTGAACTGACCATGTCGTCTTCCAGCACAATCACACGTTCGTGCTTTTGCACCGTCTGGCTGACCCCATCAATGATAGAGGCCGCCAGCCCATAATTGCGCTCCCGCTCAACAATCGAAATAGAGTTAAACCCGCTGATGGTTTTTACATAGGCGCGCACTTCGGCCACAGCTTCCGCATCTTTCTCATCACGAGCCCCATCGCAATAAACCGTCACGTCACTTTGCGCCGCCCCCTCATTGGCCAAAAGCGCCTCAAAGGTTTTGCGCGTATGCCAAAGGCGGTTGAACGTAAATACGATGATGGGAGCCAAATGCATCAGTGTTTCCGCCCTGCGAGAGCTCGCTCCACGACCCAGCGATGCGTTTCAATACGAATATTATGCAGCAACAATAAGTGCCGCGAAGCCGTCCCTCTGCGCCCCCTCAAAAGCCAAGCGGCAAGGCTTTTGAACCAGCGCGGCAAAGATTTAAATCTCAAGCGAGGCCCCAGCCCCAGCATCGAGGCAGCATAATAGGTCTCGTAAATAGTTTCCCAAGAGCTTGCACAAATATCATCCACCGCTTTGGCGTAGGCTTGCTCGTCTTTAAGTAAATCATCACGTTCGCTTTGCCTGCCAGCAGCATGGTCAGACAAATCCAAGTCCACTTCATTACCAGATACGACCAAGGGGATAAGACTGCATTTCAGCTCGTCATCGCTTAAGTCGACGTCCAGCATAAGGCCATGACCCGTATCCTTTTGAGCGAGCATCACATCCATGTAAAAATTACCCAGACTATAGACGATGGGTTTTCCACGATATATCTCATGCCCCTGGGCGACATGGGGGTGATGGCCAATAATCAGATCCGCCCCTAAATCAATCAGTTCACGATAACAGCGCCGCCATTCCGGCAATGGAAACTCGGCCATTTCGAGCCCACCATGCACTTGAACAATAACTAAATCTGCCAGCTCGCTAGCTTCTTGAACGCTCTGACGTGCCTTGGGATGATCCATCCAAGCAAAGCCACCACCGCTTTCATTGGCTTCCTGCAGCACCCCGAATTGCGCTTCGGCAAAACTACAAAAGGCAATCTTTTGCTCGCCTATTGTTGCGTAATACGGCGCATAGGCCGCGTCAAAATTTTCTCCCGCGCCAAAGTGGACGATGCCGAGTTGCGAGAGTGAGGCCATGGTTTGGGTTAACCCCGCTTTGCCATAATCCATAATATGATTATTGGCCAAGGCGGCATGGGTGCATCCTAGATGCTTCAGGGTTTCACTGGCCTGCATAGTTTGTGCGATAGAGGGGCCAGCTTTTGGAGCGGGAGCGGGAGCTGGAGCCTCCGTCATGGCAACCACAGGCCCTTCGAAATTAACCCCAATGACATCCGCCGCGCGCAATCTTTCCTGCAACCGCGAAGACAGAACGGGCTGTCTCGGCTTAGAGACGCAATAGTCACCAAAAAATACCATCCGCATCGCTAGATCCCCTTTGTGCTAGCTTGGAGGTTAGTTGCCAAAGCCTGCAGCGAGATAAGTTTCTCATAAGACTTTATACCGCCGTTGAAAGCCTTTTGATACTCGCCTCTGAATAAATCTTGTCCCCCAAATTGAGCGGCAAACTCTATCGCTAGATTATTGTCTTCGAACAAAGGATAGAGGCTGGTTTCTTGACTGTGGCGCAGGGCACGTAAATCGAAGTCAGCCGCTTGGCCGCGATAGCTCTCTGGCACCAAAGCCGATAAGCCCAATTTACCCATTATCCGAGACGCCAAAAATATCAAATTCTTAGTGCCACCACCTAAGGAGAAAAAGCCGTTACTATTCGAGGCAACCTTGGACATAGCGGGATAATGATTGAGGAACATCATTTCAACCGCCTTCCGATTAAACAGCATTTCCTTGCTTATCGACATAAAGAAATTCGCATAATCAGCCCGCATATGTGGGCTGCGTGTGGGCACTAGCCATTCAAACGTTCTTGGGTAATAGCTAATAAAATTGCGCTGTCGCGTCCACACATCGAACATCACTGCCTTTTGATGCAGCTCGCCATCAAACCTATCAAATGCCTGATGGAAGCGGCTTTCCGCCAATGCGAGGGCATCGGTGTTATGGAATATGGGCATTTTCAACAGGTCTTCATCCGCCCAAACTTTACTTTGGCTAAAATTGCCCATCGCCTTCACCAAGCTGGTGTCGGGGCGCGTGATACCCAGCAAGCCATTGTGCTGGCCTGCGGGCACGCCGGTCATAAAGCCGGAAGTTAAAACGGCCGTGTCCGAAACGCCATGATGCGCCTTGATTTCATCCCAAAACTCAAGCTGATACATGCCATGCATGTGCAAACTTGCGCCAAACACATCGCCAATATCCGATAATTTATCGCGCTCTAAAAACTGGCACGGCAAATCAATATGGGACCAATATACATTGGCCTCGCGGCTCAAAGCGCGTGCGGCGTGAACTTCAATGGAGCCAGGCGCGCCATAGGTGAAACATTTCGTTTTCTCGGCAATCTCTGGGTTTTCAGAAATCGCTGCCAAAATCAATCGAGAGTCATAACCAGAACTCAACGGCAGAATAATTTCGTCATCCGCCGCCATACTCTGGTTCACAAGGTCCGCGTTTAACTCGTAAAAATGCTCCGCGACCCGATGGTCCTCCATCCCAACCAAGGCATCGCTACTCTTGACCGTTTGCAAATATTTTGAGGTCACCTTGCCAGTGCGCGCATCAAAAATAGTTTCACTATCGGGCAAGGTTTGATGAATATGCGACCAGGCCGTTTCATCCCAAATGAAATGATTAAACTTTAAAAACCCGAACACATTGGCCGCATCTAAATCTTCCAAACACCCATCTGAAGCGTGAAAGACAGCTGGCTCAATATTCGACAAAACCAGCCCATTCCGCGAGGCGTAAAACACAGGTATGGAGCCAGAGTAATCGTTCTCCAATCGAATTTTATTGTCTTGAATATCTACTTTTAAAAATCGGTCTTGGGTGAGCGCGTCGCCATGGCGGCCTAAAACAAAACCAAACGGTTGGGTTTTGGCGGGGGACGCAATAGGCGTGTCGCCAGCAATAGATATCTCTATCTCTCCGCAGCCAACCTTTGAGTAACAAAACCCATAGCGCCGCGCCAGATCGGCAATGTGCTTATGGCCTTTTTCCGCAGATGAACCCCGATTAGCCATACTTAAAAAAAATGCAGAATTCATAAACTTATCCGATTTGGTCATGAGCCCTTAAGCCCTGCCATACACAACACACAACAATTAGCACCCACGGTTTTCAGCAAAGAGCGAACCCTAATATTAGGCGCTAAAACAAGCCAATTTATACACGCATTCGATTAGCGACCCAACTCAAAGGGCCATAAAATATCGTAGACGCTGGGACGGGTGGCTTTAAACAACACAGGCACGCCCAACAAAACGACCGCCTGCGATATGGCAGTCGCATAAGCTGCCCCCACGACGCCAAACTCAGGGATGAGATAATAGTTCAAAACAACATTCACCACAGCCCCAGAGCCGGTAAACATCAGACTATAAATTTGCAAGTTCTCCGCCATAATCCACTTAGCGCGCGCCACACCAAGACCGACAAAAATGCCCCCCAATATGTGCACCACCAAGACAGCATGTGCGTCTGCATAAGCCGTGCCATATAGCACTTGAATGAGCTTGTCTCCGGCGCCAAAAATAAACACGATAGCCAATAGAGCCAGCCCCCACATCAGCAGATAAAGCTTTCGGAGGTTACTTATGTAGCCAGCAGAACCAGCTTCTCGCAAAGCCACCAACCCCGGGAACATGGAAGCGGCAATCGCCGTTGGGACGAAATACCATATTTCGCTTATGCGCACCGCGGCGGCATACACGCCGACGCTTTCTTGCCCTAACATAACCCCAAGCATCACTTGGTCGACCCGCATATAAATGATGACCCCTAGCCCCGCGAGCATGATTGGCAGCGCGTCTTTGACCAAAGGCTTGATATCGCCAAACTTCGGCCAGACGATTAAAGATGTGGGCGCAAACCGCCAGAGTGCGAATAAGAATGCTAAGGCCAACAATATGGCTTCTATGACCAGCAACCAAACAAAAGCGACAAGCGGCATTCCGCTGATAATAAAATAAACGCGCAGCGCCGCCATGACCAAGAAAACACTATTTTCTGCCAGAACCGTAACCCGCGATTGCACCTGACTTTCAAACCAAGATCGAACAATATCTGTCGATTTCATCACCAAAGTCAGGCTCAGTATCGCAATCAAATAGGCTGGCAAATGGGGGGTGTTCCAAAAGGATGCGACGCCAGCCGTCAAAATCATACCCGCAAAACCGGCAAGTAATAGAGCCATAAAACCAGCCGATATAACCTCCTTCGCCCGCTTCGGTTGCTTAACCACCTCGCGCACAACAATCTCATGCAGCCCCAAACTCGTAATAGCCGCAAGTATTCCAATAATAGAGAGCGCAAAATTATACTGGCCAAATTGCTCAGGCCCTAAAACTCGGGCCATCCAAATAATAATGAGAACGCCGAGGCCCATGCGAAAAACACGGTCCATCAACATCCAACTAATATTTTTGGTCACCGCGAGGCGCCGATCATTGCCTATCAGTTGCCCAGAAATTTTTGCGAGTATGTCCTTAAATTTTAGCATCTATAGGCTTTCTATAAGGCTTCGGCTTTTCGCGTTAATCAGATCCAAATAAATCGCGGGTAAAGACCTTATCCGCCACGCCCTGCAAGTCCTCGACCATACGATTGGCAATAATCACATCACTTCGCGCCATAAATATGTCCACATCAGCGACAACCTCGGAACCCGAAAACTGTGTTTCTTCGACAAGCGGCTCATAAACCAAGACCTCAATGCCCTGCTCTGTTAACCGCCGCATGACACCTTGCACGGCCGACGCCCTAAAATTATCAGAAGCCGTTTTCATCGCAAGGCGGTAAATACCAACCACTTTGGGCTGGCGCGCAATAACCTGTTCCGCAATAAAATCTTTGCGCGTCGCATTGGCCTCCACAATTGCCTGAATTAGATTCTGCGGAACTTTGTCATAATTGGCCAATAATTGTTTTGTATCTTTGGGCAAGCAATAACCGCCATAGCCAAAGCTTGGATTGTTATAATAATCGCCAATGCGCGGGTCCAAGGAAACACCCTTGATGATTGAGCGCGTGTCCAATCCCAAAGCCAGACCATAGCTGTCCAACTCGTTGAAAAACGAAACCCGCATCGCCAAATACGTATTGGCGAATAATTTCACCGCCTCGGCTTCGGTCGCACGCATAAACAAAGTTTCTATATCGGTCGCTTGCGCCCCTTCTTGCAGGAGGCGGGCGAAATCCTGCGCACGCGCTAATTCACTGCCAATGATAATGCGCGACGGGTACAAATTATCGTGCAACGCCTGCCCCTCGCGCAAAAACTCTGGCGAGAAGATAATCCGATCGGTCGAAAACTTTTCTTTCATTGACGCGGTAAAGCCAACCGGCACGGTAGATTTCACCACAATCATGGCGGTCGAATTCTCACCGAGCGCTTGCTCGATTACGTTTTCTACCGAGCTTGTATCAAAATAATTTGTTTCCGGATCATAGTCTGTCGGCGTGGCCACAACAATAAAATCAGCGCCTGCATAGGCCTGAGCGGGCTCTAGGGTTGCGGTTAGAGATAAATCTTTTTCATCCAAAAACAATTGGATATCCGCATCGACAACCGTAGAGCGGCGCGCCTGTATATCGGCCACGCGGGCCGCATCAATATCGAGCGCCACAACCTCATTATGTTGCGCCAATAAAACGGCCATCGACATACCGACATAGCCGGTGCCCACCACAGTGATTTTGCGTCTCTGGCTCATGAGCGTCCGTAATTATCCTCTAATCGCACAATGTCATCCTCGCCGAGGTAGTCGCCGCATTGCACTTCGATTAAAATTAGCTCCTCCGTGCCAATATTGGTCAGACGGTGTTTTTCGCCCAAAGGAATATAGCGATATTCCCCCGGTTTGGTTTCCAGCTCTTCGTCACCCACTTGCACCAAAGCCAGACCTTGAACCACCACCCAATGCTCGGCGCGCTTGTGGTGATATTGCAAACTCAATTGCTGGCCGGGCTGCACGCTAATGCGCTTTACCTGATAGCCCGTCTCGTGTTTCAGCGTCGCATAAGTGCCCCATGGCCGAGACACGACCGCGGGCAATTGCGTGGTTGCCTGCATAAAGGCATCGCCTGTTTTCAGCTCATCAACGAAGCTTTTCACCTGCTGGCTATCGGCCCGATTGGCCACCATCAAGGTGTCCGGCAAATCAATAATCACCAAATTATCCACGCCCAAAGTCGCGATCATTTTCTCGCTCTGGCTGAAACTTTCGATATGCGTGTTGCTCGTGCCAATCTGCATCAGTCGGTTTTCAGCTACGCCAATGGCGCTATTGCCATCGGTTGTTTTAGATTGTGCGGCAGCCACAGTGTCCCATGTGCCCACATCGCTCCAACCAAAACCTGCGGGCACGGTCATTACGGTTTCGGCGGGTTCAAACACGGCATAATCAATGCTGATGTCGGGTTGCGCTAAAAACGCCGCCTCGTCGAAACGGCGAACGCCCGCGTCTAGCGTGCTGGTGACATAACAATCGGCCGAAGCCGACCATACATCAGCCGCGTGCAACTTGAGCGCTTTGGCCATCGCTGCAGCCGAGAAATAAAACATCCCGCTATTCCAAAAATAACGCCCACTGGCGAGATATTCTTGGGCGGTTTCCAAGTCTGGCTTCTCAACAAATTGGCGCACCGGAGCCGGTTCCTTGCCCGCCTCTGCCACTTCAATATAGCCATAACCTGTGTCGGGGGCGCTTGGCACAACGCCAAAAGTTACCAAAGCGTCTTGTGTGTCGCTGGCGCCACTTAAAGCCGTCGCTTTGGCTACCGCCTCTTTAAACGCCTCTAAATCGGTCACAATATGGTCGGCGGGCAATACCAAACAATGGGCCGCCTCGCCAAATGCCTCGATGACATGATGCACGGCTTGAGCAATCGCAGGCGCCGTGTTGCGCCCCTTGGGCTCCAGCACAAAATGGGCGTTCACATGAGGCGCATAATCCGCCATTAAGTGTTGCGACAAATGCAAATGGTCTTGATTGGTCACGATAATTAAATCGCTAGCCCCTTCCACCATGGCCCGGTCGATGGCGTGTGCCAATAGGGGCTTGCCTGCCACTTCCATAAAGGGCTTCGGCTCAGCATGGCGCGATACAGGCCATAATCGAGACCCCGCGCCACCTGAAATAATAATGGGAATGAGGGTCATCTATTTTACGCTTTCACAATGGGGGCAGAGCCAGAAGTGTTTTTCATGGCGTTACGAGTGTCGACGACCAAAGCCGCTTTATCCGCAATATACTGGTAATCAACGGCATCATGATCGGTCACAATCAGCACCGCATCCGCGGTTTCTGCGAGGCTAATATCCACTGATTTTCGTCCCGCCAAGTCACTATGCTCTCGCGTCATTGGCACAATGGCCACATGCGGGTCGTGAAAATCAACTTTCGCGCCAGCCGCTTCCAATAATTCGAGCAGCACCAAAGCAGGGCTTTCGCGCATATCATCGACATTCTTTTTATAGGCCATGCCCAGCATTAAAATATGCGCATCGGCCAAGTCTATTGCCTTAATCGACAAGGCCTCGCTTAGGCGCGAGACAACATATTTCGGCATGTCCGTATTTATCTCACCAGCCAGCTCGATGAAACGCGTTTCAATGCCGTGCTGGCGCGCTTTCCAGGTCAAATAAAATGGGTCGATAGGGATGCAATGCCCGCCCAAGCCAGGGCCCGGGTAAAACGGCATATAGCCAAATGGTTTGGTGGCGGCCGCGTCTATCACGTCCCAAACATCAATGTCCATTTTGTCAAAGATGACCTTCAACTCATTGACCATCGCAATATTGACGGCGCGGAAGGTGTTTTCGGTCAGCTTGGCGGCTTCCGCTGCACGCGCAGAAGACACAGGAATTACCTCACTAATTACATCCTCATAAAGTGCCACAGATAAAGCTAGGGCATCGGGCGTATCCGCACCGACAAGCTTTGGAATGCGCGACGTACCAAAATCTGCATTGCCGGGGTCTTCCCGCTCCGGCGAATACGCCAGATAAAAGTCTTCATTGGCCTTTAGACCAGAGGCCTGCAAAACATTGGCCAAGTCTGTGTCGGTCGTCCCTGGATAGGTGCTAGATTCGAGAACAACCAATTGGCCTTTTTGAAGGTATTTCGCAATCTCTTCCCCGGTAGATAAAACCGGTCCTAAGTCTGGCTCTCGGCCATTTTTTAGAGGTGTCGGCACACATATGACAATGGCATCCACCTCGCCCGATTGAGCGAAATCCGTTGTCGCGGAAAACCGTCCGGTGGCGTTCATTTTCGCAATTGCATCGGCGCCAATATGGCGAATATAGGTTTCATCTCGGTTTAGAAGCGCTACTTTTTCAGCATCGATATCCAACCCTGTTACCCGATATCCTGCCTCCACAAAAGCGATGGAAAGTGGCAGACCGACATACCCCAGCCCCACCACGCCAACATGACCTGAATTAGATTTAAAACGCTCGAGCATAGTTCTTCCTTGCCGCAAAGGGCTGCATTTCACTAGCTCTCAAAATACCCTTCATTCGTAACAAAGCAATTGCTTTTGCAGCTTGGCAAACTGGCCTATGTTGAGCCCATGAGAACGCCTCCAAATCCACGCCTTTTTGCCGCTCTTGGGCTTGCCAGCTTGGTAGCTAGTTTGCCCCTGCCCGCGCAAAGCCAAACCAAGTCTGCGCTCGAGGCAGATGACATTGCCATCGAAGAAACGAGCGGAAGAATTACCGCCAAAGGCAATGTGCAAATAGAGGGCGCAGGCGCGCGTTTGACCACCCAAAGCTTAAGCCTAAGCCGGGAGACACAAAATACGCCGGCGCGTCTCAGCATTCCAGGCCCGCTCATCTTGACGCAAGCCGACGGCGCAAAAATCACCGCAACTTCGGCTCAGTTAAACCGCACTTTAGATACAGGCACCCTAAAAAACCTTCGGATGAGCCTAGAGAAAGGCGCGCGCCTTCGCGCCTCTGAAGCCAGCAAAGACGGGGCTAAATTTGATATGCGAGGCGGTGTTTTCACCTCTTGTCCGGCTTGTGAAAAAAACCCTGACGCGAGCCCCTTATGGCAATTACGCGCAGGCCGCATTCATTACGACCAAGAGGCCCAAGATGTCGTCTACACCAATACGCGCCTTGAGGTTTACGGCCTACCGATTGCCTATTTTCCCTATTTGGCCCACGCAGGCCCCGAAGTCGTGCGTCGCAGCGGCCTTCTTGCCCCTTCTTTCACCAGCTCCAATACATTTGGACGAGGCCTAGAAACGCCTTATTTCTTTGACCTCGCGTCTAATTACGACCTCACCGTGACGCCGCGTTTCAGCACCAAGCAAGACCCATTTTTAAAAACCGATTGGCGGCATTTAACGCAAAAAGGCACGTATGAACTCACCGCCTATTTACATGAACCGAAAGATAAATTGGCCGATGACACTGCCCTCACCGCGCGCGGCGGCGTGCTGGGCTCGGGCGCGTTCCACTTCGACGCCTGGGATGTCGATTTTTCAATTCAAGAAGCCACCGATGATTTGTTTTTCAAACGCTATAAAATCAATGACAATTCGCGCCTAGAAAACCGCTTAACCGCGACCCGCCTTTGGGATAACCAAGATTTAACCATTGAGACTCACAGCTTCCGCAACGCACTCGACCCTGAAACGGCGGCGACAGTCGACAGAATCCTCCCCACCCTCACCCATCAAATCTACTTTGACGGCGCGGTTTTGGGCGGGCAGCTAGATATGACAAATCGTTTTACCCATGAGGCGCGTGATTTGGGGATTGATGTTAGCCACCTGCAAAGCCAATTGGATTGGTCGTGGCGCCACATAAACCAAGGCGGCTTTGTATGGGAGGCCAACAACCGCCTCGTTGTAGATGCCTATCAATATGGCGGCGAAGAAACCGAAGCGCAGACAGCCGAAATTGAAACGGCGCAAGACTTACTGGCGGCCAATGCCACCTCGCTTACTTTATCCTATCCCTTACAACGCCATCGACCTGGCCATCGCCAAACCCTGACGCCCAAAGCGCAAGTGGTGCTGGCCACTGAAAATGACCGATACGCCTCCATCCCCTATATCGCCGCCGCCAGCCTAGATTTGACCAGCGCACAATTGTTTCAGCCTATCGCGCCAACCAATGAAGCCAGCCGCGTAAACATCGGCCTATCGCATGAATTAGATATTTCCAACGGCGTTCGCAGCTCATTTTTTCTGGGTCAGTCCTATAATTTATCTAACCTCCAGTTCTCGCATAAATCTGGCTATGGCGACGAGCATTCCGCTATTTTGGCCGATTGGGCGCTTTATATGGGGCCCTTAACGATTAAGCAAAATGCGCGCCTCGATAATGA
Source organism: uncultured Rhodobiaceae bacterium (assembly GCA_937907245.1). Taxonomy (GTDB): domain Bacteria; phylum Pseudomonadota; class Alphaproteobacteria; order RS24; family RS24; genus UBA8337. Next base: position 404,770 of record CALCUM010000003.1, read on the forward strand.
TAGCCATGAAATACTGCGCAGCGAAAGCTCTGGCGAATTGGCTTTCGCGCGCCTAACTTTGGGGCTAGAGCATAGTTTTTACGAAGCCGAACAACTGGGAATTGGCGGAGATATTCTGGAAGAGGCCACCACTCGTCTCGACTGGGAGATATCTCAGAATTGGGATTTTAGTGCCTCGCAACGCGAAAACCTGGAAACCAAATCACGGGTAAAAACCGACGCCGCCTTCACCTATGAAGACGATTGCACGATTTTTCAAATTTCTATGCAACGAGATTATGCGCGCGTGTCCGGCACCAGCATTGAGCCCGAGACAAGCGTGAACGTCACTTTCACACTAAAAACAATCGGCAATTAGCGCCGTGGCACGCGTTCCTCGCTCTCGAAGAATGTGTATACCAAACCAAGACCGCCAGAGTAGCCCATCTCATCTTTAAACAGCGGGCTAGCCCGATTGGCGGAGCCATCATAAAACTCGACATCAAAGCCGCCAAATAGGCGCAATTGCGGGTTTACCGGTATCGATAAGCTAAGCCCGACTTCCGTGCCAATATACCCCTCTTTCGCTTTATATTCTTCGCGACCCTCTTTGGCATATCGACGATCGACATCATAAAAATACTCGTTCAAGCGCTCGCTACCGTTGATCATTTCAATATCTAACTGAATTTCCAAATGCCGATTACGTTTCGATTTCAGTTCATAAACAAGCGCAGGTTCGACAATATAGCCTTGGTCTTCAAAGCTGCCCAAATCTGTGGCGATAATGGCCCGCGTCCGCAGTTTGATATCAAAATGCGATGTCCAGCTTTTATGTTCATACTGCGCCGCATGATAAATAATCTGCGGTCCAATCTCGAACAGAAACTCTAAGTCTGGCATGCCGTCGCGGTCGTCGTCTTCGCTGGCATCGGCGGCCAAAGAGGCGCCCAGAGAGATATCAAATTCAAATTTCTCATTGGCAAAAGCCACGGCCCGAACGCCGCTTTCTTCGCCGATAGAAAATACTTCCCCGCGATAAATTACATAAGGAATGAAAAGCGCTTGCGTGGTGTTGTCGTCGGCACCTGGGTAAGTAGGCCCGCTAAAAGCGCCACCCCCTACGCCCGCTTCCCACAGAGGTTCGGGCAAATCAGCGGCCTGAGATGAGGCACCACAGACCACAGAAGTAGCCAATATAGCAGCGAGAGCAATGCGCATGGAGAGGTTCCTATTCAATTATATGCCTTAACGAGCACTTTATAAATTTCGGTCGCTTCTATCTGTCTTCCGGCCGTGCTTGTTTTGCGCTTGGCTGAAAGAGGTAAGCTCCCCGCTTATACACTTTTTGCCCCAGATTCCAAATAAGGCGGCTTGCACCACCCCCCTTCCATTGTTTAGGCTTTCCCCCTTGAGGGAGAAAACCATGCAGATAAAAAGTGAAATTGCCGGCAGCGTTTGGAAGATCATTGCCACGCAAGGCGCCGAACTGGCGGCCGACGATGTCATCGTCATATTGGAGTCGATGAAAATGGAAATCCCGATCACCGCGCCCAAAGCAGGTGTTTGCAGCCAACTGCATGTCACCGAAGGCGAGATGATTGGCGAAGGCCAGCTTGTCGCCACATTAAGCGTCGGATAGAGGTTTCGTTATGGCTTGGGAAAATGAAATCGATGAAATTCACACGCGGCGCAAACTTGCCAAACAGCAAGGCGGCAAAGCAGCGGTCGACAAGCACCATGAAAAAGGGCGCCTGACCATTCGCGAACGCATCGACACATTGCTTGATAAAAACAGCTTTGACGAAATTGGCGAAGGCGCTGGCGTCCCTGAATATGATGAAGACGGCAAGTTGAAAGATTTTCAGCCCGCCAATTTCATTCTTGGCTTTGGTCAAATCGACGGTCGCAAAGTCATTGTCGGCGGTGAAGACTTTACCGTGCGCGGCGGCTCCCCCAATCCGGCGGGCTTGCGCAAAAGCGTTTACACCGAGCAATTGGCGCTCAAGTATAAAGTGCCGCTCGTTCGCCTCCACGAAGGTGGCGGCGGCTCGGTGGGTGGCACAGGCAATGACAAGGCCCGTCGGCCTTTGGGCGATCCGGTATTTAGCCAATCTAGATTTGTGCCCTTGGCAGAGACACTTTCCAGCATTCCCGTGGCTACCGCTGCGCTGGGCCCCGTGGCGGGCCTACCTGCCGCGCGCCTCGTGGCTTCGCATTTTTCGGTGATGACCCCCAATGCTGCGGTCTTAATCGCTGGCCCCCAAGTGGTCAAACGCGCCACTGGCCACGACATGACCAAAGAACAATTGGGTGGCCCGCAAGTGCATTTGGCCAGCGGCGCCATCGATAATCTGGCCGAAGATGAAGCCGATGCGATGCGCCAAATCGCGCGCTTCTTATCTTATGTGCCTGACAACGCTTGGTCGTTTCCAAAAGCCTTGGTGCCGAGTGATAAAATAGACCGCTGCGAAGACGCGCTCGCCTCGATTGTCCCGACCTCGCGTCGGCAACCTTTTCAGATGCGCAAAATCATTGAAATGGTAATGGATCAAAACTCAGAGGGCTCTAGCTTTTTCGAGATGTCGCGCAAATATGGCCCCAGTCTCATTACCGGATTAGCGCGGCTTAATGGCGAGAGCGTCGGTGTTATCGGCAATGACTGCATGTATTACGCAGGCGCGATGACCGCCACGGCCGCCCAAAAGCTGCGTCGCTTTGTGGATTTTTGTAATAGTTTCCACCTACCCATCATCAGTTTTGTCGATGAGCCGGGCTTTATGATCGGCCCCGACAGCGAAGCAGCCGGCACCATTCGGCATGGCACGGCGGCTATTTCTGCCGTGTTACAAAGCCGTGTGCCTTGGGCCAGCGTGCAAGTTTTAAAAGCCTTTGGGGTAGCGGCTCAAGCCCATTTTGGGCCCGACGCCTATATGCTCAATTGGCCAAGTGCTGCCAGCGGCGCCTTGCCCGTAGAGGGCGGCGTGGCCGTCGCCTTCGGGCGCGAGATTGCCGCTGCCGAGGACCCCGCAGCCAGACAAAAAGAGTTAGAAGACATGCTCGCCGATACGCAATCGCCTTTCCCACGCGCTGAGGGGCTAAGTGTGCATGAATTAATTGACCCCCGCGAAACGCGACCCAAGCTGATACAATGGTTGCAATTGGCGTTAAACGCGCGTACCGAAGTTCCAACTCCGTATCTCACGGGCATGCGCCCCTAATTTATTTGGGCGCCCTGCCTGTTTTACCTAACCTCTAAAAGGAGAATATCATGAGTGGTAACCGTCAGATTCTTTCAACCGTAACAGAAGCTGGAGAGACTATTCTTTCCATCGTCGAAAACGATATCCCAACGCCGGGCCCAGATGAAGTTGTGGTTCGCATTGAAGCCTCGCCGATTAACCCATCCGATATGTTTCCGCTTCTCGGCTTTGCCGATTATTCAAAAGGCAAATTGATCAGCGAGGGCAACCAGCACAAAATGGTGGCTCCAGTCCCTGAAGGCATGCTGGCTCCCATGAAAGCTCGCATCGGCCAATCTTTACCTGTGGGCAACGAAGGCGCGGGCACCATTGTGGCCGCTGGCGACAATGTAAAACAAATGGAAGGCAAACTGGTTTCTTTGGTAACTGGCGCTTCCTATCAACAATTTGTTAAAGTTCCCGCCGCCATGTGCTTGGTTCATAACGACGGCACGACAGCCGACGAAGCCGCGTCGTCATTCGTTAATCCACTGACAGCCCTTTGCTTCATTGAAACCATGCGTGCCGAAGGCCATAAAGCCATTGTGCATACGGCAGCCGCTTCGAACCTTGGCCAAATGCTACTGAAACTTTGCCTGCAAGACGACATTGATTTGGTCTGCGTTATCCGCTCCGACGAGCAAGCAAAAATCTTGAAAGACCTCGGCGCCAAATATGTCATCAACTCGAAAGACGCAGACTTCAAAAGCCAACTCGAAGATGCGATTGCCGAAACACAAGCCAGTCTCGCCTTTGACGCCATTGGCGCCGGCGACATGGCCGACACGCTTTTGGCCGCTATGGAGCGCGCCTTTAGCCGCTCGGCTTCCGGCCTCAATACCTATGGTTCCGACCAGTTCAAACAGGTTTATGTTTATGGACGCCTTGGCATGGGTCAAATTACTTTGGGCCAAAGCTACGGCATGCACTGGGCATGCGGTGGTTACTTGCTAACGCCAAACTTGCAAAAAATGGGCCCCGAAAAACTCGGCGCCATGCAAGCCCGTGTCGCTGATGAAATTAAAACCACCTTCGCCAGCCACATCACCGATACGCTGTCGCTGCTAGAAGCCATCGACCCTGCAAATGTGGCGCGCTACATGCCAAAGAAAACCGGCGAGAAATATCTCATTCAGCCGCAAAAAGATATCTAGAAGGATATCTAAGAAGGATATTTAAACAAAAGCCGCCGAGTTCGCTCGGCGGCTTTTTCTTTGCTTTTCATTTTGGCAGAAAAACCTGTCGTCTCATTTAAAGACGGCTATCCGGATCGCCTTTTTGCGGTGTATCCACATCGGCTGCACTATGGCGTTCTGGCACCATTTCCGCCCCCCATGCTCGGTTAACCAAACGCCCTCGGCGCACGGCAGGGCGAGCCGAAATCTCATTCGCCCATCGCAAGACATGCGTATATTCATGCACCTGCAAGAACTCCGCCGAGTCATACAAAATACCCATCGCCAAGGCGCCATACCAAGGCCATATCGCCATATCTGCGATGGTGTATTCGTCCCCGCACATAAATTGATTGTCGGCTAAATGGCGTTCCAAGACATCGAGTTGACGCTTCGCTTCCATGGCAAAACGGTCGATGGCATATTCAATCTTGATGGGCGCATAAGCATAAAAATGCCCAAAGCCGCCGCCCAAATAAGGCGCCGAGCCCATCTGCCAAAACAGCCAGTTAAAACACTCGGCACGCTTGGCGCCGTCTTTGGGTAAAAACGCATCAAATTTTTCAGCCAGATGCACAAGCATCGAAGCGCTTTCAAACAAGCGTATCGGCGTATCCCCAGAACGGTCGGCCATAGCGGGAATTTTTGAGTTGGGGTTCAACTCAACAAATCCGCTGGAGAATTGATTGCCTTCTCCAATATTAATCAGCCAAGCATCATACTCTGCGCCCGCGTGTCCGAGGGCGAGAAGCTCCTCGAGCATTACCGTAACCTTAACGCCATTGGGTGTCCCCAACGAATAAAGCTGGATAGGATGCTCGCCCACGGGCAGCTCTTTTTCATGCGTTGCGCCAGCGATGGGGCGATTGATGGCCGCAAACCGACCTCCGCTCTCTTTGTCCCAGGTCCAAATTTTTGGCGGTTCGTAATCTGTCTCGCTCATCGAAGGCTCCTCTAAAATTAGACACTTACCCTAATCCGCCCGAGCCGCTTGGGGCAAGGTAAAACTAGGCAATACAGGCGTTAAGTCCGCTCGGGGCTCGGACAGTTCATAAAAATTTAAGTTTTTACTTGCTTTTCCTCGCCTATATGGTAGCGACAAAGGGCTGCGTGACGTTATAGGTTTCTTTTGGCGCAGCTTAGCATCTCCCTTTGGTTGGTTTTGCTACTTTTTAAATTACGTACGCAAAAGACACAACTTTAGGACTGACTAATGATTACAGGTACTGTGAAGTGGTTCAATGCCACAAAAGGTTATGGATTTATTGCTGTTGAAGGTGAAGACGATGTATTCGTGCACATCTCCGCAGTTGAAGCTAGCGGCTTGCAGCTCAAAGAAGAGATGAAAGTCTCCTTTGAAAAGCAGCAAGGTAAAAACGGCAAATACTCTGCTGTTAACCTCGGCCCAGCTGACTAATATTTTAAGGGCCCATCGGCATTTGCCGGCGGGCCCTTTTTATTTTATCGCGGGACCTTTTGCCCGATGAAGCGCCCCATTGTGTGGGTGTTTTTTTATGTCTGCGGTCTCGTTTACTGGGCCTCTTTCAACTTAGCCATATAGACCTGCAGGTCTTTTTTCACATCCGGCGCCAGAATATACAGGCCAATAATATTGGGAATAGCCATCACGAAAATCAGGGCATCGGCAAAATCCAAAATAACGCTCAACTGTATCGATGCGCCGATAACGATGAAAACACAAAACACAACGCCAAAGGCGCGTTCTTTTAGCTTTCCTTCCCCGACTAAAAACGTCCAGCCTTTGATGCCATAATAAGCCCATGCCAACATGGTGGAGAAAGCAAACATTAACGCCACCATAGAGAGCGGCACTGGTGCCCAAGAAATATTGCTTTCAAAAGCCGAGGAGGTTAGCTCAATACCCGACAAGCCGCCGCCCGTCAGCACCTCATGCGGCAAGGTGGTAATCAATACCAGTCCGGTCAGCGTGCAAATTACCACTGTGTCTATGAACGGCTCCAAAAGCGCCACAAAACCTTCACTAAGAGGCTCATCTGTTTTCACCGCAGAATGCGCAATAGCTGCCGATCCGAGACCCGCTTCATTAGAAAACGCTGCGCGTTGGAAGCCCAAAATCATAATCCCGATAAAGCCACCCGAGACCCCATGCATGGTAAAGGCGCCTGCAAAAATGGCGCCAATAGCGCCTGGAATAGCGGCCGCGTTCATTGTCAGAACAATCACGGCGCCAACGACATAAATCATTATCATGAAAGGCACGAGGCGAGCGGTGACATTGGCGATGGATTTAATCCCCCCCACAATAATCAAGCCCACCATAATAGCCAAAGCTAGCCCTACCAGCCAGCCATAGCCGACCAAGGGGCTGTTGGTGCCGCCAGAAACTTCAACCAATTGCACATAGGCCTGGTTAGACTGGAACATATTGCCGGCGCCCAAACAGCCAATAACAATGCTAACGGCAAAGAATTTACCAAGATAATTCCCCAAACGCGGAAAGCCTTTTTGCGCCAAACCATCGCGCAAATAATACATCGGCCCACCCGAAACCGTGCCATCGGGGTTCAGCACGCGGTATTTAACGCCTAAAGTACACTCCACAAATTTGGTGGTCATGCCCACAAGGCCCGCCAAGATAAGCCAAAAAATAGCCCCCGCCCCGCCAAGCGAAACGGTAATCGCCACGCCCGCAATATTGCCGACGCCAATAGTGCCAGACATCGCGGTGCTGAGCGCTTGGAAGTGAGAAATTTCTCCCTCATGCTTATCGTCTTTCAACGCACCGCGAACAATAGAGACCGCATGGGTGAAGCCGCGAAAATTGACGAACCCCATATAAAAAGTAAAGAAAATCGCTGCGAATATAAGCCAGCAAACAATCAGCGGCACATCCGCACCAGCGATGGGCACAGAGTAGAAAATAAACGCTGAAATCACATCTGTGAGCGGCTGAGCTAATTGATTTATCTTATCATCTAAAGAAGCAGCCGAAGCCGGTGAGGCGAACAGCAGGGCAAACAGGGCAAAGACGCGGGTCATATTTTTCTCCTAGTTGAGCTGTTAGCCTAAACCAAGATTCTAAAAATAGACAACCCACGCCAAAAAATAGCTCATTTAGGCGGTTAAGGTTATTTTACCCGCGCCCGGTAATTGTTCCGCTAGCTCACTGCCCAGCATCTGCGCCGGGGTCAAACAGCCCCCATCGCCATTATAGCCAGTCAAATAATTGGCCGTCATCAGAATGCCGTCGCGGGTAACCGTATACCCGTTGGGCACGCGCAAACTTGCGCTTAGGGTCTTGCCAGATGCGTTTTTAACTTCTCCCCAAACCAACGTATCGCTGCTGTCTCGTTCCGTTTCGGTCGGCCCAGTGACGCTTTGCTCAATCTTCTTTTTGGCGAAGTTTTGTAGGAATTTGAGTTTCAACAAATATTTCACCACAGGGAATAGATAGACCCCCATGCGTCCGCCGCTATGCGACGTATATACGCAAATATTGGGGATTTTAGTCTGCCAATAGGCCGTCGATAAATCACCCCACGGAATGACAGAAGACAGGATAGGCCCATTTCCATAATCGATATGGCGCATTTTATAGCCCCGCCCAACGCTTACCATTTTTCCATCGACGCGAATTTTCATGCCCTCGCCCAGAGCCTCCACAGAGGTTTTCGCGGTTCCCGGGCTGACGGACATATTGCCTGCGAACGCCAAAGTCAAATGCGTGGCATCGGGCATAGCGTCATGTAAATAGCCGGCCATGCAATCTGTCGGAATCACGTCAAAGCCCACGCCCGGGCACAAAACGACGCCGGCTTTTTTAGCCTCGGCGTCGAGCGCTTGCGCGGCATCGAAAACGCTAATCTCTCCGGTAATATCGGTGTAATGCGTGCCAGCCTCAAGGCAGGCGCGCATCATTGGCTCGGCCGTTGCCGAAAACGGGCCTGCGCAATTGCTAACCAATTTCACATCCGCCAATTGCGCCACCACAAGCTCAATATCCGTCAAATCAAAAATCCGCATATCCAGCCCATGAGTGGCCGCCAGTGCCTCGATAGCCGCTCGGTTGCGGCCAGCCAAAATAGGGGTAAGGCCTTGCGACACCGCTTTTTCAATGGCTAATTGAGCCGAATAGCCATTGGCTCCATAAATCATCCAATGGGTTTTTAGCGGGCCAGAGGCGGCCTTCTTCGAGGTCTTAGACATAAGATTTTCTTTCATTTAGTGAAATAAGGTATCGGGCATTTAGTGAAATAAGGTATCGGGCATTTAGTGAAATAAGTTATCGGGCCAAATGGGCATCAATCGGGCGCAAAAATCTGCCCAATGGGGTTTTTACCACCTTAGAGAAAAAGGCAATGACCAAGTCATTCTCGGGCGAGACATATAAGCCTTGCCCAAACAAGCCACCTTTAAACATGGCGCCATCTTCAAATACCGCATCCCATTGTCGAGAATTAGACTTTGGTTTTGCGCCGAGCCAGCCTTCCATCACCGGGCCAGTGTAGCCTTTGCTGAAAAATTCATAGCCGCGCGGGGCTGCCTGAATTCGGCGCAAAGCAGCCTCGGAGACAATTTTCTTTTTGGCCGCAACCTTCCAGTCATTTGTATAGAGCAAGCCAAAGCGCGCCAGATCTCGCAACCGCGAAGACATAATGCCATGGGCAGCTGCTGTGCCGTCGGGGGCCAAATGAACCTGCAAAGGGGCTTCCGCGTAAGTATGCGACCAAACCCAAGCATCCATCAATTCGGGCCAAGGGGTTTGGGTCACTTCTTCTGCCAAGAACACAAGGGCTTGGGTAACGGAGGAGCTGTAATCAAACTGATTGCCCGGCTGCCCCAACGGCTTTGCGGCTTTCAACACATCGCGCACGGTCTCCCTTTTGCCTGCCATATTGGGCTGACCGAACTCGGCCAAAAAAGTGCGGATGGGAATGGAGTTCGGGTTCTGGCGCGTCACAGGGTTTTCGACGAGGTCTAGGCCTGCCGTCATATCCAGCAAATCAACCACGCGCACCTTATCCCAATGCGTTCCCTTGAAGTCTGGCACATGCTGCACCATCAAATCTGTATCTTTAACCAGCCCTTTATCGATCAGCATCTCGACCAAAAGCGCCGCCGTTGGTTTGGCAACTGACGCCCAAAGGTGGCTGTCAAACTCGGTCATATTTGGGTAGCTCTCAAACACCACTTTGCCGCGATGCACGACAATCATGGCCTTAGCCCCTGATTTGTCATGAACCAGCGCTTGCGCCAAAGTCATATCGCCAAGATGCGTTGCGGCCGATATTTTAGAGGCATCTAGTTTCCTGCCCTTACGAAGAGCCTTAGGCTGGCGGTTGGCCAAATTGGCGGTAGGCAGCGTGCGCGCCACATTTTCTAGCCACCAACCCGTCAAGTCGCCACCGCCTAATAAGCTAAAAAGGCTTGCCTTGGCATGAAAACCTTGCGTGCGCTCCAGCTCGGTTTGTGCCGAAACGGGCGTAATTGTCAAAAGCGCGAGAAGCGCGAAAGCGCCCGCAGATAACCTGTTCATCGTTTTATTTTCCTTCGCTGTAAAGCGCTCAAACAAGGAACTAAAAAGCCCTTGAACCAGGCACCTAAGTCCGCAATTCACGAGCTAAAGATGCGTTAATTTTGACGTTAGGGCAAGCCGCTGTCCCAAACTCTAATATGTATTTTGCCTTCGCAGGTGCCACGGGCTTTCAGCCAAGCGCTCTGCTTCTAGATTTCGTATTTTAGCTATAAATGGGACGCGCTTTAAAACAGTGTTTTAGGCGGGTTCCTCGTAAAGCTTAGCCAATAAGCGTTCGGCAAAAACCTCTTCGGCAATCATCACGCCGTTCTCTTCTTGCGTGAGAATAGCAAATAACTCCGTCGTAATACCTTCCACGACTTTTTCGACTTTATTGCTTAGTTCAATCTCATCCGCGAACTGATACTCGACCTCTTGCGCCCGAAGAATTTGAACCAAGGCGGCGTGGCAATAAACGACATCGTTTAAGTGACCGATGGCTATTTCGGCATATTCAACAAGCTCCAATGGAAATTGATGAACGGCTGTAAAATTGGTTTTCAGACCACACGTCGTAACGAAATTCTCTTTGCGCGCTTTCGGCTCGAGCTTCTCAAGAATATCAACAAGCGCCTCTTCTTTCGTGGCGCTCGCCGTAAGCTCGGCGTAAAAACTGGAAGCCATATGAATAGCTTGTTCAGGGGGCGACAATTCGGGTTCGAAAGACACGGATATTCCTATAACTTCTGGCGGGTCAGACGCCCTTAAAATTGCGCTAAACAAGTGTGCCGAGGTTGGTGGTGGGCGATACTGGGATTGAACCAGTGACCCCTACAATGTCAATGTAGTGCTCTCCCGCTGAGCTAATCGCCCCTATAACCACGAAACAGGGTGAGCCTTGTTTACAGCAACTAGGAGGAAAATCAAGCGACTTTGCAGTCCCTCTATGATAGAGTTTGCGCCATGACGAAGCCTGTAACGCTGCCCTATATTTTCTCTGCGCCAAGCGATTTGGCGCACCCGCCAATTCTCATCACGTCGCCCCATAGTGGATGCGACTACCCGCCTGAGTTTCTGGCCGCATCGCGCCTCAACGCACACGACATTCGCCAATCGGAAGACATGTTCGTGGCCGAGCTATTTGCCGAGGCGCCCAAAGCAGGCATTCCTCTGTTGGCGGCGCGGTTTCCGCGGGCTTATGTCGATTTAAACCGCGCCCCCGATGAATTAGAACCCATGTTGTTTGCCGAAAAACTGCCAGACCACATCCCCAAACCATCCTTGCGAGCCAACGCAGGCCTTGGCACCGTGCCGCGTTTGGTGGCAGAGAACACGCCGATTTACGACCATAAATTATCCTACGCCGAAGCCCTCCACCGCATCGAAACGGTTTATCAGCCGTTTCACGACGCCGTGGGTAACCATTTGCGCGAGACCCATCGGGCGCATGGGCTGGCCGTTTTGCTCGATGCCCACTCCATGCCATCGCAAGCAATTAAAAAAGCGGGCCAAGCCGAGGGCGAAATCGATTTCGTTTTGGGCAATCGTCATGGCCGCGCTTGCGATGAACGATTAAGCGATTGGGTGGGCGCATTTTTAACCGCCCAAGGTTGGCAAGTCGCCTATAATAAACCCTATGCAGGCGGCTTTATTACCGAGCAATATGGGGCGCCGGCTCGTGGGCTTCATGCGCTACAAATCGAGATCAACCGCGCCATTTATATGGATGAAACCAATCACAAAAAGCACCAAGGATTTGAGCGCTTACGCAGCGACTTAACGGCCATGATGCAGGCGCTCACCGCCGCCCTGCCAAACCTTTGCGCAGCCATTTCTAGCCCTCAAAAATCCGCCGCCGAATAACCCTCATTATAGACCCACATTAGATATGACAGATATAATCGACACAGAACAACTTACCGACATGATGGCCTTTGCCCATCAATTGGCAGATGCGGCCGCGCGCGCGACCCTGCCTTTGTTTCGTAATTTAGAAACCGTTGAAAATAAATTGAGCGATGGGTTTGACCCCGTAACGGCTGCCGATCGCGATGCCGAAACAGCCATTCGTGCCCTGATTGAAAACCACTACCCTAGCCATGCCATCACGGGCGAAGAGTTTGGCAAAAAATCCGGCGATACCTTCGAATGGGTCATCGACCCGATTGATGGCACGCGCGCATTCATGTCTGGCATTCCCACTTGGGGCACGCTCATTGGGCTTAATTTTGAAGGCCAGCCCATCCTCGGCCTAATGGATCAACCCTTCACCCAAGAGCGCTTTTTCGCAGCCCAAGGCCAGGGCGCCAATTTGCGCCACATAGAAACGCAAAGCGCCATATCCACACGTCCTTGCGCGACCCTAGATACGGCCGTTTTAGCCACTACCTCCCCAGACTTATTCGCCAACACGCCCGGCGAGGCAGCTTGGACGCGGGTTTCGCGCCAAGCCAAATTGACCCGCTATGGGGGTGATTGTTATAATTATGCCCTATTGGCCCTCGGCCAAGTCGACATCGTGATGGAACAAGGCTTGAAGGATGTGGACATCCAACCGCTGATTAAAATCATCGAAGAAGCTGGCGGCATCGTCACCAATTGGCAAGGGGGCTCCGCGCAGGAAGGCGGCACGGCCATGGCTTGCGGCGACAAAGCTCTACATGCAAAAATGCTGGATGTTTTAGCGCAATAAGCCTGACCTAATATTAGACCTAAAATCGAACCTAAGAAACGCTCGAATGCGCCTTGTAAAAGGCTTCGATGTTTTTCAAAAACGCTTTGCGCGTCGCATTTTTTTCCATCAGCAACTCATGGCGTGCCTTGGGATAAAAATCACCCTGCCCATTTTGCACATGTTTCAACACATGCTCATGCGCCGCATTGTCGACCAGCGCTTCATCTTCTGCTGTGCCAATATAAAGCGGCGTGGAGATAGTGCTAAGATAGGCTGGTTTTTTGCTGTTTTTCATCGCTGTAAAAGCGGCGCGCATCCACCCCAGGCTAGCGCCATTAATTTGCAACCGCGGCTCTTGCAGGACCAGTTTCTCGCCACGCCGAAAGCGCTTTAAATCATAGGTTACGTGATTGGTTTTGGCATCGACAGGATGCTCGCTTGGGGGCACAAATGGGTTCCAGCTATCACTTTTTCCCAATACCCGATAAACGCTCATGACGCCTCGCAACAAAATATTTAGCGGCAGCGGCAAAGAAATTCCATGCATCGGCGCACATTGCGCCAAGGCTTCAAACCACTCAGGATGCGCCTTCGCCGCGCGCAAAGAAATCTGCCCACCCATAGAATGGGCCAAGCCTAAATGCGGCCTCGGCAGGGGCGCTACCAAGCGTTCCCAACGATCTTCAAGGTCGCGCAGATTGATATCAAAATCAGTCAAATGCAGGCGCGTGTGTTCCTTGCCACGCCCTTCTGAAAGGCCATGGCCGCGCCACTCTGGCATCACCACACAATAGCCAAGCGCCATTAAATCAGACACTGTCTCAAAATATTTCTCGATATATTCCGAATAGCCGGTCATCAGCACAATCGTGCCTCGCGGCGTTTCGGGTGTAAAAACCGCGCCGCGCAAAACGGCGCCATCGCGAACCTTGAGATACCCAACTTGCGCATTGGCGGGGGTTGGGTTTGTGGCGGCTTCGACAAATTCAGCAGGGGCGTCCCAGGATATTTCTACGCTCATAATCGTTTCTCATGTTTTTCTATTTCGCTCCCCCCATCATGCGCGAAGCCGAGACCCTTTGGCAAGCTCGGCTTCCAAAGTTGCCGCTAAATCGCGCATTTATTGTCGCCAGCAGAGGCAATTAAGAGGCGGCTTTTTACGGCCTCCGATTAGGTAAAAATTTCTCAATTTCAAGACTTTGAAAGACCTTTTTTTATTCCCATCTCCGGTCTAGAGGTCACAATGGTGTGACGTCTAAACCGCCAAATATCAGTGCCTATAGAGGGCTGATTGCGGTTTCTTGCTTCTCATGAAGGAGATGAAAATGACACATTTTGATTTAACCCCCCTATACCGCTCGACCATTGGTTTTGACCGTCTGGCTGGCCTATTTGATGCGCTCAATGCGCCCCAAACCAGTGCCAATAAAAACCAGTCTTACCCGCCCTATAATGTCGAGCGGCTCAATGAAACAAATTACCGTATCTCTATGGCGGTAGCTGGTTTTGGCGAAGATGAAATCGACATTGAGCAAAAAGGCGGCACGCTCAGCATTCGGGGCACCACAGCCCCCAATGCCGACCAACCAGCCGCAGACGATAGTCATTATCTTTATCGGGGCATTGCCGCGCGCAATTTCGAGCGCTGCTTTCAATTGGCCGACAATGTAAAAGTCGTCCACGCCGAGCTAGATAAAGGCTTACTGCATATTGCTTTAGAGCGCGAAATCCCCGAAGCCGAACGGCCGCGTAAAATCAATATTGCAAAAACCCTAAAGGCTGCCTAACCCCTCCGACAGCCTTTTGGAAATGCAAAACGACCAAGACCCCGGCCGCGCTTTAGGTTCCTCCCACCTAGGTGCGCGGCCGGGTTTTTGCTTGCCAATTTTCTGCCTTGGATTGCGTGCTTGAAAGCACTCGGGAAAAAGTGAAGTCAACCATAGGGTCTGTATGGCGAGTATTCGAGCCAATGTTTTCAACCGATAATCATTTTACGCCGCGCGCCCGCAAGCGACCCCTCCTCGTGCGCCCTCCTCGTGCGACCATGCGGCGCGGGGCGGCGCAGGTCTGACCTTTCCAAAGAAACCCAGAAAACTGCCATTTTTCTTGTTTCAGCTATGTGAATAGATGGAAAATTAGGTCAATATAGCTGACCAATTTGCTTGAAATCTTACCCTGCTTGCGCCTATATTATGCACTCACTGGCGAAAGCCTTCGGCGGCCCGTCGGACGGGCTGCTTCGGCAAGTCTGCAGACAAAAGCCATTGTTCCCAAATGAGGGGACATTTTAAAAGTTTCACACTGCGCTCAGGGCCGAGAATCAAATCGGCCTATATGGGCGCGTCGCTCCACTGGAGCCTAGAATGAGGATGGCAGCGCGATGACAAAGCAGCCTAAAAATATGACCAAATCCGCAAACGGCAAAGCCGTGCGCAATGGCCTGCCCGCAGCCCAAGGTTTGTATAATCCGGCCAACGAGCATGACGCTTGTGGCATTGGTTTTGTCGCGCATATTAAAAACGTCAAAAGCCACGACATCGTGCGCGATGGTCTGACCATTCTAGAAAACCTAGAACACCGCGGTGCCGTAGGCGCCGACCCGAAAGCTGGTGACGGCGTAGGCATGCTCATTCAAATGCCAGACGCTTTTATGCGCAAAGTAACGGCCGCCATCGACATCACGCTTCCAGCCGAAGGCCAATATGGCGTCGGCATGTTCTTCTTGCCACCCGACGACAGCACGCGCGCAACGATTGAAAAAACCGTTGAAGCCAAAATTACCGAAGAAGGACATAGGTTTTTGGGCTGGCGCGATGTGCCGGTCGATAATTCTGACCTCGGCTATTCCATCGTTCCAACCGAGCCGGTTATCCGCCAGGTCTTTATCGCCAACGCCAAAGGCGAAGACCAAATGGCTTTCGAGCGCGACCTATTTGTTATCCGCCGCCTAATCGAATTGTCCGTATCTGCCGCCGCTATGCCAGAAGCCAAAGACTTCTTCTATATCCCGTCGATGTCTTGCTACACAGTGCTTTACAAAGGCCTGCTTTTGTCGAGCCAGCTTGGCCCGTTTTATGATGATTTGCGCGACCCCGACACGGTCTCGGCCATGGCGCTGGTTCACCAACGCTTCTCTACCAATACTTTCCCGACGTGGTCGCTATCCCAGCCTTTCCGCATGATTTGCCACAATGGCGAGATCAACACAGTGCGCGGCAATGTAAACTGGATGGCCGCACGCCATAAAACGCTGGCATCTGAACTATTGGGCGATGACCTAGAAAAACTCTGGCCGCTCATCGAGACCGGCCAATCGGACAGCGCGAGCTTTGACAATGCGCTAGAGCTTCTCGTGATGGGCGGCTATTCGCCAGCTCACGCCATGATGATGCTAATCCCAGAAGCTTGGGCCGGCAATCCTATGATGGATGAAGACCGTCGCGCATTTTACGAGTATAATGCGGCCCTGATGGAGCCATGGGATGGCCCGGCTGCGGTAGCGTTCTCGAACGGTCGCCAAATCGGCGCAACGCTCGACCGCAATGGTCTGCGTCCGGCACGTTATTATGTAACCTCCGATGACCGCGTGGTCATGGCTTCCGAAATGGGCGTTTTGCCTGCGGCGGAAGAAAAAATCATTGAAAAATGGCGCCTCCAACCTGGCCGCATGCTGCTTATCGACCTTGAAGAAGGCCGCATTATTTCCGATGCCGAGATTAAAGCAGACCTATCGGGCTCGCACCCTTACGCCGAATGGCTGGCGCGCACGCAAATCAAACTCGAAGAATTGCCAGCCCCAAAAGGCGAAGCGCATGTGCATTCCCAAATGTCACTGCTCGAGCAGCAGCGCGCTTTTGGCTATAGCCAAGAAGATTTGAAATTCCTCATCACCCCCATGCTCGCCAATGGCGAAGAAGGCACGGGCTCGATGGGCACGGATACACCGCCATCAGCTTTGTCGAATAAATCGAAGCCGCTTTACACCTATTTCAAACAGATTTTCGCGCAAGTGACCAATCCCCCCATCGATCCCATCCGCGAAGAATTGGTGATGTCTTTGGTGTCTTTCATTGGGCCGCGCCCGAACTTGCTAGATTTGGAAGGCTCGTCAGGCGTCAAGCGTCTCGAGGTGGCTCAACCTATTTTGTCGAATGATGATTTGGAAAAAATCCGTCGCATCTCCGACATTGAAGACAATGACTTCCATGCCATTACTTTAGACATGACGTGGGCCGCCGAAGAAGGCAACAAGGGCCTGAAAGCGCGCCTCGACGCCTTATGCGAAGAAGCCGAGAACGCCATTTCCAACGGCCATGAAAACATCCTCGTCTTATCCGACCGCGCCACCAGCCAGAGCCGCATTGCGGTGCCTGCCCTATTGGCAACGGCGGCTGTGCATCACCACCTCATTCGCAAAGGGCTTCGCACCTCTGCAGGCCTCGTGATTGAAACCGGCGAAGCGCGCGAAATTCACCATTTTGCTTGCCTCGCAGGCTTTGGTGCCGAAGCGATTAATCCGTATCTGGCTTTTGACACGGTTGACCAATTGCGGGAGCGTTTGGAACTCGATTTGACCCGGGAACAAGGCCATGCCCAGTTCGTGAAGGCGTCTGGCAAGGGCTTGCGCAAAGTTATGTCCAAAATGGGCATCTCGACCTATCAGTCGTATTGCGGCGCGCAAATTTTTGACGCCATTGGCCTAGCGCAAAGCTTTATTGATGCTTACTTCACAGGCACAGCCACCAGCATCGAAGGCATTGGCCTTGACGAAGTTGCGGAAGAAACCGTGCGCCGTCATACCAGCGCCTTTACCGATGATGACGTGCTTCGCAACACGCTCGACGTCGGCGGAGAATATGCCGTTCGCGTGCGCGGCGAAGACCATGTCTGGAACGCCGGCACCGTCGGCGCACTCCAACATGCCGTGCGTGGTAATAGCCGCGATCAATATCGCGATTACGCCCGCCAAGTGAACCAACAAGACGAAAACTTACTCACCTTGCGCGGTCTGTTTAAAATCCGCGTGGCAGAAGACGCAGGTCGTAAGCCGGTGTCCATCGACGAGGTTGAAAGCGTTGAGAGCATCGTCAAACGTTTTGCCACAGGCGCCATGTCGCTTGGCTCGATTAGCCCAGAAGCGCATGAAACCCTAGCTGTGGCGATGAACCGTCTCGGCGGTAAATCCAACACTGGCGAAGGCGGCGAAGAAACCCATCGTTTCCAGCCGATGGAAAATGGCGACAGCAAGCGCTCGGCCATCAAGCAAGTGGCGTCTGGCCGCTTTGGCGTGACGGCGGAGTATTTGGCCAATTCGGATATGATTCAAATTAAAATGGCACAAGGGGCCAAGCCCGGTGAGGGCGGCCAATTGCCAGGTCACAAAGTAGACCAGCGCATTGCGGCTGTGCGTCACTCGACGCCAGGGGTAGGCCTAATTTCCCCACCACCGCACCATGACATTTACTCTATCGAAGATTTGGCACAGCTTATTTTCGATCTGAAAAATGCCAATCCACGCGCCGATGTGTCGGTGAAACTAGTCTCTGAAGTGGGTGTTGGCACGGTTGCGGCTGGCGTATCGAAAGCGCGTGCAGACCACGTCACAATTTCTGGCTTCGAAGGGGGCACAGGCGCAAGCCCGCTCACCTCTATCAAACACGCTGGCAGCCCCTGGGAAATCGGCTTGGCTGAAACGCATCAAACTTTAGTGCTCAACGACTTACGCTCACGCATTACCGTGCAAGTAGACGGCGGCTTGCGTACCGGTCGCGATGTGATTATTGGCGCGCTTCTGGGGGCCGATGAATTTGGTTTCTCGACCGCACCGCTCATTGCCGCTGGTTGCATCATGATGCGCAAATGCCATTTGAACACCTGCCCTGTCGGCATTGCCACGCAAAACGAAACTTTGCGCAAGCGCTTCACCGGACAGCCAGAGCATGTGATTAATTACTTCTTCTTTATTGCTGAAGAGGTGCGCGAACTGCTGGCTGAAATGGGCTTCACCAAGTTAGATGACATCATCGGCCAAAGTGATTTGCTGGACACACGCGAAGCGCTTAACCATTGGAAAGCGGAAGGTCTCGACTTCACCCGCATGTTCACCAAAATAGAAAGCGAAAGCCCGGTTTACCGTACGCAAGCGCAAGAACATCCCATTTTCGATATTCTAGATCGCAAGCTCATCGAACAGGCCATGCCTGCGCTCGACGATAAGAAGCCCGTCCAAATTGAAACCAAAATCAGCAATATCGACCGCTCTGCGGGAACCATGCTGTCGGGCGAGCTGGCCTTGCGCTATGGCCATGCGGGTCTTCCAGATGACACCATCTCGATTAAATTAAACGGCACGGCAGGGCAAAGCTTTGGCACGTTCCTGGCTCGCGGCATTTCGCTGGAGCTGGAAGGGGAAGCCAATGACTATGTCGGCAAAGGCCTATCGGGCGGTCGCATCGCGATTTACCCTCCGGCCGAGAGCGCCATTGTGCCAGAAAACAGCATTATTGTTGGCAACACCGTGCTTTACGGTGCGGTCGATGGCGAGTGCTATTTCCGCGGCGTCGCGGGCGAACGCTTTGGCGTTCGCAACTCTGGCGCCATTGCGGTTGTCGAAGGCGCGGGCGATCATTGCTGCGAATATATGACTGGCGGCTGTGTGGTTGTGCTGGGCGAAACCGGCCGCAACTTTGCTGCTGGCATGTCAGGTGGTATCGCTTATGTGCTGGACGAGGCAGGCGATTTCGAAAGCCGCTGCAATATGGCCATGGTGGAGCTGGAGCCAATTACCGGCGATGCAACTACCCAGTTGACCAATCTTAAAGCCGATATGCTGAGTGAAGACGCCGCGCGTCTGCACACGCTATTGGAAAATCATGCGCGATACACAAATTCCAAACGAGCGCAGGACATTCTGGCTGATTGGGAAACTTATCTGCCAAAATTCCACAAAGTAATGCCGACCGAATACCGTCGTGCCCTCAATGAAATGGCTGCGCAAGACACTCGCGTTCAGCCAGCCGCAGGAGAGTAAAATGGGTAAACCAACCGCGTTTCTAGAATTAGATCGTCAAGACCGTCAGTATTTGCCAACCCAGGATCGGTTGCAAAACTTCAACGAATTTACTGTGCCGCTAGACGAGAAAGATCTCAAACAGCAGGCTTCGCGCTGCATGGATTGTGGTGTGCCCTATTGTCATAATGGCTGTCCTGTAAACAACCAAATTCCAGATTGGAACGACTTGGTTTACACAGGCGACTGGCAAGCGGCTTTGGCCAATCTGCACTCAACGAATAATTTCCCAGAGTTTACAGGCCGCATTTGCCCTGCCCCTTGCGAGGCGGCATGCACATTAAACATCGACGATAACCCTGTGACCATTAAATCGGTCGAATGCGCCATCGTCGATCGCGGCTGGGAAGAAGGTTGGATTTTGCCGAAAATCCCAGAACATAAAACCGGAAAATCGGTTGGCATTATTGGCGGTGGCCCGGCTGGCATGGCGGCCGCGCAACAATTGGCGCGCGCCGGACATGATGTACATGTTTATGAAAAAAACGCGAAAGCTGGCGGTCTCTTGCGCTATGGCATTCCCGATTTCAAAATGGAAAAACACAGTATCGACCGCCGCGCCGAGCAAATGCAGGCCGAAGGCGTGACCTTCCATTATGGGGTTAATGTCGGTGTCGATGTAACGGCTGCCGAGCTAGAAGCCAAACATGATGCGCTTATTCTTTCGGGTGGCTCTGAAGTACCGCGCGATTTGCCAGTGGCAGGTCGGGAGCTGGACGGCGTGCATTACGCTATGGACTTCCTGCCGCAACAAAACCGCCGCGTCGGGCAAGAAGACTTGGGCGACATTGAGCCTATTCTTGCCAAAGACAAAAACGTAGTGGTTATCGGCGGTGGTGACACCGGCTCCGATTGCATTGGCACGAGCTTTCGCCAAGGTGCCACCTCGGTGACACAGCTTGAAATTATGCCGATGCCACCTGAAAAAGAAGACAAAGGCATGACCTGGCCAGATTGGCCGCTGAAAATGCGCACGTCGAGCAGCCAAGAAGAAGGCGCCATCCGAGACTTCTCCGTCATGACCAAAAAAGTGATGGGCGAAGACGGCAAAGTTACCGCCATTCAGTGCGTTAAAGTTGACGAGAAAATGCAAGACATCCCCGGCTCCGAGTTTGAGCTGAAAGCCGATTTGGTTCTTTTGGCGATGGGCTTTGTTCACCCAATCCATGATGGTTTGGTGGAAGAGCTGGCGCTAGAAAAAGACGCTCGCGGGAACGTGGCGGCCGACACGGCTACTTACGAGAGCTCGCGCAAAAAAGTCTTTGCTTGTGGCGATATGCGTCGCGGTCAATCGCTGGTGGTTTGGGCCATTCGCGAGGGTCGTCAATGCGCCCGCGAGGTGGACTTCTTCTTGATGGGCGAGAGCGTCCTGCCGCGCTAAACCTTTACGTGCTCAAACGTAATAAGTCGTCTAATACGCGTTCAACATGTTTGACCGAGTTGCAAACCTGCTTGTGCGTGCAATAGGCGCCAAGGCGTTTCATCTCGCTATCGCCAGTGCCCCAACTGCTTTCCCCTTCCGGGTTTAGCCAAATCACACGGCGCGCGCGCTCGTGCATTTCTTTTAAAACCAAATGTCCTGGGTCGCCATAATTGGAGCGGGCATCGCCCAAAATCATCACCGTCGTGCGGTGGTCGATGGTGTCGAGCGTCGCTTCCGCAAAATCCATCATCGACATGCCATAGTCGGTGGAACCGCCGCCAAACTCGCGCAAGGCTTTTTCCATCACCTGGTCCATATCGCCTTCGCGCATCATGTCGGATATTTCGCCCGCCCGATTGGAGAAAACAAAACTTCTCGTCTTGGGCATCACCTCATCCAGGCTATAAAGAAACATCAAGAAGAACTGAGACACAGCCGCCACGGAACCCGATACATCGCATAAGACCAGAAGCTTAGGCCGCTCGACTTTAGTTCGGCGCCAAGATAGCTCAAACAAATTGCCGTCATAGGCCACATTGCGGCGCATGGTGCGACGAATATCCAGCATGCCCCGACGCGATTTCTTGCGTTGGCGTGAGTGGCGCGAAGCCAATCGTTTGGCGAGGCGCTGAATAAGCCCACGCATAATTTTCATGTCCGAGCGGTCGAGGTTCGATAGGCGAATGCGCGACAAAGCATCCTCGCGCAGCAGTCGCCCTGCATTTTTAGTTCGCATGGCAATTTGGCGTTCGACAAAATCAAACACAGCTTCAAATAATTGCCCGCGCCCTTCGCGCAGCCCCTCTGCCTTGCCGGTCTCGCCATTATCTTCTAATTGACGAATATGCGCGTCGAGCAGAGACAGCCCCATGGATTCCATAATGCGGCGCGAAAACATACCCTGCTGCGTGAATAATTTGGCGTCCGCCAGCCCAACTTTTTGCGACGCCTCAGAGATAGCCGCTTGCAAGGCCGCGGTATCTTTTTGGGTCAACATATCGATGAGAGACGAAACCTCTGCTTCCGCTTCGCCCTCGCCGTTTTTATCATTGGCAGGGTCGCCCGATTTTTTGCTGTTCTTCTTGGCCTCGCCCGTTGGGTCTCCAGGCTGGTCGCCTGTCTGGCTCTCTTGCGCATCGGAGCCATCGGAGCCCTCATCTCCATCGGAGGCATCGGAGGCATCCGCATCTGTGGCATCGCCTGCGCTATCTTGCGATGACGTGTCTTGTTCGGGCGCCTCCGCGTCGGGATTATCGGATGCAGCCGCCCCCTCGCCCATATCCATCTCGGGCGGCCTGAAATAGACATCGAAACATTCGTCGAAAGCCTGTTTCTCAAACTGCGTTTTGGCCAAAGTATGACCCAGCGCATGTTTCAGCAAACGCCGCTCACCAAGGCCCATTTCCTCAATCACCGCCGCCGCATCAATGGCTTCGGCTGGCGACACCTGAATGTCGGCAGCGCGCAAAATACGGATAAAATCGGCAATCATCAGATAGACCTATTGTATCGGCGTGTCGGGCGTGATCTGAGTTTCGCGCATCAACCGCGCAATCTCGCCCTCGACATTTTCAATGTCCGAACGAAACTTCAGCAGAACATTCAGCGTATTGCGAATGAACTCGGCATCCAAAACGCTAATGTTCAAAAGCACAACCGTACGCGCCCAATCAATCGTCTCGCTGACGGCAGGTGGTTTTTTCAAATCCATCTGACGCACGGCTTGCACAAAATTAACAATATTATCGCGCAATTGCTGGTCCAGCTCCGGCACACGGGCCTGCAAAATGGCGTTCTCGCGCGAGGCATCGGGAAACGGAATATACAAATGCAAACAACGACGCTTTAAAGCATCGCCAATTTCGCGCGTATTGTTCGAGGTCAAAAACACCAAAGGGGCTTTCTTGGCTTTTACCGTGCCCAGCTCTGGAATAGAGATTTGATAATCGGATAGAATTTCCAGCAAGAAAGCCTCGAACTCATCATCTGATTTATCAATTTCATCAATCAACAAAACAGCGCCATTTTCATTTTGCAAAGCTTGCAGCAAAGGCCGTGTTTGCAAAAACTGCTCGGAGAAAAATACGTCTTCGAAATTATTCAGGCGGGCCATGCTTTCGTCCAAAGACGAAGTCCCTTCCATCAAATCCCCCAGTTTTTCTTTCAAAACTTGGGTGTAGAGCAATTGCTTGCCATATTGCCATTCATAGAGCGCCTTGCTCTCGTCCAGCCCCTCATAGCACTGTAGGCGTATCATATCGAGGCCGAGATACTCGGCGGTCGCCTTGGCTAATTCGGTTTTACCCACACCTGGAGGGCCTTCGACCAAAAGCGGTTTTTCTAGCTTCTGGGCCAAAAAAAGCGCCGTCGCAATTTGTTCATCACTGATATAGCCAAGCTTTTCATAGCCCGCCAAAATCGCTTCAATGGCGTCTTGCGCCTGGTTTTTCATCTCACTCATGGGCAGGAAGATAACATAAAATCACGGCTTTACTAGCCTTTGCAGGGCTATGTAGAGCTATGTAGGGTTAAGCAGGGCTAAGCAGGGCTATGCGACTATTTTTCGCCTCGCAGCAGCCTCAAAATGCCAGGCGTCGCATAGCCATCCACAACAAGACCGCGAGATTTTTGGAAGTCCCGGACTGCGGCCGCGGTTTTGCTTCCCATCAGACCATCCACGCCACCAACATCAAAGCCATGGGCCATTAGCGCGCTCTGCATCGCTGAAATCTCTTTGGGCAAAAGCGGCCGGTCTGCCATCGGCCATTTGGTTGTAAATGCCGCCTGCCCTGTAAATCGGTCGCTCAAATGCGCCACCGCCAGCGCATAGGCAGGCGCTGTATTATAGCGCAACAAAGCGCGGAAGTTTTTGGTCACCAAAAAAATGGGCCCACGCGCGCCCGTGGGCGCAAATAAAGAGATATCTCCCAGCCCATCCGAAATTTCGCGCGATGGCGCAGACACACCCCTATCGCGCCAAAAAGCGGCTGGCTTGGGATGCTTGAGGCTAGCGACAGAGAAATCCATATCGACGGGCACTTGCACTTCAAAGCCCCATTCCAAACCGCGTCTCCAGCCCATGCGTTTGAGGTAATTGGCGCTGGAGGCTAGCGCATCTTTCGGCTCTGTCCATATATCGCGCACGCCGTCGCCCGTTCCATCGGCGGCATAGCCTTCATAGGTGGTGGGAATGAATTGCGTATGGCCCATAGCGCCGGCCCAACTGCCTTTAAAGTCGCTCAGCTCGACATCGCCAGACTGCAAAATTTTCAAAGCTGCGAGCAATTGCTGTCGGCCAAACTCGGCGCGCTTGCCCGTATAGCCCAAAGTGGCCAAGGCTTGCAGCACAGAATGGCTACCTTTATTGCCGCCATAATTGGTCTCCACGCCCCAAATCGCGACTAATATTGTGCGCGGCACGCCGTATTTTTCTTCCAATTGCGCCAAGAAAGCTTCGCGTTCGGCCAATTGCGCGCGGCCCAAAGCAAGGCGCTCGGGGGTTATCATTTGCAGCAAATAGGCCCAAATGGGTTTTACAAATTCAGGCTGGCGAGCCGCCAAGCGCAAAACTTCCGGATCCGGCGTCAGCCCATCCAACACATTGACGTATTTTTCTGCGATGCCTTTTTTCTTGGCCTCAAGTTTAACCTCTTGGATGAAATGCGAAAACGTTTCATCTGCCGCCTGCAGCGGGCTGGCGCCCAATAGGGCCAAGACAAAAGAGAGGCAAATCATCGAGCGCACATTAAATCTCCTTGCAATAAGCATTGGTTTATCCTGGGCTGTGGAGCAAACTTGAACGGACGCAGAATTAGCCTAAACTATAGCCGATTCATACCATCACAAGCAGGCTATCTAAGCCCCATAAGGATAAACCGAGACGCCCATGACTGCTAAAATAAACACCGTCGTATTTCCCGTGGCTGGCCTCGGCACCCGCTTTTTGCCAGCCACCAAGGCTGTGCCAAAAGAAATGCTTCCCGTCGTCGATAAACCGCTCATTCAATGGGCGGTAGAAGAAGCCGCAGCGGCTGGCTGCACGCGGTTTGTTTTTGTTACAGCCCCCGAGAAGGGCGCGATTATGAAACATTTTTCGCCTGCGCCCCATTATTCCGACACATTGAAGGCGCGTGGCAAAACGCAAGAGCTAGAGCTTTTAAAAGCTGGCCTGCCCGAAAATGCAGAGCTGATTGAAGTCCACCAAGACCAACCCTTAGGCTTAGGGCATGCCATCTGGTGCGCCCGAGAGGCCGTAGGCCAAGCGCCTTTCGCGGTTATTCTGCCAGACGATATGGTGCAGCATAGCGTCGGATGTCTGTCGCAAATGGTGTCTGCGCACGCCCGCCTTGGTGGCAATCTTGTGGCCGTAGAAAATGTCCCCGCCGACCAGACCCACCGTTATGGCGTGCTAGACCCCGCTGGCGAGGCTGATGGTTTAATTGAAATTAAGGCACTGATAGAAAAGCCTGCCCCGGCCGAAGCGCCCTCGACACTAGCGATTATTGGCCGCTATATTTTCGATTCCGAGATTATGAACACGCTCTCGCGCGCGATTGCGGCAGAGGAAACAGGCGCAGGCGGAGAATTTCAAATCACCGATGCGATGAGCCAGTTAATCGGTCAAGTGCCCTTGCATGGGCTGCGCTTTCAAGGCACGCGCTATGACTGTGGAAATAGAGACGGGTTTTTAGAAGCCAATGTTGCTTTCTCGCTGGCCCAAGCCCAAGAAAGTGGCAATAAAAGTTTGCAATCCAAGCTGCGCCGTCTACTTGATTAGATAGTGGTTTCAGGCATAATGCCTTCCACACAGGAGTTTCCATGCCCACCGATGCCCTTAAGTCTGCCCAAAACACACTCGCCGCGGAGGCCGAAGGGCTTACCCTTTTATCGAAATCCTTAGGCGATGACTTTGTGGCTGCGGTCGAGCTTTTGGCTGGCGCGAAGGGTCGTGTGATTGTTTCTGGCATGGGCAAAAGCGGCCATATTGCCAATAAAATTACGGCCACTATGGCCTCTACGGGCACGCCCGCACAATTCGTCCATCCAGCCGAAGCCAGCCATGGCGACCTTGGCATGATTACCCAAGACGATGTGGTGCTAGGCCTTTCTTGGTCAGGCGGCACGCAAGAGCTATCGGGCCTCTTGCATTACACCAAACGCTTCAACATTCCGCTCATTGCCATTACCTCCAACAAACAGAGCTCGCTTGGCTTGAGTGCCAATATTTGCCTTGAGCTACCCAAAGCCAAAGAAGCCTGTCCCAATGGCTTGGCGCCCACCACTTCCACCACTATGCAGCTTGCCTTAGGCGATGCGCTGGCGGTGGCCTTGCTGGAAAGGCGCGACTTTTCAGCCTCCGATTTTAAAAACTTTCACCCGGGCGGCAAATTGGGCGCGAGCCTCAGCCGCGTGCACGATGTGATGCACAAAGCCCCTGACTTGCCGCTGGTTGCGGCAGATTTAAAAATGGACGAAGCCCTCGTGGTAATGACCGAGAAAGGCTTTGGCTGCCTCGGCGTCATCACCTCCAATGGCGATTTGTCCGGCATTATTACAGATGGCGATTTGCGTCGCCACATGAGCCCAGATTTACTGAGCCAAACCGTCAGCGATATTATGACCGCCGACCCGCAAACCATCACCGGGCGAGAGATGACGGCAGAGGCTTTGAACTTGATGCAAGAACGCAAAATACAATGTTTATTTGTCTGTGACGACAAGCAGCCCATCGGGCTTATTCGCGTCCTAGATTTACTTCGTATCGGCACAGCATAAGCCGCTAAACTATATAAGGAGCCACTACCATGCGAATGAAAGCCATGAAAATAAGTTTGAAAACCACTTTATTAGCGGCGGTTGTAAGCGGAGCTTATTTGCCTGCACAGGCGCAAAACGAAGGCGTCGACGAAGTTGTTGTCACCACCACACGGGCGCCTAGTTTGCGGTTAGATAATCCGGGCAATATCGCCACGCTAGACCCATCCGAAAGCATCTCGTTATTTCCTGTTGAATTGCTCAACACCGCGCCCGGCGTTCACATTCACCGCGGCAGCGGCCAAGAGCATCTCACCGCCATTCGCTCCCCCGTCTTGGTAGGCGGCGCGGGCGCAGGCTCGTTTCTCTACCTTGAAGACGGCATCCCCATGCGCGCGCCTGGCTTTGCCAATGTAAACGCGCTCATGGATGCGCATCCGCAAAATAATGGCAGCGTCGAAATTGTGCGCGGGCCCGGCTCGGCGCTTTATGGCTCGAACGCTGTGCACGGTCTGATTAACTTCATCGCCGCTCCACTTGACGATGCCGCACAATCTGTAGATGTCGCGGCTGGCTCCTATGGCCGCCACGCGCTGGGCCTGATGTCGTCGCAAACCCATGAAGGCTTCACCTCGCGCATCACCCTAGACCTCAACGGCGAGGAAGACGGCTATCGCGATGAACAAAGTTTTGGCCAGCAAAAAGCCCGCGTCGAAAGCGAATGGAAAAAAGCCGACACTGAGTATCGTTTCTCACTATCGGCTATGAACCTCAATCAGGAAACCGCTGGCTACGTGAAAACCGAAGATTGCGGAGACGGCACAATTGAAGCTTACGACGTTGAAGCTTGCGCTAAATCCAATCCAAATCCCGAGGCTTATCGGGACGCCGAAGCTTATCGGTCTTACTTGCGCATGACCCGCAAGCTAGACGATGGGGCAACGCTAACGCTGACGCCCTATGCACGCAGCAATGATATGACTTTCATCATGCATTTTCTGCCGACCAATCCGATTGAAGAAAACAGCCATACAAGCGTTGGCCTGCAAACGGCTTATGCTCGTTCCACCGCTGGCGTGGACTACGTCGCTGGCATTGATGTCGAACTTACGCAAGGTGAGTTGAGTGAAGTGCAAACTGAGGGTGCTGACCAGTACAATAACTATTTACCTGGCACGCACTATGACTTTGAAGTCGACGCGCAAGTTATTGCTCCCTATGTCCACGCCGTCTGGGCGTTGAGCGACCGCACTCAGCTGACCACAGGCGTGAGAGTTGAATTGACAGAATATGACTACACCGACAATACGAGTGGCGGTCTTTCTGGAAAATTATTTCGTCCTGTTTCACAAACCAATGACTTCACAGACGTGTCTCCTAAAATTGGTCTAGTACATCAACTGGCAGACAATCGCCGTGTATTTGCTAACTTGGCGCGCGCCGCACGGGCGCCACAAGTGACAGACCTCTATCGTCTACGCGACGATGACAAGGCAGGCGTAGCAATTAATCCAGACCCCAATGACTTGGACAGTGAAACGCTAGACAGCTTAGAGATTGGATACCGCGCTATTTATCCGTCGGCATCATATGAGTTAACCGCGTTTACCATGCAGAAAGACAATTATCATTTCCGCGATGGAGACGACCGCTATGAAACCGACGGACAAACTAAACACGTCGGCATTGAGTTAAGGCTCAACTGGTTACTAGCCAATAATCTAGAACTCGACTCAAGCCTAACGTATGCAAAACACGAATACGCCTTTGACCGCGAAGTGGGTCTCGTGGCATTTGGCTCAAATGAAGCCGAAACCATCACCGACGGCAATACCATTGACGGCGCGCCTGAAACTTTGGGCAACACCAAGCTGACCTATACCGCCAACGCGCGTATCGATGCGTCGCTGACTTGGGAGCATGTCGGTGAGTATTTTATGGATGCCTCCAACTCAGCCGAGTATGAGGGCCATGACATCTTCGGGCTTGGCGTCGATTACATGTTATCTGGCGATAGCGCGGTAAGCCTTCGCGTCGATAATCTATTCGACGAAGGCTACGCTAAACGCGCCGACAAATGGTTCGGAGACAATCGTTATTTCCCGGGCGAAGGCCGCCGTTTGATGCTGCGCTTCACCCGCGATTACTAATCGCTAGCTAGGAATACCAAGGGGGCAGGCCACGCCTGTCCCGCCCATTCCGCAATAGCCATTGGGGTTTTTGCCCAAATATTGCTGATGGTAATCTTCCGCATAGTAAAACACCGGTGCATCAATAATCTCTGTCGTTATGGCGCCATAGCCCGCTTGAGAGAGACCCGTTTGAAACCGATCGCGGCTGGCTTCCACGGCCTGTTTTTGCGCCGCCGAAACGCAATAAACGCCGGAGCGATATTGCGTGCCCACATCATTGCCTTGGCGCATGCCTTGGGTCGGGTCATGGTTTTCCCAGAACACTTGCAAAATACCGTCGAGCGAAATTTGGGCTGGGTCGAACACCACTTGCACCACTTCATTATGTCCAGTTTGGCCACTGCACACTTCTTCATAGCTTGGGTTGGGCGTAAAGCCGCCAGCATAGCCTACTTGCGTGGAGTAAACGCCGGTCGCATTCCAGAACTTGCGTTCCGCGCCCCAAAAGCAGCCCATGCCTACGATGATGGTTTCCATGCCCTCGGGCCACGGTGCCACCATTGGGCTACCCAAAATAAAATGCTTTTCTGGCACTGGCAGCGCCATATCGCGCCCTGGCAAACTTTGCGCGGCGTCAATCATTTCGGTTTTCTTTCCAAGTCCAAACATCGCTTTCTCCTTCGGTTAAGCCGGGCGGCGGTTAAGCCGGGCGGCGGTTAAGCCATTCGGCGGTTAAGCGGGGCGGCGGTTAAGCGGCAGCTGTCAGTGTTGAAATAGGGCCATCGCGGCTGCCGGCCAGTAATTGGCGCAACCAAGCATTGTCATCGGTCTCCGCCGCTTTGGCCGAGCCATGCCAACGCAATTCGCCTTCATGCATCACCCCAATTTCATCATAGGCCTCGGTAAGGCCAACCATATTGCTGGTCACAGAAATAACACAAGCGCCACTCTCGCGCGCCAAAGCGCTAATCATATCATCCACCCGCGCCGACAAAATAGGGTCGAGACCCGCCGTTGGATTATCTAGCAGCAAAATATCTGGCTTGGTGGCAATGGCGCGAGCAAAGCCCACGCGCTTTTGCATGCCGCCCGATAAATCGGCCGGAAATAAATCAGCATTGGCAGTCGGCAGACCCACGCGGGGCAATAGGGCTTCCGCTTCGGCGCGTGCCTCGTCGCGCGCCATACCATTGGCAATCAAGCGAAAGGCGATGTTTTCCCATACCGGCAAACTGTCAAACAAAGCGTTTTGTTGAAACAACATCCCCACCCGATCGTTCAAACTCGCGGCGCGCTCATCTGAAATACCCACGGTTTCCCCATCGATGGAAATTGTGCCGCCATCCGTGCCATAAAGCCCGACGAGGCATTTCAGCAAAACCGATTTGCCTGCCGCGGTTGGCCCAATCAGGGCTAACGAGCGACCCGCTTCAAGCGATAAGCTAACGCCGTTCAAGGCTTTGAGGGAGCCAAAACTCTTACTGACCTTGTCAATTTGGATGCGGCTCATAGGGTTTCCTTTTCGCGAATTAGGGCGATACACTTACATTGTCGGCACTAGGTATTGGGCGTCGCCCACCGCCATAACATCAAACTCAACATCGAAGATAGGCTCAAGTTGGCTCGGCGTAAAGACATCTCGCGGCGCGCCTTGCGCCTTCAGCACGCCGTTTTGCAAAAGCAAAACATGGTCGCAAAACGCAAAAGCTAAATTTAAATCATGCATCACCACACCAACCGCCGCACCATCATCGGCCGCGCCACGCAACAAATGCATGAGCCCCAAGGCGCCTGCAACATCGAGGGATTGCGTCGGTTCATCGAGCAATAATAAAGGCGCATTGGCTACCAGCAGACGCGCCATAAACACCCGCGACCGCTCGCCGCCCGACAGCGTATCAATGGGGCGATCGCTAAATTGCGTGACGTGGCAGCGCGCCAAAGCCGCCGTCACCAACTCGTCATTGCGAAACCCATAGGGCAAAAGCCCCAAGGCCACAACATCGCGGCAAGACAGCGGCCAAGCGATATTTTGAAACTGTGACAAATAAGCCAAATTGCGGGCCCGCGTTTTCCGGTTTTTCCAATTGCAGCCTTCCAGATGAATAGAGCCCGCACTGAGCGGCGCAAGCCCTGCGGCGGCGCGCAGCAAAGTGGTTTTGCCCGCCCCATTGGGGCCCACAATCGCGGTGATTTGACCTGCCTCAAAACGACAGCTTATGTCGTGCAAAATCGATTTTTGCGTCGTGGAGTCAGGCGTTAAAGCCGATACGTTTTTCAGCTCAAGCATAGTCCATCACCGTATTTCGTTGAAAAACAGCCATACCCAGCGCGACCCAATTGAGGTTCGCGCTGGGAGAAAGGCTGACAATTTTTCTGTTCTTATTCATGCTAAAAACATGTCACATTTTTGCAACAACTTCTAGGCGGTTCTAGAAATTTGCGGTGAGGCCCATATAGAAAACCCGCCCTTGGGTGCCGTAACCAGAAACCGTCTCGTAGTCTTCGTCAAACGCGTTTTCGATACGGGCATTGGCTTTTAAATTCTTATCGATGTGAAACACACCGCGAAAGTTCACCAGCGTGTAGTCGTCAAGTTTTATACTTCCAACATCTACAACATCCTCGATGCGCTGGGCGGTTATCCCAAACTGCAACCGCTCGTTAAAGGCATAATCGGCACTAGCACTTATTTGTCGGCGTGGAACCCGAACTTCTCGCTCCCTGCTACCGCTATTGTTAGCCAGCGGTTTCTTGCTATCTGTATAATTTGCATTCACGGATGCAGACAGATTTTCTAACAGTTTCCAATTAATACTGGCTTCCAGCCCCGAAACTTTCGAAGTGCCGTCAATCTGACGATTAACATAAGAATTAGGGTCATATCCGATAATATCATCAACCCGTAAATTGAATACCGTGACGGAAACGCGGTTTTCATCATGGTGCCAATCAACCCCTATTTCGCTACTCGTGCTTGTTTCAGGCTTAAGGTTCGGGTTTCCGTAAACTTGCAAAAACAATTCGGCCAGGCTGGGCGCACGAAAACCCGTGCCGTAAGCAACCCTAAATGAGACACGCTCACTGGCTGCCGCAGCCGAGGTAATTCGGTAGGTTTCCTGCGTACCAAAAAGGCTATGGTCATCTTGCCGAAGAGCGACAGTAGCCGTGAGGCCGTCAAACAACGTACTTTGAGCAAGAGCATAGAAAGACGTCACATCGATTTTGCTCGTACCGCCGTCGGAAAATGATTCCTTTGTATCCTCGGCTCCAATGACTAATTTGTGGTCCTCGCGTAAACGAAAAATTCCGCGATAAGACAAGACATCTCGGTCTGCTTCTTTGAATGCATCGGAAGCAAAGTTGATGAACTCCTCAGCCTCGCTATTATACTGTACTAAATCCACTGAATGTTTTGCTGTGTCCCCGTCATAAACGGCGGCGACCCGCCCAGCCATTCGGTCAAACTTTTCAAATTTACCAACTTCATCCGCCCTCGAAAAACGGGCGTCGGACGCGACTTCACCTTGCGCATAACGAGCAGCCACCTCAATGGAGAGAGCCTCGTTCAAATAAACTTCGGCGCGCCCGTTAAAGCGGTCGTTTTCATATCCGTCTCTTTCCCTATTTCCGAGTTCCTCCGCGGCAGCCGATACGCCATCGGTTTTCAAGGCACCCAAAGCAAATCCATAAGCTGCTATTTCACTCTCTCCCCGACTTGTTAAGGATAGGTTCGAGGTGTCGAAGGCACCTACTTCCGCATGAACCTTGGAACTTGTTTCCCCCCCAATTGCTGTCGTCTGTGAAATGACGCCCGCAATCGTGTTTGAACCATAAAGAACACCCTGCGAGCCTCTCAAAATCTCTATTTGCCCAACACCTTGCGGGATTACATCTCCCCAAAGAACCTGATTTGACCTTGGGTCAAATAATGAAATCCCATCCACCCGTAGGTCTGTATATTTGCCCGGCAAGCCTCGCAAAAATACATTGGAGAGAGAGCCAACGCCGCCCGTTTGCGGAATGTTGACCCCCTTAAGCTTCAGCGCATCCTGCAAATAGATAACCTGCTGATTTTCTAGATCTTCTGCCGTAATGACATCCACCGAGGCACCAATTTGCGCGGCCGGTGTTGGGATGCCCGTGGCCGAGACGATAATCTCATCGACCTCTTGAGCGAAACTAGGCGCCATCAGGCTGGCACTCAAGCACAGAACTGTGATGGCAGATAAATAAATATTTTTCATGTTGTTACTCCAAACAGACGAAAGAACCCGCGAAGAACTAGCGCTTCGCGAGATGGCTTATTTGTCGTCTGTAACGGAAAATCCGTCTCGAAATGGTGCATCCCGCCCACCCGAAAAACGACCGATCAAGGCAGGTTTCCTGGCTCGCGGGTAAACGCCTTAGGCCGCCTTCCCCAATAAATGAGTGGCATAATGGCCGTCGGCTATCCGCTGACAGTTGCGGGAGCAGCTATCGATTTGGGCAAATTGGGCCCTCACGATATTCCCTTTTAACCCCATCTCTGAGGCACCTTGTTCGAAACAGGACGATAGACTGAAACGTGACCTTCATCAAGTCGAGCTTTTACGCCTCACCCCCTAGGGTTCCAGGTCGGCGTAATAATAACAGCAAAAGCGGCACGCCAAAAAAGGCCGTCAGAACGCCGAGCTTTAACTCCATAACCGTGGGGATAGCCCGAATGGCCGTATCTGCCAGTACCAGCAAAATGGCTCCCAGCAAAGCTGATGGCAGCAAACTGCGCGAGGGCATATGGCCACAATAAGGGCGCACCAAATGCGGCGCAACCAAGCCAACAAAACCGATAACCCCCGTCACCGAAACCACTGCACCAATCGCCAAGGCCAAACCGATGGCAATGCGCGCGCGCAAGTTACGTAAATTCAGACCCAGCGTTTGCGCCACTTCCTCGCCCAACGCCAAAGCGTTCAGGCTGCGCGCCGTCGACAACATCAATAGACAGCCAAACACAGCGCCCGGAAGCGCAAGGCTGACATGCAACCAAGACCGGTTCTCTACCGCGCCCAAAAGCCAAAAAGCAATCTCCAAGGCGGCAAAATAATTTGGGCTCAGGTTTAGCGCCAAGGCAATGCCCGCTCCCGCGAAAGCCGAAACCGCAAAGCCCGCCAATATCAACCGCAAAGACGAGGCTCCAACCCCCGCCACAGCCATCAGCACCGCAACCGAAGCCAAAGCCATAACGGCTGCCGCCAAAGGCACCCAATAAGACACGGTGGAGGCGAGGCCCAAATAAATAGCCATCACCGCCCCAAGCGCGGCGCCATTGCTGGCTCCTAAAATTCCTGGCTCCGCGAGCGGGTTTCTTAAAAACCCTTGGATGGCCGCCCCAGATAGCCCCAGAACAAATCCGGTCAAAGCCGCCAAAACAATGCGCGGCGCCCGAATGGTTTCAAATAATATGACATGAAATTCAGAGCCCACGCCCGCCAACCAATCGACCAAGGCCGCCGGCGAGGTGGCCACATCGCCCACCATCAAAGAAACAGTGCCGATAAAAAGAAGGAGGGCCGCTAAGGTGAAGTTTAGTTTTATTGTCTTTTTCATGCCCTCAAACTAACCGCGCCCGCGCGCGCGCGCAACCGCTTATGGACAAGCAGCAGACTTCATGGCAAGCCTAAGGCATGAGATGGCTTCTACCCGTTCTATTTTGCTTTGCCAGCCTAGCGCCGGCGCAGGCTTTGCCGCGCGTGATGAGCCTGAGCTTATGCGCCGATGCTTATCTGATGGGCTTCGCCGATAAAGCCCAAGTCCTCGCTCTGACCCCGCAATCACGAGATGCAGGTCTGTCGCCCATGTCGCAAACGGCGCATCGCTATCCTGTCAGCGATGGCCAAATAGAAAGCATCGCAGCGCTCGACCCTGACTTGGTCATTGTTTCGAGCTATAGCGATCCGCTGCGCAATCAATTGATTGAAAAGCTGGGCATTCCGCTTTTGGTGCAAAACGCAGGTAATGGATTTGCCGCAGCCCGCACGGAAATCATCGCCTTGGGGCAGGCCATTGGTCGCCCAAGGGAAGCCGCCGCCTATGTAAAAAAGTTGGACGCGCGCATGGCCGCCTTAAAGCCAGTGTCGCATCGCCCTCGCATATTGCCCCTGCAAAGGCGTAATCTCACGGTTGGGAATGGGCATGTTCTAGACGAGATTATTGCTCTGGCAGGCGGCGTTAACTTGGGCCGCCAGATTAGCTCACAATCGATGGGACGCGTAAGTTTGGAAACCGCCTTGGCGATTAACGCTGATTATATTTTGGCCAATGAGCGGGCGGATAAACTGCGCGGGCCGGACAGTCGAGGCATGGAGTTTTTAACCCATCCAGCTATTGAGCGCCAATATAGCGCCGAACAAAGAGTGCTTATCGATAATAATCTTTTGGTCTGTGCGGGCGCCACGACGCCGCTAGCTGTGAAAAAATTGCTGAAACAAATTAGCCAACGCTAATCGCTACTTTAAAGCGAACCATTTGCGCACCGTCGAAATGGGGCCGCGCAGCAAATAAAGCGGCAAAGGCATAGACGCATTTTCAATGGTGATAGACTGCAGCTCAGGCGGTGCCAAACCATCGGGCGCGCCAACCAAACGCGCACGAATGCTTCTATCGGCAAATAAGCCAGCTAGCCAAGGGGTGATATGCTCGACCTCTAATTCATAATCAATGCCATTTACCCGTGTCTTCAACCGAGAGCCAGGGCGCAGGGCCATAGCGCCTTGGGGCGGAATTTGTAAATCGATTTGAGCTGGCGCGCGCGGTACGGTGCTGGATTGAGAGTTGGGCTGGCTGGCCGCCTGATTGGTGGCCGATACCGCAAGGCGAGCCGGCACATCTACATTGACGGGAATGGGAATAAGAAAGCTAGAACTCAAAACCGCTAAGAAGGCGATGGTTGTGGCCAATCTAACAAAGCCGCGACGGGCGCCGTTTCTTCCATGCACCCCCGCCTCTAAGGCATCTACCGTATAGGCGGCAGCTTCGGCCAATTGATCGAGCATGATGCGCACTGGATGCGACCAAGCGGCTGCGCGCAGCAAAACAATACCGCCGCGCAATTTTCCATCTTCGCGGCGCAACGGAACATAAAGACCGCTCTTTGGCAGGTTGTCCGGCCATTCCTTTTTCAGCTCGGCCAAATCGAGCATGGCTGGCGTCAGTTGCACATTTGCGTAGCCCGACTGGTTCAGCCAACGGCCTAATTGTTGCCCCCAGTCTAAAATCGGTTTTGTGTCTTTGCTTTGCACAACCCCCGAGATAGTAACGTCCAAAACTTTGCCGCGCGCATTACAGGTCCAAAACACCGCGCAATCATAGGGCGCAAAGCGGTTCAAACGATTGACCACCAGACGTGCGAGGTCTGGTGCCGCCGCCACCCGACGAAACTCATGCTCAAGCAGAAACAGACCAGCCAAAGCGCGCATGCCGATGCTATCTTGCTTGTCGGCGCGCTGGTAGGCAGCGTCGATGTCTGGGTTGGGCGTTTGGGTTAGGTCGTCAGTCACGAAAAGTCACGCTTTCCTAAAATAAATACAGATGCCATAGATAATTTCTGTCAATGTTGTAAAATGTTATTGGGATTCGGTATAGGGCAAATCCTTTCAGGTCAATTGCCTGTGCGTATCTATGTTGTGTAAGGAGTACAAAATGGCAGATGAAGACGGCGAAGTTCGGCGTATGGCCGAGATTGCTGATGCAATCAATGCTATTTTGGAAGCCGAGCCCTCAGTTGGCGATACTCCCAGCACGGTTTCCAAGGAAATTCCTCAAAGCCAACAAAACGGCACGAGCGAAGGCTCTGCCGATAGAGAAGGCTCTGCCGATAGAGAAGGCTCTGCCGATAGAGAAGGCTCTGCCGATAGAGAAGGCTCTGCCGATCCGTTGAACGCCGAAGTGGACACGCTAGGGGCGGATAATTTGGACGCCGCCATTGCCGCAGAATTTGCCACCATGGCCGAGACACCCCCAAAACCCAGCCCGCTGGATGACCCATTTGGCCCGGCACCCACTCTAGACTTACCCGGCACGATTGAACCCAGTGTCAATACGGCCATTGGCCAAGATGTAAAGGCGGGCAGCGACATGGCAAATCTATCCATGCGCATGCAAGATACCCTGTCAGAAATTCGTCATCAGGCCAATGAAGCTTGGCAAGGGGCGGATGATCTTTTGGCCGAAATGGAAAAAACTCGAGCTGAATTAGTGGCGGATGTTCGAGGACAAATAGAGACAATCGCCAGCGAAACCCAGAAGCGTCGACAAACCATTATGCAAGAGCTCGAGGAGCTTGAAAGCCAAAGCCTAATGGCGCGCGATGAAATGGAAATGATGCTGGTAAAGTTTGAAACCAGTCTGGTCAATTTGCATACGCGCTACTTCCATAACGCGGAATCGGAGCGCGAGCGCTTGGCGCGCTATCGTGAGTTCTTACAATTCATGCTAGACGAACGCGGCCTCTAATGGCAGGCTTCTTCCTCTAACCGAGGGAGAAAGAGTATGTCCATAAACGCCAAAGCCCATCCAAAGAAAACCATCGAAGTTCTTGGTAAAACCATGAGCTACGTAGAGCTTGGCGACCCCAATGGCCGCCCGATTGTGTTTCAGCACGGCAACCCTACCTCCTCTTATTTGTGGCGCAATGTCATGCCGCATGCCGAAACTTTAGGGCGTTGCATCGCCATTGACTTAATCGGTATGGGGGACAGCGATAAGCTAGAAGACAGCGGGCCAGAGCGCTATACATTTGCCGAACAGAGCCGCTACTTCGAAGCCGCTCTTGAGGCACTGGGCATTTCTCAAAACATCGTCTTGGTAATCCACGATTGGGGCAGTGCGCTAGGCTTTCATTACGCCGCGCGCCATTCCGATAGGGTTTCCGGCATTTGCTACATGGAAGGCATCGTGCAAGCAATTGCCGCATGGTCTGATTGGCCAGAGGGCGCGCGCGATATTTTTCAGGCTTTCCGTTCCGAAATGGGCGAGGAGATTGTTCTGGAGAAAAACGTCTTTGTCGAGCGTGTACTGCCCAACTCGATCCTTCGAGATCTCACGGAAGCTGAAATGGCCGTTTATCGGGCACCGTTCGAAACCGCTGGCGAAGACCGTCGCCCTACGCTGACATGGCCCCGCCAAATCCCCATCGCAGGCGAACCAGCCGATGTTGTCGCCTTGGTTAACGAATATGCTGCCTTTATGGCTTCCAGCCCGATGCCGAAACTCTTCATCAATGCCGACCCGGGCTCGATTCTCGTGGGGCCGCAGCGCGAGTTTTGCCGCACTTGGCCGAATCAAACAGAAGTAAGCGTCTCAGGTACTCATTTCATCCAAGAAGACAGCCCGCATGAGATTGGCTCGGCGCTTGTAACATGGATGACAGAAAATAGTATTTAATAATCATACTATTGTTGACGTAATCAGAGAATAACTCCAGAATGCCTCTATGGCTGGAGAAAAAAGACGCACAGAAGCGCTTGCGGAGGCACTTGCCCTCCCTATTTTGACGCAAACCATGGCGGAGGGGCAAAAAATGCCTTCCGACGCCGAAATTTGCGCCTCTCATAGTGTATCTCGAACTGTGGTTCGCGAGGCCTTTCGTATTTTAAGCGGCAAAGGACTGATTGTCGCTCGTCCGCGCGTGGGAACATTAGTGGCTCCGCGCCGAGCCTGGGCTCTTTGGGACGGCGATATTTTGCAATGGCTCGATACTTGTGCGGGCTCCAGCGCGGCGCCAATTATAGAAAAATGGCTAGCGGATGCCCTAGACATTCGGCTAGCGCTAGAGCCAAGCTTTGCAGCCCTTGCCGCCTCTCGTGCAAACGAGGCAGCCAACCAAACCCTGCAACTGGCGCTTCGTGACCTGCAGCAAGCTGGCACGCTGGCCGCAGAAGCCTGCTTTTTGGCCGCGCTTTATGCCGCCACCGAGAATGATTTTGCCGCCTACCCTCAGCAGTTAACCCGCTGGAGCCTAGCGCACCGCAAAGCGGGGGTGCCCTTGCTAGAATACGGCCAATTGACCGCCGCCATTGCCCAAAAAGACGCGGCCGCCGCACGTCAAAGCGCCTTTCAGGCCCTATTGAAAGGCTGAGCTATAAGGCTCAGGTTAAAGGTTGGGGCAAAAGTTGGGGTAAAGGCCATAGTCATTTTTCTAGCTGACAGGTTTTGCCAAAGCCTCCGTTATATCCTTTGATTAGCGCAGATGAGCCGCTAGACTTTAAAATGAGTGAGCCTTGAAAAACGCAAAAAACATGTATGGGCATACCCTGGGGGAACATCTGGTGGCAAGCCAAACAGATGACGAATTACTCGCCGCCATCGGCCGCGGGGACCAAGCCGCCGGCGCCGAGATTGTGCGCCGCCACTTGGGCTATGTTCTGCACATTTGCAATCGTAAACTTGGCAATCGCGCCGAAGCGGAAGAAGCCGCCCAAGATGTTTTTGCCTCGGTTTGGAAAAACGCAGGGAGCTGGCAAAGCGGCCAAGCCAAGGTTACGACTTGGTTGTTTCGCGTCGCCAGCAATCGCTGCATCGATATTTTACGACGTCGCCGCCCGACCGCTAACCTAGACGAGATAAGCGAGCCGTCGGACCCTAGCGCCAATGCCGAAGAAGAATTACAAATCGCAGATAGAGACCGAATTATCCGCGCCGCCCTAGACACGCTTACCCCCGATCAAAAGCAGGCCATCGAACTGGTCTATTACAAAGACCTAAAACAACGCGAAGCCGCCGAAGGCATGGGCCTGAGTGTCGCTGCGTTAGAATCTATTTTGCGCCGAGCGCGCGCCAAATTACACCAAACTTTGGCCGCCCAGCGCGACCCCCTAGAAATGATTTAGAGATGAGTGTTCCTATGCCCCCTAATCAAATGCCCCCAAACCCAACACCACTAGAAACCGTGGAAGCGATGCTTAGCGCCTATGGCAGCCAAACCGATAGCTGGCCAGCCGAAGCGCAGGCCGCCCTGCAGGGCTTACTAGAGGCAGAGCCCAAAGCGGCGGCCCTATTTGCCCGCGAGAAAAGCCTCGATGATTGGCTCGACGCCCGCTTGCCCGACCCCTCGCCTCAGCTTATGGAAAGCGTGCTGGCCAACCTAGAAACACAGATAAAAGCCAGCCCGGCAGAAATTGTTAACCTTGCCCTGAACCCACAATCGGGCCCACATTCTGGCCCACAGCCTGGCCTGAAGTCTGGCCCACAATCAGGCCCAAAGTCCAACTGGCAAAAATCGACGCTTGGTGCCAGCCTGACAGCCCTCGCTGCCTGCTTTATGGCCGGCTTTATTGTTGGGCCCTTGGTTTTTGAAACCCTGACAGGAGCCGGTGATCCGCTGGCTTCGCTTGAAATTATCTCGACCGTCTTCCTCCCAACCGAACCTCTATAGGAGCCAATATGTTAGAAAATAAAAAAATCATCTACTCCGCTTTAATCGTCTCTCTTGCGCTGAACTTTTTCATCATCGGAGGGGCTGGATTTTATGCCCTGAAGTGGAAAAATATCCGCGCCGATGGCAATTGGATTGAAAAACGCCTGGATCGCGCCGAAAGTCGTTTTTTGCGCCACCTCGAAGGGCAAGATAAAACCCTCGCCAAACAAGTGTTCAGCGAACGCCGCCCAGCTTTACAAAATGCGGTAAAAGAAGTTCGTGCGGCGCGCCATGATTTTCGCGAAAGTCTGAGTGTCGAAACACCCGACCCGATAAGAATAACGGCATCGCTAGACCGTTCACAAAAGGCGGCGGCGCAAGTGAATGAGAATTTTCACGGCGCTTTACGCGACATGGCCCAGGGTCTATCGCCAGAAGCGCGGCGCAATATCGCCGAGCATATGAAGCGCCATCGCCACCACGACGAGGCGGACGACTAAACCGTTTTAGCTAGATTAGCTGGCGCCGGCTTCTGATTTTTTCACCGCAATAAAGCGGCGAGCCGAAGCCTGTGCCAGCAATCGCCGCTCCGCCACATTGGGTATGGCTTGGCTGCCAATCAACACTTGCATCATCATTCGATGCTCGACCAAAAGGCCAGAGTGCAAGCCACAATCTTCTTCTGGATTTCCCAGATAAGTGACCCCTCGGCGCTTTTGTTCCGCAAAATAATCGGTGATCTGCTGAAACACCACTTGCGGTCCCGCCGTCCGGAACAAGTCTCCAAGAGCCGGCACTTTCTGCCCCTCATAGATAACCATGCGCAGCATAGCCAAAGCCTTATCATCGAAAATAAGGTCGAGAATATTCGTGCCAATCATCGTCAGGTCAGCCTTCATATCCCAGCTTAAGCGGGGCGATAAATCATCGAGCTGATAATCGGTAACTTTGCTTTGTATCAAAGCCTGATACAGAACGTTTTTATCGGTAAAGTGCGAATAGACCGTCGCCTTGGAAACCCCAGCCGCTTCCGCTAGCGCATCCATAGACGTGCCATGGAACCCGCGTTGCAAAAACAAGTCGGAAGCCGCGAGCAAAATATCATTTCGCTTGGTCACGTCTTTAGGTCGACCGCGCCCGGGGGAGTAAGAAGAGCTGGAGGAAGATTTTATCATGACTATATTAATAAACTAAACTGTTCAGTTTGACAATTAAAACCAACCGCCTATATTAAGGGTAAATACAGGAGAAACCTCATGCCGTTTACCATGCAACAATATGGCGACTTTATTACCCGCCGACCGTTTTTGGTGATTTTTCTATCCCTTATCCTTGCCGTTATGGCCAGTATGGGCGGGCAGAATTTGCGCTTCACCAATGACTATCGCTATTTCTTTTCTAACGATAACCCTTATCTAACGGCATTTGAGGAGCTGGAGCGCACCTACTCCAGCCCGGACACTTTGTTCTTTGTCTATCAGCCTAAAGACGATAGCCATGCCACCTCCCCCGAGGGGTTAAACTTGGCCTTTGAAATGACCGAAGCGGGCTGGCAAATTCCTTTCTCCACGCGTGTCGACAGCCTGACGAATTTCCAAAACACCCGCGCCATTGGCCTTGATGATTTGGAAGTGCGCTCGCTGTTAGAAGACCCGGCCGATATTTCGAAAAAGAAAATCGCCTATATTGAAGACACAATTTTAAACGAGCCACTGCTGGCCGGGCGCCTCCTATCGCTCGACAAACGCACCGCCGCCGTCGTGGTCTCGCTGCGACCGCCCAAAGATGACATCGCTGCCACCACCTCAATTGTCACCGCCGCGCGCGAGTTGCATGAGGCCATGCGGGCGAAATACCCCAATATTCGCATCGAGCTCACGGGCTCGCAAATGCTATCGAACTCGTTTGCGGAAGCCGCGCAACAAGATTTGAAAACCCTCACGCCGATTATGTTTGTGCTGATTGCTGTGGTGCTAATTGTCACCACGCGCAAGTTCTTCGGCACGCTGGCCACCATGGTAACGGTTACCCTATCCACCGCTATGGCCATGGGCACGGGCGGTTGGCTAGGCATTCCGCTATCCCCTCCCGCCTCGGGCGCGCCAACCATTATTCTTACTGTCGCCGTGGCAGACTGTGTGCATATTCTAATCACCGCTCTGGTTTCCCAAGGCAGTGGTATGGAAAAACGCGCCGCCATTGTAGAAAGCCTGCGCATTAACGCGCAGCCGGTATTCCTCACTTCCGTGACCACGGCCATTGGCCTGTTCAGCTTGCAGTTCTCCGACGCTCCACCTTACCGCGACCTCGGCGCATTTGCCGGTATTGGCGCGATTTATGCTTGGGTTTTATCCATGACCCTCTTCCCCGCTTTGCTAACGCTTCTGCCGATGAAAAGCAGCCAAGCCGTCGACAGCCAAAGCCGTTGGATGAGCTGGCTTGCCGATATGGTAATTGCCAAACGCAAACCCCTGCTGGTCAGCATGTTGGCTCTAAGCCTAGTTGGCGCAGCTCTCTTGCCTCGCCTCACTTTCAACGATCGCTTCGTCGAATATTTCGATGAGTCGATTGATTTCCGCCAAGCCTCCGATTGGGCGGCTGATAATCTGACCAGTATTTACATTATCAACTACTCGTTCAGTGGCGGCGAAGCCGGCTCGGTGGCCGACCCCGACTATCTGACGACGCTCAATGCGTTTGCCGATTTCATGCGCGCCCAACCAGAAGTCGAACATGTAGCCGCTTTCTCGGATGTCGTTAAACGCATCAACCGCTCCTTCAATGGCGACAATCAAGAGTATTATGCGGTGCCAGAAAGCCGCGACATGGCGGCACAATATGTGCTGCTCTATGAAATGTCGCTGCCCTATGGGCTCGACCTGAACGACCAATTGAATGTCGATAAATCTGCCTCGCGCCTCGTCGTAACCATGACCGACCTCAGCACGGCAGAGATGAAAGTCGTGCAAGCGCGCGGCCTGAAGTGGCTGCAAGCCAATGCCCCAGAGCGCATGCAGGTAGACCCTTCGGGTCAATCGGTAATGTTCTCTTATATTGGCGAGCGCAATTTCAATGCCATGACCACCGGCACGCTCATCGCCTTTGTGTTGATTTCGGGTTGCCTAATGTTCGCCTTGCGCAGCCTGCGCCTTGGCCTAATTAGCCTGATCCCGAACATTGCCCCACCGGCTGTGGCCATGGGCTTCTTCTCTCTCTACCAGACAGAAGTTGGCTTTTGGACAGCCTTTGTAGGCGCTACCGCCATCGGCCTTATCGTCGATGCCACGGTGCATATGTTGAGTAAATATCGCCATGCCCGCGTCGAGCTTGGCTACACGTCGCAAAATGCCGTGCGCTATAGTTTTGCCACCGTCGGCACGGCCCTTTGGGTTTGTTCCTTTGTTCTGGTGGCCGGCTTTATGGTGCTTACGCTATCGCCGTTTTTAATTAATGCGATGTTGGGCCGCGTTGTGGCTTTGACCATTTTTATGGCCCTCATCCTCGACTTCTTATTGCTGCCGCCCCTGCTTATCGCCCTCGATAGCCGTGGCGAAAAAGATACGCCTTTGGATACCCCCAAAGACGCTGCAGCTCAACCTGCTGAATAATGGAGAGAATTATGACTACCCTGTTCAAAACAACTCGCAACACAGCCTTGGCGCTTGCCTCTCTTGCGCCTCTACTTTTGGCGTCGCCCGCGCAAGCTGAATTGCCAGGGCCCGACCAACCCGAAGCGCGTGGCTTGGCCATTGCCCAAAAATCCGATGCGATGAACCTGGGCTATATCAACACGCAAACCGAAATGGAAATGATTTTAACCAATGCCAATGGCGATGTGAGCGAGCGTCGCCTAGGCTTCAATACATTGGAAAATAAAAATCCAAATGACGGCGATTGGTCAATGATGATTTTCAACGAGCCAGCCGATGTGGCCGGCACCGCTATGTTGACCTATGCGCATGTTCTCGACCCTGATGAGCAATGGATGTTTTTACCTGCCCTCAAGCGCGTTAAACGAATTAGCTCCGTCAATAAGTCAGGCCCGTTTATGGGCTCTGAATTTGCTTTTGAAGATTTCTCGGCGCAAGAAGTCGGTAAATTTTCCTATAAGTGGC
This sequence comes from uncultured Rhodobiaceae bacterium, assembly GCA_937907245.1. Lineage (GTDB taxonomy): Bacteria > Pseudomonadota > Alphaproteobacteria > RS24 > RS24 > UBA8337. The sequence goes on from CALCUM010000003.1 coordinate 449,225, forward strand.
TGCGCGATGAAGCTTGTGGCGAGCTAACCTGTCACGTTACCGAGCGGCGGCCTTTGTATAAGCACTCGGGCTATACGCGCACCATAAGCTATACGGATACGACAGATTATCAGCTCCGTAAGGTAATCTATTATGACCGCAAGAACTCGCTGTTGAAAACCCTGACGTTTAGCGACTATCAATTATATCTCGACAAATTTTGGCGTGCCCACAATCTTTACATGGAAAACCATGTGACGAAAAAAACGACAACGCTGCGTTGGGATGAATATGAGTTCCAGACCGATTTGGACAAGGCTGACTTCACGCAAGATAGCTTGAAGCGGGCTCGCTAAATATGTCGCGCGCGCCTCTCTTTCCCGTTTTAGTGGCTGTCTTGGGGCTTGGCGCCCCTACCGCTGGGGCGATGGATATCGACTTTGATGGAAATATCGAGCTCGAAGCCCGGCATTTCCTCAAAGTCGGGCGCAGCGAAGACATGGAACAGGATTTCACGTCTATATCTAGTGAATTGGAACTGGGGCTGTATTCGCGCTCCGGCCGCCATGCGGTTATCTTGAAACCTTTTGGCCGCTACGACCAACATGACCATGAACGCAGCCATATGGATTTGCGCGAAGCCAAATATCGCTATTTGCGCGGGCCGTTTGAGTTGACCCTCGGCGCCGATAAAGAGTTTTGGGGCGTGACAGAATTTTTGCACCTCGTCGACATTATCAACCAGACCGACAATGTAGAAAGCACCGATGGGGAGGCTAAGCTGGGCCAGCCGATGGTCAAGCTCGCCTATAGCACGCGCTTTGGCACTTTGACGGGCTATTCGCTCCCATTTTTTCGCATCCGCCAATATGCGGACCCGATAACAGGGCGCCCCAATTACGGTTTTGTCGTTGACGATAATACCACCCTATTTGAGAGCGGCGAAGGGCGACGCACCGAAGATTATGCCCTGCGCTATAAACATAGTATCGGCGCTTTTGATATTGGCCTCTCTGGCTTTAAAGGCACCGCGCGCGAACCGCAATTGCTGGCTACTGGCGAATTTTCGGCAAACAATGGCCTACCAAAATTGCAAGCCTATCACGCCTATCAAACGCAGGTGGGCCTCGATGTGCAGGCCACTTTGGGCTCTTGGTTGTGGAAATTAGAAGCCAGCCAAACCACGCAAAACCGCTTTATCGGCGATGTCGTGACGCTGGCCTCTCCGGTTATGGAAATTGACGTGTCGCGCGCCACAGGCGGCTTTGAATATACATTTTACAATCTGTTTAACAGTGGCACCGATGTCGGGCTGGTCACCGAATATATGTGGGATGAACGCGAGGCAAAGGCCCCTCATCCCTTTGGCAATGACATTGGCATCGGGTTTCGCTGGACCGCCAATGACACCCAATCGACGGCTGTTTTAGTGGGCGGGTTTATTGACCTCGACACGAAGTCGAGCGGCCTGTCGCTAGAAGCCGAGCGCCGGTTAGGCCAGAGCTATAAAGCCATTCTCGAAGCCCGCTTCCAAGGTAAAGTTGGCGACAATGACAAGCTCGCTCAAGCCAATGTCGATGAAGACTTCATTCGGTTGCGGTTGGCTTATTTCTTCTAATTTTTAGTTAGTTTCTCTCGCCAAATGACTTTTTCCTGTTTAGGCTTTTCGTCTAAAGGGAGACTATCTTATGAGCTCAACATCACCGGAAGAAACGGCCCCCGTGCCGAAGTCGGTTCGCAATTACACGCTAGCCATGCTGGTGCTTATCTATGCGTCCAGCCATGTCGATCGTCAGATTGTCTCAATTTTGGCCGAGAGTATTAAGCTGGAACTATTGCTCAGCGATACGCAATTGGGGTTTTTAATTGGCCTGTCTTTTGCCCTTTTTTACGCCACCCTAGGCATCCCCATCGCGATTTTGGCAGACCGCTATTCTCGCCGTAATATTATCGCCATCTCCGTAATTGTTTGGTCGGCGATGACCGCCTTTAGTGGCATGGCGGCCAATTACTTCCAATTGGCTTTGGCCAGAATTGGCGTAGGTATTGGCGAGGCTGGCTCCAGCCCGCCCAGCCACTCAATGATTTCTGACTTATTTCCACCCGAAAGCCGGGCCACCGCCATGGGGATTTATGCCACCGGGATTAATATTGGCGTGCTGATAGGCTTTCTAGTGGGCGGCGTGATTGACCAATTATACGGCTGGCGTATGGCGTTTTTTGTGGTCGGTATTCCAGGCGTTATTCTGGGGCTTTTGATGTTCTTCACCGTAAAGGAGCCCGCACGTAGCCAGCCCGTCAAACCGCTTAACTTTAACGTCTTCGGGGAAGTTTGGGACACGTTCAAACTGATGATGTCGATACCCAGCCTGCGCCACATTGTAATTGGCTGCACCTTGGTGGTGTTTGTCGGCTATGGCGCACTTTACTGGAATGGCGTTTTCTTCCGCCGCATTCATGGGCTCAGCCCAATTGAAACAGGCACTTTATTGGCGCTCATCGGTGGCATTGTTGGCGGCATTGGCACCTATTCTGGCGGCCTATTGGCGGACTATCTAGGCAAGAAAGACAAGCGAAATTACGTTTGGCTGACGGCTGGCGTGAAACTATTCATTTTGCCGATAGCCATTGCTTTCTACCTCACCACCAATTTGAAACTAGCGATTGGCCTGTTTACCATCACCGCCTTCTTTGGCGGTTTTTACCTATCGGTTAGTTTTGCCATGACGCAGAGCCTTCTGCCGGGCCCAAGCCGAGCGCTAGGCGCGGCTTTATTGTTGTTTTGCATCAATATTATTGGCCTCGGGCTAGGCCCACAATTGGTTGGTATTTTGTCGGATTATTTCTTGCCGATCTATGGTGTCGACGGCCTGCGCTATGCGCTGGTCAGCGTCGTGACCGTCAATATTTGGGGAGCCGCGCATTATATTTTGGCGGCACGCACCCTGCGCGGAGATTTGGCAGCCAATAGCGAAACCTAGAATGGAGCCTAGAATAAAGCGGCACCCCCTAGAGGGCGAGGGCGGTGCCGCTATTTCTAGTTTTTTAAAAAGTTAAGGCCAAAGTCATACCTAGGATGTTCGCCTCTGCCGAGGTTCCTTTCCTATCGACCTCAGTCATTTGATAATAATAACCAAACTGCACGCCCGCCGTCAGCTTCTTGCCGCCGCCGATCATGACTTCCTTATATTCGGTGGCAGGGCCAACGCTGCCCACATCGGTTTCTTCACTATCGGTAAAACCAAGACCCCAATAGCTATCCCCTTGCTTATATTTCAAGCCAAGATTGAGCGTTTCAATGCGCTCACTATCGGTATATTTAGTGCCAGATAGCGCACCCAAATCATTATATTCAGACAAATTGGCGCCGAACACCCAATCGCTCCAATAGACCTGCAAACCAGTGCTCGTACTTTTAGGGTCTGCGGCTTGGCCTAAGCTGCTGCCTTCGACTTGCGAATAACTAAGACGATAGCCAGCCCCCCGATAGAACCCAGAATATCGCATAGCCAGCTCAAGGATGTCTTCTTGGATTTCGCTAGTATCGCTGATAACATTGTTTTTGCCGCCGTTACGATCGGCATTATTCGGCGTATAAGAAACCCCCATCTGCAGGCCACTTACTTTGGCGGTGAGGTAAGAAAGCTTATTGGCATCACCCGAAATATGTTCGAGTTTGGTCGACATATGCGGGTCTTCAATGACATCGACTTCGCCTAGCTGCGCGTCATAGGTTTCTTCGATGGCCTTCTCGTTGACACTATTGTCGAACATTTTGAGACCCGGCACAAAACGCGGCGCCCGCACCTGCATGAGGTGGCCGACACCGTTTTCCGCACCGATAATCACCTTGCCCCAATCATCTTTGATGTAGAGATAATGCTCATCAATCAAGTCTTTGGAGCTGCCCTCGGCCTCTAACTCGACGCGCACGCCGATGGTGCCTCCGCCGGCCAATTTGGTTTTCGCCTTGAAATGAATCTCGCCATTTTGGGCCAGCACTTCATCTTCAAAGCGCCCCCCGCTTGGCTCCGTCGTATCCGCATCCACCAAATTCAAGGATTGCGTAAAGTACCCGCTCACGGTCACATCGATAGACGGCTTGTCTTTCGCGACCGCAGGCGCACAGATGCCCAGCAAAGCCATGAGAGAAACACTTAGACCCGTGATTTTTAATTGTCGTTTCATAGTCCATATCCTTGTTTTTATTTTTGGATACAGCCCACCGCAACTTATGGCAGGAACGCTTGGTGCCAAACGCGCGAGGTAAACCGCAAAGCACTTTTGTATTCATACCGCCTTCAAGCCAACAGTCAAATAACAATTGAAACGGAATAAAAATGGCGGGGTCAAAGCCCCGCCATCCTTATCATTAATTTCAAAAGCTGAAATTAGAATTTAAGTAACAGGCCTACGCCAGTGAAATTAGCGTCTTGCGCAAGGGCACCGCCGCTTTCCACTCTCTCATGCGTGTATGTCAGCTTTACGCCAGAACCCAATTTGGTCGAGCCGCCGATGATTGTGACATCGGTATCCATATCTGGGTCGCTATTGGCTTGCGTATCCTTTTGCGTGTGAAATGCAACCCCAAGCACCGTCTCCTTCGACCATTTATAGGCCAAGCCTACATGGGTAATTTCCCAATCATTGCCGCCAGCCGAAGCTTCGTCTGAAACAAAGTGATTACCGCCGAGTGTGACCCGCCCCGAAGATAGGCTTAGACCATAGGCGGTTTCTTTCATTTCGCCTTTGTTTTCGACATCAATGTAGTCCCCCGTCTCGGTGGTGAATGAGGTTTTAATCTTAATGCCGCCAAAGGACCCGGTGTAGCGCAGCCCAAACGACTTAATGTCTTCATGGGTTTTAATGCCATCCAGTTCGGCCAAAAGTGCTTCCGTTCCGGCACCATTGTCATTTTCCGAGCTGGGTGTAATCGAATAAGCCACTTGTAGCCCGCTGAATTTGGGCGAGTAGTAGGTTAGCTTGTTGGCATCTGCGGAATAATTATCGTGTTTTGGCTTTTCGTATTTTGCCACTGAGCTCCAAGTGCCAAAATTATTGTCATAGGTTTTCCAACCCGCAAAGCGGGGCGCAAAAATTTGCAACTTATCCGCGCCTGAGTTTTCTGCTCCGACTTCCAGTTTCCCAAAATCGCCGGATACATAAATATAATGCTCATCAATTTGGTCGGATTCTGTCGCGCCTTCGAGCTGAATTTGCATGCCAACGGTTAGGCCATTATTGGTTTTGCCTTTGGCTTTAAAAATAATTTCGGCATCTTCTTGAAACGAAATATCTTTGAACCTTTCCGTTCGAGAAGCCTTTTCATTGTCATAATAGCGGCTATCGGCATCGACACTGTAAATGACGGAATTGAAATAACCGCCAACGCTAAAAGCGAAAGGTTCGGCAACGGCGGGGGAGAGGGAAAGGCCAACGGCTGCGGCCCAAATGAGAGATTTTTGCACAATATACTCCTGTTTTACCAATGGGCAGGCGGGGCCAATAAAACCTTTCGCATGCCAACTCTAGATGACCCACTGCCAATCTAGTTGGATAGGGAATCATCTCATATCTTCCCTTATACTAGCACGAGCGCATGGGGCTGCTTCGACTTTTTGAAACTAGCCAGCCAACATCACAGTTTTGTGACGCGCGAGTGAGAGTTTGATGAAATGGGGGATGACACGAAAGGAGGAAATGGTACAGCCTCTCCGGATTGAACGGAGGACCTCTAGATCCACAATCTAGCGCTCTAACCAACTGAGCTAAGGCTGCACCGAGGTTTCCAAAAGCCACCAGAGCGGCTCAGGTGAAGGGAAAATAGTCGGCTTTTAGATAAAGTTCAAGCGATGATGCACCCGATAACAAGTTTTTGTTCCTACTTGGCCTCTCTGCCCCTTCCAAAACCAGTGGGAAACGGCTAAAGCTGTGAAGAGATCACAAAACAGGGGCCGTTCCATGGGCATTAACACACCTTCAGACATTTCAGCCGAGCTCTCCATCGGGGCCACCGACCAGAAAATGGTTCGGATTTTTATCACGACCGACAGTCAAGAAATTCCAATGGATTTCCTCGCGGAAGAAGCCGAAGAAATTGCCCGCGAACTCGTCGCCGCCGCGGCAGCCTGTCGCCAAGCTTCCTAAAGCCCCTAAATCCTGTCGCGAAGCTTCCTACAGGAAGTGCTTTGCAGGCTGTAGCCCATAGGCTATGGTTTGCTCATGAGACTTACTCGCAACAACAATAGCCCCCTCGCATGAGCCAATCCTTACCGCTATCGGCCTCAAAGCCTTTTTGGCGTTTGGATATGTGGCGCGCGTTAACGCTGGCTGCGGTGGCTTTACCTTTACTACCGCTAGTCGCATTGGCTTGGCTGGCATTGGTGCCGTCTTCTGCCTATGCGCCGATTTGGGGCCATTTATGGGCTTCTGTTTTGCCTGGGCAAATTATCACCACAGCCCTATTAATGGCAGGCGTCGCGGCGCTCACCGGTCTCATCGGAACGGGAACCGCTTGGGCGGTAACGTTTTATAACTTTCCGCTGCGTCGCACCTTAAGCTGGGCGCTCCTGCTACCTTTGGCCATTCCTACCTACCTTATGGCCTATAGTTATGCAGACGTGCTGGACCATGCCGGACCGCTTTACCAGATTTGGCACGCGCTGCTGCCCGAAACCGCCTATCCCGATTTCCGCTCTCTGCCGGGCGCCATCATTTTGCTGAGCTTGGTTCTCTACCCTTATGTCTATCTTTCCGCACGCGCCGCCTTTGTGCAGCAATCCTCTGTCCTCATCGAGGCGGGGCGCGCCCTAGGGCTTGGCCCCATGGGATGCTTCAGACGCATTGGCCTGCCGATGGCACGACCGGCCATTATCGTTGGCGTGGCCTTGGCGATGATGGAATGTTTGAACGATATCGGCGCGGTCGAATTTCTCGGCGTCACGACGCTTACCATGGGGGTTTACGACACTTGGGTCGTGCGCGGAAACCTAGGCGGAGCGGCGCAAATCGCGCTGACGCTTTTGGGCTTCATGGCACTATTATTGGTCTTGGAACGCAGCCAACGTGGCGAGGCGGCCCATAATATCCGCAGCGGGCGCCAACGCAGCCTGCCTGATTTTCAAACCCACCGAGCCATGCAACTGCTCATGTGCTTTGCCTGCTTTGTGCCAGTCGTGCTCGGATTTCTGGTACCAACAGGCCTGCTGATTGACTACGCCCTTCTTGGCTCTACCGCCGAGGGCGTTATGGCGGCGGCGGGACGCTCGTTCTCCCTTGCCATAGTTGCTGCCATTCTCACGTGTGCGCTTGGCCTTGGGCTAACCTATGCGGCGCGCAGCGGGCGCACGCCTTACCAGCGCCTAGAGGTCAAGCGGCTCGGCCAAATGGCCGCCTTAGGCTATGCGGTGCCCGGCACGGTTCTGGCTATCGGCGTCATGGTGATGTTCGCGGCTTTGGCTGATTTGAGCTTTGGATGGTTGCTTGTTAGTGGCACGGCAGGAGCGCTGGTTTTTGCCTATGTCGTGCGCTTTTTATCGCTGTCTTACGGCACGCTGGAAGCCGGCTTTGGCCGCATTTCCCCAGGCCTAGATATGGCGGCGCGCAGTCTCGGGGCAGGCAGAAACGCAACCCTGTGGCGCGTGCACTTGCCGCTATTGCGAGCGCCGTTATTAACCGCTGCCATATTGGTATTTGTCGATGTGATGAAAGAATTGCCAGCCACGCTGATCTTGCGACCGTTCGATTTTGAGACTTTAGCGACCAGCGTTTACACTTATGCCTCTGTCGGCCAGATGGAAGACGCGGCCCTGCCAGCCCTGATGATTATTCTAGTGGGTCTCATTCCCGTCGCGATTAGCTTGAGTTTAATCGAGCAAATCCGCAAAGGCCGACGCAAAACAGCCTAGCTGGTCTCGTTGAACAATTCGCGGCCAATTAACATGCGTCGAATTTCGGAGGTGCCGGCACCAATTTCAGCCAATTTCGCATCGCGCAAATAACGCCCCACCGGATTATCATTCACATAGCCATTGCCACCCATGAGCTGAATGGCATCAAGCGCGCATTGAGTAGCGTTTTCGGCAGCAAATAAAATAGCGGCCGCGGCGTCCTTGCGGGTGGTTTCCCCGCGGTCGCAGGCTTGGGTGACCGCATAAACATAGGCGCGGGAAGCGCTCAATTTCGTGTACATATCGGCCAGTTTTCCTTGCACCAATTGGAACGTGCCAATGGATTGGCCAAATTGCTCGCGCTGATGCACATAAGGCAACACCGTATCCAAACAGGCCTGCATAATACCTAACGGCCAAGCCGCCAAAACCGCGCGCTCATAATCAAGACCGCTCATGAGCACTTCCACGCCACGGTTTAACGGGCCCATGATGTTTTCTTCTGGCACTTCGCAATCTTCGAAAACCAGCTCGCCAGTCTCAGAACCGCGATGGCCTAATTTATCCAGCTTTTGCGCGCAGCTAAATCCTTTGTAATCTTTCTCAATTAAAAAGGCCGTGATGCCGCGCGAGGCCGCTTCGGGCTCGGTTTTGGCATAGACCACCAACACATCGGCGGACGGGCCGTTGGTAATCCAAAACTTCGTGCCGTTGAGAACGTATTTATCGCCCTTTTTCTCGGCTTTCAATTTCATGGAAACAACGTCAGAACCCGCGCCTGGCTCCGACATGGCCAAAGCGCCCAAATGTTCGCCAGATACCAGCTTGGGTAGATATTTTTTCTTCTGCGCATCATTGCCCCAACGATAAATCTGGTTAACGCATAAATTAGAATGGGCCCCGTAAGACAAACCCACGGAAGCCGAAGCGCGCGAGATTTCTTCCACTGCAATGGCTTGTGCTGTATAGCCCAGCGCCACGCCGCCATATTCCTCAGATACCGTCAGTCCGTGCAAACCCAATGCACCCAGCGGCTCCCACAAATCTCTTGGAAACGTATCCGTGCGGTCAATCTCATCGGCACGAGGCGCAATTTCCTCATCGACAAATTTACGAATACTATCGCGCATCATGTCGAGATCTTCCCCGAGGTTAAACTGCAGCATTGGGTAACTATTGGACAACATAGAAAGAATCCTTGGCCGAAACTTGGCGTCAAAAAGATAAAAAAAAGGGCTGGCAAGTTTCCTTGCCAGCCCAGAACTTTAATTTACTCGGCTGCGTAACCAAGCACAGCTTTGGTTTCGAGGAAGTCCTCAAACCCATGCTCGCCCCATTCCCGGCCATTGCCAGACTGCTTGTAGCCGCCAAATGGCGCGCCCAAATCAGCGCCGGCGCCGTTCAAATGCACGTTACCGGTGCGCATTTTAGAGGCCACATCGGCAGCATGCTTAATGTCGCCAGATTGCACATAACCCGACAGGCCATAGACCGTGTCATTGGCAATCGCGATGGCTTCTTCTTCTGTCTCATATTTCAAGATAGACAAAACAGGGCCAAACACTTCTTCGCGCGCAATGGTCATATCATTGGTTACATTGGCAAAAATCGTCGGCTTCACATAATAGCCAGCGTTGAGGCCATCTGGTTTGCCCAGACCGCCGGTTACCAATTCCGTGCCTTCGTTGATGGCGGTTTCGATCAGCGCTTGAATTTTATCAAACTGCATTTCGCTTACCACAGGCCCGATGGTTGTATCGTCGCCGTTTGGATCACCAACTTTAACTTGTTCGGCAGCCGCTTTAGCAATTTCCACAACTTCGTCATGGCGTGCCGCCGGCACCAACATGCGCGTTGGCGCGTTGCAAGATTGACCCGAATTCATAAAGCAGCTTTGCACGCCTTGGGCGACCGCTTTGTTGAAATCCGCATCGTCCAGAATAATATTGGCCGACTTGCCACCCAATTCTTGGGCCACACGCTTGACCGTATCGGCAGAGGCTTTGGCCACGGCCACGCCCGCACGGGTGGAGCCAGTGAACGACATCATGTCGATGTCTGGATGCTGCGACATAGCTTCGCCCACATTCATGCCATCGCCATTGACCAGGTTAAACACGCCAGCTGGCACGCCCGCATCATCGAGAATTTCAGCCCAAAGAGCGGCATTCAAAGGCGCAATTTCGGACGGCTTTAGAACCATCGTACAACCCGCAGCAATGGCAGGTGCCACTTTGCAAGCGATCTGGTTAATTGGCCAATTCCATGGCGTAATCAGGCCGCAAACGCCGACAGGCTCTTTGCGGATCATTGTGTTGCCTTGCTGTTTCTCAAAGGCATAGCTTTCGAGAATACCGCGCACCGTTGTTAGATGCGCAATGCCCATCGCAGCTTGTGCCGCTTTCGACAGCCACATAGGCGCGCCCATTTCAGCCGAAATAGTCGAAGCCACTTCATCCATACGCGCGCCATAGGCGGCAATAATGGCATCTAGAAGTTCTAGGCGCTCTTGCACGCTGGTTTGCGAAAAGCTTGGGAAAGCGCGCTTGGCAGCGGCTACCGCTTTGTTCACGTCGTCTTTATTGCCCATCATAATTTGGCCAATAACTTGCTCATTTGCCGGATTGATAACGTCAAATGGTTTTGGATCACTTGGCTCTACCCAAGCTCCATCGATATAAAATTTAAGACAATTTTCCATTGTTTCACTCCCTGTAAAATCCAACCGCTATGAAAGCAGATTTTGGCTCCGGGTCAAACACAATCGTGCGTTTTGTTTGGCAAATATTGCCGCAGACGCTCCACATGGGTTTGCAGATAACGAGCCAAGTTTTTGGGCGGTAAATGAGCGCGCATCTCGTCATAAGTCAGGGGCGCGCCGACAACCATAGCAAGCTTTGTCCCCATACGTCGGCGCACCTCATGAAAAATAAACGCCACCCGTAAACTATAGCTAATATGACTGGCCATCTGGAATACAGCCGAGTTTTGCCCTTCAAAATACACTGGAACAACCGTGGCGCCGGTTTTCCGAATGAGCTGGCCGACCAAGGGCGCCCAGTCTATTTCCACCGCTGTTCGGCTGAAGAATTTCGGCGTTGTAGAAATTGCGCCCGATGGAAACACAATCACCGCGCCCCCCGCTTGCAAAACCGCCAAGGCTTGGCGCCGCGAGGCGAGGTTGGTTTGCAGAGCCTCTGGCGTTTCATCAAAATCAACGGGCAAAGCGCAGGCGGCTATCTCTGGCGCGCGGCACAACACATTATTAATGAGAATTTTAAAGTCCGAACGGGCCTTAGAAACCAGCCAGCAAATCGCCATGCCGTCCAAAACGCCGTAAGGATGATTGGCCACAACCACCACGGGGCCGGTCTTGGGGATACCCCCTTCAGCACCCGCACCATACACTTCAAGCTTAAGGTTAAGGCGCGGGATAACCTCGTGCCAAAATTGATCTAAAGGCAAATTTAGCGCCTGATAGGCTTGGTAAATACGTTTTAATTTTGGCTGACCACTAACCAGTTCAATGGCGCGAATAATCCCCCGCCGAGGCCAAGATTGTGCTTTGGACGCATAAGAAAAATCATCAAGCTGCATAGCTAATTCTGCACTCTACGCTGTTGCTAATATAAAACAGGATTACTTTATACACTGCGCAGGCGAGTGAAAAGTCTTGTTGTGTGTGGCTCATTTTTTTAGCTTGGAGCCAGCATTGCAATAGAGGTTTGCGACTGCATGACGAGACAAGTGTCACGCAATGTGTCGGCGTTTCATGCGGTTGAGATTAGGCGGATCTTCCTGTCATGGTCCCTCCCAATCCGCCTGATTTGTGCAAAGGCCAGATACCTGGTCTTTGCACCCGCCTCTTCGCTAGAGGCCCAGGCAGTGTCACAATTTTGGAGCGACTAGCTTTCCAACGCTTTTTGAATTTCACAGACCAGCAACCAAATACGATCTCGGCCCCAGCCTGCATAAAGCTCTTTGCCCGCCTCATCCAGCAAGCGATAGCTCGGCACGCCCCAAAGGTCAGAGGCCATCATCTGCAAGCGGTTTTCTTCCGCCCAGACTTCCCAGTCTTTATTATCGATAACGCCTTGGGCTTCGTTCCAATCCAGACCCGCTCGCTCGCAAACTTGGCGCATACCATCGTCGCTGCCGGTATCTACGCCAAGGGCCCAAGCCAGTTCGGTAAAGGCGTGCAGAAGGTCGCCGCCTTTATTTTGCTGTTCTGCCCAAGTAAATAACGAGTAACACCGTCGCACAGGGTCGCCCACTGGATCGGCAATTTTGCCAAATGGCACCCCAATACGATCCGCTTCGCGCTTGGTATCGCGCATAATATATAAGCCTTTGCGTTTCGGCACCGGCAGGTTGCGCATAACCATCGGCAAGACGGGGCGCACAACTAAATTAACCGGATAATGGTTCGGCAAGTCCAAAGTCTCTGCCATCGAAATAGCTGTATAGGGACTGCGGGCAGAAGGGTAAAACTCTACGGTTAGGCGCTTACCATTGCTGGGCTTGCTCATAAACTCAGGGCGTTCTTGGAATTGGGTAACCTGGCGGCATCCGCTGAGGCGAAGCCCTGCGTCTCTCATTCGCTCTTCTAAATAGGGCAAACGGTCGAGCCCCCAATACCATTCACCTTCGAAATAAAACATGGCGCCAAGATAGTGCGACAAACTTTCGCGAAGCTTGGTGCCTTCTTGAAATACTTGCTCAGTTTTTTCTTCCGACACCATCGCCATACGATTGAGCGCATCTGTATCATCCGCCCAAAAAGCTTCGCCAATTTCGGCTGCCGCCTTGTTCAAGTTACTAGAGGCCGCCAAGGCCCGTCGAACTGAGGCATAACTGGTGGCCGATGGCTGCTTGCCGATATCGATAAAATTCAGCTTATGATAGGGCGCAATAAGAGCCGCATCGCGGCGACCATAATCTTGCAAAGCCTGGCGCTCTGGCGCCACATCATCGAGCGGTGGGTCGACCAGCATTGTTTTTAACGAGATGTCATAGCGCGCTTGCAGCTCGCTCAAAACCTGTGCCGTCAAATGGCTATACGGGTCATCTGGCTGATGGAAATACAACACTTCGGCTTTTTGTCCGCCCATCCGGCGCGACCACGCCAATAAAGACCGGCGGGCCGATTGGACTCTTTTGGATAGAATAAGGGATGAAATCAAACGAGTTGCACGATAGGCCATGGGTGTAGTCTCCTGTGTGCACAAAATGGCTACCAGACGAAGCTTTGTCAATAACGCCTGTACCTTATATATCCCAAGCGGCATATGGCTTGGGGTTAACTCGCTTGACCTTCGAGCCTTGAAACCCCATGTCTTGCATACGCCCTGCAGGTCCGGAACTTTAGTCCCACCCGAGGGAGAACCGAAAAGCCTTGCCAAATTTTAGGGGCCAGAGTTTAGGGGTCAGAGTTTAGGGGTCAGAGTTTAAAGGCCAGAGTTTAAGGATAAGGCAGAGTATGAAGATGCGTAAAAAATCAGAATTGCCCCAAAAGCAATGCCTGACCTGCGACCGGCCTTTCTCGTGGCGCAAAAAATGGGCTCGAAATTGGGACGCCGTCAAATATTGTTCCGTTAAGTGCCGTTCCCAAAAAGAGGCGCGCGCATGACCGATCTCATTCTTGTGCTGGGCGACCAATTATCTCCCAACTTGTCGAGCCTTCAAGCCTCCCCCCACGCGCATGTGGTAATGGCCGAACTCTATGATGAGGCGACCTATGTGGCGCATCATCAACAAAAACTCGTCTTAGTGTTTTCTGCCATGCGCCATTTCGCACAAAGTTTGCGCGACCAAGGCCGCGACGTCACTTACTTTGCCTATGGCGAGACCCCCGAGCTAAAAAGTTTTACCGATGTGCTGGCACATAAATTAGCTAGCGGCACGTATGAGCGCGTGTTCGTGACCGAGCCTGGCGAATATCGCCTCACTCGCCAATTTGCTGATTGGTCGACGCAATTTGACCTCGCCGTCCATGTGTTGCCAGATACGCGTTTCCTCGCCAGCCACGACGAATTCGAGACTTGGGTAAGCGGCAAAAAACAGCTCCGTATGGAATTTTTCTATCGCGAAATGCGCCGCAAAACAGGCCTGCTGATGGAAGGTAAAGACCCGCTCGGCGGACAATGGAATTATGACGCTGAAAATCGCAAGAAATTACCCAAAGGCCACATTTTACCCCAGCGTCTCACCTCCCCACCCGATGCCATCACCGCCCAAGTTATGGCGCTGGTGACCGAGCATTTTGGCACGGGCGAAGCGGCCCATTTTGGCACGTTGGAAGGCTTTGGCTGGCCAGTAACGGCGGCAGAAGCGCAGGCACATTTCGATGATTTCCTCGACCATTGCCTGCCCCATTTTGGGGACTATCAAGATGCGCTTAAATCTGGCGAAACTTTTCTGTATCACGCCTTAATTGCCACCAGTTTGAACCTTGGTCTGCTGGACCCGCTCGAGGTCTGCCGAGCGGCCGAGGCGCGCCTTGCCAACCAGCAGGCCCCGCTCAATGCGGTAGAGGGCTTTATTCGGCAAATCTTGGGATGGCGCGAATATATCCGCGGTATCTATTGGCTTAAAATGCCGGACTATGAACGAGAAAACTTTTTCGACCACGACCGTGCCCTGCCCGATTTTTTCTATAGCGGCGATACCGATATGGCCTGCTTGCGCGAGGCCGTAGAGGCCAGCAAGACGCACGCCTATGCGCATCACATTCAACGCTTGATGATTACCGGCAATTTCGCCTTGCTGGCGGGCATAGCGCCTGAGGCCGTCAATCGCTGGTATATGGAGGTCTATGCCGACGCCTATCAATGGGTGCAATTGCCCAATACGCATGGCATGGCGCTATTCGCCGACGGTGGTTTGGTGGCGTCCAAACCCTATGTATCTTCCGGCGCCTATATCAACCGCATGTCAGATTATTGCAAAGACTGCCGCTATCAGGTCAAGCAACCCAATGGCGATGACGCCTGCCCGTTCAACTATTTATATTGGGATTTCATGATGCGCCACGCCGACACCTTGTCGAGCAATCCACGCATGGGCATGGTCTACCGCAACCTCGACAAAATGGACGACGCAAAAAAAGCGGGCGCCAAAGCCAGTGCAGCTAAATTTTTGGAGGCCCTAAAATGAGCCAAGACCCAACCCTGCCGAAAGAGGCCCTCGCCCTCAGCATTACTAATTATGTAGCCTGCTCCAAATGTGCCGATGAAGTAGCCAACTTAACCCCGCCCGAGAGCTTGCAAAATTATGCCGCCATGGATGTCGGCTTCACCGATTGGGGCGTGCAAGTTTGGTGTCGTCGCCACAAGGTGAACATTGTGCATATTGATTTTGAAGGCCATAAATTGCCAGCTGATTTCCGTCGACTGGAAATAATATAAAACCCAGATAAGGGCCTATGCCGGAATTTGTTTTCCGTCCCAAGCGAAGACATGGCCGCTATTTTCGGGCGTCATCGTGTCTATAACATCCAGCAAATATCCCGCCGCTTGGTCTGGGGTAAATAGTTTCGATGCCGCTACGCCACCGCGAAACGGGGCTGATAAATTCGTCTCCACCGTGCCCGGATGCAGGCCGATAATAATCTTTTGTTTATCGCGTCGTGCGGTCTCAATAGCGGCGTTTTTAACAATCATATTTTGCGCCGCTTTGGCTGCCCGATAGCTGGTCCAACCGCCCATGCGATTGTCGGAGATAGAGCCAACGCGGGCCGAAAGATGCGCCATCACAGCCTTTTCTTCACGCGCCAAAAGCGGCAAGAAATACTTCAACACCATGGCCGGTCCAATGGCGTTCACAGCCAAGACGCGCGCCATTTTATCGGCGTCTAATTGCCTCAGAGCCTTTTCGGGTTGCAAATCAGCACCCGCATCATGCAGCAGGCCGGTGGCATTTATAATCAAATGAAAGCGCTCGCCCTTTAGGGTATCGGCCAAAGCTGCCAGAGAGGCCTCATCGCAAATATCGCCTTGCAACAAATCGCCCGTCGGGTTTCTGGCCACCCCGGTGACCTCGCACCGCGGCGCTAAAGCAGCCATAAGCGCTGCGCCAATGCCGCCGTTGGCGCCAAACACAAGGGCGCGAAATTGCTCTGGAAAACTATTCGTGAGAACACTCATAAAACCGGTACGCCCTTAAAACTCTAATAAGTCCCGCATCTCTTGGATACTTTTTTCAGGCTCTGCATGAGCCTGCGCCTCGCCAACGCCCCAAATGGGGCCGGGCCAAGCCGCGTCTCCAACATGGCGCGCCACCACATGCACATGTAATTGGCGCACCATATTGCCAAGGTTCGCGACATTCATTTTATCGGCGCCCGTGGCCTGCTTGAGAGCTTTAGACGCGTGCATCGATAGCGCAAATAAATGGCTTTGCATCGGTTCGCCCAGATCGTGCCAGTCTTCTGCCTCGGGCACTTGCGGTATTAAAACCAGCCAAGTGTAGCGGGCATCCTTCATCAAACGAAACTCGACGCCATCGCGCGTGCCGAGCCAAAAACTGTCTTGCTCTAATGTCTCGTTCAAGACCCAGTCTGGCGTCATTAATTTAGCGCCGCATCAGAGCAAAACGGATTGGTTTTCTTTTCGTGCTCAAAAGTCGACGTCGGCCCGTGCCCTGGAATAAACGTAATGTCCAAGCCCAAAGGCCACAGGCGCTCGGTAATGCTATCGATGAGCTGCTGATGATTGCCTTTGGGAAAATCTGTGCGCCCTATCGAGCCTTGAAAAATAACATCGCCCACCATGGCAACTTTATCTTGCGACTGCACAAACACAACATGGCCCGGCGTATGGCCAGGACAATGCACCACATCGAACGTCACCCCCGCCACTTCCACGCTGTCGCCGTGTTCTAGCCATTGGTCGGGCTCAAAGGCCAGGGCTTCGGGAAAGCCGTATTGAGCGGCGGCATCTGGCATGCCATCGATCCAAAACTTATCGTCTTTATGCGGGCCAATAATCGGGATGGCGCGCGCTTGCGCCATATGTGCCACGGCGCCAGCATGGTCTAGGTGGCCATGCGTCACCAAAATCTTTTCCACCTTAATGCCTTGCTCATCGATAAATTTATCGAGAAGCGCAAGGTCGCCACCAGGGTCGACAATGCCGCCCCTCTTGGTTTCTTCGTTCCAAAATACCGTGCAGTTTTGCTGAAACGGCGTCACGGGAATAATTTGATAGCGCAGCATGTCATCTCCTAAGCGTTGCACCAACATAAAGCTTTTGGCAGCAGAATCAAATCAGCTTAAGTTTTTAAAGGTAAGTTTAACAATCGAAAGGAGGTGATCCATTGTCTATTTATCGGAAGCATTTGAGGTTTCAAAGCCAGCGTGAAATTAGGAATGTGGAGCAGCCTTCGCTGTCCAAGGACGCGCAAAAATAATTGGGTTTGACCTCAAATCCAACCAAGATTTTAAATCAAGACTTTAAATCGGGGGCGTCTGCTATAGGCAGGCGCCCTTTTTGGTTTTATAAGCATTTATGACAGTTTTTCTCGGCATTGATTTAGGCGCCAGCAGCGTCAAAGCCTGTCTGCTTTATGCAGATGGCCGTTCTTTGGAACGCCGCGACTTAGTGCGCGCCAATGTAAAAACCTATCCCCTCGAGGCGGGTCATAGCGAACAAGACCCCGCCATTTGGCGCCAAGCCATGGCCGAGGCACTGGCGCAATTGAACGAGGCCCATGGCGATGACATGGCAAAGCTTCAAGGCATCAGCTTTTCAGGTGGCGCGCATATCGGCGTGTTGTGCGACGCCAAAGCCCAGCCCTTACGCAATGCCATTATGTGGGATGACCAACGCGGAGCCGCCATCGCCGCTGAATTGGCGGCAAGCGGCGAAGTGGAAGCAATAACCGGCAATCGCCCCAATGCGACTTGGACGCTGCCGCAACTGATTTGGTTGGGCCAACATGAGCCAGATCTTATGGCTAAAACGGAGCGATTATATTTCGCCAAAGACTGGCTGCGCGCCCAATTGACCAACACATTTTCCAGCGATGCCACCGAAGCCGTAGGCTCGATGATGGCCAATAAAAACGGCACTTGGAACCGCGAGTTACAAGCAAGGAGCGGCTTACCCGAAACCGCCTTTGCCCCGCTGTTGGCCCCCATGGATAAAGCCGGCGAAGTAACCCCTGCCAGCGCACAAGAGTTCGGCTTGCCCGAAGGCGTGCCTGTCTATCAAGGGGCCATAGACACTTCGATGGAATGGCTATGCGCAGGCCAGCAAGCCGAAGATATGGCCAGCTTAAAATTGGCCTCAGCCGGCGTATTGGCTTTGACCAGCGCCAACACCCAAAGCTTTGCGCCCGTCTCTTTCTATCCGCATATTGTGTCGGGCTTACACTATCACGCCGCTGGCATGAGCGATTGCATGGGCGCCATCGATTGGGTGCGCCAAACCCTGACGCCCAACCTCAGCCCCTCCGAGTTTTCCCAAGCCGCCAGCCAAGCCCCCATGGGCGCCGATGAATTGTTGTTTTACCCTTATCTATCAGGCGCCCGAGCGCCCTTTTGGGATGCGAGCTTGAGTGCCCAAATGCGCGGCCTCACGCGCGGCCATACCAGCAGCGCCATCGCGCGGGCAGCCTATGAGGGCGTCGGCCATGTACTCAACGCTATTTGGCAAGACATGACGCAGCGCTTGGGCCACACGCCAACTAGCCTAAACGTCTTGGGAGGCGGTTCGCAGGCATCGTTTTTCTGCCAAATTTTAGCCGATATGCTGAACGTCGAGCTTCGCGCCGGCAGCGAGAGCGATTGTGCTTTTGCCACGGCGCTCCTAGCGGCAACGGCGCAAGGTGAGTTTGAGAGCCTCAGCCAAGCTGCCCATGTGGCCTATCAACCTAGCGCACAGTTTACCCCTGACAAACAAGCGCATGCGGGTTACGCTAGTCTTCATGATAAATTTATGTCGCGCCACCAAACCAGTTCGAAGGCGCGGACAAACCGCTGACGTAAAGAGACAAAGGAAATGACCATGGAAAACCGGATTGATTATCGCGTAGAGAACCACATTGCACATGTGCACCTTATTCGAGCCGACAAAATGAACGCCCTCGATGCTGAGATGATGGATGCCCTCATCGAAGCCGGCGAACGGGTCAAAGCCGACGCGAGCCTTCGTGCCGTCGTTCTTTCTGGCGAAGGCCGTGCGTTTTGCGCAGGCCTTGATATGGGTAATTTTGCAGCCATGGCCGGTGGCGGCGATGCTGGCGTGAGCGGCAATAGCAAAGAGCGCCAACTCTTAGCCACCCGCAGCCATGGCCTTGCCAATCGGCCGCAAAAAGTAGCTTTCACTTGGCGCGAAGTGCAAATCCCCGTTATTGCTGCGGCACAAGGCTTTGCCTTGGGCGGTGGGTTTCAAGTATTTATGGGCGCCGATATGCGCTACGCAGCCCCCGGCACTAAGTTTTCCATCATGGAATCGCGCTGGGGCCTTGTGCCAGATATGGGCACCACCCATGTGATGGCGCGTTTGGCGCGCGAAGACATTGTGAAAGAATTAGCCATGACCGCGCGTATTTTTGAAGCCGAAGAAGCCTATGAACACGGCTTCTTGACCCGCATTTGCGACGACCCGATTGCCGCCGCTTTTGAAACCGCCACGGCCATTGCCACGCGCAACCCAGACGCTATCCGCGCTACCAAACAGCTTTTCAACGAGCCAGCCGACAGGTTTGTAGCCGAAACCTTGATGCTGGAAAGCGTGCTGCAAGATGAGATTATAGGCTCCCCCAATCAAATCGAAGCGGTGAAAGCCGAGCTAGAGGGTCGTGCGGCGGTATTTACCGATAAGGCCGCGCAAAAAGCGGCCGAGTAAGCTCGCTCAGCCAGCCCAAATACCGCTCATCCGATCGATGAGCCAGTATACCGAAACGCCGCCGATAAGAACTATCGGTACTTGTGCCATCGACGGATAGCGGGAGACGGGTTTGGCCAAAAGCCGACCCGCCACCAGGGCGGCAGCCACAACGATAAGCTGTCCGACCTCTAGCCCCACATTAAACAGCGCCAAAGCTGGCAAGGCCAAATCGCGCGGAAGTCCGATATCGCCCAAGACACCGGCAAAGCCAAAGCCATGCAAAAGCCCAAAGCCAAAGGCTACCAATTGGGGATAGCGTGTGGCTATTTTCGAGCGCCGCGCCTCCGGCGTTATCAATTCGATGGCAAGGAATAAAATCGACAAGGCGATAATCGCCTCCACCACCGCCGAGGGAGCGGTGACCGAACCGACTATCGACAAGGCTAATGTCAGCGAGTGGGCCAAGGTAAAGGCCGTGATGACATAGACCAAACTGCGCAAGCCCCGCACCAAAAGCACCAGTCCCAAAACAAATAGAATATGGTCGACGCCCAATAGCAAATGCTCAACGCCGAGACCAAAATAAGCCGACAGCCCCTCGCCACCCCCGCTGAATTTTCGTACGGGCGTCTCTGCTGTCAGTCGCAAATTACTCGAACT
This sequence comes from uncultured Rhodobiaceae bacterium, assembly GCA_937907245.1. Taxonomy (GTDB): domain Bacteria; phylum Pseudomonadota; class Alphaproteobacteria; order RS24; family RS24; genus UBA8337. Next base: position 469,584 of record CALCUM010000003.1, read on the forward strand.
ATCATCGAGCAAGCGCATCCGAACAAACACATCGGTGATGGTTTTTTGCAAACCCTCAACGCCAATTATTTGCCCCATCAAGCCACCATCGCAGGCCAATTGAAAGCGCTCAATCAATACGCCCGGACGGCGCTGCATATGACTATCGCCAGCCCGCGAACAGACTTCGGGAAACACCGGGCGCAAGCCTAGCCCCGCCACTTCAAACCGACTGGTATCGCGCACGGGTTGTTTCCAAATCACCTGATAGGTATCGGGCGCGGTTTCGGTAATTTCAATATAGCCTGGGCGCACTTCATGGGCTTGGGCGGGCGCCAAAAGGCCCATGCAGACCCAAAGCAGGCCAACGAAGAGAAAAGATAACCGCGTCATCACTGGTCTTCTACCGGAACCAGCTCAATATCATAAGACGCCCGAAGCTCTCGCCAAGCTTCCAGTTTAGCGATACGCCCCTGCTCATTGGCCCAGTCTTTGGCTATTTTTTCAGCGATGGCCTCAAAGCGTGCGGGCTGCGTTTCATACCGCGTATCCACGGCCACCACATGCCAGCCATAGGCGGAACGTATCGGGCCCACCCAATCATCGGGGCTCGCAATGGATTTAGCATCAAACATTTGGGCCGCAAACTCCGCGCCCATAATTTGCGCCATCTCTAGTTGATCTTGGCGCGTATACGCGCGGTTTAGCATGAACGGTTGACCCAACGAGCGCCAATTTTTGGCCTCTTTGCCTTTTACTTGAGCCAATAGAGCCTGCGCTTGGGCTTCGTCGCTGGCATAGATATGGCGCCAAGTTAATTTGGCTGGCGTATCATAGGCCGCCCGATTTTGGTCAAACCAAGCCTTCAGCCCAGCTTCATCGGGCAGCTCTGGTGGATTGTTTTCATCCAGAAAAAACTCAACTTTTTGCGCCAAACGACGACGGATAATCACATCCTCATCATCCAAGCCGAGGCGTCTGGCTTCACGAACCAGAATTTCTTCCCGAATATAACCCTCCACCAAGGCATCTAATTCTTGCGCATTGGGGCGGCGTTTGGTCTGGCCTTCCCATTGCGCCACCAGCTTTTCGACCAATGGCAAGTCAATCAGAATGCGGCTTTCCAAACGTTTTCCGCTGGCATAGTCGAGGGCAAACAGCCCAAGTCCCAAGACGACGAACCAAACCAGTCGGTCGCGCAAGAGCGTGTTCAATTTTTGCTTCATGCGTGTTGTCTTCAGTCCTAGTGTTCAAGCCATATAGGCGACGACCAAACGCGTTCTTGAATGGTTTTCGCCAAAGATGGATTGGGCAGGCTATCGGCCCGAATGGCATCCCATGTCGACCAACGGCAAGTTGGGTTCTCGATACCGCGCACATAATAAAAAGCGTTTTCGCCATCTGTGCTTTGCGGGTCTTGCCAATGGGCTTTCAGCTCATTGGCGCCCGTATCGGCGCTATAGGCACAGGTTTTAGTGTCCACAACGGCATTATTATCTGGGCAACGATTGGTGCTCGCATCGGGCGAGACACCGCCTGCACAAGCAACATCGTAAATCTTCTCATGCGCTTCGCCTTCGCTATCGACCCAACCTTTAACAATTTGCAAACGCTGGAGCGGCGCGCTGCCAGGGTCGCGCGTTGCCCATACCAAGAAGTCTGGGCTTTGGCCTTTGCGCGCTTTCAAATCAGCGCCCATCGGAACGCCGCGTTGATAGGCTTTTTTAACCAATTGCGCATCGTCGAGCCATTTGGCTTGCAGGCCGTAGCCAGCAAACATCCGAACCCGCATGCGCGGGCCACTGGTGCCAAATGTTTCTTTACGGCGCATGGCATCAAAAATAGACCCACGGGTGTTTTCATCGGCCCAAACACCGGCCAGACCGGCCGCGCCCCAGCTCGACCACTGCATCTGCAAAAAGCCAGGAGCTGGATTCTTAGGCGGATTTCCCGTGCGGGCGCCTTCTAGAGTATTCATTTGTGTCCACCAGTTGCGAACGCGGAAAATTTGCGCGCCCAAGCGTTGCGTCCAGCTTAGGCGAACCGAGCCACGCAAAAGGCCGTTGGCATCCACCAAACCGATTTTGGACCAATAGTCATATTCATCAAAGGCGCCAGCCGACACATGCGTATCGGAAGCCGAAATCAGACCAAATTTATATGGGTTGCCCTGTCCCCGCGCCTGCATTTGCAAGCCGCGCTTATAGGCATCGCGAACATAAGAGCCTTCCACTCGGCTCTCATACCAAGTCGCGATTTGATATGGCATAATTTCAAAAGCCGCAAATTCATCATTCGGGCTCTGCAATGGATGCGTTTCCGATGTGCCTTTCACTTGGCTGATTTCCACCAAAGGCTCATTTCGCATCCGCAGATCGCTATATTTTTTATCAATTGGCGCACCATCATAGGTCACATCGTCGAACATATAGCCATCGGAGCCATTGGAGTTATGCGGAATGGCAATCGAGTCCATGCCTTGTTCGCGAATGCTATCCATCCAGCGCCAAAGATTCTCTGGATTTTTAGAGATGAGACGAGAAAACGGCTCGGCCGGCGCATCGCCACGGAACAAAACATTGCGGTGCAGGTTTTCAAACGTGTCTTGCGACGAGGTATATTCATATCCAATCATCGCGGTAAATTTGCCCGGATCATTATGGCGATTGGCAGCCTGTTTAATGTCTTCCCAGGTAGAGCGCACGATATTCATATCCAACAAATCGTCTTCTACTTGCTGGCCAATGTAAGGCATCATAGCGCCAAAGGCGGCGCGACGTGCGGAGGCCGTCTCCGCGGTGCGCAGGCCACTGGCTACCGGATGTTGGCCAACGGATGTCGTTTCATCGAACATCGCCGGTACCATACCTAAATACATGGCGTGGTCGGTCACCGCCTGAAAATCAAGCGGCACGCGCATTTTCATTTCAAAGCCGGAAGGGTGCTGAATCGCCTTGCCTTTAGCAAATTCATAAGCCGCATCTGGGCCATTGCGATTGCCAAAAATAAACGCATCAAAAGACAGGTTCGTATGCAAATGGGTTTCCCCAAACAAAGCCTTGCGGTCTTCCGGGCCAGCCTGCACTGCAAGCGGCGCAACGAGTAAAGCGGCGGTTAGCCAAACATTAAGTTTCATGATTATCTTCTCCCCAATTACCCCAAGATTGCCTCATGCCCACGCGAAAGACAAGCCGCGATAGCGCCAGAGATTGACCTTTTTCGCCCAACCGATAAGCTACGCGCAACGGGAGACAGTATGTATCAAGATATCTATCAACAGTGGCAAAGCGATCCGAAGGCGTTTTGGCAGACCCAAGCCACGCGCGTGAGCTGGGATACCCCTCCTAAAACCATTTTTGAAACCAATGAAAGCGGTGATCGGTGGTATGTCGACGGCGTGTTGAACACCTGCTTCAATTGCGTCGACCGCCATGTGAACGATGGCCATGGCGATCGCATTGCCTTTATCCATGATAGCCCGCTGACCGAGAGTGTAACAAAACTCAGCTACGCAAACCTGCTGGATCGCGTCGAGCTGGTGGCGGGCATGTTGGTCAGCCATGGCGTCGAAAAAGGCGACCGCGTGATTATCTATATGCCGATGATTGTAGAGACCGCGATTGCCGCTTTGGCGTGCGCGCGCCTTGGTGCGGTGCATTCGATTGTCTTTGGCGGCTTTGCCGCAGCCGAGCTGGCCACACGTTTGAATGACGCCAAACCAAAACTCATTCTCGCCGCCTCTTGCGGGCTCGAGCCGGGCCGCACCATCGCCTATAAGCCCCTGCTCGATGGCGCGATAGAGCTGGCCACCCATAAGCCAAGCGCTTGCCTTATATTTCAGCGCCCCGAAGCCAAGGCCTCTTTACAGGCTGGGCGTGATTTTGATTGGCAAGCCGAAGAAGACAAAGCACGGGCGCAAAACAACCGCCCAGCTTGCGTGCCTGTTATGGCCACCGACCCGCTTTATATCCTTTACACGTCTGGCACCACCGGCGTGCCCAAGGGCGTTGTGCGAGACACGGGCGGCCATTTGGTCTCTTTATCTTGGGCGATGGAAAATATTTACACCATTGGCGCGGGCGATGTGTTCTGGTCAGCCTCCGACTTTGGCTGGGTGGTGGGGCATAGTTTTATTCTATATGGCCCCTTATGCGTGGGTGCCACCAGTATCATTTATGAGGGCAAACCCATTGGCACACCCGATGCCGGCGCTTTCTGGCGCGTGCTCGCCGAGCACAAAGTAAAGGCCCTATTCACCGCGCCCACTGCCTTTCGCGCGATTAAAAAACAAGACCCCGAAGGCAAGCTGGTGGCCGATTATGATTTGCGCCATTTCGAGACTTTATATTTGGCGGGCGAGCGCGTAGACCCCGACACAATTAACTGGGCCGAAGCGGCGCTTGGCGTTCCCGTCATCGACAATTGGTGGCAGACAGAAACGGGCTGGCCAATTTGTGCCAACCCAATTGGCATCGAAGCCCTGCCCATTAAAAAAGGCTCCCCCGCAGTGGCCATGCCGGGGTATGAGCTAGCTGTTTTGGACGAAGATGGCCGCCCCGTGGCCGCGCAAGAAACCGGAGCGATTGTTTTAAAACTGCCGCTGCCGCCTGGCTGCTTGCCAGACCTTTGGCAAAACAGGGCGGGCTTTGAAAGCTCTTATTTGGAAAGTTATCCGGGCTATTACAAAACCGGCGACGCCGGATTTCTAGACCAAGACGGCTATCTCTATGTCATGTCGCGCACCGACGATATTATCAATGTCGCGGGCCACCGCTTGTCGACGGGCGGTATGGAGGAAGTTTTAGCCGGCCATCCCGACATCGCCGAATGTGCCGTTATGGGGGTCAAAGACGCGCTGAAGGGCGAATTACCCCTCGGGCTTTTGGTCTTTAACGATGGAGTGACCGCTCCCGACGAAGAGATTATTCAACAATGCATCCAAAAAGTGCGCGATGAAATTGGCCCTGTCGCTTCGTTCAAATTAGCAACGCGGGTTGCGCGCTTGCCCAAAACACGCTCGGGCAAAATATTGCGCGCCACCATTCGAAAAATCGCCAATGGCGAAGACTGGAACCTGCCCGCCACCATTGACGACCCCGTAATTTTAGATGAAATCAGCGAGCGCTTATTGGCGCTCGGCTACCCCCAAACCGCTTAAAGGAAATGACCATGACTGAACTCGTTACCGTAGACCGCCACGGCGCCACCGCCATTGTTACCCTCAATCGCCCCGAAGCGATGAACGCTTTATCGGCACCATTGAAAAGCCAACTGGCGCAAACCATGGATAAATTAGAAGCCGATACCGATATTCGCGTGGTCATTTTAACCGGTGCCGGAGAGCGAGCTTTTACGGCGGGTCTGGACTTGAAAGAACTAGGCGAAAATGCTGACGGCCCTGCCATCGCCATTACCACCGATGATCCGGTGAAATCTATCGGGCGTTTTTCAGGCCCCGTCATTGGAGCCATTAACGGCGTGGCCATCACGGGTGGTTTCGAAATCGCTTTGGCTTGCGATGTGCTTATCGGCACGCCCAACACGCGCTTTGCCGATACCCATGCCCGTGTCGGTATTTTGCCCGGCTGGGGCTTGAGCCAAAAACTCACCCGCTTATTGGGCCCATCGCGCGCTAAAGAAGTATCGCTGACCGGCAACTTTATCTCGGCTGAGCAAGCCCTAGATTGGGGTTTGATCAATCATGTGGTGGCGCCAGACGCTTTGTTGGACACGGCCTTGCAACTGGCCAGCGACATGGAATCTTGCGTGCCCGAAACGCTGATTGCTTATAAAGCCCTGATGGACGACGGCTATGCACAGACTTTTGGCGATGGCATGCATTTGGAAGCCAAACGCAGCGGCGCCGCAAACTCTAAAGTCGACGGGCAGGCTATTGAAGCGCGACGCGAAAACATTCGCCAACGCGGCCAGAAGCAAAAATAACGAAACGCTCTAAAGGAAATCATCATGTCTAAATACTCTCGCCAAACGCCCTCTACCGCCTCGTTTTCTGGCTGGCGCGCGCCCGATAATATTCGCTGGGCCTTGCGTAATTTCTCCATTCTTCCCAGCGTTATGATACCGCGTGGCGAGACTATTTATCAGCTGCCCAAAGGCACTACGCAAGACATTGATAATTTTACTTATGAGCATAATGGCGAGCGCGTAAGGCTTGGCGATGCCATGGCCGCCGACTCGCTGGATGGCTATCTCGTCGTGCAAAACAATGAGATTATCTATGAGAGTTATTTCGACAACTTCCGCCCGCACGACCACCATCTATGGGCTTCGATGACCAAGTCTCTCATCTCTACCGCCTATGGCATTGCGGCCAGCGAACATGGCATAGACGAGACCGCCTCACCTGCCAAATATCTGCCAGAGCTAGAAGGCGGCGTATTTGCTGAAGTTAGCCTTCGCGACACGCTGAACATGGTAACCGCCCTTAATTACACAGAAGACTATGAGGATATGAGCCCGGGCAGTGTGCATCTGGAATATTTCCGTCGCTTAGGCTTTTTCGCAGATTTCGAACTGCTGGCCATCGACCCGATGCAGACCGACACGCCGCGCGGCGTGCGCGATATGTTACCAAAATTCACCCGCGCCAAGGGCGGCGTGAGCGGGGCTGAATATGAATATCAATCGCCCAATGTGGATGTCATTGGCTGGCTCATCGAGCGCGTCACGGGCCAACCGCTGAAAGATTATGTGCGCGATAAAATTTGGGCGCCACTCGGCACAGAACATGATGGCGTGTTTACCACCGATGTCGCTTTTGCCCCCATTTCCACAGGTGGCTTTAATTCGACATTGCGGGACGCGGCACGCTTTGGCTTGATGGCCTTGGGCAATGGCAAATTGGGCGATACACAAATCGCGCCCGCCGACTGGATGACCGACACTTATACCCTGACGCCCGAAGACTTGGCGGCTGGCAAAGCCGGCATTAATACCGACCCCGATCACCCAAAATACATGCCAGGTTTTACTGGCTATCGCAGTTTTTGGTGGAATTTCGACGTTGCCCAAGGCGAGCGTTTAGCCATGGGTGTGCATGGCCAAGTGATTTACGTCAATCAGGCAAAAAACCTCGTCATCGCAACTTTCGCAAGCCCCGACCAAACAGCCAATATGCTGCGTAAAAGTTTCAAGCAAATGCTCGTTGGCACCCGCGCCTTAGCGGCCAGCCTATAGCGGCATACCCCTATTTGGTGAATTTAAGTCCATTGTCGCGCAAGGCGCCAAATTTCACCAAAAAGATGTCGGCAATATAGTTTTGATACATAACCCAAGGCTTAATGCTGCCCTGTTTCGGCAGCTCAGCTGATTTGCGCGTTATGTAGCCAGAGGAGAAATCGAGCAAAGGCTCGAACTCGACATCGGCCATATCGGGGGTCGGCATGGCGCGGCCTAAACCTTTTTTGTCCATGTAATTTACCATACGCGTCAGATAGCGCGAGGTCAGGTCACAGCGCAGCGTCCAAGACGCATTGGTATATCCAAAGGACGCCACAAGATTTGGGATACCGGAATACATCATGCCTTTGTAATTCAGCAAATTGCCCGGCTCCACCGCTTCGCCATCGACACTCACTTGGATGTTGCCTAGGAAGTTCAAATCAAGGCCCGTGGCAGAAACCACAATATCCGCCTCGAGGGTTTCGCCAGACTTCAGCTCAATGCCATTTGGCGTAAAGCGCTCGATATGGTCGGTCACAATATCGGCCTTGCCTTTGCGGATGGAGGTGAAAAAATCACCATCGGGCGCCAAGCAGACGCGCTGATCCCAAGGGTTATATTTAGGCGTTAGGTGTTTCTCAATATCAAAGCCTTCTGGCAGTAGAGCTGGCAATTCAGCCAACAGACGCTTTTTAACGGCATCTGGATATTTCCTGCACATCCAAAAGAAGAAACGTCCCATCAAAACATTTTTCCAGCGCGTCAACCCATAGGCCATCATCGACGGCAAAAACTTACGGGTGAAATTGGCAAACCCATCTTCCGCCGGACGCGCCACGATATATGTCGGCGAACGTTGCAACATAGTGACTTGCGAGGCGGCGCGCGCCATGGCGGGCACCAAGGTAACTGCCGTGGCGCCAGAGCCGATGACGACCACTTTTTTGCCTTCGTAATCCAAGCCCTCTGGCCAGAATTGCGGATGCACAATCTCACCTTTAAAGCTATCCGCGCCCGGGAAATCTGGTTGATACCCATGGTCATAATTATAATAACCGGCACAGCTATGGATGAATTTGCAGCTTTGAATTTGGCGCTCGCCCGAAGCTTTATCTTCAATGGTTACGAACCACTTGCTGTCGGGGGAGGACCATTTGGCTTCCACTACTTTTTTCCCAAAGCGAATGGTCTCGTCAATTTTGCCATCGTTCACCGCGCCTTTTAGATAATCCATAATGGCGGGAGCATCGGCAATGGCTTTGGCTTGTTTCCATGGGCGGAACGAAAAGCCGAGCGTATACATATCACTATCGGAGCGCACGCCGGGATATTTGAATAGGTTCCACGTGCCGCCAATGCTGTCGCGTTGTTCGAGAATTTCGAACGACGTTTGGGGGCTGTGCTTTTTCATATGAAAAGCGGAGGAAATTCCGGAAATTCCGGCCCCGATAATTAAGACATCGGTATGTTTTACGTCGGCGGCTTGTGACTGGCTCATGTTTCTTCCATCAAAACGGCCTCACCTGTCGTGAGGTAAATTACAATTATAGCTTGGCCTTGAGTATGCCCTGATTGACAAAAAGGGCAAGCCTTGAGGCCTGAGCCGATAGTTTATTTCATCGTTGGGATGATGAAGGATTGATCATCCACATCACCAGACGGCCAGCGCTGGGTGACTGTTTTCACTTTGGTATAAAATTTAATACCTTCCGGCCCATGCTGATTGGTGTCGCCAAAGGCCGAGCGCTTCCAGCCACCAAAAGTGTGATACGCCACTGGCACAGGAATTGGCACATTTATGCCAACCATGCCGACGTTTACCTTGGAGGCAAATTCGCGCGCCGCCAAGCCATTGCGGGTGAAAATCGCCACGCCATTGCCATAAGGATGCTCAGACGGCAAACGCGCCGCCTCTTCTAGGTTTTCCGCACGAACCACTTGCAATACCGGCCCGAAAATCTCTTCCTGATAAGACTGCATATCCGAGGTCACCTTATCGAATAAAGACGGCCCAATAAAAAAGCCTTCCTCATTCCCTTGCAAACTAAGGCCACGACCATCGACAAGAAGCTCGGCGCCCTCTTTGACGCCCATCTCGATATAGCTCTCTACTTTGGCGCGATGCGCGGCCGAAACCACTGGGCCATAATGCGCGTCTGGGTCGCTGGAAACGCCAACGGTTAATTTCGCCATTTCTTCTTGCATACGGCCAATAAATTCATCGGCCGTGGCTTTCCCTACAGGCACAGCCACAGGCAGGGCCATACAGCGTTCGCCAGCCGAGCCAAAAGCCGCGCCCGAGAAGTCGGCAATCACTTGGTCCATGTCGGCGTCTGGCATAATGATGCCGTGGTTTTTAGCGCCGCCCATAGCTTGTACGCGTTTGCCGTTGGCGGCACCCGTCGAGTAAACATATTGGGCAATATCAGACGAGCCGACAAAGCTCACGGCTTTAATATCAGGGTGATGCAGAACCGCATCCACGGCCTCTTTATCGCCATGCACAACGTTCAGCAGACCTTCCGGTGCGCCCGCCTCAAGCATCAGCTCGGCCAAACGCACAGGTAGGCTTGGGTCTTTTTCCGATGGCTTTAGGATAAACGCATTGCCACAAGCAATGGCGATGCCGAACATCCACATTGGAATCATGGCTGGAAAATTAAAGGGCGTAATGCCCGCCACAATGCCAAGCGGCTGGCGGGTCGCATAAATATCGATGCCGGGCCCCGCGCCTTCGGTATATTCGCCTTTCAGCAAATGCGGAATACCGCAGGCAAACTCGATAACCTCAAGGCCGCGTTGAATATCGCCCTTAGAATCAGCAATTACTTTGCCGTGTTCCGACGACAGCAGGGCGGCCAGCTCGTCCATATTATCTTCCAGCAATTGCTTGAAAGCGAACATCACACGCGCGCGTCTTTGGGGGTTGGTAGCGGCCCATTCTGGCTGCACTTTTTTGGCCGCATCCACGGCAGCTTGCATGTCTGTGGCACCGCCCAAGCAAACCGTTGCCTGAATTTGGCCGGTGCTTGGATTATAAATATCGCCGTCGCGCGTCGCCGCACCACGGGTCGCTTGACCCGCAATAAAATGTTTTACTTCCCGCATGTTTTCCCCCTGAACGCTTGAGATTTGGCGTCAAACTATCAGGTAAAAGGGCTTGCGCCAAACATTAAGTAAATCGACACCATGCGCTTTCGAGGCCTCGCTTAGCTGGCGGCTTCGGCTTCCGCCAAAGCGCTTTTGTTAAAGAAAGGCACGTTCAAAAGGCTCGGCAAAAGCAAGACGGCGCCCAATAGAGCCAAGACAAGCCCCAACATGGTAAAGCCGGCAAAGCGCTGCAACATCACCAAGTCAGAACTCAAGAAAACGCCGGCGCCGAAGCAGAATAGAAACGTCGACTGCACAATCGGGCGACCCGGCACAAACAAGGCTTGGCGTAAGGATTGAACTTGGTCTTCATGCTCGTCTACCAAATGGTGCTTATAGCGGTGCAGAATATGAATCGTATCGTCAATCGACAGCCCCATGGTGACACTGGCGATGATTACTGTGGCAAAATCAAACGGAAAGCCAAGCGCTGCAATCGTGCCCATGGTGATTAAAATCGGAAGTCCGCAAGCTATCATGCCCGCAATGGCGAGGCGGAAATTAAACTCTAAAGTCAGCACAATGAAAATCAGACAAAAGGTTAAGCCAATGGAGATAATTTGGGTATCCAAAATATAGCCAGACAATTGACTGAAAAACACCGAATGACCGGTAAAAATAGGCTCGGGTAGGTTTTTAGGCCCGACCAAGCTCATTTGTTTTTTGATTTTAGTAACCAGAACTTCCAGCTCTGAAGAGCTCAAGTTAGACGTATAGGCGCGCAAATGCTTGCTATCGAAACCAAAGTTTACACTCTCCGCCAAAACATCGCGGCTCTCCGCGCTGCGCGACCATTCAGAGAACAACAGCTCTTGCGCCAATTGGTCTCCCGTCTCAGGATACTCAGACCCATCATCCACTAGCGAGCGGTGAATTTGCCCGATGGCACTGCTATAGCTTTCGGTCGTATGGACAGCGCGTAAATTGACGATTTGCTCTTCGATAGCCAGAATGTCATCAAATGGCTCTATCTCCCGATAGAAGTCATCTTCTTGGGTCTGATAGACCATTGACACAACGCCAGAGCCGCCCAATTCATTGTCTACGCGGTCAAAAGCCAGGTAAATTTCAGAATCGGTTTTAAAAAAAACGTCGAGTAAATTGCTTTCCGACTTAGCGTTCATAAACAAGGCCACAACCGAGATGAACGTAAGGGCAATCGCCACTGCAAAAGTCGTCGGGCGGTTATTGCCAACCACGCTCCAGTCGAGCTGCAAAATTTTATCCGCCGCGCGATCGGGCAAAGACAGACGGGCTTGCCCCCCACGACGCAACAAGGCCTGAGGTGTCATCGTGTAAAGCCCCAACATAACGGCGCCCATCATAATGACATAGCCCAACAAAATGCCGATAAAGCTATCTAGGCCAAAATCGCGCAAAGGTGTCAGTTGAGAAAAATAGAACACGCCAAAACCAACGGCACTGGTAACACTTGTCGTCAAACACGGAAGCCAAGTGGCGTCCAAGGTCTCGCGCATAATCTCACCCACCGAGGTCGTCTCGTCAGCCATATCCACCGCATTATCCCAATAGCGAATAATATGTAGGCTGTCGGCCACCACAATGACGGACAGCATGACTGGCAAGGCCAGCGCAATCACCGTGAGGTTGTGGCCCATGGTTTGCATGATGCCCATGGCCACGCTCACAGAGGTTACGGCCACGCCCAGCACCAAAGCGGTCTTCCAAAGACGGCCAAATAAGGAATATAAAAACACCGCAATGCCTGTGCCGGAAAGCGCCAAAATGGTTCCCAACTCTTGCTTATTCGACTCGTCTAGCGAAAACTTCAAATAGCCGTCGCCAGCAACTTCGCTATCGGCCAGAAGCGCATTTTCGTTGGCCAAAGCCAGAACCTCTTGCACCAATATTTGCCTGTCGAATGGGCGACCTGCGGTATCTTGCTTAACGATAAAGGAGCCTAATTTGCCGTCTTCCGACAATAGGCGCCCCATAAATTCGCTATCTTTGAATTTTGTTTCCAGCGCCGCCAGGTCTTTTAACTGGCCGTTCTCTAGCGCTTCACGATAGGTGGTGATGAGCAAACTATCTGTCTCATCCGTCATGATAAGACTGGCATCATAGACCGACACAACGTCGACAACATTGTCGATTTTCTTCACGGCATCCGAAAAATGAATGGCGTCTTGATAGCCGCGTTCTGTGAACAGATTATCGGCCTTAAACAAGAACATTGTGGCTTCATATTGGCTAAATTGGTCGGCCAACATATCGCGCGCAACTTGATGGGGATTATCGGCTTCGAGCCAATTATCATTATCGTATTTAAGGCCGCGAGATTGGTGACTACCGAGGGCGAAGATAACAATCCAGAGGGAAAACCCAGCCAGAATGGTCATAAGACGTCGTGACATAGGTTTTCCCTCCAATTGGGATTATTATTCTAGAATAGGTAGTTGATACCGAACGAGCCATAGCTATCGCCTTCGGCGCTTTCATAGCCCTCAGTTTCAATTTCATCCGCGCCCGTTACATCCAGGGCGGCGCCGGCGAAGAAACCGATTTCCAACTTCTCAAAATAGCGCCAGCCCGCACTCAAACCAAAGCCGAAATTTTGACCGAACGAGCCGAAACCAAAGCCTGCATAGCCTTGTTTCTCAGCTCCCAAAAGACGCACGGCATTCAAGATAGGCAGGGTATCGTCTTCATCTGCATCGCCTTCCATTTCGGCCGGGTCAAGAGCTTTGCGCCAGGCTTCTTCTGCGGGCGTGGCCCCCTCTTGGGTCCGCTGGGCCAATTGCAGGTTCAGCAACCAACGATCGCCTTTGTAAACCATGCCGACACTTTGCATCACCGTATCCACATTAATGTAAGGCTTGGCTTTATTTTCTGCTACCAGCTCGGCATAAATGGGAAGCAGACTTTCTTCGGTCCGGAAGTTTCTTGGAACAAAGCCTTGCAGGCCACCAAAGGGCAGTTGATCCAATTCTTGCTCACCCTCAACCATCGTGTGCTCAAGGACAAAGTTCCAACGATCTGAAACCCGATAGCTCAACTCAATGGCCGTCGCTTCCATTTTACCAAAGCGCAGCCCTTTGTCCCCGCCAACGGCATAGGTCGTATAGGCACTCGTGCCGCATTCTGTGTACGAATAGTCTTCCCCGCTCGCGAAATAGTCACCACAAGCGACGGCTTGTAAGGTGGCTTCGCGCAACGGATCTTCATTGGTTTCCGCACCCTCAATTTTGGTTATCCCAAAAGTAAACCGGTCGCCAAAATACATCGCGCGCAAAACGCTGAGGTCATTTTCAGCAATGTCTTGCAAAGTCTCTACTTGGTCGACCTGCCCACCTGCGCCACCACTGTTTGGCACAAAGTTAATGAAGTCACCTTTCAGCAAGGCAAACTCTTCAAACCGTTTCCGGTTCGCGGCATCGATACGCATTTCAGGAACTTGTGTGTAAGACAGCTCGAGGCGCGATAGGGGAAACAAGCTGACTTGAAAGCCATCTTGAGAAAAAGCCATGTCGGCTTTTGTGGTTTTGGTTTTCGTACCCGTCGCGCGCATTGGTGTTGTAAACATCAACGGCGAGAAAACCTCAAATTGACCCAGCACGATTGGCTGGCGTCCAACGCGCAAGGTTGCGAAAGAAGTCGGCTCCCACTGCACGTAACCTTCGGTCAGCTCGGTAAAGCTGGCGTCCACTGTCCGCTCGAGCGTAGGGGCCAACCAGTCGCCCTCGCTGGCCACACGGTCACAGTCTAGCTGGACATAACGTTCGTTTGGAACGCCGCCAATATTGGCATCAAAGCTGCCGCTGTTCAGAGCATTATCCGGGTTAAGGCCTTGTTGCTGACAATCGTTCAGACGGTTCTTAGAGAAACCGTTCAGCTCCAGCTTGTAGACATTTTCATAATTACCCACATCGACAGAGACGAAAGACTTCACATTGCCGATGCTCGGCAGGTCAAACACCAAGGAAATGCCTTGAATGGACTTTTCTACCGCATCGCTGGTGCCACTATTGGCTCCCATGGTGGCGCCGACATATTGGCTTAGGTTTTCCAAAAGCCCGCCTGAGCTCGAAATATCGTCCGCTGTCTCAAGCTCAAAACCGCCGTCATCTGGCGGTAAGCCTTGGGCATGGGCTGGGTTCATGGCGCCGTAACCGATAGTGCCGACCCATACGGCAAATAACACTGATTTATTCAACATAATACTCTTTCCAAGGCCTACTAATTAGCCTTAAGGCCTTTCAGGCCAACGTCGTTATCTCCAAAATTGACACTGACATCAATTTTGGAGCGGTCCATGGTGGAAGACCCACCGGTTTTTAAATTAGACATAACCGATAGGGCCACGACTAACTCGCCTTCAACTTTAACCAACTTGCGGTTTTGAAGACGTTTCAACTCATCGCCCGAGCGGTCATAAAATGCTACGGCGCGCACGATATTGTTCGATTTGTAAATCGTTGTGTAATATTTCGAATAGGCATCCTCCGTCGCGACGGGGACGCTCTCGATGACATAAAACTTTTCGTCTTCTTGAAATATTTTGTGCGTGTCTTGGTCGAGCGTGCGACCTGCAATATCGCTATACGAGAAATCTGAGCCCATGAAGCTGCCGTCTTGCTCGGAAGCTGACAATTGCTTGACGCTTTTCAGAGATGGGAAATAAACCCATTGTTTCTTCACTTGCGTGTTCTGGTTGGTTTGAGAAGCAAGCCCGACGCCTTTTACATTGGCGGGCTTAAAAAACTTTGCCAGACTGCGCTTATAGCCCGTGCCATTTTTTGTCCGAAGCTCGAAAAAGCGTTCCCGCTCACGGCCCTTTTTATCCAAAACACTTAAGCGCACGGTGGCTTTAGACTGAGGGAAAATATCGGATTGCTTGTAAACGCGCTCCATTACATCTCTTCCAGTTTCGGCGGCAGCTGCGGAAACCGGAATGGAAACAGCCAAAATGGCCGCAAGCGCTAGGCGCGCTGAAGGTACCAAAGACAACATATAAACTCCCTAAACGAATGCCGCACATTATTCGTCAGGCAGTAAGAAGTCTAGAGAGGGGGAGATAATCTAATTAAATGTGATTATCTTGCCACGAAAGAAACACCTAGCCCTCAAAACTAGCCCTCAAAACTAGCGGCCAAACCATCCTGCCGCTATGGGGCCGGAGCGGGTATTTAAGTGTCTAGCCCTTCGCGCAAAACTTCCAGTTCCAACCATTCTTCTTCAGCAGCGGCCAAATCAGCCTGTGCTTTGGCAAGCTTTTTGACGGCGGCATCAAATCTCTCTGGTGCCTTGGTAAACAGCTCCGCATCGGCCAATATGGTTTCTAATTTTGCTATTCCCGCAGCTAGGCTGTCCATTTCGCTTGGCAGTTTTTCTAGCCGAAACTTATGCTTATAACTCATTTTGCCTGGGGCAGGTTTGGGCGCCTGGGGGCTGCCCTCTCCGTCGGTCTTCGTCGCCGCAAGACTTGCCGCATCCGCCTCTTTGCCTTGATTTTTAAGCTTGGCTTTTTGCTGCACCTTCATATCGGAATAACCGCCAGCATATTCGAGCCATTTTCCCTCCCCCTCAGCGTTAAACACGCTGGTGACCGTGCGATCCAGAAAATCGCGGTCATGGCTCACGAGAATGACAGTGCCCTCATAGGCGCCAATCATCTCTTGCAACAGGTCGAGGGTTTCGAGGTCGAGATCATTGGTCGGCTCATCCATGACCAGCAGATTAGAGGGCTGGCGCAGACCGCGGGCCAAAAACAGCCGTGCCTGCTCGCCGCCCGAAAGCACCGAAACCGGTGTGCGCATCTGAACGGGGTGAAACAGGAAGTTTTTCATATAGCCGATGACATGCATACTGTCGTCGCCCAGCGGCACGCGGTCGCCAGAGCCATCAGTCAGCGCATCCTTCACGTTCCAGTCTTGTTTAATGCCAACACGCTGCTGGTCCAGCACTAGGGGCGTCAGGTTTTTGCCCAAGCGTATATTGCCGCTATCCGGTTCCAGCTTGCCAAGCAGCAAATTGAGCAAAGTCGTTTTGCCCGCGCCATTGGCGCCAATTAGGCCAATTCGGGCGCCGCGTTTCACTTGCGTGCTAAAATTCTCAACAATTTTCTTATCGCCGAACGTCTTGTAAATTTCATCGGCCTTCACCACCAACTTGCCCGATTGCGCGCCCGCCTGCATGACGGCATCCATAGCCCCTTGGGGGCCGCGATAATCGCGTTGTTGTTTGCGTAAATTCGACAAATCGCCCATGCGCTTCACATTGCGCTTGCGCCGCGCGGTTACCCCATAGCGAACCCAATCTTCTTCACGGGCAATTTTGCGCGCCAATTTATGCTGCTCGCTGGCTTCGCGCTCCAATTCTTCATCGCGCCAATCTTCAAAAAACGCAAAGCTCTTGCGCATAATCTTGGTTTTGCCGCGGTCGAGCCAAACCGTTTGATTGGCCATATTCGAGAGAAAGCGCCGATCATGGCTAACCAAAACAAGGGCCGAGTTAATTTGGCGCAAAGCCTGCTCGAGCCATTCGATGGCCGGCAGATCCAAATGGTTGGTAGGCTCATCGAGCAGCAAAATTTCGGGCTGCGTTGCCATCGCCTTGGCCAAAGCCACACGCCGACGCTCGCCGCCAGATAGCGGCGCCAAGTCGGCCTCTGGCGTGACATGCAAATCGGCCATAAGCTGGAAGGCGCGTTGGCGGTCTTCATTATTCAGCACATCTTGCAGCACATAGTCTTCGGCAGTTTTAAAGCCGTCAAAACTTGGGTCTTGGGCTAAATATTCAATGGCGATGCCGGGTTGCACAAAGCGCTCGCCGTCATCGGCATCCACAAGGCCGGCGATGATTTTAAGCAGAGTAGACTTGCCGGAACCATTGCGCCCAACCAAGCAAATGCGGTCTTCGCGGCTAACCGACAGGCCCGCACCATCTAGCAGAGGCTGAACGCCGTGCGTGAGATGAATGTCATCAACATAAAGAATGGGAGGGCTGGCGGCCATAAACGGAGCTGTCTTTCGAATTGCAAAGAGGGCATCTATAGCCTGTCGTAAGGGGTGTGGGAATGGGGAAACGCTTTCTTAACACTCTTAATTTTAGACTGAACAGGTTAGACCAAAAGTAGACAGTGGGCCGAATTCTATGTAACGATGAATATCTAATAAAAATAAAAAGGAATAAAAAATGAATATTTTAAAATATTGTCTATTCGCTTCTTTGTTGGCCTTTCCCGTTGCCGCACAGGAAAGCTTGCACCTAGGTTCGGTCTCTTATGCCATCACATCTGGTGACGGCGAAGATGGCGAACTGGATACGGATGTCGACACCATTACCTTTGAAGGTGAGTATTTTATCTCAGATAAGGTAAGCCTTAAATTGGGGTTTCTAGACCATGAAACCCAATACGATTTTCACCTCGATAATGAATTGTGCCAAACAGATAAACTGCAACTCGGCGCAACCTACCATTCGATGCGCGTGGACGTCCTCGCGGGCATTGGAACCGGATATAGTGTCGGCGTTCGAACAAGCGATGAATCCACGGAGTGCAAAAGTGACATCCCAGAATCCGACACATCCACCCCAGACGAAACCAACGAGTATTTGGATTTCACCTATGGGCGGGGGCTTGGCAATGGCTTGAGCTTTGAGGCTTATCTATCAACGAATGTTGACGACCTATTCGATGACCGAACAATTGGCCTGGGCTTGAACCAAACATTTGGGCCTAACTTTGGCCTCAGCGGTTTTTATGTGACAACTGAAGCAGCCGAAGATGACATTGGGTATACGCAAGATTCAAAGGTTTTCGAAGTTTCGGCTAGCTATTATTTCTAGGCCTAGCTCGTGTTAAGCAGCCGATAACTGATTAGGCGACGCGACCTCGTGAAAAGTTTGGTTGCGTCGCTTAATTTGCGCTTTATTCCGTGCCGTTACTGGAATAAGCGTCCTAAGAAGGCGCAAGGCGGGCTAAAGCTTCCTGCGAAAGCCAAAACCCTTTTCGCGTGGACCTACGACCTTCAGGTTATGAGCCTGACAAAACTTTCTAAAATTTACCTTAAACCCAGTTTGTAAACCATAAGGCTGTCTAGATGACGGTAACCAATTCAACTTGGATAATAATAATTGTCAATAATGAGGCTGGGCAATTCACCCTCAATCAAGGGTTGCGCGACATTAGAGGTATGTAGTCTCCAAAAATTGACTAAAACTGCCTGCGTTTCAGTTCAATTTTCAAATTCTCTTCACGGCGCTTCTTGGCATTGGATAGCTTTTTCTTATAATTTTCAAACGTTTTCTTTTGCCAATCCGACGTCTTCAGAGACGAAAAATCACAACCAAAGCTATAGACATTGTTAGGATAGACAGTCATTTTCGACCCGAACCGCAAATATTCAATGTGAGTCAATTTTAAATCTCTTCGGTCCAATGTAATATTGTTGCGAATATCGCCCCCACCTTTTAGAGCCTTTATTTTGAAACGAGTTACATCAATTGGCTTTTCAAAAAAGGTGTCACGTTGGTCGATCTGCCCAGCAGCGCTGCTAAATCGGTCGTAAATTTCTACATAATCTAGTGTCTTACTTCGCAGCGTCACATAGCTGACACTTCTTGCTGTCGCTCCATCCATTGGTCTCCGAGATACCCTCGAACAGGTTAGGTATATTGGCTCTTGGAGATTAAGTGAAGTATCTGATTTTGAGCCAGCCGCCAATTTGTCACGCATCTCATTTCTATACTTATCGCGTTCAAGTTTTTTTCTTGCTTGTTCATCCAAATAAGATCGGACCGACATCCCTTTACTTTCTGCCTCAATCCTTAATTTAGCTAGCGTTATCACACCCCAATAATCTCTAGTAAGATTATATGTCTCCGTCTCAGTTAAAGCTAAACCGTAATCGTCTCCAGAATTAATATTATATTTTTCCAGCAGTCTAATTTGAGATCTATCTAAAGATGTGTTTTTAAAATGTGCGGGTGTACCGACACAACCGCCGACGGTTAGAAGACATACCAACACAACGCCAACTTTTTTTAGGTACATAATTTTTTCTCACTGTTCGAGCATTTTTCGTAAGCTAAAATCCTATCCGTACACAATACCGACCTAAAACATCAAATGCTACTCAAATTCCTTTGGCGTCCAGAACCGATCGTTTATCGGTAGTTTAGGGTAGATGAAAAGAAAAACCGCCCTTGTGAGGCAGTTTAAGGAATTGATTTTAATTGTTTTTTGGTTGCGGGGGTAGGATTCCTAAGAAGGCGCAAGGCGGGCTAGAGCTTCCTTTAGAAGCAAAGCCCTTTTAGCGTGAACCTAGGTTAGAATCCGTTAGCCCCACAACAAAAAACCCCCGCTTTTCAGCGGGGGTTCTTGGTTGCGGGGGTAGGATTTGAACCTACGACCTTCAGGTTATGAGCCTGACGAGCTACCGGGCTGCTCCACCCCGCGACAAAGACCTTAAACAGGCGCGAGCGCCCGTGAAGTGCAGTGGTTGTAACACAATATAATTTTTTGCCTAGAGGCTTCTCATCATTTAACAAAAATAAATACCCACGCCGCCAAACCATTGCTTCCCGCACCACATTTGCTAAGCTTAACGAGCCTAATAAAAACAAAAATAAGGTGCAAAGAATATCATGACACAACAGGATCCCCTGTTTGATGGGCGCATGCTCACGCTAAACACCAAAAATGCCATTGGCATGGGCAACCGCCGTTGGGTTTTTCAACACCCGTATCATCCACATTTATGCATAAAAGTGGCGCGCAAGGCCCATATCCGCCAACAGTTGGATAGCAAAGGCGGCCTTTATCGGCTTATGCCAACAACTTGGCGCGACGATAACGTTCTGGAAGCGCGTGCCTATAAACAAAAAGCCTTAACCACCCAAAGCGCCGATATCTGGCGTCACCTACCCCATATGCATGGCTGGCAGACAACCAACCTCGGGCCGGGTTTAGTTTTTGATTACTATCAGGATGCCACTGGCGCGCCAGCCCCCAATTTGCAAAGCGTGCTGCAAACCCAAGGCCTCACATGCGCATTAGAGCGAGCCATTCAAGAGCTTCATGACTACATTCAAACTGCGCAATTATGGATGCGCCACCCAGGCCCACCTAACATCGTTTGGGCCAGCGATGGCCATTTAAAGCTAATCGATTGCCTCGGCACCTATACAATGGCCTGGCGGCACCACGTGCCTCTACTCCGCCTAAAGCGATTAGAGCGCCATAGCACCTATCTCACCAAGACGATAAACGCCGCTATAGACGCCCAATAGTAAAGGCCGACCCTCAGGCCCTCGCCGAAAGACGAGCGTGTGCCATTGTTAAGCGGGCTGATAATGTAGGGGATATGTGAATTGTGAAGAAGAGTACAGAAACTGTTTCATATTCCGCAGACCTGGCAACGACCTACTCTCCCACACCTTAAGATGCAGTACCATCGGCGCTAAAGCGTTTAACTTCCGAGTTCGGGATGGGATCGGGTTTAGGCGCTTTGCCATAGTCACCAAGTCGGCGCAATATGAAACAGAATTTATTGATCAAAACTGAGCTTGTAATAATGCCAACCTCTCTTGGAGGTCAGCGCATGGGGAAATGAGAACGATCAAGTCGATCGAACAATTAGTACCGGTAAGCTACACGCATTGCTGCGCTTCCACACCCGGCCTATCAACGTGGTGGTCTTCCACGGTTCTCAAGGGAAATCTTGTTTCGAGGGAGGCTTCCCGCTTAGATGCTTTCAGCGGTTATCCCGTCCATACTTAGCTACGCTGCAATGCCGCTGGCGCGACAACAGCTCCACCAGAGGTATGTTCACCCCGGTCCTCTCGTACTAGGGGCAACTCCTCTCAAATTTCCTACACCCACGGCAGATAGGGACCAAACTGTCTCACGACGTTCTAAACCCAGCTCACGTACCGCTTTAATTGGCGAACAGCCAAACCCTTGGGACCTGCTCCAGCCCCAGGATGCGATGAGCCGACATCGAGGTGCCAAACAACGCCGTCGATATGGACTCTTGGGCGTCATCAGCCTGTTATCCCCGGCGTACCTTTTATCCGTTGAGCGATGGCCCTTCCACGCGGGACCACCGGATCACTATGACCGACTTTCGTCTCTGCTCGTCTTGTCAGACTCGCAGTCAGGCAGGCTTTTGCCATTGCACTCAACGACCGATTTCCGACCGGCCTGAGCCTACCATCGCGCGCCTCCGTTACTCTTTGGGAGGCGACCGCCCCAGTCAAACTACCCACCATGCAGGGTCCCGGAACCGGATAACGGTCCGCGGTTAGACATCAATATAGATAGGGGTGGTATTTCACATTGCGGCTCCACGAGAACTAGCGCCCTCGCTTCAAAGCCTACCACCTATTCTACACATACCGACACTAATGTCACTGCAAAGCTATAGTAAAGGTGCACGGGGTCTTTCCGTCTGACCGCAGGAACCCCGCATCTTCACGGGGAATTCAATTTCACTGAGTCGATGCTGGAGACAGCGGGGAAGTCGTTACGCCATTCGTGCAGGTCGGAACTTACCCGACAAGGAATTTCGCTACCTTAGGACCGTTATAGTTACGGCCGCCGTTTACCGGGGCTTCGATTCAAAGCTTGCACCTCTCCTCTTAACCTTCCGGCACCGGGCAGGCGTCAGACCCTATACGTCGTTTTGCAACTTCGCAGAGCCCTGTGTTTTTAATAAACAGTCGCTACCCCCTATTCTGTGCCCCCGCTCAAAACTTGCGTTCTGAGCGGGCCTCCTTCTCCCGAAGTTACGGAGGCATTTTGCCGAGTTCCTTCAGCATCGTTCTCTCAAGCGCCTTGGTATACTCTACCAGTCCACCTGTGTCGGTTTCGGGTACGGTCTCATGTGGGAGCTATTTCCTGGAACTGCTTCGCGGCCCATCCAATCCAATAAGGATGAACAACACACGCAATTCGTCACTACCCACTGGTGTAGGAATATTAACCTACTTCCCATCGACTACGGATTTCTCCCTCGCCTTAGGGGCCGACTAACCCTGCTCTGATTAACATTGAGCAGGAACCCTTGGACTTTCGGCGTGAGGGTTTCTCACCCTCATTATCGTTACTCATGTCAGCATTCTCACTTCTGATACCTCCAGGTACACTCGCGTGCACCCTTCACAGGCTTACAGAACGCTCCGCTACCGCGCAATAAATTGCGCCCGCATCTTCGGTGTATGGTTTTAGCCCCGTTACATTTTCGGCGCAGGACGTCTTACTTAGACCAGTGAGCTGTTACGCTTTCTTTAAAGGATGGCTGCTTCTAAGCCAACCTCCTGGTTGTTTTGGACATTCCACTTCCTTTCCCACTTAACCATAACTTGGGGACCTTAGATGGCGGTCTGGGCTCTTTCCCTCTCCACCATGGACCTTAGCACCCATGGTGTGTCTGCCGTATAGTACTTCTCGGTATTCGGAGTTTGGTTAGGTTTGGTAAGCGGTGAAGCCCCCTAGCCCATCCAGTGCTCTACCCCCGAGAGTATTCATACGACGCTCTACCTAAATAGATTTCGCGGAGAACCAGCTATTTCCTAGTTTGATTGGCCTTTCACCCCTAGACACAAGTCATCCCCTAATTTTTCAACATTAGTGGGTTCGGT
>CALCUM010000003.1:497500-1041791 GCA_937907245.1 uncultured Rhodobiaceae bacterium
CCGCAACGCAATTTGGATGCACAGGCGCTTACACAGCTCTCGCAACTCAAGGCCGATATCGCCGAAAAAGTAAGTGGACTGGCCGTCAGTAACAATTCTCTGCGCTCCCTACCCAGACGCAGCAGCGCGCTTAATCCATAAACGCGCTTAATCCATAAAATAGACAAAAAAAGACCCGCCACGATAAAATCAGGCGGGTCAAATCTAAATCCGTAAAGCGCTTTTATTCGGCAGACGCCGTGCTTGTTTCTCCAGCCTCAGGAGAAGCCTCAGCCGTGGCTTCCGCGATAACTTCGACAGCCTCCACAGCCACATCTTCGCCCGACACTTGAGCCTCAGGGGTTTGCGTGCGTTTTTTGCGCAATGGCCCCCGGCGGCGCGAAGGTTTCGATGGCTTTTCATCAGAATCCTCATCGGATGCCGTATCGCGCACCAATACCAAAGGCTCGCCAACGGCATCGGCTTCATTCCCATCCGAATGACCATTTGAATTGCCATTTGGAGCCCTATGCCCCTCAGCGCCATCGTTCGAATTATGGGCGCCATTTGATATTGCGTCGCCATTGGCCTCGCTGGGCGCCGGCTGCATGCTCATCAGAATACGATAATAATGCTCCGCATGTTGCTGATAGTTTTCTGCCATCACTCGGTCCCCGGACGACATCGCATCACGGGCCAATGTTTGATATTTTTCGTAAACTTGCGAGGCGTTGCCGCGCACCCGAACATCGGGCCCATTACTGTCATAGCTGCGGTTAACCGAATTCTGTTGGCGGCGTCCGCGTCCTCGAGACCGTTTCATACTTTATTCCATATCACTTAAAAAAGGGCTCAACTTGGGTCAAGCCATCGTTGCGATTAATTTATTTCCATGACGGAAAAACCAGTGATTTTCTAAAAGGCCAAAATGAGCTAACGAAATTCAAAGGGTGGTGTCCAAGACCGTTTCTCTAAACAAGGCCTCAAAGACAGATGGAACCTAGCCTGCCACGACGGGCTTTGCAAACCCCTTTTTTATTTTCTCTCACTCACCCCAGCAACCCGACCCATCACAACCCGATCGCGCGCGGCCAAATCTGGCAAAACAGAGATTTCCAGAAATCCAGATTGGCGCATCATCGCGCACACTTGCGGGCCTTGAGTGTGACCAATTTCAAATAACAACCAACCCTCAGGCCGCAAATATTTTTGCGCTTCCGCGCTAATCAGGCGATAGGGGTCTAAGCCATCTTCGCCGCCATGCAACGCTAGATGCGGGTCATAGTCGAGCACGTTTTTGTCTAGTTCGGCCATCTCAGCATCCGAGATATAAGGCGGGTTCGAGACAATCATATCAAAACGACCGACCACTTTATCGAGCCAATGACTGTTTAAAAACGACGCGCGCGACTGCACATCTAGTGCCTTGGCGTTCGCCTCGGCCACCTTTAGGGCCTGCGAACTTACATCCACACCGACACCTTGCCCTTGCGCACGCTCGGCCAGTAGCGTCAACAATAGACAGCCCGAACCCGTTCCCAAATCAAGCAAGCGAAAATCTTGGCCCTCTGGCAAATGCGCTAAAGCCGCCTCGATTAGCGTTTCACTATCGGGGCGCGGGTCCAGCACATGTTCATTGACCTGAAACGCGCGTCCCCAAAACTCTCGCTGCCCAATAATTTTGGACACGGGCTTAAAGGCCAATCGCTGCGCTTGATAGGTGAGCAGTCGCGCATTTTCTTGGGGGGTCAACAACCGTTCTGGATTGAGCGCTATATGGGTCGTCTCCAAGCCGGTTGCCGCCTCCAGCAATACGCGGGCATCCAAATGAGCGGTGTCTATACCTGCATCCTTAAAGGCTGCCGAAAGCGCGCGCTGCGCTTGTTCCAACGTCATGTCGGGACGGGTCATTTAGACTAGTCGACCGCGGCGAGGCGCTGCACTTGGTCTTCGCGAATAAGCGCTTCCAACATTTCATCCAAACCGTCGCCAGCCAGAATTTTTTCCAGCTTGTGCAAAGTCACATTGATGCGGTGATCGGTGACGCGGCCTTGCGGGAAGTTGTAGGTACGAATGCGTTCCGAGCGATCGCCCGACCCGACTTGGCTTTTGCGGTCGGCGGCGCGTTCATCATCGACGCGCTGGCGTTCGGCTTCAAACAGGCGGGCGCGCATAACCAACATCGCCTTGGCGCGGTTTTTATGCTGTGATTTTTCATCTTGCTGCGACACGGTAATACCCGTGGGCAAGTGAATGATACGCACCGCGCTATCGGTAGTATTGACCGACTGACCGCCCGGGCCAGAGGCGCGAAACACATCGACGCGCAAATCTTTCTCGTCGATTTTAATATCCACATCTTCAGGTTCCGGCAGCACCGCCACCGTGGCAGCAGAAGTGTGAATACGGCCACTGCTCTCGGTTTCAGGAACCCGCTGCACTCGATGCACGCCGCTTTCAAATTTCAAACGAGCGAACACGCCCTTGCCGCGAATGGCCATAACCACTTCTTTATAGCCGCCCATCTCCCCTTCTGATTGGGTGATGATGTCAGACTTCCAGCCCTGCAAATCAGCATAGCGGGTGTACATGCGAAATAGATCGCCAGCAAATAAAGCTGCTTCGTCGCCGCCCGTTCCAGCGCGCACTTCCACGATCACGTTTAACTCATCGGCGCTATCTTTGGGCAGCAGTAAAACTTCCAAAGCGGTTTCCATGTCGGGCAATTTGGCGCGAACTTCTTCCAGCTCGAGGCCGGCCAATTCCGCCATCTCCGCATCGTCGCCTTCCACCAAAGCGGCCAGGTCTTGGCTTTCGCTAAGCGTCGCACGATAGGCTCGCACGGCGGTCGCCAGCGGATCTATTTCGGCATATTCTTTCGATAACGCAACAAATCTCTCGGGCGGTAATTCACCGTTCATCTCGTCTTGCAAGGCTTGCGCCCGCGCCAAAATGGCGTCCAGTCGTTCGACAGGCAACATAGATTAACTCTCCTCAACTACGCCATCACGCGCCCGCAAGGTGGCCATTTCGTCCGCCTTGTCTTTTACCAAATCGACCAAATGGTCGACCATCTCATCATGCGGTTTTTTATGATCTGGACGACCGGCTAAATAAACCATGCCCGCATCATTGCCCCCGCCCGTAAAACCAATATCGGTCTCGCGCGCTTCGCCGGGGCCATTGACCACACAGCCAATAATCGACAGCGTAATGGGCTCGGCAATATGCGCCAATCGATCTTCTAATTGGCGCACGGTTTCAATAACGTTAAACCCTTGGCGCGCACAAGACGGGCACGAAATAATCGTTACCCCGCGATGGCGAAGCCCCAAACCTTTTAGCATTTCAAATGCGACTTTTATCTCATCCACAGGGTCAGACGAAAGCGACACCCGAATGGTATCGCCAATGCCAGCCCATAAAAGCGACCCCAAACCGATGGAAGATTTCACGGTTCCAGATATCAAACCTCCGGCCTCCGTGATGCCAATATGCAAGGGACAATCCACCGCTTCAGCCAATTGTTGATAGGCCGCCACCGACATGAAAATATCCGACGCTTTGACGCTGATTTTATACTCGCGAAAGCCATGCTCTTCGAGCAGACCGACGTGATAAAGCGCGCTCTCCACCATGGCTTCGGGGCAAGGCTCGCCATATTTATCGAGCAGGTGTTTTTCCAAAGAACCCGCGTTAACGCCAATTCGAATAGAGCAATTATGTTTGCGCGCGGCTTCCACAACTTCGCCAACGCGCGACGCATCGCCAATATTGCCGGGGTTGATGCGCAAACACGCAGCCCCCGCTTCGGCCGCCTCAATGGCGCGCTTATAATGAAAATGAATGTCGGCCACAATCGGCACAGACACAGCCGCCACAATTTCGCGCAGAGCTGCCGTCGAGGCTTCATCAGGGCACGAAACGCGCACGATATCGGCACCAGCTTCTTCCAAGGCCTTAATTTGCGCGATGGTAGCTTTGGCATCTGAGGTCGGCGTATTGGTCATCGACTGCACGGCAATCGGCGCGTCGCCGCCGACTGGCACATTGCCAACCATAATCTGGCGCGACGGGCGCCGTTCGATATGTCGCCACGCTCGCAGCATTGCGGCCTCGCTAAGGTTTTAGGGTTAAAATAGAACTACGGTCGATTTGGCGCGCGGTCAAAATTTGGCTGCGTCGCCCTACCGAGCCGACGGTTTCGCCATCCACCACATATTTCAGCGCGCCCGCATCTCGGGTGGCAAGCGTATAAGGGGCTTCTTCCGACAGCTCGAAACTATCCCCCTCGGTCACAATACTCGACAGCAACACTTGCCCGTCTGTGTTTTCAATCCGCAACCAGGTTCTGCGAACCGCACGAATTTCAATTTTACCCGGGGTCGTCTCGGCATCCAATGCAGCGATGGGTTCCACAATCACAGGCGTGCGAAGTGGGTCTGGCACGGGGGCCACAGCTTTAGGCGTTTTGGGTCTTGCTGGTTGGGGTTTCGCTGCTTGAGGTTTCGCGGCTACCCTCACCTTTGGCTTTTGCGCCTCGGCAGATAGCGTCTTTTTTGCGCTGCTTATTTCCGGTGCCCGATTGGGTGCCGCTACGGGTTCGGGCCCCGTGGCCCCGCCCGCGATGAGCCAGAGAATATACATCACAAACACTGCAACCACGCCAATCGCGCTTTTGACGGCAAGAGAGACTTGCTCGCGCTCGGCTTGCGGGTCGTAAGGCTCATCTTCCAAACTATGAACAGCTACCGCCGCTTTATAGCGATTGGTTAATTCGCCTGCGTTTAAGCCTAGATACGTGGCATAGGTTCGAATGAAGCCAATCGCATAGACGCTCGCTGGCAGCTCATCAAAATCATCATTTTCCAAGGCCTTAAGATGGTCACCCCGAATTTTAAGAACCGAAGAAACATCCTCAATGCTCAAGCCCCGCGCTTCGCGCGCTTGTCGTAAATTTACACCAATATTTACTGCTTCCATATTTGTCTCTGTATCGGCCATTCGCCTGCCCCTTCTTTCGTGGACTTGTTTATTATCACAACTTAACCCCTTGCGCATCTGCGATTTGCTGCATGGCTTCGCGCATATTGGCTGGCGCTTCCTGCAGCAAATTGGACAGAGCCGCTTGTAATTTTGCCTGACTGGCAGAGCGTATCATTCGCTTCACCGGACCGATAGAGGCAGACGGCAAAGAGAAGCGCTCATAGCCAAGTCCTAAAAGCGCCATGGCTTCTAGGGGGCGCCCACCCAGCTCTCCGCAAATCGACACGGGGACATTATGGCTCGCGCATATATTTCGTATCTGCGCCAGTAAGCGCAAAGACGGCAGAGATAAAAAATCATAGCGATGGCTGGTTTGTGGATTGCCACGGTCGGCCGCAAAAAAGAATTGCATTAAATCATTGGTGCCGACCGACAGAAAATCCAGCTCCGGCAATAGTTGATCCAATTCCCATACAAGCGCGGGCACTTCCAACATAGTCCCCACCTCTAGGCTTGCGGGCACAACATGTCCAAAACTCTCCAAACGAGCTTTCTCCATATCTAATAAAGCCCGCGTGGCACGAAACTCTTCTAACGTGGTGACCAGCGGAAACATAATTGACAATTTACGCCCCGCCGCAGCGCGTAAAAGCGCGCGCATTTGCACCCGCACCAGGCCAGGCCGATCCAGCGCCATGCGCGTTGCGCGCCACCCCATCGCCGGGTTTTCTTCAACGCTGGTGCGCAGATAAGGCAGCACTTTATCGCCACCGACATCCAGCGTACGAAACACCACATCGCGCTCGCCGACGCTATCTAGCACTTTGCGATACATCACTTCTTGCTCATCGGCGCGCGGCATAGTGGCCGAGACCATGAACTGTAATTCCGTGCGGAACAGGCCAATATTTTCGGCCCCACTGTCGGTCAAATTTTCAACATCCACCATCAGACCCGCATTTTTATCGAGCCGAATTTTAACGCCATCTTTGGTTTCGGCAGGCAAATGTTTAATCCGCGCATAGCGCTGCATCCGCCGGGCCCGTAGGCGCGCTCGGTTGGAGTAAGCCTCAACAATATCGCTGGCCGGATTGAGGTGAACCTCATTTTGATCGACATCAACAATAATCTCTTGGCCATCGCGCGCCGCATCTACAATGCCGCGCACATCGCCCAACATCGGAATGTTTAAAGCCCGCGCCACAATCGAGACATGCGCGCCAAGCGCCCCGTCTTCCAACACAAGCCCGCGCAGTTTTCTGCGATCATAATCCAGCAATTCAGCCGGCCCCATGGTGCGCGCCAAAAGGATAGCATCGCGAGGTAATTTATCTTCCGAGGCCAATTGCGCCCGCCCCGATAAAATGCGCAACAACCGGTTCGATAGATCTTCAAAATCGTGCAAACGCTCACGCAAATAAGCGTCTCTTTGGCCGCCAAGGCGCGCCCGCATACCATTATTGACCCGCTCTACCGCGGCTTCCGCCGTGAGGCCTGTCTGCACAGCTGTATGAATACGGCGCAACCAGCCCCGATCATTGGCAAACATCCGATAGGCTTCCAGTACCGCCATATGCTCGCCATCATGGCTCACGTCATCTTTGTCCAGCATCTCGTCGACATTGCGGCGCAATTGATAGACCGCGGCTTCCAAACGCTTGGCTTCTTCTTCGGGGTCATCGCTGATGAGTTTGGTAACTTCTACGCGCGGCTCATGCAACACCACGTGCCCCATTGCCAGCCCTTCGGTAAGCCCACGCCCTGCGAACACACGCGACAGGTTCTGCGACGTTTCTTCTTGGGCACCCTCTTGTCCCAGCGCAGATAGCATTTCAGACAAGACCATAGCCACCGTCTGCAGGGCTTCAACCTCAGCATTTAAAAAATCGCGCTGCGTGGTGTTTTGTACCACCAGAATACCGCGCACATCGCCACGGCGTAAAATTGGCACGCCGACGAAAGATTTATACGGATCCTCTCCCGTCTCTGGCCGATAGGCAAAGCGGGGGTGGGCCGTTGCATCGGCTAAATTCAATGGGCGCTTGTGTTGGGCGATATCGCCAACCAGACCTTCACCGACATGTAATATGGTTTTATTGACGGCGTCTTGGTTTAGG
This sequence comes from uncultured Rhodobiaceae bacterium, assembly GCA_937907245.1. Taxonomy (GTDB): domain Bacteria; phylum Pseudomonadota; class Alphaproteobacteria; order RS24; family RS24; genus UBA8337. The sequence goes on from CALCUM010000003.1 coordinate 504,583, forward strand.
CCTTCGGTGGCGGCCAAGACGAAAGTATTCACGCCGCGCCCCAAATAGACCGAACACACGGCGGCGTTCATGCTGGTGGCGATGAGCGCAACAATTTTATCGAGGCGAGCTTGATCATCGCCGCTCTCCGCCATGAGCTGGCGCAAGCGTCGCAACAATAATCTAGGGCCTTCACTCGATAGAGGCATAGGATTGCCCTCTCGTTTCGCTCGCTAAAAAGCGGGCTAGTTAACCGGCAAGATCGTCATCAAGACCATAAGCGGCGTGCAGAGCCCGCACGGCCAATTCCACATAGTCGACATCAATCAACACCGAAACTTTAATCTCAGACGTGGAAATGACGTGAATGTTGATGCCTTTTTCAGCCAGCACTTGGAACATTTTTTGCGCAACCCCTGCATGGCTTCGCATACCCACGCCGACGATAGAAATTTTTGCCATATCGGGCGCGGCTTGCAAATCAGCAAATGTTAAATCCGTGGTCGCGCTTTTGAGAACCCCCAAAGTGCGTTCCAATTCATCTTGCGAAACCGTAAAAGTCACATCGGTTGTTTTGCCATCCGCCGACATGTTTTGCACAATCATATCTACGTTCACCGCGGCATCGGCCAACGGCCCAAAAATGCTCGCTGCAATGCCAGGCCGGTCGGCCACTTCGCGCAGAGTTACTTTGGCTTCATTGCGGGCATAAGCAATGCCACTAACAATCTCGGTTTCCATAATCTCATCCTCATCGCAAATCAATGTGCCGACAATATCGTTTCCATTAGCACTTGCCTCTGGCGCATCGAAACTCGAGCGCACTTGCAAGCGCACATTATGCGCCATGGCCAGCTCTACCGAGCGGGTCTGTAATACTTTGGCACCTAGCGACGCCATTTCAAGCATTTCCTCGTAAGACACGCGGTCCATTTTCTTGGCCGCAGGCACCATACGCGGATCGGTTGTGTAAACGCCATCGACGTCTGTATAGATATCACATCTGTCGGCTTTTAGGGCCGCTGCAATGGCCACCGCGCTGGTGTCAGACCCACCGCGCCCTAAAGTGGTAATGCGGTTGGCGCTGGAGACCCCTTGAAACCCTGCGATAACCGCCACGCGGCCTTCGCCAAATTGGGCTTCCATTTCTTCCGGCTCAATCGCTTCAATGCGGGCGGCTCCATGCACATCAGACGTTTGCACGCTAATTTGCCAGCCAAGCCAGCTGCGCGCTGCCACCCCAATATCTTGCAAAGCCATCGCCAATAGACCCACACTAACTTGTTCGCCAGCCGAGACCACGACATCATATTCGCGCGCATCATGCAGGCGTGCGACATCGCGCGCCAAACCAACCAGTCGATTTGTCTCCCCAGACATGGCCGAGACAACGACCGCAACCTGATGACCCGCATCCACTTCACGTTTGACATGCGCGGCCACATTGCGAATGCGATCTACATCGCCCACAGAAGTACCGCCAAATTTCATTACAATACGTGCCATAATTGGTTTTCGCATTTCCTTTCGTCTCAATCGCGCTTATATAAGGCTTAACGCGTTAGCTGCATAGTTAAAATTAGATTTCGGCCAAGCGCACCCCATGGTTAACCAGAGATGAGCTTCGTGAAAATGAGCGATACACAAACCGGACAAGTTACCATCGACCCCCATGAAGTAGCGAAGTTTACGGCTATGGCCGAAGACTGGTGGAACCCGCATGGCAAGTTCAAACCCTTGCATAAATTCAACCCGGTGCGGCTGGCTTATATTCGCAATAAATTGTGCAAACAATTTGACCGAGACCCAAATGCCGAACAACCGCTTAAAGGCTTGCGCCTTCTGGATATCGGCTGTGGCGGCGGCCTTTTAAGCGAGCCTATGGCACGTTTGGGCGCCGAGGTTTTAGGCGCAGACGCAGCCGAAGCCAATATTAAAACCGCCAGTTTACATGCAAAAAATCAGGGTCTCGAGATCGACTATCGGGCCATCACGGCCGAGCAATTAAACGCAGCGGGCGAGACATTTGACGCGATTTTAAACATGGAAGTCATCGAACATGTTGCCGACCCGCAAGCCTTTGTGAGTGCCTGTGCAGGCATGTTGAAACCCGAAGGCATCATGTTTTTAGCCACGCTGAACCGCACGCTCAAAGCCTATGCACTGGCCATTGTGGGCGCTGAATATGTGTTGCGCTGGTTACCGCGCGGCACCCATGATTGGCATAAGTTCATTACCCCCAGGGAGATGGAAGCCATGGCCACCAAGGCCGAGCTGGAGCTTGTTACCTCAACCGGCGTGAGCTTTAACCCGCTGACCGATAAATGGACGGAAACGGGCGATATGTCGGTTAATTATATGGCCGTGGCTGCGCCCCTAAAGGCCCAAGGATAATCAATCCGATTGCAGACTTTCATCCACGCCGAGGAAGCTCTGGCCATGGTGTAGCGATGGTATTTGCGACCGTGCTTTGGCCACCAAAGAGAAGTCTAACTCTGCGAGGATGAAGGCATCCGTGTCACTCGCTTGCGCCAAAATATTGCCCCAAGGATCGATTATCAAACTATGCCCATAGGTCTCGCGGCCATTTTCATGGGTGCCGACTTGCGCAGGTGCCATAATAAAGCACCCCGTCTCAATGGCACGGGCGCGCAATAGCACCTGCCAATGGGCTTCTCCGGTAGGGCGTGTGAAGGCAGAGGGCACGCTAATAATATCCGCTCCCGCTTGCGCCAAATGTCGATATAGCGCGGCAAATCGCAAATCATAACAAATGCTCAACCCAAGTTTCGCAAGCCCCAAATCAACCAGCACAGCTCGGCTTCCCGCCTGATAATTATGGCTTTCCGCGTGGGTTTCGCCGCTGGCTAGGGTGACATCGAACATATGAATTTTATCATAGCGCGCCACAATCTTGCCTTGCGGATTAATATAAAGCGAGCGGTTCACTGCCTTTTCGGCATCGCCTTTTTGGGTATCATTTTCAAGCACCATAGAGCCAATAAGCAGGCCCACGCCAAGCTCTTTGGCCAAGGCGCATAAAACTTGTAGCGGCTGACTAGTCGCCTCAGCACAAAGGCGCGCGCGCATGGCTTTGCGGTTTTTTTCCATAGAGACACAAGTTTCCGGCAAGGCCAGAAACTCGGCTCCGGCCGCCACCGCGGCGCGGGCTTTTGTGTCTATGTCGCGCAAATTATCCGCCGGGTCGCAGGCACTGGTCATTTGTATGCATGCCACTTTCATAACCAGCCCCTTTATCTCAATCAAAAACCATCACGCGAGATTTACGCTACGCGCATTTGCTCTGGCCGCACCACGCGCGCCAACGTTAACACATATATGGGCCCTGCCCCTGCTTGGCGCAAGGTTTCACTCATCGCCTCCACCGTGGCCCCCGTGGTTAAAACATCATCGACCAACACCAAGGTTCGCCCTTGAAGGTAATCTTTCATCGATTTGGGCACAGCAAAAGCGCCTTTTAGATTGTGCTTTCGGTTGCGTCGGGTCAGGCCAATTTGAGGGCGCGTCGCCTTAATCCGCACGACACCTTCAAAAGCAATTTCATTGCCCGTTTCGCGCGCCATGGCGCGGCACAATTCGGCCGCCTGATTAAACCGGCGCCCCAACAACCGTCTGCGGTGCAAGGGCACTGGCACCAAAATGGCATTGGCACGCAAGACATCTTTTCCTGCCCGCACCATGAAAGGCGCCAAAAGGCGGGCCAGCTCGGGGCGGTCACTAAACTTTAAGCGCTTCACCAAGGCGGCAGCGCTACCTTGATAGCGAAACGCGGCGCGCGCTTTTTCATAGGGCGGCGGATTTTTTGTAACCGCGAGGCTTACCGTTTCCGGCCCTAAATCGACATCCAAAGGCGCCCCGCTAATGTGGCAAATAGGGGCACTGATGAAATCTAATTGCTTCCAACACGTTGCACATAATCCATCGTCTTCGGCAAGAACGGCGAAGCATAGAGGGCAAGCTGGCGGCACGAGAAGAGGGAGGAGTTTCTGCAAAGGCAGCAAACCAAGGTTGAGGACGAAGTTTATTTTTGTTTTTAAGGTCATAAATGTCATATTGCCTCCAATGAGTAAAAATGTCCCAAATATTTTCGATCGCGCCGCTCTGGCCCGCAACCGAACCCGGGCTGCCAAGCGGCTCCACGAGTTTGATTTTCTATTGCAGCGCGCAGCAGATGACATGCTCGATCGCATCCAAGTGCAAAACCGCAGCTTCGAAACCGCCCTCTGTCTTGGCGCGTCGAACGGCTACTTGGGGGCTAAGCTAAAAGCCAATGCCATGATTGGCGAGCCACCTTTGGCGAAAATTAAAAATTGGATAGAGACCGATATTACCTCCGCCATGTTGCCTGAGGGTGGCATTGTATTGGACGAAGAACGCCTGCCCCTCAAGCCGCAAAGCCTAGACCTCATTGTCTCGTTTTGGGGACTGCACCACGTGAATGATTTACCCGGAGCCTTCGTGCAAATTTGTCGGGCGCTAAAACCTGATGGCGTTTTTCTGGCGGCTCTGCCAGGCAATGAAAACTTGCGCGCCCTGCAAACCGCGTTTCTGGAGAGCCAAAGTAAAATTCTAGGTGGCGTGCGTCCTCACATTCATCCGTTCGCAGATTTGCGGGATTTGGCAGGATTGATGCAACGCGCGGGCTTTCATTTGCCCGTGGCAGATAGCGATGTGGTGCGCGTGCGCTATTCGCAACCACTTTCTGTATTGCGCGATTTACGCGGCATGGGCGAGAGCAATATTTTAACCACCCGCAGCAAAACCGCCTTGCGCCGCGATATATTGCAAGACGCATTGGCCCGCTTTAGCGCTGCCACCGAAGAAGATGGCAAAGCGGTGGCTGAGTTTGAGATTTGTTATCTGGCAGGGTTTTCGCCGCACTCCAGCGATGCCCGCAAACATGAACCTGGAGAGCCCATCACGCGCTTCGACGAAAGTCCAATTACCGGCAAAAGCGCCAGTAAAAGCGCGAGTAAAAGCGCGAGTAAAATCGAGACGCCGCGTTAATTTTGGCTTCTAAATATTAGCTTCTAAATTTTGGCTTCTAAATATTGTCTCGAAGCGCCGCAATAAGAGGCACATCCGCCGGAGGCATGGCCATGTCGAATAGCTCGCGTGGTTTTTTCCACGTCACGTTTTGGCCTTCGCGCGGCATAATTTGGCCTTCCCATTTGCGACACACATAAAGCGGCATCAGCAAATGAAAATCGTCATAGGCATGGCTGGCAAAACTCAAAGGCGCCAAACAGGCGGCCGTCACATCGATGGATAATTCTTCTTTCAGCTCGCGAATAAGCGCCGCTTCTGGCGTTTCGCCAGTCTCTATTTTGCCACCAGGAAACTCCCACAGGCCGGCCATAGACTTACCCTTAGGGCGTTGGGCTACCATCACGCGGCCATCTTTATCTACCAAGGCACAGGCAACCACCAACAACATATCAGCTGCGATAATCGGCGTTAATGTCGATATAGCCATGCGTTAAATCGCTGGCCCAAATGCGCGCCGTGCCCTTGGCTTTCTTTTTGTCTTTGGTCTGCACCCCTACATTGACGCTAATATGTACTTGTCGGCCGCGCATATGTTTGGCAACGGGGCGCTCATCATAGCCGGCCACCGCGCGCCCCTTTCGGGCCACTTGCACGCCGCCGATATCAATCGATAAGCGGTCGCGTTCCGCCGCTTCGCCAGACTTGCCGATGGCCATAACAATGCGCCCCCAATTGGCATCTTCGCCGGCCACGGCGGTTTTCACCAAAGGTGAATTGCCAATAGCCAAACCAATTTGGCGCGCCGCCGCATCGGTCGCCGCGCCGGCCACATCAATGGTCATTAATTTGCTAACACCTTCGCCATCGCTAGCCACTTGCACCGCCAGATCTTGCATTACCTCATTCAGCCCCGCGCGCAAGGGCGCAAGGCGTTTGTCTTCGAGCGAGCGTAAAGGCGCGCCAGCTAATTTTTTATCGCCACTGGCAAACATCAAACAAGTGTCCGAGGTCGACGTATCGCCATCGACGGTAACGCAGTTCAGGCTCTTACCATTGGCCTCCGACAATAATTTTTGCAGCAGCCGCGCAGGCAAGTTCGCATCGGTAAACACAAAGGCCAGTAATGTCGCCATATCCGGCGCAATCATGCCAGATCCCTTGGCGATGGCGTTGAGGGTAACCTGATGCTTGCCAAACTTAACCGTGCGGCTGGCCAGTTTAGGAAAAGTATCCGTGGTCATTATGGCGCGCGCGGCAGCTAACCAATCGCTCGGGCTGGCTTTCGCCCCAGCCGCTTGCGTGTTCAAAGCTGCCAGCAGAGGCGCCGGGTCTAGGTCTTCGCCGATCACTCCCGTAGAGGCGATGAACACATCTTCGGGTTTGCAATGCAATAATTTGGCCGCGCCCTTGGCCGTATCTAACGCGGCTTTTGCCCCGGCTTTACCGGTGAAGGCATTGGCATTGCCCGCATTGACCACCAAGGCACGGGCTTTGCCGCCCGCCAAATGCGCCCGCGATAAGTCTACCGCCGCCGAGGGTATTTTGGAGCTTGTAAAAACGCCCGCCACTTGCGTGGTTTTGGAAAACCGTACCAAGACCAAATCATCGCGCCCGACATAGCGCGAGCCACTGGCCATGGCTTGCAACTCAATGCCCGCAAGGGCTTTTAAGTTGGCAAACGTCTTGGGCGCAAATGGCGATATTGGCATTTTGGTGCTGGTTTTCTTAGAGGTCATTTTCATTCCTCAAACTTTCAAACTATTCAGATTATTCAGACACTGGCGCGATATTGCTAAATTTCACGTCTGCGTTTTCGCGCATTTCTTCATAAATTTTACGCCGCGCTTCCCCAATCAGTAGCTGGTAAATCTGCCCCCGCACTTGCTCCAACTCAGGCGTTGGCTTGGCGCGCTTGTCTTCTAACTTGATAATATGCCAGCCGAATTGCGTTTTAACCGGCTGAGAGATGCCGCCTTTTTCAAGCTTAAAAGCGGCTTCCGAAAATTCCGCCACCATAGAATCGCGACCAAAATAACCAAGGTCGCCGCCGCTAGCCCCGCTTGGGCCTTTCGAGCGCTCTTTGGCCAATTGGCTAAAATCAGCGCCGCCTTTAAGCGAGGCCAAAACCGCATCGGCCATCTCTTTGCTATCGAGCAAAATATGGCGCGCGCGGATCTCTTGTTGGCGCGTTCCATTGACGATGTTCTTTTTGTAATAGGCCTCTACTTTTGCATCGGTAATTTTTTCGACTAGTTTTTGACTGATGAAAATATCATGCAAATCTTTGCGCTTGGTAAAAGCATTGCGTTGCAAAAAGCTTGGGTCTTTCTCCACGCCCGCTTTCTTGGCTGCCTCGGAGGCTAAAACGCGGTCCATGACATAACCGAGCAGAGCTTCAAAACGCTGCTGCTCATTCATTTGACCAATGACATTGATCAGCTCTCCCTCGGCCATCGCCAAGTCTTCATAGGTGATCGAAATACCATTAATGGTCGCAACGGTTCCATTGGGAAGGCCTTGCGCATGAGCGTTTGGGGTTAGCCAAAGCAGGCTGGCAAAAACAATACAAAATACAGGTCGTAGATAAAAATTGGACAACATAAGTTCGGGTTTCCTAATTAAGCTAGGGCCATATTGGCTGGCGCGCGGGCAAGAAACAAGTGCTTTTGCGGCCCCTAAGCCGTTTCATGAAGGCGCTTAAATATGCCAACGCCAATTGACACTTAGCATTGGGTTCCCTACATCAGCTAGAGGCTTTCTCTTGAAGCCATAATTTTTAGGGGTTTTTGCATGCTCGGTATTTCTTCGCTGGCGAAACGTTTCTTCGGTTCACATAATGAGCGCAAACTTCGTGGCTACATCGCTCGCCTCGAAGCTATCAATGCTCTAGAGCCTGAATTTCAGGCTCTTGATGACGCAGCCCTAAAAGCCAAAACAGATGAATTTAAAGCCCGCCTCACCCAAGGCGAAACCCTCGACGACCTGCTGGAAGAAGCTTTCGCCGCGGTTCGCGAAGCGGCGCGGCGCACCCTCGGCCAGCGCCATTATGACATGCAGCTGGTCGGCGGCATGGCTTTGCACGATGGCAAAATTTCTGAAATGAAAACCGGCGAAGGTAAAACCCTGGTCGCCACCCTGCCATGTTACCTCAACGCCCTAACCGGCAAGCCCGTGCATGTGGTTACCGTCAACGATTATCTGGCTCAGCGCGATGCCAATTGGATGCGCCAAGTCCATGAAGCCATGGGACTGCGGGTAAGCTGCATCACCCATGAGATGGAAGACGACGAGCGCAAGCACGCCTATGCCGCTGACATTACCTATGCGACCAATAATGAGCTGGGCTTCGATTACTTGCGCGACAATATGAAATATTCACTCGAAGAAATGTCCCAACGCGGCCATGGCTTCGCCATCGTCGATGAGGTCGATAGCATTCTCATTGACGAAGCGCGCACACCGCTGATTATCTCAGGCCCGCTAGAAGACAAGTCTGAGCTTTATGTGAGCATTGACGCTTTCGCGCCAAAACTGACGCCGGAAGATTATGAGCTAGACGAAAAATCGCGCCAAGTGAACTTGAGCGAGGCAGGCAACGAACATATGGAAGAGCTGCTGCGCCAAGCGGGCCTGCTAGAAGAAGACAGCTCGATTTATGATTTGAACAATGCCACGCTGGTGCATCACGTTACCAATGCCTTGAAAGCGCATGTGCTGTTTCAAAAAGACCGCGACTATATCGTACGGGGCACGGGCGAAGCTGGCCAAGTTATCATCATCGACGAATTTACCGGACGGATGATGGAAGGGCGTCGTTTCTCAGACGGCCTGCACCAAGCCTTGGAAGCCAAAGAACATGTGGCCATTCAGCCAGAAAACCAAACTCTGGCTTCGATTACATTTCAAAACTTCTTCCGCCTCTATGAAACGCTCTCCGGCATGACTGGCACGGCCCTGACCGAAGCCGATGAATTTATGGATATTTATGGCCTCGATGTCATCGAAGTGCCAACTAACACGCCGATTGCGCGCCTCGACGAAGACGATGCGATTTATCGCACGGCCGAAGAAAAATTCACCGCCGTTGCCGACCTCGTGATGGAATGCCAAAAAATCGGCCAGCCAGTTTTGGTTGGCACCACCTCGATTGATAAATCAGAAGACCTCTCCGCCGCCCTTAAAAAACGCAAGATAAAACACAATGTCTTGAACGCGCGCTATCACGAACAAGAGGCGCAAATTATTTCTTTGGCAGGCGTGCCGGGCGCCGTAACCATTGCCACCAATATGGCCGGTCGCGGCACGGATATTCAGCTCGGCGGCAATGTCGAAATGCGCCTAGCGATTGAACTCGAAGGGCTGGAAGGCGATGCACGCGACAAAAAGCAAGCCGCCATTGAAGCCGAAATTAACAGCCTGAAAGCCGATGCGATTGCAGCCGGCGGCCTTTGTGTTATCGGCACCGAGCGCCACGAAAGTCGGCGCATTGATAACCAGCTTCGCGGTCGTTCGGGCCGCCAAGGGGACCCGGGTCGTTCGTGCTTTTTCCTCAGCCTCGACGATGACCTCATGCGGATTTTCGGCACCGACCGTATGGACGGTATGCTGCAACGCTTGGGCCTGAAAGACGGCGAAGCGATTGTGCATCCTTGGATCAATAAGGCGCTAGAGCGCGCGCAACAAAAAGTCGAGGCGCGCAATTTCGACATTCGCAAAAACATTTTGAAATATGACGACGTCATGAACGATCAACGCAAAGTAGTGTTCGAACAACGCGTCGACTTCATGCAAGCTGAAACCGTCGACGATGAGATTCGCGACATGCGCCATCAGCTCATCGATGACTTAGTCGAAGCCCATATCCCTGCCAAAGCCTATGCCGAGCAATGGGACATTGCTGGGTTAGACGAAGCGGTGCGCGAGATATTTGGTCTTGAGCTTCCCTTGCAACAATGGGCCGACGAAGAAGGCATTGCCGACGAAGAAATGACCGCGCGCTTGGTCGATGCAACCGAACGCCATGTGGCGGCTAAGGCCATTGATTTCGGCCCCGATATTATGCGCCAAGTCGAAAAATCGATTGTCTTACAAACGCTAGACCAACATTGGCGCGAGCATCTCATCACCTTGGAACATTTGCGCCAGATCGTCGGCTTACGCGGCTTTGGCCAACGCGATCCGCTATCTGAGTTTAAGCTTGAAGCCTTTACGCTTTTCTCTGATTTGCTGGCTGGCCTGCGCCGCGACGTGGTGCGCTTTCTAAGCCACGTGCAATTAGAAACACCACCTCCCGTTCTAGAGACACCTGAATTAGCGCGCCAAACCCCGAACGCTATCGGCAACGATGTTGCAACAGGCCCACAGGCGAAAGCCGCGGGTGTCGATTTCAATAAAGTGGGGCGCAACCAAGCCTGCCCGTGTGGTTCAGGCAAAAAGTTCAAACATTGCCACGGTGCGGTGCAGTAAGTAGCGCTTGGATAGCTTTATCCAAGTTTGCTTCTACGCCGGTCTCCCATTCAGAAAAAGAATTACACTCTGGCGACGTCGGAAACATAATCGCTCTTGAGGAGCTGATAACGCCGCCCGTATAGGTCTCGCTTGTTACCTCGAAAGCGCTCAGCGCCTGTTGCGCAGACGCCCCTTGCGCGCCAAAACCCGGAACCAAAAACAACGCCTGTGGGAGTATTTGTCTAATCCTCACAGCTTCCTTAGGATAGGTAGCGCCAACGACAACACCGAGCGAGGACCAACCAGATTTGCCGACCAAGGCTTCACATTGGCCTTGCAGGCGGGTAGCAATCTCTTCGTATAAAGCCACGTCTTTTTTGAGTGCCAGGTCTTGAAAGTCTTTGGCGCCAGGGTTGCTGGTTTTCACCAAAACAAAAACACCTTTGCCGTTTGCTTGGCAGGCCTCAAGGAAGGGAGAAAGACTGTCCATGCCCAAATAGGGGTTGATGGTGATGGCATCAAAGGGGGCGTCTCGCGACAAATACGCTTGAGCATAGGCCTGTGCCGTGGAACCGATATCACCTCTTTTGGCGTCCAGAACAACCAACAAGCCTTGTTGGCGCGCATACTCAGAAACGTCAAATAATAGCTGCATGCCTTTAGGCCCGAGCTGCTCAAAAAAGGCGGCTTGGGGCTTCACGGCAGGTATTTTCTTGGCAATTAAATCGATATAGGAAATTAAAAATTGTCCGATAGATTCCACTGTATCGGTTTTCTCCCGCACAAATTGAGGTAGCAAAGTAAGATGCGGGTCGAGCCCCAAGCAAAGCGGGTTGCCTTTTTCACGGGTCTGCGCGGTCAGCCTATCGGCAAAGTTGGTGTCATCCATTGGGGGCCTCTTTTTATTGTTCGATGCAAGATTAACCGCAGTTGGATGGAAAATCATTAAAAAGGGGAAGCTATTTGCGCGCTCAATTAAGCTTGCCTTTTGCCGGCCACTGACTTTCACTAGATCGCATGAAATTCACCTCTCGCTATGGAGATCCATATGAGCGTTCAGCCCTTTACCCTGCCATCCGATGAAAACCGTTTGGCGTTTATTCGCCAACGCCTTGAGCAGGCGGTTTTTCCGCCGCAAATGGAAATTGGGCCGGATGAAGATATTTGGGCTTACGGCAGCGATGTCGACTATATGCGCGAGCTATGCGCCTATTGGCTGAACGATTACAAATGGCAAGACACGCTGGATGAGCTGAACCGCTTCTCGCATTTCACAGCAGACGTCGATGGGCTCAACATCCATTTCATCCACGAAGTCGGCTCGGGCCATAATCCCAAAGCGGTTTTGATGACGCATGGTTGGCCCGGCTCGGTATATGAGTTTCACGATGTCATCGACCGATTGGCGCATCCGGAAAACTATGGCGGCGAGGCGCAAGACGGCGTCACCGTCATTTGCCCCAGCCTGCCGGGCTACGGATTTTCAGACGCCCCCAAACGCCCCATTGGACAAGTCACCACGGCGGCGATGTGGAACAAATTAATGGTCGAGGTATTGGGTTTTGAAACCTATGTCGCCCAAGGCGGCGACTGGGGTTCGGTGGTCACGGCCCTTCTCGGCCTCAACCATGGCACCGAAAAAGGTGGTGGTTGCAGCGCCATTCACATCAACATGTATGGCCTGCAAAGCGGCCAGGCGCCCAGCACCCCCGAAGAGCAAGCCTGGGCCGAGGGTTTTGCCGCCAAAATGCAAGCCGAGGGCGCTTACTTACAATTGCAAGGCACCAAGCCTCAGTCCTTAGCCTTGGCGATGAGCGATAGCCCGCTCGGCGTCGCGGCATGGATAATTGAGAAGTTTCACGGCTGGAGCGATATTTTTACGCCCACGGGCCGCGACCTCTCCAAGCGCTATACAAAGCACCAATTGCTCTCGAATATTATGATTTATCTGATGACCGATAGTTTCGCGACATCCGTGTGGTTCTATCGTGGCTATTTCGAGGAGATGCCGCATATCGCGCCGGGAGACAAAATTGAGGTGCCGTGTGGCATCGGCGAATTTGCCGAGCCCTATATCACGTTCCCGCCGCGCTCCCTGATGGAGAACAGCTTTAATATCATCCACTGGACAAGCTATGATGAAATCGGTCATTTCGCGGCGCTGGAAGACAGCGAAAAATTCACTGCTGAAGTGCAAAGCTTTTTGAAAAAACTTTAGATAATTCCCGTGCGACCCATATCGAGGAATTTCTGACGCCGCGCGTCCCGCAATTGTTTGGACGATTGTCCCGCCATTTGCGCCAATTCTTCGGATACAGCCATGCCGACATCGCGCATGGTTTTCTTGCGGTCTCGATGCGCACCGCCCACAGGTTCGGGTAAAATACGGTCAATGACACCAAGCCCTTTGAGGTTTTGCGCCGTCACTTTCAAGGCATCCGCCGCCAAATTGGCCTGCGCCGAAGACCGCCATAAAATAGACGCACACGCCTCTGGCGAAGCGACGGTATAAATCGAATGCTCGAGCATTAAAATGCGATTTCCCGTAGCCAAAGCCAAAGCACCACCTGAGCCGCCTTCGCCAATAATCAGCGACACAAAAGGCACACCCAATTGCAGGCATTTATCGGTGCAGCGCGCAATCGCTTCTGATTGGCCGCGCTCTTCCGCACCAATGCCAGGATAAGCCCCTGCCGTATCAACAAGGGTGACAACCGGCAGGTCAAAGCGCTCGGCCAAATCCATTACACGAATAGCTTTGCGGTAACCCTCGGGGCGCGCCATGCCAAAATTATGCTTGAGGCGAGCGTCTGTCGTGGAGCCTTTTTCATGGCCCAAAATTGCCACGCGCTGGCCTTGCCAACGGCCCAATCCGGCGATAACGGCATGATCTTCCGAATACAATCGATCGCCCGCCAGCGGCACAAAGTCTTCCACTAGCTCCGCGATATAATCTTTACAATGAGGCCGCGCGGGGTGACGCGCCACTTGAGTTTTCTGCCATGGGTCGAGATCTTTATAGAGCTTGATAATCTGCTCATGCACTTTTCCTTCAAGGCGATTGATCTCAGCTACCAAATCAATGCCATCATTATTCCCGGTGCCACGGCCAACATCGCGCAGCTCTCGAATTTGCCCTTCTAGGGCGGCAATTGGTTTTTCGAATTCTAAATAGGTCTGGGCCATTTGGGATCCCCTTTGAGAGGTAAATTATTCCGTTTCCAAGGTGTTTGGCAAGCTCTCGATTTTGGCCAAAGGATGCGCTTTGGCGACAAGCTGCCTTTTCCGCTCACTTAATACATGCGCATAAATCTGCGTCGTCGAAATATCGGCATGGCCTAGCATTTGTTGCACGGCGCGCAAATCGGCGCCGCGTTCCACCAAATGTGTGGCAAACGCATGGCGCAACACATGTGGGCTCACGCGTTTTCTATCCAGCCCGGCTGGGCCTGCGAGGGCATGGAGGATTTGGGTAAACCTTTGCCGCGTCAGATGCCCGGATTGGCCAGGGGCGGGAAATAGATATTTCGAGGTTTTTTCCATCGCATTTTGATGCGCTTGCCAATCGTCAACTGCCAAACGCGCGGGCTCCGACAGGGGCACCATGCGGTCCCGCCCGCCTTTGCCGCGCACAATCAGCAAGGGGCCATCCATGGCGGCATGTGGCAAGCTAACTAATTCGCTGACCCGTAAACCAGTGGCATATAAAACCTCAATGAGACAAATAGCGCGCGACCGTTTGGCTTTTTGTCCTTGCGTGGCTTGCGGCATTTGATGCGCCGCCTTTATTAAGGCTTCGGTTTCTTCCAAAGATAATAATTTGGGCAACGGCCTTTGAGGGGTCGGGCGCCGCAAACCATCGGTCGGGTTGTCAGCCCGCACATCTTCTAGCATTAGAAATTTGTAAAAATGACGCAAACTAGATAAGTGCCGCGCCACCGTAGAAGAAGCCATGCCCTGCTGGTTCATCCATGTCATATATTGGCTCAACTCATCTTCTGTCGCCTCTTGCAAATCTGTTTTGCGCGGGCTCAAAAATGTCGCCAGACTTTTCAGGTCTCGTTCATAAGCGTCACAAGTATGGTGACTGGCGCCGCGCTCGGCGCGCATCATCTCCAGAAACTGGCAGATGGCATTCTTCATTCGAAGGCAGGCGCAGGCACCGCCTCTTCGGGGGCAAATAAAACCGGTCGGGGCGCTTGGGTGCCAAAGGCTTGCGGCGACATCACACTGAGGCGAGCCGAGGCACGCGTGAATAACTCGCTGGCCAAATCATCTGCAACCGCCGATAGGCCTATATGGCGAAAGCCTTGCAACAGCAAAACGACTTCTTGCGTTTGCAAATCCCTTGGCTCCACCTCGCCATAATTGGCCACCACCGCGAGTAGAAAATCACCAACCCATTTATTGTCCGCCAATTTTTTTAACCGAAGCTGTTCGCTGTCCAACGCCGGCAAAGCCAAAATATCGAGCAAAGTCGCGGGCAGTTCCGCACCCAAGCCATAATAAATGGCTAACTCGCGACGCAAGAACGCACGAAGCGCAACGTCGGCACTGGCCCATTGCATTTCGAACGCCTGCCAATCCAAAATGGGCGGCAAGGGAGGCTCGGATAAAAGCTCAGAGGTTATCTCTATTTCTAGGCCTGAGGACAAACTGTCGGAAAGCTGAGCGTCCGTCCCTATCGGGATGTCCAACGGCTGCATGCTGGCCAATAATTGTTCGACGGAAGCCTCATCCGGCTCGCCTGGCAGCGCCTCTGCAGACGCCGCATCGGCTGCCGTCTCGGGTGTAACCTCAAGTGCCGCATCGAGCCCCCCAGAAGTTGAAAGGACGGGGTCACCCTCTGGCACGCCTAGCAAAGCTTCCATCTTCCGTGCCCGTTTCGCGCGCGCCTCTTCCGCTCTCAAAAGGGCGGCGGCAGTTGGGCGTTGGAAAGATAAAACACGCGTTGTTACCGGCCCGACTACTTGCTCGCCAGCCAATTCCTCGGCCTTCTCAAACTGTGCGACATAGCGCAAAGCGGGCAGCAAAACGGCAATATCTCTATCCGCGAGCGGCGGGGCCTCTGCATTCATTGGCGGGGCCTCTGCATCCATTGGCGGGGCCTCTGCATCCATTGGTGGAAGGCTGAGGTCGCGCAATCGATCGTCCAGCATGAGCACCAAATCGCGCCAGAGGCCGCGTGCTGAAGCCTGGCGCAAAGCCTGCGCAATGGTGCGCGCCTGATGTTGCGGCGGAGTGGCATCTATCCGCAATAATAATTGGGCCAAATAAACAGGGGCTGGCACGGCCTCGGCATCCGGCTCAACTGGCTCAACTAGCTCAGCCTCGCTTTCAAGGCTCTGCGCGCCTTCTTCGATTGTCGTTACATCGGAAATCGCGGTTTCGACTGGCGCTAACGGCGCGAAGTTGGTGAGGTCCGCTAATTGTGTGACTTGCGAGAATTGCTCTGCCGGCATATGCCCCGCCAATACCGCCGCATGGGCCACCAATAATTGCACTCTTGCGGTTTGGCTATAATCGCGAACCAAAGCGCCACCATAATAGGGCGGCACCGACGGCAGAGCTTCTGGCAAAGGCTCGCCCACCAATTGCAGCAACGCAATTTGTAACGGGGTCAACTCGCTTGGCAAAACCAGAGGGGGGTCTTGTTTAGCTTTCTTCGCGGCAGCCGCCTGCTCGCTAGTGCCAAAAGTCAAAGGCACTTGCGCGGCCATTAAAAATGCCATGTCGCGGAACAACTTATCGGTGCTCATTGTTTTCTGATTAAGGTCCATCATCAGGCCGGCTTTTTCATATTCTTTGTCGCGCAATTGGCAATAAATCCCAAGCTGCAAGAAAAACCGCAAAGTATCGCGCCGCCCCAAAGTCGAGCGCTGCGGTCTCGTTACCTCACAAGCCGCGGCGGGATTATTAGCTCCCAAATGCGCCAGTACAGTGGCCCGCGCCGCATAGGCGTCCGATGCCGCCGCCCCCGTCAACGCCTCTAAGGCCAAAACGGCTTGCGTGTCGCCAAGGGCCAAAAACCGATTAAGCCGAGCGCCAAACCAACTAATGCCATCGACGGTGCCCACGGGCGCTGCCGCGGTGGAGCGGTGCAAGGTTAATTCTGCATCACGCAAAACCGATGTGGTAAAACGTGTCGGCAAGCGCGCCATTTGATCGGCAACGAAAGCCAACCGAGCGCCGCGCCATAACCCTTGCTCTGCGCCTTGGTCAGCGCCTTGTCCTCGCCCAAAGCCAACTTCCAATCCGACCGGCGCATCTTGCAGCGCGCCCAATTGACCCACTTGCACAATGTCCGAAGCTGAACCTGGCGCTGCCGCCACCGCTCTTACAGACCGTTTCATTTGCCGAGCCGTGGTTCGCGGAGCTAATTTCTCGCCTTTTCGGTCTCTGGCGTTTGGGGTGCCAATGGCCGATTGCATTATCGGTGGCACAATATTGAGCGGCGCGCGCAAAGCCGTCTGCGCGTGCGCGGCACTCGACACCAAAAGCCCGGTCATCAAACCGGCTTGAACTAATTTACCAAAAGCCATTCGACCTAAATTATCCTAATGCTTTATTGCGCGATGCTTTATTGCCGTGTGCCTTATTGCCAAGTGCCTTATTGATTGAACCGATCATTGTCGAGCACATCCACAGCGGTTTCGCGCGGCGGCTCCACCGCGCGCGATAAAAACAATACGCCGCCAACCAGCACAGCTAGACTTAAAATAATAATCACTGTTTGTTTCGATGCCACGCTGGAACTCCTTCATTTCGATTCTTGAGGAGTATATCAGCAATAAGGCACAATCGGGGCAGATTTTCGCGAAACCCTAGACGCCTTTGGTGAATGCGCTTAGTCTCACAACACATGTCTACTCATAGGCATGGGCTTCGATGGAGACCCTGATGGCCGACGGGCCGGTGATTCAAATTGACAAACCAATTGTGCTGCTGGGCATGATGGGGGCTGGCAAGTCTAGCCTTGGGGTGCGCCTTGGCGAGGCCTTGGGGCTAAAGTTTCGAGATGCCGATACTGAAATTGAAAAAGCCGCTCAAATGAGCATCCCTGAGATTTTTGAAAACCATGGCGAGACCGCCTTTCGCGAAGGCGAGCGCCGCGTCATCCTACGTTTGTTAACCGAGGGGCCACAAGTGTTGGCCTTAGGGGGCGGCGCTTTTGTCAATGACGAGACCCGCGAACAAATTCTCGCCCAAGCGCATTCCATATGGCTGGATGTGCCGCTCGACGAATTGGTTCGCCGCGTACAAAAAAAGCCAGGCAAGCGCCCCTTGCTGGCCGGACAAAACGTGCGCGCCAAATTAAGCGAGCTGCAAGAGGCCCGCGCGCCGCTGTATGCCAAGGCCGATTTAAAGGTAGATGTCGGCGGCGGCACGCATGAAGACGCCGTGGCGCGTTTGGTAAAAGCCCTCCAAACCCGCCTCACCACCCCCAAAGACGCGTGAGGGTGCTGGACAAATGCCCTTCCTTTCTCTAAAGCCAAAATCATGACCGAGACACCAAAAACACCCTCGACCCAAAAGCGAGCTTCGCAAGAGCCAGAAACCGTGCGCGTGGCGCTGGGTACGCGCAGCTATGACATTGTTATTGGCGCCGACCTCTTGAGCCAAGCGGGCGTTTATATTGCGCCGCTTTTGCCGCGCCCCAAAACAGTTATCGTAACCGATACGAATGTCGCGAAAGCGCATTTGGACACCCTGAAAACCGCCTTGGATGGCGCGGCCATTGAGCATGCCAGCTATCTTGTGCCGGCCGGCGAAGCGTCGAAAAACATCTCGCAGCTCGAGCAATTATGCGACTGGCTATTGAGCCAAAAAATAGAGCGCGAAGATTGCATCATCGCTTTAGGCGGCGGTGTGATTGGGGATCTGACTGGATTTGCCGCCTCTATTTTGCGCCGTGGCACGCGCTTCATTCAAATTCCCACCACGCTATTGGCGCAAGTCGACAGCTCCATTGGCGGCAAGACAGCGGTTAATTCGACGCTGGGCAAAAACCTCATTGGTGCCTTTCATCAGCCCGACTTAGTGCTGGCCGATATGGATGTTTTAAAAACCCTCCCGCAGCGCGAGCTGCGCGCGGGCTATGCCGAAATTGTTAAATATGGTGCCCTTGGCGATATTAAATTTTTCGACTGGTTGGAAGTCAATGGCGAAAAGGTTTTGGCGCTGGAAACCCAAAGTGTGGCCCACGCAGTGGCACAAAGCTGCCGCGCAAAGGCCGCCATTGTGGCGCGCGATGAGCGCGAAGCGGGCGAACGAGCTTTGCTAAATCTCGGCCATACGTTCGGCCATGCGTTTGAAAAAATAACGGGCTATGGCGAGGCTTTGCTGCACGGGGAAGCCGTGGCCTATGGCATGGTTTTAGCCTTTGCTTTCTCGGCTCATCGCGGCGATTGTGACGGCCAAGATGCCGAGCGTTTGCGCGCGCATTTAGCAGCCTGCGGATTGCCAGCCAGCATGGCCCAAGTCGGCAATGGCGCCTTTGATGTGAACGCATTGATAGACGCTATGGGGCAAGATAAAAAAGTTAAAGCGGGTAAAATGCGTTTCATTCTAGCGCGTGCGCTAGGCGACACTTATATCGCTGAGGATGTGAGCGCTGAGGCCTTGCATCCCTTCTTGATAGCGCAAGGAGCGCGCCCCTAATGGATGGTTTTACCGCCGGACTAATTTGGACCGCTGGGCTGATTTTCTTTCTTCTCGTGCTGTCGGCTTTTCTGTCAGGCTCGGAAACGGCGCTGACGGCCACCAGCAAAGCGCGCATGTTGCACTTACAACAAGAAGGCAAACGCCGCGCCCGTTGGGTTATCGTTTTGCTGGAGCAAAAAGAACGCCTTCTCGGCGCCATTCTGCTTGGCAATAATTTGGTTAACATTATGGCCTCGGCGCTGGCGACGCGGGTGTTCCTAGAGATGTTTGGCGAGACCGGCGTGGTCTATGCGACCCTCATGATGACCGCTTTGGTGGTTATTTTCGCCGAAGTTCTACCCAAGACCTATGCCATATTGGCGCCCGATGCGACGGCTTTGCGCGCTGCTGGCCCTCTGCGGGTTCTGGTATTTGTTCTGGCTCCCATCACCATTGCTTTAGCGTTTATCTCGAGAACCATTTTGCGCATCACAGGGCTTGCCAAAAGTGCCAGCCTTAGCCTTGTGCCAGCGCATGCCGAAATTCGGGGCGCCATTGATTTGCACCACCAAGAAGGGGCCGTGCATAAAGGCGACCGAGATATGCTGGGCGGTATTCTGGATCTGGTCGATACGCAAGTCGAAGAAATTATGATCCACCGCAACGCGATGGAAACCATAGATGTCAGTCAGCCGAGCGATGAGATTGTAAAACAAGTCCTCGCCAGTCCCTATACGCGCATTCCACTGTGGCGCGACGACCCAGAAAATATTATTGGTGTCTTGCATGCCAAAGATTTGCTGCGCGCCCTGGCCACCAATCCGGTGGGCGCGGCTGGCATCGACATTGCCAATATTGCCATCGCGCCTTGGTTTGTGCCCGAAACCACCTCGTTGAGCGAACAATTAAATGCTTTCCGCACACGCAAAGCGCATTTCGCTCTCGTGGTGGATGAATATGGCGCGATTATGGGCATTGTGACCATGGAAGATATTCTCGAGGAAATTGTTGGCTCCATCGACGATGAACATGACCGCCCCGACACAATGTTGCGGCGCAAGCCCGACGGCACTCTAGAAGTGGCTGGCGCGCTGTCGATCCGCGATTTAAACCGCGAAATGGGCTGGAGCCTGCCAGATAGCGAGGCCAGCTCGGTCGCCGGCCTGATTATCCACGAAGCTCGGGTTATTCCTGAAATTGGCCAAGTGTTTGAGTTTCACGGCGCAAGGTTCCGCATTATCAGCCGTCAGCAAAATAGAATTTTGCAAGTTCGCATCACTAAAGCCGATTAGTCGTCTTGGCGGTCGCGGGCCGCTTCCATGGGTGATTTTAGCTTCAAAGCCAGCGCATGAACGCCCCCTTCCAGCTCTGTTTTTAAAACATCCATAACCCCGCGTTGGCGTTGCAGGCGCGAGACCCCCTCAAAATTGGCGGCGACCATGCGAACCCGAAAATGCGTCTCGCCCGATTGCCCGTCTGCGGTCGGCTCGACACCCGCGTGGCCGGCATGTAAATGCGACTCGTCGATGACCTCTAAATGGTCTGGGGCATAGGCATTGGTTAATTTTTCTTCTATGGTCTTGCGTATCATCGTCAGGTCTCTAAATATGGGGGCGAACGAAGGGGTGTTGTTTGGCTTTCTTGAAAGTCGGCATATATGTCGTCGTAACACTTTATATCGCGTTTTCACAAACGGGGCGAGATTCGCAAAGTTTTTTGCTATAGTCTGGGCGCCGTAACAAACCACAGTTGGAGCGTTCATGAACTTGAACTCGAAATATTTTGATAGTATCCGCGCTTCGCGCAAGAATGACAAGCGTGTGCAAGTTTCCAAAAAAGTGGCTTGCGACTGGCCAGATTGCAAAGAAGATGCGGGCTACCCTGCCCCCGTTGGCGCCCGCGAAAGCGACGGCGAAGCCAAACATCGTAATTTTTGCTTTGCCCATGTGAAGCAATATAACCGCAGCTTTAACTATTTCGAAGGCATGACGGAAGAAGATTCAGAAAGTTTCCGCCGCGCCGCCAGAACGGGCCATCGCCCCACTTGGTCGATGGGCACAAGGCGCGCGCGGGGCACCAAAGCCGAAGATTGGCAATTCCACGACCCCTTGGAGCTTATGTCGCATGAAGGCAATGGCGCCAAAGAAAAGAAACGCGCCTCGAAAGTCACCTCAGGCCAAGAGCGCGCGCTCTCTGTTTTGGAGCTGCCTACTAGCGCCAAGCCAGAAGATGTGCGCAAACGCTATAAAGCGCTTGTGAAACAATATCACCCAGACGCCAATGGCGGCAAACGCACCCATGAAGAGCAGTTGCAAAGCGTCATTCAAGCGCATGACTATTTAAAAGCTTCCGGCTTTTGCTAGTCAGCGCCATCTGAACCCCTAATCTAACATCGTTAAAAATTAAGAATTTTCGGAGATTTCCATGAGTAATTCGGCACAAGATAACATCGCTCCTAACGCGTCTATGCCCGACGCGCCAGATACCACAGTTAACGCGCGCGACGTGTTTGGCATTGATCTGGATATGCAAGTCCCCGCCTTTAAAGAGCGCAGCGAGCATGTGCCAGAAATTGATGAGAATTATTTATTCGACCGCCAGACCACCCTGGCACTGCTGGCGGGCTTTACCCATAATCGCCGCGTCATGGTGCAAGGGTACCACGGCACAGGTAAATCGACCCATATCGAACAGGTTGCCGCTCGCCTTAACTGGCCATGTGTGCGGGTTAACTTGGATAGCCACGTTAGCCGCATTGACCTTGTCGGCAAAGACGCGATTGTTTTAAAAGACGGCAAGCAAGTGACCGAGTTTCAACAAGGCATTCTGCCGTGGGCGCTGCAAAACCCTGTTGCTCTGGTATTCGACGAATATGATGCGGGCCGTCCCGACGTGATGTTTGTTATCCAGCGCGTATTGGAAGTGGCGGGTAAATTGACCCTGCTCGACCAAAACAAAGTAATTCGTCCGAACCCAAATTTCCGCCTGTTTGCCACCACCAATACCATTGGTCTTGGCGATACGTCGGGTCTGTATCACGGCACGCAACAAATCAACCAAGGCCAGATGGACCGTTGGAACATTGTCACAACCTTGAACTATCTGCCGCATGAACGCGAAACCGATATTGTGCACGCCAAAGCCCCAGGCTTTGAGGGCGCAGAAGGCCGCGAGAAAATTGCCGCTATGGTGCGCGTCGCCGACCTGACCCGCTCCTCGTTTGTGAACGGCGATATCTCCACGCTCATGAGCCCACGTACAGTGCTTACCTGGGCCGAGAACGCCGCTATTTTGGGTCAAGATATCGCGCTGGCCTTCCAGCTTACTTTCTTGAACAAATGCGACGAGTTAGAACGCCCGACCGTAGCTGAATTTTACCAGCGTTGCTTTGGCGATGAATTGCCCCAAGACGCCATTTCGGTTCTGGCAGGCAATTAAGCCAGCCTTAGGAAAACGCGATGAGCGAAAAATCACCGGTTGAGGAATTTAAACGCGCTTTGACGCAGACCATGCGCTCGATGGCCGAAGAGGCTGAGCTATCGGTCAGCTTCGGCTCGGAAAAACCAGCCTTGGCGGGTTTGAAAGCGCGCTTACCTCAGCCTACGCGCGACCTAGAGCCGAGGGATGTGCAAAATGTGCGTGGCCAATCCGATAGTTTTGCGCTGCACTTAGCGCATAATGATGCGGCCCTCTCGCTCGATATGGCGCCAAGCGAAACCGATGCAAGGGCCGTGTTTGATGCGGCAGAAACGGCGCGGTGCGAATCTATCGGCTCGTTGGCTATGGCCGGCGTGGGGCAAAACATCGGTGCGATGCACGAGCAGCGCTGCCAGAAACTGGGCTTGCAAGAAGCAACCACACGCGAAACCGCGCCCTTAGAAGAAGCGCTGGGCTTTATGGTGCGCGAACAATTGACGGGCCTTGCCCCACCACCTTCCGCTATGGGTGTGGTGTCGGCTTGGCGTGATTGGGTCGATGAGCGCGTTGGCGATAAAATTGGCGGACTAGAGGCGGTTATCGAAGACCAACGCGCCTTTGGCGAATTAACCCGTGATATTTTGGTTGACCTAGAACTGATGCAAGCCTCTGGCGAAAACGAAGAAGGCGACGGCGAAGAAGGCGACGGCCAAGACGGTGACGACGGCGAACAAGACGGCGAAGGCGGTCAAGCCGAGAGCCAAGAAGGCATGTCAGCCGACGATATGGAAGTTGGCGATCAAGCCATGGAAGAAGGCGACGAACAAACCGTCCAGATGGAAGGCGAGGAAGTTGAGGGCGATGGCGAAGGCGAGGAAGCCGGCGAAGCCGCGGACCCTTATGCGCCAGACGGCGATCTGAACCCAGAAAAATCAGCCTATAATATTTACACCAGCAAGTTCGACGAGACCATTGAAGCCGAAGAGCTCTGCGACCAAGAAGAGTTAGACCGCTTGCGCGCTTATCTCGACCAGCAATTGCAACAAATGCAAGGCGTGGTCGGGCGCCTCGCCAATAGGCTGCAGCGCCGCTTGCAGGCCAAGCAAAATCGCACTTGGGAATTTGACCTAGAGGAAGGCTACCTCGACCCTGCGCGTCTCTCGCGCATTATTATGGACCCGATGCAGCCGCTGTCTTTCAAGATGGAAAGCGACACGAAGTTTCGCGATACAGTCGTCACCCTTCTCATAGATAACTCTGGCTCGATGCGTGGACGCCCGATTACCGTGGCCGCCATGTGCGCCGATATTCTGGCCCGTACGCTCGAGCGCTGCAATGTGAAGACCGAGATTTTGGGCTTTACCACCCGCGCCTGGAAAGGCGGCCAATCGCGCGAAGTTTGGATGAGCAATGGCAAACCAAGTCACCCCGGCCGCTTGAACGATTTACGCCATATTATTTACAAAGGCGCCGATGCCCCATGGCGGCGCGCGCGCAAAAACCTTGGGCTGATGATGCGCGAGGGTCTTTTGAAAGAAAACATTGATGGCGAAGCGCTCATCTGGGCCCACAACCGCCTCTTGGCGCGCCCCGAGCAACGCCGCATTTTAATGGTTATCTCAGATGGCGCGCCGGTGGATGATTCTACTTTGAGCGTCAACGCAGGCAATTATCTGGAAAAACATTTACGCAATGTCATCGAAGACATTGAAACCCAATCGCCGGTTGAGCTCATCGCTATTGGCATTGGCCATGATGTGACGCGCTATTACCGCCGCGCGGTCACCATTGTCGACGCCGAGCAATTGGGCGGCGCGATGACCGACAAGCTAGCCGAATTATTCGATGAAAATGACGGCGAGAAAAAGCGCGAAAAAGGCATGAATACAGGCGCCCTAAAAGCTGGCTCTAAGCCGACGCCCTCAAGCGGTGCGGGCGGGGGTGCCAGTCGCAGGCGCGCAGGCGTGCGCACAAGCGCGGTTCCCGTGCGGGGCGCAAGCAGCAGCTAATTTATAAGGGTAAAATCCGCAACAGGATTTAGGCTGATTTAGCGTTTACCAGCTTTTTCAGCTTCAAAGCGCGCGACGACAATTGGGCGTCTTTGGCTTTCATCAAGAACGCATCGATACCCCCGATATGCTCCACCGATCGCAGAGCGCTAGCTGAGATACGAAGTTTCAAAGCGCGACCCAGCGTTTCGCTAGGCAGACTGCATTGCTGCAGGTTCGGCAGAAAACGACGACGCGTACGGTTCATAGCATGGCTAACATTGTTGCCACTCATTACAGATTTGCCAGTCAGTTCGCATACACGTGACATCGGTCACTCCTATTCATCTCGTTAAAAACTAGGGCCTTTAGCCTACTCATGCAGGCGGCGCCCTGTCTCAAGCCTTTGATATAGAAAACCACCCGCTTTGCGTCAAGCGGTTTTAGCTCTCCTTCGAAACTTTCGCCATGCCCGACCTGCCAGCCTTCCCACCATGGTTGGCATCTAGAACAATATCGGTAATTTTAAAAATTCCGCTGCCGGTAATCACGGGGCCGTCTTTGCCCAACAATTGGCCGCTCACGAAGCCCGTGCTTTTGGTGGCGCGTGTGCATTCACCTTCGCAAATCAAAAAATCGCCCAATTGACCCGGCGCCAAAAAGTCGAAATTAAAGCTAACAGACGGCGTGAAACGCGCGCCGCCCATATGATTGTGCAGCACGAAGGCAAGCCCCACATCCATCACCGTCATCAACATGCCGCCATGGCAGATGCCGGCCGGATTACACATATGCTCTTGCACCTCAAACCCCAATTGCTGATCGCCGGTCTCTAGGCTGCCTCGGATGTAAATCGGGCCGACATGCTCGGTAAAATGCGCGTCGAGATGGTCAAACATGCCGTCAAAGTCTAATTCTTTCCAGCCGTCTGGAATACTCATGCTTTGTTTTCCTTACCCGGTTGAATAAAGCCAAATAAATGCGCCGCCACTTTACGGATTTGTATCTCTTCCGAACCTTCGGTAATGCGATAGCGGCGGTGATGGCGATAAATATGCTCAAACGGCATATGACGCGAATAGCCAATACCACCATGCGTTTGAATGGCTTGGTCGGCGGCCTCACAAACCAATCGATTGGCGCGGTAATTGCACATGGACACTTTATCCGACAGATAAATAGCCACTTCGGGCTTGCTCATCGTGTCCATTTGCGCCGCCGTTTTATAAACCAAATTGCGGATCATCTCATTTTCCGTATGCAGCTCTGTGAGCGGAAACTGAATCGCCTGATTGGTCGCCAAGGGCTTTCCGAAAGGCGCCCGTTTTTTGGCATAGGCCACGCTTTCATTAATACAATATTGCGCCGCGCCCACACCACTGGCCGCTTGGCGGATGCGGTTTTCATGAACAAAATGCTGCGCCAAAGCGAGGCCATTATCTGGCGCGCCAAATATCGCACTCTCGGGCACCCAAATATTGGTGAAAGAAACCCTCGGATGGTCGGTCGGCATATTAAAGGTCCACATATATTCTTCAATTTTTACGCCGGGGTCATCTGCAGGCACTAAAAAGCAGGTGATGCCGCGCGCCGCACCATCTTCGCCAGAAGTGCGCGCAAACACCATCACATGGCTGGCCACATGCATGCCCGTCGTCCACATTTTCTCGCCATTGATGAGCCATCCATCGACACCATCGCGGGTTTCGCGTACGCCCCGCGTTTCCATCCATGTGGCGTCCGAGCCATGCGCGGCTTCCGTCAGGCCAAAGCAAATGCGGTGGGTGCCAGCCAACATGCCGTTGATAAACGTGTCGGCTTGTTCAGGCGAGCCGAAATCACGAAACATCAGAACTTGCGGCATATTTCCGACAATCGAGCTTTCGTTTTGCAAATCATTGTGCAGCCCGAGGCCTTTGGCGGCCAAATGCTCACGGATAACGGCCATGGCTAAATTAGAGCCATCGGCGCCGCCATATTCTTTCGGCAAGCCAAACCGCAAATGCCCCGCTTTATCGGCTCGGCGGCGCATTTCGCGCAACAGCTCTTCCCACTCGGGGCGCGGCAGGCCGTTATTGTCCCAATCGGTACGCGCATGTTCTCGCCTATGGTCAAAAAACCGATTGTTATCATCCTGCATCTGCAGCGGAATAATCTCATCGTCAATAAACTTATCAAGCGCCGCTAAATAGGTGCGGATGTCTTCAGGGATTTCATAATCCATAACGGGTCTTCCTCTAGGCTGAATTTAGTCGCCCAAATCATGCGCGAGCCGACCCAAACTGGCAAGCCTCTTATCGAAAGTCAGCAATTAGCTGACCTTTGCTCCCTAATGCCCCTATTTTGACCTATTTTGACTTATTTCACCAAGGGCACCCACTAGATGTAGGCGTGAACAGATAGGGGGCAGATACTATGGTAGTGATTCGGACACGCTATGTTCGCCTCCTGTTCATGGGAAAAGGGCAAAACCGATTCGTCCACAGGCCTAACCCCCGAATCATCGGAATTACGCGCCACGCGCTTGCAAAATCTTGCGCGCTTGGTCATGGTTGACCCCATGTCCAACCTGTCTTTTCAGCCCCACTTGCGTATTGTTCTCGGGCCCACCAACACTGGCAAAACCCACCTCGCGATGGAACGTTTATTGGCCCATACCAGCGGTATGATTGGCTTGCCGTTGCGGCTTTTGGCGCGCGAAGTTTATGACCGTTGCCTGCGTGGCGACTTCGGGCATGTGCATAAAGCAGACTTGGCCTTAATCACAGGCGAGGAGAAAATTCTACCTCCCAAGGCGCGATATTTTATTTGCACCACGGAAGCCATGCCGATTAGCCGCGAAGTTCAATTCGTAGCCATTGATGAGTGCCAATTGGCCGCCGACCCAGAGCGCGGCCATGTGTTCACCGACCGTATTTTGCATGCACGCGGCACCGCCGAGACTATTTTATTGGGCGCCGAAACCATGGCTCCTATCTTGCGCCAATTGCTTGGCAAAGTAGAAATTGAAAGCCGTGGCCGTTTCTCGCGCCTTAGCTGGGGCGGCAGCCATAAATTATCACGCCTGCCCCGACGCAGCGCCGTGGCGGCTTTTTCAGCCGATAATGTTTACGCCATTGCCGAGATTATTCGCCAACAACGCGGCGGTGCCGCCGTGGTGATGGGCGGCTTGAGCCCGCGCACCAGAAACGCTCAAGTCGAGATGTATCAATCGGGCGAGGTCGATTTTCTGGTCGCCACGGATGCCATTGGCATGGGCTTGAATATGGATGTCGACCATGTGGCCTTTGCCCAGAGACGAAAATTCGACGGCCGCAGGCACCGCCATCTTAGCGCTTCTGAATTGGCGCAAATTGCTGGCCGCGCTGGCCGCCACACGCAAGATGGCAGCTTTGGCGTCACTGGCGATTTGGAAGCCTTTGAGGAGCCGCTTATCGAGCAGATTGAGACGCATGAATTTGAGCCAGTAAAAGGCTTGTTTTGGCGCAATCCTAATTTGGACTTTTCTAGTCTGGAAGCCTTATTGCTGAGCTTGGAAAAAACCGCGCCGCGCGCAGGCCTGATGCGCGCGCCCGCTGCCGACGATCAGCAAGCCCTCAAACTATTAAGCCGTGACCCTGACACGCTTGATTTGCTGGGCGATGAAGGCCTGCATAGGTCTGGCGCCAATCCAGCGCTTGAGCTTTTGTGGCAAGTGGCGCAAACGCCTGATTTTAGAAAAACCACGGTCGGCGAACACAGCGCGCTTATCGGAGAAGTATTTGGCTTTTTGAGCGGCAACGAAGGGCAAATTCCTGAAAGCTGGATGGGCGAGCGCATAGAGCGTTGCGACCGCCTAGATGGAGACTTGGGCACTTTGTCGATGCGACTGGCACATATTCGCACTTGGACCTATATTGCCCAGCGCAATGATTGGCTGGCCGACCCTGCCCATTGGCAGGGGGTCAGCCGTAGTGTAGAAGACCGTCTATCGGATGCGCTGCATAATAAGTTAATGGGGCAATTTGTAGATCGCAAAACATCCGCCCTAATGCGGCGGCTTGCCGGACGAGAGGTTATCGTGGCGAATATTGAAGACAATGGCGACATTTTAGTAGCCGAAGAATATATGGGCCGGTTAAATGGCTTGCACGTCGAGCGCGACCCGCGCCTGAAAGGGGTACCTGCTGGCACTGCCCGGGCCGCCGTTGAAAAAGCCGTTGGCGACGCCCTTCGCGCCCGCGCACTAGACATCAGCCAAGCCGGGGATGACGCCTTTTCTCTTACCCAAACGGGCGAGATTATTTGGCAGACCGCCTGCGTTGGCCAATTGCAAATCAATGGCGGACGAGACGCTGATAAATTAGCCTACCTCAACCCATCGGCTCACTTAATGGCCGATGAAGCCCTAACGGGGGACGCGCGCCAACGCGCCGAAACTCGGCTGACCGATTGGGTGCGCGCCAAGACAGCGCATGACCTAGACCCTTTGAAAAAACTCGAAACGGCAAAAGACCTAGACGGTTTAGCCCGCGGATTGGCTTTTCAATTGCTCGAACATAAGGGCAGTTTAGCGCGCCGAGATGTGGCTGATATTTTGACTAAATTAGACCAACCCTTGCGCAGCCAATTACGAAAATTAGGCGTGCGGTTCGGCTTTTATACTGTCTTTGTGCCAGCCCTGCTTAAACCAGCGCCTGCCCGACTGTTGGCACTGATGAGCCTTTTAGAAGGTCAACAACCAGACGCCGCCAAGCCGACAAACGCACCAGAGACAGCCCCGCGCGATATCGCCAAAGATTTAGCCGCCCTTCCGGCCGCTGGCCTGACCTCTTGTGCGCGTGAAAAATTGCCGTTTTATCTGTATCGCGCGGCTGGTTTTTACACGACGAAAAACCGCGCCATTCGCCTCGATATGCTCGAGCGCCTCGCAGATCTCATTCGCCCTGCATTGGAGCAAAGCAAAGCGCAAAAAAGCCAAGGCTTTGAAGCCAGCGAAGCCATGATGTCCATCATGGGCTGTGGCGCCGATGATTTGGCAGAAATTTTGACAGCTCTAGGCTATCAATCGCAACAGGTAGAGGTTAGCTCATTGCCCGCTCCGCCCCATGAGGTTGAGCCTGATGAGGTTAAGCCCGATGAGGTTAAGCCCGTCGATGCTGCGCCAGCCCCTGAGGCGGCAGCGACACCTGAAGACAAACTAGAAGCCACAGAAAATGAGGCTGCAGAACCAGGACAAGAACCAGGACAAGAACCAGGACAAGAAACAGGACAAGAAACAGCTACCGAGCCCGAGGCGGTTAAATTCGTGACCCTATGGCGTCCGGCTCGCACACAAAGAAACCCGAAAAAGCAGGTGAACTCAAAACGCAAAAATAGCTCGGATGCTGGAGCCCAGAATGGCGGGAGACATAAATCCCGCAGTTCCGCAAACCCACGCCAGGGCGGTGCGGGCAAACCTGCGCGAGCCGAAAAACAAGCCGATCCTAATTCGCCCTTTGCCGTTTTGAAATCTTTGCAATCCGGCGGCTCCCTGCCATCAGATAGCAATGACTAATTCGCCCAAAAAGCCTATTCCTCTCTCCATGCGGGTCGATAAATGGCTCTGGCATGCCCGATTTTTCAAAACGCGCACCTTAGCGACCAAACTGGCCGCGGCTGGCAATGTGCGTGTGAATGGCGTCAAACAAACCCGAGCTTCGGCCAATGTGAAGGCTGGCGACGTACTTACGTTTCCCTTGAACAATTATGTTCGCCTCATCGAAGTGGTGAGCTTGAGTGTGCGGCGTGGGCCGGCGGTTGAGGCGCAGGCTTTATATATCGACCGCGATCCGCCTCAAGCCAAGCCCAAGGAAGAAAAAGTTGCCTCGCGCGAGCATGGCACGGGACGCCCGACCAAAAAACAACGCCGCGAGCAAGCCGCCTTTACGGGGCGCAGCGAAATAGGGTGAGGCCACGCCAACATGCGACCAAAACAGGCATTGCATAGAGGCCCATGCCGCGTTAGGTAACTGCTTAGTCAAAATTCAGATAAGAGTTTCGTTCATGTTGGATAAATTAAAAACTATGTTTGCCGAGCCCGTCGCCGCCAGTGCGCCGCCGCGCTCTGATGCCTTACATATTGCCGCCGCCGCCCTTTTGGTGCGCGCCGCGCAAATCGATGGGCACATGGATGAAGGGGAAGAAAAGTTAATCGCGCGTTTGGTTGGGCCTCATTTTGGCTTGGACGACGCCGCGGCTGCCACCCTTATTACGGAAGCCAAAGCCGCAGCCGATGAAGCCAGCGACTTATTTCAGTTCACCGTGCGCATTAACAATCACTTTAGCGAGCCGCATAAAATCATGCTGCTAGAGCTTTTGTGGCAAATTGTTTTGAGTGATGGCGTGGTTGATGATTTTGAAGCGAACTTGCTTCGCCGCGTTGCAGGGCTTATACACATCACCGACCAACAAGCTGGCCAAGCGCGCAAAAACGCGCAAAACCAACTGAGCTCGTAAAACCAAGATTTATTCACAGGAAGTGTCATGACCTATATCGTCACGGAAGATTGCATCAAATGTAAATATACCGACTGCGTCGAAGTATGCCCGGTCGATTGTTTTTATGAAGGCGACAATATGCTCGTCATTCATCCTGACGAATGCATTGATTGCGGCGTGTGCGAACCAGAATGCCCGGCCGATGCCATTAAGGCGGACACCGAATCGGGCCTCGAAAAATGGCTCGAAGTGAATACAAAATATGCCGACATTTGGCCAAACATCACCCTTCGGAAAGACGCGCCAAGCGACGCCGACGATTGGTTGAACAAACCGAATAAATTTGCCAATGAATTTAGCGAAGCTCCCGGCGCTGGCGACTAAACGAGCCTAAACTTGGCGCCAAGCCCCAAGCTCTTGGAAAGCTTGCGGTTTTGTGATATACTCCACTTTAGAAAATAAATTATAAAAAAGGCACCGCTCGGGGCCTTTTTGCATTTGGAGACCACCATGGCCACTGCTAAAAAACCTGCTGCTAAGAAGCCAGCAGCCAAAAAACCTGCTGCTGCAAAATCTACTGCCAAAAAACCAACGGCCAAAAAGACCGCCCCAAAGGCAGCCACCAAAGCGGCGCCTAAAGCCGCACCCAAAGCCACGCCCAAAGTAAGTGCCAAAGCAAGTGCCAAAGCAAGTGCCAAAGTAAGTGCCAAAAAACCTGCCGCTCCTGCAAAAGCCAAAGCTGCGGCCAAAAAGAAACCAAGCAAACCAGAAGCGCCGCGTCGCTCAGCGCTCGGTTTCAAAGTAAATGAATTTGTTGTTTATCCAGCTCATGGCGTCGGCCAGATTACCGAAATCGCTGTGCAAGAAATCGCGGGCATGAGCCTAGATCTTTTTGTCGTGAGCTTTGACAAAGAAAAAATGGTCTTGCGCGTGCCGCTAGCCAAAGCCAAAGAAATTGGCATGCGTAAATTGGCCGATGCCAAAATAATGGAAGGCGCCATTAAAACCTTGAAAGGTCGTGCGCGGGTGAAACGCACAATGTGGAGCCGTCGGGCGCAAGAATATGAAGCGAAGATTAATTCTGGCGATTTGGTAGCGATTACCGAAGTGGTGCGCGACTTGTTCCGCAATGAAAACCAGCCAGAGCAATCTTATTCGGAGCGCCAGCTATACGAAAAAGCCATCGAGCGCATGGCGCGCGAAGTGGCCACGGTCGAGAAAACGACGGATGATGAAGCAATTATTAAGCTCGAAGGCATCTTGGCCAAAACCACCGGTGGGGCAAGGCGCCAGCCAGGGGTCGACCCAGCTTAAATCCGATTTTCCAAAAACTTAGTTTTGGAGTGAACCAATTTAGTCGCCATCGCGTATCTTTAATAGGAGATACATTATGGCTCATTTGGATACACAAGAAACCGTTCAAGCTGGACGCAAATTCATCAAAAAGGCAATGAAGCTGCCGATGCTCGAATTAGAGCATGAGCAGCATTTGGCCCGAAGTTGGCGCGACAAAAGCGACGAGAACGCTTTGCACGAGCTGACCGCAGCCCATGTGCGTTTGGTGGTAGCGATTGCCGCGAAATTTCGTAATTACGGCCTGCCAATGGGCGATTTGGTGCAAGAGGGCAACATTGGCCTGATGCAAGCCGCCAACCGTTTTGATCCAGATAGAGAAGTGCGTTTCTCAACCTATGCTGGTTGGTGGATCCGCTCTTCCATCCAAGATTATGTGCTTCGTAATTGGTCGATTGTGCGCACGGGAACCACCGCAGCGCAAAAGTCCTTATTCTTTAATATGCGTCGCCTGCGCGCGCGGATTAACGACATCGGCGCCAATATGACCCATGAAAGCCGCACCTATGTCGCCAATGAATTGGGCGTGCGGATGGAAGATGTGCTGAATATGGAAGGCCGAATGGAAGGCAGCGATCGCTCTTTGAACGCGACCATTTCAGATCGCTCAGATGACGGTGGCACAACCGAATGGCAAGATCTTCTGGTCTGTGACCGCGACCTGCCAGACACGGAAGTCTCGGACAAGCTGGACACCCAACAACGCGTCAATTGGATTGGGGAGGCGATGGAAGACTTAAACGAGCGGGAAGTAACCATTATTCGCGCCCGCCGCCTCAGCGAGACCAAGGTTACTTTGGAAAGTTTAGGCCAAAAATTGGGCATTTCAAAAGAACGGGTACGCCAAATTGAGCATGAAGCGCTACAAAAATTGCGCGGCTCCCTGATAGCCAAAACCAATGGCGATCCGCATCACGCTGGGTTGATTTAATAAATTTAAATCGAGCTGAAGACTGGCAAAGCTTGTCGTGGCGCTCTTGCGAGGCTAGTTTGACGGGTGTGGGTCCCGTAGCTCAGTCGGATAGAGCACCAGATTCCTAATCTGGGGGCCGGTAGTTCGAATCTACCCGGGATCACCATTTAATCGCTCCGCCGGCGAGCCTAGAAACGATAAATCGTTCCAAAGCTAAGGCGGTCGGTTTCGGCTCCATCGAGGTCCGTCTCGACATATTCTAGGCGCAAGGACGAATTGTAATTCATCGTGAAATCCGCGCCAAAGCCATAAATAAAGCCGCTTCTCTCTTCGTCATAAGCATCACCACCGCCCATAACTTTACCGTCGCCGCGGGCTAGACCTAAGCGTAAAAAGGGCTCAAAACCCTCCCCTGGCGACCGCAAAACACCGGAGAGCGCCAAGACCGAAGCCTGGCTGTCGCGCCCGTTAGTTTCCACATCCGCGATGGACGTATAGCTAAATTCGACGGCCAAGAGCGGGTCAAACTGGCCGCCAGCGAAAAATGTCAGCCCTTGGCTTTCTATGTCCACACCTTTGTCTTCGTAAGAAGTGAAGCCGGCGCTTAGTCCAACATAATTTTGAG
Organism: uncultured Rhodobiaceae bacterium; assembly: GCA_937907245.1. Classification (GTDB taxonomy): domain Bacteria; phylum Pseudomonadota; class Alphaproteobacteria; order RS24; family RS24; genus UBA8337. The sequence goes on from CALCUM010000003.1 coordinate 538,418, forward strand.
CCAAAGCGGACTGGCTGGAAACAGCGACAAGGGCTGCAACGAATACGGTAGCAATCAAAAACTTCTTCACGTGTCTCTCCTAAACTAATATCACTTTTACGATTTTGCGCTGATGCGGACAAAAAAGCCACATAGAATTTCACCCTCGCTCATCCGTTGGACACAAAGCCAGAGTGCTCTATATTAAGGCGCATGAGTGACACGCAATTCGACCAAAAACCAAAACAACCCAAAAGCGGCGGCCCGCCCATTTTGTCTTGCTATGATGATTTAGCAGCCTCTTGCGCCTATGGTTGGTCGATGTTGGAACGCGGCGTGAAAGATAGAAAAAGCCCCTTTCATACCCCAAGCGTGGCCACGATAACCGCCAGTGGCAGCCCAACCATACGCACCATCGTGCTACGGGGCTGCGACAGCCAAGCCAAACAGTTACGTTTTCACACTGACACACGCTCGGGAAAAATCGCTGAGCTGCAGGCCAATCCGCAAGGCGCCATGCATTTTTACGACGCTGGAACCAAGGTGCAATTGCGCTTGGGTGTGCGCCTAGAAATGCTGAGCGGCCCAGACTATGACGCGGCTTGGGCCGCCACACGCCCCATGAGCCGAGAATGTTACCAAGTGACCCAAGGCCCCGGCAGCGCCATCGCATCGCCGCTTGATGTCGCTTTTGACGCCGAGGCAACACAAGACGGAGAGGCTCATTTTGTGCCCGTCCGCGCCCATGTTGAAACCATGGAGTGGCTGTATTTGGCGGCACGTGGCCACCGCCGAGCTTTGTTTGACTTCACACAAGACACAATGGATTGGCTGGTTCCCTAGCCTCCTTTATTTGCGGTAGCTTACGGCTTGGCCTTGCGACAGCATGGCGCTTGGCAGGCTTGCCCAAACCCCGTATATGCTGTCCATGCATCAAAGGAGATATCAAATGCGCGCCCTTTTATTGACCCTGATTACTGTCACATTTTTAAGTTCTAACGCCCAAGCTGGCGACGCCGCGAAGGGGGAAAAGACCTATCGCAAATGTGCGTCTTGCCACATGGTAGGCCCGAAGGCCAAAAACCGTGTCGGCCCCCAATTGAATGGCATTATTGGCCGAGAGATTGGCGCCATCAGCGGCTATAAATATTCCAAAGGCATGATCGCTTATGCGGCCGAGCAAAAAGTTTGGACGGAAGAAAACCTAGCCGCCTATTTGGCAACCCCGCGTAAAGTTGTGAAAGGCACCCGCATGTCGTTTGCCGGCCTGCGCAAAGAGACAGACCGCGATAATATTATCGCTTATTTGAAAAAAGCCGCGAACTAAAGCGCTTCTTTCTTGGCGAAAAAATAAGGGCCGCTTCGTTGGGAGCGGCCCTTTTGTATTTACGATGGTTTTATTCTGGCGTTACGGAGCTTATTTTACGCGTTCCAAAATCGACAGATAATTGGCAACGGCGGCGCCGCCCATATTAAAAATGCCAGCCAATTTAGCGTCTTTGACTTGCATCTCATCGGCTTCATTCATCAATTGGCGCGCGGCCATAACGTGCATGGAAACGCCAGTGGCACCAACTGGATGACCCTTGGCTTTCAGACCGCCCGACGGATTAACCGGCAATTTACCATCTTTATAAACCGTACCATCGGCGAGAACGTCAGCGCCTTTGCCAGGTGCCGCCAGCCCCATGGCTTCATATTGAATAAGCTCGGCAATGGTGAAGCAATCATGCGTCTCTACCAGAGACAAATCGTTCAACTCTACGCCCGCCTCTTCTAGTCCTCTGGCCCAAGCTGTTTTGGGGCCATCAAAGGCGGTGACATCGCGCTTGCTCATCGGCAAGAAATCATTGGCTTGGGTACGCGCACGAAACGCGATGGCTTTATCATGGCCTTGCGCGGTTTCTTCATCGGTCAAAATAATGGCCGCTGCGCCATCAGAAATCATCGAGCAATCGGTGCGTTTCAAAGGCCCCGCAACGATTGGGTTTTTGTCGCTCTCGGCGCGGCAGAAATCAAACCCGAAATCTTTTTGCATATGAGCCAGTGGGTTCACGGAACCATTTTTATGGTTTTTCGCCGCGATATGCGCCAAAGCATCGCTTTGATCGCCATATTTTTGGAAATATTTTCCAGCCACGACGCCAAAAATACCCGGGAAAGTAAGGCCTTGGTCGCCTTCTTCTGGCATGTAGCTGGCGCGTGATAGGCAACGCCCCACATCGGCGCTCGAAAGATGGGTCATTTTCTCAACGCCAATCGCAAGCACGCGGCGTGCGCGCCCGGCCTCAATGGCGTTGGCCGCCTGAAACACAGCCGCAGAGCCAGACCCGCAAGCGTTTTCAACCCGCGTGGAGGGGGTAAAGCGAAACGCATCGGAAACTTGTAAAGCCAGCGACGAAATAAAGTCTTGTTCCGACATGCCCGCGTTAAATGTCGCGACATAAATCGCATCAATATCTTCGGGCCCGACGCCTGCATCCGCCATAGCCTCGTTGGCGGCCGCTACCAGCAAGTCTTCTAAACCTTGGTCTTCTAATTTTCCGAACTTCGTGTGGCCCCAGCCGACGATGCATACTGACATGTGTTTCTCCTCAAATTAAGTTGCTGCAAATTGGCCGATGAGGGGCCTATTTGTCAAGCGTTCCGCGTTTGGCTAAACGCCCAGAAAGGCCAAAATATCGGGGCCAATTTCCAGCTCCAGCTGCGGCCCAATATCGTGGCCCATACCCTCAACAGGGCGCCATATCGCGCCGGGCACATGCGACACAAGGCTCTCTCCACATACGGGCTCAATCAGCGTATCGGCCAGCCCATGAATAACCAAAAAAGGCACGCGGATGGTTTTAAGGCGCTCTACCCGACTGCCATCCGTAATGGCGGCTGCCATTTGGCGAATAACGCCCGCGGGATGATAATTGCGAGAAATGATTTTCGTAGCCATGGCCCGCCGCTGCGGCTCTGGAGTGGGAAAGCTAGGGCTCGAATGCTCGGCCAAACTTTGCGTCAAATAATCGATCAAAGCGGCTTCTCCTTCCGCGTCATCGGGCGGTGCCAATTCAGAAACGCCAGGCATCGGCAACTCAGGATCGCCCGAGGTGGACATCACACAAACAACTTTTTCCATGCGCGTGCCATGCGTAAACGCCAAATGCTGCGCCACCATGCCCCCCAAAGACATGCCAAAAATATTTGCCTTATCAATTGCCAAAGCATCCATCAGCCCAATCACATCGTCTGCCATATCACCAATGCCATATGGCACGGGAAACGCAGCGCCCGCTTGCTGGTCTTCCAGCAGGCCCATAATGTCTGGGATACCGGCGGCATCTAGCTTCTGGCTTTCGCCCACATCGCGATTGTCGAAGATAATGACCTCAAGCCCCGCCTTGGTGAAATACTCAATAAAGGCGCTAGACCATTGGATCATTTGGGTGCCCAAGCCGCGAATAAGAATAAGCGGCGCCACGCCCGCATTATGGTCTGGCAAAAACCTTTGCACACAAAGGCTGATGCCATTTGCTTGCACGAGTGAGGGTTTATTTGTCGCCATGATGCATCTCCCGTTTGATCTGCTTTTAGTCTATACTTGCCGCCAATGCTCAAGCAAATGGAAGCTTTCATGAAACGCGATTTTTCAGCCCTATCTAAAACACCCGTCGACCTCGCCATTCTTGGCGGCGGGGCAACGGGGGCGGCCATCGCACTGGATGCCAGCCTTCGGGGCTTGCGGGTGGCGCTGATAGACAAGGGCGATTTTTCTTCCGCCACATCGGCTGGCTCTTCCAAATTAATGCACGGGGGCTTGCGCTATTTGGCCAATGGAGACATTTCCCAAGTGCGCGAAGGGCTGCGAGAGCGGCGCCACTGGAGCCGTATGGCCAAACATTTAGTGCATCCTCTAGCCTTTATCATTCCCACCTATGAGGCCAGCCAACCCAGACGGGGGGTGCTGAAACTAGGCCTTTATCTCTATGACCTATTGGCTTTTGACCGCAATCGAGCGGTCGATCCAATGCAGAAAATAGCTGGCAATCGCTCGGTCACGGCCGCACAAGTTTTAGGCTTGAGCCCCGACACGCCGCGCGTTGGCCCGCAAGGCACGCTGACCGGCGGGCTGATGTATCAAGATGGGCAAATGCTATCGCCAGAGCGCTTGGTGTTGGCTATGTTGCGCACGGCCGTGCAAGCGGGCGCCGTGGTGGTTAACCATTGCGAGGCGGTAGATTTAATAAAATCAGGCGATCGGGTGACCGGCGTAAAAGTTAAAGATTGCCTGAGCCAAGAAACCAGCGAGCTATCGGCTGAACTGGTTATCAATGCGGCGGGGCCTTGGGCAGACGAGGTAATGAAACTGGGGGATGGCAAAAAGGGCGCGAAAAAACTCATTCGCTCGAAAGGCATTCATCTGGTAACGCGCTCTTTGACGCGCGGCATTGCCCTCACGGTTCCGGTCGAAGACGAGCATTTATTTGTGCTGCCGTGGATGGGCATGAGCTTGCTGGCCACCACCGACACAAAATTTAACGACGCCCCCGATGACGCCTGTGTCACCGAGGCCGATATCAAGCTACTGCTAGATAAGACCAATGCCGTTTTACCCGAGGCGCATCTGACCCGTGACGATGTTGTGCATGCCTATGTGGGCTTGCGGCCTTTGGTAACAGATATCAATGACACCGCGGAGACCACTTACGGCTTGTCGCGTGGCAGTGAAATTTATGACCATAGCCAAAACGGTGGGCCGGAAGGTCTGCTGTCTGCCTTGGGCGGAAAATGGACGACCTCCAGACGGCTTGGAGAAAAAATTGTCGATGCAGCATTTGCTAAATTAGGCCGCCCCGCCACGCGCCATCGCAGCGCCGACACCGCTTTAGCTTGCGCGCCGCGCCAAGACCTAGGTGATTTTATGGATGCCATGCGGGCGCAATACCCTAAAATTGAGACCGCCCAAATCGATCTATTATCACGGCTTTACGGCGCGTTGCTGCCGCAAATGATGGCCAGCGACACGCAAGGGCTGGCAAAACTCAAAGACCCAATTTTGGCCGCTCGCGTGTGTTTCGCCCTGCAACAAGAAATGGCCATGCAGTTAAGCGACGTCGTTATGCGGCGTCTGGTTGAAGGCCAAACCGGGGCTTTGTCGAGCGCGCAGATAGGGGTCATCGCGGCCTATATGGCAGACAAATATGATTGGTCAGAAACCGAGTTGAAAAAGCAAAAAGCAGCGTTGGCCAAACTCATGACCTTGCCCACCAAGAAAAAAACTCCGGCTAGCTCCAAACCTAAATCGACGGCAAAAGTTAAGGTAAAGGCGAAGCCCAAGGTAAAGGCGAAGCCCAAGGTAAAGGCGAAGCCCAAGGTAAAGCCGAAACCTAAGGCCGAAACCTAAATCAGCTTAATTTCGCTTTATCCAACGCGGCGTTCGTGGCCTTCCCAATGAGGGTCGCGTAATTCGCGGCGCAATATTTTACCCGAAGGATTGCGCGGTAGCGCGTCGACATAATCGACGGACTTCGGCAATTTATACCCCGCAATACGTTCGCGAGCGAAAGCGATAATTTCTTCTTCGCTAAGGCTCGCGCCAGCTTGCAGCACAACGCAAGCCTTTACCGCCTCGCCCCATTTTTCATCGGGCACGCCAATCACCGCAACATCGGCAATATCTGGATGGGCAAATAAGGCATTCTCCACTTCGGCCGGATAGACATTCTCGCCGCCTGAAACAATCATGTCTTTTACACGGTCATGGATGAACACATAGCCCTCTTCGTCGAAAAACCCTGCATCCCCCGTATAGAACCAGCCATCGCGCACGGCATCTTGTGTGGCTTCCGGTTTTGCCCAATAGCCTTTCATATTAGATTTCGCGCGCATGGTAATCTCGCCGACATCGCCTTGCGGCACAGGTTTTCCTTTTTCATCAACGATACGAATTTCGACACCGACATTTGGCTTGCCGCAGCTGCGCAATTTATTACGCGCTGGATTATGGTCTTCCGGCATTAAACTTGTGCCGCAACCGGTGGTTTCCGTGAGGCCATAAACCTGAACAAAATCTTTGGTAAACACTTGGCTGGCTTGCAGCAATAATTCTTCAGCGATTGGCGAGGCGCCATAAATCACCTGCCTCACGCTCGACACATCGGCCTCGCGGATGCGCGGCAATTGCATCAAGAATAAAATCACCGCCGGAACCATAAACAAGATAGAAATTTTCTCGACCTCAATAAGGCGCAAAATCTCGACCGGATCTACCTCTTCCAAGACGGTAACTTTCGTGCCTTCAAACAGGCCAATAAGCCCAACATTTACCCCAGCGATGTGGAACAAAGGCATGCATAATAAAACATGATCTTCGGCCCCCCAATTGGCCCAATGCGACGCTTGGTCCAGCGCGCTGCCCATGTTCTCGTTGGTCAATTGCACCCCCTTAGGGTGGCCGGTGGTGCCAGAGGTATAGAGCTGAATAAAATCATCCCCGGTTTGATAGTCCAACCGCAGCGGCTCAGCTTTGCCGCTGTCGCGCCATTCAGCAAACCCCTCCCACTCCGCGTGGCCGCCGTCCATCGCAATCACTTTTCGAACCTCAGGGCAGTCCGCCAATATGCCTTCGATGAGCGGCACAAAAGCTTTCGACACAAAGATGATTTCAGCCTTCGCATCGTTGAGGACATAGCTGACTTCTGGCGGTGCGAGGCGCGAGTTGACGCCAACCACGACCGCACGGGCTTTTTGAGCCCCCAGCAACATTTGAAAATATAGGTCTGAATTGCCGCCCAAATAACCCACCCGAGCGTGCGGAGAAATACCTTCCGCAACCAGCTTATGGCCAACTTGGTCACTTAAAAGGCTAAGCTGTCGATAACTCGTCTCTCGGCCTGCACAGACCAAAGCCGTGGCCTCGCCTTGCTTGGCTGCTTGCGCTTCGAAAGCCTCAATAAAGATAAATTCACTCATGGTATGCCTCCTCCTATTTGGTATTAGATTAGCCAGCAAAAAGACGATGTAAAGAGCTCTATTATGCGTTACCCTTTAAGCCGATAAAGCTAGCTGGGAGAGTAGACATGCAACTTGGGCATCCAAAATTTGCTTATGAAAAAGGCCTGCACCAAATTGGCAATGGCGCCTATGCCTGGCTGCAACCCGATGGGGGTTGGGGCTGGTCGAACGCTGGGCTGGTGGTTGATGGCGATCAATCCTTGCTGGTCGACACGCTGTTTGATGTGCCCCTAACGCTCGATATGTTGGCTGCTTATAAGGATGCCGAAAAAGGCGCGGAAAAGATAAACATCGTAGTGAACACTCATCACAATGGCGACCATTGCAATGGCAATTGCTGCTGCCCCGACGCGCAAATCATTGCCCATCGGGCCACCGCCGAACATATGCAAGCCGAGCCCCCCGAAATGATGCAAAGCTTTTTAGATGCGGCACCTGACTTGGGCGACATGGGTAAATATTTTACCAGTTGCTTTGGCCCGTTTGATTTTAAATCGGTGACGCAAAAACTGCCAGACACGCTTATCGACACACAGACCATTGTTAAAGTGGGCGATAAAGATGTCCACCTTATTCCCGTCGGCCCCGCCCATACGCCCGGCGATACGCTGGCCTATGTGCCCGCCGACCGCACGGTCTATACAGGCGATATTTTATTCATTGGCGGCCACCCAATTATTTGGGAAGGCCCGGTCCAAAATTGGATCGATGCCTGCGATCGCATTATCGATATGGATGTCGAAACCATTGTGCCCGGCCATGGCCCCATTACCACCAAGGCCGGCGTAGAAGAAGTGCGCCACTATATGGTGACCATGCGAAATGAAGCCCGCGCGCGCTATGAGGCTGGCATGACTTATAAAGAAGCCGCCTTTGATATCGCCCTAGGCGTATTTGATGATTGGGGCGATAGGGAACGCATTGTCATTAATTGCGCGACGATGTTCCATGAATTTGGCGCCGAGGGAAAACCAGATATTACCGAGCTATTTACCGCTATGGCAGAATATGCCGCCGCCCGTCCTCAAAAGGACTAAGATAGCAAGATGACCGAAATTGACGCGATTGGGCTAACCTGCCCCATGCCGGTTCTGCGGTTGCAAAAGACTTTGCGCGAAACGCCGTCTCAAGCCCGCGTCACCCTATTGGCCACAGACCCGATGGCCAAAGTGGATGTGCCGCATTTCTTGTCTGAAAACGGCCACACACTCATCGACCATCGCACGCAAAAAAAAGCCGCCCCTGGTGGTTTGGATTTGCTGATTTTTGAAGTTGAAAAAGCCTAAGCGCTAAAACTGGTTTGCACGGCTTTGCTAAAACCGACACTGACGACCCCATCGCGCTCGATGACGGGGCGTTTGATTAGCGTTGGATTGGCCACCATAAGGGCCACAAGATGAGCCACATCCGAGTTATCCTTCTCGGCATCGCTAAGTTTGCGCCAACTGGTACCGCGTTTATTAAGCAGGACATCCATCGGTTGCTGGCTCAGCCAGCCCTCAATTTGTGCCGCCTCTAGCCCTGTTTTGCGAAAATCATGAAAGCTGAACTCATGGCCCTGGTCGGCCAAAAACACGCGGGCTTTTTTCACCGTATCGCAATTGGGAATTCCGTAGACGGTGATGGCCATTATTCGGCTGCCAAATAGCCTGCGGTTTGCAAGTCAGGCGTCGCGTCAATAATTTTGCGATAGGCAGATGGTGTCGCTACGCCCAATTGACGGCGCACTTCGTCGAGCGGTTGGGTAAGCAAATGTTCCCAATCGGCCGCCGGAAGACCTTTGGCCGCTTTGCCCAAACGAAACGCTTCGCGCAAGGCGCTGCCGATGCCTAGCTCTGGGGCCTCTTTACGGGTCACCAAAAAGCCGGCCCCAATGATAACCAAAATGCCCAAATTCCCGAGCTGGCGATAAGTGACCGCCAATAAGCAAAGCTCGCCCAAAGGATCGCGCCCATAGCCCGTGGTAACATGCCAAAGGTCATGCGCGTCTCGCATCCGTTCATGATAGCGGATTTGCTCAGCACTCATTTCACGAGCTTCCTCGGGGCGCCCTTCGACGCTGGCCTCGGTGAGACCATCGGCAGTGATTTGTTCGACTTTGGTGAAATTATAATACCGCGCGCCAAGCGAGCCTTTCGGCAGGCTGGCCAACCAGTCGCGGTCTTTCAAAAACTCAATCAAAGGTTTTTTCGCTTCAATAAGGCGCGGCCCTTGTTCGGTTTTCATAAACCGTGAAAAAGCGCGAGTGCCAGAATTACCCGACAAGGCTTCCAAAATAACAAACACTTGTTTGGTATCTTCTTTATCGGCGATGAGTTTTTTTACCGCGCCAGAAATCCGTTTTAATTTGCTTTCACCAGACATCGTCAAGCTCCTGTTTATGTGGCCACAATATACACATGTGAGGGCCCAATGACCAGACACCTATAAACGCCGAGTGAGGGGCGATTTGGAAACGATCATAATGGAAAAAAGCTGGTGCCCTTGGGCGGACTCGAACCGCCACTCCCGTTAAGGAAACGGATTTTGAATCCGTCGCGTCTACCAATTCCACCACAAGGGCCGACCAGCCCCCCTCATTTGCCCGATTATCGACGTGGCGTCAATGCTTGCGACGCCTGTTAAGGCAAAAATTAATGAATGTTAAGGCAAAAATTAATGAACGGCATCGTCATGGTCGTGCTGCCACGCGCTTCGCGTGACCATTCTGGCATGGGCAAATAAATCCGCTTCATGAATAATGCCGACCAGAACCCCTGATTTTAACACCGGCACGCCCTCGCCCAAAAAGTCGCGCATCGCGGTTTGCGCATACAGCGCATTGTCATGCGCTTGCAAAATAAGTGGTGTACGTTCTTGCAAAGGCAGGCACATGGCATCCGCGGGCTGGCGAACCAAATCATAGAGGCAAATTTTACCCGCCCATTGCCCTTCACCATCCAGCAAATGCGCTTCAGAGCAATGCGCCTCAGCCATTTTCTCGGTCGCCTGGTTCACGCTTACGCTGGCGGGAAGGGTTAAATAATCGGCAGACATCAGCTCGGTTACCGGCGTTTGTTGCAAGGCCAAGCTCTCGCGTCCCAAAGATAAATCAACCCCTTTGGCCAACAGCTGCGGTTCAAAAACCGAGCGGGTAGAGAGCCGCGAGGACAAAAGATTGGAGATAACAATTGTCACCACAATGGCCGTGGTCGCCGCATAATTTTGCGACAATTCAAAGCTCAATAAAATTACCGCCAAGGGCGCGCCCAACATAGAGCTAGCCATGGCCGACATGCCGGCCAAAACAAACAAGGCCGTATCCGGCGCATAGCCCGTCATCGGCGCCAAAAGGCTCAGCAAGCCTGCCATAACCCCACCGAGCCCGGCGCCAATAAACAGCGCTGGCGCAACAATACCACCGTGGAAAAACAGCGTCAGGCAAATCCCCGCCGCGACAACTTTAAACACTAATAAAACCAGCAAAGCCGTCGGCGCAATTTCTCCCTGCATCATCGCCGATATCGTATCGAGACCCGGCCCCAAAATAGACGGGGCAAAATGAGCCAGAATACCCATAGAGAGCCCGGCCAGGGCAGGCTGAAGCCATATCGGCAAAGCAGCGCTGACAAGGCGCAAGCGCAAGCGCGCAACAAACCGCATCACCCCAACCGCCGCCAATCCGGCAACCACCCCAAGCAGCATCAGCATCAAGATATCCATCGGCCCCGCCATGCGGGTTTCAAATATCGGCAAGATAGAAATATGTTGGTTTAACACTTCGCCAGAAAACACATAGGCTGTCGCCGAGGCCAAACTGACGGGGGCAAAGAAGCGCAAATTATAATGGCGTAACACCACCTCATGCGCAAAAATAATGCCCGCTAAGGGCGCACTAAAAGCCGCAGAAATAGCCGCCGCCACGCCTGCCCCCAAAGCCATTTCGGCATATTGTGGTGACAGGTTTAAAAGCCGTTTGGTGCTGGCAGCAAGGCTTGCGCCCAACACCACGAGCGGCCCGTAAAGCCCTGTGGTCGAGCCCGCGCCAATGGCCATCACAGATTTCAACAAGCTGACATAGCCGCCCGTGCGCGACACCACAGGGTCGGGCTCGTGGGCGGCATGGATGACATCGGCGAGCTCGACGGGGCGGCGCGGCGTCAGCCAAATCAAAAGCCCCCCGATGGCCAATCCCGAAAGGGTGGGCACCAAAAACAAAATAGGCTTAAACCCATGCCAACCAATTTGGCCCGGCTCATGGTCGGGTTGCCAAAGCGACAATAAAACTTCTACCGCACCAAAAGACGCCAGCGCCGCATAAGCCACAACGACACCCAACACAAGACCCGTCGCCGTAATGCCTAGCCCATGGCGCAGGCGGGCCATCATCTGGGCTAAAGAGCTGGCCAAACCCTGCTTGGTCATGGGGGTCACCGGTTCAAAAGGACTGTTCATACTCAAACCTATCTAGGATTCGCAGAGCCCACAAAACTCTTTTCATTGCCTAGTTACGAAGGTAGTCTCGCCCCATGTTACGCGCCCTCTACGATAGAACTCTCGACTTATCCACCCACCGCCATGCGGCTTGGGGATTAGCTGGCGTTTCATTTCTAGAAAGCTCTATGTTTCCCATTCCTCCCGACGTTGTTTTGCTGCCTATGGTTTTGGCCAATCGCGCCAAAGCTTGGTGGCTTGCCAGCATCTGCACGCTGGCCTCGGTTTTGGGCGCTTTATTGGGCTATGCCATCGGCTATGCGCTTTGGGAAACCATCGGCCAACCGATTATCGCGTTTTATAATGGCGAGGCCGCCTTTGATAAATTCCTTGGGTTTTATGAGCTTTGGGGCGTCTGGGTTGTGCTGGCCGCCGCCATCAGCTTTTTGCCGTTTAAAGTCGCAACCGTGGCCAGCGGTGTTGCGGGATTGGCCTTGGGGCCCTTTATCTTGGCCAGTATTTTGGGGCGTGGCCTTCGTTTCTTTGGCGTCGCCGCGCTGATTTATTATTTCGGGCCGCAAATGCGCGTGCTGATTGATAAATATTTCAACCTCTTGTCGTTTTTATTTGTCGCTCTTTTAATTCTGGGTGTGGTGCTACTCGGAGCGGTAGGATGATGGCTCACCTGAGGTTACGCCCCCGCATTGGCTTGGTGTTTATCTTGGCCGCCTTGGTAATTGGTAGCGCGCTGGCCAGCGAGATATTTGCTGGCCTCACCCCTTGCGCCTTATGCCTGAAACAACGCGTACCTTATTATTTAGCTTTGCCACTTTTAGGTCTGGCTTATTTTTATGCGCCATTTGGCAAGCTCGCTTCGCGCGGGTTGCTGGTCACGGTGGGCGTCGTGTTTCTCGTCGGCGCGGGGCTTGGCGCCTATCATGCCGGCATCGAGTATGGATTTTGGGCTGGACCGGCCACATGTGGCGGGGGCGGCGCGATGGCCAGCTCCCCCCAAGCGCTTTTATTGGCGCTGGAAAGCCAAACCCTTGTGCGCTGTGATGCCCCAGCCTGGACCCTTTTCGGCATCTCTTTGGCAGGCTATAATGCCTTGGCAAGTTTAGCCTTAGCAGCGATTGCTTTTGGCACTTTGCGACACGAAGAGGATAAATCATGAGCGATGGTCGGCTAGAAGAAATGATCCGTGTAGACCATGCCGGCGAACATGGCGCCGTGCGGATTTATGATGGTCAATTGGCGGTGTTTGATAAAATTCCAGGCTTCGAAAAAACCGCAGACCTTGTACGCCACATGGCCGAACAAGAGCAGGAGCATCTCGACCATTTCGACGCCCTTATTGTCGAGCGCAACATACGCCCAACGGCTTTTGGCCCGCTTTGGAATGTCGCGGGATTTGCCCTTGGCGCCGTAACGGCACTGATGGGCGAGAAGGCTGCCATGGCCTGCACCGCCGCCGTGGAAACAGAAATTGATGCGCATTACGCCGCTCAATTAGACGAACTCGAAGACGGCGCCGATGATGATTTGCGAGATACAATTGAAAAATTTAGGGCCGATGAAGCCGAACACAAAGCCACCGCTCTAGAGCAAGGCGCCGAAGAAGCGCCGGCTTATGAAACGATGAGCCAGATAATCCGGTTTGGGTGTCGGGTAGCCATTCGAGCCTCGGAAAAAATCTAGCCCTATCCGCCTAAGCCTCTTTCCTTGTCACTTAAGCTTATGGCTCCAGCTCCGTGTCCCAATAGAGGTAATCTTGCCAGCTATCATGGCAATAGTTCGGCGGAAACCGCCTGCCATTTTCATGCAATTCATAGACCGTCGGCTGATGCGGTTTTTGCCTTGGCACCATGCCAGCTTGTTTGGGCAAACGACCGCCTTTTCTTAAATTACAGGGGCTGCAAGCCGCCACCACATTTTCCCAGGTCGTGCGCCCGCCAGCGCGACGCGGGATAACATGATCAAAGGTCAAATCTTTGGGAATGCCGCAATATTGGCAAGAAAATCCATCGCGCAAAAACACATTAAACCGGGTAAAGGCAGGATAGCGCGGCGGCTTCACATAGGTCTTCAAGCTCACCACACTGGGAAGTAGAAACTCGGTCGACGGGGAATGCACAATCGTATCGTAATGCGACACGATATTAACGCGGTCTAGCACCACCGCCTTCAGAGTATCTTGCCAAGACCAAAGCGAGAGCGGGTAATAGCTTAGAGGACGAAAATCTGCATTTAAAACCAAAGCAGGACAGCTCGCTGGATTCCTAAAATCCGGCGGGGCGGCCTTCACAAACTCAATCGCGTCGGTACCAGATCGGTGCATTGTTTCGCCTCCGTCCTTTCTCTCGCTCGTGGGTCTCATTCGCGCGAATCATAGCGCTAGCCCTAAGTATGCCCAATTGTTTGGCTCAACTCTAGCCGCTTAACTCAAACTATTGAAGGGCCCGGTTACTTACGTCGGGCTTCTTCTTGCTCGCCATTATAATAAGTCCACAATAGCCGCGCCGCTGCCCCACGATGCGGTTGCCAACGCAAAGCAAAATCTGCCAGCTGTTGCGCATCGGGTCTGGCGTCTAGTCCATATAGCATCCACACACTTTGTTGCAGCGCCAAATCCCCCGCCGGAAACATGTCAGCACGGCGCAAGGCAAACAACAAATAACATTGCGCCGTCCATGGGCCGATGCCCGTCAGCGCCACCAGCGTATCGTAAACAGTTTGATTATCCGCTTGGCGCAAAGCGGGAAGGTCGAGCCCGTCGCTGACGATGGCCTCTGCGAGCGCGCGCATATAGCGCTGTTTGGGGCGCGAAATACCACAGGCCCCCAGCGCTTCGTCGCTCAAAGCCAGCAAGTTTTCGGGTTGTGCGCTACCCATAGCGGCATCGAATTTAGCTTGAATAGACGCCGCCGCCGCCGTGGAGACTTGCTGACTAATGAGCAACCGCGTCAGCCCATGAAACCCGTCGGGCGTCTCGCGCATCGGCGGTGTGCCATATTTTTCAAAAGCCATGGCGAGTTGTTTATCTCGCTTGCACAAGTCTATGAGCGCGTCTGTGATATGTTTTTTTGTCTTATATATTTGCATATCCAAAGATTATGGAGCATTCATGAAGGCAATGAAAGAGCCGTCTAAATTAACGCCAGGCCTCGCGCCTTTTCGCACACGCTTCGCCCCGAGCCCCAACGGTTGGCTGCACCTTGGCCATGCTTATTCCGCCATGCTCGGTGCCCGACAAGCAAGCGAAAATGGCGGCACTTTTTTACTGCGTTTAGAAGACATAGATATTGGCCGCGCCCGCCCCCATTTTATCGATGGCATATACCAAGACCTTGAATGGCTTGGGCTCGAATGGCCAACCCGCGTGCTTTTGCAATCGACCCGCTTTGAGGCCTATGAGCAGGCGCTCAAAACCTTGCGCGATATGGATTTGGTTTATCCTTGTTGGGCCACGCGGCGCGAGATTTTGGACGCGATTCCTGACCCCGCCACATGGCCGCGCGATCCCGATGGGGCGCCGCTTTACCCAGGCCTTTACCGCGACCTGCCGGACAGCGAGAGAAAACGGCGCATGTGGGAAGGTACGAGTTATGCTTGGCGGCTCGACATGAAAAAAGCCATCGCTTGGGTGCAAAAAAACATATCCCAGCCGCTCACCTATACGGAACACAATTCTATTGGGGGCAGCCCTCTGGAAGGCAGCCCTCTCGAAGGCAGTAGCCCCCAAACCATTCTCACCGACCCTGCCGCTTATGGCGATGTGGTGCTGGCCCGAAAAGACGTGCCGACCTCTTATCATCTGGCCGTGGTGGTTGATGATGCCAGCCAAAACATCACGCAAGTTACGCGCGGGCGCGACCTCATGCCCGCCACCCATATTCACCGCTTGCTACAAGCCCTATTAGGCCTTGCGACGCCGGATTATTTTCATCATGAATTAGTGCGCGACACACAGGGACGCAGACTTTCCAAAACGGCTGGCGACCATGGGTTTCGTGAGTTGCGCCAACAAGGCATGAGCCCCGAAGCGGTTATCGCCCTGCTGCCACCCCCTATCGGCGAGGGAGATATTTTGCCTCGCCAAGCCTAAAGCCGCGACGTTTCGCCCATGCCAAAGGACAGAAAAGCAGACGCCGCTATCTTGCCTTCGCCCTAAAACCCGATAGTCTAATGCCATGAAGAGTGCACAGACCAACCATTCCCAGGAAACGGACGCCTTATTGGCGCGCCTACCCAAGGCCAATGCTGCGCTGGATGGTTTGCGCGCGGCTTTGCGGGGGCCCGCCCCACAGGGCATGGACCAATTCGGGCGCCATGGCCGCGCTTGGGCCGCGACCTATCTGGAAACGCTGGCGCAAATGAACACCTATGCCAGCGAGATGAACCAAAGCCAACGCTTGGGCGAGCTGGAAAAAAACCTGACGCTGATTATTTTTGGCGAATACCTCAACCAATTGGCTGGCGGTCTGCCGATGAGCCAAGGCGAGATTGTGCGCCCGGCCGACTTGGGCTTTAGCGATGGCTTGCCCGGTTTTGAAGATGAGGATGTGGCGCACTTGCGGGCTCATGCCAATACCGCCCAGCGCCGCGCTAGCGTTGCCCAATGGATGCAAGAAAACGCAGCCGCCGAAGCCGATGCCGGTCTCGACGAAACCCATACGATGATCCGCAACCAATTCCGCCGCTTTGCCGATGAGAAAGTCATCCCGCACGCGCATGGCTGGCATTTGCGCGACGAACTTATTCCGCTGCCCCTTATTAAAGAACTTGGCGACTTAGGTGTTTTTGGCCTGACCGTGCCCGAAGAATTTGGCGGCATGGGGCTGGGCAAGCAAGCCATGTGTGTGGTGTCGGAAGAATTATCGCGCGGCTATATTGGCGTCGGCTCTTTGGGCACGCGCACAGATATTGCGGCCGAATTGATTTTGCAAAATGGCACACCAGCGCAAAAACAAAACTACCTGCCCCGCATCGCCAATGGCTCGATGTTGCCAACGGCCGTATTTACCGAACCCAATACAGGCTCCGACTTGGCCAGCCTTTCAACCCGAGCCAAAAAGACCGAGACGGGCTATGAGATTATCGGGGCTAAAACATGGATTACCCATGGCGCGCGCGCCGATGTGATGACGCTCTTGGTGCGCAGCGAAGCCGATGTCAAAGGCCATCGAGGCTTATCCATGTTTTTGGCGGAAAAACCGCGCGGCGATGAGAAAACGCCGTTTCCGGCCGAAGGCATGCAAGGTGGCGAGATTGAAGTTCTGGGCTATCGCGGCATGAAAGAATATGACATTGCCTTTGATGGCTTTGCCGTCCCCGAAGATGCGGTTCTGGGTGGCGAGACGGGCAAGGGGTTTAAACAACTGATGGCAACCTTTGAGAGCGCGCGCATTCAAACGGCCGCGCGCGCCATTGGGGTTGCGCAAAGTGCGTTAGAGCTAGCCTTTACATATGCGACGGAGCGAACTCAATTCGGTAAGCCGATTTATCAGTTCGAACGTGTGTCGGGAAAATTAGTCATGATGGCGGCTGAAATATTGGCGGCGCGCCAACTCACTTATTTTGCGGCCCGTAAAAAAGACAAAGGCGAGCGCTGCGACCTAGAGGCCGGCATGGCCAAATTGCTGGCCGCGCGGGTGGCCTGGGCGGGTGCCGACAATGGTTTGCAAATTCATGGCGGCAATGGGTTCGCGCTAGAATATCCGATCAGTCGAGTATTATGCGATGCGCGGATTTTGAATATTTTTGAGGGCGCGGCCGAAATTCAAGCCGATATCATCGCCCGTCGCATCGAAGAAATGGGCACCCCTTCGCTTTAGAGCGCTTGCGTTACAGAAAGAGAAATTGGCATGGATATTTTTAACCTTATTATTCCTATCGGCTTAGCGGCGGTCACAGTGGTGCTGCTCGCAGGCCTTGTGAATATGCTTCGTAATGGCTCGACATCGACTTCACAAAAACTTATGCGCTGGCGTGTTGGGCTACAATTTGGCACTATTGTTTTGGTAATGCTGGGGGTCTATCTCTCTGGCAGTTAAGGGCAAAGGGATGGCGTTTTACCATGGTCAAACTGAATAAAATTTATACCCGTACGGGCGACGATGGCTCGACCCAATTGGCCGACGGCTCTCGCCGCGCCAAACACGACCAGCGCATTGCGGTCTATGGCGCGGTAGATGAAGCCAATGCGGCTTTAGGTATCGCGCGGCTTTATACCCAAGACCAACCCGATTTAGATGGCGTGCTGGAACGCTTGCAAAATGACTTTTTTGACCTTGGCGCAGATTTGGCCACGCCCGAGACCGATGCCTTTGAGGCCTTGCGGATAACCCCAGCCCAAGTCAAACGCCTCGAAGACGAGATAGACACGATGAATGAGCCGATAGCCCCGCTCAATAGTTTCGTGTTACCTGGCGGCGAGCCAGCGGCGGCGCATTTGCATTTGGCGCGCACGATTATTCGCAATGCCGAGCGCCTGCTAAGTGCGGCCAGCGAAGGCGGCGATGTATTTTCCGATGCCGCGCGTCAATATATCAACCGCGCTTCCGACCTGTTGTTTGTGGCGGCCCGCGCCGCCAATGCCAATGGGCAAAAAGACGTGCTTTGGGTTCCCGGCGCCAACCGATAGATCGGCCATGTTAACCGCCCTTTTGAGGTCGTTTTGACGCAGGCCACCTAAGGCTGGTCAATTGACTTATTTGACCCAATTCACTAAGAATTGCGGTTCAGAGCGCATGTGCGCAAACATTTTGGAGATTGAATGATGAAAATCCTTGTCCCCGTCAAACGCGTGGTGGACTACAACGTCAAAATTCGGGTGAAACCGGATCAGTCGGGCGTTGATCTAGCCAATGTAAAAATGTCGATGAACCCGTTTTGCGAAATCGCCATCGAAGAAGCTGTCCGCATGCAAGAAGCAGGCACGGCAACTGAGATTGTTGTGGTTTCCATCGGACCGGCACAGACCCAAGAAACCATCCGCACAGCGCTCGCTATGGGCGCCGATCGCGGCATTTTGGTGAAAACCGAAGATGACATGGAACCGCTGGGCATTGCCAAAGTGTTGAAAGCGGTTGTGGAAGAAGAAAAGCCAGACTTGGTTATTCTCGGCAAACAAGCGATTGATGGTGACAACAATCAGACGGGCCAAATGCTCGCTGCTTTGTTGGGCTGGAGCCAGGGCACATTTGCTTCTGAGCTGAGCGTCGATGGCGACAAGTTAAACATCACCCGCGAGATTGATGGTGGCCTACAAAGCCTCAAAATCAGTCTGCCCGCGATTGTGACGACAGACTTGCGGCTCAACGAGCCACGTTATGCTTCTTTGCCGAACATTATGAAGGCGAAGAAAAAGCCTATCGATGAGAAAGACTTGGCAGATTATGGCGTTGACGCCGCGCCACGTTTGGAAATCGTGAAAGTAGCCGAGCCCGCAGAACGCGAAGCTGGGGTTAAAGTAGAAACAGTCGCCGATTTGGTCGACAAATTGAAAAACGAAGCAGGAGTCTTGTAATGAATACGCTGCTAATTGCTGAACACAACAATGTAAACCTTGCCGATGCGACCGTTAAGTCGGTCACAGCGGCTGCTCAAATGGGCGGCGACTTGCATGTTCTTGTCGCTGGTAACGGTTGCGCGAGCGTCGCCGATCAGGCTGCCAAGCTAGAAGGCGTTGCGAAAGTGCTTTTGGCTGACGATGCCCAATATGACAAGCAACTGGCCGAACCTATGGCGGCTCTGGTTGTTGGCATCGCTGCGGGTTATGCAACGATTGCAACCCCCGCCTCGACCAATGGTAAAAACTTCATGCCGCGTATTGCCGCCCTGCTCGATTGCAGCCAAGTGTCTGACATCACAGCCGTGCTGGACGCCTCGACATTTGAGCGCCCAATTTACGCAGGCAACGCCATTCAAACGGTAAAAGTGAACGAAAGCCAAAAAGCCATCACCATCCGCTCCACCGCATTCGCCGCCGCCGCCGATACCGGTAGCGCCAGCGTAGAAGCGGTAAGTGCGGCAGACAATCCGGGTCTTTCTGAGTTTATCTCGGAAGAATTGACCAAGTCTGATCGTCCTGAGCTAACCTCGGCCAAGATTGTGGTTTCCGGGGGTCGTGGCATGCAGTCTGGCGATAACTTCCCAATGTTAGAAAAAGTAGCTGACCAGTTGGGCGCCGCTATGGGTGCGTCACGCGCGGCGGTAGATGCCGGCTTTGTGCCGAATGATTACCAAGTGGGCCAAACTGGTAAAGTGGTTGCCCCTGACCTCTATATTGCGGTCGGTATCTCGGGTGCCATTCAGCATTTGGCGGGTATGAAGGATTCGAAAGTCATTGTTGCCATCAACAAAGACGAAGAAGCCCCGATTTTCCAAGTTGCTGATTATGGTCTGGTAGCTGATTTGTTTAACGCCGTACCTGAACTCGAAGCAGAATTGAGCAAAGCTGGTTTTTAATCGGCTTTGCCCCGAAAAAGAGGACATATGTCTGACGCAAAAACCGTTGGCATCATTGGAGCCGGACAAATGGGATGTGGCATTGCTCATGTCTTTGCCTTGTCCGGCTTCCGTGTCCTTCTTAATGATATTTCCCAAGACCGAATTGAAGCCGGTATTGCCACGATTACCGGCAATATGGCGCGCCAAATCGCTTCCGGCAAATTAGCCGAAGCCGATAGTGAAGCCGCCCTAGCGCGCATTCACCCCGCAACCAATTTGGGCGCTATGGCCGAGGTCGATTTGGCCATTGAAGCGGCCAGCGAAAACGAAGCCATTAAAATTGAAATTTTACGCGAAGTCAGCTCGGTGCTAGCCCCCGAAGCGATTATCGCTTCCAACACATCGTCCATCTCCATCACCCGCTTAGCGGCCGCGACCGATAGGCCCGAGCAATTCATTGGCATGCATTTCATGAACCCAGTGCCCGTGATGAAATTAGTGGAAATTATTCGCGGTATCGCAACCTCACAAGAGACCTTTGAAATCACCAAATCGATTGTTGAAACCCTTGGCAAAACCGCCTGCGTCGCCGAAGATTTCCCAGCCTTCATCGTCAATCGCATTCTTTTGCCGATGATCAATGAAGCCGCTTTCACGCTTTACGAAGGTGTGGGCAATGTCGATAGCATTGATAAAGCCATGCGGCTGGGTGCCAATCATCGCATGGGGCCGTTCGAGCTTGCCGATTTCATTGGCCTGGATACTTGCCTCAGCATTATGCAGGTCCTGCACGACGGGCTGGGCGACAGCAAATACCGCCCGTGCCCCTTGCTGATTAAATATGTCGAAGCTGGTTGGCTAGGTCGCAAGACCGGCAAAGGTTTTTACGACTACAGCGGCGACGCGCCGGTGCCGACCCGCTAATCCGACTGGGGCTCGCTAATCCGACTGGGGCCCACTAGTCCGCCAAATAAGCATCCAGCAAAGCATGAACAGATGCGCTGTTCCAATCGGCTTCTCCGGCCAGTCGGCCTATCTCTAAACCCTCTGGGGAAACCAATAGGGTGGTTGGCAGGCCAATGAGTTTGGCAGCACGAGCCGATTTATAACTCGGGTCATAGGCGCGCGTTAGCTCAGAAATCCCTAACTCATTTAGAAAAGCTTCTGGCTTTTTCGCTCCGCCACGATCGACCGAGAGCGCAATGACACGGACGTTTTTATCGCCATAACGTTTGGCCAAAGCATCCAATTGGGGCATTTCTTTGCGGCAAGGCGCGCACCATGTCGCCCAGAAATTAACCAGCAATAGCTCGCCCTTAAACGTGTCTAAAGACAGCGGCGCTGTATCCGCGCTTTGCAGCTCCAGCTTGGGCAAAACTTTGGGGCTTGGGTGCGTGACGAAGTTTTTAAGACTTTGGGTAACTTTGGCACTCGGGGCTTTGGCACTCGGGGCTTTGGCGGTTTTTTCACTCTCCACCTTGCTTTCCCTGCCCTCCTTCTTGTATAGGGTTTGAACGCCTGCAAAGGCAAAAACACCCAAGACAATCAGGGTCGCAAAACTGCCCTTACGAGAGCGGACAAATCGGCTAAATTGTGACAAGATACAAGCCTCCTAAAAGGGGAATAGAACAATGAGCAATCGCATGTGGGGCGGCCGGTTTGGTAGCGGCCCCGACGACATAATGGAAGAGATAAACGCATCCATCGGATTTGACCAGCGCCTGTTTGCGCAAGACATCCGAGGATCCTTGGCGCACGCCGAAATGCTGGTCGCCCAAGGCATTATTTCTGCCGAAGACGGCGCCTCGATAAGCCAAGGCCTGACCCAGATACTAGCCGAGATTACCGCTGGCGAGTTTACTTTTTCGCGCGCGCTCGAAGACATTCACATGAATATTGAGGCACGCCTAGCTGAGCTCATAGGCCCAACGGCTGGGCGCTTGCATACCGCGCGCTCGCGCAACGACCAAGTAGCAACCGACTTCCGGCTTTATGTGCGCGATACGCTCGACCATTTAGCCGCGCAAATCAGCACCCTGATGGGCGTCTTGGTAAACAAAGCCGAGGCCCATGCCGATACGATTATGCCCGGCTTCACGCATTTGCAGCCCGCCCAACCGGTAAGCTTTGGCCACCATATGTTGGCCTATGTCGAAATGCTATCGCGCGACCATGGGCGCCTGATGGATGCCCGCAAGCGGATGAACCAAAGCCCCCTAGGTGCCGCCGCTTTGGCTGGCACGGGCTTTGATATCGACCGCCATGCGACAGCCCAAGCTTTGGGCTTTGATGCCCCCACGGGCAATAGTATGGATAGTGTTTCGGCGCGAGATTTTGCCCTCGAAGGCCTCTCGGCGGCGGCGATTTGCGCCACGCATCTATCGCGCTTGGCCGAAGAGATTGTGGTTTATGCCACGCCGAATTTTGGTTTTTTCACCCTGCCGGACGCGTTTTCGACGGGCTCTTCTATTATGCCGCAAAAGCGCAACCCCGACGCCGCTGAATTGATACGCGCCAAATCAGGCCGCATCATTGGCTCCCTAACGGGTCTGTTTATCGTCATGAAAGGTCTGCCGCTGGCTTACTCGAAGGACATGCAAGAAGACAAAGAGGGCGTGTTCAACGCGCTCGACAGTCTCTCGCTTTGTTTGGCCGCTATGGCAGGCATGATGGAAACATTGGGTGTCGACGAGACGGCCATGCACAAGGCCGCCGGCAATGGATATTCCACGGCCACAGATTTAGCCGATTGGTTGGTGCGCGAGGCGGGCTTGCCGTTCCGCGATGCCCACCATGCCACGGGCGCTTTGGTGGCTTTGGCCGAAGACAAATCCTGCTTGCTGGACGAGCTGAGCCTTGCCGATATGCAAAGCGTCAACGCCCAAATCACGCAAGGTATTTTCGATGTCTTGAGCGTCGAGAACTCAGTGAAAAGCCGCACCAGCTATGGCGGCACGGCACCCGATAATGTGCGCGCCATGGTATCCAAATGGCAGGCTTGGCTGAAAGAAAATGAGGCGGCGCAGTGAGACTTCGCTCTGGTTTAACGCTGATTGTCCTAACTTTTCTGGTGAGCGCGACGGTGGCTTGCGGTAAACGCGGGCCCTTAAGCTTGCCGCAAGCGGCTTTGGCAGATATTCGTTTTGTAGAAATAGAGAGTTAAAATGGATCATTTCTTGTATCGAGATGGCGCTTTACATGCCGAAGACATCCCTATCGCTGAGATTGCGGAAGCCGTCGGCACGCCTTTTTATTGCTATTCCACCGCCACCCTAGAACGCCATTTTTCGGTTCTAGATAAGTCGTTGGCGGACGCGGGTCTCGAAGACCGGCTGATTTGCTATTCGGTGAAAGCCAATTCAAATATTGCCGTGATTGCCACTTTGGCCAAATTGGGCGCGGGCGCCGATATTGTTTCGCAAGGCGAAATGGTGCGCGCTTTGAAGGCTGGTATTGACCCGAGCAAAATCGTGTTTTCCGGTGTTGGAAAAACCGCCGACGAAATGCACGCCGCCCTAGATGCTGGCATTTTACAGTTCAATGTAGAGAGCCTATCTGAGATTGACATGCTGGCAAGTGTCGCGAGCCGCATAGGCAAAGTGGCCCAAGTGGCGCTTCGGGTAAACCCAGACATCGATGCGGGGACGCATGAAAAAATCTCCACGGGCAAAGCCGAAAATAAATTTGGCATCGCCTGGGAAGACGCTGAAGCAGGTTTCGCCCATGTCCAAAGCCTCGATGGGGTCGAAGCCAAAGGCATTGATATCCATATTGGTAGCCAAATTACCGACCCTGAACCGTTCCGCCTTGCTTTTGAAAAAGTAGCAGGTTTGCTGACTAGTTTGCGTGCGAAAGGTCATATCATTGAGCGCCTAGACTTGGGCGGCGGCCTTGGCGTGCCCTATGCGCGTGACAATGATCCGCCCTTAGACCCAGCCATTTATGCCAATCTTATCGCGGATATATTGGGCGACAAAGGATGCACCATCATGCTGGAACCAGGGCGTCTGATTGCCGCCAATGCGGGTGTCTTGGTCACTTCCGTCATTCGCGCCAAACAAGGCAAAGCGAAAAACTTTATGATTGTCGATGCCGCAATGACCGAACTAATGCGCCCGACTTTATACGGTGCTTATCACGATATTAAGCCGGTCAAAGAAATCGAAACCAATGAGATGGTTTGGGATGTCGTTGGCCCGGTTTGTGAGAGCGGTGACTTTTTGGGTCAGGATCGTAAATTACCCGTGCCCGATGAAGGGGATTTATTGGCCATTTTTGCCGCGGGCGCTTATGGCGCGGTATTGGGCTCGAGCTATAATACGCGGCCTGCCGCACCGGAAGTTTTGGTCAGCGGCAGCCGTTTCGCAGTCGTGCGTGCACGCCCTGATTATGAAGCCATGCTAGAGCGCGAAAGCCTGCCAGACTGGATATAGGCCACTCCACATTTGAAACGGGTGCATCTGGCTCTCAAATCTGTCACACTGGGATATAAGAAAACCGGACAAAAGGTGTCGCCCAATGATTAGAATGGACAATGTTTCGCTGCGCTATGATAGCCGCCGAGATGTGTTGACGAATATCGCGCTAGATATTCCACAAGGGTCTTTTCGTTTTCTCACGGGCCCCTCTGGTGCTGGTAAAACCTCTCTTTTAAAGCTTATTTTCTTGGCCCACGCTCCCAGTGCGGGACGTATTTTTTTAATGGGTCAAGACACCACGAGCATGAGCCGCAAAAAGCTGGCTTTGATGCGTCGCCAAATTGGTGTGGTGTTTCAAGACTTTCGCCTTATCGAACATCTGTCGGTCTATGACAATGTTACCCTGCCCTTGCGTATCGCAGGCCAGCGCCCGTCCAGCTGGCACAATAATGCGGTGGAGCTGTTAAATTGGGTCGGCTTGGGCGATCGCCTATCGGCTCTACCTGCCACTTTATCGGGCGGCGAAAAACAACGCGTCGCCATCGCGCGCGCGGTGATGACGCGCCCTAAAATTATCATTGCCGATGAGCCCACCGGTAATGTGGACCCCGAAATGGGCGAGCGGCTGGTGCGCTTATTGGTCGAGCTGAACAAAATGGGCGCGACCATTATGATTGCCACGCATGATAAATTTCTCTGGGAGAATTTCGAGTTCCCCCGCCTGCATCTGGAAGAGGGTCAGCTAACCGAATTTGGAGTTGGCGCATGAGTGCCGAGATGAAACCGACCCTGCTGCCGCCAGAAAACCTGGCCGGCCCAGCGCTGAGTGCTGTCACTATGGTGATGACTTTTCTGGCCTGTCTGGCGCTTGGCTGCTCTATTTTGGCCGACCGCGCGGCCGATAGATGGCTGGCGCGCGCCACCAGCGCCATAAGTGTACAAATTATTGAAACCACGCAGCTAACCGCCGAAGACCAATTGCCCGCCGTCTTGCGCGAAATCCAAGCCACTCCCGGCATTGGCAACTCGCGCCTATTAGAGCGCAATGACCTCGTGGCCTTGCTGGAGCCTTGGTTGGGCACTGGCAATATTAGCGAAGACATGCCGCTGCCGCTGCTGATTGAAATCATCCCGGCTCAAGACCAAAAAATACCGACGGCCGCCCTATCCGCCAGATTAAAAGCTGTCGCGCCGGGCGCGCGCCTCGACACGCACGGCCGATGGCGTGAGACCCTAGAGAGCACCGCCCGAGCGCTCGAGTTATTTGCCGCCCTAGTGTTAACCATGGTAACGCTGGCCACGGCCACGGTGATTTTATTCGCTACCCGTGCGGGTCTTTTGGCCAATGAAGAAATCCTCAATGTGCTGCACCAGATTGGCGCCCATGACGGCTATATTTCGCGCCGCTTCGAAGGCCATTTCGTGCGCGTGGTAAGCCTCGCGGCTATGGCGGGGCTTGCGGCGGCCTTGGTGTTTTTCTATGCGCTCGGTGGGCTGGTAGCCGAGGCACGCGACGTCAATTTTCTCATTTACCTGACCCCCTTGCCTTTGGCCGCCATTGTGCTGAGCTGGCAAGTGACGCGGCGCTATGTCCTTCGTAATTTGCGCGCGCAGCTTTAGGGGAGTGTAAATGTCTCGGTTTTCAGATAGCGAAGGCGACAAACGCCGACAACTCTGGAGCACCGTCCGCTGGAGTCTCGGCGGCGCTTTTGGCCTTTATATTTTTACTTTCATCTTATTTGCCGAGAGCCTATCCAACCAACATACCCAAGCCCCACAAGCCGATGCCATTGTCGTTTTGACAGGTGGCACAACGGCACGCATCGAAACAGGACTGGCTTTGCTAGCCGCCAAACAAGGCGAACGCCTGCTCATCACCGGCGTATATGAAGACTTAGATTTCGAAACCGTGATGACCATGGCCCCGAAAGTGACGCCGCGCCAATCGGCGGGCCTGCGCTGCTGCCTTGACCTTGACTATAAGGCAGGCAACACCGTGGCCAATGCTCGCGAAACCCGCCAATGGGTCGATGTGCACGGCTTTCGCTCCCTCATCGTCGTGACCAGCGCCCAACATATGCCGCGCGCTTTTTTAGAACTTCGAAACGCCATGCCCAAAATTCGGCTATCTGCTTACCCCGTGGTTGTGCCGCAAGTTAAACTGGAATATTGGTTTGCCTACCCAGGCACAATGGCTCTTTTATTGGGGGAATATACGCGCTTTCTTTGGGCCCTCACGGGTTTGACGAAGGCTAGTTAGGGTTTTATGCGGTCGATTTTTTCTCATCCTCGGTTTTGGTTGTTCGCCCCTTTCGTTGGCCTGCTGGCCTTAACCTTATTGGCGTTCGGCTTATGGCAATATGCGAGCGAGCGCATTCGCACAGATTTAGCGGCTTTTGGGCTGACATGGCAAAGCGTCAGCCATAATGGCTTTCCAGCCCGCATCACGCTCGACGTCGGCGCCCCACGCTTACTTCAAAAGAACATAACTTGGAGCAACCAGAAGCTAACCGCGACGTTAATGCCGTTCAATCTAGGGATAGAAGACAGCCATGCTGTGGTGGATTTTCTGGGCGCGCACGAAATTAAAGTTCCAGCAGGCGAGTTTACCTTGGCCCATAGCGGCAATCTGATGAGTGTCTTATTGGCGCGCGACGGCCTGCTGCGCAGCTCCTTTGAGATGCAACAGCCAATTTTAACCGGAACCTTCACCGACCCGAAATGGCAGGCAGGCCTACACGCCGAAGCCGACCAATTAGACCTGCATGTCCGGCGCAGCGAAAAACAAACACAGACGCTCGATCCAATGGATGTGGCTGTGCAACTTAAAAACTTACGCTTGCTCCGCCCCAACCAACTCGGTGGACAAGCGTTTCGCCGACTAGACATACTGGCCAGCGTGCCCAAATTATGGCTGCAGAACAGCCTACAAGCTGGCGATGTTTTGCAGCTCAATCGCCTAACCTTAGAACGCAAAAACTTAACGGTCGTGGCGCGTGGCACACTCAAACTTCACGCCCGAGGCTACTTGCAAGGCAAGATCGATCTCAACCTCGTCAATCTCGAGGCGCTCCTCGATGCCTTGCAAGATGCGGGGGTTATTTCCCAACGCGACAGAGCAAAGTGGCTGTTCTTTGGGGGCTTGGGCGCCGCGCTGGGCGGCGACACGCAAGACCGTATATCGGTTCCCCTGCAATTTAAAAATGGTCGAACTCACTTGGGGCCCCTAGACTTAGGGGCCGCGCCGAAGTGGCGATAGCCAAAGGCGTTATTTATCGCGTCCGAAATTTGGTGCTTTGGTATCCTGCCCCGCATCGATAATCGATTGGCGAATGCCACGGGTGCGGGTAAAAACATCTTCCAAAAATTCAGCATCACTATGACGGATGGCACGTTGCAGGGCCGTGAGGTCCTCGCTGAAACGACCTAAGACCTCCAGAACAGCGTCTTTGTTTTCTATGAAAATATCACGCCACATAATCGGGTCGGAAGCTGCGATGCGCGTGAAGTCACGAAAGCCTGAAGCCGAATATTTAATCACTTCTGAGCGCGTATCATTTTCCAATTGTGCCGCCGTACCGACAATATTAAAGGCGATGAGATGCGGCAGATGGCTGGTAATCGCTAACACTAAATCATGGTGCGCGGCGTCCATAAAGGTAACTTCCGAGCCAATGCCCTGCCAAAGTTTGGAAACCTGCTCGACAGCAATCAGACTGGTCGTATCGTCAGGGGTAAGAATGCACCATCGCCCTTCAAATAATTCAGCAAACCCAGCCGCTGGCCCCGACTGTTCGGTGCCCGCAATCGGGTGGCCGGGCACGAAATGCACGCGACCGCCGAGAAGCGGTGTGATGTCTTTCAACACGCCCGCTTTTACCGAACCCACATCGGTTAAAATCGCATTGTCTTTAAGGCCCGGAATAATTTGTTCCGCCAGCGCTTTCACCGCACTTAATGGAGTGTTGAAAAACACCACATCCGCATCGATGCAGGCGGCTTCAGGCGTGTCATGCACACTATCGACAAAGCCAATATCCATGGCCGCGTCGCGGGTTTGTGGCGAGCGCGCATAGCCAGAAATATGCGACGCCAGATTGTTTTTCTTCAGCGCATGGCCGAGCGAAGAGCCGATAAGCCCCATGCCGATGAGCGCAACATTGGGCTTACTCATGAACCAGCTCCTGCTTCAGGCTGCGCTTGAAAGGCTTGTAAGGCGCGAACCGCCGCACGGTTTCCGTCTTCCGTGCCAACCGTTAGGCGCAAGGCCGTGGGCATGCCATAGGCAGCGAGCCCACGTGCGATAACGCCTTGGCTGCCCATAAAGGCATCGGCTGCTGTTGCCGTGTCCGCATCCCCAAAATCAATAACAATAAAATTCGCTTCGCTGGCCCGTATGGAATAACCAAGTCCGCCCAATTGCTGGCCGAGCCAATCGCGCCATTGTGCATTATGCACGCGACTTGTCTCAATGTGAGCCGGGTCATCTAAAGCCGCAAGCCCCGCCGCCAAGGCTATGGCATTGACATTAAATGGCCCCCGCACGCGGTTTAGCGCATCGGCCACCGCAGGAGGGCAATAGGCCCAGCCCAAACGCACCGCCGCCAGCCCATAGGCTTTAGAAAATGTGCGAGTGGCCACCACGTTTGAGAATTGCTCGACCATAGCAAAATCATCGGGCCATTTTTCGGGAGCCACATATTCTGCATAGGCGCCATCCAGAACCAGCAAAACATCCTCGGCTAATCCGGCATGCAGGCGACTGATTTCTTCCATCGGCAACATCGTGCCGGTTGGGTTGTTTGGATTGGCAAGAAACACAATTTTGGTTTTGTCACTGACCTTGGCCAAAAGCGCATCGACATCGGCGGTTTGATGGGTCTCGGCCACACAAATGGGCGTCGCGCCTGCAGATGTGCTGGCCAATTTATACAATAGAAAACCGTGCTCGGTATAAAGCACCTCATCGCCCGCATCCAAATAGGCTTGCGCCAGCAATTGCAACACGTCGCCAGAGCCATTTCCACAAACAATCTGCTCGGCGTTCAGGCCGTTCACCTCGGCTAATTTGGCACGTAAATCGCGTGCGCCGCCATCTGGGTAAATTTCGAAACTGCCGTTTTCAGCCAAAGCTTGAATGGCCGCGGTGGCTTTTGGGCTGGGCCCGAGCGGGTTTTCATTGGCAGATAATTTATATGGGTTGGCTACGCCCTCTACGCTCTCGCGTCCGCCAACATAGGCTGGCAAATCCATAACGCCTGCGCGCGGTTTTGGCACTTTTAAACGATCCGCCATTAGCGCACAGCCTCATCTGCCACTGTGCCATAGCACCAGGCGGTTTGGCTGGGATCAGCGTTTGGCAGTTCGGCAAACCTCGTAACGCCCTCGGCCGGCTCGCTCATTTGGTCTTGGCGCACCACACCAACGGCGCGAGGCTCGCCGGCGATAGCGTTTTGCACGGCTTTGGCGTCCTCGCATATTTGATAGTCTAGGCTGGCACCAAAATAGGCGCGCGCAGGCGCCATGGCTTCCGCCGTGGCAAAAATCGTTAAGCCGCCCTGCTGGTTGAGCGCCATGCCAATAATTTCTCGCCAGATAGCGGTCAGCCCTGCCAAGGGCAGCTCTGGCGCTTGGGTTTCTTGCCAAGCCTTTAAATCTGCCATTTGCGCCGCCTCACGAGCGGGACGAAGGGCGCGCGCGTCGCCGCTTTGCGCCTTGCTGGCCGCTACTTTAGCTACCAGTCCGGCGCGCGCTTTCAACAGCTCGCGTAAGTTTGCATCCAGCGCATCAATATCGCGGCGAATAGCTAAAAGGTCCGGTTTCGTATCCATCATCCAATCCATTTGAGCGCCCATAAACATCGGGCACATAGTTCGCCTAGTCATAAGCGACGATAAAGTGTAAATCAAAGGAAAGATTGTATCTATAGGTTGCAAGAGGATGAACCGACCCGTGAGTAAGGCGCAGACAAAAAACGATTTGGGCGAAACAGTGCTGTTTAAAGGCGCTGCGCTAAAACTCGACTGCGGCACCGCTTTAGAGGATATCGAAATTGCCTTTCGCACCTATGGCCAGCTCAACGCTGAAAAAACCAATGCGATTTTAATCTGTCACGCCCTCACCATGGATCAGCACGCCGCCAGCGAAAACCCGCTGAGCGGAAAACCTGGCTGGTGGATTGACCTCATCGGCGCGGGAAAAATTATCGATACCGATAAATATTTTGTCATCTGCTCCAATGTGATTGGAGGGTGCGCTGGCTCCACGGGCCCGCAAAGCCTAAAACCTGACGGCTCCGGCCCCTATGGCACAGACTTCCCCGTGCTGACCATCGGCGACATGGTGCGCGCGCAAACTCTGCTCATCGACCATTTTGGTATTGATAGTTTGTTTTGTGTTTTGGGCGGCTCTATGGGCGGCATGCAAGCGCTGGAATGGGCCGCAACCCATCCTGAGCGGGTGTTTTCGGCTGTCCCGATTGCGGCCTCGACCCGCCATTCCTCTCAAAACATCGCCTTCCACGAAGTCGGTCGCCAAGCGATTATCGCCGATCCACACTTTTTGGGCGGGCGTTATTATGAAACCGACGAGCGCCCCCGCAAGGGCTTGGGCGTGGCGCGGATGGCGGCGCATATCACCTATTTGTCGGAAACCACTTTGCAGCAAAAGTTTGGCCGTAACTTGCAAGACCGCGAGGCGGTAAGCTATGGCTTTGATGCCGATTTCCAAATTGAAAGCTATCTGCGCCACCAAGGCATGACTTTCGTCGAACGCTTTGATGCCAATAGCTATCTTTATATCACCCGCGCGATGGACTATTTCGATCTTGCGGCCGACCATGGCGGCAATTTGGCCGCTGCTTTTGAAGGCACGAAAACGCGGTTTTGCGTCATGTCTTTCACCAGCGACTGGTTGTTCCCCACTTCGGAAAGCGTGCAAACCGTGCGCGCCCTCAACGCGGCGGGCGCCAATGTCAGCTTTGTCGAAATTGAGAGCGACAAAGGCCATGATGCGTTTTTACTCGACGAGCCAGAGATGCACGCCACATTGGACGGGTTTTTAAAATCTGCCGCCCAAGCCCGAGGCCTGACCGCTTCAGGCTCTGCCAAGGAGGCTAAAGATGATTGATCCCAAAGCCGCCGCGCATGGCAATCTGGCAAGCTCGCGCATCGACCTTCAGCTCATCGCCAATCGGGTAGAGCCTGGCACCAAAGTGTTGGACATCGGCTGCGGCGACGGCGCCCTGCTCGACCTATTGGTCAGCGACCGACAGGTCGATGCGCGCGGCCTTGAATTGAGCCAAAAGGGTGTGAACGCCTGCGTGACGCGTGGGCTTTCGGTGGTGCAAGGCAATGCCGATACAGATTTATCGTATTACCCAGACAATGGGTTCGACACGGTGATTTTGAGCCAGACGTTGCAAGCCACGCAAAAGCCACTGGAAGTGCTGAGCGAAATGGCCCGCATTGGCGAGCGCCTTATTGTCTCGATTCCTAATTTCGGCCATTGGCGCGTGCGCCTCGACCTTTTGCTCAACGGACGGATGCCCATCACAGGGTCTTTGGCGGCAAGCTGGTATGAAACGGCGAATATTCATTTATGCACCCTGCGCGATTTTACCGATCTCGTAGACCAAATTGGGCTGCGGGTAGAGAGTTGCATCACCCTATCTAATGGGCGGGCAAGCGAGATAGCTGGCAAGCCGAGCGCGCGGCATAATCTACTGGCCCAGCAAGGGGTTTTTGTTTTAAGCCGCTAAGTCCTAATTTGTCTTTGGCGATAAAGCGGGACGCGGTACCCCAAGGCCGCGGCGAGCCCGCGCTTGGCGGGCGCGCTGAACCGACAAAGGTGCAGGCACTTGTTTAATTGCTTCGATAAGCCAAACGCCACCCAATTGCGGCAGAATAAAACTCACCATCCGTTCGGCTCTCCGAAGGCTTTGCATGGCGCGCACGGGCAAGCTTGGCGGCAACATGAGAGCGGGCTGCATTTGTGCGGGCACAAAGCCGGTGCGGCGCAAGGTCTGGGTTAACTGGCGGCGCGAAAACGGACGCCCTGCGCCAAAAGGGGTCACATCGCTGCGGGCCCAAAGTCCACGTCGATTGGGAACCATAAATAAGGCCCGACCATTGGGTTGCAGCACCCGCCAAGCTTCATCCAACACGCGCTCCACATGATTGGCCGCCTCCAGCCCATGCATCACCAGCAGGCGATTGACGCTATTGTCGCGCACTGGCCAATAGCCTTCGTGGCCCAATATAGTGGGTTTTCGCGAGCCCGTTATGCCATCTTGCGCCAGCACGCCTTGTTGTTGCGGCATCAGCAAATGCCAATGTGTGCTGGGCCAAAGTGGTGCTACCAAAGGGCTGGCATAGCCATAGCCTAGCACCACGTCATCTTTGCCAGCTGGACTTGGCCAAATATGATTTATCCGCTCGCACACAACGCTTTGCACTTGGCGCCCCAACGGGCTTGCATAAAATTCTGCCAGATCCGTAATATCCACGGCCATGAACTATTCCTATAAATCTCATTTTTAGTGCCGCGATAAAATTTCCACTCGCGCGCTTTGCCACTATAGGTATAAATGAACTTATAGGGAAAAATCCAATTCGAAGGAGCGCATTATGGCCAGCATAGAAATTGTTCAAATCAATTGCCTCAGCGATAATTACGGTTATCTGGTGCATGACCCAGAAAGTGGCGAGACCGCCTGTATCGATACGCCAGAAACCGAGCCCCTTTTGCGCGAGCTGAACGCGCGCGGTTGGTCCCTGACTTATATTTGGAACACCCATCATCATTATGACCATGCGGGCAATAATTTGGAAATTCAGCAAAAGACCGGCTGCAAGATTATCGGCCCGGCTGGCGAAGCAGATAAAATCCCCGGTATCAACACAGCCGTCGATGATGGCGATAGCGTTTTTCTGGGCGCCCATCGCGCGGATGTCTTGAACGTTGGCGGCCATACGCTGGGCCATATTGCTTATCATATGGAGAGCCAAGACGCGGCTTTTGTCGGCGACGCTTTGTTTGCTTTGGGCTGCGGGCGCGTGTTTGAAGGCACCATGGCGCAAATGTGGGACAGCTTACAAAAGCTCAATGCCCTGCCCGATGGCACGAAAATTTATTGCGCCCATGAATATACAACCGCCAATGCCGCCTTCGCCGTCACCATCGATCCGGACAATGAAGATTTACAAAAGCGCGTCGCCGAAATTGCGGCTTTGCGAGCTGAAAACCGCCCCACCGTGCCGACCGAGATAAGTTTGGAGCGCGCGACCAATCCGTTTTTGCGCGCCACCAATGCGGCCGTGCAGGCGCATCTGGGCATGAGCGGCGCCTCGGCCTTGGATGTATTTAGCGAAATCCGCGCCCGTAAGGATAATTTTTAATGGCGCCTGTCGATAGAGACAAAAGCCTCGATGGGCTATCTATCGACGACTTGCGCGCGCGCCTCAATCTGGCGCCGCCCAATGAAAATGCGCTCGGGTCGCTTTTAGACGCCCACCATGCGCTTTTGCTTTTGCCCGTCGGCGAGATTATTGCTTGGCAAAATTACGGCGGGCCTTTGAATTTTAGGTTTATCGCGGGCGCCCCGGCCGCTTTGTCTTGGTCGTCCGATGGCCATGACGCGCAAGCTGCCCATTTGGGATCCGCTGCCCATTTACACCAAAAACCAGAAGTGGCCCTAGACAGCGAGACTTGGTTCACCAGCGAGACGCTGGGCACTTGGACGTTGCTCCAAGTGGCCTCCCCAACCCCTCTGGCCGCGCTGACTTGTGAGAAAGCGGCTGACGATTGGTTTCCAAAACCACGCCCGCCCCAAGGCTCGAAGTCATGAGCGCGCCCTCTCTCCTGCGGTATGTTCATCCCAATGGGCCCATCATCGAGGAGATAGATTGGGTCGATAGCGAGGCTGCGTTTTTGCCCTATGGCGACGAACCTGGCGCGCTATGGCTCGATAGCAGCGATGGCGAACATCATACCGCTCGCTATAGTTTCATCGCGCGCGCGCCTTACACCACTTTGAGCGTGCAAGCCTGGCAAGCGCTAGAAGGCTTTAGCGCTCTCGACGCCCAGCTTCGCCAGTGGGATGGCCTATGGGAAGGCTTGCCGAGCGAAATAGACGCCGTGCTGCCGCCATTTCGCGGCGGAGCGGCGGGTCTATTCGGCTACGACTTGGCCTATGGGCTAGAAGATTTACCTGCCAATGAAACGCCTTTTGCCGTCGATGAGTTGCGCGTGCCAGCCATGGTGCAAGGGCTCTATGCCACTGTTTTGGCTTTTGACCATGTGGCGCGGCGCAGCTTTATTATTGCCACAGGCCTGCCCGAAACCAATGCGGCCGCGCGCAGCGATGCGGCCCATGCCGCCATTGAGCAATGGAAACAAAACTTGCTGGGCGTGCCAAGCAGCGTTTTACCCGCTCCCGCCACGGCACCCGATTTGGCAACGCCACTGGTCAGTAATTTTTCGGCCGAGCGGTATCAAAAAAGCGTGGCCGCCACGGTAGCATCCATTCTAAACGGGGATATTTTTCAGGCCAATTTGGCGCAATGTTTTAGTGCCACGCTGAACGCAACCGATACGGTGTTTGATTATTATCGTCGTCTGCGGCGAGAGAGCCCGGCGCCTTTCGCGGCCTTTGCGCGCTTTGACGGATTTGCGCTGGCTTCAGCTTCGCCGGAACGGTTTTTGCGTGCCGAAAATGGCGCCATCGAAAGCCGCCCCATAAAAGGCACGGAGGCGCGCGGGCGCTCGGATGCAGAAGACAAAGCCATCGCCGAGCGCCTTTTAAACAGTGAGAAAAATCAGGCTGAAAACGTGATGATTGTCGATTTGCTGCGCAATGATTTAGCCAAATCTTGTGCCGATCATTCCGTGAAAGTGCCTGAGTTATGCGTGCTAGAAAGTTTTTCCAATGTGCACCATTTGGTCTCCACCGTGCGGGGTACGCTGGCGGCGGGCAAAACACCTTTAGACGCTTTAAAGGCCAGTTTCCCCGGCGGCTCGATTACCGGCGCGCCGAAAATTCGGGCGATGGAAATTATCGCCCAAAGCGAAAGCTGCCGACGGGGGCCAAGTTATGGCAGCCTCGGCTATATTGGCTTCGATGGGCGGATGGATAGCAATATTATTATCCGCACGGCGATTGTGAAAGACCGCGCCATCCGCTTTCACGCCGGCGGCGGCATTGTGGCCGATAGCCAGCCCGAGGCGGAATATATCGAGACCTTGAATAAAGCGCGGGGCCTGATGGCAGCGCTTGGCGTGCAGCGCATAGAATTATCCGAGACACAGGAGGCCGCGCGCGGATGATTGTCGTCATCGACCATTTTGATAGTTTCGTCGAAACCTTGGCACGCTATGTGCGCGAGGCAGGGCACAAGACTTTGGTGATGCGCCAAAACGCCAGCGTCGAAGATGTGCTGGCCGTCGCCCCCAGAGCAATTATTCTATCGCCGGGGCCGGGCGGGCCAGACACCACTGGCGTGTCGCAAGACTTGCTGGCCGCCTTGCCCGATAACGTGCCCGTGCTTGGCATTTGTCTTGGCCACCAAACCTTAGCGGCACACCTTGGCGCGACCATCGGTAAAGCTAAAGAACCGCGCCACGGCAAACCCTCCGACCTTACCCATAGCGGCCATTGGTTGTTTGACGGTATCGAAAGCCCGTTTCAAGCTGGGCGATATCATGCGCTGATTGTCGAGCACCTACCAACCGACTGCCAACAGATTGCCAGCAGCCAAGGCGGCGAGATTATGGGTTTTGCGCATAACACACGCCCGCTCTATGGCCTACAATTTCATCCAGAATCTATTTTAACGCCGCAAGGGCGTTCCATCTTGGAGAGCTTTCTCAACCATCTGCCTAGCCAAAAGGCGGACGCCGCATGAAGCAAGTTTGGGTCAATGGCGAGTTAAAACCAGCCGACACCGCGCTATCGGCCGACGACCGAGGCTTGCTGTTGGGCGAAGCGGTGTTTGAAACCCTATTGGTCAAAAACGGTGTGCCGCAATTCTGGGACGCGCATCTGGCCCGCTTGCAACACGCAGGCACCGCCTTCCACATGCCCCTGCCCTATTCGGCAGACGCCCTCAAACAGGGGGTTGTAGATTTGCTCGAAAATCAGACGCCAACAGATCGTCGCGTTTTACGCATTACCCTCACAGGCGGCAGTGGCGGTCGTGGGTTGGTAGCGCAAAAAACTAGCTCGCCAACCTGTCTGATGCACATAGGCCCAGCACCCGAGCGCCCTGCGGGCTTGCGGTTATGGGTCAGCGATTACTTACGCCTTGCCACACCTAAGCCCCATAAAACCAATGCTTACCTAGATAATATTATGGCGCGCCGCCAAGCTTTGGCCGCAGGCGCCGATGAGGCGCTTTTGCTTAACCAGCATGGCCGTGTGGCCAGTTGCGCAGCCGGTAATCTGTTTGTGCAAATTGGCAAGCAATGGGTAACTCCACCCGAAAGTGAAGGCGCTTTGGCGGGCATTATGCGCGCCCAGCTTATCCAGATGGGGCCCGCAGCGGGTTTTGATGTTGTGGAGGGTTTGCTAGACCCCGATTTAATATCGCGGGCCGATGGGCTATTTGTGACCAATAGCGTGACCGAAATTGTCGCCGCCAGCCTATCTGGCGACGTCAGCGAGGCACAAAAAAAACAGGGCCACGCATTATGCGAAGCCCTGCCTCAATTCTCAAAATTCTAAAGCGCTTAGTCTTTCGGCGTCATTACCTGACGACCGCGATACATGCCGCTTTTCAAATCCACATGGTGTGGACGGTGCAACTCACCGCTGTCCGGGTTTTCAATGTAAGTCGGACGCGAAAGCGCATCGGCAGAACGGCGCATGCCGCGCTTGGAAGGTGTCGTTTTTCGTTTTGGAACGGCCATGGCTCGTCTCCTTCATAAATCTCTAAGTGAGGCGTTATATACGCCACAAACTCGCGCCCGTCTAGCGCAAATCCATAAACCCTATAGGCTTGGCGCTAAGGCTTGGAAACCCGCCAAATCTTGCCATTCTCGCCTTCCGACAGAATATACAAAGCACCATCGGGGCCGGTACGAATATCGCGCAAGCGGTCGCCAATTTCGGTGAATAAAATCTCGCTACCTTGTGGCTTGGCCCCTGCCATATCGACCCGCACCGCATAGTTAAACACCAAAGACGTAACGAAAATATCGCCCTGCCAATCGCTAAATTGGCTACCGCGATAGATGCTCATGCCGGAGGCGCCAATAGATGGCGTCCATTGCTGCAAAGGCTGCGTGGTGCCTTCATACTTGGTGTAGGGCGTAATGCGAGCGCCAGAATAATCAATTCCGTAAGAGGCAATCGGCCAGCCATAATTTTTGCCAGGCTCGATTAAGTTCAACTCGTCTCCCCCCCGCGGGCCATGCTCGGTCGAATAAATATTCTTGCGAACCGGATCATAGGCAATGGATTGCGGATTGCGATGGCCGTAGCTGTAAATCTCTGGCTGGGCCTGCTCGTCGGCGGCGAAAGGATTGTCGGCTGGCACTTTGCCGCTATCGCTAACGCGCACGATAGAGCCAAAATGATTGCCTGTGTTTTGCGCTTGCTCGCGCAAATCAAAACCATCGCCAACCGTAATCAGCAAACTATGGTCGGGCAGGAAAGCCATTCGGGCGCCGTAATGCACCAGACCATTTTTCTTCGGAGCCGCTTCAAATACGGTACTGACATCTTCTAGAGCGGTGCCCGTAAAGCGACCGCGCACGACGCGAAGCGCGCTGGCCTCTGACGTGCCGACCGAAAGCGAGAGATAAACCCAACGATTGGTTTTGAACTCAGGATGGAGAACCACATCCATCAAACCGCCTTGGCCGCCATAAAGACTTTCTGGCACACCGCTAACTGGCGTTGCCACCAATTTGCCGTTTCGAATAACCCGCAAGCGGCCAGGTAATTCTGTAACTAGCAGATCGCCATTCGGCAAAAAGGCCAGCGACCACGGGGTGTCTAACCCATCCACCAGTTCATCCAACTGATAGTCTGTCGCCTTAGCGGGCGCTCCAAGGGTCATTGCAAATAGCAAACCCAATACCAAAGCCTGTCTTGTTGCACGCATATTGATCTCTCCTCGTTAATTTCCTGCACTATATTGGCTTTAGCGACAGTTGCAATATAGGCGTCGCCTCCTCTATAAAGAAAACAGACTTTAAGGAGAAGTGGTAATGGGCAAATTCCTACCAACAACAGCGCAATGCTGTGGCTTTCTAGCTGGCTTGCTGGTGCTGAATATTATTGGCGCTGTGGTTTCAACGCAGTTTAATCTCGGGCACCTGTTGGCGCTAGGCGTCGACATTCCGTTCGGTATGCGCCTATCCACAACGTTTCACGATGTTTATAAAATGCAGCCTTTATTCGGGGTTATTTTCGGCGTTGGGTTTTTCATTGCTATGATGGTGGGGCATTTGATTGCTAAATGGGTCAAAATTTTACCCAATCTCGTCTTTGCGATTGCCGGGTTCGCCTCGATGCTGGTCACGCTTGTGTCTTTGACGGCCGCTTTTCAAATCACCGCTATTGGCGCCGCTCGCGAATGGGATGGCTTTATTAGCCTATGCCTCGTTGGCGCCTTGGCCGGATACGCCTATGCTTTGGTCAGCACACGCTTGAAAGTCACTGCATAGCCCATAGAAATACAAAAGATAATCTGGCAAATAAAAAGGCCGCGCTCTCCTAGAAAGCGCGGCCTTTTGTTATGAAAAACCCGTAAGACTTATTGAGCGGCTTATTGAGCGGCTTTATATTCCAAACGGCGCGCGTGCAGCAGCGGCTCCGTATAGCCACTTGGCTGCGAGCGACCTTCGAACACTAAATCGCAAGCCGCTGCATAAGCGATCGAGCTATCTAGTTTATCGGCCATTGGCGTGTAATCAGCATCGCCTGCGTTTTGTTCATCCACCACAGCTGCCATACGCGCCATAGTTTCCCGCACTTGCGCATCGGTGCAAATGCCGTGATGCAGCCAATTGGCAATATGCTGGCTGGAAATACGCAAAGTCGCGCGGTCTTCCATCAAGCCAACGTTATGAATGTCTGGCACTTTCGAGCAGCCCACGCCTTGGTCGATCCAACGCACCACATAGCCCAAAATACCTTGCGCATTATTGTCGAGCTCTTGTTGCACATCTTCGGGTGACCATTGTGGATGCGTCTCTACGGGCATTGACAAAATCGTGTCCAGCGAAGCGCGCGGACGAGATTTCAATTCATTCTGCACCGCTTCCACATCTACCGAATGGTAATGCGTGGCGTGAAGCGTCGCCGCGGTTGGCGAAGGCGCCCAAGCGCAATCAGCACCGGCTTTGGGTTGGCCAATTTTTTGTTCCAACATAGCGGCCATCAAATCTGGCATGGCCCACATGCCTTTACCAATTTGCGCGCGCCCTTGCAGACCACAGGCCAAACCAATATCGACATTCCAATCTTCATAAGTCGTCAGCCAGCCAGATGTTTTCATATCGGCTTTGCGGATCATTGGCCCCATTTCCATCGAGGTATGAATTTCATCGCCAGTGCGATCAAGAAAACCTGTGTTGATGAAAATCACCCGCGATTTTGCCGCGCGGATACATTCCTTCAGGTTCACCGTGGTGCGGCGTTCCTCATCCATAATGCCCATTTTCATCGTATTGGCCGGCAAGCCCAAAGCGGCTTCTACCGAGCCAAACAAAGCATCGGTCAGAGCCACTTCTTCGGGGCCATGCATTTTCGGCTTCACGATGTAAACCGAACCATGCGGACTATTTTTCAAGCTCGCATCGGCTTTATTTAGGTCGTGTTTGGCCAAAAGACCCGTCATCACCGCATCCATAATGCCCTCTGGAATTTCATTTCCACGGTCATCTAGAATTGCAGGATTGGTCATAAGGTGACCAACATTGCGTACCAACATCAAAGACAGACCTGGCAAAGTAAGGGTCGAGCCGTCGGGCGCTGTGTAATCGCGATTTGGGTTGAGTGCGCGGGTCATGGTTTTGCCGCCTTTACTCATTTCCACTTTCAAATCGCGACGCAGCAAGCCAAGCAGATTGCGATAGGCTTCGGTTTTGTCTTCCGCATCTACGGCAGCCACCGAATCTTCGCAGTCCATAATGGTCGTAACGGCGCTTTCCATGAACACATCGGCGACATGGGCAGCATCGTCTTTGCCGATGTTATGGCTCGCATCGATCCAAATCTCGGCATGGAGGTCATTATTTTTCAGCAAAATCGCTTCTGGCGCATCTCCTGCCCCACGCGAGCCGACAAATTTCTCGGGGCTTTGCAAAGCCGCTTCGCCACCCGCATGGCTAGCCACCAAAGCGCCATCTACCACTTTATAGGCGGTGACATCGGCGTGCGAGACGCCTGCCAAAGGTGCCATGTCGTCGAGAAAAGCTTTGGCGCGACGAATAACTTCATTACCGCGCACGGGGTTATAGGCGCCCGCTGGCGACAAGTCGCCGCTTTGGTCGATGGCATCTGTGCCATAAAACGCATCATATAAAGAGCCCCAACGTGCATTGGCGGCATTCACGGCAAAACGGGCATTTTTCACAGGTACCACAAGTTGTGGGCCAGCGATTTTAGCAATCTCATCGTCAACATTGGCTGTTTCAATACTGAAGTCCGGGCCTTCGGCTACCAGATAGCCAATTTCTTGCAAGAAGGCTTTATAGGCCGCCGCATCATGGTCTTGGCCTTTGCGAGCTTTGTGCCAATCATCAATTTGCGCTTGTAAATGCTCGCGTTTTTCCAACAGAGCCTTATTGGTGTCGCGGTGCTCGTTCAGCACATTGGCACAGGCCTGCCAAAACTCGGCGGACGATACATCGGTGCCGATAATAGCTTCGGTTTCAACGAAATCAGCCAATTGCTTGTCGACCTGAAGGCCAGAAAATTCAACGCGTGCAGTCATTTTGCTCTCCAAAAAAATATCGCGCGACCCGATGGCGCGACGAATAATATTGACCGCAACCTATTCGTTTTTGGTCTCTTAAGCAATATGGGGAGGCAATATATAGTCGGGGATATAGTCGAGAGTATCCTCGAGGGTATCCTCTCTGTGCCTCAGCGCTTATTCCACTTCCGCCAGCTTGCTGGCATATTCTTTATCAAGGGTTTTTAACTGGCGCAGCGCCACCCCAATCCAGCCTAAATAGGCGGCCCCCACCCCAAGCATCAGCCACATATTGGTCGCCATCGTCATCGTAGATGTTAGGTAAGACTGGATGGCGAGAAACACAATCATCGACCAAGTGGCGGCAAAAATCCGCTGCTTAATGAGCCCCCGCTTCACCACATGGCTTAAGCGGGTCACCACGTCTAGGGTTTTGGTAACTTTGCATTCTTCTTCGGGTTGTTGTTTCGGCATTAGCTATCCTCCCCGATGCGAAACACCCGGTCGCGGCGCATAGAGCGCGCGCAATTAGCGCCCGTCGCATGGGCAATATAGCCAACCTGCTTTTTGGTATTGGTCAAATAATTAGCCACCCGATGCGATTTCACCTCTGGGTCGAGCCCGCGCTCGAGGCGTTTTTGATGCGTCGTAATGCCAGTCGGGCAGGTGTTCTTATCGCATTGTAGGGCTTGAATACAGCCGAGCGCGAACATCGGCCCGCGAGCCGAATTAACCGCCACCGCGCCTTCTGACAAAGCCCAAGCAATCTCGGCAGGGGTGACCAGTTTGCCCGAAGTGCAGACCAATATCGTATCGCGCAAGCCCGTCTCGTCTAGCTTCGCCATAAGCGCGGGCAGGCTCTCATCCAACGTCATGCCCACATGGTCCATCAAGGCAGCAGGCGCTGCCCCCGTGCCGCCATCGGCACCATCGAGGGTGATGAAACTTGGAAACACTTTATGGGCTTGGAAAGCCTCAAGCATGCCATCCAAATCTTTCGTGCGCCCCGGCACGAATTTAATGCCGACGGGTTTTTGCGTAGTTTCGCGCACCCGCTTAATCAGCGCCACCAACTCTTCGGCGTTACCGACGTCTTTGCGTCGATTGGGCGAGATACTGTCTTCACCTTGTGGAATGCCGCGTGTCTCGGCGATGGTTTGGGTCACTTTGGCAGCAGGCAAAATGCCGCCTTTGCCGGGTTTGGCGCCTTGCGACAATTTAATCTCGAACATCACAATCTGTGGGTCTTCGGCCAGCGCGGCCAATTTATCATAGTCGAGATCGCCGTGCTCATCGCGCACGCCATAATTGGCTGTGCCGATTTGAAACACCGTGTCGCCCCCACCCTTTTTATGATACGGCGAAAACCCGCCTTCCCCCGTATTGTGCCACGCGCCAGCGAGTTTGGCACCCGCCGACAGAGCTTGAATGGCGCTGCCCGACATAGAGCCATAGGACGTTCCAGACACATTGAAATAGCTTTGGGTGGTATAGGGTTTCGCCGTGTCAGGCCCGAAGGTGACTTTTTTGACGTGCAAAACATCTTCTTCAAGCGTGGGGTAAAAACTATTGGCAAAGCGAATGGAGCCTGCCGAGTGCAAAGGATAATTCGAGCCAAAGGCAATGACCCCGCCTCTGCTGTCGGCCATACTGTTTACGAAATCGCGCTGAAACCGATTGAACGGTAGCTCCTCGCGGTCGGCTGAGAAGAAATAGCTGCGAAAGAACACGCCCATTTCTTTCAAAATATAACGCATGTGCCCCAGCACGGGGTAATTGCGGTGAATGGCATTTTTTGTTTGCAAGCGATCGCGCCAATAAACCAGAACCAAAAAGGCCATGGCCGTGCCAATGACGGTAATGAAAAGGGCCGCCATAAGCAGCAAAGTATTGATGACAAACTCCATCGGGTTTCTCCCTTGTTTTTGTTCCCCCCACTATAGGCGTCAAAACAAAAAGGGGGTAGGAGAAAACGATGAACCCAAAGCCGTTAAGGGTGGGTAAACCCGAGGGACCTCCGCGCGACTAGTTTTGGCCCTCCACCAGCGTGCGTAAAAATTCTGCTGCTTCAAACTCATAATCCGTCGCCCCATCGGGGCTAGCGCCATAGCCACTGTTAGCCGACAACATAACCACCGTCATACGGTTTTTGGGCGAGACGTAGATGAACTGATTGTAAACGCCAACCGCGGCAAAATCATTGGTCTTGTCGCTGGGCACCCACCACTGATAGCCATAGCCCCAAGGATAATTGGAGAGCGGGTTGTCCTCACCGGGTAATAAATGTGGGCCATCGGGCGTTGTGGAGGCGCGTACCCACTCGTTTGGCACGAGTTGTTGGCCTTCGAA
Organism: uncultured Rhodobiaceae bacterium; assembly: GCA_937907245.1. GTDB lineage: Bacteria > Pseudomonadota > Alphaproteobacteria > RS24 > RS24 > UBA8337. The sequence goes on from CALCUM010000003.1 coordinate 581,955, forward strand.
TTTTCCACCATTGCGATAAAGCTCGCCCAATTTGGCATAGTCGCGCGCCGTTAAATTGAGGCCTGCAAAACCCATTTCCATACCTTCACTATCGGTCAGCCAATAGCCCGGGCTTTCAGCGCCCATGGGGTGATAAAGTTTCTCGACCATATAATCTGTCACGCTTTTGCCCGTGGCTTGGCTCAGCAACATGGCGAGGGCCTGCGTATCAGTGGAATTATATTTATTGAAAATTCCCGGTTCTGTGTCTGGCTCCAGCGTAGCGGTAAACTCATTCATCGAGCCACCAAGAGCAAAAATCCGCCCAAAGCGATTGATGTCGCTTTCGGGGTCACTGTAATCTTCATTCCAACTCGCGCCGGATGACATTTGCAAAACATCTTTAATGCGCACGCCGTCATAGGCCGAGTTACGAAGCTCCGGCACATAATCGGAAATCGGCTCTTCGATGGAGCCAATATGTCCCTCGTCTAGGGCGATGCCCAGCAGCGCCGAGATAAAACTTTTCGCCACCGACATAGACATCCACTGCACTTTCTCGCCGCCCGTCGCGCGATATTGCTCATGAATAATCTCGCCATCTTTCAACACCAAAAGCGCGGCAGTATCGATGAGACCCAGAAACTCTAGCGTGTTCCAGTTTTTACCTTTGTAGATAAAACTCTCGGGCAGGCCTATTTGGCGCGCGGCTTTCGGGAACGGTTTGGCAAAAGGCGCGGGCGCCATTTCTGTAGATGGGAAAATTTTATACATCCGCGGGAAGTTCTTTAATTGCTCGGCACCGGTAAATAAAGTGCTTATCGTGCGAGCGCGGTCGATGCGATCGGCCATAAAAAACGCCGTCGCGCCAAGCACTAGCAATAAAGCAATAACAGTGCAGAGAATAATTTTACGGTTCATGGTGCGCTCCCTGATTAGCGGGAAGCCTATCAAGGCGGAGGAAGCTTGGCAATCGGGTTGGCTACGGCCGACTTCGGGGCGATGCCATTACGCTGCAGCTAGGCGGGCCAAAGGCAGCGAAGCTGCCAAGCCCTTTTAGCGTGGCGGACAGAGAGGGATTCGAACCCTCGAGACGCTATAAACGCCTACACGCTTTCCAAGCGTGCGCCTTCAGCCACTCGGCCACCTGTCCTTCACCAACACATACGATAACCCGTCTGCGCAAAGCGCGTTAAGGTTACCTTTCGGTAACCAAACGCTTCTAGCGTCGGCCACCTGTCCTTCACCAACACATACGATAACCCGTCTGCGCAAAGCGCGTTAAGGTTACCTTTCGGTAACCAAACGCTTCTAGCGTCGGCCACCTGTCCGTCACCAACACCATGTGTCGTATTCGGATACTTATAATTGTCAGGCCGCGAGATGCAAGCGTGTTTAGTCGTCCATTTTCAACGCCGCAATAAAGGCGCCTTGTGGGATTTCTACGCGACCGAATTGGCGCATCTTCTTCTTGCCTTCTTTTTGCTTATCCAACAATTTGCGCTTCCGACTTACATCGCCACCATAACATTTGGCCGTCACATCTTTGCGCAAGGCAGCAATGGTTTCGCGGGCAATAATTTTACCGCCCAAAGCCGCTTGAATAGGAATTTTAAACAAATGACGCGGGATTAAATCCTTCAACCGCTCGCACATGGCCCGGCCTCGGCTCTCAGCACGTTCGCGGTGTACAATCGTCGATAGCGCATCCACCGGTTCAGCATTCACCAGAACCGACATTTTCACCAAATCGCCCGTGCGATAATCAGATATCTTATAATCAAAACTCGCATAGCCGCGAGTCACACTTTTCAATCGGTCATAGAAATCAAACACCACTTCATTGAGCGGCAATTCATATTCCAACATCGCGCGATTGCCCGCATAGCTCAAATTGATCTGGCTGCCGCGGCGGTCTTCGCACAGCTTTAACACTGCGCCCATATATTCGTCTGGCACCAAAATCGAAGCCCGAATCCACGGCTCATCAATATGGTCGATATAAATCACATCTGGCATATCAGCAGGGTTGTGCAACTCCTGCATCGAGCCATCATTCATGTGCAATTGATAAACCACACTCGGCGCCGTGGTAATCAAATCAATGTCGAACTCGCGCTCAATGCGCTCACGAATAATCTCCAAATGCAGCAGGCCTAAAAAGCCGCACCGAAAACCAAAACCAAGAGCGGCGCTGGTTTCCATCTCAAAGTCAAAGCTCGCATCGTTCAACCGAAGGCGCGCCATAGCTTCGCGCAAATCTTCGAATTGCGACGAATCGGTTGGGAAAAGGCCACAAAAAACAACAGGTTGCGATGGTTTAAAGCCATCTAACGCAATCTCGCAAGGGTTGCGCTCTTCCGTTACTGTGTCGCCAACGCGCGTATCTGCCACTTGTTTAATCGCTGCGGTGAAATAACCTATCTCGCCCGGGCCCAATTCTTTCACCGTGTCGCGCTTAGGACGAAACACGCCAACTTGGTCAATCGGGTGACTGGCACCTGACGACATCATGCGGATTTTCATACCCTTTTTCATCGTGCCATCGATAACGCGCACCAGCACCACAACGCCCAAATAAGCGTCATACCAACTATCCACCAACATGGCCTTCAGCGGCGCTTCAGGGTCGCCGGCGGGGGGCGGCAATTGGGTGACAATCGCTTCCAAAACATCCTCAATACCGAGGCCCGTCTTGGCCGATATATCCACGCTATGCTCGGTATCTAGGCCGATAACATCCTCGATTTGCTGCTTCACACGATCGGGTTCGGCCGCAGGCAAATCGACTTTATTCAGCACCGGCACAATTTCGTGATCAACCTCGATGGCTTGGTAAACATTGGCCAAGGTTTGGGCTTCCACGCCTTGGCTGGCATCGACTACCAAAAGCGAGCCTTCGCAGGCGGCCAGCGAGCGGTTTACCTCATAGGCAAAATCCACATGGCCTGGCGTGTCGATAAGATTGAGCTGATAAGTGTTGCCATCGGCGGCTGTATAATCAAGCCGCACGGTTTGCGCCTTAATGGTAATGCCGCGCTCGCGCTCAATATCCATATTGTCCAAAACTTGATCGGACATCTCGCGCGCGCTTAAGCCGCCGGTCAACTGAATGAGGCGGTCGGCCAAAGTTGATTTGCCGTGGTCAATATGGGCAATAATCGAGAAATTGCGAATGTGGTTTTGCGTCTGTTTACTCATGGCCGTGATATAGCACTGACTTGGCCTTGAGCCAATGCGTCAAATGACGCCATAACAAGAGTGTCAAATGACGCTATTCAAACCAAGCCCTAGCCGCGCAATTTGCCGCCGGTGGCTTTTTCCACGGCCTCGGTAATTTTTACGGTTACCGCTTCAATATCAACATCGGTGAGCGTCGCTTCACTCGGTTGCAAAGTGACTTCCAAGGCAATCGATTTCACCCCTTCAGCCAAATTACCGCCTTCAAAGGCATCGAAAACGCGGACATCTGAAATTAGTTTTTTATCGGCACCCTTGGCCGCCCGCACCAATTGCGCGGCTTGCACATCTGCTTCGACCTCAAAGGCGAAGTCGCGGCGCAGGCTTTGCAAATTAGGTAAATCCAAAGCCGAGCGCGCCGGCGAGCCTAACCCCTTGGGGGCTGGCACCGTATCGGGATAAACCTCGAAAGCCACCACCGGCATATCGATGCCAAAGGCTTGTAAAATAGCTGGATGCACTTCGCCAAACACAGCCATCGGCTGCTTGGGATTGCGCGCCAGAATACCCGAGCGTCCCGGATGATAGCTATCCGACAGAGACGGCAGAACTTGCAAAGCGCTGGCCTCAACACCGCAAGCGGCCAAAGCGGCTTGCGCATCGGCGCGCGCTTGATAGGCATCGACCGAAGTGGCTCGGCCTTGCCAATTTTTTGGCGTCGCCAAGCCCGCGCGAACGCCGGCTCCCACAAAACGTTGTGCGCCCGGCTCGGCGGCCAGAAACTCATTGCCCAACTCAAACAAAGCTAAACTCTGGGCGCCCCTGTCGCTATTGCGCTGCACAGCATTTAGCAGGCCCGGCAAGAGAGACGGTCGCATATGGGACAGCTCTGAAGAAATAGGATTGGCCAGTTTCAGCCCGTCCGCGACGTTAAATAAACTAGCCTGCTCTTGGCTAACAAAAGACCAAGTTAACGCCTCCAACATACCGCGTCCCGCCAAGGCTCGACGCATCAAGCTGGCACGGCGTTGCGACAAGGTAAGCGTCGGCTGAGCCACGCCTGTGCGTTTTGGCAATGGTGTCGACGGCACTTCTTGCAGGCCATAAATACGGGTGATTTCTTCCACGATATGTGCGCTGCTTTGTAAGCCCGCCACAACATCCGGGCGCCAACTCGGCACACCTACGACCCAAGTTTTTCCGGTCTCGATAGTAAACCCAAGCGCTTCGAGAATGCGTTGCATCTCCTCTTCCGCGACCGTCAACCCGGTGAGCTGCTGCACGCGGGCGGGGTCGAAATCGACTTTCATATCAACCACCGGCACTTGCCCGCCCATGGCAGGGGCTTGCGGCTTGCCGCCACAAATATCGACAATCATCTGCACCGCTAAGTTCAAACCTGCCTCCACGGAGGCAGGGTCGACGCCGCGCTCAAAACGATAGCGCGCATCGCTCTCGATATGGTGATGGCGACCTGACATGGCGATGGCCACGGCGTCAAACCACGCGCTTTCCACCAGCACGTTTTTTGTCTCCAAGCTCGAGCCACTTTCCATGCCGCCCATAATGCCGCCCAGACCCAAGACGCCATTATCATCGGCAATCACGCAATCGGCTTGCGTTAGCTCGTAAGTTTGCTCGTCGAGGGCCACAAAGCTTTCACCCAATTTGGCTTGGCGGGCACTCACGCCACCGCTTATTTTATCGGCGTCATAGACATGCAAAGGCCGTCCGCGGTCGTAAGAAATATAGTTGGTGATATCTACCAAAGCGTTAATCGGGTTCAGGCCGATGGCTCTTAGCCGCGTTTGCAACCACTCGGGGCTGGCTTGATTTTGCACCCCTTCGATGAGGCATCCCGCAAACACAGGGCAAGTATTTCCCTCGACATTAATCTTGATGACCGATGGTTTATCCCCTTTTACGGGCATGGCTGTATCGGCTTTCAATGTGCCCAAACCTGCCGCCGCCAAATCGCGGGCAATGCCGCGCACGCCCAAACAATCGGGACGGTTGGGCGTAATGGCAATTTCAATCATCGGGTCGGTTTGGCCCAAAGCTTGCGCCGCAGAACTGCCAATGGCGATATCTGCGTCCAGCTCGATAATACCATCATGGTCGCCAGATAATCCCAGCTCGGCGCCCGAGCACATCATGCCATTGCTCTCGACGCCGCGAATTTTCGCTTTGCCCAAAACCATGCCATTGCTGGGAATGACCGCGCCCTGTTGCGCCAGAATACCCTTAAGGCCGGGCCGCGCATTAGGGGCGCCACAAACCAGCTTTTGCTCACCGGAGCCTGATTTCACCGTGCAGATTTGCAATTTATCTGCATCGGGGTGTGGCTCGGTGGCCGTAATTTCCGCCACTTCAAAATTATCAAACATGGCCGCGGGGTCGACCAGCTCTTCGACTTCCAAACCAATCAGCGTCAATGTATCGACAATCGCCTCTAACGAAGCGTCTGTGTCGAGATGGTCGTGCAACCAATTTAGGGTGAACTTCATGATCTATGTCTCCCTATTTGCCGCTCAAAGATTTATTCGAAAGCCCAGCAGCCAGTCCCGGCACATCAATGGGCAGGAAGCCATAATGTTTCAACCAGCGCACATCGGACTCGAAGAAGGCGCGCAAATCTGGCGCCCCATATTTCAACATCGCCAAACGGTCGATACCCATGCCAAATGCAAACCCCTGATATTTCGTGGCATCGACGCCCGCATGGCTCAGGACTTCTGGATTGATCATGCCAGAGCCACCAATTTCCATCCACTCATCGCCCTCGCCAACAATCAATTGATTGCCATCGCGGCGGCATTGCATATCCATTTCCATGCTCGGCTCGGTAAACGGGAAGTAGCTTGGACGCAGACGAATAGCAATGTCATCCACTTCAAAAAACGCCGCCAGAAAGGCTTCCACCGTGTGTTTCAAATGTCCCATATGCGTTGTCTCATCGACCACCAGGCCTTCAACTTGATGAAACATCGGCGTATGGGTTTGGTCGCTATCGCAGCGATAGGTGCGCCCAGGGGCGATGAAGCGAAACGGCGGCTCGCTATTTTCCATCGTGCGCACTTGCACGGGCGAGGTATGGGTGCGCAACAAAAGGCGCTCGCCATTTTCATCCGGCTCAAAATAAAACGTATCGTGCATTTGCCGCGCCGGATGCGCTTCTGGAATATTCAACGCAGTGAAATTATAAAACTCGCTCTCAATATCCGGCCCTTCGGCGACATCAAAACCCATATCAGCAAAAATCGCGGAAATCTCTTCCGTCACCTGACTGACCGGATGCAAGCGCCCTTCTAGCAGTGGGTCATCGAGCAATGGCAGCGTCATATCTAGTTTTTCATCGACCAAGCGCGCGTTTAACGCAGCCATATCCAGCTCTATCTTCTTGGCGGCAATGGCTTTGGTAATGCGGTCTCGCAGCTCGTTAAAGGCGGGGCCATTAACTTGGCGCTCGTCGGCACTCATGCCGCCGAGGGTTTTTAGCAAGGCTGAAACAGAGCCCTTTTTGCCAAGGCTTGCCACCCGCACAGCTTCCAGTTCTGGTGCCTGTGCAGCGCCGCTGATTTGCTGCATCAGCTGTGTTTCTAACTCGTCTAGATTTTGCTCAGCGCTCATTTGCCATCTCATATCGTTCAAATAAAAACCCGCCCGAAACGGCCTTGGCACCTATTTATAAAATAGAGCCATACGCAGTTGCGGGCGGGGTTCATGTTGGCAGGGGCACTTGCGCCCCGTCAATTGGTTTTAAAGTCTAGCCGAGCGCAGCGCGCGCTTTACCCACCAGAGCTTCAAAAGCAGCCGGCTCATGCACAGCCAAATCGGCCAATACTTTGCGGTCTACTTCGATACCTGCTTTACCCAGCCCGTTGATAAACTGGCCGTAAGGCATATCGTGTTGGCGAGCGGCCGCATTGATACGTTGAATCCACAAGGCACGGAATGTGCGTTTGCGGGCGCGACGGTCGCGGAAAGCATATTGGCCGGCTTTGGTTACAGCCTGCTTCGCCACCCGAATGGTGTTTTTGCGGCGGCCGTAATAGCCCTTGGCTTTAGATAGAACTTTTTTGTGGCGTGCGTGAGATGTCACGCCGCGTTTTACACGAGACATAGTATCCCCCTAACCGTTTGGTAAAAATTTGCGAATAGCTTTTGCATCCTGCGGCGCCAAAGTGGTGGTGCCTCGCTGGTTGCGAATTTGCTTATTCGAGCGCTTAATCATACCGTGCTGCTTACCAGCTTGTGCGGCTTTTACTTTGCCAGTCGCGGTAAGCTTAAAACGCTTTTTCGCTCCTGATTTGGTCTTCATTTTGGGCATTTCGTCATCCTTTATCTATAAACGGGAACCCGTTTGTTTCAATCCATGCAGCAAGCTGCAAAGGTGCAAATCAACCAACATGGCAGCCCTAACAGCCAGAAGGTTGAGCCATCACATTTAGTAGTAACGTGATAAGCAGCGCGTGTTATACGAGAAATACGAGAAATTGCAAGCGAAAGCGCCTCACAAAATGACCCAGCATGAGCCCCAGAATGAGCCATCAGGCGAAGCCTCTATAGATTCGGGCGAAGCCCCTGTAGATTCGGGCAAAGCCCCGATAAACAAGCCCCCTATAAACAAGCAAGAGCCAAAAACCATCGCCCATCGCGGTGGCGCCAACTTATGGCCAGAAAACACGCTAGAGGCTTTCGAAGAAGCGATAAAATTAGGCGTCCACGGTATCGAGTTCGATCTGCAATTATCGAAAGACGGGCACCTTATGGTGCATCACGATAGCCATCTTAAACCCGTGGGCACGCGCCTAGATGGCACTTATCTGACGGCCCCGACGCCTCGCCTAGATACGCTGACCGCCCAGCAATTACAGGCCTATGATGTGGGCCGCCTTGCCCCCGATACCCCAGAGGCCCAACGCCGAAGCCAACAAAGCCCAAGAGACGGCGCCCGCATTCCCTATTTAAACCAGCTAGAACACCTCAGCGCCGACGCGGCACCCAAAGGGTTTCAGCTTTACGCCGAACTAAAAACCGATATGACGCCCGCCCCCGCACAAGCCGAAGCTTTGGCCGATGCCTATTTGGCAGCGCTAGACGTGTCTCGCGTGGCCGCCATGCATCGGGTTATCAGTTTCGATTGGCGCTGTCTCGAGCGCGTGCGCGCGCGGCGTCCGGAAACCAACAATGCCTATACCACTCTGTCGTTTGCCAGCACCGACCCGAGCCATGCCAGAGCGGCGCAAGAAGACCCCAAAAGCAAAGGCGCCGCCATAAGAGCCGCCTCTCGAAATGGCGCGCCCTGGTGGGGAGCCCATGATTGGCGAGACCAAAAGGGCGAGACCCATGGGGAGAGAGTTTTGCGCGCCATTGGCGCAGCAGGCGGCCAAGGCTGGATTGCCTATTGGCGCGACGTCACGCCAGACACAATGGCCATAGCTAATGAGCTAGGCTTAAAAGTATCGGCTTGGACGGTAAATGAAGCGGCAGATATGAAAAACCTCGCCGCCATGGGCGTCGAGGCTTTAATCACCGACCGCCCCGATAGGGCGCTCGCGCTACACAGCGCTTAGGTTTATTTAGGGCCGATCACCATAATCATTTGTCGGCCTTCCATCTTCGGATGAGCTTCGACTTTAGCCATCTCTTCCGTATCCGCTTTGACCCGGTTCAGCACATCCATGCCAAGACTTTGGTGGGCCATTTCACGGCCGCGGAACCGCATGGTGACTTTTACTTTGTCTCCGGCGGTCAAGAATTTAACCACATTACGCATTTTAACATCATAGTCATGCGTATCGATATTGGGGCGCATTTTGATCTCTTTAACTTCGACCGTCTTCTGATTTTTGCGCGCTTCGCTAGCTTTTTTCTGCTCTTGATATTTCAGCTTGCCGTAGTCGAGAATTTTGCAAACCGGGGGGCTCGCATTTGGCGACACTTCGACGAGGTCGAGGCCGGCTTCTTCTGCCATGGCAAGGGCGCTATCGGTATCTACCGTGCCCATTTTTTCGCCCTCAGCTCCAATAAGGAGAACGGAAGGAGAGTTAATCATACTGTTTATCCGCGGGCCTTGATGACGTGGCGGCTGCGCTGCGTGGGGTCTACGTGCTATGGGATCACTCCGTTATAATTTCACTAGATGGCAGAAATTCCGCCATATCTCGCTAGGTTTAGGGCAATGAAGTTGGAAGTCAACAGCAAAAGCCGGTCCCCGAGAGACGAGGCTATGAAATCTTGCCACTAGGTGTTTTTGGGCCCAGCACCCAAATTGGACGCGGCCAGACAAAATAGCGCAAAGCCCCAAGCGCTGCTCGGCTCGGCTGATGCACCGCCTCAAAATGGCGCCAAGATATACGCCGCACCAAAGCCATCGCGCCGCGCAAACCAAGTGCTGCATAAACCCAAACTTCATCGGCAGGCAAAGACAAGCGAGCCTGCTGACCGCGACTGACCAGAACCGTTAAAGACGACGTGTCAGCATAAAGCGTCTCTATGGCCTCGAGCAATGCCGCATCCGAAAGGCCGACCCCGATAAGCAAAAGGCCACCAGGTTCGACAATCGGGCGCGGCGCAAACCGGCTCACCCAATCAGCTCTTGATAGACATGGAGCGTGCGGTTGCACATGGCGGTTTGGGTGTAATGAGCCCGCACATTGGCGCAACCATGGCTGCCCATGGCCTTTAACGCGGCAGGCGCCAACCCCAAAGCCGCGTCTAAGGCTTGGGCTAAAGCGCTGACGCTATCTGGTTTGACCAAGCAACCGGAGCCGCCCTCATCGGCTGGCTTGGCAATCACGGTTTCGCGAAATCCGCCCGCATCCGACGCCACAACGGGCAGACTGGCCGCTTGGGCTTCAATAATCGTGCGGCCAAAAGGTTCGGGCCGAATGGTTGGCACCACGGCCAAATCAGCGGCTGCATAGGCCGAGGCCATATTGCTTTCGAGGCCTGCAAAAACCAAGCGCTCGCTCAGGCCCAAAGTTTCGGCTCGCGCCTTTAGGTCAGCCACATACCCGTCACGCCCTTGCGCGCTGCCGACCAAAACCAGATAGGGCTGGGTGTCACTGGTGAGTTTCGATAGCGCTTCCAGCAAGACATGTTGGCCTTTTAAATGCGTAACCCGAGCAGGACACATAATTACGAAGGCTTTTTTGGGCACCTGCCATTGCTGGCGCTTGGCGGCTTTATCGGCGGCGTTGAAATTTTCCTTGGCCAGCGCGTCGACATCGCAGCCACGCGGAATGACGCGTAATTTATCCATCACATGCGGATAGACTTTGGCGATTTGGCTAGCGGTATAATGCGAATTGGCAATCGACACGCGCCCGCGCACCAGAATGCTATTGTAAAAAACCTTGCCGCGCGGCTTTTCTTGCACGCTCGAATGATAGGTGGTCATAAACGGCACGCCCGCCCATTTGCCGGCCCAAAGACCCGACCAACCCGGCGCTCGCGAGCGGGTATGCAGAAGGTCTATTTTTTCAGCTCGTATCAGCGCGGCCAAGCGGCGCGCATTTTTCCACATCACCAGAGGGTTTTTAGAGGCCACGGGCATCCGCACAATTTCGCCGCCAGCTTGTTCAATCTCGCTCGCCAGCGCACCGCCTTGCGTGGCCACCAAAGCGCGCCCGCCACTGGCGACAATCGCGCGCGCCATTTCCAAAGTGGTTATTTCTGCACCGCCAACATCTAACTCAGGCACGACTTGCAAAATACTTTTGCCCGTCATGTCGACAGAGTGGCTAGGGGGCATGGGGAAGGGAGAGCTCACAAATAATTCCTTACGAAGGGCTGGCAGGTTTCGCTTCTGCTTTTCCGGAGCTTCAGTCATAATTGAATTTAGCCAAAAAACCAAATTGGCGAATCGTAAGAGATGAAAAGGAAGCCCCATGAGTGTGCAATTTCTAACCCGAGAAGAGCCTGATTTTGGCCCACAAAAAATTGCCTATCAACAACAAGACCCAGAAGCCTCTGGCTTAGGCGTCGTGTTTTGTGGCGGTTTTCGCTCTGACATGACGGGCACCAAAGCCCAGGCCTTGGCGCAATGGGCGAGCGCGCGCGCAACCCCCTTTACTCGATTTGATTATTTCGGCCATGGCGCCTCCACGGGCGCCTTTACCGATGGCACCATGAGCTATTGGCGTGGCGATATTCCCCATGTGTTGGACGCGGTTTGCGCTGGCCCCCAAATTTTGGTCGGCTCCAGTTTTGGCGGCTGGCTTTCGTTAATGGCAGCGCTCCAGCGCCCCGAGAAAGTGGCAGGGCTTGTGCTCATCGCCCCCGCCGTCGATATGACCGAGCGGCTGATGTGGGATCGGTTTTCTGACAAGGCACGCGAAAAACTTATGCGCGAAGGCTTGATTTATGACCCTTCCGAATATGACCCAGAAGGCTATCCGATTAGCAAAGCCCTCATCGAAGACGGGCGGCAACACTTAATGCTTGCGCAAAAAATTGAGCTAGATATCCCTATTCGAATTTTGCACGGCCAAAAAGATGACGCCGTGCCGTGGCAGCTATCGCTTGAGCTGGCCGAACAACTGACCAGCCAAGATGTCGAATTGCAATTTTTAAAAGATGGCGACCATCGCCTATCCGAGCCGGCTCAGATTGATAAAATTCTTGCCATGCTGGAAGCGCTTCTTGACCAGAAATCTTAGAGCGAAGCGCTTTATTTTTTCGCCTGCATCGCTTGATGAAGAGCGCTCAAGCCCGCGCGATAATCTGGATAAAGCAGCTCCACCCCCAGCTCTTCTTTCAGGCGTGTGTTTTTAATCCGTTTGTTGTCGGCATAAAAACTTTGCGCCATGGGAGACAGCTCCGCATCCTCAAAAGCGATGAGCGGCGGCGCAGGCATGCCCAGCAAATCGGCCGCAAAAGCCACCACGTCTTGTGGCGGCGCAGGCACATCATCGCATACGCTATAGGCCCGTCCGGCCTTGGGTTTAGCTATGGAGGCCAGCAAGATTTGCGCAATATCAGCGACATGAATGCGCGAAAAAACTTGGCCTGGTTTGTCGATACGCCGCGCCTTGCCATTTTGCATCGAGACCAATTGATTGCGCCCTGGCCCGTAAATGCCAGCCAACCGAAAATAGTGCATCGGTAAATCCTGCGCCTCGGCCAAAGCGCCCCAAGCGGCTTCCGCATCGACGCGCGCTTGGCCACGCGCGCCCATTTTTCCGCGCGGTGTATCTTCATCAATCCAAGCGCCCGCGTGGTCGCCATAAACCCCGGTGGTGGACAAATAACCAATCCAGCTGAGGCCATGGGTTTGAAGAGCTGGCGCCAAAAGCGGCAAAGCTGGATCCCCCTCGCGCGTCGGTGCAGCCGAGAGAAGTATATGCGTGATGCCCTCTAGCTGCTCTGGCGTCAAAGGCGTGCCGTCAAGCCGGATGGGGGTAATACCCATGGCCGTCAGTCGCGCCGCTTTTTCATCATCGCGACACGTGGCGCTCAACTGCCAGCCGCGCGCTGCCAATTGCGGCGCCAAGGCTTCGGCACAAAAGCCAAAACCAAAAAACAACATATGATTATCCGGCTCAGCCATGCACATCTCCTATCGCTTTTTGCCATTCAACAAGCGCGTTGGGGTCGGTTTCCTGAGCGCGGTATTGAGGGGCTAAGGCGCGCAGTTTTTCTCTATCGATTTGTGCCAAAGCCCAAATTGCGGTGGCGCGCACAACCCCGTCGTCATCGCCAAGGCGCGCTGCCACAGCCTCGCGATGAGCCGGTGTGGGGGCCTGCATATTGCCCATCGCAATCATCACATTGCGCAAAAAAGACGTCAGGCCGGTGCGCTTAATCGGCGTTGATTTAAAAAACGCGCGAAAGCCCGCATCATCCAATTGCGACAAAAATATCAGGTCGGGTAAATCCATATCGGCCTTTAAAGCCAGCTTCGCTTGTTGCGCGCTCTGGGCATATTTATTCCATGGGCAAACGGCCAAACAATCATCGCAACCATAAATATGATTGCCCATGGGGGCGCGCAAATCTTCGTCGATCATGCCCTTATGCTCGATGGTTAAATAGGAAATACAGCGACGCGCATCCAGCTGATAAGGTGCCGGAAAAGCTTTCGTTGGGCAGACATCCAAACAGGCCGAGCAAGAGCCGCAATGGTCGACCTCCGCCTCATCCACGGGCAAAGCCAACGTGGTGAAAACCGAGCCCAAAAAAAGCCAAGAGCCCATCTCGCGCGAGACCAAATTCGTGTGTTTACCTTGCCAACCCAGCCCAGCTTGTTGCGCCAAGGGTTTTTCCATCACGGGCGCCGTATCGACAAAAACTTTTACCTCGGCACCGCTTTCCTCGACCAACCAGCGCGCCAAGGCTTTCAGCTTCTTCTTGATGACATCATGATAATCGCGGCGCTGCGCATAGACTGATATCAAGCCTTTGTCGCTGGCTTTTAAGCCCTCAAGCGGGTCGCTCTCCGGGCCGTAGTTCATACCCAAAACAATAACAGTTTGCGCCTCTGGCCATAGATGATTGGGCGAGCTTCGTTCCTGCGTTCGGGTTTCCATCCAGCTCATTTGTCCATGGTGGCCTGCCGCCAAATAGGCCTGCAAGCCCTCCCCCGCATCGGCGCCCAAACTGGCTGAGGCGATGCGGCACACATCGAACCCTTCGAGCTTGGCGCGAGCCATCAAAGCGGTTTTGAGAGAAGTTTCCTCTGCCGTCATAACGGCTTAAAAGTCGGGGTCAGCGTAATAAGGCGGCGGCCGCATGCCAGCCACATGGTCTGCCAAAAGCGGGCGAAACGAGGGGCGCGATTTCAACCGCGCATACCAATCGCGCATGACCGGCCATAATTTCCACGGCACATCGCCGGTATAATCGAGGCAAGACAAATGCGCCGCCGCCGTTAAATCAGCCAAGCTCATTTCACCGCCCGCCAACCAATCTCGGCTTTGCAGCAAATAAGTCAGATATTCCAAATGTAAATTGAGATTGTGCAAACCAACCCGCACGACTTCCATATCGGGCCCGCCACCGCCATCTTCGGCGCCCATAAAGCGACGGTCGATTTTCTCAACGGTAATCAAACGCCCCACCTCATGGTGAAACTTATCATCGAACCAAGCCGAAATACGGCGCACTTCCGCGCGTGATAAGCCCGAGCTTGGCAAAAGAGGCACGGCGCCGCCTTTTTCTTCAAGCCATTCCGAAATAGCATAGTGGCCTGCAATCGTGCCAGCCTCGCCGATGAGAACGGGCACTTCGCCTGATGGATTAAGCATCAAAAAATCGAGCCGACGCTCCCAAGGGCGCTCTTCGACATATTCGACGGCAAATTTCTTTTCGCCCAACATGAGGCGAATTTTGCGCGAAAACGGACAGACCGGTTGATGAAATAATGTAGCCATAGGAAATCAAATTAAGCCGCTTGGTGCTTTGGGGCAAGGAAAACACACGCGGCTTCATGCAGATATTCTCACCCCTCACCAGAATGCCGCTTGGCTTTGGCCAACAACACAGATATTTTGACCTATGGCTTTTGAAAACATTCTTTTTCTGGCGCTCATTCAAGGCGTCACCGAATTTATTCCCGTCTCCTCCTCGGGGCATTTGACGCTCCTGCACCAATGGATGCCGAGTGGGCAGACGTCTGGGGATGATTTAACGATGGACTTAACGATGGATGTTGCCCTGCATTTTGGCACGCTCCTCGCCGTCATCGTCTATTTCAGGCGCGATGTGAAAAACTTACTCAGCGGTGGGGTCGATATTTTGGCGCGGCGCGAAACCCAAAACCGCACCCAAGCGATATATCTTATTTTGGCCACCGTGCCTGTGCTTGTGGCAGCCGTGGGGCTTTTGGCGAGCGGTGTTTTAGAGAGTTTGCGCACCGCAGAAGTGGTCGCTTGGGCAAGCATTTTATTCGCCGTG
Source organism: uncultured Rhodobiaceae bacterium (assembly GCA_937907245.1). Classification (GTDB taxonomy): domain Bacteria; phylum Pseudomonadota; class Alphaproteobacteria; order RS24; family RS24; genus UBA8337. The sequence goes on from CALCUM010000003.1 coordinate 597,015, forward strand.
CCGCTGTATTTGGCCGACCGTTTCGCCGCCAGTGACAAAGCGATAACCGGCCTCACCAACCGGTCTGCTTTATGGCTCGGCTTGGCGCAAATATTAGCGCTTATTCCGGGTGCCAGCCGCTCTGGCGTCACCTTAATGGCGGCACGCGGGCTGGGCTTTGAGCGCGAGGCGGCGGCGCGCTTTTCTATGTTGATGGCGATACCCGTCATTTCTTGTTTCGCCGCTCTCAGCCTTTTTCAATTAATTTTGCAAGGCCAATGGGGGGCGCTGGGCGACGCGGCGCTAGGCGCCGTTTTAGCGGGCGGATTTGCTTTCCTCAGCATTGATGTGTTTTTGCGCATGACGCGCAAGCTGACGCTTTTGCCATTCGTGATTTATCGACTGGTTCTAGGCGGCGTTATTTTATGGCTACTTTAAACCTATGGCTAATTTAAACCTTCGTAGGTTTTTTGCCGGACGGACGAAAACGCCACAGATAATCTGGCAAGAGCGCGGCAATTGGCGTGGGTTTTAAGCCAAGCGTATCAAAGCCCATAGCGTCGTCCCCCACCAGATTATCACTTTTCAGCAAAATCAATTGATCTGGCGTTAGCAAAGGCTTGGGCATAAATTGCGCGACGCTAGCCAAAACGCGCGCCGCCATAAACGGCATAGGCACCAGCAACCGATTGCGACCAATTTCGACCAGCAAGAGTTCCATCAATTGCTTGAACGTCAAAACATCCGGCCCGCCCAACTCATAAGTCCCAGAAGGCGCGCGGGCCTCCGTGCCCGTCAAACAGGCCTCCACCGCAGCGGCGACATCAAACACGGAAACCGGTTGATAGCGCGTCGTGCCGCCTCCGATGAGCGGCAGAGCTGGCGCCACCATAGCCAGACCCGCAAAGCGATTGAAAAAATCATCTTCGGGCCCAACCACAATCGAGGGGCGCAAAATATGCGCCGATGGCAAGGCTTCGAGAACACCGTGCTCCGCCGCTGCTTTGCTTTGCGCATATAAAGAGGCCGATTGGGCATCCGCGCCAATGGCCGAAATATGTACGAAGTTTTTTATCTTATTGGCGGCCGCCGCCTTGGCCACGCGCACGCCGCCTTGGGCTTGCACGGTGGCAAATTTTTGCTTGCCGGTTTCGAACAGAATGCCCACCGCATTAATCGCGGCATCGGCGCCCTCTAGGGCGCTGGCAACGCTGGCGTCATCGCGGATATTGGCTTGCACAATTTCAATCTGGCCGGGTTTGCCGCCAGTCTTCAGATGCAGGGCTTCATTGGGACGGCGCGTGGCAACACGAATTTGATAGCCCGCTTTGGCCAAACGGCGAACGATGTGACGGCCAATAAATCCAGTGCCGCCAAAGACGGTGATGCGTGCGTTTTTCTGGAGAGCCAATTTTTGAGCCATGTCGTTTCCTCGCCTAACGTGAACTTATGAGCCGCTGCCCGAAGGCAGCCAGATAGGAGTTGTTTAATCTATGTGGGCGATGGCGGAAAGCAAAAACCGTCTCGCTTTCGCTCGATACGCCGCCTCAACAAGCAACCATTGACAATTATGCCACGCGCGCCTAAACCATGCGCCTTACCTCAAGTAAGGCCCAGGTGGCGGAATTGGTAGACGCGCTAGCTTCAGGTGCTAGTACTCGCAAGGGTGTGGAAGTTCGAGTCTTCTCCTGGGCACCATTCTCAAGTTTCAAGCACCGTGTTTCACGGTCCAAGCGAATGATCTTCAAGCCTGTTTGTTTGAGGAGTTGAGTGTTTCAATGGTAAACCAGATGGTAGACCAAAATGCGACATAGCTAACCTGACGGCAGGACATCCGGATTTTAGCATAAGCCGGTCCAATCAAGAGCACATGGTTTATCGCCGAGCGCTCTTATAGCAGTGTCGCTATGTTGGTAGTTTGGGTAAGTTTGTATTGGCTTCTATAAATTATTAAACCTTCCACTCTATATGTGACTGCCAGCGTTGACTTCTTCTGTCGTCGCTCGCGAGAGCTGTAGCGGCGGATAAACCCCCTCATCCAAAGCACTAACTGCCCCATAGTGGTGGAAAAAAACGCGCCCGCTCAATTTTGCCAGAAAATCATTACGCTCAAGCCGGTCTTCAACCGGTCCCTTCACCTCACTAAGGTGAAGCGAGATACCAGCCTTAGACAGTTTATTGTTTAGCGCCTGCAAGATATCCAAAGCAGACCCATCAATCTGGCTGATCGAGACGCAGTTTAAAACCACATGCTTCAGCCCCGCTCGCTCACTCACCCGTTCATCTATGAAACGCTGCAAATGAACCGCATTGGCAAAAAACAGGTTTTCATCAACCCGCAAAGACAAAATCCGCGAACTGGTGATGACTTTGTGGCGCAGCACATTGCGAAAATGCTGTGTCCGCGGCACTTGGCCAATCTCGGCAATATGTGGCTGGCTGCTTTTCAATAAATACAGCACCACTGAAGCCAGCGCGCCGGTCGCGACGCCGACTTCGACACCGATGCTCAGCGTAACGGCAATGGTCAAGACGGCGGCGAAGAAATCCGATTTTGAATAGACCCAGCTGTATTTCAGCGTGGCAAAATCGACTAAAGCCAAAACCGCGACTATAATGGTTGCGGCCAAAATCGCCTTTGGCAGAAAATATAAAAACGGCGTGAAATAAACTGTTACCAGCGCAATACCGATAGCTGTAAAACCGCCAGCCGCAGGCGTTGCTGCACCGGCATCAAAATTAACCACTGACCGGGCAAAGCCGCCGGTCACCGGATAGCCGCCCGATAAAGAAGACAAAATATTGGCACTGCCCAGCCCTAAGAGCTCTTGGTTGGGGTCAATATTTTGATCTTTGCGCACTGCCAAAGTGCGTGCCACGGAGACGGATTCAACAAAACCGATAATGGAAATCAAAAATGCAGGTACAATAAGGGATCTAAATAGCGACATATCGAATTGGGGTAGGGCCAAATTCGGCAAACTATTGGGAATATCCCCGACAATCGGCAGGGCATATTGCAAATCGAAATAATACACCCCACCAATGGCGACAAATATCGCAACTAAAGGCCCGGCTTTGGCAAGATTGCCGGACGCGCCGACGGACAGACCCAGCTTTTCAAGGCTTGGTTTCAAATAGCTGCGGCTCCAAAACAAAAAGACCAGCGCAGGCGTGCCGAAAGCCAATGCCGTGGCATTTATATTGGCCGCTTGGCCGTATAGCGATTGAAGGATGGCAGGCAAGGAATGACCGGAAGCGGCAACACCGAGAATGTGCTTTACTTGGCTGACAGCGATTATCAATCCGGAGGCAGTGATAAACCCCGAGACGACCGGATGGCTCAAAAAATCGGCCAAAAAACCAAGTCGCAATAATCCCATAAGAAATAAAATCAAGCCCGACAGGAGCGCCAACATAATGGCCGCCGCCAAATACTCCGCCGTGCCTGTCGCCGCAATTTGTCCAACGGCCGCGGCCGTCATTAAGGACACAACAGCCACCGGCCCGACCGCCAGCACACGGCTGGAGCAGAAAACCATATAGCCGATAAGCGGCAAAATCGAGGCATAAAGGCCGATGTGGGGGGGCAATCCGGCCAAGAGCGCGTAGGCCAAGGATTGCGGAATGAGCATAATGGTTACGATAATCGCCGCTATGGCATCATCGCTGAATTGATGGGCATCATATCGCCGCCCCCAATCCAAAATGGGAAGGAAATTACTCGCCTTCATGCTTACTCTTTTTGCCGTGCCGCGGATCGCTGATCGGAACTTTCAAATAGACTTGGCCATTATTCTCACTGGGCGGCATATGGCCCGCGCGCATATTAACCTGAATGGACGGCATGATGAGTTTGGGCATATCCAATGTCTCATCGCGCGCTTCGCGCATGGCAACGAATTCTTCCTCGCTGACTTGATCGGCTAAATGAATATTGCGCGCCCGCTCCTCGGCAACGCTGGTTTCCCAAGCAAAAGCCCGCCCATTGGGAGCATAATCATGACAGACGAAAATCCGCGTCTCCGGCGGCAGGGCAAGAATTTTCTGGATGGAGCGATACAGCTCGCCCGCATCGCCGCCCGGGAAATCGGCTCGCGCCGTGCCGCCATCGGGCATGAACAATGTGTCGCCAACAAAAGCCGCATCCTCAATAATATGCGTCATGCAGGCTGGTGTATGGCCGGGCGTCGGCATAGCACGGGCGTGCAAATTGCCGATTCGGTAAATCTCATCGGCGGTGAAAAGATGATCAAACTGGCTGCCGTCGTGCTCAAATCGCGTGCCGGCATTGAACATTTTGCCGAACACGTTTTGTACTTTGATAATCTGGTCTGAAATGCCAATCTTGCCGCCCAGCAATTCTTGCAAATAAGGCGCGGCAGATAAATGGTCGGCATGCACATGCGTTTCAATATGCCAATCAACGGCCAAATCATGCGTCTGAATATGCGCCAAAACCGCATCAGCCCCAGTATAGCGGATCGTGCCTGACGCGTAATCGAAATCAAGAACCGAATCGATAATCGCCGCTCGACCGGTCGCCTCATCGCTGACCACATAGCTGACCGTATTGGTCGGCTCATCATAAAACGCTTTGATATCCATGAAATGCCACATTGAAACCTGAAGATTGCCTATTTTACAATTTTTTCTGTTCAATGTCGTGCGAAATCATGTCTTATGAAGTCCTACTGTTTGGAGGATGAGATGAGCATTGATTGGACAAGTTTCACACCCATGACGGCGCTGTTGGGCGGCGGGCTGATCGGCTTGGCGGCCGGACTGTTTTTTCTGTTGCACGGCCAAATTATGGGCGCCAGTGGCATTTTGGGTCGTTTTTTGGCCGCCTCATATGACCGGCAAGAGCGCAGCGGTTGGGATTGGCGGCTGGTGTTTTTGCTGGGGGTGATGGCCGGGCCTTTGGCTTATATGGGTCTGATGGGGGGGCTGCCGCAAGCGCAGTTTATCGTTTCCGACGGTCGCCTTATCGCCGCTGGTCTGATTGTCGGCCTCGGCACCAGCATCGGTTCGGGCTGCACTTCGGGGCACGGTATTTGCGGGCTGGCGCGCCTGTCGCCACGCTCTTTTACCGCCGTTTTGACCTTTATGGCGACCGGATTCATCACCACTTTTATTCTCAATCATATGTGAGGCCGTCATGCGTTATTTGGGTATTTTTGTCTGCGGCCTGATTTTCGGTCTGGGCCTGGCTGTTTCCGGCATGTTGAATCCGTCAAAAGTCAGTGCTTTTCTCGACCTGGCCGGTGCTTGGGATCCAAGCCTTGCTTTTGTTATGGGCGGCGGGCTGGCCGTCAATGCGTTGTTTTTTCACCTTCTGAAACGCCCATCTCCCTATCTCGCCGAGAGTTTTTCCTTGCCCACCCTTACACGGCTCGATAGGCCGCTCCTAATCGGCGCGGCGCTGTTCGGCATTGGCTGGGCGCTGGGCGGGCTGTGCCCCGGCCCGGCCATTGCCAGCCTCGCCTACGGCTCAAGCGAAGCCATGTTCTTTTTTATAGCTATGGCGTCGGGCTTGCTTATCGGCAGTAAAATAAAACAGTGGTTTTAAAAATCATTCTCACGCTAAATTTAATGGGCCTGACAAATTTGGATATGACCTAGAATTGGGTGAGAAAGGGCCGGATACAGGTATCGAACTCATCTCCCCAGCTCCAATTAACCCCAAGCACCGTGTTTCTCGGACCGTGTGACCCGGAACTTGGGTCTTTTCTTGGTAGACCATATGGATGACCATAAATAAGATTTGCACGAGCCTGCAAAAACTCTAACCTATTGATATTGTTTAGGGTCAAGGCTTGCTAGGGGCCTAGGATAGGCACGGAACCCATCTCCTGGGCACCATTTTTCTAAAACAAAATCAATTTTTTAGTCAAACCAAGGCTATGACGTTTTAGCTTTACGTTTTAGCTTTGCGTCTCGAACCAGGCTTTTTCCGTTTCATTAATTTGTGTTTCCAATTTGGCATAGTCTGCCAAAAGTTGTTCCATCTTAGCGCTATCGGCCATCGCATCGGGTTGCGACATGGCTGCTTCCAAATCGGTTTTTTGGGCCGTGAGCTTGGCCAGTTCTTGCTCTAATTTTTCAGCCTTTGCAGGATCCGTTTTGACCTCAGGCTCTGTTTTTTTTGTCTTCTTCGTTTTCCGCGCCTCGGCCCGCTCTTTGCGGCGTTGCTCCATAATTAGCCCACGATAGGCTTCCAAATCCCCATCATAGGGCGCAACGCCCGCGTCTCTCACCAAATACAAACGATCGGCCACGGCTTCCACCAAATGCGGGTCATGGCTCACCAAAATTACGCACCCCTCATAGCCGTTCAAAGCTTCAATAAGGGCTTGGCGTGCGTCAATATCCAAATGGTTGGTAGGCTCATCCAAAAGCATAATATGGGGCGCATCATGGCTCATAATGCAAAATAAAAGCCGCGCTTTCTCGCCGCCAGACAGTTTTCTAATTTGCGTATCTGACTTGCCTTTATCAAAACCAAACTTGCCCAAAAGCGCCCGACATTTAGCTTCCGGTATCTCCCCGATAGATTTTCGCATCGCCTCATAAGGGGTTGTTTCATCGTCCAGCTCATCCGATTGATGCTGCGCGAAATATCCAATGCGTAATTTACTATTGCGGGTCACTTGGCCGGTCATGGCCGACAAATTATCGGAGATGAGTTTCACCAAAGTCGACTTGCCATTGCCATTGGCGCCTAAAAGCGCCACGCGGTCATCGCCAGCCAGGCCGATATTAATTTTGCGCAAAATCGGCTTGCCCGCCTCATAGCCCACATCGACATCATCCATGGTGATAATCGGCGAGGAAATTTGTTCTGGTTGGGGAAATTTAAACGAGGTCGAACGCTCGGCAATAAGCGCATCCACCATGTCCATCCGTTCGATGGAGCGCAACCGGCTTTGCGCCTGTTTGGCTTTACTGGCCTTGGCGCCAAAGCGATCAACAAATTCCATCATCTTCTTTTTATGCGCCTGCTGCTTATCAAACAAAGCCTGATGGCCCAGTCGCTTTTGGGCATGGGCGTTTTCAAACTGGTCATAATTGCCGGTATAAAGCGTCAGCTTGAGCTGATCTAAATGAGCAATATGCGTCACCACTTTATTAAGGGTTTCACGGTCATGGCTGATGATGATGAATGTATGTTCATAATTTTGCAGATAGGTTTCGAGCCAGACAATCGCTTCAAAATCTAAATGGTTGGTCGGCTCATCGAGCAGCAATAAATTGGGTTTTCTAAACAAAGCCGCCGCCAGCGCCACGCGCATTTTCCAACCCCCCGAAAAATCACTAATCGGCTGGCTCTGCTGCTCGGTGCTAAAGCCAAGACCCGACAGAATAATCGCTGCCTGCGAGGGCGCCTCATAGGCATTAATATCCGCAAGGCGCAGGTAAATATCTGACATGCGCTCAACATCAATATCGGTTTCCAGCTCGGCAAACAAACTGGCACGCTCGGTATCGGCGGCCAAAACAACATCGATTAAAGGCGTGTCATCGTCTGGAATATCTTGGCGCACCATGCCCATTTGCGTATTCGACATCATCGAAATATCGCCACCGTCGAGCTGCAGCTCATCCGCAATCAGCTTAAACAAAGTCGACTTACCCGTCCCGTTGGGCCCGACAAGCCCCACATGGTGGCCAGCCGGTATCGACAAAGACGCCTGATCAAACAAGGCGCGGCCGGCAATGCGGTAGGTGATATTATTAATGTCTAGCATAGGAGGCTTAATTCACTTCGAGGGGTTCCTGATGTGCGCGAATATGTACAAACATCGCCGTCGCGACAAGCGGTTTATTGGCCCCCTAGTTCGCTACCTAATTTGGTGCCTAATTTGGTGCCTAATTTGGTGCCTAATTTGGTGCCTAATTTGGTGCCTAATTTGGTGCCTAATTTGGTGCCTAATTTGGTGCCTAATTCATAAGGCCCAAAGCCTTGCCAGAGGCGGCTTGCTTAGCCATTTTTATGGGCCGAAACATACAGCGCAATCGCTTCCGAAAACGCCTCAAAATAGCGGTCGAGTTTTTTGGGCCCAACCCCATTAATCTCTTCAAACTGAGCTCTTGTTTTCGGCTTGCGCGTGGCAAATTCTTTCAGCGCACTGTCGTGAAACACCGCATAGGCAGGAATGTTTTTCTCCTGCGCGATGTTTAACCGCAAAGCTTTCAGATCTTGGAACAGCGCCTCATCGGCACCCTCCAGGCTTGAGGTTTTTTTGGAAGCCCTACCAGACGCCCCGCTAGATGGAGAACTGGTTTTCGAAGCCTTCGGCGTTTTCGCCATAAAGGCCATTGAACCTTGGCTGATTTGCGCCCCTATCTCGGTAATCTCTAAGGCGCCATAGCGAGATAAATTGGCGCGCACCGCGCCGATGGCGATGAGCTGGCGCATCCAACTTTGTAAAACCGGTTTGGGGTCGTCTGCTAGCGCCCCAAAACATGCCAAGTCTTGATGATTGCGCTGGCGTATTTTGGCATTTTGCGCGCCTTTCAAAACATCGAGAATATGCGCTTGGCCGAAAAATTGTCCGGTCTGCTCAATGGCCGAAAAAATCGCCTGCGCTTTGGCGCTATAATCTTCCACCGCGGGCGGGTCGAGGCAATTATCGCAATTCCCGCAAGGCGCTGAGGTCTCATCAAAATAAGTCAAAATAGACATGCGCCGGCAGGTCGTCGCCTCACAATAGCCAAGGAGGGATTCTAAACGTTTATACTCCAGCTGTTTAAATTCGGCTTCGCCCTCGCCATCAAAAATCATATTTTGCCGTTTGATAAAATCTTGCAACGAGTAGAACATAATCGTCTCGGCCGGCTCTCCATCACGGCCCGCGCGACCAATTTCTTGGTAAAACGCTTCCATGCTGCTTGGCAGACTGGCATGAACCACGAAGCGAATATCTGGCTTATCAATACCCATGCCAAAGGCGATGGTGGCCACCATAATCAGCCCATCTTCGGTCATGAAACGGTTTTGGGCCTCACGTCGATATTCGCCATCTTTACCGGCATGATAGGCCAAAGCCGAAAACCCTGCGGCGCTGAGAACGGCGGCCATTTCATCCGTGTCTTTGCGCGATAGGCAATAAACGATGCCGCTTTGACCGCGTTTGGGCTCTAGCAAACTTACCAGCCGCTCTTTGAGTTTTTCTTTTGGCAAAACCGCCAGCGACAAATTCGGCCGATCAAAACCTTTGACGAAAACCCGACAATTTTCATTCGATAATTTACGCACAATGTCTTGGCGCGTAGCTTCATCTGCGGTGGCCGTGAAGGCGGCAATTTGTGCTTCGGGGAAAAGCGTTTTCAATTGGGATAGCGCCTCATATTCTGGCCGAAAGGCAGCGCCCCATTTGGAAATACAATGCGCCTCATCGACCACAAACATACCCACCGATTGATGCTGTAACGCCTCCAACATGCGCGGCTGCATTAAACGCTCGGGGCTCATGTAAAGCAATTGCGCGCCGGGGCCTGCGAACCTGCGCCATTGATTGGCATTCTCTTCGTAGCTTTGTTGCGAGTGAATTTTGCTGGCCGCAACGCCATTTTGCCGCAAGGCCGCCACTTGGTCATCGATTAACGCCACCAAGGGCGACACGACAATGGTTTTGCGCTCCGATAAAATGGCCGGAAGCTGATAGCACAAAGACTTGCCAGCGCCCGTGGGCATAACTACAAAAGCATCGCTTCCGCCTAGCAAAGTCTCAACAATCTCTAGCTGGCCTTCCCGAAAATGGTCATAGCCAAAAGTTGTTTTGAGGGACGCCAGAAGCTCTGGTTCAGAAATAGCGGTCATTGGAGGAAAGCCTGAAAAGGAAACATGCGGCGACCCTAGCTTTTATTGCCCGCCTTTCCAACCTTGGATAGGCTTCTCTCACAGGTTTCTGGGCGCGACATAAAGCTCGGGCCAGCTCTCCCCATTGGGTGCCACTATTTAGGGGCCCCATTGGGCACATCGTTCTACTTGCTAAACGAGCGACTGAGTGGCAGGTTAGCGCCAGATATAACTAGGTATAAAATGAGTTTCGGAGAAAATAACTATGGCCATTCACTTGCACAAAAACGACTTGCCCGACGGCGTCACTTTTACCGGCTCCATTGCTGTCGACACAGAGACCCTTGGGCTTAAGCCTTCGCGCGATCGTCTGTGTCTGGTGCAATTGTCGCAAGGCGATGGCGAGGTACATATTGTGCAATTCGAGCCGGAGAGCGAGCATAATAAAGACCCCTATGAGGCGCCAAATTTGAAGGCCGTCCTGAACGATCGCCAATTGGTGAAAATTTTCCACTTTGCCCGCTTCGATCTGGCCACCATCGCACAATATTTGGGCGTTCATGCGGCGCCGCTTTGGTGCACGAAAATTGCTTCGAAATTAGTTCGCACCTATACCGACCGTCACGGCCTCAAAGACCTTTGCCGCGAATTGCTGCAAGTCGATCTCTCGAAAGCCCAGCAAAGCTCCGATTGGGGCGCGCCCGATATCTCCGATGCGCAGTTGAATTATGCCGCTTCCGATGTGCTGCATTTGCATGCTTTGAAAGACAAGCTAGAAACCATGCTCGACCGCGAGGGCCGTCGGCCGATGGCGGAGGCCTGCTTTGATTTCGTTCTGGTTCGCTCGGCCATGGATTTGGCGGGCTGGGAAGATATTGATATTTTCTCTCATTAAGGGCAGTTTGGCTTATGGCCGATAATCCCGAGACCCATTCTAGGCGCGTCGCTCGATTGCGCAAAGCTTTGCCAGCCCTCGCCTTGGTCGCTTGCTTGGCGCTTCTGCTCGGGGCGGCACCTGATATAAGCCAAATATTGGGCCAAAAAGGCGCCAGCGAATTGCGCAATGCCCTCGGGGGCTTGGCGATTTCAGACCCTATTTTTGAAGGCAATATCTCCGACGACGGACGCACCTATCGGATGACCGCCGAAAGTGGTTCGCAGACATCGGGGGAACGCATTACCCTAAAGGCTCTATCACTTACCGTCTCGCCAGCCCAAGAAAGCCCAGGCAGCGAGCTTGGTTTGCCCGCCAATCGGGGCTTTACTTTGCGCGCCGACAAGGGCGAATTAAATGTCGCCAAGCAAGTGGTTAGCTTTCAAGGCAGCATAAAAATGGACGATAGCTATGGCTCGCGTTTGACAACCCAAACCCTAAACGCCGACTTGGCCAAAGGTCTGTTGCACGCGCCCCAAAGCCTTACCCTTACAGCTCCCAGCGGCACGCTGCAGGCAGAAGCCTTACGCGCTGACACCAAAACCCAAATTTATATTTTCGACAAAGCGCGGTTTCACATCGCCCCCCAAGGGGGGAATGTGCGATGAGGCGTGTCTTACTTTTATGGCTTCTGGCTTGGGCCCTCAGCCCCGCATGCAGCCACGCGCAAGGCTTGCGCTTTGCCACCGATGCCAACGCCCCTTTGACCGCCACGGCCGATAAAGTCATTTGGCAACAAGCCAAGGCGCGCGCAGATTTATCCGGCAAGGCCCACATAACCCAAGGGCCCTTGTCGATGAAAGCCGATGCCATGCACCTCTTGATGGGCCCAAACGGCGAAGCGCAAACGCTGGTCGCGCAAGGCCAAGTCGTCGTGCTGTCTAATATGGGCCCGACTTCGAAAGGCGGCGAGCGACGAGCCGACGCCGATACAGCGCTTTATGATTTACAGGCTAATACCCTGCTGTTGTCGGGCAACGTGCGCGTAAGCCAAAGCGGTGATTTGCAGGGCGGTAAGGTAAGCGGCCAGAGCCTGAAGATAGATATGCAAAGCGGCCTTGCCCATATTTTGGGGACAGGAAGCCAAAACAACGCCGAACCAGGGCGCGCGCGCATTGAATTCGAATAGGTTTGGGAGTTCGAATAGGTTTGGTGCGCAAGCCCGCCTTTTTGCGAGGCGCTTTTCTTGTCGGCTAAATCGCGCTACCTTAAGTTTTGCCCTACTTTAGGAACCACCATGACCTCTGCGCCAAATAAACAGATAGACGAAAAACTGTCGCCCCAAACCGAGGCCGCAAAAGGCGCGATGAACGGTGGCGGCTTGGGCGCGGTCGATTTGTGCAAATCTTATCGAGGACGCGAGGTCGTCAAAAACGTATCGCTGCAATTCAACCGACGCGAAGCCATCGGCCTCTTGGGGCCCAATGGCGCTGGTAAGACCACGACCTTTTATATGATTACAGGATTGGTGCGACCCGATAGCGGCAGAGTTTTGCTCGACGGGCAAGATGTCTCCAATCTGCCAATGTACCGCCGCGCTCGCATGGGCGTTGGCTATTTGCCGCAAGAGGCATCGATTTTCCGCACGCTTAGCGTCGAAGCCAATATCATGTCTATTCTTGAAGTGGTTGAACCCGATGCGCAAATTCGCGAGGATAAATTGGAGAGCCTGCTGCAAGAGTTTTCTGTTACCCATGTGCGTAAATCCGCGGGCGGGGCTTTATCGGGCGGCGAACGACGGCGCGTTGAGATTGCCCGCGCCCTGGCCAGCAACCCAAGTTTCATTCTACTCGACGAGCCTTTCGCCGGCATTGACCCCATTGCGATTAACGATATTCGAGATTTAGTATCGCAACTCAAAGACCGCGAGCTTGGCGTCTTGATTACCGATCACAATGTGCGCGAGACTTTAGGCATCATCGACCGAGGTATTATCATGCACGATGGCGAAGTCTTGGCCGAGGGTAACGCCCAGCAAATTGTCGAGAATGAAGCCGTTCGAGCGCATTACTTAGGCGAAGGCTTCAAACTCTAGAGCAACAGAGCGCGGCGAACCTTGGCTGGCAGACTCGACACGAAAAGATATTTCAGGCACAATTTTATCGTTGGGGCATGCGCTCCACTTACAGGCGTGAGCCTGCCTTTTTGTCTCCGCCTGCTGTGGCCCATGCCCAAGCAGACGGTCGGTTATAACCGATAGATACGCAATCGAAGCGACAAAAGGAGACATTATGACCATTCACATTACGGGAAGACATATGGATACGGGCGCCGCCTTACGGGCGCATGTTGAGGCTCGACTGGACGAAGCGGTAAGTAAATATTTTGAGCGCGAAGCCGATATTAATGTCACTTTTTCAAAACAAGGCCACCAATTCGAAGCGGCTTGTGCGCTGCATTTAGACACCGGGCTTTATATCCATGCCTCGGGCGCCGCCGCAGATATTTATGCAAGCTTTGATGCCTCGGTTAGCAAAATAGAAAAACAATTACGGCGCTATAAACGTCGGTTAAAAAGCCATTCCGACCAAAAGCGATTGAGCGAAATGGTAACCCTCACGCCGGAAAAAATATTTGCCCCAGAAGGGCTGGATACAATTGAGAGCAGCCAAGAACTGCCAGCCGAATTTGCGCCCGTCGTTATTGCCGAGAGCAATAAAACGATACCGCGCCTCAGCGTCAGCGAAGCGGTGATGCAATTGGAGGTGGGGAGCCATGATTTTGTGTTGTTCAAAAGCGCCAGCCAAGATGCCTTGAGCTTGGTCTATAAGCGAAATGATGCCAACATTGGTTGGTTGGAGCTTTAAGAAGTTAGGGAGGTTTGGTGGAGCCAGGCGGAATCGAACCGCCGACCTCTTGCATGCCATGCAAGCGCTCTCCCAACTGAGCTATGGCCCCTAAACTGCGCGGAAGCTAATCGAAGACGGCGTTTCAATCAACCCCAAAATTTTGGGTATTTTGACGCTTAGTCGTCATCCTCGTCTTCTTCGAGGAAACTCTCGTCTTCATCTTCGTCTTCATCGTCGAGAAGCACGGGCTCCTCAGAAAATTCGAGCGCCTCGTCATCCTCGTCGTCGTCATCGTCCGACTCGGCGGCGGCCATATCATCCAAGCTCAGCGCATCGTCGTCGTCTTCCAACTCGTCTTCATCTTCTTCGATGGGTTTGGCTTTGGCGGGTTTGGCTTCGCGCACAGGGGCGCTGGTGGCAGCGGCCGCCGATGGGTCGAAGCTATGATCGCATTTCGGGCAAACCACAGGGTCTTTATTCAAATCATAAAACTTAGCCTCGCAGGCCTCGCATACGCGTTTGGTTCCAAGTTTCGAGTCAACCATGATGAAATTCCTCAACAATCGTAATCACAATTCGTTCGTGCCATGAAGTTTGGCTTCTGTCAAAAGGTAAATCTCGACTTTTTAGGGAGGCAAAGGCGCCTTCTGCCTATCGACGAAAGCGCAGGTTTATCGGCTCGTCTTGACGCTTTCGAAAAAAAGCGCGACAACGCAGGAATGAAAAACACGTCCTCCGCCTCCGCCAAATTAAGCGCTTCGCGCGCCAGCGCCCCGCTTCACGGCCGCGCGCTCATGGCGGGCGATAAATCCATTTCGCATCGTGCCTTAATTTTGGGCGCGGCCGCCACAGGCACTACCACCATCCATGGCCTGCTAGAGGGCGACGATGTTTTAGCCACTTTGGCCGCCATGCAAGCCTTGGGCGCGCAAGTGACAAAATTAGAGAACGGCCAATACGAAGTCGTAGGCGTTGGCCCCATGGGTTTTAAAAGCCCAGCGCAACCGCTTGATTTTGGCAATGCTGGCACGGGCGCAAGGCTTGTCATGGGCTTGGTGGCGGGCGCGGGACTGGAAGCCGAGTTCATCGGCGATGCCTCCCTTTCGGCCCGCCCAATGGGCCGCGTGATGCGCCCGCTAGAAAAAATGGGCGGACAATTCAGTGCCAGCGAAGGCGATCGGTTGCCTTTGCGGGTGCATAAAGCCAAATTAATTCCGGCCGACATCACCCCCGATGTCGCCTCCGCCCAGGTCAAATCAGCCATTTTACTCGCCAGCCTAAACACGCCAGGCCAAACCCTTGTGCGCGAAGCCCATTTAACCCGCGACCATAGTGAAAACATGCTGGCGCTTTTTGGCGCCTCGCTAGAGCGTAGCGTGCAAGACAATCATCACGTGGTGGCCCTCAACGGGCCCGCCAAACTCAAAGCTACCGACATTCATGTGCCGGGCGACCCAAGCTCTGCCGCTTTTCCCATGGTCGCCGCGCTTATCGTGCCGGGCTCCGATGTGGTGCTCGAGAATGTCATGTTGAACCGCCAGCGCGACGGGCTCATTCGGGTCTTGCGCGAGATGGGCGGCAATATTGAATTTATCAATCCACGCCAAGCCGCTGGCGAAGCCGTGGCCGATATTCGCGTGCAGGCCTCGCCATTAACTGGCATTGAGGTCAGCGCGGAAATGGCGCCTGATATGATTGACGAATATCCCGCACTCGCTGTTGCAGCTGCTTGCGCCTCCGGCACCACACATATGAAGGGTCTGGCTGAGTTGCGTGTAAAAGAGAGCGACAGATTATCAGCTATTGCCGAAGGGCTTCGCGCCAATGGTGTCCATGTACAAGAAGGCGAGAGCGACTTGCGCGTGACCGGTGGCCCTATTCTAGGTGGCGGCCTCGTGGCCACCCATCATGACCACCGCATCGCCATGGCGTTTTTATGCCTCGGCCTAGTGGCAGAAAATCCTGTGAGCCTTGATGATGCCAGCATGATTGCCACGAGTTTCCCGAACTTCTTTCCGTTGATGAATGACTTGGGAGCTGGGTTTTAACATGAGCCAAAAAATTATCGCCGTCGATGGCCCTGCCGCATCGGGCAAGGGCACTTTGGCGCGACGCCTTGCCGCTCATTTTGACTATGCTTATCTCGATACGGGCGCGCTGTATCGCGCCGTTGCCCTAACCGTCCTGACCAAAGGTCAAGACCCTGCCAATACAAAGGCGGCGGTGGACGCAGCCCAGAACCTCGATATGGCGCAATTAGACGAGCCAGATTTTGCCCGTAACTTACGCACCGCCGAGACCGGTCTTGCCGCCTCCATCGTGGCGGCCGAGCCAGATGTGCGGGCCGCGATTTTAACCGCACAGCGCCATTTCGGCGAAACGCCCCCCGGTGGCAAGCAGGGCGCTATTTTAGATGGGCGCGATATCGGCACGGTTGTATGCCCTGACGCCGATGCCAAACTATTCATCACTGCGCAAGCGCAAGTGCGCGCCGAACGGCGTTGGAAAGAGCTGGTCGTCCAAGATACCAGCCTGACCTTGGCCAATGTTTTGGCGGATATTGAAGCGCGCGATGCCCGAGATGCGGGGCGTGCCACCGCGCCGATGAAACAAGCCGCAGATGCGCACTTGCTAGATACCTCTGATTTGTCTATAGAAGAAGCGTTCGCTGCGGCTCTGGCGCTGGTATCTGATTAAGTTAATCGGTTTGCGCCTGAAATCTAAACCATCAGGGAACACATTTTCAACTCACCGCCCGTTTGCTGGAAGGCCGCTTTTGCGTGGCCGCTTTGGCTTGGGAAGTCCGCCCCAGATTTGAGATTGGGGAAAGGCAATATTTAGGAGACACACCCTGTGTCTGATACAAGTAAAGAATTGGGTCTAAACCCATCTATGGATGATTTTGCTGCCATGTTGGAAGAGAGCTTTTCAGCTGACTCTCCCCTCGAAGGCACGGTTGTACGAGGCCGCGTTACTGCGGTTGAAAACGATTTAGCGATTGTCGATGTTGGCTTGAAAACCGAAGGCCGCGTGCCTTTGCGTGAGTTTTCGATGCCAGGTCAGCCGAACGCTATTTCGGTTGGCGATGAAGTTGAGGTTTTCCTTGACCGTATCGAAAACGCCATGGGCGAAGCCGTTCTCTCGCGCGACAAAGCGCGTCGGGAAGAGAGCTGGATTACGCTAGAGAAAAACTTCGAAGCCGATGAGCGCGTTGAAGGCGTTATCTTTGGTCGCGTCAAAGGCGGCTTTACCGTCGACTTGAACGGCGCCACCGCCTTCTTGCCAGGTAGCCAAGTGGACATTCGTCCCGTGCGCGACATCACTCCTTTGATGAACACGCCACAGCCTTTCCAAATTTTGAAAATGGATCGTCGTCGCGGCAACATCGTTGTTTCACGTCGTGCCATTATGGAAGAGACACGCGCAGAAGCCCGCAATGAAATTGTCCAGAACCTAATGGAAGGCCAACAAGTCGAAGGTGTCGTCAAAAACATCACCGACTATGGTGCTTTTGTGGATCTGGGCGGTGTCGACGGCCTGTTGCACGTTACCGATATTGCTTGGCGCCGCGTCAACCATCCGTCAGAAGTGCTGACAGTTGGCGAGACCGTGCGTGTGCAAGTGGTGAAAATCAACGCGGAAACGCAGCGCATCAGCCTTGGTATGAAACAGCTCGAGAGCGACCCGTGGGATGAAGTGGTAACCCGCTTTGCCATCAACACGCGCGTCACGGGCCGTGTGACCAATATCACCGACTATGGTGCTTTTGTAGAACTGGAAAATGGCATTGAAGGCCTTGTCCATGTTTCTGAAATGAGCTGGGTGAAGAAAAATGTCCATCCGGGCAAAATCGTTTCCACCAGCCAAGAAGTTGAAGTCATGGTGTTGGAAGTGGATGCTGAGAAACGTCGTATTTCTCTGGGTCTGAAACAGTGCATGGAAAATCCGTGGGAAGACTTCTCCGGTAAATTCCCAATCGGCACGAAAGTTTCTGGCGAAGTTAAAAACATCACCGAGTTTGGTTTGTTTGTTGGCCTCGACGATGAGATTGACGGCATGGTGCATATCTCTGACCTCGATTGGAACGCCTCTGGCGACGAAGCCTTGGCGAAATATGCCAAAGGCGAAACCGTCGAAGCGGTTGTTTTGGATGTGGATCAGGAAAAAGAACGCGTCAGCTTGGGCATTAAACAGCTCGATGGGGATCCGTTTGAAAGCCTCGGCAGCTTGCGTCGTGGCGACACGGTAACTTGCGAAGTGACTGCGATTACCGACGGTGGCCTTGAGGTTTCTGTTGGTGAGAGCGATGTTGCAGCGTTCATCCGTCGTTCCGATTTGTCACGCGACCGCGAAGACCAGCGTCCAGAGCGTTTCCACGTTGGCGACAAATTAGACGCCATGGTAACCAATTTGGACAAACGCGATCGTCGCGTGGGTCTCTCCATCAAGGCGCTTGAAATTGCCGAAGAAAAAGAAGCGGTGGCTCAATATGGCTCGACCGATTCTGGAGCCTCTTTGGGCGACATTCTTGGCGCAGCGCTAAAAGGCGAAGACGACAAATAAGCGTCTTCTTTTACGTAAATAGAAGCGGCCCAGTTATAATGCTGGGCCGCTTTTTTATTTTTCCAACACCTTACGCTTGACGCCAGCAAATACGGATGGCAGCTTAAAGGCCTAGGACAGGACGCTGAGGAAACACCATGATTAAATCTGAACTTGTTTTGCGGATAGCCGAAAAATATCCGCATTTGTACCAGCGCGATGTTGAGGCCATTGTAAACCGTCTGCTCGATGAAGTGGGCGATGCCATGGGTCGCGGCGACCGGGTCGAGTTGCGTGGTTTTGGCACTTTCTCTGTTAAACAACGCGAAGCTCGAATTGGTCGCAATCCGCGCACGGGTGAATCTGTTGCCGTGGCCAAGAAACACGCTCCGTTTTTTAAAACAGGCAAAGAATTGCGCGACCGCATGAATAAAAATGATGGGTAATGCGCACCCTTATATCTAAATTTATAGCCCGCCTAGCCTTTATCGGTTTCGCGATTGTTCTGCTGCCCTTGGCGGTCCAAAACCGCCAAATCATTTCCCTGACGCTAGATCCGATGGCGCTTTTAAGCGGCGATGAAACCAGCCCCTATCGTTTGCCCCTATTTGTCGCCTTACTGCTAGCCCTGGCTCTGGGCTTGGGCGTCGGCTTGGGGGTCGGCTATGGGCTGGCGCGCTTGTCACGCTCTCGCTTATTTGGTGCCCAAAAGAATGCGCAGAGCGTCGATTTGGCCACAAGCTCTCCTTTGCCAAAACCAGCCTCCGTGCTAGAAAACCGCATCGGGTCGGCAACCGCGCCAAACGCACTTGCCTACCAAGCAAATGAAGAGAAAGCCAATGCAGACTAAGTCAACAAATCCGGTCTTTTGCGCCATAGATACGCCAGATACAAAGCGCGCCTGCGCTTTGGCAGAAAGCTTGAGCGGTGCCGTTGGCGGGCTTAAAATTGGCCTTGAATATTTCAATGCGCATGGGCAAGACGGCTATCAAAAATTGGCGGCTTTCGACCAACCCATTTTTCTCGATTTAAAACTGCACGATATTCCCAATACGGTCGCTTCGGCGGTTCGCGCTTTGGCACCTTTGCAGCCAGCTTGGCTAAATGTCCACGCCGGTGGCGGCGCAGCCATGATGCAAGCTGCAGCCGAGGCTGCCCATGAGGCCCACGACAAAGGCCTGCGCGTGCCGAAAATGTTAGGCGTCACCATTATGACCAGCTTGGCAGATACCGATTTGCACCAAATGGGCATTTCGGGCACCGCCCAGGATCAAGTTTTGCGCCTCGCGAATTTGGCGCAAAAAAACGGCATGGATGGCGTCGTCTGTTCGGCCCATGAAATACAGGTTCTGCGCGCAGAGCTAGGGCCAGATTTCAAACTCATCGTGCCCGGCATTCGCCCGCAAGGTAGCGCGGCGCAAGACCAAAAACGCGTGATGACACCCGAAGACGCGCAAAAAGCGGGTGCCGATATTTTGGTAATTGGCCGACCGATTACGGGCGCCGAAGACCCTCGCCAAGCCGCGCTTGATATTGCCGCCCAGTTAACCGCATAAGGTTGTCAGATGCCCACAAAAATTAAAATTTGCGGCCTCACGAAGCCCGAAGACATAGAGGTGTTAAACGCGTTAAACGTCGAGCTGGCAGGTTTTGTGTTTTACAAACCCTCGCCGCGCCATCTGACACAAGAGCTTGGTGTTCAATTGGCCGCGCGCTGCCGACCTGAAATGGAGCGCGTCGCGCTTTTGGTCGACCCTAGCGACGATGAGGTCGATATGGCTCTGGCAACGATTAGCCCGCATCATATCCAATTGCATGGAAACGAGAGCCCCGAGCGGGTAACCGAAATTAGGCGTCGTGGGGGGTGCGATATTATCAAAGCGCTGCCGATAGAGACGCCTGCCGACTTTGCCCAAGCGCGCGATTATGCCGATGCCGCCAATTGGTTTTTATTCGATGCCAAGCCAAGCAGCGACGCTTTATCTGGTGCCCTGCCCGGTGGCAATGGCGACCCCTTTGACTGGGCCCACTTAAGCGCTTATGACCAAAGCCAGCCTTATTTGTTGGCCGGTGGATTGAACCCCGAAAACGTTGGGCGAGCGTTAGAGATTAGCCAAGCCCCAATGGTGGATATTTCTTCTGGTGTCGAAAGCGCGCCAGGCGAAAAAGACCCCGAACGGATAGAACAATTTGTGAAAGCTGTGCGCCAAGCCGATGCAGCCAGGAAAGAGTAAATTATGGACCAGGGAACCAATAGCTATCGCGCAGGCCCCGATGAGAACGGCCGCTTCGGTTTATTTGGCGGACGCTTTGTCGCCGAAACATTGATGCCGCTCATCCTTGATTTGGAAGCTGCTTACAACGAAGCGCAAAACGACCCGGCTTTTGCGGCGCAATTAGAAGACCTGCAAACCCATTATGTAGGCCGACCCAGCCCTTTGTATTTTGCTGAGCGACTGACCGAACATTATGGCGGCGCGAAAATTTATCTAAAGCGCGATGAGCTGAACCATACGGGCAGCCATAAGATTAACAATTGCTTAGGCCAAATTTTACTGGCCATGCGGATGAAGAAAACCCGCATCATTGCCGAGACGGGCGCCGGCCAGCACGGTGTGGCTGTGGCCACAGTGGCGGCGCGCTTTGGCCTGCCTTGCACGGTGTTTATGGGCGCCACAGATATCGAGCGGCAAAAGCCAAATGTCTTCCGGATGAAATTATTGGGCGCCGATGTCCGCGCCGTCACCTCTGGCGCTGGCACCCTGAAAGACGCGATGAACGAAGCCTTGCGCGATTGGGTAACCAATGTGCATGACACGTTTTACATTATTGGCACGGTGGCGGGCCCGCATCCTTACCCAGCTATGGTGCGTGATTTCCAATCGATTATTGGGCGCGAAACCAAACAGCAAATGCACGACCGCGAAGGCCGCCTACCCGATAGCCTCGTGGCTTGCATCGGCGGTGGATCCAATGCGATGGGCTTGTTTCATCCGTTTTTAGATGACCCAAGCGTGCGCATTATCGGCGTAGAAGCCGGCGGACACGGCCTCGATACGCCCGAACATGCGGCCTCGCTAGCCGGCGGCGTGCCGGGGGTTTTGCACGGCAACCGCACGTATTTATTGCAAGATGACGATGGCCAAATTACCGAAGGTCATTCTATCTCGGCAGGTCTTGACTATCCGGGCATTGGGCCCGAGCACGCTTATTTGCGCGACACAGGCCGCGTCGAATATGTTTCGGCGACCGACAAAGAAGCGCTTGAAGCGTTTCAGTTGATCACCCGTTTAGAAGGCATTATTCCAGCCCTAGAACCTAGCCATGCGCTGGCTCATGTCAGCAAAATCGCGCCTGACTTGCCAGCCGATCATTTGCTGGTAATGAACATGTGCGGACGTGGCGACAAAGATGTTTTCGCTGTCGCCGAACATTTAAACGTTGAGCTATAATCATGACAAGACTTGAAACCTGCTTTGAAAATCTACGCAGCCAAGACCGTAAAGCCTTTGTGGCTTTTGTAACGGCGGGCGACCCTGATTTGGCCACATCGGCAAAAATTCTAGACGGCCTACCCGCCGCCGGCGCCGATATCATTGAACTGGGCATGCCCTTTACCGACCCGATGGCCGATGGCCCTTCCATTCAAGCCGCCTCGCAGCGTGCCTTGGCGGCGGGCCAGACTTTGGTTGGCACTTTGGATATGGTGCGCAAATTCCGCGAGACAAACAACACCACGCCGATTGTGCTGATGGGCTATTACAACCCAATTTATATTTATGGCACCGAGCGGTTTATCACGGACGCGGTGGCCGCGGGCGTCGACGGCTTGATTGTCGTCGATTTACCGCCCGAAGAAGACGCCGAGCTTTGCTTGCCAGCCATGGCAGGGGGGCTGAATTTCATTCGCTTGGCCACGCCAACGACAGACGATAAGCGCTTGCCGGAAGTTTTAAACCACACTTCTGGTTTTGTTTATTATGTCTCTATTACGGGCATTACCGGCTCTGCAGCGCCGCAACAACAAGATGTTGCAGCCAATGTGGCGCGCATAAAACGCCATACCCAGCTGCCTGTTTGCGTCGGGTTTGGTATTCGCACACCTGAACAAGCCAAGGCTATGAGCGAGATTTCAGATGGCGCCGTGGTCGGCTCAGCGCTTGTGGATGTCATTACCGAGCATTTAGATGCACAAGGCCAGGCCAAAGACACGCTTGTGGATAGTGTGCTAGCCCTTGCATCGAGCCTCGCTGAGGGTGTACACAGGGATTAAGGCTAGTTTTCTCTATAGATGGTGCTTTTCAGGAGACAACCATGAACTGGATTAAAAACTTTGTACGCCCGCGCTTTCCAAGCGTATTTCGCGAGCACGACGACACGCCGGATAACCTATGGGATGCCTGCAAAAAATGTGGCGAAATGATTTTCCATCGCGATTTGGAAGTCTTACAAAAAGTCTGCCCTGGCTGCGATCATCATATGCGCATTGGCGCCTCAACACGCTTTGAAGCGCTATTTGACAAAGGCGCCTTTGAGCTGATTGACGTGCCCGAAGTGCCCCATGACCCGCTAAAGTTTAAAGATCAGAAAAAATACGCCGAACGACTGAAAGACGCACGCGCCAAAACTGGCGATAGAGATGCCGTCAAAGTCGCCAAAGGTACCATCGGCGGGCAGACCAGCATTATCGCCGTGCAAGATTTCCACTTCATGGGCGGCTCGCTTGGCATGGCGGCTGGCGAGGCTGTGGTGACCGCAGGCCAGGTTGCACTCGAAAACAAGGCGCCGCTGATTATGGTGGCGGCCGCAGGCGGCGCGCGCATGCAAGAAGGTATTCTATCGCTCATGCAAATGCCGCGCACAACCGTGATTGTTCAGCAATTACGCGAGCAAGGCCTGCCCTATATCGTGATCTTAACCGACCCGACGACGGGAGGCGTAACCGCCTCTTACGGCATGTTGGGCGATGTGCATATTGCAGAGCCTGGCGCCCTCATCGGCTTTGCCGGCCCACGCGTTATTCAAGATACCATTAAAGAAAAACTGCCCGAAGGTTTCCAGCGCGCTGAGTATTTGTTGGAACACGGCATGGTCGACATGGTGGTGCACCGCCATAAAATGGCAGAGACATTGTCAAACTTATTAGACCTGCTGATGGGAGGAAAAGCGCCGCAAGCCGCTGAGTAATCTGTGTGGACCATCCAAACCCTGCCAATAGTGATCGCCTGCTAGAGCAGTTACTCACGCTGCATCCGCGCCTCATCGACCTTTCGCTTGACCGCATGTGGCGCCTGTTAAGCGCGCTCGACCACCCCCAAGACAAATGCCCCCCCATCATCCATATCGCAGGCACCAATGGCAAAGGGTCCACTGCTTCGCTGTTACGCGCCATGCTCGAAGCCGAAGGCAAACAAGTGCATGCCTATTACTCGCCCCATTTGGTAAACTTTCACGAGCGCATTGTGTTGGCGGGGACACAAATTTCCGAAGCCCATTTGGCCGACGCCCTGGCCCGCGTCGAGGTGGCCAATGGGGGCGCGCCGATTACTTTTTTCGAAGTCACCACGGCTGCCGCTTTTCTGGCCTTTAGCGAACATAAGGCCGACTATCTTATCCTCGAGGTAGGTTTGGGCGGCCGCCTAGATGCCACCAATGTGGTGACGCCAAAATTATGTGCCATCACCCCCATCAGCCTCGACCATCAAGATTTCTTAGGCGATACGATTTTATCTATCGCCGAAGAAAAAGCTGGAATTTTAAAAGCGGGCGTGCCCGCCATCTTGGCGAAGCAAACACAAGAAGTGCGCTCGTTTCTCGAAGATTATGCGGCACGGAAATTGGCCCCGCTAACGATGGCTGGCCAAGATTTTACAACTTATGAAGAGGCGGGTCGGCTAATTTTTCAGCATGAGACGGGCTTACAAGACTTGCCTTTACCGGCCCTCACAGGCGCGCATCAATTGGATAATGCGGGCACAGCTCTCGCCTGCGCGCAGGCGCTCGGCATCTCTGCACAAGCGATGGCCACGGGGCTGGAAACCGTGCGCTGGCCCGCCCGATTGCAAAAGCTGACCAAAGGCCCGCTAGTCGAGGGGCTGAAAGCTCGCCTCAAATCAGCGCAGGTTTGGTTGGATGGTGGGCATAATCAAGCCGCCGCCCAAGCGCTTGCCAACTGGCTGCCCAGCCAAGGCGATGCGCATCCAGAGGTGCATATTGTGATGGGACTTTTAAGCTCAAAATCGCACACAGAGTACCTAGCCGCTTTGGCCGAAACGGGCGCGCAAATCCACGCTGTGCCGATTGCCAATAATAAGGCAGCCCTGGCGCCAGATGTTATGGCCGCCGAAGCGCAAGCCCAAGGCCTGAAATCCAGCGCCCATACCAGCATAGAAAACGCGCTGGAAACCATTACGGCTCCCAACGCGCTCATTCTCATTGCCGGCTCTTTGTATTTGGCAGGTCAGGTTTTAGCCGAAAACAGCTAGGCCGACGCGCAGGCGAATTACAGCGTTTCGTCGATCCAATCTTTGATTTGGCTTTTTGGCGCGGCACCCACTTTTGTGGCGGCGGCTTGGCCATCTTGGAAAATCATCATCGTCGGAATAGACCGCACGCCATAGCTGGTGGGGGCTTCTGGGTTCTCGTCAATATTCACTTTGATGATCGACAGCTTGTCACCATATTCAGCCGATAGCTCTTCTAGGGCTGGCGCGATTTGCTTGCAGGGGCCACACCATTCAGCCCAAAAGTCGACCAAGACGGGGCCTTCTGCGTTCAGCACTTTGGTTTCAAATTCTGCGTCATTTACATGCGATACGCTCATGGCTCTCTCCTTTGGATTGAAAATAATAGCTTAGAAGTAATGTAGGGAGGCGGGTGTTGATTCTCAAGGCGCCGCGTGGTTTTAAAATAGTTTACGGCTCTTTTAGCTCTCGCTCACCGGAAAGCACCTGCGCCATGGCTGCGTCTAGCGCTGCGTCTTGCAGCCAGTCGATGCGCGCATTTTGGGTCCAAATCAACGCACAGCGTATTGGCTTACCCGGGCGCACCCCTTGCATCAAAGCGCGGTAGGCGGCCATTTGCGTCCAATAAGATGTTTCCTCGTCACGCGCTTGCGGCGGGTTTCCTGTTTTGAAGTCGACTAGAATAATTTCATCCGAGCGCTCTACCAACCGGTCTATTTGCCCTGCCAAAGCCAATTTTTGCCCATCTAGCATTTCAACCACGCCAGCAACAGAGGCTTCGGCCAAAGCTGTGGGGCCAAATAGGTCAGCCAAATCTGGATGCGCCAAAACCGACATCGCCTCCTCAACCAAACGCGCTTGGGTTGGCGCGTCGAGCGATATATCGCTGGCTTCGCTGGCCCGCGCCACATAGGTCCGCGCGGCCGCCTCGCGCTCGGTCGGCTCTAACGCGGGCAGGCTCTCTAATAATTTATGGACAATTTTACCGCGTTGCGAAGCCGCCCGCAAAACCTCGCCTTCTTGCCCCGCCGGTTGGGTCACCGGCATATCGCCATGTGACAAAGAGGATGGCGAGAATAATTTATTGCCAAAATACCGATACGCATTTTCATCTCGTGGCGCAGGCTCAAATAACCAATCAGGAGTGGGCGGCACGGCGGCCCGCGCGGCGGCCGCCGATGTGTCTTTGTCTTGGGTGTCCAGCACCGGCAGCGGCACCTCACCAGCGGCTAGCCATTGGCGCGCATTCACAGTCTCCCCTGCCGCATCCTGCCAGCTTTGCCCGAGGCCGCTATCCATCATGTCATACCAACTATCTTTGGGCGGCTCTTTCTGACGTTTGGCTAACCATCCGCCAATATACAAACGGTCGCGCGCGCGCGTAAGAGCGACATAAAGCAGACGCTTTTCTTCTTGTTTCGCCAATATCTCTTGCCGCTCCACCTGCTCCGTCCCATAGGGCTCTCGCAAAGTTTTGGTAGCGCGCCATAGCGGCAGACGCTCGGCATTAAACTGCAAGCGGTTAACTTGTCCGCCTCGTTTCGCGGGCGCGCGGCAGGTATCGGGTAAAAACACGATGGGCGCCTCCAGCCCTTTGGCGCCATGCACGGTCATAATCCGAACAGCCGAGCCAGCCCCTTCCATATCGCGTTTAATCTCTTGTTGGCCTTGGCGTAGCCAATGCAAAAACCCCTGAACGGAGCCCGCATGGCGCGTTTCATAAGCCAAAGCGAGACGCAATAATTCACCGATAGGGTCATCAATTTGGCTGCCAAGGCGCGCGCTTAAAAGTTTGTGGCCAAGCTTTGCGCCTAAAAACTGCGCCAGCAATTCATAAGGTGCCAGCTTATCGATAGCCTCTTGCAACCACATTAATCGCTCAAAAGCCGCTTTTATGGCGGGCGCCGCACTTGCCTGTTGGGCCAGGTTTTCCAGCGCTTGCCAAAGGCTGGCGGGGCGGCCGTGAGCCAAGTCGAAAAGCATGTCTTCGCTCACCCCGCCCAGCGGACTGCGCAAGAAAATCGCTAAGGATAAATCATCGTCTCGGTTCAGCGTCACGTCCAAAGCGGCCAAAATATCCATAATGGCTATTTGCTCCAGCAGCACCATACGGTCAGCGCCAGCCACGGCAATCTTTCTGGTTTTCAGCGCCCGTGTCATCTCTTCGACAAAGCCACTGCGTGTGCGTACCAAAATTAAAATATCGCCAGCCGATACATTCTGCGTCTTATCAGCCAATAGGTCAGCTATCTTGGCACTAATCCGTTCGGCCAAAATAGCTGGCCCTGTGCTGGCTTCTTGCGGCCCTTGTTCGGGGGTCGCCCAAGGTTCCAAATCCTCTTTGGGCTCGGGCGGCACCTCAACCGGCCAGACTTCCACATGGCCCGGCTCGCCCTCGCGAAAGGCTTTATGTTCAATCGCATAGTCTTGCGCGCTAACGCCTTCACGCCGCTCTGGGGTGGCGAATACCAAGTCGACAAATTTCAACACTTGCGGCGTCGAACGACGCGACAGGGTAAGCGGCACGTAATTTAGCTGCCCGTTAATCTCATCAATGGCGCGTTTAAAATGTCTATATTGCGCGTCGAACTCGGTTGGATCGGCCCCTTGAAAGGAGAAGATTGATTGCTTCTCATCGCCCACGGCAAATAAAGTGCGCTCCATCGCCCGCTCGCTATCACCAATGAAAAACTCATCAGCCAAAGCCCGAATAACCCGCCATTGCGCGGGGCTTGTATCTTGCGCCTCATCGACCAGAATATGCTCCAGCCCATTATCAATTTTAAACAACACCCATTGGGCGGCGCGCGTTCCGGTAAGTAGGTGATTGGTAACGGCAATTAAATCATCGTAATCCAACACTCCGCGCCGACGCTTTTCAGCCTCATAGGCGGTCACCAGAAAATCAGCGAAATGGAATACCGCCTGGGTCATTTGATAGGTAGCTATAGCGTTGAGCGTGGCCCGTAAATCAAAGGCCGCCTGCGCCATCGCCGCCATTTTACGCGCCAAATCAGGCGCCCTTTCGAGGCTTTTTTTAGTCGCGACAGACGCCCGCAAGCCACCTTTTTGCGTCAAAAACACAGGTACTAATTTATCCCAAGCGGCACGTGGCGTTTGGCTGCCTAGGGCCTCACCCCATTGGGTCAGTGCCACAGATTTTTTGACATCTTCCTTGCTGCCCTCGGCCAACCAATCGGCCATGGCTTTGGCATCTTTGCGATAGCTATCGTTAAATCCTTGCAACACAACTTCAGGGTCTAGGACAGGCTGAGATAGGCCTAAATGCTTGGCCAAGTCTTGTAAGTTTTTGGCCTGATTAGCAGCTTGCAAAAATCCGCGACGAGCAATGATATCGCGTCCCAAAGACGCTAAATCAGGCTCGCTTAGGGCCCGAGTCAGCTTGCCCATACTGGCCTGCAAATCGACCCCATCCGGACTTTGCGACGCTGGCGAACCCGGCGAGGCGCCCAAAGCCCGTGCGACAATGGCTTGTTGAATTTCTTGCGCGTCTTGCTCATCCAACAGCTCAAATTGGGGCGACAAGCCGGCCTCTAGCGGGAAGCGTTTGAGCAAGCTCTCGCAAAACGCATGAATGGTTTGCACCCGCAGACCACCTGGCGTCTCTAGCGCCCGCGCAAATAAAATTCGTGCCCGGCCCAAATCTTCCAATTGCACATCGGGGCCTAATCGTTCGGCAATTTCTTGGCCTAGTTTCGCATCCTCCATCAAGGCCCAATCGGCCAAGAGAGCGAACAATCGTTCTTGCATCTCGGCCGCTGCCGAGCGGGTATAGGTGAGGCACAAAAGCCGCTCGGGCGCCACGCCCTCAAGCATGAGCCGTACCAGACGCGACACCAAAACATAGGTTTTGCCCGAGCCCGCATTAGCGCCCACCCATACGGAAGCTTGGGGCTGTGTGGCCGCATGTGCGCCATTGGCACTTGGGTCTGGCGTTAGGGGTGCGTGGCTCATGCGTCGCCTCCATCGGCCGATGGGTCTGCGTCTATATCGGCGTCGGCTTGCCATTCTTTGCGGCGGGCCAAATGGTCATAGGCTCCGCCAAAATTGGTTTTTCGAGGGCGGATATGCACCGCGTAAGGCTGCTCTGGTTTTTGATATCCGGCAATCAGTTTCTCTACCGTAGCCCGCACGCCATCGACCAATTGCGGGGAATTCTCAATTTTCTTTACCTCCCCTGCTGGCTCGCGCCCAGTTAGATGCAAATAACGCATCTCATGGGTAAGCCCGCGCAAAACCCCACTCGAAGCCCGAAAACCACCGGCCTCTAAAATTGCCGCCTCTAAAGTCAATTGCGGCGACAGATGCTTTTCTACGCTAGATTTGGCGGGCGGCTCGCCCGTTTTGTAATCAATAATATCAAAGCGACCATCGTGTCTTTTATCAATGCGGTCGGCTTTGGCGGTAACGCCAAAAGAAGTGCCGCCAATATCTAACGACATCTCGCCTTGCACCTCAGGGTAGCTTTGCTCTACCTCGCTTTGTCGCTCCCCCTCATAGCGCGCCACCCATTCAGACAGCGCCACAAGGCGGGCTTGCCAATGCTGCAGGACGGCAGAACCGCCGGCGCGCGAGGTTTGGGCCGTCTCGGCCAACGCCAATAAAGCGCCCGCAACATCATCGGCTTTATGGCCATCCGTACGGATTAAATCTTCCATCAGCCCGTGCAGCCAAGTGCCTCGATGAGAGGCGGAAGCGGGCGCATCCACGGCTTCCCACTCACGCAAATTCAATATTTTCTTGGCATAAATCTCATACGGATTATGCAGCAAAGTCTCAATTTGGGTTACCGAAAGCTGCTTGGGGCGGGCTTCCACGGGCGGACGTGGGGCTGGGCTTTGCGCGCTTTGCACCTGCTCTGCGGTGTCGAATTTCGCCCACCAATCGAGCAATCGATATTGCTCATCGCGGGGCAATTTGCCCGATAAGGTTTCCAGCCGACGCAGCCACCGCGCCGCTACGCTGGGCGCGCCATCCATTTTTTCTGACCGCGTAAGGTAAGTCGTCGGCGCGGCCGCGCCTTGCACAAAGTCATGCGCCGCCAAACCGATTTGGCGCTCGGGCTGGCTCATGCCTAAAGCTGTGCGCATGGGGCGCGATAGCCAAGGCCCCGTTTCTGGCAACGGGGGCCAGCTCGTTTCGTTCAGCCCGCCCAAAATCATCACATCCGCTTGCATCAGCCGCGCCTCTAAGGGGCCCCAGATAAACAGGCGCGCATGGGTTGGCATTTGCCGCCGCAGCGTTTGACGCATCATCCACATATCTAAAATCGACGGCCAATCTTGGCGCGTAATGGGGCCCGCCGCCTCAGCATGCTGATATAATTTATCGACTAAATCAGCCAGAGTATTGCCTTCTTCCGTGGCCACAAAAAGCGTTGTGCCCTCGCTGTCCGTAGGGTGCAGCAGCGCCTCAGCACAAGCCAAGAGCCCTTCTAAATGCTCGCTCATTAGCGCTTCTTGCGGCACTTCATGGAGGGGCGCATAGGCTTGGCTCAGTCGAGCCACGAAGTCTTGCAAATTAGCTCGTGTCGCCTCATCGAGGCGTGGGTGTTCTTTGAGGGCGCCCGCAAGCGCTTCTAATCCACCTTGGGGCCGCGGGCCGCGAAGGAGGTGGCGCTCGAGACCTCGGGTAAGCGCGCGATGCTTGGCGCGATCGCCAACCAAATTAACCAGCGGGTGCTTCAGCATGGCTAGCAAATCTACCGGCGCAAAATCATTGGCCATACAGGCCAGCACCAAACGTAAGAATTTGCCGCGTTGGCTATTCGACAAAGGCTGGCCCGCACTATCATCAATATCGACGCCCCAACGGCGCAGCTCGCTGGCCACCCGGCGCGCCAAATTACGGTCGCGAGTGACCAGAGCCGCGGTCTTGCCTTGGCGCGTCAGGGTCTCGCGCATCAATAAGGCAATAACCCCCGCCTCGGCTCGCGCATCGGGGGTTTCCACCAAATGTAAATCAGCTAGCGCCCTCGCGTCATTGGGCTCGACTTGGCTTTCTGGTCGTAAAACTTGCGCGGCCCAACTGGCGGTTTGAGCGGCTGGCACGAGAGCTAAATTAAGCCGTTGCGCGCGCGCCGAGGCAGGCGCACTGCCCGGCCAAGGCTTTACCGCCTCGCGTTGCACGTCAATATGGCTCAACAATTGCGCCATTGCATATTGCGGATGCGCGAAATCATTTTGGATGGCGCCCCAAAGCTCGCTATCGGCCTGCCTATCTAGGCCAGGCAGCACAACACTGCCCTTGGGCAAGCGCGAGATGACTTTCAGCAAATCAGCCGTCGCCCGAATAGAGCCCGTCGAGCCCGCCGCAATAATTGGGTGTTGGGGGGGATTATGTTTCCAGTCTTGTGTGCGTTGCGCGAGCAATTGATTGCGCCGCTCGGTCGGGTCAAGGCAGCCCATATTGGCCACGTCTCGCGTCCAAATCTCGGTAATAATGGTCAAAAAACTTAGTGTCTGTTGCCAGTTTTCAGCCAATTCATCCGGCACTAAATTGGGCAGTTCTTTGAAATCAATTTGTTCGTTTTGGGCTTGGTCGAAAAAACTTTCAAGGTCAAACGCCAAGCCCGAAAGTTTAACCGGATTGAGCGGTTGTCCGGCCAGCTCAACCCAGCGCCGAATGAGCGGTAGCAAATAAAAATGCCGCGCCATGGGGTCTATCGCTGGCGCTAAATCCAACCGATCACGACCCACTTGCGGGGCATCTTCATCCATATCGCCAAGGGTCTCAATGCGCGGCAATAAAAGCGCGCCCGTGCCTTGCTCATCGGCTAATTGTAAAAATAAATTCGCCAGCTCCCGCGCCGCACGACGCGTCGGCAAAAGCACCTGCACTTGCGATAATTCGCAAGCCCCATAAAGGCGCGTTCGCTCGTCATCCTCAAACAAAGTCCGCGCCAAATTATCCAAAAAAGGTTGGCCAGAAGCTATCGAGAAAAGGCGCGGTGAATCAATCATGCGATATGATATCACGAGTGGGCGCGACGGGGGCTTTGCGTCACAAGAAAACTGAGGGAAACTTTCTCGAACCGCGTTTAAAGCGCGGCTTCGGCTTCCGCACGTCCTTCCGGAGTGCCGACATGCATCCATAAGCCATTCAAAACATACCCATAAAGTCGGCCATTGTTTTGTGCCAAATCATAGGCTTGGTTCAAGGAGAAGGCGCCCTCTGGCAGGGTCTCGAAAAGCGAAGGCGAGAGAATTTGAACACCGGCAAAAATATAGTCTGCCTCGCGCTCGGTTTTGCGGCGCAATTGTCCATCCGCGCTCATCGTATAATCGCCTGTGCCATCATAGCCCGTCGCTTGGTTGCGCGGCGCGAGCAGCAAAAGCGCGTCCATTTTTTGCGGGTCGAACCGCGCCAAAAAGCCATCCAAAACGGCGGTTTCTTCGCGCCAAAGCACATCGCCATTGGCCACTAAAAAGCCAGCGGTCTCAGAGGTTGGCGCCAAATAAGAAAGCGCGCGCTTAACCCCCCCTCCGGTTTCCAGCAAAGCATCGCGCTCATCTGAAATCGTAATATTTGCGGGGCCAGAATAGCTCTCAAGGGCTGCCTCTATGGCTTGGGCTTTGTGATGCACATTCACAACAATGGTTTCCAGACCCGCAGCTTCTAAACGCCCCAGCATGCGAAATAACAAACTCTGGTTGCCAATCTGCGTCAGGGGTTTGGGTGGATCTTCGGCGCTCGCGCGCATTCGCGTGCCTTTGCCAGCAGCCAATATCATCGCCGTTTTAATCACGAGGCTTGCCCCAACCAATCGGGCGCATGGGCTTCTAACCATTGGGCCACTGGGGCCAAGGCGGGGCGGTCGAGGTGGCTTTGGATATAGCCCAAGACACGCGGCAAATGTTTTAAGTATCCTGACTTATGATCGCGTTCGGAGAGACGCACAAAAATGCCAGCAATCTTCAAATTGCGCTGCACCGCACAAATTGCATAAGCCGTTTGAAAGGCCGCGCGAGCTTCGGCATCTGTTGCAAACCGTGTGGCACAATAATGCTCGTAAGCTTGTGCTTGTAAATCGGGGTCTACATCGACGCGGGCATCGCATAAAAGCGACGATAAATCATAAGCCGCATGCCCCGCCAAAGCGTCTTGCACGTCGATGAGCCCAACCCGAAAACGAGCTTGCGCGCCCTCGCGCCACAATAAATTCACCGAATGGTAATCGCGCATAACGCTGACGCTGGGCTCGACCAAAAGGGTATCGCCGAGCTGCACCCAAAGCGCGTGCCAGCTTTGTGCCGCCGTTTCAGATATCTCTATGCCGCAATAAGGCAAATACCATTGGGTAAAAAGATCCGCTTCCACTGCCTGCACTTTGCCGTCATAGGGCGCCAAAAAATCAGCCGCTGGGCTTTGGTGCAAATGCGTTAAGTTAGACACGGCCTCGCGATAAAAAACCGCGCGGTCTAGGGTTTCATCATTGGCAATGTGGCGGTCGCCAAAATCTTCCATCAACGCAAACCCTTGCGCTTCGTCGCGCGCTAGAATATCTGGCGAGGCGAGCCCATGCGCGCCCAGCCAATCAACCATGGCGCAATAGGCAGGCATGGCCTCGGCTAAATGCGCCACTTGGCTATAGGGTTTGCCGTCATAAATGGCTGGGCCATCCGGGCCTTTGGCCCAATCCATCAGCACACTTTGGCGCCCATCGGAAAATATGAGCCGCTCATAGCGTCGCGTCGAAGCATCGCCCGCAAGGGGGGTGCGTGCTGCCTCGCCCCAACCGGCTTTGGCGAGGAAACTTTGCAGCGCTTCCTCTCGGGCTTGTGCCGCCGTCAGGCCCGCAATAATTTCTGGTGCGGCTTCGATGGTAATCTGGCGCGCTTCGGGTGCCACCTCGAGCAAAGACAGCGTTACCGTCACCGTGGGTGAGGGCAAAATATCGCCGGCCCGACTGGCCCATTCAACCAGACAAATATGGCTATCCAGCGCGTCCAAAAGGCCAAGCTCCTCAACTTCCGAAGGCTCTGCTAGGCGATATAAATCACTGTGTATTAAGGGCGGCGTGCACGTTTCATAGGGTTGCGCCAAGGTAAAACTTGGGCTTGGCACACGCGTATGTGGGCCGCATTTGGCTTTAACCAGCCCGCGCGCGAAAGCGGTTTTACCCGCTCCCAAATCTCCGTTCAGAAAAACCAACCAACCGGCCTGCGCCTGCGCCGCCAGCCAAGCCGCCAGCCGCGCGGTGTCTGCTTCTTGCGCAGCGTAAAATTCAAAGTGGGTTTGCGTGCCAGCCATACTCGCTTTTAAGCCTATGGCTGGCATTCGGCAAGCTGCCTAGTAACGGTAATGTTCTGGCTTGAACGGACCGGCTTGTTGGATGCCGAGATAATCGGCTTGGTCGGTCGACAATTCGGTCAACTTCACGCCCAATTTGGCCAAGTGCAAATGCGCTACTTTTTCGTCCAAATGTTTCGGCAAGACATAGACTTGCTTTTCATAAGACGAACCATTTTGCCAAAGCTCAATTTGTGCCAATACCTGATTGGTGAACGAGGCGCTCATCACAAAGCTTGGGTGGCCCGTGGCACAACCCAAGTTCAGCAAGCGACCTTCGGCCAGCAAGATAATTCGTTTGCCATCGGGAAACTCAATTTCATCGACCTGAGGTTTCACATTGTGCCATGGGTGATTTTTCAAAGCCGCAACCTGGATTTCGCTATCGAAATGGCCGATGTTGCCAACAATCGCACGGTCTTTCATCTCGCGCATATGCTCGAGCGTGATGATGTCTTTATTGCCGGTCGCGGTGATAAAGATGTCGGCCACAGGGGCTGCGTCTTCCATCGTCGTGACTTCATAACCTTCCATCGCCGCTTGCAGCGCACAAATGGGATCCACTTCGGTTACCATCACCCGCGCGCCTTGCGAACGTAGGCTCTCGGCCGAGCCTTTACCAACATCGCCATAGCCACAAACAACAGCAATCTTGCCCGCCATCATCACATCCGTGGCACGCTTCACGCCATCCACGAGGCTTTCGCGGCAACCATATAGATTGTCGAATTTCGACTTGGTCACACTGTCGTTGACATTAATCGCTGGAATTTTGAGCGTGCCATCTTTGGCCATATCATAGAGGCGCAAAACACCGGTTGTGGTTTCTTCGGAAACCCCGACGCAATCGTCGAGGATTTCAGGATATTTCTCGTGGCACAAAGTGGTCAAATCGCCACCGTCATCCAACAGTATATTTGGGGTCCAGCCATCCGGGCCTTTGATGGTCTGCTCTACACACCACCAATATTCTTCTTCGCTTTCTTCTTTCCAAGCAAACACAGGCACGCCCGTTGCCGCAATCGCGGCGGCGGCATGGTCTTGGGTCGAGAAAATATTGCAAGAGGACCAGCGCACTTCGGCGCCCAAAGCCGTCAGAGTTTCAATCAAGACAGCCGTCTGAATGGTCATATGCAGACACCCCGTAACGCGCGCGCCTTTAAGTGGTTTATCGGCACCAAACTCTTCGCGCAGGGCCATCAGACCCGGCATTTCGGTTTCCGCAATCGCAATCTCTTTGCGGCCCCAATCGGCCAGCGAAATATCGGCTACTTTATAATCTTGTGTCATGAGAGACCCCTTTGAATGTGTCTTCAGTAGATGATGAATTTCGCGAGTTTTAGCAGGCAAGCCTAAGCTTGGCAATAGTCATATAAAGTTTTCTTTATGTGTTTATATCCAGCCCTCAGCTTCGAGCAAATGACTTACTCTTCGCCAAACTTATCGTTGACCAATTGCGCGAGGGCATCGAGGGCATCTTGGGCTTGAGCCCCTTTGGCGGTCAGCTCGATGGTACTCCCAAGGCTGGCGCCAAGCATCATCAGCCCCATAATCGAAGTGGCTCGAACGCTCTCCCCGTCTTTGCTAACGGTAACTTGGGCGTTGAATTGTTCGGCCAATCTAACAAACTTGGCTGACGCGCGCGCGTGGAGCCCTCGCAAATTAGCGATTTGTAGACTTACTTGAGCCGTATTGGCACTCACGATGGTCGGCCCTTACAGCTTAAAAAGTTTAAGCATTGGCCAAGACCTCACTGGCGACAGATATGTATTTACGCGCCGCTTCCTTGGCTTCCAAAACGGCCTCTGGCAAGGCTGTCGTTTCGCGAATGGAGGCAAATTTAATCAGCATCGGCAAATTAATGCCGGCAATTACTTCTACCCGATCTTTCTCTAGTAGCGAGATCGCCAAATTGGAGGGCGTGCCGCCAAACATATCCGTCAAAAGCACGACGCCCTTGCCGCTATCCACTTTGGAAATAGCGTCGACAATATCTTGGCGCCGCTTTTCCATATTATCATCGGGGCCGATGGAAATTGTCTCGAGCTGGGTCTGCGGACCCACCACATGTTCCACAGCCGCCTGAAATTCTTGCGCCAAAGCCCCATGGGTTACCAATACTAAACCAATCATCTGCATCTCCTTCGCCCGCCAAGTTTCAGGCTCTAGCATGGGCGTGATTTGTTAAGGTTTCAAGATACCTCAGATTTCATAAATTCCATCATCTGAAAAGCCATTATTTTCAGCCGCCGCCGCGTTCAGTGTTTTCAGCGCGGTCTGGATGATGATTGGCGTGGTGCTATCATGGGCATGCAAAGCCAAACGCGCAACGCTAGCCTCGCCATATTCGAACGTGTCGGGCGCAGCCATGCGCGGCACATCGGCACGCGCCACTAAATCGATAGCTAAATGGATGGTGCCCGCCTCTATATAGGGACGTCGCACCAATCCAAATCCACGCAATTCCAGGAGCCCGAGGAGGCTTTCATGCGGGCTCGCAATCATTTTCTGGTCTCGCACTTGCAGGGTAAGGCGGTCATCGCCAATCAAAACAGCGCCGCAATGCTCTATCAGCCGCGCGGCCAAACTCGATTTACCGCTACCCGAAGGGCCAAATAAAAGGACGCCGCGCCCATTTATTTGCACCGCACTGGCGTGCCTTGTTTCGCTATCAGGGGACACCATGGTTAGGCTTTGCCTCGCGATGAGCTGGCTGTCTTGGCGTCCGGCACGGCTTTTGGAAGGGTGAGAGTAAAATAAGTTCCCATGCCGTCGGGACGATTGTCGGCCAGAAGGTCGCCGCCATGAGCGCGGGCAATCTGGCGAGAGATAGAGAGCCCCAAGCCCGAATGGCCTGCCGGATGCGCGTGTTTCTTGGCCGACTTAGAGTTCGACGGCGTGGATGGCTGATGGCTACGGTCGGTATAAAAGCGCTCGAAAATCTTTTCCTGCGTGTCGGGCGCCAAACCTGGCCCTTCATCCGCGACGATTAACGCAACATGGCTGGGGTGAGATTGAGTGGTCACAAACACCCGCCCGCCATCCGGGCTGAACGAGAGCGCATTGCTCACCAGATTATCGAGAATTTGCGCAATGGGCGACTTTTGAGCCATGACAGGACACGCCACCTCAGCCCGCACCACCAGCTCTACCCCGTGGTTGGCCTCCGCCATGCCCTCGCCAATCGCGCCAGCTACCTCTTGCGTCAATTTGGTTAAATCAAAAGCCTCACTGGCCCCTCGGTTTAACTCGGCATCCAAACGTGTGGCATTGGCAATATCCGATATCAATCGGTTGAGGCGCTGCACATCATTATGAATAATGCCCATCAGTTGCTCATGCGCTTCCGGCGTTTGGTTGCGGTCAGTATGCTCGATGCTTTGCACCGCGCTATGTAAAGAGGTCAGCGGATTTTTTAGCTCATGCGCCACATCCGCCGCAAAACGGTCGATGGTGTTAATACGGTCTAGCAGTCGTCCCGTCATGTCTCGCAAAGAAGAGGAGAGCTCAGCAATCTCATCGCCGCGCGGGGTGTAATCGGGAATGGTCTCAAGTCCGGGCAAGGTGGGGGAATTGGCGCCAAAGCCACGCATGGCCGCTGCCAAACGGCGCACGGGTAAAATCAACGTCGCCGCCAAAATAAGCGAGGTCATCACATTGACCACCAAGGCGACGCCAGAGAGCTGCAAAACGGCTTGTCTTTCTTGCGCCAGAATAGCGTCAATTTCGCCCGGCTGGGTAGACACCATCAAGGCGCCAATGATGGCGCGATAGCCTTGCACGGGAACGGCGACGGTTAGAATATCGCCGCCTTCTTCAGATTGGCGTTGCAAACTGGCGGTGCGCCCCCGCAAAGCCGCAACCACTTCTTCCAGGCCCGAGCCGTCGGCCGCATTTATTTCGCTCAACAAGGGGGCCGAGGGGCGGAAGAACCGCTGCACAGATTGCCATATGGAGGTTAAAAAACCTGGCATCATGTCGTCCTTATCCATCGGCGGCAAAGATTTAGCAATAACGCGCGCCGAGCGATCCATATGGGCGCTGTCCAGAACCAAATTGCCATTGCCCGCATAGAGCCGTAAACGCGCTGTCGAGACTTGGCGGGCTTGGCTCATGGCCCGCTCCGCATCGCGCAAGTCCCAACGCGGTTGACGGCCATCGCGCAGCAATCGGTTGAGCAGGGACGGTTCGAAAAACTGAAATGTCGTATCCGGTTGTGCGGTTTGGCTTAAGGCGCCTGCGATAAGGCGAGCTTGGGCTTCCAAGTTTTGGCGGTAGGCATTGGTCAGCCCTTGGCGCGTTTCATTGAGCACCAATATGCCGCCAACCAGCACCAAAAGCCCAACCATATTGAGCAATATCAGCCGCGCCAAAAGCGTGCGCGGGACCGAAATTAAAAAAGAGGGCAAAAAGCGCATTTAGTCGGTTTCTTTAAACTTATAGCCAACGCCATATAAAGTCTCGATGGCATCGAATTGCTTATCGACAGCCCGAAACTTGCGGCGCAAGCGCTTAATGTGGCTATCGATGGTGCGGTCATCTACGTAGATTTGGTCATCATAGGCCGCGTCCATCAGGGCATCGCGACTTTTTACCACACCAGGGCGTCGCGCCAGCGCATCGAGGATCATAAATTCTGTGACGGTAAGCGAAACCGGACTATCGCGCCAAAGGCAATCATGGCGATCGGCGTCTAAGCGCAAGGCCCCGCGGAGCAAAATAGCGCCCGCATCTTCTGGCGCCTTGGTCGATTTTGGTTCGGCACGCGCCTTGGTACGACGCAAGACAGCGCGTATCCGTTCGATCAGCAAGCGCTGCGAGAAGGGCTTGGTAATATAGTCGTCCGCGCCCATTTTGAGGCCGAAAACCTCATCTATCTCGTCGTCTTTACTGGTCAGAAAAACCACGGGCATCTGGCTTGTTTGGCGCAGTTTTCTGAGTAATTCGAGGCCATCCATGCGCGGCATTTTAATGTCAAAGACCCCAATATCCGATGGCGCTTGGGCCAAGGCCTGCAAGGCGGTTTCCCCATCGGTAAAACTGCGCACACCAAAACCCTCGCTCTCCAATGCCATGCGAACCGAGGCCAGAATATTAGCGTCATCATCAACCAGAATAATTTGTGCCATACGTAACTCCTTGTCTTAATCCTAGGCTTTTGCGGGGCGTAAGAGAAGAACTGATGAAAAGAAAATTCATGGCAACACGCAACGCTGGTTTAGGCCAGCACTTCGCAAACCAAGCGCGATAGAGGGGCCGATGGGTAAATCATCAACATGAATTGTGGCAAGGGTGCGGCAGGTGGCTTGCGTCTCACGAAAAGGTCGCATATATTCCGGCATCCGCTCAAGAGGGGCGCATGTTTATTTGGCACTCGTTTATGGCAAACGAGCAGGGGGTTTTAAATCATGAAACAAACCGGATTCCACATCAGCAAGAACGGCATTGACCATCAAGGCCTGGACAAAGCGTCTGCTATTCACTGGAATTTGCGTCCATCGCAAATTTACGAAATGGCGCTGGCCCGCGGCGAAGGCGAAATTGCCGACAGCGGACCTTTATTGGTGAAAACTGGCTCTCACACTGGCCGTTCCGCGCAGGATAAGTTCATTGTCCGCGACGCGACCACCGAAGACACCATCTGGTGGGACAATAATAAGTCGATGACGTCAGAGCAATTCGATGCTCTCCACGCCGACATGCTGGATTATTCGGCTGGAAAAGAGTTTCTCGTCCAAGACCTATTCGGCGGCGCTGATGAAACCCACCGCCTCGCTACCCGCGTGGTCACGGAATTGGCTTGGCATTCGCTATTCATTCAAAACCTACTGATTGAGCCAGAAACACAAGAGCTAGACGGTTTCGACCCAAGCTTCGTGATTATGAATTTCCCCGGCTTTAAAGCCGATACGGCCCGCCACGGCAGCCGCACGGAAACCATGATTGCCGTTAATTTCGACAAAAAACTAGTGCTGATTTGCGGCACGTCTTATGCGGGCGAAACCAAGAAGTCGGTTTTCTCGATGTTGAATTATGCCCTTCCCGCCAAACGCGTGATGCCGATGCACTGCTCGGTTAACGTGGGCGACGAAGGCGATAGCGCCGTGTTCTTTGGTTTGAGCGGCACAGGCAAAACGACCCTCTCCGCTGACCCGAACCGCGTTCTGGTAGGCGATGATGAGCATGGGTGGTCTGAAAATGGCGTCTTCAACTTTGAAGGCGGCTGCTATGCGAAAATGATTAATCTTTCGGCGGAAGCGGAACCAGAAATTTTTGCCACCACGAAACGCTTCGGCACCGTGTTGGAAAATGTGGTGATGGATCCAGATACCCGCGAGTTGGACTTCAATGATAATACATTGGCCGAAAACTCACGTGGTGCCTATCCTCTAAGCTTTATTCCCAATGCTT
Organism: uncultured Rhodobiaceae bacterium; assembly: GCA_937907245.1. GTDB lineage: Bacteria > Pseudomonadota > Alphaproteobacteria > RS24 > RS24 > UBA8337. The sequence goes on from CALCUM010000003.1 coordinate 637,251, forward strand.
CGGAAACCGGAACCGCGGGGCACCCGAAAAACATCATTATGCTGACCGCCGATGCCTTTGGTGTCTTGCCGCCCATCTCGCGCATGACCCCAAGCCAAGCGATGTATCACTTCTTGTCAGGCTACACCGCTAAAGTGGCCGGCACCGAAAAAGGCGTTACTGAGCCAGAAGCAACTTTCTCAACCTGCTTTGGCGCGCCTTTCATGCCGCGTCACCCATCCGAATATGGCAACCTGCTGCGCGACTTGATTGCGGAACATGACGCCAAATGCTGGTTGGTCAACACAGGTTGGACCGGCGGAGCTTATGGTATTGGCAACCGCATGCCGATTAAAGAGACCCGTGCGTTGCTCTCAGCCGCGCTCGATGGCAGCCTGAACAATGTAGAGTTCCGCGTCGATGAAAACTTTGGTTTCGATGTGCCAGTCTCCGTCCCCGGTGTCGATGGGTCGATTTTGAACCCGCGCGATACATGGGCCGATAAAGACGGCTATGACGCGCAAGCCAAGAAATTGGTTGCCATGTTCGTCAATAATTTCGACAAATTCATGGACCACGTAGACGAAAACGTCCGCGCGGCAGCTCTTGCTGCTGAATAAGGGCTGCTGAATAGTCCTGAATAAGTCAGGTAAATAATTCAAAAGGCGGGGCTTATACCCCGCCTTTTTTGTTTCTGAATGAATTTATATAATTAATACTATTAATAAATTATATTAATAATACTATTAATGCGCTTCTTCCCAATTATCCGCCGCCATCGCGTCTACAACGAGGGGAACGGATAGGGTTAGCTTTGGCGCGCAGGCATTTTCCATGGTTTGGCGGACAATTTCGATAAGTTTTGGGCAATCTTCTTTCGGGGCCTCAAAAATCAACTCATCATGCACTTGCAACAGCATCCGCGCATCTGTAAGTCCAGCTTTTTTCAGCGCGCCGGGCATTTGTATCATCGCGCGACGAATAATATCGGCGGCCGTGCCTTGAATGGGCGCATTAATGGCGGCGCGCTCGGCAAACGCCCGTCGGGCCGGTATTTTGGCGTTAATTTCGCTTAAATGCACTTTGCGGCCGAATAAAGTAGTCACATAGCCTTGCGCTTTGGCCTCGGCCTTCACGGTTTCCATATAGTCTTTAATGCCGGGGAATTTGGCGAAATAAGCGTTGATGTAATCGCTGGCCTGCCCGCGCGAAATGCCCAATTGATTGGCTAAGCCAAAAGCGGAAATGCCATAGATAATGCCAAAGTTAATCGCCTTGGCGCGGCGGCGCACTTCGGGGGGCATCTCGGCCAAAGGCACGTTAAACATCTCGGAAGCCGTCATCGCATGAATATCATGGCCCGCCTGAAAAGCATCTCGTAGCGCGTCAATCTCGGCCATATGCGCCAAGACCCGCAGCTCGATTTGGCTGTAATCGGCACTGACCAATTGATAGCCCTCCGGTGCCACAAATGCCGTCCGAATGCGCCGACCGTCTTCCGTGCGAATGGGAATATTCTGCAAATTCGGATCTGACGAAGACAAGCGCCCCGTCGTTGTGGCGGCCAAAGAGTAGGAGGTATGAATACGCCCCGTTTCAGGATGAATAAAGCCCGGCAAAGCATCCGTATATGTAGACTTCAGCTTGGCCAATCCGCGCCATTCCAAAACCAAACTAGCCAGCTCATGACCATCGGCGGCGATGCCTTCCAGCACTTCGGCACCGGTTGCCCAAGCGCCGGTTTTGGTTTTCTTGCCGCCGGGCAAGGCCATTTTCTCAAACAAAATATCGCCAAGCTGCTTTGGGCTCGCAATATTAAAGGTCTCCCCAGCTGCCGCGAAAATAGCTTCTTCCATACCCGCCATTTTTTGCGCGAACTCGCCCGACAGCCGCGATAAAACCGTGCGATCGACATGCACGCCAATGGCTTCCATTTCGCGCAAAACCGGTACCAAAGGCCGCTCGGTCGACTCGTAAACCCCCACCATATGTTCGCGCGCCAACCGCGGCTTTAAATGCCGCCAAAGCCGCAAAGTCACATCCGCATCTTCCGCCGCATAAGGCACGGCCTTGTCGATAGGCACTTGGTCGAAGGTAATCATGTTCTTGCCGCTGCCCAGCAATTCCTTGATAGGGATGGGCGAATGATCGAGATATTTTTGCGCCAGAAAATCCATGCCATGGCCATGCGAGCCCGCATCCAGCGTGTAAGATAATAACATCGTGTCATCAAATGGCGTGACCTCCAGCCCATTGCGGGCGAGCACTTGCAAATCAAACTTCGCGTTCTGCAAAACCTTTATTATCGACGGGTCCGCCAGAAGCGGTTTTAAAATAGCCAAGGCCTTTGACATATTGATCTGGGTTGGGGCGCTATCGCCAAAATCAAGCCCGTCCGTTGCCCCATGTTGCAGCGGCATATAGGCCGCCTCGCCTGGCGCCACGGCCATGGATATGCCCACCAAACGGCATTGCATCGTATCCAAACCATCGGTTTCTGTATCTATCGCCAAGACGCCGGTCTCATAGGCGCGCGCCACCATGGCCTCTAATTGCGCCTCGGTCTCAAGGCACGTATAGCTCGCCGCATCGATGGCGGGCATGGCGGCAGGTAAGCTGCGATAGGTGCCAAGGCGGCTGCCCGCATCGCTATCGGTCGCGTGGTTTTCAACCGATGGTTTTTCGTCCGCCGCCAAAGCATCCGACGCATCAAACGCATCCGCATCCCAATCATAGCGGGTCGCCAAGCGTTTGGTCAGCGTGTTAAATTCCATGGCCTTCGCAAAGCCCAATAATTTAGCGCCCTGTGGCGCCCGCATCGCCATGTCTTCAAAACCGATGGGCATAGGCGTGTCTTGGCGCAAGGTTACGAGCTCGCGACTGATGCGCGCCTGTTCGGCAAATTCGATGAGGTTTTCGCGACGTTTGTTTTGCTTAATCTCCGAGGCGCGTTCCAAAAGCGTATCGAGGTCGCCATATTCGTCGATCAATTGCGCGGCAGTTTTAATGCCAATGCCCGGCACGCCCGGCACGTTATCGGCGCTATCGCCAGCCAAGGATTGCACATCAATGACCTTATTAGGCGCAACGCCAAACTTCTCCAGCACTTGCTCAGGGCCGATGAATTTATCTTTCATCGTATCGACCATATCAATGGTGCCACCGACCAATTGCATCAAATCTTTATCCGATGAGACAATCGTCACACGCGCGCCCATTTTGGCCGCCTCCACCGCATAAGTGGCAATCAAATCATCGGCTTCAAAGCCTTGCAAATCAATGGCAGGAATATCAAACGCGCGCACCGCTTCGCGCACCAAAGGAAACTGCGGGCGCAAGTCTTCGGGCGCCGGTGGACGATGGGCTTTATATTGATCGTAAATATCGCTGCGGAAGGTTTTGCCCGAAGCGTCAAAAATCACCGCCAAATGTGTGGGCGTTTGCGCCTCTCCCATCTCGTTCAATAGCTTTAGCAGCATATTGCAAAAACCAGACACGGCGCCCACAGGCAGGCCATCCGACTTTCGGGTCAAGGGCGGCAGCGCGTGATAGGCACGAAAAATATAGCCAGACCCATCGACCAAATAGAGATGATCGTCTTTGCTTAGCGGGCTGGGTGTGGATGCTGGCGATGACGTCATGGGCAATGGCTCTCTTTCTCAACGATTCTATTTTGTCACTCTAGCAAAGCGCAGAGACAAAGAAGACACCTAATGGCGTTTTGTCGATTTATTCCCCAGAACAAAAATGCTACACCTTTGGCTCTCGGTTTCACGAGAGATTATAAGGATTGTATTATGTCTGAATTTGCACTGAGCGCCCAAGGTCTTAAAAAAACCTATAAGGCAGCTGGCAATGCACCCGCGAAGCAAGCCCTCAAGGGCATTGATTTAAAGGTGCCGCGCGGGTCTATTTTTGGCCTCTTGGGGCCGAACGGGGCAGGCAAATCGACTTTCATCAACATCCTCGCTGGCATGGTGATGAAAACCGAAGGCACGGCCTCCATTTGGGGCTTTGATATTGACGAAAACCCGCGCCAATCGCGCGCGTCTATTGGCATTGTGCCGCAAGAATTATCTATCGACCCGTTTTTTACCCCGGGCGAAATTATGGATTTTCAGGCGGGTATGTATGGGGTTCCAAAATCGGAACGCCGCACCATGGATATTTTAAAAGCGGTCGGCCTCGACGACAAAGTGAACGCTTATGCGCGCACGCTTTCGGGCGGTATGCGGCGGCGTTTATTGGTTGCCAAAGCTCTGGTTCATAATCCGCCCGTTTTGGTTCTCGACGAGCCGACAGCAGGCGTCGACATTGAGTTGCGTCGCCAACTTTGGGATTATGTCAAAGAGCTGAACGCGCAAGGTGTGACCATTGTTTTGACCACGCATTACCTCGAAGAAGCCGAAGAACTATGCGACACCATTGCGATTATCGACCAAGGCGGGCTTGTGGCCTGTGACAGCACGCAAAACTTGCTGAGCCAAATTGATAATAAAACACTGCTTATTCGTCCCAGCTCGGCTCTATCGGCCGCTCCAGATTTGGGCAATATCGCTTGCAACTTGCGCGAAGATGGCCGCTTGGCGGTGCAGTATAATCCGGGCGATATGCACGCCGGCGCTGTGCTGGCTGCCGTACAAGGCGCCGGCATTGAAATTGTCGACCTCGACACGCAAGGGGCCGAGCTTGAAACCATATTTATGAAACTCACCAGCCACAAATAATCTCAAACAGGAGCCACCCATGATCGGACGTTTAAACCATGTCGGCGTTGCCACCCCCTCCATTGACGAAGCGGTAAAGCTGTATCGCGACGTGCTGGGAGCCACGAGTATCGGCGAAAAGTTTAAAATGGAAGAGCAAGGCGTCTGGGTCTGTTTCGTCGATTTGCCGAATAGCCAAATCGAGCTCATTGAGCCGATTGACGAGAGCAGCACCATCACGGGCTTTTTGAAAAACAACCCGCTGGGCGGCCAGCATCACATCTGCTTTGAGGTAGAAGACCTTTTGGCGGCACGCGACGACATGGTCGCCAAAGGCGCCCGCGTGCTAGGCGAGCCGCGCATCGGCGCCCACGGCACCCCAATTATTTTCATCCACCCAAAAGACATGGGCGGCATGTTGGTCGAATTGATGCAAACACCAGAGGCCGCGCATTAAATCCAACCGCTCCGCAACTTGACCTTTGCCGGCGAAACTGACAGTCTTTTTGTATGAATTTTTCAAATCTCTGTCAGGGAGCGCAAAATGTTCAGTTATAAGCCAAAAGACGTAGAAACCATCGTCATCCGCGATTTCGATTTCGCGTTCCCCGATGACTTAGACCCTGTATGGATACCGGGACAGCGCGTGCGCAGCCATATGTTCAATGGCCTATCTTTGACCATGCCGCATCTCGAACCATTTCTCGTAAAAAACGGCAGGGAAACCGCAAGGCAGGTGGAAGACAAACAACTGCTGCAAGATATTCGTGATTTCTGCGGACAAGAAAGCCAGCACTTTAAATGCCATCGCCGCCTTAACGATATTCTGACAGCCAATGGCTATCCGGAATTTAAAAAAGTCGAAGAGGGCATGGCTAAATCTTGGAAAGACTTAAGCGGCAAAAGCCTCGAGCATCGCCTCGCTTACTCGGCCGGTTTTGAAACCATGACCAATGGCTTTACCCGCTGGCTGATTAAAAAGCGTTTGCAGCTATTTAAAAATGCAAACCCGCATATCACCTCGTTCTGGCTCGTTCATATGATTGAAGAAACCGAACATAAGACCGTCGCGCTAGATTGCTATATGGCTCATTCGGGGCGTTATCTGCCGCGTTTCTTGGGCGTGTTTCATGGCTCCTTCCACGTGGTGGGCCATGGCCTCAAGGCGATGATGGTGGCACTCAAAAAAGACGGCGTTCTGCACAAGCCAAGCACTTGGTGGGAGCTGGCGCGTGAAATGTCATCGATGATTTACCACACCAGCCCTTTTTTGCTGCGCGCCCTATTGCCAGGGCACGATGCGCGCGATGAAATAGACCCGGAATGGATGCAACAATGGATACAAGGCTATGCCCAAATGCCAGCCTCCCAAAGCATTCCGTTGGTAGACACGCAACACCCAGACATGCCAGTGCCGTTTGAAACGCTGCAAGCAGCCGAATAAAATAAAACAAATAGGAAAAAAACCATGGCTAGATATCAGAAATTAATGATTGCCCACGGCTTCTTAGTCATTTTGGTCAGCCTGCTGGCAGGCTTTATGTTGATGTTCAATATGCTGGGCGGCCTAGAATATTGGCCAGGCACCTTCTTTAAATTTGGCGTTTACGGAACAACCGAAGGCTGGGTGCGCGCCCATACAGGCGGCGTGACCAATGGCCTGCTTACCGTGGTTGTGGCGCTAGCCTTACCAAAGCTTGAGATAAGCGAAAAAATGACGGCGTTTTTTGCCTGGGGCCTAATTTACTGCGCTTGGACCTTCACCGCATTTTATTGGATCGGCAATGCGTCGGGCAATCGGGCTTTATCGATGGGCGACAATGTCTTCGGGTCGGCCGATTGGCTGAGCCTCATCGGCTTTGTGCCCGGCATACCGAGTATTTTCATCGGTCCCGTGGTGCTTTATATCGGTGCCCGCGGTGCCTTTCGCGCCATGAAAAACGACTAGCTCAAGCCTGAGACGTTCGTCCACCGCACCACATGCTTTTATTTGGCGAGGTTGAAAAACCAGCCATAAGACCCGAGCTGGCGCCCCTTCATAAGCGGTTTTGCTTCCTCCAGCTCGTCTGTGCTAGAACTTCCCCATGGCGCAGCACCCAAGCCATGGAATATTCGTAAAGTGGTACCCATGACGGCTCTACAAGACAGATTTGCCAATATGGCCTTGCTGATAGATGAGGCCTGCGCCCTCTTGGATGCGCGCGGAATTGTTATTGCCGCCAATGATAAAATGTTCGCCCTGCTCGGCCACCAAATTGCCGAGTATCCAATGGAACGATTCATTCGCCACGAAGGTTTTGTCGAGGCCCTGCGGGCCGCGCGAGACCAAGCCTTGGTGAGCGAGCTTACCTATTCTCGTACCGATAAGTTGCGCCGCGAGTTTCATTTGCGCCTTGCCCCTTTCGAAGAAACCCATGTGCTAGTGGTTATCGTCGATGATACCGACACGGTTTCTGTAAACCGAATTCGCTCTGATTTCGTCGCCAATGTAAGTCACGAATTGCGCTCGCCTTTATCCGTCCTATCTGGCTTTATCGAGACACTGCGCGATGGCGCAGACGCAGAACCTGAGACCCGCGGGAAGTTTCTGACCATTATGCAATCCGAGGCCGAGCGCATGCAGCGATTGGTTGATGATCTATTATCTCTCTCGCGCGTCGAGGCCATTGAGCATCGCACACCGAACGACAAGGTAGATGTCTATACGATAATGCAGCAAACGGTGGACGCCTTTTCGGCACAGTCTCTTGCCAAGAAAATGAGCTTTCAATGGCAGTTGGAAGACGCTCTTTGCGCCGACGAGTTAATCGTTTTAGGCAACGCAGATGAATTACGCCAAGTATTTCAAAACCTCATCGAGAACGCCATTCGCTATGGCGATGCTGACAGCGAGATTGAGTTGGCTTTCAGCCTCGAAGATACCGCGCCCCTAAATTTGCTGCGCGTGCAAGTCATTAACCAAGGGCCTACCATAGACAGCCATGATATCGCGCGGCTGACCGAACGGTTCTATCGGGTCGATTCGGGCAGAGCCCGGCAAATGGGTGGCACGGGGCTTGGTTTAGCGATTGTAAAACACATTATCAATCGCCACCGTGGCCGCTTGCGAATTACGAGCACTGCCGGAAAAACCAGCTTTTCCGTAAGTTTGCGACGCAATATCTAGACTATTCCCAATTTCTTCAAAATAGCCGCCGCCGCTTCACAAAACTGTAACATAGGCATCACACAAGGGTCGTGAAACGAAGCTTAGGTGTGCATTCAGGTAATATTAATTTTTGGAGTTCAACGATGACCAGACTAAGAATGTGCCTTCCCATCTTCGCCATGGCGATATCCCTCACCAGTCAATCCCACGCCCGCGACCAAATAGAAGTGGTCGGCTCTTCCACCGTGTTCCCATTTGCAACTTCTGTGGCCGAACAATTCGGGCGGAAGGGTAAGTTTAAAACACCCGTTGTCGAAGCCACAGGCTCGGGCGGCGGATTGAAATTATTCTGCTCTGGCATCGGCCTGCAGCACCCCGATGTGACCAATGCCTCGCGTCGGATTAAGAAAAAAGAATTCGATAAATGCCAAGCCAATGGCATCGATATGACTGAAATTGTCATCGGCTTCGATGGCATTGTTCTGGCCAATGCCCGCAGCGGTGTGCCGCTAAAGCTTACGCGTAAACAAATTTATCTGGCTACCGCCAAGCTGGTGCCAGACCCCAAAAACCCATGTCAAGACACATGGTGCGCGCCGATTGCCAATCCGTATAAAAAATGGAGCGATATAGATGCTTCCCTGCCGGATATGAAAATTGAAATTCTTGGCCCGCCCCCAACCTCGGGCACGCGCGACGCGTTTCAAGAGCTGGCTATGTCAGAAGGCGCCAATCAGTTTCCTCATATGAAAGCCCTGAAGAAGTCAGATAAAGCGCGTTGGAAAAAACTCACCCGAACCATTCGCGAAGACGGCGGCTGGATTGATGCGGGCGAGAATGACAACCTCATGGTCTCGAAACTAGCCGCCAATCCCCGCGCCGTCGGCGTGTTTGGCTTTAGTTTCCTTGACCAAAACGCAGAGAAAATTCGCGGTGCCGTTGTGGAGAATATTGTGCCGAGTTTCGACAATATCGCCGATGGGAAATACGGCATCTCCCGCTCGCTTTATTTCTACGTTAAACAAGCGCATGTGGGCACTGTTCCCGGCATTCTGGAATATATACGAGAGTTTACAAGCGAAGAGGCCTTCGGCGAAGACGGCTATTTGCTCGACAAAGGGCTTATTCCTCTGCCGCGTCAAGAGCGCCTAAAATATCGTAAAGATGGACAGAATCTGACAAAACTGTCGATGTAATCTAACCTCGTCTGGCGGGTGCCAGTCGGATTTGAAAAGGCCAACCCTATGAGCGCTAGCTCTTTATTTCTTTGTCTTGTCGGGTTGGGCCTTTTCTCGTTTTTCTTCGGGCGTCGGCGCATTCATAGGCTGGCAACCGGCGCCAGCCAAAAACAACACTCGCGGGATGTATATCACGCCAGCTTTCTCGTCATATGCGCCACATTTGTTCCTATTGTTCTATTGGTTATTTGGACAGGCATCTCGCCGCTCGTCATCGACGCTTTGCTCGAAAGCTTTTTAAAGGCGCGCGCCAATACCGCCTCCCTCGGCGAGCTGAGCGTTATGATTGCCAAAACCAAGGCCTATTATGCGGGCTCCATCAGCGCTGCTTTCATTGACGACACAATTGCCGAAGCCACAAATTACTATGCCGATTTGGTGGCACACTCTTTGCAAGCCCGCAGTTTCGCGGTGCTACTATTGGCGATTGCGGGCGTGGGGCTGGGCGTTCGCAAAATCGCGCTGCGTTTTACCGCCCGCCATTCGGTCGAGCGCGTGGCGCAACTCATTATGCTGGTCGCGTCCGCCATCGCCGTGTTGACGACCGTTGGCATTGTGCTGTCCTTAATATTTGAAACCATCCGCTTTTTCGCCACTGTCTCGGTAACGGAATTTCTTTTTGGGCTACATTGGTCGCCGCAAATCGCCATTCGCGAAGACCAAGCTGGCGGCTCTGGTTCCTTCGGAGCGATACCGCTTTTTGCTGGCACCTTGATGATAACCTTCATCGCCATGATTGTGGCCGTGCCCATAGGCTTAATGTCAGCGATTTATCTTTCTGAATATGCCAGCCCTCGATTGCGCGGCATCGCCAAGCCAGGCATTGAAATGCTGGCGGGCATTCCCACCGTCGTCTATGGCTTTTTCGCAGCCTTAGTGGTGGCGCCGTTTTTGCGCGATGGCGGGGCCGACATCGGTCTCACCCTATCGTCAGAATCCGCTCTGGCGGCCGGCTTGGTTATGGGCATTATGATTATCCCCTTCATCTCGTCGCTTTCAGATGATGTGATTAACGCCGTGCCACAAACCTTGCGCGATGGCGCCGCCGCACTGGGCGCCACCCATTCTGAGACCATCAAACAAGTGGTCTTGCCAGCCGCCCTGCCCGGCATTGTAAGTGCCATTCTTCTGGCCATTTCGCGGGCCATTGGCGAGACCATGATTGTGGTTATGGCGGCTGGTGTCGCCGCTAATTTAACCGCCAATCCGTTTGAAAGCGTCACCACGGTAACCGTGCAAATTGTGATGCTGCTGGTAGGTGACCAAGAGTTCGATAGCGCCAAAACATTGGCGGCTTTTGCCCTTGGACTTGTGCTGTTTTTCATTACCCTCGCGCTGAATATTCTGGCGCTTTATGTGGTCAATAAATACCGAGAGCAATATGACTGAATTCAGACAAACAGAGGCCCGCAAGGCCCAATTGGCGAAACGTTATCGCGCCGAATACCGCTTCAAAGCCTTTGGCATTGGCGCCATTTGCACGGCGGGTCTTATTTTATTGTTCCTCATGGGATCCATTTTAATCTCGTCGCTGCCCGCTTTTACCCAACATTATGTGACCCTAGATATTGAGATTACCGAACGACATATCGATACACAAAACCTAGCCAATAGCGATTGGCGCGGCCTCGCGCGTACATCTTTGCGCGCCCAATTCCCCGAAGTCCAGGGCCGACGTGATAAACGCGCGCTGGGAAAATTGCTCTCTATTGGCGCCAGTGACGATGTGCGAGATTATGTCTTGGCCAACCCTTCGAGCCTAGGCACCAAAATTCGCCTTCCCGTCACTTTATCAGATGATATCGACTTATTATTAAAAGGCGTGATTGACCGCGAACTGCCAGAAAACGAGCGCGTGGTATCCAACCAAAATTTAGCGTGGTTGGATAAATTAGTCGCCGAAGATCGCATCAGCCGTCAATTTGCGACGAAAATATTCACCAATGGGGACAGCCGCGAGCCCGAATTAGCTGGCCTGCACGGCGCTTTGGTTGGCACCCTCTGGACACTGCTGGTTACGCTTTTGGCCAGTTTCCCCCTCGGCGTCATGGCCGCCATTTACCTAGAGGAAATTGCCCCAAAAAATCGCCTCACCCGAATTATTGAAGTCAATATTAACAATCTCGCCGCCGTGCCATCGATTGTCTTTGGCCTCTTGGGGCTTGCCGTTTTTATCAATTTTTTCGGTATGCCGCGTTCGGCACCCCTAGTCGGTGGTTTGGTTTTGGCGCTCATGACCTTGCCGCGAATTATCATCCCGACCCGCGCCGCTTTTGCCGCCATTCCGCCTTCGATTCGCGAGGCGGCCATGGGCGTGGGGGCTTCGCGTTTACAGGTGATTATGCACCATGTTTTGCCCCTCGCGATGCCAGGTATTTTAACCGGAACCATTATCGGACTGGCGCAAGCGGCGGGCGAAACCGCGCCGCTATTGATGATTGGCATGATGGCCTTTATCGTCGATGTGCCGAGTGATGTGACGGCCAAGGCAACGGTTTTGCCGGCGCAAATTTACATGTGGGCGAACAACCCAGAACGTGCCTTTATGGCGCGCACGAGCGCTGGCATAGTGGTTTTATTGAGCCTGCTTTTGCTGGTCAATGCGACGGCAATTTACTTCCGCAAACGGTTTGAGAAACGATGGTAAAATGAGTGAAAAGACAGACCCAAAAATCAAAATTGAAGCCCGCGGCGTCGAAGTTTTCTATGGCGAGGCGCAAGCCTTGCACGGCATTGACCTCGACGTAAACGCCAATCAAGTGACGGCTCTTATTGGCCCTTCTGGTTGCGGCAAGTCGACATTTTTGCGCTGTATCAACCGGATGAATGACGTCATCGACGGCTGCCGCGTCAACGGCAATATCGCCATCGATGGACAAGATATTTATAGCGCTGAAATTGATGTGGTGGAATTGCGCGCGCGCGTCGGCATGGTATTTCAAAAGCCTAACCCATTTCCAAAATCCATCTACGATAATGTCGCCTATGGACCCCGCATTCATGGGCTATCGCAGAGCCGCGAACAATTAGACCATATCGTGGAAAGCAGCCTAAAACGAGCTGGCCTCTGGGCCGAAGTCAGCGACCGTTTACTTGCAAGTGGCACTAGTCTTTCGGGCGGGCAGCAGCAGCGCTTGTGCATCGCGCGCGCCATTGCCGTTAGCCCCGATGTCGTGTTGATGGATGAACCCTGCTCGGCACTCGACCCGATTGCGACCGCCGTGATTGAAGAACTTATGGAAGAGCTGCGCAAAGATTATACCATTGTGATTGTCACCCATTCGATGCAACAGGCCGCACGGATTTCACAACGCACCGCCTATTTTCATCTGGGCAATGTCGTCGAACACGGCGCCACGCAGCAGATTTTTACCAACCCTCAGAACCAACAAACCGAAGCTTATATTTCAGGGAAAATTGGCTAATGGAAGACCAACATATCGTAAGCGCTTTCGACCGCGACCTTACCGAATTGAACCGAATGATTGCCCAATTGGGCGGCATGGCCGAGCAGCAATTGGCCGCCGCAACCGAATTATTAGACGCGCGCAATCCGGCTCCCATCGATGCGCTTATCGCCAAAGACAAAGAGTTGGATGCGCTGGAGTTTCATCTCAATGAGCGCGCCATCGAGATTATCGCCATCCGCTCCCCCATGGCGACCGATTTACGCCGCATTATTGCCGCCGTTAAAATTGCGTCTGTGCTGGAACGAATCGGCGATTACGCCAAAAATATAGCGAAGCGCAGCCGTGTGATTATCAATAGCGAAACCAATCGCGCGGACAGCATTAGCCTCACGCGTATGGCCAGCCTGGTGCAGCAGATGCTCAATCAAGTGCTGGACGCCTATGCCACCAGCGATGCCGACTTGGCCATGGACGTTTGGGACCGTGACCAAGAAGTCGATCAATTGCACACCAGCATGTATCGCGATTTATTGGCGATGATATCGGCGCAATCGGAAGTTGCGGAAGTCAGCTCGCATTTATTATTTATCGCCAAAAACATCGAGCGCATTGGTGACCACACGACAAGCATTGCCGAACAAGTTTACTTCCTCGTGAATGGCGAACTACCCAGCGATGACCGCCCCAAAGCCGACGAGAGTAGCGGCGCCAACAAAGACACTGATAAGGGTGCTTAGAGCGAGTATTGAATGTCTGGAAAAATACTTATTGTTGATGATGAGCCAGCGCAATTAGAGCTGCTACGTTACAATTTGGAAACTGCAGGCTTTGAAGTCTTACAAGCCGAGAACGGCGCCGATGCCCTAGAAATGGCAAGCGCGGGGATGCCCGACTTATTGGTCATAGATTGGATGATGCCAGAGGCTTCGGGCATTGATGTGTGTCGCATTTTGCGCTCGCGCGCGGAGACGAAGGCACTTCCGATTATTATGTTGAGCGCGCGCGGCGAAGAAAGCGATAGAACTCTGGGGCTCGATATTGGCGCCGATGACTATATTACCAAGCCGTTTTCGCCGCGCGAACTCGTGGCCCGGGTGAAGGCTTTGCTGCGTCGTTCGCGGCCTATGCTGGCCGACGAGGTTCTGACGTTTGCAGGACTGGAGTTAAATCCATCGACCATGCGGGTGAGCCGAGAGGGGAAAAATATCCACCTCGGGCCGAAAGAATACCAACTATTGGCGCTGATGATGGAGAGCCCGGAGCGCGTGTTCAGCCGCGAGCAATTGCTCGACCGCGTTTGGGGGCACGGTATTTATGTCGAAGATCGCACGGTAGATGTGCACATGAGCCGCCTGCGCCGCGCGCTTAATGCGGCCCAAGCCTCGCAAGGGGAAGACACTTTGGTCATCCGTACTGTGCGTGGCACGGGGTATGCGCTCTCACGGGAGCCTAAATAGGCCTCTTCGGTGCTTTGTTTAACCATAGTCTGTCATCAAACGTTGGTGCAAAAGCGACGGGTCTGCGCCGACCGAGAAAGGCCGTAACCCAGTTTTCAAGAGCCCACATCGCGCGTTTTGCGATTGCGCCGTTTCAAAAAATCACTCGAGAGACAACTAGAGATGGTCAGGTACTTGAGGACGAGCTATAACACTCAAGGAAGCACCCGTAGCTCAGCTGGATAGAGCGCTGCCCTCCGAAGGCAGAGGTCACACGTTCGAATCGTGTCGGGTGCGCCAATCATTTCAATGACTTAGGCGACTTTTAGAAGTAAATAATAAGTAAATATACCGCTTACTAATCGTTTACTTTTTTCTTTCTTTTTTTGAAATCCCAAGATACGGTTCAAAAAGTTAGCATTTGTATTGAGTATGTTGAAATGAGTATGGGAAAAGACGCCGATGAGCGAATAGATTTGTATGACGATGGGCGAATAATCCTATTCAAACGCCCCGAATACAAGAAGCCGAATTGGTATGCTCGGATAAAGGTCAGGGGATCTACTGGCTATAAAGTCGTTAGCACCAAAACAAGCGACCTAAGAAAAGCTGGTCGTTATGCTGACGAGTTAGCGGAAGAATTATATTACAAAGTTAAAGAGGGTGGGTCAGTCAACTCACCGTCATTCAAAAAAGTCTATAATGATTGGAAAAAGAACGCCCTTACAACTTCCTCCACACGCCAAGGGCAATCCTGGAAGAATACCTGTGAACGCATCGAAGCTTATGCCTTGGACTACTTCGCCAGCAAACGAATAGATAGCTTTAAGTCGGGGGACTTTGTTGAATATTTTAGTTGGCGTGAACACAACTACAAACGAACGAAACCATCGCCAAATACTTTAAAAAGAGAACGAACCTGCCTCTTACCCATCTTTAATTATGCGTATCAAAAGAACCTAATCCGTGAACTGCCTTCAATACCTACAATAAAAGCCGAAGCAAAGCGCCGCCCCACTTTCACCGCCAAGGAGTGGGCGCGAATTACAAGAAAAATGCGCGATTGGGTTAAAGAGGGTAAGAAAGTTGGTAGCTGGCGTGAGCGATTTGTTGCCCAACAATATTTTCTTATTTTAGCCAATACTGGACTTAGGGTGGGAGAAGCAAGGGAACTGACTTGGGCAGATATTCGAAGGGTGGACACAAATAAAGAAAAGTTCGTTATTGCTGAGGTCGGGGGTAAAACAGGAAGTCGCGAAGTCATTTTTTCAGCAACAAGCTGAAACCTATATCGACCGCCTATGGGATCTTAGAAAAGAAGAATTGGGCGAAAATCCGAGCGACGCTGAATTCGTATTTTGTAAAAAAGATGGGTCTTCGATTCATTCATTTAAGAAGTCATTCAGGAGCCTAATCGAGTTTTCGGGTATTACTGAAAAACGTAATGGAATGGCTCGGAGTATCTACTCTCTTAGACACTTCTACGCAACGATGCGGCTCTCTAATAATGTAAGCCCCTGGATGCTAGCTAAGAATATGGGGACATCGGTTGAGATGCTCGACAAACATTACGGTCAAACTATTAACTCCGAACTCGCCGACCAGATCACTAAGACTTTATAGCTGAGACGGCTAGAACAGGGAAAGCTTATCTCCACTAGCTATAAATAGTTGGTATAAACCCCGACACACGCACATAAGCGTCTAGGAGACAAAATGCTGGATAACGATAAAAGACAAAAAATCCAAAAAATTTCCGCTGCGAAAAATAGGTTCGTTCAAGCCGCGAGCAAACTGACAGGCAGTAACGATAAAACACTTAATCAAAATATAGCCGACGCACGGAGAGCGTTGGCTGAACTAAACCAAGCTATGGGAGAGCTACTATGATTGATGACGGAAATATCCTAATTCCCCACCACATTCAGGCTAAGAGACAGAAAGAGGCTTTACAGAAAGAAGCCCTTCGCCGCCAGTTCATAACTCAACAAAAGAAGAAGGGTTTTGAGATGGGTGATAGCGCGAAAGATTTGAAATCTGACTTGTTTAAAACGATTAGGGCGGTGGCTAAGAAAAATATGAAAACTGGCGGAAGGTAACCGCAAGTTGCTTCATTTTCCTGACCTTGAGACGTTTGTAATTTCTCTAATTTCACCAGTCTCTTCATCTGTCAGCTGAAGTTCGTAAGTCAGCCCTTTTAGCTTAACGCGCCGAACCCTCTCAGCATAGATTTGAAAAAGAATGTTGATCTGCTTCATCGTTGCTCTTTCCGATAAAAACTTCGGCTGTGTTCTTACCTTTTCCTGAATATTCAAGAAAAAGTCGTGCTCCCATTTAGTCATTCGTCTTTGGTGTTTTTCAATTTCTGGCAAGAGCTGACCAAGTGGGGGAACATCAGAAAGACGCTTCATCATTATCTTAGATGAGACGTATCCCCAAAAGAACTCAAACGCGACCCAAGTCACTCCGCCAATCAAAAGCGCGAGCAGAAAACTCTCAATTCCAAAAACATTTACTGAGGCTGAGTATCCCAAGTAGCCGAGGAGAAACGCTCTTACCAAAACGAAAAAATCACTCATACCTCTACTCTACTCGTCAAATCGGGAAAGGTAAAGCTGACGGGTGACCCGAGATGAACTTCCTGTAGCCGTCGTCTCATAATTCCACGATGGATGCTCGGAGTTGACCTCGAGTATCAAATCCGATCACGTCAACGCTAAGGTTCTATTCTTGAGCTAGATGAACCTGCTCTTACTTGAACTAGACGGAACCTAATTCATTTAATATCGCATTGGAGAGGAGTTTTTGACGGCTCTAGGGAAACTGCCCCTCACAAACCCTTCCCATCGTTTCTCTCGCCCGTTTTAGAGCTCTATTGACGGTATTGGTGAGTTCTTTTTGGTCTACGTCGTAAAAGTTACCATCTTCTGACATCTTCTTGCCGTGTGGATTTAAGCTCGTATAACTAAAACGCTCGCTAACGGCGTCCCTTGGTTTCTTACTGCGGCTATCTAAACCTAGCTCAAATCTATATACGGCATTTGCTATATCCAGCGTGTTCCTTCGCTTTCCTATTTTCATAGGCGCATCTTTAAATCTATAACAAAGCCAGCTTAAGCGGATGCTCTCGGTTTTAGGTCGGGTTGTTGTGAAGGGAAATTTTTGTTTATCGGTTCGCTCTACTAGTCCGAAACAATCCCTCCAATATTCCCGCCACCAGTTATCAAAGCTCATACCCATTACGGCTTTTTTACCGCCCCACTTCTTGTATTTCCGCCAATTAACGGAAAAATTAGGATCCTTTTCGGCAATCTGTAGCAACCTAAACCAGTAAATGTAGTTCACCTTTCTGTAGGGTATCCATAGACCGTCTTTGTGGCGGATCCAGTCCGACGCGCTTTGGTCTCGATTGGGAATATCTATCCTAGGCATAGTTAATATTAACCTAACCAGACTTTACCTCCGACTACTTTTTTAGCCTCCTTAGCTATTCTGTTTATAGAGGTTCGGTAATGGTTCTCTACCTCTTAGACAGAACTGGAGATAGAATATGTCTGATTGTAAAAAAAGCACAGACACTCAAAAGCACCTTCGAGAGATTAAGCTTAATCAAGCAGTAGAGCTGAATGATAGTTTCGGTTATTGGATATCCCGAAGCGCCTATATCTATTCTTTTAGAAAAGACTTGCTACCTTTGCCCCCATATAAGCATCAAATTTTACCTTTCAAAGGCGCGGGCTTGGTGTTCCGCTCGGGGTGGATGACTATTATTGAGGACGAGACAATTCCCGAAGACGAATTCCACAAATATCATATTCTATATCGTGGGATAGGCTTTCCGAATGGCGAATATTGGAAAATTTGTGATTTTGTTCCTGAGAATTTTGAGACCGACTTACCCTATGTGTCGTTTGTTGATGATTTTTGCCAACAAGCTTACCCGACTAATATGCGAATTTGTCCTTCTTCACGCAAATCAACAATTAGCATTTGATCTTAGATGGCTGGAACAGACTTTACCTCCGACTACTTTTTAGCCGCCGTTAGCTATTCTGAATATGAAGCTAGGGAATGGTTTTTTAGCTTCTTAACTGAAAAGTCTTATGGAGAAAACTATGGCTCAACTACAACAATTTAAGCTTGCTCGCGAGCAAGGAAGAAAAGTAAAGCACACCAAAACATCACCTTTTTTAACGTCAATGATAGAAGACCTATCTCACGACTTGAAGGGTTGTATAAACGATAGCAGGTTTGTGTTTGAGGATAAAAATACTGGAATAGAAGTTCACGTTGATTTTGACGAGAACGCAACCTTCCAACGTGAAACTCCGAGGCAAAAACTTGCTGAGAACGTCTTTCTTATCCTTTATCCAGGCTCAAAAAAGAGACACGCAAAGATGTTTACAAGAGAGACTGGCTATAAAGGTTCGTTAAACACAGCCGCGTTTCTATTGGCTCACGCTAGCTATTTGTTGGCGCTGAAAGAAGCTGAATTCCTTAATACATTTTTATGTGATGAAGCTGCCTAATTAGCTTTTAGGCGGTTGTCAGACTTTACCTCCGACTACTTTTTAGCCGCCGTTAGCTATTCTAATAATGAAGCTGAGGAATGGTTCTTTAGCTTCTTAATTGAAAAAACTATGAGGTTTAAAATGACTAAAATTGAAAAAACTATAACTTTGAATGAACTGAACTCTATTGAGTTCGAAGCTGCCTGCCCCCGCTGTGATGCTGAAACCACTATCGGTTTAAGGGGTTCTCATTCCTGTAGTAACTGTGGTTTGGTGATTGAATATGTGGCTCGCTCTTACATACCCACCGATTTAGAGGAAATAAACGAACAACGTGATAATCACGCCTTAGAACCGATGAGTGAAATGGATATCCCTACTTGGTGGATGGATTATGCTTGTCGAAATAAGGAGTTTTCCTTAGGGGTGGATTTTCAACTTAAGGATGAGGTTTCGCTTCCGTTTGAATGGAAAGCTGAGCCCCGCTAAAGCAGCTAAATTCGTTTTTAGGCGGTTGTCAGACTTTACTTACGACCGCCTAAAATCCTTTCTTGTATAAATATTACCTGAAATACCTGAAGTAATACCGCTTGGCTGGTGTGGTTTAAGCCCTTAAGTAAGCCGCCGTATTACGTCTGTTTTTCTTAATAAATATCTCTGTCAGCTGAAAACCGTTTTAGCTGACGTAGCTTGCTAATGCCTAATTACCCTTAAAGAGGATTAACCCCTAATGAACTCTAAAACGACTAACCCTTATGAACGTATTGTAACCTTTAAAGTTCCTAACGCTCTCTACAAACAAATAAATAAAGAGGCTGATAAACGTCTGATGAATAAATCTACTCTTATCCGCTCTTTAATCCTGAAAGAATTAAACGCTTAAATCCTATGAATTTAGAACACCTGACATATCAAAAAGTAAAACTCTTTACTGACCTCTATAAAGATACTGAAGCTGATAGGGCTAAAGAAGCCTGTCTATATCACGCTACCGTTACCTTTCGCCCAGGCTGGCTATTTAAAAATAAGGATAAAGAATTTGAAGTAGTGAAGGCTGCTTATCTGGCTCTAATTAATAAAGCTAATAAGGCGTCGATGAATAAATCTGACAGAGCACGAAATAAGCCTTATCTGCTTCAAGACTTTTCTAGCTTTGAGGATTTATCTAGAAACTCAATAGATGATACTTACCTTCACGCGCACGCTATCTGGTTTATCCATCCTAAAGTCGTCTCCCGCTTTAACCAACGCTTTGAGGATATGTGGCGGAATAGTTCGCCGCTCTTTATTGCTGATGAGCCTGTAGAACTTTCTAAAGCTATACATTCCGTAAAGCTCGTTCCTATTCGCCCTAAAATGCGCCGTTATGGATTTAAGGAGCGTTGGGAACTCTTAACTACGGAAATTAACTACATCCTTAAGCAAAATGAATTCAGTGGAAAATTTATAAAGGATACAAGTAATTCCTTAGGCGGCGTTTCTTTTGCTGATGAACTAAAGAACCTTACTAAACGACAATCACGCTTCGGTTTGTTTTCTCCCGTGAGTAGCCGCTTTTACTAGACTTATAAAAACCTCTGGAATTTGTTACTCTTAGATTGGTTATTTGAGGAAATATTGAATGAGCGATAATCAAGAAGGTAACTACACAATAAAGGTAGTTGAAGGCGATGGATTTCGCCTTCAGGAATATAACTTGGATGATGAAGAAATTGGGTATGAGTTGGAGCCCAACGTAATGACTCACTTCTTTGACGTCTATGATGTTGAACTAACGTCTGAGTTGGGTAATGAAACAGAAACGTTAGAATGGGAACTATCTTCATTTCCGATGTTCGACAAGTCACCAAGGCTAGAAGCGTATTTTAGACGATTCAATAGCTTGGAGGGGCAAACCCAAAAAGCCAAATCCATCAAAATAGATCAACGACTGACGGCTAAATTAAAAACGACGCTAACAAAATATGATCGAAGCTGGGGTGATCCATTAAAGTATTTTATAATGGGGTCTCATAAACCGATTGAGGAGTTTGCTTTAAAAATATCAACCACTGATCAAGATGAAGAATATATGGTGGTTTTGGTTAACGACGCTTGGGAATATGAGGGCGAAACTCTCCCGTCAAGGTTATCAATCAATGTTTTGCTTCACAAACAAAACTTTGATGACCTTATCAACTCCTTAGAAAAATTCCCCGAACAGAAAATAAGCTTTTCGTGTGAACTTTCGGGGGCTTACTCGCAATATTCTTATTTATCGTCTTATGACGTCTCTGAGGTAAAGTTATTAACCGAGCATACTTTGGACGGCATCATAGCGGGTAATAAAACTTTTTTTGGTAAACATAAAGGTTTCGATCCTTACCATCTAAATTGTTCTTTGACCGATAAAGAACGCACTCTAGACGAGTTTTCCTTACGCACGGTGACAAAATTAAGTAATTCGGAAAGCCTTCAAAGCGAAGCCGAGGAAGACACTGAACCGCAGCAGGAGCTTGATAGTATTGATTATAATATACCATCGGAAATAACCAATGTCACAGCCAGCTCAGCTTCGACGAAAGAAGAGTTTAGTTATACGGTATTAGTTATTCCACTTTGGACCATAGCAGTTTTAATATTTCTGAGCCTCGTAATTAATTGAACGGCAATCAAGCTTCGGTTTGTTTTCTCCCGTGAGTAGCCGTTTATAAGTATCGGAATGGGTTTTGAGGAGACTTACCCCCCCTAACTGGGTATTACTTTTGAATGTATATCGGAGCTAGACCGCCGTATATCATCGAGCAGTTGTAAGCTGTGTCGGGTCGCTCCTCTTCCGATGTAAACATTTTGACCGTTATAGTGGCTCTAGGTTTTCTGCTTGAAATCGTTCCGCCTCCCGAGGTAAAGCATTGACCTCCGATACAATTTGTTGTGATAGGGAGCTGAGCCGAGGCGGTGGCTACATTTTCGCTTCGATTCATTGGAATGAAGAAAGAAAACTTTTTATCCTGGCATAATTCTGAAGCCTTCAGCAAAATGTGATCGTTTATTTCTTTGGGACTAGTATCCCCGTTCCCGCTAGCTCTTATTTCAAAAACGCTGTCGTTAACTTGGAGAGCTGAGTTGATTGAGTCGGGGTAGGGAGTGGCGCAACCAGACAACACTAACGCACCAACAAAAATCATCTGGGATTGATATCTCATCATTCAAAAATCCTTCTGTACCCAAACTTTATCATATTGGGGTGGGAATGGAAGGTAGGAAAATTATAAACTTCTAAAATAGCGACGGTTCGCCCCTATCAATCTCCCGCCTTTTCTTTTTAGAACTTTACTGCTGACGCTTCATAGGCGTCTTCATAGTCAGAAAGGGTGTCACGCCAAAACTGCTCCTTCCCCTCCTCGCCATACTTACATTCATACTCATCAGAAAATGGTTCGAGCGCAAGACAGTCATCACCCTTACAACCAGGCAAATTGGCTTTATGCCCAGGGGAACTTACTGTCACCTTTCCATTGGTTCTATCCAATACAACACTTCTGCTGGCAGCACCATTCCATTTATATTGAAGGGGCGTAATTCTAGGGTTTTTGATGCGACTGGAGCGGCTCAAATATGTAAAATCAGTAGGTTTGCCTTTAGCAATTATTGCGTCGTCTTCCGCCTTGTAATAAAAAACTGAAAACGTGTCGCCCTCTCTAGCTAGAGCAAATTTGAATCTTAGATTTTTACTACACGAGAAATAACCAATCACGTCAAAGCCAGCGTCATATCCGACCTCAAATGCCTCAACATCTTTTTTAGGTGGAGCGTGAGTTGATACAGCGACAACACCAGCCAAGACAGCCAGAGCTAGCAAACCTAAAGGGCTATATTTTTTAAGTTTTTCTCTCATCACTCTCACGCCTTTTTCAAACTATCAAACATTTAAGAAGCCATCGGGTTGTAAAGGAATAGTAATAACAAAGTTGTGTACGCGTATATTGAGGCTCTTTGCCCGCTGGTAACTAACTTTTCAAACCAGCCCATCTCTAATGAATTATCCTTTAAAATTTGAGCCACCTCAGTTTCAGTAAACGGGCTATCATCAGACGACTGATTGTTAAATTCTTCCCTTATCAATTCTAACCTTCTTATTACATCATCCCTGTAAAACATATTAACCACCCAATCGTTTTTGGGGATTTCAAGGATTAGTTCATCAGCCCAAGTGTCTGGCTCCTTCTTGAGAGCTAAGGCTCTTACCGCCTTTTCACCGTTCCAAACAACCAATTGTGCCTCCTCCTTGGTTCTTCCGTCGTGTGGAATAACATCTACAAGGAGTGAGAAAATGAATTGGAATAATTTGTCAGTGACATTGAAAATTAAGAGGAGCCAAATCAACTCTATTACGAATAGCGATATTAGAGAAATTAGGATTTGAAAAAATCTTGTTTCAGCTAACTGAAAGCCAATTAGATAATTTATTAGCGGGAGACCAAAAATCGCTATCAGAAAAAGAATTTTGCTGGGTATGAAAAATAACAACCAGTAGAGTTTATGGGCTCTGTAATCCAACATTCCAAACATAAAAAATTCCTCTAAGCCGCCTGTTTTAGCCAATCCCAAAACTCTTGCGTCATTCCCTCGTCTACCTGAGTGATGTTTCTTTTATTCACGGTAGCATTACACCCCAAAAGAGGAACGATGATTTCAACGTCTTTTATCTTCCAATCCACTCTATGATAAGTAAGCCCTGTTGATTTGCTCTCTGCGCTCTCAGTGACCTCACCGTAAGCGTGAATTTTCATCGTCTCGCCGAACTCGTGGCGCTTTTTCAAAATAATCTTATCGCCAGCGTGGATCGCGCAAAATGATGCTAACTGAGCTTTACTTTCAATATAGGCGAAATCGATAAATCCATCTTTTATCCATTCAATGTCTCTTCGGTTTTCAATATCCCCACCAGGGCAATAACCCATAAACACATATTCAGCTTCAAGCGATGGAACGGCTGTTCTACCTATGAGGTCAATCAGTTCTTGGATACGAGGATTATCACCTAAGCGACTTTCGGCATTTGTTTTCATTTGTAGCAGCTGTGTTCTATCCATCTTACCGCCGCTTACCTGCGCCATCGCGCTTTCAATCTGACTGTCTTTCATAACAAACCCCCATCACTATCAATCTGAGGCTAACAAACCTTCTTACAGCCTTCCAGTATCTTTATTAGTAGGGTTAGGTTTAGTTATCTGATTTTACTGATATTTCTAGTTTTGATGGTTGAAATCCGAAAACGATGTAAAAACAACCCAATAGCAATTTATCCAATAAAAACAGACATTTATATTTAAAATGGGTTGACATTTTATATAATATTTTATACTATAGTCTAAGATGCTAAAAAGAGAGTTTTAGAAGGAATTGAATAATGTTTATCGGATACGCCAGAACTTCAACAGTCGAACAGCAATACGGCTTAGACCACCAAGAGACGATACTTATCGATACTGTCGGCTGTGATAAAGTTTTTAAGGAGCAAGTATCAAGCGTTGGTAAACGCCCTGAGTTTGAAGCGGCTATAGAATTCGCCCGTGAAGGGGATGTCTTTGTCGTGACTAAGCTGGATAGGTTCGCCCGCTCCATTACTGACTTGTGGAATAACGTCGAACGGCTTCGGGCTAAGGGCGTTGAGTTGAATATCGTTGATATGAACCTTGATACTTCCACGCCTACAGGAAAGCTACTTTTGAGCCTGATGGGTTCGATCGCTGAGTTTGAACGGGAGATATTGCTGGAACGTCAGCGTATTGGTATCGCTAAGGCTAAGGCTGAAGGAAAATACAAAGGGCGTGCTCCGAAAGCTCGAGATAAGGAATTGGATATTCAACGTATGACTGCTGAGGGTAAGAAGCCCAAAGCCATCGCTGAGGCTCTCGGAATCTCTGTTCCCTCTGTCTATAAGTATCGAAATAGGTTATCCAGTATTTGACCCTGTTAACGAACAGTAATAATTTTACCAAATGATACCGAGTCCAGAAAATACAGCAGATTATATTAAATACAAACGACAGAGCCTTGGCTTAACTCAAAAGGAATTCGCTGAGTTACTGGGGCTTAGGGATACTAGCGAGCGAACTATCAGCGGCTGGGAGCGTGGCGAACACACTCCAACCAAAGCAAAATTCAAAGAAATAGAAACGATCAATGTTTCAGTTCCCTTCCGCAAAACAGGTAAAACCACGTTTGATTTTATTGACCTATTCGCTGGTATTGGCGGGATGCGTCTGCCATTTCAAGAATTAGGCGGGAAATGCGTCTTTACATCGGAGTGGGATAAATTCGCTAAAAAGACATACGCCGCTAACTACGGCGAACTACCATTCGGAGACATTTCAAAAATTCCAAGCGAACAAATTCCTAACCACGATGTTTTGCTTGCTGGATTTCCCTGCCAAGCATTCTCACAGGCTGGGCTAAAGAGGGGTTTCGCCGACACTCGCGGAACTATGTTTTTCGAAATTCAAAGAATTCTATCAGCTAAGCGACCTAAAGCGTTTCTATTAGAGAATGTTAAGCAATTAAAAGGGCACGACAAGGGCAGAACTCTAGAGACCATCCTCTCAATTCTAAGGGGTGAAAACGCACCTAAAATTCCAGATAACATTCAAATATCCGACGAAGCTCGTCAAAGCCTTCAGGCAAGATTAAACTATGCTGTAGATTTCCGAGTTTTAAAGGCTTCAGATTTTGGCGTGCCTCAAGGTAGGGAGCGTGTTTATATCGTCGGATTCGACAGATCCCAACTTGGTGATAAAAGCATTGATACAGTTTTAAACGATATTTTCGAGGACTTGTGTTCCCGAAAGAGCGCCACACGCCTCGGGGATATTATGGAGAAACACGCAGAAATAGATCCAAAATATACGATTTCAGATAAATTGCTTTCGGGTCACAAAAGGCGTCTGGAAGAGCACAAAAATAAGGGCAATGGCTTTGGTTTCAGTGTATTCAATGAGGATAGCCCTTATTGTAATACAATCAGTGCTCGCTACTACAAAGACGGCAGTGAGATTTTGCTTAGTCAGGAAAAATTAGGGAAAAACCCAAGAAAGCTCACTCCAAGAGAGTGCGCTCGGATCCAGGGATTTCCTGAAAACTTCATAGTTAGTGCCGTTTCTGACGCTCAAATATACAAACAATTTGGCAACTCTGTAGCCGTTCCTGTCGTTCGAGAAGTAGCAAAAAAAATAGTCCAAACTATTTCCTAGTCCACTCGCTTAATCTGTTGTTTTATGGAACAATAAAACCCTAATCTGAGGGTTACCTATGAAGCGACTTACATTCGATGGAAAAACAATAACAATAACCGATCCTAAAGAATTACATTTTGAAAATTCTTTGGACGAGTTCCTCTATGGTTTCGTTTACCAGCGTTTGACAGATGGGTCGGATTATCGACCACTGATAAACGCAGATGCCCTTCACGATGGCTCACTAGGAATCAATATAAAAGAACTTTTTTTGGATTCTGGAATTAAAATTAAGCCGCCATCGGTGAAAGCAACAAATCAACATCGATTATTCGACCAACATATAATTAGGAATTTCATTAGTAGGTTCCCTGTTTTTCTCGGACTTTTCCAAAATGTTGTAGTGCTCGCCGATCAAGCCATAAAAAACGCAGAGATACTGGTTGGCGAGGAAGTGAATTCAAAGAACTTTATCAAAATCAAAGGCGTAATTGATGAGGTAAATAGAAAGGCTTGGAGCAGGGTTAAAGATCAAAGCGAAAGCCAGTCTGGCGTATCAACGCTTGGAACTATATCAGAGACTTTGTTGAAGATTATTTTCGATAAGCTTGTAGATGAAACAACGTTTTTTAAAGTCGATCAAAGCTCAGTTCAGTCATATGGCGACTTTGTGCTGATGTGTTTGCCAAATAATCTATGGTTATCCGTGAAGTCAAACTTTGCTCGTGAGCGACTTTTGGCTTCTGGATATACTAATGACATTCTTGGCGTTGGATTCTTTCAAGACCCAACCGAATTCACTAGCAATGTAAGAATTAGGAATTTTCAACGAGCTGGCTTCTTGGCTATGTATTGCCCTGACGTGTCGGTAAGCGAGGAGCAACTCGCTGATAACACTAATACCTATGACCTTATTATAGCCTCCTATAAAGCTCAGGGCAGCACGCTGCCAACGAATATTAACGGTAAGCCGTTTATACGAAAACTAAGTGACCTTTATGGTGATCTCGAGGCTCTATTAATTGAATCTGACATTAGAAAAAGAACCACGGTAAACTTTTAAACTTGGTGGGGTCTAAAGCTCAAAGCAATCGCTGAGGCTCTCGGAATTTCGGTTCCCTCGGTTTACAAATATCGGGAGGCTGCTTAGTCTCAAACAGAATTTTGTAGCGCAATCACTCAGGTAAATGATGATGACTCTAAGAGAACTTGGCAATTCAGTAAAAAATTTAGCCACATCGGCGAATGAAGAGGGCATTGGTTCCATCGAGCACACGGACCCAGACACCAGATTCGCGGACTTTTGGGCGCTGGCAGAGGGTTGGTATAGTTGCGCAGATGACAAGAACTATGCTGTTTACTACGAATGCGGCTGCGGTATCGAACACCCATTAGATAGCAGCGATGAAGCAGCCTTCGCAGCACGGATTGTTGAAGGTGAGTATGAGAAGGTTATTGCGAGATGCCGCAATGGTTGGATTACAAACCTGACTATCTCGCTTGACGGTTCCCAAGAAGTTAACATTGTCTTTTCGTTATATACTGGGAAATACAATTATATTTTGAGAGAGAATGGCTTTGGATATTGGGAAACTCGTTAGCGAAGCCATTGCTGTCTTTAAAGAGGGAAAGGACGCAAGCAAAAAGCTCCGTATAATAAATTCCGACAGCTTGGCGTTTACGCATTGGGTTTACGAGACAGGTATTTTCATTGATGAGGATGACTTCATTTTAATCATCAGTAAAGAGACTCTGTCCGCAGAGTTTGAAGAATATTTGGTCGAATACTTACCCGAAGAAGAAAAAAGAGAACTTACTGACGATAATTTATACGAATTTTTGATTTCTTGTTTTGAGCGAGAGGAATGTGTTTCTCTTCATTTTGCCCAAGTGAAAGATGTTTGTTTGACTTGCGAAGCCGAGTCATTTGGGCAAAGTGGCTTTAACTTTAGCAGCCTCCTACTTTGGAACAGGCGAGAAACGGCAATCGAGCAATATAAAAAGTTTGATTATTTTCTATATGACAAGGTGATGCCGCCCAAGGATGAGGTAGTTGCGTTATTGCGGGAAAAGCTTAACGCCTTGGAGTGATATTCATTGTTGATTTTTGGTAACAACGACATTGTTATAGGCTTAATTTAATGAGCGTTTTTATTTACTTTTCATCAACTTTTTTAAGGCGTCCGCTGTAACGCCCTTCCACAAACGCTTTCATCATCGCCCTTAGCCCTCCGAAGGCAGAGGTCACAGGTTCGAATCCTGTCGGGTGCACCACTCGCTAAAAGCACTTCGCAGCTTAGCCGCGTTTATCGCGTTTTGTTTTCCAGCAAATCGAAGGCGCCTTGTGTCAAATCATCGACCCCCGCAATCAATTTGTTTTTCGCAATCTTATTCGACGGCGTGCGCGGAAATTCATCAACATAAGCAATATAGCGCGGCACTTTAAATTTGCTTAGCCGCTCCAAGCAATGCGCTTGAATATCGGCGGGCGAGACATCCTCCGCGCTTTTGCCTTCGGCTAACAAGACATAGGCCTTCACTTCTTCATTGCGCATCGGGTCTGGCACTCCGACCACAGCCGCCTCGACAATCGCCTCATGTTCGGCCAAGACTTCTTGCACTTCAATCGCTGCAATATTCTCGCCGCTGCGTTTGATCATTTCTTTTAGCCGTCCAACAATCGACACATAGCGGTTTTCGTCCATAACCGCCACATCACCGGTACGAAACCATTTCCCGCGGAAGCTCTCGCGATTGGCTTCAGGTTTTTTGTAATAACCCCAAAACAGGCCCTCGCCGGCAATGCATAATTCTCCCGGCTCGCCGTGCGGTTTCTCATTGCCGTCTTCATCGGCAATCATTATCTCGCGATAAGGCGCGGGTAGCCCAACGGTGCCTGCCCCAACTTTATGCGTGGCCGCCGTGGGTGTATAAAGCGCAACCCCTACTTCGGTCATGCCAAAAGCATCTCGGCCAACGCAATTGAAGCGCTTTTCCAACGCCGCATGCGTGTCTTCTTTATGATAGAAGGCAGAGATATAGCGTAACTCATTATCGCCATCATCTGGCAGCTCGGGCATGGCCCGAAAAACAGGCGGCGTAATCGTCGCCACATGAATATTGAATTCGCGTATCCAATCGCGAAACTTCGACAAAGAATGCTGCGCCGCAATAAACGCCGTGCCATTACCGCGCAAAGCCATCAGCACTTGCAACTGCGGATCCATATAAAACATCGGAAATGTAACCAGCACATTTTCTAGATTCAGCAGTTGAAAATTAGCCGCCACCAGCGACAACCGAAGCCAATAATCTTGCGATTGCAGGCAGCCCTTGGGAGCGCCCGTGGTGCCAGAGGTATATTGAATAGATAATAAATCAGAGGCGTGCACCTGCACCGGAGACACGAAGGGCGCCTGCCCGCTTGCTATAACTTCGTCGAAAACATGACCCGGCGCTTGGCTTTTTGGGCCCAACACAATCATCCGCTCTTGTGTAATCGCCACGCTGTCATCGGCCACGGCTTCCACCACCGCTTCAAACATTGGATCATAGATCAAGAAAGTCGCATCGCTATCGGACAAAACGTAGACCAACTCCCGCACCGTATAGGTGGGGTTTACCGGCACCATAACGGCGCCGATTTTGGCAATGGCGAACCAGCTCAATACAAAGCCAGATGAGTTGGGCGTCACCAGCGCGACATGCGAGCCTTTGCGCACGCCCATTTTCATCAGCGCATCGGCCAATTTATCGGTCTTCTCGTCAATCTCTCGATAGCTTAATTCTTCGTCGCTTTGGAAAAAATGCACGGCCGTTTTGTCGCCAAGCTGGCCAGATTTTTCGGCCAATAATTCGGCAAAATTTTTGTTCATCGAAAGCCCCTCGATGCGGGCTTGCGCGGCCTCTATATGGGCCAGGGTCGCTTCATGTGTCATGGTGTCAATTCCTTTACGAGCTGAACCGCAAATAGGCTAGCCATTCCGCTGCCAATACGGTGCCGGGCGTGCCTTCCGCCTCAAAGCTTACGTCCAAGGTTACCAAAGTGGCTTGGTCGTCCTTAGCTTCTGCATGTTTCAAATGAAAGCGCGCGCGAAATCTCTGGCCGGTTTTTACCGGCTGAATGACACGTACTTTATTGAACCCATAACTGAGACGAAAAACCATGTCGCCCGGAGGCCAGACTAAAGATTTGGCCATGCTGGTAAATGTAGAAAGAAGCAAAGAACCCTGCACAATCGTGCCGCCAAAAGGCGTATTGGCGCGGCAATACTCGGGGTCGCTATGAATGGGGCCATCATCACCAGAATTGGCGCCATGCGTGCTCACTGCCTTTTGGTCATAGCAATACCAATCGGTAAGCCCCATTTCGTCTCCGGTCTTGGCCTTTAGGGCTTCCAGAAAGTGTTTTGCGTCGCTCATGTTTTGTTTCCTTTTAAGTGCTTCTTATATAGCTGTCGGTTTATGAGACCAAGGCGCTGCTTCTTCCAGAGCATAAGCCAAATCAAACAAAAGAGCGTCCATGCCCGGCGCAGCCATAAAGTGTGCGCCAATCGGCAAGCCCCCCGACATATTGGTGGGTATCGACATGGCAGGCAATCCATAAACATTGGCAAGCGCCATATAGCTCATCATGTCGGCAATCTTTTGCCCATCGGCGGCCAAACTCCCTTGCGGCGTCAGCTCATCATGGCCAAATGGCATCATCGGCGTTACCGGCGTTAGCAGAACATCGACGCTTTCAAAGCCCGCCAGTAAGCTGGCACGATGCTGCTCGAAAGCCTGTAAAGATTTAGCTTCGGCTTGGTCTGGCAAATCGCGCGAGGCCACTCCCATAGACGTGGTGAAAGGAGACAACAACGCGTTGTCTTCAAAAGCAGCGCCTGTGGCTTGCTCAATCGCGGCCACCAAAAAGGGCATTCGCACGAGGAACATATTCTCGACATGACCCCAAAAACCTTGGCCATCAACCCCCGCCAGCGAGAGGTCGATAACCTCATGGCCAAGCGCGGCGCAAGTTTTAGCCGTCTCCTCAATGGCTTGGCGTATCGGCTGTGCGACTTCGGCATGTTGAATATTATCGAACATCAGCCCAATTTTTAGCGGCTGGTTTTGCCGCGCCAACTGCTTTGCCGAAAGGGGCCGATAGGTAGCTTGGGCCGAGCGGTCTTGCGTTACATCAAACAACCAAGCGCTATCGCGCACACTGCGAGTAATCGCATGATGATGCTTCAGGAAGGGATGCGAGCCATCCGCCTCGCCGGATAGCAAACGCTGGCGCGATGGCTTGAAGCCAAAGGTTCCGCAAAACGAAGACGGCATGCGAATGGAGCCCGCGCCATCGGTGGCATGGGCGGCGGCCACATATCCCGCAGCTACCGCGACAGCCGAGCCGCCGCTGGAGCCCGCCGATGTTTTGGAGATATCCCACGGATTGGCCGTGGCGCCAAAAGTCTGATTATTGGTGACGGGTAGCGAAGCAAATTCAGGGGTATTGGTGGCACCTAAAAAGGTAAGGCCAGATTTTTGCAAAGCAGCGATAAGGGGCGGCGCGGCCTCAGGCTGCTGATGCAAAGCCGGATGAGCGCCATCGCTGCGCACAAAGCCCGGTACATCGACCAAATCTTTATGCATAAAAGGGGCGCCCGCAAACGGCGTTTCGAGGTCGGCTGTCTCGGCCGCGATAAGAGCTTCTTCAAAGCGGCGCGTGGTCAAAGCGTTGAGCTTCGGCTCCAGCGCTTCAGCCCTCGCGATACTTGCCGCCACCAACTCCTTTGGAGACATTTCTCTAGCTTTTAAAAGAGCTACCTGCGCTGTTAAATCCAAATCTACCATGCGAGGAACTTTGGCAAACTCAAAAATATTTGCAAGCTTTTTGACACCCCAAAAACACATTTCTGACGGGGTAGACAGACAGTGGTTTCTTTGTTGTTGTATAGGCAGAAGAATAAAAGGGAGAAACCAATGCAGCGTCGCGACATTTTAAAATTAGTTGGTGGAGGCGTCATTGTTTCGGCCGCCTCTCTGGCTGGCTTTGCCAGCACACGAAGCCCCACAAAGGCCCTAAGACCCTGGGGGCAAGCTGGCCAATATGAAGAGGTGCGCCGCTTTGCTTTATCCTATGCCATTTTGGCGCCTAATCCCCATAACCGCCAACCTTGGATGGCCGAGCTGGTGGACGAGCATGAAATTCATATCTACCGCGACCTCGACAAGAACCTGCCAGAGACCGACCCGTTTGACCGCCAATTAACCATTGGCATGGGGTGCTTTTTAGAAGCCCTCACTGTGGCTGCGGCCCAGAAAAACTATCGCGCCGAGACCCAATTATTCCCGACCCAAAACGAAGACTATGTGGCGCGCATTACCCTGAAAGCCGAAGCCGGGCTGGCCGGCACAGATGGCGAGCTATTTGGCGCTTTCCAAGACCGGCGCTCGTGCAAAGAACCTTTTTCCGATACCGAGCTGGAGCCAGCGCACGCGCAAGCCCTATCGGTGTTTGGCGATGTCTACACCAATGCCCGCGCCGTCGACCGTCTGAAGACAATAAGTTGGGATGCGTTTTTGGTGGAATATGAAACCGAACGCACGCTCAAAGAGAGTGTCGATTTAATGCGCATCGGAAAGTCTCAAATCAATGCGACCCCCGATGGTATCGACCTTGGTGGCCCGCTATTGGAGATGCTGAGTTTGATCGGCAATCTGACGCCAGAAACCCTAATGGACCCGCAAAGCGCTTCCTATCAACAAGGCCGCGACATGTATGAGAAAATGTTAAAATCGACCCCTGCCTATATTTTGTTGAAGACCCAAGGCAATACACGCGCCGACCAAATAGCGGCGGGGCGGCAATGGTTGCGGCTCAACTTAATGACCACATATCTTGGCGTTTCTTTGCATCCTATTAGCCAAGCCTTGCAAGAATATAGCGAGATGAAACCGCTGAACCAAGCCATTCAAACTAGCTTCGCTCGCGACGGAGATACCATTCAAATGTTTGGTCGCTTGGGCTATGGCCCCAAAACACCGCCTGCCCCTCGGTGGGGTGTGGAAGCCAAACTGATTTGAGACAACTGATTTGAGACAACTGATTTGAGACAGAGCTAGGGATACGAAAAAGGGCGCGGCAGCCATATGGCGCCGCGCCCTGATTGTTTTACTCGTCAAAAAACGAGTAATTAGGTTAGTTGGTAACCGTTAGGCTTACTGAAAACGGGTCAGCGCCGTTCTTCAACGCAGTCACCGAGCCCGAATTCTCATCCAAGTGCATATCAATGCTCACAGAGCGAGTTAGCGTAAATTTGAGATCAAACTGACTGGAAGGTGTTACTTCCGCGGTAAGAGGCATCGCCACTAAAATTCGCTTGGCGTTTGCGGCTGAGATAGCCGTCGTCACATTGTCAGACGCCAGCAATATAGCTTGCTGCGAGCCAGGTTCGATGGCTGCAAACGCGCCTTGGCCAAAGTTATCGTAAATTTCAGTCGCAAATTGCGGCGTCCCTGGTGTAGCACCACAGTCCATCCCCAAAGTAGACCGATCATTTGGATCCGAGCTTACAATGGTGCCGTCCGGATAATCCGCATCCTGCAACGTACCTGTAAAGGTTGTGATGGCATCATTGGTCCAGCAATAACTTCCCACTCCGGTTTCCCCGATGAGGGTTCTAGGGTCTCCATTTTGATCGATAAATTCTTCCAAATGCTTGATTTGCAGCTCATTGGATAAAATCAGAGCTAGGAAAGTATAACTGCCACTAGCAATGGGGGTATCGGCGGAGGAAGTATCTAGAACGGCAGCATTGTTGGTGCCTTCAATCAAGTGCTCCACACCGTTATCATCATTGAGCAAAAGGGTGCACCCATCGAGACTGTTGGAATTTAGGATTGGGTTCGAAGTACACATAGCCATGCGATAAAAAGTTACCTTATAGCCATCTGGAATCTCTTTGCAGCTTGCCCCCAAGTTCCCGTCAATGTCTTCTACAACGCTAGGCTGAAGACCTGCTTGATTGGGGTCACTATCAGTCCCAAATTTGCTAGAATCGATGAGAATTGCGCCATCCGCTCTCACACATGCATTGTCGGTCTCTGCTGAAGCTGGCGACATGAAAACGAGTAGAGAAAAGCAGACTAAATTTAAAACACTAAAACTAGAAATCAATTTCATTGGTTTATACTCCCGAAACAGAAACAACAAAGGCGCCACCCGACTTGGCAATCGTATTGGCACGACGCACCTTCTCAAAACGACGATCGCGCACTGGACTTAGCTGATAGGCGACGTCCGAAATGAAAGTCGTTGGGGCTGAAGAAGAGGATCCAAAAGCCATCCGATAAGATAGATTGGCGTAATCTTGGTCCGCCGTATTATCGTCATAGGAAGTCGTTCCAAGCTCGATCGTGAAACTATACGGCAAGGCACTTCGCAGGCTAAAGGTTTGTCCTTCAATGACCGTAGCCACATCATCGCTATCAAACTTAAAAGCTTTTGCATGCAGTTTGGTTTGCGGGAGATACGGCAATGGCACAGCAAGTTCGGCGTCATAGCCGTCGAGGGCACGTTCTTGCGCAGCCCCCTCGCCGGTCAAGGCATCGCTGAGCGCGAAATACTGATTATAGCGGAAGTCGCCAACGCTGGAGAGAACTTCAAGACCGGCCGAAGCGCGCTCGTGTTTATAAGTCCACTCGTTATCATAGAAGCCATTGACCCCAAGAATAAGTTTGCCATCTGCCACGAGCTTGCGGTAACCGAGGCCAATATTGGCCGTGTTGCGCTTGGCGGTGCGGTTGGCACTCACTTGCAAAAACACAGCCGTACCATTTTCCTCGTTATCAACAAGCGGTTGAACCGTTAAAAGGCTGTAACTGGTATCTTGGTCTTCGATATCTGAAATCGTGATTTCAAGGTTTGATATCGGCAGACTATCCAACGCGCCTTCCAGAGCATTTGTTGCACTGGCCCGGGCTTGGGAGGTCAAATTAGTTTTAAAAAAATTCACGGCCTCTTGGCCGCCATCTTGTGCCGCGGCGGGTCCACAAATTAGGGCTCCACTACACAAGGCTAGAATAGACAATCTCGACATAATTTACTCCTTAAAGACTGAACCCTAAAAAACTAGCCAACTTTTTGGCAGATAAATAGTTCACCTGAACATTGTTGTGCACAATCAGGACAAGGCCCTAATTGCTTTTGCAAATTTGCCCTCAGAGAAGGTAAGCTAAAAGGCGTAAGTTTAGGTGTAAGTTTAGGTGTAAAGCATTTCGGTATGGTTGAGTGTTTCTGGGATAAATTGTCACAAAAAACCCAAAATAATTTGCTTGAAGTAGGCGAGTTAAAGTCTTTTGCCGCCGATGAGTTAATTTATGATGAGGATGACATGTATGCCAGCCTCAACATAATCCTGAGCGGCGAAATTCAATTTAGCAAAACCCAACCCAATGGGCATATCGTCAAGTTCTCACAAAACCTCGTAGGCAATGTTTTTGGTCACTCCACCGTATTCCTCGACACCCCTCGCCTATTTAAGGCGGTAAGCCTTGAGCCGTCAAAAATACTGCGGATCAACCGGACACAAACCCAAAAGATGTTTGCTCGCGATACAGCTTTCGCCATGGCCATTGTTCAAAACTTCACGGAAATTGTTGAACACGGGTTGTTTATGGTTACGGATATCGTCAAACCCAATCCCTTGTCTCGTGTCGTTAAGTCTTTACTGGAACGGCAGAAACACAGCGACCCGTGGATTAAAGCCACGCAAAGTCAACTTGGCAATGAAAGCGGACTGTCGCGTTTACAGACGCATAGGGCCCTTAAAAAGTTGCAGGAGCGTAATATTATTTCACTGGCCTATGGCAGGCTAAAAGTAGAAAATCAATCGGCGCTCGAGAGCCTAGCCTTAGAGGACTAACCCGCTTTGCGTTTTTACGCCGACATGCTAGGGATTTTGGATGACTGATATAGACAAGCTCGAAGCCCTCGAACGCCGCATTGCAGCTTTAGAAGAGATGCTTACGCACCAAGCCCACACCCTAGATGAGGTGAGCGATCAATTGCATTTGGCCGAACAGGCGCGCGAGACCCTGGCCCGCAAGCAAAAGGCCTTGCTGGCGCGCGTGCAAGAAGTGGAAGATACAAGCCCCGGCGGTGCGCCTTCCCTGCAAGACGAAAAACCGCCGCATTACTGAGCCCCATTTGTAAAAGCTGCGCAATTGCAAAGCCCCAGACTTTTGCTAGTATCACCTCACTTATTTGCTTTTTGAGGGATGTCATTATGAAAAATATTCGCGCAGGCTTGCTCGCTTCCACACTGGCACTTTCGATGGCCACCTCGGGCGCCACATCGGCTTTGGCAGCAGATGCCCCAACCCAGCTTTACTGGGGCGATACGCATTTACATACCTCTTATTCGCTCGACGCCTATTTGCTCGGCAATCGGACAGCCGACCCTGACACAGCCTATCGTTTTGCCAAAGGCTTGCCGGTGGTGCATCCGGGCCATCGCGCGCGGGTGCGCATCGACCGCCCGCTTGACTTTCTTGTGGTCACAGACCATGCCGAGTTTCTGGGCGTCTTTGCGGAAATTGAAGCCGGCAACCCTTCGATTCTGAGCACAAAAATGGGAAAGCGAATTTATAATGATTTA
Source organism: uncultured Rhodobiaceae bacterium (assembly GCA_937907245.1). Lineage (GTDB taxonomy): Bacteria > Pseudomonadota > Alphaproteobacteria > RS24 > RS24 > UBA8337. The sequence continues at coordinate 673,536 of CALCUM010000003.1, forward strand.
AAGGCGGGCAAGCAAAACGAAGTGTTTGCCGATATCGTGGGATTGGTAGCGCGCGGCAAACTGCGGGACTTGGCGCCTATCAATGCCAAAAAAGTGCGCACCTCCGTTTGGAGCAAAATGGTAGACTTCGCCGACGCCCATAATGAGCCTGGGAAATTTACGAGCTTCACGGGTTGGGAATGGAGCTCTATGCCCAACTCCGTCAACTTGCACCGCATCGTCTTCACCCCGGATGGTGGCGACACGGCGAAAAGCTATCTGCCATTTTCGTCTATCGACTCGAGTAAGCCGCGTGACCTTTGGGCGTGGATGGAAAAAACCTCCGCCAAATACGACACAGATTTCGTCGCCATTGGCCATAATATGAATCTTTCTCTGGGACGGTTTTTCCCTGAAGTAGATGAAAGCGGCAATCCGGTAGACTTGGCCTATGCTCAAGCGCGCGCCAAATGGGAACCCGTAGAAGAAGTCATTCAATATAAAGGCGACAGCGAAACCCATCCTATTTTGTCGCCGGTCGATGAGTTTGCAGGCTTTGAAAAATACAAACATTTGCTCGGCCCGCATATTTTGCCAAATGGCAAACGCTCCATCGAAGCCACCCCTGCCGTTGGCGCTTTCATGCGCTCGGGCTTGCGCCGTGGACTGGAGCTAGAACAAAAAATTGGCGCCAATCCATATAAATTTGGCGTCGTGGGCGCCTCCGATAGCCACACCGCTTTGGCCAGCGTCGAGGAGGGCAATTTTCACGGTAAATATGCCAATGACAGCCGCCCTGAAACCAAGCACAAACCGACAGTGCCAACCTCTGTGGGCTGGGATGCTTCGGCGCAAGGCCTGTCGGCGGTTTGGGCCCATGAGAACACCCGCGACGCCATTACGGCCGCGTTCAAACGCCGCGAAGTCTACGCCACTTCGGGCCCCCGCATTGCTTTGCGGGTATTTGGCGGCACGCGCTTTAAATCTTATGACGCCAAGCGCCCGAACCTAGCCAAAATTGGCTATAAAAAAGGCGTTCCCATGGGCAGCGAAATTACCGGCCACGCCAAAGCCCGGCCCATGCAATTGCTCATCCACGCGGCCAAAGACCCGATGAGCCAAAACCTAGACCGCCTGCAAGTCATCAAAGGCTGGGTCGATGCGAGCGGCAAGAGCCATGAAAAAATCTATGACGCCAAGCGCGCCAAAACCGGCAAGCAAGAAGTTCGCATTAGCGATGCCACCACGCATCACGAAGGCGGCTCAGCTCAATTGGCCACTGTCTGGACGGACCCAGATTTCAACCCAAAGCAAAACGCCTTTTATTATGTGCGGGTTTTAGAATTGCCAAGCACGCGCCACACATTGCTAGATGCGATTGCTATGGAAAAAGACCCGGCAATTACCAAACACACGAGCATTTTGCGCGAGCGCGCTTTCTCGTCGCCGATTTGGTATAATAGCCAATAAGGGGTCAGCGCAGGGCTAAGAGACCCGCTTGCGCAACTCATTGACCGGCTCGCCGCCGATGGCCCAGTTCTCGGTTTCTACTTCGTCGATGATGACGATTGTGGTGGCTGGGTTTTTGCCTAACACGCGGGCCAGCACTTCGGTCATCTCGGCCATCACTTGCTTTTTCTGCTCGGTGGTGGCGCCTTCTTTGGTAATTTTTACATTTATCATCGGCATGGCTTGTCTCCCTAGCTAACCTGTAAACTCGACTATAGGCCGCCTTCTGTTAAAATTTAAGCGCAATCAGACTTGCTCAAAGCCCCGCAAATCGACATGATGCCAAGCAGATATTTTACGTCCAACAGGAGAGACACCATGAGCGATATTGCAGCCTATATGAATGAAGCCACCCAAACCGCGCGGGTTATCGATGGCCTGGCCGCGGGGAGCCATTTGCGCCCGATTCACAAAGTCGGCATTATCGGCGCGGGCACGATGGGCGGCGGTATCGCAATGAATTTTGCCACCGCGGGCATTCAAGTCATCCTGATTGAAACCAAAGAAGAGGCCCTGACGCGCGGACTTGGCGTCATTCAAGCCAATTATCAGCGCAGCGCCGATCGTGGGCGGTTTCCGGTCGAAGAAGTTGCCGAGCGCATGGCGCGCATTGATGGCGCTTTGGATATGTCAGCATTGGCCGATTGCGACCTGATTATTGAAGCGGTGTTCGAGGATATGGAATTGAAAAAATCCATTTTCAAAACCCTCGACGGTATCGCCAAGCAAGGCGCTATTTTGGGCACCAATACATCCGGCCTTGATATTGATGCGATTGCCGCGCAAACCACGCGCCCGCAAGATGTTATTGGCTTGCACTTCTTCTCGCCGGCCAATGTGATGAAGCTTTTAGAAATCGTTCGCGCCGACGCCACCACCGACGATGTGGTGGCTACCTCGATGGATATCGCGGTAAAAATTGGCAAAGTGGCGACGCTTGTGGGTGTTTGCCCAGGCTTTGTTGGCAACCGCATTTTGGCGGCGCGCCAATTCCAATCCAATGAATTGGTCAAGCGCGGTGTGCTGCCATGGGATGTGGATGCGGCGTTTAATAATTTCGGATTTAAAATGGGCCCGTTCCAAATGTCTGATTTGGCAGGCCTAGATATCGGTTGGAAAAAAGGCGCTAAAACCTCCAACGCCATTCGCGATACATTGTGCGAAATGGACCGTCGCGGACAAAAAACCGGCGCTGGCTTTTACGATTATGACGAGAACCGCCAACGCAGTCCTTCCAAAGTAACCGAGCAAGTGATTGCCGATGTTACGGGCGTTGCGCCTGGCGAGGCAGGCCTGTCGGAAGAAGATATTCTGGCGCGTTGCCTGCACCCAATGGTCAATGAAGCGCTGATTATTCTGGAAGAAAACAAAGCCCAACGCCCAAGCGATGTCGACGTCATTTGGTCTTATGGCTACGGCTGGCCGGGCGACACAGGTGGGCCTATGGCGTATGGCGATTTGGTTGGAGCGGATAAAATTTTGGCCACAATGGAAACGCTACACAGCGAGAATGGCGATGTAAAAATATCTGACACGCTGCGCCAGCTTGCCAGCCAAGGCGGCAAATTTATTGAGCTAGATTTAGGCGGCCTGAAAACAGGTTAACCAACGCTCTAGTCAACTCTCTAGTCAACGAAGGCCCGCTCGATTACAAAATCGGCCGGGTCTGAGTTGGCGCCTTCGCGCAGCCCATGTTCTTCCATCAAGTCTTTCAACTCTTTGGTCATATCGATAGAGCCGCAAATCATCGCCCTATCGACACTTGGGTCAAGACGCTCGAGGCCGAGGTCTTCGAATAATTTTCCCGAACGAATAAGATCGGTGGGACGACCGGTGTTTTCAAACGCTTCGCGCGTGCAGCTTTGGTAGAGGCGCAATTTACCTTGCGCAATTTCGCCAAGGTCTGGATCATTTAAAAACCCATCCACAATCTCGCGGCTATAGGCCAGCTCGGCAACATCGCGGCAGGTATGGCTGACGATAACTTCGTCGAATTTCTCATAGGTTTCTGGGTCGCGCACAAGACTGGCGAAAGGCGCAAAGCCGGTGCCCGTTGAGAACATCCAAAGCCGCTTGCCAGGTTTCAAAGCATCCAACACCAAAGTGCCGACGGGTTTTTTACCGAGCAGGACTTTATCGCCTTCGCCAATTTTTTGCAGCTGCGAGGTCAACGGGCCATCGGGAACTTTAATCGAGTAAAACTCAACCGTGTCATCCCAACTAGGGCTGGCGATACTATAGGCGCGCAAAAGTGGTTTGCCGTTTTCTTGCGGCAGGCCAATCATAATAAATTCGCCGGAGCGGAAGCGGAAAGCTTGCGGGCGAGTGAGGCGGAACTTAAACAGTCGATCGGTATAATGCTCAACGCTCAGAACCGTTTCAGGCGTGGGCGCATTTGGGCTCACGGGTTTCTTGGCGGCTTCGGTCATTCGGCTGTTCCTTGCTTGGTAAATTATCTCTTGGGCGCGTTATACAGGCAAAACAGCCATCACGCAAAGGGCATCACACAAAGGGCATTAAGCTTTTTAGGCTTTGCGCGGCCCGCCAAACGGGTTATTTACCGCCTATCTTATCTTGAGTTTAAAGAGCCGTTTATTTTGCGTGTTATCCACCTTTTCATTGCCTGTTGGCTACTCACCAATGCAGCCCTTAGTTCTGCGTGTCATACCGTCGGCGATGTGCATGTTATTTGTTCCTCGCAAGGGCTGGAAACGGTCTATGTGCCCAGCCCGGAGACGGCAGACGAAGCCCGACCCAGCGCAGAATGCTGCCCAAGCGCGCCCATCGCGGTTTTGCAGGGTCTTGATTTAGCCCAACTTCTGCTGACAAACCTTGCCCCTAGAGCTTGGGTTAGCTGGCCACAACACGCGCTGCGCTTCGATAGTGCTGCGGTACCAAGAGCGCCCCCAAAATCTGTCTCCATTTGAATTTCATTTAGATTTAACAGGACAGATTTATGACTTATTTACCTACCTTAGGAATGGGCGCCTTGCTGCTCATCATACCAACCCTCACGCCCGCTTTTGCCGATGAGGCCTCCGCCACCCGCCCCGATAGCCATGCCCCCATTGGGGTGATGGGCGACCATCGCCATAAAGCCGGCGAATGGATGGTTTCTTTGCGCCATATGGATATGTCGATGAAAGGCAATTTAAAAGGCCGCCACTCGATAGACGACGCGCAGATTTTAAACCTCCCGAACCAGCATGGCAGCCCTGCGCAATTGCGCGTAGTGCCGCAAACCATGGACATGAAAATGACCATGCTTGGCGCCATGTATGCGCCCAATGACGAAATCACATTTTTGGCCATGGCCATGCAGCACGAAACCAGCATGCGCCTGAACACCTATGGCGCCATGAGCCGAACTCTGCTCGGTAGTTTCACGAGCCGAAGCGAAGGCTTGGGCGATACCACGCTAGGCGCACTGCTTGCGGGTGGCGATGTGACCCAAAAATATCTAAACGGCACTTGGCATTATGGTTTGGCGCTGTCTATTCCCACAGGGTCTATCCAACAGACAGGCCGCGTGCTGACGCCGATGAACCAGCAGATAAGCGGCAAACGCCTGCCTTACCCGATGCAATTAGGCTCTGGCACCTATGACTTCAAACCCTCGCTGACCTTCAATAGCGCCGCGCATGGGGAGTGGCGTTACGGCGGGCAAGTATCGGGCGTGGTGCGCCTCGACGATAATTCACAAGGCTATCGCTTAGGCGATAAAACCAATTTGCAAGGCTGGGTGTCGCGCCGCCTTGCCGCATTTGCTAGTGCCTCCATTCGTCTTGATGCCAGCTATCAAGACCGGCTTAGAGGTGCAGATAGCGCCATCACTTTGCCAGTGCCGACCGCACAAACGGATTTCACTGGTGGCGAATTAGCCAATCTCTCCGTCGGCTTTAATTTCGTTGGGCAGCACGGCATCTGGGCTGGCCATCGGTTGGCTTTGGAATGGACAAGCGCCATCCACCAAAAAGCCAATGGCGTGCAAATGGAGTTTCAAGATACGCTCACGCTCGGCTATCAAAAAGCTTGGTAAGAAGATGAAACGCAGGCATGCGCGCTAGTTATTTCTGGCGCGCATGCCGCCATCAACGGGAATGGCCACGCCGGTGACATAACTAGAGGCTGGCAAACATAAAGACAAAGTGACATGCGCCACTTCTTCGGGCCGCCCATACCGGCGCAAAGCCGTGCGGCGGCGCGCAAATGTTGCCTTATGCTCGTCCGGAATAAGCTCGGTAATGCCCGTGTGAATGGGGCCTGGGCAAACCGCATTGACGGTGATGCCTTGTTTGCCCAATTCCACCGCGAGGCTTTTGGTCAAACCAATGAGCCCATGTTTAGCCGCCGTATAGGGCGAGCTGCCCGCGCTGCCGCCCAGACCTTCGGTCGAGGCAATGTTCACAATGCGCGCGGCGTCGGAGTTTCGTAAATGAGACAAAGCATGACGGATTAAGATTTGTGGGCCCTCGAGCATCACAGCCAAAGATTTGTCCCAGCTTTGCAAGTAAGCCGCATCATCAATATTCGCAATCATCGAGAAGCCTGCGTTATTGACCAGAATATCCAAGCCACCAAAATGGGCGGTAATCTCGCCCACGCAAGTTTCAATCGCCGCCGCGTCTGCCATGTCCATGGCCCAAGCCTTCGCGGTGGTAAACCCCGCAGCTTCAATTTCTCCAACTACGTTTTGGCAGGCCTCTAGGTCTAAATCGGTCACCGCCACATTGGCGCCTTCGCTAGCCAACAGATGCGCTGTGGCGCGCCCCATGCCGCTGGCGGCCCCGGTAACAATGGCCGTACGCCCTTTTATAGACCGGCTTAGCACTTGATATTCTTCCATGGTTTATCTCCATTTTTCGACACGATGAAAGCCAAAGCTTAAGCGCCACCCGCAAAGCCCGCAAGCGCCATCAAGGTAAATTCAGCGCGTCATTTGACTTACCAGGTGTATTTGCCATACTCGAAGGCAAATCCGAAACCAAACCATTGGGAGAGCTTCATGAGCGTTTCAGCAGATCAAAAACCAATCGATAGCGGTATTCACCCAACCCCAGAGGCCAGCGAAGTTGTGGCGGGTCTCGACCTTTCGGGCAAAACCGTGATGGTAACCGGCGGCTATTCGGGCATTGGCTTTGAAACCGTGAAGGCTCTGGTGAGCGCTGGCGCCCATGTGCATGCGCCCGGCCGCGATATCGAGCGTGCGCGCAAAGCCTTAGATGGCGTGGTGAGCGCTGAGCATATCGACAAAATGGATTTATCCGATTTAAACTCCGTTGAAAAATTCGGCGATGATTTTTTAAGCCGCCACAAAAAGCTAGACCTGCTAATTTGTAATGCCGGCATCATGGCCTGCCCGTTTGAGAAAACCGCACAAGGCTTTGAAAGCCAAATCGGGGTCAATCATTTTGGCCATTTCGCCCTTATTCAAAAACTCATGGGCGCGCTAGAGGCCGCCCAAGGCGCGCGGGTAGTTACCCTATCGTCCATCGGGCACCGTATCGGCGGCATCGACTTTGAAGACATGCATTATGAAAATCGCGCTTATGAAAAATGGCCTTCCTATGGCCAATCGAAAACTGCCAAGGCTCTGTTGGCCGTGGAACTAGACCGCCGCGGCAAAGAGAAAGGCATACGCGCTTTTTCTGTTCACCCAGGCGGTATTTTCACGCCTTTGCAACGCCATTTGGCCAATGAAGAAATGGTCGCCCTCGGCTGGACCAAGGAAGACGGCAGCCCCTCAGATCTAGCCGCCGCTGGCTTTAAAACACCATCGGTTGGCGCCAGCACAACTTTATGGGCCGCCACCTCCCCCAAGCTTGAGGGGTTAGGCGGGCTTTATTGCAATGATTGTAATGTCGCTGAGGCCGTGGCCGCAGATAGCCCGGCTATGGACGGTGTGCGCCCTTGGGCCGCGGACCAAGAGCTGGCGGAACGCCTTTGGGAAACCACGGCGGCGCAAATCGCAGCGCTTTAAGTCGTACAATTAAGTCAGACAATTAAGTCAGACTTACAAGTCAGACCATCTCACTGGTGTCTGGCCACGCCGTCTCGCGGATGGCGGGGCGCTGGCGTAAAGCATCGAGCCAAGCCTTCAGAGCTGGCAAATCCGCCACCATCGCGGCCCCTTCGGGGGCGGCGCAAGTGGCTTCGATAACAGGATACATAAAACTATCCGCCAAAGAATATTCCGCCCCAGCCAAAAACGCGACTTCTTGTAAACGCGCTTCCACCACGCGGAGGTGATAGAGAATGACGGGCAAGGCATCGGCGATTAATTTTTCATCCGGCGCGCGCCCCATCAAAGGGGCCACGACGCGCGGCAAAACCAAACGCTCTTCAGTAATAGGAAACACATAATGCGCCGCCACATTGGCCCATTGCCACATCCGCGCTTGCCCCTCTGGGGAGGCGGGGTGTAGGGCGCCCTTATTATGAGCACGGTCGAGGTAGCTGCAAATCGCGGGCGTCTCGTAAAAATGTAAATCATCAATATAAGCGGCTGGAGACCGCATAAAAGGATGATGCTCGGCCATCTCTTTGGAGCCAGATCCGGTCGGGATAATCTCCCAAGTAAGCCCCGCTTCCGCCGCCACAATGGCGCAAATGCGGGTAAAAGTAGAGACGGTAGGGCCATAAAGTGTCAATTGCGCGGGCATGCGATTATCCTTACCTGGCGGCTTCAGACAAAAGTTTGCCAATAAAGCTAAATATCTCAGCGTTGCAATGTTGCGAGACCGGCGCTTCGGCCGCAAAGCCATTGAAGCCATGGAAAGCGCCGGGGTAAATATGGAAATGTATTGGTACGCCTGCCCGCGTAAGCTTTTGGGCATAGTCAATATTCTCTTGCAAGAATAAGTCTAGATCTCCCACCGGCATATAGGTCGGGGGCAGGCCCGATAAATCTTCGGCGCGCGCCGGCGCCGCATAAATCGGCACATCCTCATTCCCAAAAGCATCCCCCAAATAAGACTGCCAACCAAACGCATTGGCTTTACGGCTCCAAACCAAAGTATCCCTTAGCGTATCGCTGGCGGGTGCCACATTGCGGTCATCTATCATCGGGTACAGCAGCACTTGGCCCAATAAAGACATCTCGGCACGATCGCGCACCAAAAGCCCAAGCCCCGCGGCCAAACCACCGCCCGCGCTCACGCCGCCAATAATCACGCGTGTGGGGTCAATATTAAATTCGGCGGCATGGTCGAGTAGATATTTCAGCCCCCGATAGCAATCTTCTAACGGTTCTGGATAGGCCGCTTCGGGCGCCAGTCGGTAGTCCACCGACGCCGCAAAACAACCCAATTGTTGCGCTGCCGTGAGGGTGAATAAATCCCCCTGCTTGGCCGTGCCCAAAACATAGCCGCCGCCATGCATCCAATAGAACAAAGGCATGGGCGCTTTCGTTTCGCGCGGATACATGACCCGCATCTCAACGTTCGGCTGCTCGCCTTCTGCCGGACACACAAGCTGATCTTGGACAACCGCCTCCGGTATCTGCAAGGCTTTGATAAGAGTTTCATCGCGCGCATTAGAATTTACGCGCGATGCCTCCAAATCTTTCGCGACATCCAGACCGTCGCCCACCAAAGCTTTTAAGCGCTCCAGCCCGGGAATTAAATCTGGATCGACATATTTTGAAACTGCCATATCGCGTGCCTCCACTTGTTACCACTTGCCACCACTGGGATTCACCGGATTTGGCTTAGCCTTCGAGCTTGAAATATAGGCCCGCGTTCTCGCAAAGGCGCTTTATCAAGGCGTCGCCCATGGCCGGGGCTGGGGTGTAAATGCCGCCCCTCACGCCGCCGTTCTCGGTCGAGCCTTCGCGCAGCAAGCACATAGCGCTTTCCGCCAGCATTTTAGAGGTCGAGCCATAGCCCGGGTCTAGATCGCCACCAACACTGGCTTCAATGCGTCGGCCATCGGAAGTCAGACCGATAAACAAGACGTCATAATTACCCGCTTCGCGCGACGCTTTGTCTGGACCTTCGCCTGGCTGGGGAACCCCTTCGCCAACCAATGGATTGTGGCCAGCCACAAACTCAGCCATGGCTTTGCCTTCTTCGCCAGCGCCCGTCACCATCATCTCGTCATATTTAAAGTCTTCGCCATAGGCATGACCCAAAAGGGCGTTCGAGCGATGTACGTTTTTCGTATTAATTGCCGCCATAATAAAAGGCGCAACCCACATGCCGGTCAGCTCATCTTCATAAATCGCATTATCGGCAGGTTGCTCTGGCCCCTGATGGGTGCCATTGGCGGTAATTGCGAGAGAAAACGGATTGGCCAAAACTTGCAATAGCTCTGGGTTCTTGCCCAAAGCGGCCATAGTTGCGTTCAGGGAAGCGGCGGTGCCGCCCGAGAACTCGCCATTCATGGCGCGCACGCGTCCGCGCACTTGGTTGCAATGCGTGCCGAGTTTTTCTTGGGCTGATTTTTGCAAGAAATAGACGCCCATATCGAACGGAATGGAATCGAAACCACAGCTATGCACAATGCGGGCACCGGAAGCACGGGCGGCAGCCTCATGCGCGCCAATCATTTCGTGCATCCAACCTGGCTCCCCGCTGAGGTCGACATAATCGGTACCTGCGGCGGCACATGCGGCGACCACAGGAGAGCCGTATAATTGGTAAGGGCCAACCGTGGTCAGCAATACTTTGGTGTTTTCGACCATAGCTTTTAGCGAAGCGGCATCATCGGCATCGGCCACCACGAGAGGGGTGTCTTGCGAGATGCCCATTTCGTCGCGCACTTGCGCAAGTTTGGTTTCGCTGCGGCCTGCCATCGCCCAGTTAACCGTCCGGCCATACTGTTTGTGCATATATTCGGCCACCAAACGGCCGGTAAAGCCGCTCGCGCCATAAACCACAATATCAAAATCTCTATTACTCATCTCTGTCTCCCGTAAAATATAGGCGTTATGCCTCAAAATATAGGCGATATGCCCTGATATATAGGCGGTATGCCCCGATATATAGGCGGTATGCCCATACCATTTCCCTTAAATATGAATGTAAACCACGCGCTTTTACATGCAAGGCTTGAGGTGAGCATTTAACTCATATTTGGACTTTTCTTTTACGTGGCGTTTGTTAGGCTCTGTCCATCTACTGCTTTGGGAGGAGCCTCATGTCCAGCACAACAATCGAAACAGATCCAATCTACAAAGGCCGTCACTACGCGTTGGCCATTCTTGTGGTGATCTACACTTTTAATTTTATTGACCGCCAAATTCTGTCGATATTGTTGGAGCCCGTGAAATCTGAACTGGGGTTATCGGATACCGCTATGGGTATGCTTACGGGTTTTGCCTTTGCCATGTTCTACGCAACCTTAGGTATTCCCATTGCGCGTTTCGCAGACCGCACCAACCGCCGCAACCTCATCGCCGGCGCTTTGGGTATCTGGAGTATTTTTACCGCCCTTTCGGGGTTGGCGCAAAATTTCTGGCATCTGCTGGCCGCGCGCATCGGCGTGGGTGTCGGCGAAGCCGGTTGCTCCCCTCCCGCTCACTCGATGATTGCGGATTATTATCCCGCCGAACAACGCGCCACGGCATTGGGAATTTATTCTTTGGGCATTCCCTTTGGCATTATGTTTGGACTTTTCGCTGGCGGCTGGATTAACGAATTATATGGATGGCGCACCGCTTTTTTCCTAGTTGGGGTTCCCGGCATTTTGCTGGCCATCATTACGCGCTTTACCCTCACAGAACCGCCTCGCGGCCTGGCCGAAGGGCGTGTCGACACTGGCGAACAACCAAGCGTTCGCGAGACATTAAGATTTCTATGGGCCAAAAAATCGTTTCGCCACATGTCTTTCGCTGCCGCTCTGACCGCTTTCGTGGGCTATGGCTTTATTACCTGGGCGCCGTCTTTCCTAATCCGTTCCTTCGGCATGGGCACGGGCGAGATTGGCACTTGGTTTGGCCTTATCTTGGGCGTGGCTGGCGGCATAGGTATTGCGCTAGGTGGCTATATGGCAGATAAATTCGGCGCCAAAGACCCAAAATGGTTTCTTTGGATTACCGCCATCGCCCTCCTTATCATCTTCCCGTTTAATATTTTGGTCTATACGTCAACCGATTCGAAGATGGTGCTGGTGGCAATGATTGTTCCGGTCATTTTGGGTAATTTTTATCAAGCCACGACCTTCAGCCAAACCCAAGGCATATCCGAATTGCGGATGCGCGCTGTCGCGGCCGGTATTTTACTGTTCATCTTGAACATGATCGGCCTTGGCTTAGGCCCGCAATTTGTTGGCATCGTGTCTGATTTATTGTCAGACAGATACGGCCAAGAGAGCCTGCGCTATGCTCTACTTATTTGTTCTCTGGTGAACTTATGGGCGGCTTGGCATTATTTCATCGCCGGTCGTCACTTGAAGGATGACTTAATCATCGAGGGTTAATCCGCATGACGGAGCAAAAAAAATCAGGGGAAGCGCGTCCAAAGATGCGCTTCCTCTCAATGTTTAGCGAGATTGCCCCCCTGGCAGCTTTCTTCACCATCAACCAATATTTCGGCCTCTATGCCGCGGCGGGAGCCTCGGTGGGCGCTTCGGCCTTGCTCATTAGCGTCACTTGGATACTCGAGAAACGCTTGGCCCGCTTTGCGCTTTTCGCAACCAGCATTGCCGCCTTGCTAACTTTGGCTGCCATTTTGGCGGAAACCAAAACCTATATTAAAATACAGCCGAGCCTGTTTTCAGGGGCTTTTGCTTTTGTGCTTTTGTTGGGGGCTTTGCGAGGGCGGGCCATGATGAAGGTTTTCTTTCACGCGCAATTCGACCTGCCAGAGAAAGTCTGGTTCGCATTATCGCTTCGCTGGGGCCTGTTTTTTGCAGCCGCCACACTGGCCAATGAAATCGCCTGGCGGGTCTTGAGCGATGACGCTTGGGTGCTTTTCCGTGTGTTTATTATGGCGCCTGCGACGGGCCTATTCATGCTCGCCCAATTGCCCGTAACCCTAAAGGGGCGGCGCCAACAGGCCTCCGAAATGCGCAAAGAGGGGCCGAAAAACTAGCGCCGAAAGCGTTTATAAACGCGCCACACCGTTAGCCCCAAAAGCCATAGAAACATAAATTGTATAGCTAGAAACTTGGCCTGTGTGGTTTCGCTGGCCAGTTGGATTTGCGCCTCGCTGAGGTTTGGAAATCCATACAGCAGGCCTGCCAGTTGAATGTTTTCCACTACATCCACCAGCATTACCGCCAGCACTGCCAACGGGCTGAAGGGGGCCCAGGCCCTTGGTGCCATAACCGCCAGTAGCCCACCAAAAAACGCGCCATAGACGAGCGGAAACACCATATCCAAGCTCAAGGTAAAGCGAGCATGAAGCAGGCGTCCGCTCTCGCCATAGAGCAACAAATGCTCGCGCAAGGCCATTTGGTCATAGCCTTGCAACTCATCCAGCATCGGGGCACCAAGCTGCGTTTTGAGCCATTGGAACCCGAACAAACACGCCACCATACAAAGCCCGCTGGCGAGCAATATATTGCGCTGCACCAAGCGCCCGCTCAGGCGCGTGAGAATTTTTATGAGTTGAGATTGCATATTCTTTACCTCTTGTTATGTTTCGCAAGGCTCCTAGATGAGCCTAGCATTTACAGCCGGTCACACAAGCCAAGTCGACCGGCATCATTTAGGCAAAGGAGCCCGCCATGACACAAGAAGAGACCTTAGCGAAAACACAAACTTATAAAGCCGTTTTATGGGACTTTGGCGGCGTGATAACTTCCAGCCCTTTCGAGGCCTTTGCAACTTACGAGAAGCAAAACGGCCTTCCCGAAAACTTTATCCGTGGCATTAATTCCACCAATCCGGACACCAATGCTTGGGCGCAATTTGAGCGCAATGACATAAATGCAGCCACCTTTGATACAGCCTTTCTGAAAGAAGCCGAAGCGCAAGGCCACACGGTGCGGGGGAGCGATGTCTTGGCGCTTCTGGCGGGTTCCATTCGCCCTGAAATGGTGGCCGTGTTGAATAGACTGAAAGCCGATGGCTATCGCATTGCCTGTATTACAAATAATGTGAAAACCGGCGCGGGCGCTGGTATGGCACGCACACAAGAAAAAGCCGACGCCGTGGCGCAGGTGATGGCCTTATTCGAGCATGTTATCGAAAGCTCAGAAGTGGGCGTGCGCAAACCAGACCCTGCGATTTACCAAATGGCTTGCGACAAGCTGGGCGTCATCCCCAGCGATTGCGTGTTTCTAGATGACCTTGGTATCAATTTAAAGCCGGCCCGCGCTATGGGTATGGGCACGGTAAAAGTCGTATCAGCGGCGCAAGGCATTGCTGATTTAAGTGCCTTATTGGGGCACGCGGTTGGCTAATCTCATTTGATTTATTTTATTGGCGTAAAAAAACCCCGGCAAATTGCTTTGCCGGGGTTTGTTTTATTGTCACTCACTTAGTGAGCCAAAGCCCCACTTGGTGGCTTAGGTGGGTTTTTGCGCGGCACAATCATTTCCAGTACCACGGCCAGAGCTGGCAGAACCGTTACCGCCATAATCATATTGATCATGAACATAAAGGTTAGCAGCAGTCCCATATCCGCTTGGAATTTCAAGGCGGAGAAGGCCCAAGTCGATACACCCACAGCCAGCGTAAGCGCGGTAAATACCACAGCCATACCGGTTTCATTGAGGGTCAACTTAAAGCTTTCCGTTACATCAAGGCCTGTCGAGAGGTGATACTGAATGCGGTTATAGATGTAGAACGCATAGTCTACACCCAGCCCCACAGCCAGCACCATCACCGGCAAAGTCGCCACGGTCAGACCAATTTCCAGCACTTCCATGAACCAATAGCCCATGAAAGTGGCCAGAGTTAGCGGCACACAACAAGCCACCGTAGCCCGCCAATCGCGGTAGGTGATGATAACCAAGGCGATAATGGTCAGATAGACGTAGAGCATCATTGGCAATTCAGAGACTTCAATCTCTTCGTTCACCGCCGCAGCAACGCCCATGTTACCCGAAGCCAATCGGATTTTCACCGACACCACTTCGTGGCTGTCAATCTTCACGCCTTGCTCCCGAACTGCGGCTAGCAGTTCTTCCGGCGTGCTTTCATTCACATCATAGGTAATGGCCAAAGCCGAGCTTACGCCATCATCCACCACATCGGTTTTAATGCCGAGGTCAATATTGCCAGCGTCGCGCATCGGTGGGTCGGTGACAATATGCAGGTCAGCGACTGGCGATGGGTTGTTGATGCGGAAGTCTTTGATGGCATCGGTCACACCCGAAATGGTTGTGGCTTTTGAATCATCCAAGAAAATCAACTGCGTTAGCAAAGTGCACTCTTCGTTGAGCAGACCCGTCGAGGCGCCAATTGGCGACTGAGACTGAACCAGCGCAAACTTATTGCGCGGCAAGGCCTGCCATTTCAGATTGCCCTCGTTAAAGCCAGAGCTGGATTGGCGCGTCACATAAGGCAACGACAGAACCAGCGACACACCTTCCACATTACGCAAATACCAAGTGAATTCATTGAGGTATTTCATATATGGATAATTGATGCAGGCTTCGCGTGGGGTTTCCACGATGACCGTCAAGAGATTGAGGCCAAGCGCAAATTTCTCTGCAATCTGGCGACTATCTGCATTGTAGCGAGCTTCTTCGCGCAGCTCTGGAGAGCCCGCATGAAGCGCACCTACGTGGCGGTTTTGGCTTTGAATGAACGCGGTAACGAACAAGATAACAGCCAAGAAAACCACAATCACGGCGTTACGCGGATTGGCGATATTTCCCAGTTTTTGCATTAAGACAACTCGGCTGGCACGCGCCTTGGCGGCACGCTCCACAAAGCCATCTTCAATGGGGAAGTAACTCGCCAGAACCGGCAACATAATCAGATTGGTCAGAATTTTAAGCGCCACACCAATCGAAGCGGTGATGGCCAATTCTTGAATCATCTGGATCGGGATAAGGATAAGAGTCCCAAAACCCACCAAATCGGTGATGAGGGCCATCGAACCTGGAATCAACAAGCCACGGAAGCTGGCACGCGCCGCTTCCTCACTTGATTTACCGGAAGATATTTCCGCCGTAATCAAGTTGATCTGTTGCACCCCATGGCTCACCCCAATAGCAAATACGAGGAACGGCACCAGCACAGCCAGTGGATCCAAGCCATAGCCCAAAATGTTCAAAATACCGAACTGCCAGACCAAAGAGGTCAACGAGCAGAACAACGGCAAGAACGTGAGGATGACCGAGCGGGCATAAAGATATACCGACAAAATAGTCAGTACTAAAGCGACCGCAAAGAACTGCACCACGGTGCTCGCCCCATCGGCGATATCGCCAATAAGTTTCGCAAAGCCAATGATTTGCACTTCATATTTGTCGCTTTCGAATTTGCCACGAATTTCTGTTTCCAGTTTATCGGCCAAATCGAAGTAATCGAGGCGCTCGCCGGTTTTTACATCGACGTCCAAAAGCTCGGCCCGCACCATGGCGGCTGAGAAGTCATTGGCAACCAAACGACCAACAAAGCCGCCGCGAATAACGTTATTGGCAATAATGTCGAGAGCCGGCTCACATGTCGTGGCCAAGCTGGCTGTTTTCAGCCGCGACACACAATCACTATCAATATTGTCGATCGTGATTGTTCCCGGAATTACATCATCGGCCACAAAGCCATCTTCGGTAATTTCAAAATAACGAGAGTTGGGAGTCCACAACGAGGTCAGTGTGTGGCGCGCCACACCTGGCATGTAGAACAAGGCATCTGTCAGTTCTTTGTAAGTAGAAAAGAAGTCCTTATTCCAAATCTTACCTTCGCGTTCCTTCAAAACCACAATAATGCGGTTCGAGCCGAACAAGCGGTCACGGTATTCTTGGAAAGTTTGAATATATTCGTGACCAGCTGGTAATTGCTTTTCAAAGCCAGCGGTCATTTTCAAGTTGGTCGCGTAATACCCACTGTAAAGCGTAAAAGCAGCGAAAAGGGCTAAAATGACACCCCGAAAGCGAAAGATAATTTCTTCTAATTTTTGAACCATAAGGCCCTCCCAAAAGCCAAAGACAATGCGCAAGGCGCATCTCCCAAGAGGGGAATGTCACATAAAAGCCTATACTCATTCAAGCAAAAACTGGCCTTTTTCGGGTGATAATAATGCCGCAGGCGACTGGCCGAGCGCCAAGCCTCTTGCTATTGTGGTAATCAACTTCGGATAAACAGAGGCGAAACCCTTTTGGGCCCCTAAAAAGGTAAATTTTTGCGTATGAAAGACCTATGACAGATTTTATGACAGACTTTATGACAGATCTAGAGACCCCCGAAAATGAGCTGCAACTCACCGATTTAGCGCCCGAAGATGGGCGCCAATCTGAAGCGGCGCGTGCCATTCAACGCGGGGTAACGCGCATGCTCATCCAACAAAACACCGCTTGTATGCCAGAAATTTCTCTGCCCAATTACCGCCGCGCCGATTTAGTAGGCATTACCCATAAGGGCGAGCTGTGGATTATTGAGATTAAAAGTGGCTTGGCTGATTTCCAGGCCGATAAAAAATGGCCGGAATATTTACCCTATTGTGATCGATTCTTTTTTGCCGTCGCGCCTGATTTTCCGGTCGAGAAACTGCCTGAAGACGTCGGCTATATTTTTGCGGATGCTTATGGAGCTGAAATTATCCGCCCCGCTATTTTGCAAAAACTCGCCGCCGCCAGACGCAGTATCTTAATGCGCCGATTGGCTCGCATCGGCGGGTTTCGCTGGACTAGAAGTCAAAAATAACCGCGAATGAGCTCACCCTTAGCGAGGTGCGCGCTTGGCCAGAATACGCTGCAACGTACGACGGTGCATATTTAGCCGCCGCGCGGTTTCCGACACATTGCGATCGCATAATTCGAATACGCGTTGAATATGTTCCCAACGCACACGGTCTGCCGACATTGGATTTTCCGGCGGGGCCGCGCGGCCCTCTGGCTCGGCAACCAAGGCCGCATGAATTTCATCCGCATCCGCAGGTTTTGCCAAATAATCAACGGCGCCGCGTTTTACCGCCTCTACAGCCGTCGCAATATTGCCATAGCCAGTCAGCATAATAATACGAGCGTCTGGATTATCTGCTTGCAGGCTTTCTACCACATCCAACCCATTGCCATCTTCAAGGCGCATATCTACCACGGCAAAAGCTGGCTTTACCGATTTGCCCATCGCAATGCCCGCCGCAACCGAGCCGGCGCTATGTACCGTATACCCGCGCGTTTCCATGGCGCGCGAAAGGCGCGTCAGCCAAGGCTGGTCATCATCAACGATCAATAGGTCCTGGCCTGTGTGATCTTGGGGAGAGTTTTTTGCGTCCGTCATATCTAGCTCCATCGTGGATAGTCCATGATATAGGGTGTTTATTCCGGCTTTCAAAGTCTTGAGACGAAATTAGCGAGCCAGACTATCGCGCGGCCAGACCACACGCACACAGGCGCCACCAGGCATTTGGCCATCGACCATTTCTGTTACTTTTAAATTACGCGCATTAATTTTCCCGCCCGAACGCTGCAGGAGCGTGCGCGCAATAAAAAAGCCCAGTCCAAGGCCGAAATCGCCGGTCTCATCTCGACTGAACTTAGAGCGGCGCGACGAGGTATAGGGCTCGCCCAAATGGGTAAGAATATCGGCAGCAAAGCCCGGGCCATCATCGACAATTTCGATGACCACTTGCTGCGCGGAATAGGTGGCTTGCACCCAAACTGAGCTTTGGGCAAATTCGGCCGCATTCTCGATGAGGTTGCCAAGCCCATAAATCAGCTCGGGCTGGCGCGTCACCATGGGCTCACTGGTGGCCAAAAGACCATTGGCTTTGCTCGACACAAAAATTTGTTTGTCGTGTTCGCCAGCTTCCAAAACCGCTTCTTCCAGCAGCCCTCGCAAAGAAATGCGCGAAATTACCGGGTCATTGTCTTCGCTGCTCAGCGACGACAAAATATCGCGACACCGCAAAGCCTGTTCGCGCATGAGCGCCACATCATCGCTCAAGCCTTCGGGCAAATCATCGCGCGCGCCCAATTCGCTGAGCACCAAAACAATCGTGCCCAAAGGGGTGCCAAGCTGATGCGCTGCCGCTGCGGCCATGCCATCCAGCGCTGATAGGCGTTGCTCGCGCGCCAAAACCGAGCGCGTGGCCGTTAAGGCCGCCGACATGCGACGCCCCTCACGGCTAACCCGCCAGACGTAGGCCGGAATAAAAGCCAGTGCCAGCATTAAGGCGACCCAAACGCCGAAGCGAAACAAGTCGGGAATTAACGGCGGTGTGCCACGCCATGGCAACGGCAAGTGATAGAGCGCAAGAAAACTGACAATCAGCCCGGCAAAAACAATGAGAATTGCGGTGGTGCGCGCATTTAGCAAGCTGGCGGATATTGTGACCGGCGCCAAGAGCAATAAAGCAAATGGGTTCATCACGCCGCCGGTCAAGAATAGCAGCAACCCCAATTGCGCAATGTCATAGGCCAAATAGCTGGCGGTCTCTCGGCGGTTCAAGAAATGATTGGCGGGAAACTGAAGGATAAGGCTTAAGTTCAGCGCCACCGCCAGCCCGATAACCACAAGACATGCGGTCAAAGGCAGCGAAAAGCCGAAACCAAAATAAATAACCAACACGGCGACCAGCTGACCGATAATAGCCAACCAGCGCAGAACCAATTGCACCCGCAAGCGCACAACCGCAACCGGTTCTCCATCCGCCTCTAGCTCCCCATAGGGTCGGCTATTGGTATTTTGCGTCATGCTGTTTTGCCCCATAGCCTCGCCTAACCGCCCGCGGCTTTGAGGAGGTCGAAAATTTTTGGATGGCGCATCTCGCGCGCCCAGTCAGAGGCTGTTCGCCCCGTGCTATCGGTTTCGCTCACATCGCCACCGGCGTCGAGCAGCAAGCGGACAATTTTTTCATGTCCCAATCGCGCGGCCGTAATGAGCGGCACTTCATAATTTGGGCCCGCCCGATTGGGGTCGGCCTTGGCTTTTAAAAGCGCGCCGATAATCTCAGAATGACCATAAACCACCGCATAGCCAATGGCCGTATGTCGGGTCTTGGCCCGCTTATCTGGCTTGGCGCCCCAGTCGAGCAATTGCTGAACCACGCCCAAATGTCCCCACTCGGCAGCGGCATGCAAAGCGCTTTGGCCGTTTCGGCCCAAACTATCAACCGAATAACCCGCCGCATAAGCCGCTTTGAGCATGCCCAAATCGCCTGCGCGCGCCGCTTCGATGAGGCCATTATCGGTAACCACAGGGACTTGTTGTGCCGAAAGCGGGGAGACCCATAAGAGAGCCAAAATAAGCGGCACACACGAAACCCAAAGGCCAAGGCGATTATGTCGCTGATCGGTGGATTGCTTGCAAGTCATGGCCAAGATATAACCGCTTGCAAGGATATTGGAAAGAGCTGCTCATCAGAATTAGCCAATTCCTCTTCGCCAACAGCTTTAAAGGGAGAGTGACCTTGAAGAAGAACCTTAAAATAAGTTTAAGTCTCGCCGCCGCAGGTCTAGTGACCTTGCTTGGCTTATTGCTGGTGGAGCTACAAACGCGCGAAGCCTCCGTGCGTGACTTTCAAGAGGTTGCCATTGGCGGCGCGTTTACTCTGACCAATGAAAAGGGGGAGCTGCGCAGCGAAGCAGATTTCGCGGGGGCGCCAATGTTGATTTATTTTGGCTTTACCTACTGCCCAGATGTATGCCCGATGTCGCTTGATGTTATGGGAGCCGCGCTTGAAACCCTAGAGGCGCAAAACCCCAAAGTCTTTAAGGCTCTCCAGCCCGTATTTATTTCGGTAGACCCCGCGCGTGACACGCCAGCGCAATTGGCTGAATATTTGAGTTATTTCCACCCAAAAATATCTGGCCTGACGGGCACGCCTGAACAAATTGCGGCAGTGAAAAAAGCCTTTCGGGTCTATGCCGTTCGCCGCGACCTACCCGAGCCGAGCCCGCAAGATAAAGGCAGCTATAATGTCGACCATTCCTCTTTCTTCTACCTGATGGATGGCAAGGGACGATATTTGGCTCATTACGACCACGCGCTAGAGCCAGAGGTATTGGCGCAAAAAATCGCGGCTAAAATCCGCTAGATTAACCGCCAAAGAAACGGCGCAATAACCCGCGCAAGCCACCCGCAGGGGCCTCTCCGCCGGGCAGCACAACTTCGGCGCTCAGGCTTTTTTGACCCACCATGAAATCCTGCCAAATTTGCGCGGGCAAGCCGCCGCCCGATACTTTGGCCATAGCGCTATTGTCATCATTGCCAACCCACACGCCGACCACGAGCGCGCCTGTATAGCCGACAAACCAGGCATCGCGCCAATTCTGCGAGGTGCCTGTTTTCCCCGCGATATCCAAGTCTTTTATCCGGGCTCGTTTGCCCGTCCCCGTCTCAACCGCGCTGCGCAACATTTCGTTGAGCGTGCCAATATGATGCGGCGCCACCACGGGCAATGCCTTCGGGGCGTTGCGCTCATATAAAACATGGCCTGAGCTGGTAATCACATCGGTGATAATATGCGGCAAGGTCTGTTTGCCGCCATTGGCGAAATGGGCATAGGCCGTAGTGAGTTCCAATAAGGTGACCTCAAACGAGCCCAGCGCCAAAGACGGATGCGGGCGAAGCCTAGAACGAATGCCGAGACGACGCGCCATATCAATCACCTCTGGGCGTCCCGTCTCTTCACTGACTTGCACGGCCACCGTATTGATTGATTTGGCCAAAGCGACTTGAGCGGTAATTAGCCCGAGGTATTCTTCATTGTAGTTTTTAGGCTGCCATTCGCCCACAGATATCGGAGCATCCTCATATAAACGCGAAGGCAGTAATCCGTTTTCCAGAGCCGCCAAATAGACAATCGGTTTGAACGAAGAGCCGGGTTGGCGTTTGGCCATTGTGGCTCGGTTAAACGTGCTTTCCGCGTAGGACTTGCCGCCCACCATGGCGCGAATGGCCCCATCGGGCGACATGACAACCATCGCCGCTTGGCCTGCGTTTCGGGCCTCCCCATAGCGGTTCAAAACCGCTTTGATGGAACGCTCCGCCGCCAGTTGCAACCGTGGGTCTAGGGTGGTGACAACATCTAAATCCGCTCGCGGCCGACCCACAAAATCAGGCAACTGATCGAGCGTCCAATCGACCGCATAATGCGCCGCATCGGAGGAGCGATTGACAATACTCACGGGCGCGCCCGCTAAAGCCACGGCTTCTTGCTCCGTGATATGGCCAACATCGCGCATCGCGCCGAGCACAGTCAGAGTTCTCGCGCGAGCCGCTTCGGGGTTGCGGGTTGGCGCATATCTCGATGGCGCCTTCAATAGGCCTGCCAACATAGCCGCTTCGCCTATGGTTAAGCTTTGCACCGGTCGGTTGAAATAGGTTTCCGCCGCCGCCTGCACGCCATAGGCGCCGGCCCCGAAATAGACCCGATTGAGATAAAGCGCCATTAGGTCTTGCTTGCTAAATTGCGCCTCCAGCCAGAAAGCCAAGAGCAATTCTTGGATTTTGCGCTTATAGGTTCGCTCGGGCGTGAGGAAAACATTTTTGGCCAATTGCTGGGTCAGCGTCGAGCCGCCTTGCACGGTTCGTCCGGCCCAGAGGTTGGCCCAGAAAGCGCGCACGAAGCCGCGCGGGTCGAGCCCAAAATGGGAGAAAAAACGACGGTCTTCAATCGCGGTAACGGCCTGCACCAAGGCAGGCGGAAAATCTTTATATTGCAAGGGCTGGCCACCGCGGCGTCCGCGCCGGGCGATTAATTCATCATTGGCCGCATAAATACTCAATTCAGCCTTAGGGCCAATTTTCCATAATTCATCCGTGTCGGGCAAATCTAAAGCATAGGCGAACACCAAAACGCCCACGCCAATCACCGCCCAAATTGCGGTCACGCTACTCCAATAAAACAGGCGCATAAAGCGGCTCGGCTTGGACGCGCTTTTCTCAATGGGCGGGCTTTCGCTCATGGTCGCGGTTTCCTGCGCCTAGATATCCAGATTGTTCACATCCAGCGCATTATCTTGAATAAATTGGCGTCTTGGCTCCACCACATCGCCCATTAATTGCTCGAACAGACCATTGGTTTCTGCCACATCCTGCACTTTAACTTGCAACAGCGAGCGAGCGTCTTTGTCCAATGTCGTCTGCCATAATTGTTCAGGGTTCATCTCGCCCAAGCCCTTATAGCGCTGCAGCGCTATGCCATTGCGCCCTTGCGACAAGATAGCGGCTAACAGCTCGCTCGGCGTATTCACCTGAATGGTTTTATCTTTAATGGTCAATTGCGCTGGGTCCAAATAAACCGACTGCAAATTTGTTGCCATGGCATCGAGACGGCGCACATCGGCAGACGCGATAAGCGGCGCATCAATATTGAATTCTTCGCGCACGCCGCGCAGCTCACGCGCAAACGTCAGGCCACCATCGCCCGTCGGCGCCCCTTCCCATCCGCGCTCCACTTCATCAGCCATACGGTTCAATCGGCCAGCAATATAATGAGCGCTCTGCTCCGCCAATTCTGGCTTGGCCAATATCTCTGGCGTCAGGGAGCCAGAGATTGCCGCCTGCTCGATAATGAACTGGGGGTATTGGGGAGGCATTGAGTTTAACGTGGCTTTAACAAGGCGCGCCTCGGTCAGTAGGGTTTGCAAATCAGCGCCGCTGCGTTGCTCGCCCGAGGCCAGCGTCAACACCGCTTCGCCCGATCCCGTCTCCAGCAAATATTCTTCCAAAGCCGCATCATCTTTCAGATACCGCTCCGAACTTTGCCGTTTGATTTTATATAAAGGCGGTTGCGCGATAAACAAATGGCCGCGCTCGATAACCTCCGGCATTTGACGATAGAAGAAGGTCAAAAGCAGGGTACGAATATGCGCTCCATCCACGTCCGCATCGGTCATGATGATAATCTTATGATAGCGCAATTTATCGACGTTGAAATCTTCACGCCCAATGCCGGTGCCCAGGGCGGTAATCAGCGTGCCAATTTCATTGGACGACAACATTTTGTCAAAACGGGCACGCTCCACATTTAAAATTTTACCCCGCAAAGGCAGCACCGCCTGATTAGACCGATTGCGCGCTTGTTTGGCAGAGCCGCCCGCACTATCGCCCTCGACGAGGAATAATTCGGCACGGCTCGGGTCGCGCTCCTGACAATCGGCCAATTTGCCGGGCAGGCTCGAAACATCCAGCGCGCCTTTTCTGCGGGTCAACTCGCGAGCCTTGCGGGCCGCTTCGCGCGCGGCGGCGGCTTCCACCACTTTGCCCATCACAATTTTGGCTTCATGCGGGTGCTCTTCAAACCAAGCCGACAGCACTTCATTGACCACGCTCTCAACGACGGGTCGCACTTCAGAAGAGACCAATTTGTCTTTGGTTTGGCTAGAGAATTTAGGGTCTGGCACTTTCACCGATAGAACGGCGGTTAGCCCTTCGCGGCAATCATCGCCGGTCACGGAAACTTTTTCTTTTTTCGCGATACCATGTTGATTGGCATAATTATTAATTGTGCGCGTTAACGCACCCCGAAAGCCCGCCAAATGTGTGCCGCCATCGCGCTGCGGAATATTATTGGTAAAGCATAAAACCGTCTCATGGTAACTGTCGTTCCACCAAAGCGCCAATTCCACCACAATATCATCGGCCTCCGCAATCAACGTAATCGGCGTATCGATTAGGGTCGATTTATTACGGTCGAGATAACGCGCAAAAGCTTCCAGCCCGCCATCATATTTCAAATCTGAACGCCGTGGCTCGACGCCGCGTCGGTCTTCCAAAACAATCGCCACGCCACTGTTCAAAAATGCCAATTCGCGCAGACGATGCTCCAGCGTTTCGAAATTAAACTCGGTCATCGTAAAGGTTTCTGCCGAGGGGTGAAATGTCACTTTCGTGCCGGTCGCTTCGGCCGTACCAATTTCGGCCAAATCGGCTTCAGCATCGCCATGAGCAAAGCGCATGGAATAGGTTTTGCCGGCGCGTTGTACGGTCAGCTCCAGCCAATCGGAAAGCGCGTTCACCACCGAGATGCCCACGCCGTGCAGGCCGCCCGACACTTTATAAGAATTACTGTCGAATTTACCGCCCGCGTGCAATTGGGTCATAATCACTTGCGCGGCAGAGACCCCTTCTTCTTCGTGCATTTCGGTGGGGATGCCGCGACCATTGTCACTTACCGTAACGGAGCCATCACTATTGAGCACCACTTCCACGGTGTCACAATGGCCCGCCAAGGCTTCATCGATAGAATTATCGACAACTTCGTAAACCATATGATGCAAGCCCGTGCCGTCATCCGTATCGCCGATGTACATGCCAGGGCGTTTTCGAACGGCCTCGAGGCCTTTCAAAACTTTAATGGAGGAGGCGCCATATTCGGCCTCTTCGCCACTTGCGTCATTGCCGGTTACATCTGATTCACTCATAGCTCTCGTCTCTTCCATTGGGCGCGCTAAACTCAGCACAACCTATGTTTATAGTGTAACTGCTTCGCCGCTTGGCGTCATTTGAATTGCGGTCACAGGGGCATTTTTAGCGAAGCCAGAAAACGCTTCCATTTCGGTTCCGGTAATCCAACTTTGGCCGCCCAAATGGGTTAAAATTTCAGCCAAGGCGGCGCGGCGGTGGCTGTCCAAATGGGCTGCCACTTCGTCCAATAATAAAACCGGTACATCGCCAATGCGCGCCGCCACGCTTTGCGCTTGGGCTAAAATCAGCCCCACCAAAAGCGCTTTTTGCTCGCCCGTCGAACATTCTTTGGCAGGCATATTTTTGGCCGCATAGACCACTTGTAAATCACTCCGGTGCGGGCCTTCCAAACTGCGCCCCGCACTAGCATCCAGCGCCCGCGCGGCACGCATTCTATCGCGAAACCCATCTTCCACATCGACCGCCGAGCTTTGGCGCAAGGCAGCTTCCAGCGTGCCCTCCAGGGCTATTTCCGCGCGCGGGAAAGCTGCCTCTGGAATGCTAACCAGCCCCACGGCCAAGGCATCAAGGGCCGCCAATCGTGAGGCCGCAATGGCCACGCCTTCTAGCGCCATTGTATCTTCCAAAGCATCCAACCAAGGGTTGGGGGAAAGGGAGGTTGTCGGGGTTTGCAACAATCGATTGCGCTCGCGCATGGCTTTTTCATAGGCGCTTAAATGACGCGCGAGAGCTCCATCTAGGGTCTGGGCAAAGCGGTCGAGAAATTTGCGTCGACCGCTAGCGCCATCGACAAATAAGCGATCCATAGAAGGGGTCAACCAAAGTTGGGGCAGGGCTTGCGCCAAATCATCGACGCGGCGCGTTTCCCCATCCACACGCACCCGACGCCCGCCCTCGCCTTCATAAGCAACACCGGCGCGTGTAAATCCCATCGGCCCTTCAATATCAGCCAGAACCGTCCAGCCATCGCAGGATATGCCTTGCGGGTCTCGAAATCGTAAATCTTCTAAATTGGCGCTTCGCAATCCCCGCCCCGGCGCCAACATAGAGATGGCCTCCAACACATTGGTTTTGCCCAAGCCATTGGCGCCCGTAATTACCACAGCGCCATTGGCACATGCTAAATCAAGCCCCTGATGAGAGCGAAATCCGGTTAGCCGTAGCCGACGAATATGCGGCGCGATTGGCGCCATTGAACGGGGGGTCAAGGAAGCTGGCTCCCCTGTCTTTTTTTTGTGATGTTTTTTGGCGTGGCGGGCCCCTCGTCCATAACGTGGAGCTACACGCGCATCGGCATCAGAACATAAAGCGCATCGGTATCTTTATCGTCCCGCACCAAAGTAGGCGAGCCGCTATCGGCCAACTCAAAAGTTGCCACTTCGCCATCTAACTGACCCGTAATGTCCATCAGGTAGCGAGCGTTAAAACCAATTTCCATCGCCTCGGACGCATAAGACACGCTCAACTCATCGCTGGCCGACCCACTGTCTGGATTAGACACCGAGAGCGACAGACTGTCCGGCGTCAATTCCAATTTCACCGCGCGCGATTTCTCGCTTGAGATGGCCGACACACGATCAACGCTTTGCGCGAAACTTTTGGCATCCACGGTTAGCATTTTGTCATTATCGGTTGGGATAACACGCGTGTAATCGGGGAACTTGCCATCGATGAGCTTCGAGGTGAGCACGATATTAGAGAAAGCAAAATTAATTTTCGTGTCAGAAACTTGCATCGACACTTCGCCGTCTTCTTCTTCCAATAGCTTTTGCACTTCGCCAACGGTTTTGCGCGGAATAATAATCGCAGGCATAGCTTCAGCCCCCACAGGGCGCGCCATTTGAACGCGCGCCAAACGGTGTCCATCGGTCGCCACGGCACGCAATAAAGAGCTGCCGTCTTCTTCCAAAGCATGCAGATAAATGCCGTTCAAATAATACCGCGTTTCTTCTACCGAAATCGCAAAACGGGTCTTATCGATAAGACGGCGCAAATCGCTACCCAGCAAGGCAAAGGCCACGGGCATTTCATCTTGTGCCATGGCTGGAAAGTCTTCGCGTGGCAGAGCTTGTAACGCAAAGCTCGATTTGCCAGCGGTCAAATTCAACCGCGCGCCACTTTCATCCGTGGCCAGCTCAACCTGAGCGCCATCGGGCAATTTGCGAACAATATCATAAAGCATATGCGCCGGAGCGGTAATCGCACCGGGCTGCACCACTTCGGCTTCGACGCGCTCGCGCATTTCAATTTCTAAATCGGTTGCCGTCAGACCCAGAACACCATTGTCGGCTTCCAAAAGAACGTTCGACAAAATCGGGATGGTGTTGCGCCGCTCAACCACGCTTTGCACATGGTTCAACGCCTTTAATAAATCACTGCGTTCAATGATTGTTTTCATGACACACTCTCCTGGTCGTCCTATGTGGGCTAAGCGTTAGGCTTATTTCCCCGGTCTCATTTTATTCGTAAAAGAACCGCTAAGCGGCTCCGAATCTTTCGGGAAAACTATAACAGAGTTGGGGATTCATGGGAGTTTTTTTTGTGTCTCCCACCACAGCTTCACGACACCTTGCCCACACCTTGCCGAGGGGGGGATGCCTAGTTTTCAAGCATCCGGCGCAGCAAGTCGACATCTTCGTCGAGGGCGGCGTCTTCTTCCCGCAATTGCTCGATTTTACGAACCGCGTGGATGACTGTGGTATGGTCTCGACCACCGAATTTGCGGCCAATCTCAGGCAAGGAACGCGTGGTCAATTGCTTCGATAAATACATAGCAATCTGGCGCGGACGCGCAACCGAGCGGGCCCGGCGAGCCGATAACATATCGCCCATTTTTACATTGAAATATTCGGCCACACGGCGCTGGATTTCATCAATCGTCACGCGGCGCTCGGAAGCGCGCAATAGGTCGCGCAAAACATCTTGCGCCATCTCTAGGCTAATCGGGCGACCGACAAAACTGGCATAAGCCACGACACGGTTCAGCGCGCCTTCCAGCTCCCGCACATTGGAAACAATGCGCTGGGCCAAAAACTCTAGCACCGGCTGCGGCGTAGGAATAGCATCGGCGCGCGTCGACAGGGCTTCGGCTTTCGACTGCAAGATGCCGAGGCGGAGCTCATAGTCGGTTGGATGAATATCAGCGACCAGACCCCAGCCGAGGCGCGAGCGAATACGCTCCTCAATGCCTTCCAAATCGGTTGGCGAGCGATCGGCAGAAATAATCACCTGTCGATTGTGGTCAATCAGCGCGTTGAATGTGTGGAAAAACTCTTCTTGTGTCGAATCCTTGCCAGCGATGAATTGAATATCATCAATCATCAGCACATCGACTTCGCGGAATTGCTGTTTGAAAGCCATCGTATCTTTAAACCGCAGCGCGCGAATGAACTGATACATGAATTTTTCAGCCGATAAATAAAGCACCGTGCGCGACGGGTCTTGGCGGCGAATTTCCCACGCAATCGCGTGCATCAAATGAGTTTTGCCCAAACCAACGCCGCCATATAGAAACAGCGGATTGAAGGCTACGCCCTTGCCTTCTGCAAGACGGCGAGCTGCGGCATGGGCCAGCTCGTTGGATTTGCCTACGATGAAATTATCAAATGTGAAGCGTGTGTCCAAAGGCGCGCCCAGTTCATCGCGCGAGCCCTGCTCGAAAGTCGCTTGGGGAACCCGGGCCGGCGCGGGTGGGCTTGGGGGTGCCATTGGGCTCTTGCGAGCCGCCACAGCTTTTTGCTCGCGCACCTCTGGCTTTTTTTCGCTTGGCGTCCATTCGGGATGCAATTCAATATCGATACGACGAACGCTGCTATCTTCGGCCTGCCAATGATCGCGAATGCGGGTTAGGTAATGCGCCTCAATCCAGCTACGCACAAAGCGTGTGGGCACTTGCAAAGTCACGCGGCCTTTTTGCGCGCCGCTAACTTCCAGCAATTTAAACCAACTATTAAACGTGGCTTCGCCCAATTCAGCGCGCAGGCGCGAACGAACACGATGCCATTGTGAATTCAAAATATCCGCCTTCGAGGGCGCGGGTTTTGCGGTTAACGTGTCGCTCGCAGATGAGGCGCTATCATTCGTATCTTCAGTCTTGCCTGTGTGCTCGCTCATCGCAGTATCCCTAAATTTGTCCGCTCCTTGTGGAGACGGACTATTGTTTCGCGCCTAGCCTGTTGATTCCGTTTACCGATTCCAGATAGAAATTTAAAATCCGCAAAACGCCTTAAAAACCGCGGGTTTCAACGCTTCAAGACGATACGAAGAAGAGACGAAGTTAGCAACGGGAAGGAAACAAGAACAGAGGATTTTTTTTGAATTTTTAGAAAATAAATTTATTGACTCGTCTTTTCGTGGCCTCCCGCTGTTTTAAAAACAGCCACGCCCGCAAGAAAAAGAGGCAAGCCCAAAAGTTGTGGGCGCAAGAGATGTGGGCACAAAAAAGCCCGCGACAAGCGCGGGCTTTTATAACTGTTTTGAAAGCTGCCTTAAACACTAAGTCTTAAACACTAAGCCTTAAACGATGGCGCTTACGCTTTTCGCCAAACGCGAAACTTTGCGCGAAGCGGTACGTTTATGCATTAGGCCTTTTTGGCCAGCTCTGGCAATCGCAGGTTGCGCGATGCGGAGCGCTTCCACGGCTTCGCCTTTATCTCCAGCTACCACGGCTTCTTCGACGCGGCGAATAAAGGTGCGCATACGCGAACGCTGATCACGATTACGTTCCGTGCGACGCTCAATTTTGCGAACCATTTTCTTGGCTGATCTGGTATTGGCCATAATCTTAAATCCTAATTCATACAAATCGTTTGGCGGTTAAAAAACCGCTTGAGGGCGCGTTATAGGCCGCGGATGCCACAAGGTCAACACCCTGTTGGGATAATTCGCGGCAAAACCTTAGGCCCTGTTTACTTATGGGTAAACTTTGGAGCCCGCTTTTCAATAAACGCTTGCATACCCTCGCTTTGGTCATCGAAAGCAAATAGTGCATGAAACACACGGCGTTCATAATGCACGCCTTCGCGCAAGCTGGTTTCATAAGCCACATCGACACATTCTTTGGCCGTGTAAACCGACGGCAAGGACTTCTCAGCAATCTTGGTGGCCACATTTACCGCTTCTTCCACTAAATCGTCGGCGGCAATAATGCGCGAGACAAGCCCACAGCGTTCCGCTTCTTCAGCGTCCATCATACGGCCCGTCAGGCACATTTCCATGGCTTTGGACTTGCCGACAAAACGGGTAAGACGCTGGGTGCCGCCGGCGCCTGGAATAACCCCGAGGTTAATTTCCGGCTGGCCAAACTTGGCTGTGTCGGCCGCCAGAATAAAGTCACACATCATGGCCAGCTCGCAGCCCCCGCCCAGCGCATAGCCCGCCACAGCCGCGATAATCGGTTTGCGGGCCTTGGCAGCCGCTTCCCAATTAGCGGTAATAAAATCTTCCGCCATCACATCGGCATAGGTTTTAGACGACATCTCTTTAATGTCCGCTCCGGCCGCAAAGGCTTTGGGCGAACCCGTCAGCACCATACAGCCAATATCCTCATTGGCATCAAAACCTTCGACGGCATGGGTCAGCTCGAGCATCAGGTCATGGCACAAAGCATTGAGCGCATTTGGGCGATGCAAGGTAATCAGGCCAACACGGCCACGGGTTTCGACGAGAATGTTTTCATATTTCATAAGTCAGTCCTCAAGGGGGCTTTCCGGAGTTAGATCAAAAATCACTAAATCGGCGCTAAAAGTAAGTCGCAAAGTTTCGTCTTTGCGGGTGAAAGTCAAGATATTGCTATCTTTGTTTTTCGATTGTCGTGGCGTCCAGCCTAGGTTGGGCAGGCTTGCTTTATAGAATTGGCGCGCCATTTCTGCGCTGGCGCCAGGCGCTTGCGCGGCACTCATTTGCAAAATACGGCCTTCCGGCTTATCGAACACAATCGTGCCGTCTGGCAATTCTTGCAAACCTTCGGCCAATGGAATATCGGGCGCGGCCGAGAGATATTGCGCTTGCGCAGGCCCCAAAGGCACCCAAGCCAGACAGGCCAGTAAAAAAATATAAGACAATTGGCGCATGACGCTCATCTCTCTATCTTTGACAATTCTCTATCTTTGACAATTAGGGCAGTAAAAGCTCGATCGCCCCGACTGCACAATACGCTGGATGCTAGCATGGCATGTTTTTGTCGAACAAGGTTTGCCTTCTTGATCATAGACCAGAAAATTATGTTGGAAATACCCAAGCTTGCCATCGCTATCCGCAAAGTCGCGCAAACTAGAGCCGCCAGCCTCAATGGCACGCGCCAGAACATCGCGAATAGCTGGCACCAAACGCGCCAAACGTTTGGCGCCCACATTGGCCGCCAAACGACGTGGACTAACACCGGCCATAAACAAAGCCTCACAGACATATATATTGCCCAAGCCCGACACCACGCGCTGGTCGAGCAGCACATTTTTGATAGGGCTCTTGCGCGTTTTACAAGCGGCCAGCAGCATTTCCAAATGAAACCCATTGCTTAGGGGCTCGGGCCCAAGGTCTTTGAGAAACGGCGTATTATCCGGCGCGCCCTCAACCAAATCCATGAACCCAAAACGGCGCGGATCGGCATAAGACAAATGGGTGCCATCGGCAAACTCGAGGCGCACATGCACATGTTTCAAGGCAACGGGCTGTGCCACTTCATGCGCGTAAAGGCCGGGCTCCAACTTATCTTGATTGGGCGCCTCCAACATATACCGCCCCGTCATGCCTAAATGACTAAGCCAATAAAACGTCTCGCCAGATTTCTCCATCTCGGCCAGCAGATATTTAGCCCGGCGACCAAAATGGGTAATCGTGGCGCCAGTCAATCGCTCTGCAAATCCATCGGGGAACGGAAACCGCAAATCAGGACGCGCCAGATGCACGCTCGTAATTTTACGGCCTTCAATATGGGGCGACAGACCACGGCGCACAGTTTCAACTTCGGGTAATTCAGGCATGGGCAGAGCATAAGGCCAAAGCGGTTGCGTGCAAAATCATTTCGCTTTTGCTCCGTTTGCCATGCCCCCCAGTTTCCGCTATCTTCCGCCCCGATGAATGAGCCGATAAAACCTAACCAGCCAGACACAACCCATTTTGGGTTTCGCACCGTTGATATGGGCGAAAAACAGGGTCTGGTTCGCGGTGTCTTTGATAGCGTGGCTGATAAATATGATCTGATGAATGATCTTATGTCGGCGGGGCTGCACCGCGTTTGGAAACGCCGGATGCTCGAGACGTTACACATTCGACCCGACGCCAACTTACGCCTCGTCGATGTGGCGGGCGGCACGGGCGATATTGCATTTCGCGCTTTGGCTCGCGCCCATAAATTAAACTCAACACTCAAAGCCCAAGTCATTGATGCCAACGCCGAGATGGTGCGCGTGGGTGCCCAGCGGGCTTTGCGCGAAGGCATTAATCTGGCTGGCGAGCCCGCACAAGTAGATTTTCTCACCGGCACCGCAGAAGCTTTGCCGCTGCCAGACAATAGCGTCGACATGGTTACCATCGCCTTTGGTATCCGCAATGTGACGCGACGCGATGTGGCCTTGCGCGATATGCGGCGAGTTTTAAAGCCGGGTGGGCGTTTTGTTTGTCTTGAGTTCTCGCATATGCCAAGCCGCCTGCTGCAAAAAGCCTATGACGCATATTCCTTCAACATCATCCCCCCCATGGGCGGCGCAGTGACCGGAGATGCGTCGGCCTATCAATATTTGGTCGAGAGCATTCGCCAATTTCCAACGGCGCAAAGCTTCGCCGATGAATTGCAGGAGGCGGGTTTTATGCGTCCAAAATATGAGCTGCTAAGCGGCGGCATTGCGGCTTTGCATATGGGCTGGAAGCTGTAGAGATGGGTTTTTTACGCCTCCTCCGCATGATGCGATTGCTGCTGGCGCAAGATGCGCTTCTGCCGCCTGATTTTTTTACCGAGGCGCCGCTTCGCATAAGACTGGCTCGGCGTCTCTTTACGCTGGGTGCCAAACGCTTTCGCGAAAACCAACGTGGCCAAGCCCTGTCGGATAGAATTCGCAAATTAGGCCCGACTTATATCAAGCTCGGCCAGTTTCTGGCCACCCGCTCAGACATTATCGGCTTGGCTATGGCGCAAGATTTACGACATTTGCAAGACCGCCTGCCGCCCTTTAGCGACAAACAAGTGGCGCGCCTTTTGGCCACCGAGCTGGACCATGCCGAGGCCGTATTAAAAGACATGGGGCCCCCCATCGCCGCCGCCTCAATAGCCCAAGTGCATGTCGCAACCCATCGCGAGACCGGCCAGAAATTAGCCGTGAAGTTTTTGCGCCCCGGCGTCGAAGAGCGTCTGCGCGGCGAGTTGGAATTATTAGGACGTATGGCCAAATGGGCAGAGCGGTTTTTCCCGATCACCCATCGGTTGCGCCCCGTCGATGCCATCACCACTTTGGCGCGCTCCATCAATGGCGAAACAGATTTTCGGATGGAAGCGGCCGCTCTATCTGAAATGGCCGAGAATACTGAGAAAGATAAAGGCTTCTGCGTTCCCGATATCATTTGGGAAGCCAGTGGGCGCCGCGTCCTGACCATGAGCTGGATAGACGGCGTGTCGGCGTCAGATATTGAGGGTCTTAAAAAAGATGGCCATGATTTATCCGACTTGGCGACCCGCCTGTTGCAAGTTTTCCTAACGCTGGTTCTGCGCGATGGGTTTTTTCATGCCGACATGCACCAAGGCAATCTATTGGTGCAAAAAGATGGCACGATTGTTGCCATTGATTTGGGTATTTGCGGTCGCCTAGACAAAGATAGCCGGCGCTTTTTGGCCGAGATATTGCACGGTTTCATCACCCGCGATTACGTCAAATTAGCGCAAGTCCATATCGAGGCGGGCTATGTGCCCGACCACCATGATGTCTATGAATTTGCCCAAGCCTTGCGCTCCGTCGGCGAACCGATACGCGACCGTGACGCCGATGATATTTCGATGGGCCGCGTGTTAAGCCAACTTTTCGCGATTACCGAGCAATTCGATATGGCTACCCAGCCACAGCTTTTGCTGCTGCAAAAAACCATGGTGACGGTAGAAGGCGTGGCGCGCAGCTTTGACCCTAAAATCAATATTTGGGACGCCAGCGAAACCCTCGTTGCCGATTGGCTGCGTCGTCAAATTGGCCCCGAAGCCATATTCCGCGACCTGCGCGACAATGCGGGCTCGAGTTTGCGCGCCTTGCGCCGCCTGCCAGAGACTTTGGCACAAGCCGAACGCGGGGCCGCCGCCCTAGAAACCATGGCCAAACAAAGCTCAAAAACCCGCCCAAGCAACCAGCCCGACAAGCTGGCTCGCGGGCTTGGAATCGCCGCCTTGGCCGCCTCTCTCGGTGCCTTGGCGATGGCGCTTACGGGTATTTTATAATCATCTGATAAAGCTCATTTGGGGTTTATTTTTATTTACATATTTTTTTTGGAGATTACGGCTTTAGACGCTAGAGTATCGTCCATTGTCGAAAAGAAAGGCTTGTATGAAGCGCGTTCTCTTAATTATTGGCGGCGGCATTGCTGCCTATAAAGCCCCAGATTTGGTCCGCCAATTGCGCGCCCAAGGTCTGGCCGTGCGCTGCCTGCTTACCAAAGCGGCCGAGCAATTTGTCTCGCCTTTATCTCTCGCCTCCGTATCTGGCGACAAAGTCTATGAAAACCTATTCGACTTAACCGATGAGGCCGAGATGGGCCACATCCAATTATCGCGCGATGCCGACCTTATTTTGGTCGCCCCCGCCACTGCAGACCTTATGGCTAAAGCCGCGCAAGGCATTGCCAATGATTTGGCCTCGACTACTTTATTGGCCACAGATAAGCCCGTGATGCTGGCGCCAGCGATGAATGTGCGGATGTGGGAACACGCCGCCACGCAGCGCAATTTGGCGCAATTGACACAAGACGGCCTGCATTTTGTCGGCCCCGAAGAAGGCGACATGGCTTGTGGCGAGTTTGGCCTTGGACGGATGAGCGAGCCGAGCGAGATTGCGTCATGCGCCGCCAACTTATTGCAAGACGCCCCCAGCCGACCGCTTAACGGCAAGAAGGTTTTGGTAACCGCCGGCCCCACCCATGAGCCAATAGACCCCGTGCGCTATATCGCCAATCGCTCGTCTGGCAAACAAGGCTATGCGATTGCTGAAGCTTTGGCCGCCATGGGCGCTGAAGTACATTTGGTTTCCGGCCCCACCGCTTTGGGCGATATCCAGGGCGTGCATATGCACCGTTTGGAAACAGCCGAGCAAATGTATGAAGCCTGCCACGCGCTCTTGCCAGTAGACATTGGTGTGATGACGGCCGCCGTGGCCGACTGGCGCCCCGAGTTTTGCGCCGAGCAGAAACTCAAGAAAACCGAAACAGGCCTGCCCGAATTAGCCTTGCGCGAAAACCGCGATATTCTGGCGAGTCTCGGCGCGTCAGAGCAAAAGCCGAACCTGCTCATTGGCTTCGCCGCCGAGACCCATAATATAGAGGCCTTTGCGCGCGATAAATTGGCCCGCAAAAACTGCGATTGGATTGTCGCCAATAATGTAGCCCTCGATAGCGGCATTCAAGGTGGCGTGATGGGCGGCGACGAAAATGCTGCCACGCTGGTTAGCCAAAATAAAACCGAAGACTTTGGCCAGATGAGCAAAACCGAGACAGCCAAAACATTGGCCAACCATATTGCGGCGCATTTTGACGCTGCTGAAAAAGCTTAGAACCGCGAAACCATATCGAAATAGAGAAGATATTTTAAAGGAAACCCAATGAGCCCGCGCATTGATATTAAAGTTCTAGACCACGCCAAAGGCCTTGAGCTGCCAGCCTATGAAACCGACGAAGCAGCGGGTATGGACTTGCGCGCGGCTTTGCCCCAAGGCGAGCCGATGGTTTTGCGGCCAGGCCAACAAGCCATGGTGCCCACAGGATTATCTATGGCTATGCCGAAAGGTTTTGAAGCCCAAGTGCGGCCACGTTCTGGATTGGCGGCCAAACATGGCCTTACTGTGCTCAATACGCCTGGCACAATTGATAGTGATTATCGCGGTGAAGTGAAAATTATCCTGATCAACTTGGGCCAGGAAGATTTTAGTATCGAGCGCAATATGCGCATCGCACAAATGATTATCGCCCCCGTCGTGCAAGCGACCTTGGTTGAGGTCGATACATTGGAGGACACGGCACGCGGCAGCGGCGGCTTTGGTTCGACCGGCACAGATGCCCCCGCTGGCGATAAAACAGACGCCCCCGCTGGCGACAAAAAGGGGTCTGCATGATTCAATTATCGCGCAAATCTTTGATGGCTCTCGAGGCCGTGTTGGACGTCGCCCTTCATGCGCGCCCCAACCCCGTGCAGGCGCGCGAGATAACCGAGCGCCAAGGCGTGCCGCAACGCTATCTCGAACAAATTATGCAAGCTCTGGTGAAAGCCAATATTCTGCGCGGCGTGCGGGGCCCAAGAGGTGGCTATCGTTTGGCGCGCGAGCGACGACGTATCAGCGTGCGAGAAATTTTTGAAGTCATCGAGGCTTTGGACAAAGAAACCGATGGGATTAACTCGCGCTCGGATTTATGCCGCGATATTGTTGAGCCGTTTCACGCCCAACTGCAAACCGCGCTCGGGCAAGCCGTGGGGGACACCAGCATTGCTGACCTATGCCATAATTCAGAAAACCAACAACAAGACGTTGGAAATTTCACCATTTAACGGGAGAGAGACATGAGCGAGACACAAAACCAAAAGCCCCAAATCGGACGTGGAAAAGTCTATTCGTCGATTACCGAAACCGTCGGCAATACCCCGATTGTGCAGCTTCGCCGTATCGCTGCCGAACACGGCTGCCAGGCTAATATTCTGGCCAAGCTGGAGTTTTTTAACCCAATTGCCAGCGTCAAAGACCGCATTGGCGTGGCGATGATTGAAGCGCTAGAAGCCAGCGGCGAGATAAAACCCGACAGCGTGATTGTCGAGCCGACCTCTGGCAATACGGGCATCGCGCTGGCCTTTGCTTGTGCGGCGAAAGGCTATCGGTTGGTTTTATGCATGCCCGAAAGCATGTCGATAGAGCGTCGCAAAATGTTATTGCTGCTGGGGGCCGAGCTGGATTTAACGCCGGCCGAAAAAGGCATGAAAGGCGCGATTGGCCGCGCGGAAGAACTGCTTGCCGAAAACGACGGCTGGGTGATGCCACAACAATTCAACAATCCCGCCAATCCCGCCAT
The DNA here is from genome assembly GCA_937907245.1 of uncultured Rhodobiaceae bacterium. GTDB lineage: Bacteria > Pseudomonadota > Alphaproteobacteria > RS24 > RS24 > UBA8337. The sequence continues at coordinate 710,698 of CALCUM010000003.1, forward strand.
TCACCGCGCCACCACAGCCGAAGAAATTTGGAACGACACGCAAGGTAGCGTCGACGTGGTCATCGCCGGTGTGGGTACGGGCGGCACCTTTACCGGCATTGGCTCGGTACTGAAGCCGCGCAAGGCGGGCCTCAAAATGATTGCGGTCGAACCCGAAGACAGCCCCGTGCTTTCCGGTGGCAACGGCGGGCCCCATAAAATTCAGGGCATTGGCGCTGGCTTTGTGCCCGGCAATATGGAGCAAGAATGGGCCGATGAGATTGTGACCATTGGCAATGAAACCGCTTTTGAAACGGCACGCCAATTGGCTCGCCTTGAGGGTGTGCCGGGCGGCATTAGCTCTGGCGCGGCCATTGCGGCGGCCCTAGAAGTAGGCAGTCGAGCCGATATGGCTGGCAAAAACATCGTCGTGATTTTGCCAAGTTTTGCCGAGCGCTATCTCTCCACCGCCCTGTTTGAGGGCCTGTAGACATAATGCTGAGCGATAGCGAGATTGAGCGCTATCAGCGTCATATTCTGCTGCATGAAATAGGTGGCGCGGGACAGCAAAAACTAAAGGCTGCGCGTGTGCTTATCGTGGGAATGGGCGGCTTGGGCCATCCGGTCGCGCAATATCTGGCGGCCGCTGGCGTCGGCACTTTGGCGCTCATCGATGACGATGTGGTGGCGCTATCTAATTTGCAGCGCCAAGTTTTATTCACCGATAAAGACATCGGCCAACCCAAAGTCGAGGTGGCAGCCAGAGCTTTGCGCGCCCTTAATCCCCATGCCGATGTAAAACCGATGCAAAACAAAGTGTCTGCCGACAATGCCGCCAAACTATTCGCCGACTATGATGTGGTGGTCGATACGTGTGATAATTTTGCCACGCGGTTCGTGGTGAATGATGCGTGTTTCGCCACGCAAACCATATTGGTATCCGGCGCTGTCGGTCGGTTTGACGGGCAAGTGGCCACGTTTAAGGCGTGGCTCAAGGACGAGCAAGGCAAGCCTTTGGCATGTTATCGCTCTCTGGTACCGGAAGCGCCCGATTTAGAAGAAGATTGTGCGACCACGGGCGTTTTGGGCGCTTTGACGGGTATTATTGGCAGTTTGCAAGCGGTGGAAGTCATCAAGGAAATTACCGGCGCTGGCGAAAGTTTGGCGGGGCGGCTGATGATCTATGATGCTTTATCCGCAAAAGCCCGCACGGTGAAGCTGGCGTGGGATCCACATAACCCCAACAATGGGACGAGCCGCCAGCCGACGCGATAATCTGGCTTGCTGATTGAGACAGTTATTTGTATCAAGAGAAATGAGTCGTTTGTGGATCGTTCGCCTTAGTCTGGGCCTTGTTTTTTTAATCAGCGTTGGGAGCTTGGTGCCCTTTTCTATTTCGGCACAAGACAGCCGCGATACCAGGCCATTGGGCGATAGCGGCCTGCCTTTGCCGCGCTTTGTTTCGGTCAGCAAATCTGAAGCCAACATGCGGCGTGGGCCCGGCGAAGACTATCCGCTTTTATTCCAATATCAACGCCGCGGGCTGCCGCTAGAAATTATTGCCGAATACGGTCAATGGCGCCAAGTGCGCGACCATGAAGGCAGCGAGGGCTGGATGCATGCCCGCCTGTTGCGCGGCAACCGAACGGTGATGTTGCGCCAAGCGGCCAATGCCCTGATTTTACGCCAACGCCCCGACATAGGCTCAGGCGTTGTTGCGCTCGGCCAATCTGGCGCCATTGGCCGACTAGAAGAATGTGAAGGCGATTGGTGCGAAATAGATCTGGGCGGCCACGAAGGTTGGGTGCAGCGCGACATGCTTTGGGGCGTCTACCGATTCGAGTTTAACGACTAAATATCCAAATTTGTTTTCGCAGAGAAGACTATTTGGTAAGGCGAATAACAATATCGACACCCGCCACACAAAAACCTTCCGGGCTTTCTGGCAAACGGTTAATCGAAATAGCGTGTTTCTCAATATCCATCAGGCGACCTTCCGCTTCGACATAGAAGTGGTGATGCTCGGATGTATTGGTATCAAAATAACTGCGCGACGGGTCGACTTGCACTTCGCGCAAGAGGCCCGCTTCTTGGAATTGATTCAGCGTATTGTATATCGTGGCTTGGCTGATGCTCAAACCAGCGGCCTGCGCCTCGCTATATAGCTGGTCGGCCGTGACATGACGATCGCCTTTGGCAAATAGCAAATCGGCCAAAGCTAAGCGCGGACGCGTGGTGCGCAAGCCCGCGGCCTTCAATTGAGCGGCACGCGCTATAGGCCCGCCTCTCTTTGCAATCGTATCGTCCATTTTTGACCCTAATGTTGTTTTTTAAAATCATTCTAGGAAATAGAGAGAAGCCCTCAAACTGTCAAGCGGCTTGGGGGGGTGCCACCCGCCAAGCTCTCCCATGGCCTTATCGGAGTATCGTTTAGCAGTAGGAGTCACCCCCAAAAGGTGATAGTTTTCATACGCTATTTTAGGGAGATGAAGCATGTCGAGACAAAGTTCTTATTCGTATGATGAGTTGATTGCCTGTGCCAATGGCGACCTATTTGGCGACGGCAATGCCCGTCTACCCTCGCCCCCGATGCTAATGTTTGATCGTATCACGCATATTTCAGATGAGGGCGGTGCGCATGGCAAAGGCGAGATTAAAGCCGAGCTGGACGTAAAACCCGACCTATGGTTCTTCGACTGCCACTTTAAAACCGACCCGGTTATGCCGGGCTGCCTTGGCCTTGATGCCATGTGGCAGCTTATTGGCTTCCACTTAGGCTGGCTTGGAAACCCCGGGCGCGGACGGGCCCTGGGCGCGGGCGGCGTAAAGTTTACCGGCCAAGTGATGCCAGATGTTAAATTGGTGCGCTATGAAGTTGACCTGAAGCGGGTCATGACCGGGCGCTTGACGATGGGAATTGGCGAAGCACGCCTGCTCGCCGATGATAAATTAATCTATACGGCTGAGGGCTTGCGCGTCGGGCTTTTCACCCCAGAACAAATGTAACCTCGCGGTTTCATAAACGTATTTTGACTTACGTATTTTGACTGAATAGGAATAAATTATGCGCCGTGTTGTTATCACTGGAATTGGCATTGTCTCGAGCCTTGGCAATAATGCCCAAGAAGTTACCGCCTCTTTAAAAGAGGGCCGCTCTGGCATTTCCGCTATGGCGAGCTTCGCGGAAATGGGCTTTCGCTCGCAAATCGCGGGTCAGCCAACATTGAACATTGAAGAAGCGGTCGAAAAACGCGTTCGCCGCTTTATGGGCGACGGCGCGGCGTGGAACTATGTTGCCATGCAGCAAGCCATTGCGGATGCAGGCCTCGAAGAAGCCACCATCCAAAACCCCCGTACCGGCCTGATTATGGGCTCGGGCGGCCCCAGCACCAAAGCCTTGATTGCCGCCACAGATACCGCGCGCAATTCCAGCCCCAAACGGGTAGGCCCTTTTGCAGTGCCGAAAGCCATGAGCTCAACCAATTCTGCGACGCTGGCCACACCTTTTGGCATTAAGGGCGTCAATTATTCCATCTCGTCGGCTTGCGCCACCTCCACCCATTGCATCGGCAATGCGACGGAAATGATTCAATGGGGCAAACAAGATGTGATGTTCGCCGGCGGCGGCGAAGAGCTGGACTGGGCCCTCTCGGTTCTCTTCGATGCCATGGGCGCCATGAGCTCCAAACATAATGACACGCCTGCCACTGCCAGCCGCGCCTATGATAAATCGCGCGACGGTTTCGTGATTGCAGGTGGCGCGGGTGTTGTGGTTCTCGAAGAAATGGAACATGCGAAAAAACGCGGCGCGAAAATCTATGCAGAAATTGTAGGCTATGGCGCAACCTCTGACGGCTATGACATGGTGCAACCCTCTGGGGAGGGCGCTGTGCGCTGCATGCAAATGGCGATGCAAGACCTCGATTGCCCCGTGGATTACATCAACCCCCATGCCACCTCAACGCCGGTCGGGGACACGAAAGAAATTGAAGCCTTGCGCGAAGTCTTCGGCGCAGATTGCCCGCCGATTTCGGCCACCAAATCTTTGTCCGGCCATTCGCTTGGCGCGGCCGGCGTGCAAGAAGCGATTTATTCTCTGCTGATGATGGAACATGATTTCATTGTGGGTTCGGCGCATATTACCGAATTAGACCCTGATTTCGCTGACATGCCGATTGTGACCCAACGTCGGGACGGCGTGAAGCTGAACTGCGTGATGTCCAATTCGTTTGGCTTTGGCGGCACCAATGGCACGCTGGTGATGAAACGCGTTTAACCGCGATTGCTTACTTTGAATAAAGAAAAACCGCCGCGAGGGTTTCCTCGCGGCGGTTTCTTTTTACGCTAAAACAAATGCGCTTATTCAGCGTCTTTGTTTTCCAGGTCTTCACCCGTCTCTTGATCGACAACTTTCATCGACAAGCGAACTTTGCCGCGATCGTCAAAGCCCATCAATTTCACTTTCACGGTGTCGCCTTCTTTAACAACATCCGTTGTGTTCTCGACGCGTTTCTCGGCCAGTTGCGAAATATGCACCAGACCATCGCGCTTGCCAAAGAAGTTTACAAAAGCGCCGAAGTCCATAGTTTTTACAACTGTGCCTTCATAGATAACGCCTTCTTCTGGCTCCGCTACGATGGAATGAATTTGGTCGAGGGCTGACTTGATAGCCGCCGCATCCGCAGATGCCACTTTAATCAGGCCGTCATCGCCAATATCAATCTTCGCACCCGAAGTTTCCACAATCTCGCGAATGACCTTACCGCCGGTACCGATCACTTCACGGATTTTATCTTGTGGCACCTGAATGGTTTCAATCTTCGGCGCATATTCACCCATCTCTTCGCGAGCTTCGGTCAGAGATTTCGACATTTCGTCGAGAATATGCGTACGCCCGCCCTTGGCTTGGTCGAGGGCAACTTGCATAATCTCTTCGGTAATGCCGGTGATTTTAATGTCCATTTGCAGCGACGTAATACCATCTTTGGTACCTGCCACTTTAAAGTCCATATCACCCAAATGATCTTCATCGCCGAGGATGTCTGAAAGAACCGCGAAGCGCTCGCCTTCTTTAATCAGACCCATAGCAATACCCGCCACTGGTTTTTTCAACGGAACACCCGCATCCATCATCGCCAGCGACGCACCACAAACGGTCGCCATCGAAGACGAGCCATTGCTTTCTGTCACTTCAGACACCAAACGCAAGGTGTAAGGAAACTCTTCCTTGCTTGGCAACATGGCTTTCAAAGCGCGCCAAGCGAGCTTGCCATGACCAATTTCGCGACGGCCCGTAAAGCCAACGCGTCCGGTTTCACCAACCGAGTAAGGCGGGAAGTTGTAATGCAGCATGAAGTTTTCGCGGTAGGTGCCTTCCAGCGCATCCACAAATTGTTCATCATCGCCGGTGCCCAAAGTAGCCACGACGAGGGCTTGTGTTTCCCCGCGTGTGAACAAGGCAGAGCCATGTGTGCGAGGCAAAATGCCAGCTTCGGAAACAATCGCGCGCACATCGGCAAGACCGCGACCATCAATACGTTTTTCTGTGTCCAAGATATCGCCACGGACGATATCGCTTTCCAAAGATTTAAACGCGCCCGAGACAGCATTGCGCTCATCGGCGCTTGCATCGGCAGCCACCAAATCGGCATAGACTGTGTCTTTCAACGCAGCAATCGCGCTTTGACGCACTTGCTTGTCCGCTTCGCCATAGGCCGCAACAAGGCCGTCTTTAGCAAGGCTCGCAACGCTGGCTTTCAAGGCGCTATCGTCTGGAATAACCACATCACGAGGCGCTTTGGCCGCTTTCTCACCCATACGAATACACGCATCGATAACCGGCTGGAACTCACGATGACCAAACATCACAGCCCCGAGCATCACGTCTTCTGCCAATTCGTCGGCTTGTGATTCCACCATCAAGACGGCGTCATCGGTACCCGCAACGATAAGATCGAGCGAGGTATCGCCCATTTGATCCAAAGTTGGGTTGAGGACATATTCGCCATCAATAAGGCCAACGCGCGCAGCGCCAATTGGGCCTTGGAACGGCAGGCCCGAAATGGTTAGCGCCGCAGATACAGCTACCATGGCAACAATATCGGCGTCGTTTTCAAGGTCATGGCTCATCACAGTGGCGATAACTTGGGTTTCGTTTTTAAAGCCTTTCACAAAAAGCGGGCGGATGGGGCGGTCAATGAGACGACAAATCAGGGTCTCTTTTTCGCTTGGACGACCTTCGCGCTTAAAATAGCCACCTGGTACTTTACCAGCGGCATAGGCTTTTTCTTGGTAATTCACAGTAAGAGGGAAAAAGTCGAGACCCGGTTTCGGGCTGCGATCTCCAACCACAGTGGCCAGCACTGAGGTTTCTCCATAAGTAGCCAAAACAGCGCCGTCAGCCTGACGGGCCACACGGCCAGTTTCGAGGGTCAGCGTGCGCCCACCCCATTCAATTTCTTCACGAGTAATATTAAACATACGTTCTTCCTATCACGGCAAATGGCTTTATCTCAGCTCAGTTTGCCAAAGCCCCTTTCCCTTGAAAGGAGCAGCTTCAATCGAGAACCTAGAACAAAAGACCGGTTCTCTTTCCTCTGCTTTTTCTGACCTCATGTCAGAAAAAGGTCTGTCAGGCCTTCATGACAGAAATGAAAAGCCGGCCTCTAACTTTAAGGCCGGCTTTTAAATTAACGCAAACTAACGACGCAAGCCCAGACGCTCAATGAGGCTTTTATAGCGCTCAACATCGCGACCCTTGACATAGTCAAGCAAACGACGGCGTTGGCTAACCATTTTCAACAGGCCGCGACGCGAATGATTATCCTTGGCGTGGGTTTGAAAATGTTCCGTTAGATTGGAAATGCGTTCAGACAGAATGGCAACTTGTACTTCTGGCGACCCAGTGTCACCAGCGGCGGTTGCATATTCTTTAATTAGCGCATCTTTGCGCTCGGCAGTAATCGACATCACCTTCTCCTTTATAAAAGACCTCTCGGTCTTGAGACGAACCTTTTGGGTTCTAGAGGTTAAACACCCGCACGGGCTTCAGGGTTTCCCCGTCTTGGTCAGCAATGGCGACAGGAAGCTCCTCATATGTGAGAAGCACCGGCCCCGTAAACGCCAACCCTTGCGGTGATATAGCTTGCCCCTGCTTTATGCGGGATGCCTCGTCACCGCTAATGGCCAGCGCCGGGATGTCGTCCAGCGCGGTCGTAAGAGGTAACAAGCAAGCATCCAGAGCCGCCAAATCGGGCGAACTATGGCCCAAATTAGTTAATTTATCCAGCCCTAAAGCAGATTTTTCATCAAATGGGCCAACCCGCGTTCGGCGCAATTTGGTGACATACCCACGGGTGCCAAGTTGCAAAGCCAAATCGCGGGCCAAAGAGCGAATATAGACGCCTTTGCCACAGTCTACCTCGAGCGTGAAATGGTCGGCATCGACGCGGCGCAAAAACCGAATATGATCAATCCGCACGCTGCGCGCTTCCAGCTCCACAGTCTCGCCCGCGCGCGCTTTGGTATAAGCGCGAACGCCATCTTTGCGAATGGCCGAAAATTGCGGCGGTACCTGCTGAATATCGCCCGTAAAAGAGGCCAAAGCGGCTTTAATTTCCGCCGTTTCAGGGCGATGCTCGCTAGTTTCCAGCGGCTCTCCCTCCATGTCATCCGTGGTGGTAGAGACGCCAAGCCCAACGCTGACGCGATAGGTTTTCGCTGCATCTTGCATGAAGGAGACGGTTTTAGTGGCCTCGCCCAAAGCAATCGGCAAAACACCCGTTGCCAAAGGGTCAAGCGTGCCCGCGTGGCCCGCTTTTTGGGCATGAAACAACCAACGCACCCGCGAGACGGCGGGCGTGGAGCCGAGTTCATAGGGTTTGTCTAAATTAATCCAGCCTGAAAGTTTCCGGCCTTTTTTGCGTCGTGCCAAATCGCAGCCTCTCTTATTTAAAAGTGCTTAAGCGCCTTCCGGCGTTTCTAAATCTGCGATATCGCCGGCCACCACTTCTGAGGCCAAAAGCTCATCCATGGCCGCCGCTTGGTCGAAACTCTTGTCGGCGGCAAATTTAAAGTCAGGGGTATATTTCAAATGCAGTCCAGACATAGAGATTTTTTTAAGCCGTGGTACTTCATCGTTTAGCAAAGTCACGATTTTCTCAACATGCTCGCCGCCCAAAGGCATAATATAGGCGGTCGCATGGCGCAGGTCTGGACTGATGCGAACTTCGGTCACGGTGATATTGGCTTTTTTCAAAACTTTGGCTTCAAAATCTGCCGCGTGCAGCACCTCGCTCAAACGATGGCGCAGCATCTCCCCAACCCGCAATTGACGCTGCGAGGGGGGTTTGCCGGCGATGTTCTTTTTTTCAGCCATATCTGTAAAGCTTTCGCTTAGCTATCGAGCGTGCGAGCGATTTCTTCGACTTCATAGCACTCGATGGTGTCTCCAGGCTTCAAGTCTTTGTAATTCTCAAAAGCCATGCCGCATTCTTGGCCCGACTGAACCTCTTTGACTTCGTCTTTAAAGCGGCGCAGCGAAGACAATTCGCCTTCGTGAATAACGATATCATCGCGGATGAGGCGTACTTTGGCGCCACGGCGCACAAGGCCCGTACCCACCAAACCACCAGCGGCTTTGTCTGCTTTGCCGACTTTAAACACTTCCAAGACCTCGGCTGTGCCCAAAGCCGTCTCGCGCAATTCAGGCGACAACATGCCCGCCATAGCGGCTTTCAAATCGTCCACCAAATCGTAAATCACATTGTAATAGCGAATTTCAATGCCTTCGGCCTCGGCCATATTGCGCGCTTGACCATTGGCCCGCGTGTTAAAGCCAAACACCACGGCGCCCGAAGCCGCCGCCAAAGTAATGTCACTTTCGGTGATGCCGCCAACGCCGGTATGAATAACCCGCGCCGAGACTTCATCGGTGCCAAGTTTCACAGCGGCTTGCGAAATAGCTTCGACCGAGCCTTGCACATCGCCTTTCACGACAATGGCAATTTCAGCCCGTTCGGCCGTTTCCAATTGGCTCATCATCTGATCCAAAGATGCGGCGCGAGGCGCAATATCACTAGATTGCTGACGGGCCTTACGAGCACGGTATTCAGCTACTTCGCGCGCATCGGCTTCGTTTTCGACCACGGTGAAAATTTCCCCCGCACCCGGAACGCCGCCAGCGCCCAAAACTTCAACCGGAGACGAAGGCCCCGCGGTTTTAATCTGTTGGCCTTTGTCATCAATGAGCGCGCGAACGCGACCCGATTCTTGACCCACCACAAAAATATCACCAACATTCAAGGTGCCGCGTTGAACCAGAACCGTTGCCACCGCACCACGACCTTTGTCGAGTTTGGCCTCAATCACAATGCCTTCGGCAGCGCGATCGGCTTTGGCTTTTAGCTCCATCAGCTCGGCTTGTAGAGCCACCGCTTCCAGCAGATTATCAAGGCCGTCGCCGGTTTGCGCCGAGACTTCGATCATTTGTGTATCGCCGCCCATTTCCTCGGAAATAATTTCATGCTGCAGCAAATCGTTTTTTACGCGATTGGCATCCGATTCTGGCTTGTCCATTTTATTAATGGCCACAATCATCGGCGCTTCCGCCGCCTTAGCATGGTTAATCGCTTCCACGGTTTGTGGCATAACGCCATCGTCACCAGCCACCACAAGAATAACCAAATCGGTTACTTTGGCGCCGCGCGCACGCATGGCAGTAAAAGCTGCATGGCCAGGTGTGTCGATAAAGGTAAGGGTTTCGCCAGCCTCGGTTTGCGTTTGATAGGCACCAATATGCTGGGTAATGCCGCCAGCTTCGCCATCGGCCACTTTGGCTTTACGAAGCGCATCCAATAGCGACGTTTTACCATGGTCAACGTGACCCATCACGGTAACCACCGGCGGACGAGATGTCTTATCTTCATCGTCATCATCGGCGGTGACAATCGAATCTTCGACATCGCTTTCCGATACCCGTTTGACTTGGTGACCCAAGTCTTCGGCCACGATTTGCGCTGTGTCCGCGTCAATCACATCATTAATTTGTGCCATCATGCCTTGTTGCATAAGCACTTTAATCACATCCACGGCGCGCTCTGCCATACGGTTCGCAAGCTCTTGAATGCTAATTGTGTCTGGCAATTGCACCATGCGAGCTACTTTTTCGCCTTCCCCCGCATTATTGGCTTGGCGTTTTTCGCGCTCGCGGCGGCGCCGCATAGACGCTAGCGAGCGAACCCGCTCTTCATCGTTCAGCGCGTCATTAATGGTTAGCTTGCCAGTCCGACGACGACGTTCGCCGACCCGTTTATCGGGGGTTGTCGTGCGGCGTTTTTCTTCCGCACGCTTTTTGTCGTCGGCGCTCGCAGCGGCCGGGGCTTGTTTCACAGCGCGAGGTACCAAAGCGGGTTCCGCTGGCGGCGCATCGACAGGGTCAACAACATCGCCTTTTTTGGCTTTGCGAGAATTGACTTCGGCCTGTTTGACGGCTTCCGCATCCAACGCCGCACGCTCTTCGGCACGCTTTTCATCTTCCTCGGCGCGTCGTTTATTATCAATTTCGGCTTGCTTGGCTTCTTCCACAGCGCGGATTTTAGCTTCCGCAACAGCCGCAAGGCGCTTGTCTTGTTCGGCTTTTGACAGACCCTCTGGCATAGCGGGTGCCTTCGGCGCCGCTGGTGTTGGCGCTGCTGGAGCGGCCGGAGCTTCTGCTGGAGCTGCCACTTGGGCTTCTTCTTGCCCAGGTTTAACTACGCGTTTCCGGCGTTTTTCAACCAATACAGATTTCGAGCGGCCATGCGAAAAGCTTTGGCGCACTTGCCCGCTTTCCACTGTCCGCTTCAAAGACATGGTCTTGCCGCGTTTGGCTTCGCCATCTTGAGGGGCATCCCCTGTGGAGGCATCATCACCTGTTTTCGCGTCGCTCATTCGCTCTCACTCCTATCCATGCTCACTTGGTCGCCCAAAAAAGTCGCCAGCCGCACGGTTTCTTTATCGATACGGGACAACCAACGTGCATCGGTAAGCCCTGCATGTATCACATTTTCACGGCCAAAGGCCATGCCCAATTCTTCTGCGCTAAATAAATCGCATATTCTCGTATTTCCCACACGGGCTTTTTGAGCCAATGCCTGACGACCATTCTCGGCACCATCATGCGCTGCAAACAGCAACACAATCCGACCCCTCTTGAGTGCGGCCTCCACTTTCATGAAGCCCATCACCACCGCCCCCGACTTGCGCATCAGCCCCAAAATGCCGTGAGCCTGTTGGCGCATCAGTCTCTCCAGCCTAATTTCTAGGCTTTCGGGGGCTGCGGCCTCTACATCGGCAGCCTTATTTGCAAATTTAGCCACCAAGGGCGCCACAAGATCGCGCTGATTGGCTAGCCAAATGCTCTCGCCGGGCAGTTTTTGCCCTAAGTCAGGGGTCAGCTCACCATCTGGCGAGATAACAAAGCGCAGCATATCCGCGCCCTCGGCTTCTTTGCCACTTATCTGGCAGGTTTGAAGCCCCCCCATAATCTCAGCTCAAGCCTTATTCCGCACTCGGCGCCGAAGCGTCTGGTACGGGAGCAAAAGGATCGGGAAGCTCGGCTTCTGCTGCAGGGGTCGGGTTTTCCGCTTCCTGCTCAGCCGCCAATTCCGCCGCCACACGTGCCGCTTCTTCGGCGCGCTGCTGGTCCAGCTCTTCTTGGGTAATCCAACCCGCCAAAACGCGAGCCGACATAATCAAGCCCTCGGCTTCTTCTGGCGAAACATCAAAGCCATCCAGAATACCTTCTTGGCGCACACGACGACGCTCGACCGTTTCAAACCAACCGGTCAAATCATCGGTCACACAGCCAGCAAAATCTTCCAACGACTTAATGTCGTTCTCGCCAAAGCGAACCAACATCGCTGGTGTCATGCCTTCCATGGCCGCCAAATCATCGGCAACACCCATTTCTTTGCGCTGCGCATCTAGCTTCTCATTCTCGCGGTCTAAGTGATCGCGGGCACGGTTTTGAATTTCTTCTGCCGTTTCCTCGTCAAAGCCCTCAATATAAGTAATCTCTTCGGCCGGCACATAGGCCACTTCTTCAACGCTCGAGAAACCTTCCGACGCTAGCAATTGTGCAATCATCTCATCGACATCCAAAGCGCCCATGAACAAGGCGGTGCGTTCCGCAAATTCTGCCTGACGACGCTCGCTCTCTTGCGCTTCGGTCATAATGTCGATGTCCCAACCGGTGAGCTGAGAGGCAAGGCGCACGTTTTGGCCACGACGACCAATAGCCAAGCTCAGCTGCTCATCTGGCACCACAACTTCAATGCGCTGCACATCTTCATCAAGCACCACTTTGGTTACTTCGGCGGGTGCCAAAGCGTTCACAATGAAAGCGGCTGGGTCTGGCGACCAAGGAATAATATCCACTTTCTCGCCTTGCAGTTCATTAACCACAGCCTGCACACGGCTACCGCGCATACCCACACAAGCGCCCACAGGGTCGATGCCTGGGTCATTGGAAATAACGCCAATTTTAGCTCGGCTACCCGCATCGCGCGCCACGGCACGCACTTCGATGACGCCGTCATAGATTTCTGGCACTTCTTGCATGAACAATTTCGACATGAAAGCCGGGTCCGTACGAGACAGGATAATCTGTGGGCCACGCTGTTCGCGGCGCACGTTTTGAATGTAAGCGCGGATACGATCGCCGGGGCGGAAGACTTCGCGCGGGATAAGATTATCGCGACGCACAACCGCTTCGCCACGGCCCAAGTCCATCACCACATTGCCGTATTCGACGCGTTTCACCAGACCATTGATGATCTCGCCAACGCGATCTTTAAACTCTTCAAATTGACGCTCGCGTTCGGCTTCGCGCACCCGTTGCACAATCACTTGCTTGGCGGCTTGGGTGGCGATGCGGCCAAATTCAACGGGTGGCAATTCGTCGATAACCTCATCGCCAATCTTGGCTTCTGGATTATCGCGCTGAGCGACAGGAAGCGAGATTTGCGTATCGTCATTTTCTACCAACTCAACCACTTGCACGGCGCGCAGCAATTTGGTCTCACCGGTCTTCGGGTCAATATCCACCCGAATGTCGTTTTCCTGACCATAGCGTGCCTTCGCCGCTTTCTCGATGGCATCCGCCATCGCCGATAAAACAATCTCGACCTCAATGCCTTTTTCACGCGCGACCGCGTCGGCAATTTGCAGCAACTCCAGCTTATTTGCGCTAATACCTGTAGCCATTTTCATCTCCTAAATTGGCTGACCCAAATGGGCCGAATTTAATTTATCTCGTCTATCTGACGCGACTTGATTACTTAAACTTTATCGCCCTTCTTGGGCTTTTTCTGCTGTTTTAACGCATCACTTATGGCGTCTTCATCTGGCACCAAACGCGCCTCGGCAATATTTTGTATCGCCAGCCCTAAGACTTGCGGCGCCTCAAAACCAGCCAGCTTCACTTCTAACAAAGCCTCACCATCGGCAAAGCCCTGCACCACACCGCGAAAGCGGCGCTGGCCATCAATCGCATCTCGCAAGCCCACTTTCGCTTCATATCCTACCCAGCGCTCAAAATCGACGGGCCGCGTTAAAGGCCGCGCCACACCTGGCGAAGAAACCTCCAACGCATAGGCGCCAGCAATCGGGTTTTCGACATCCATCACATCAGATAGGGCGCGGCTTATCTCTTCGCATTGCTCAATGCGCAAGCCAGCCTCGTCGTTCTCGGCCATAATCTGCAACACCGCTTGGCCGTCATCGCCGGTCATGCGAATGCGCAAAAGCGAATAGCCAAGGCTTTCGATAACTGGCTCAACCAGTTCCAAAAATGGGCGGGCAGGGCCCGGCGCCTTTAAGTGCGGCGTATCTAGAGCCGTGTCTTGCGACATGACATCTCCTTCAAACTCAGGCTTTGGTGACTTGCTAATCGCCGCCTCGAAACATGGCGTTTAAGCATTAAAAAAAGCGGGGCCGTTTCCAGCATCCCACTTTCACAAAGCAGCTTTAATTTGAGAGCACTATAGCGATTTTGAAAGCTGGCGCAAGCCCTCGCTATAAGGCGCCCGATTGAGGCGTCTCACGGCGGATAAAATCGAGGTAGGTCGGCACGCGTCCTTCGCGAATGGCTTTGGCTTCATAGCGGGTACCGGGCCAGCCATCCGGGGCTGTCTGGCGGTCGGCCGCTTCATCGTGCCAAGCAAAGCCGCCTTGCGCGCGCAAATGGCTCAGCGTCCAATCAATATAGTTAGGAATGTCACTGGCAACCAAAAACCGCCCACCTGGGCGCAAAACGCGAAACACTTGGTCTAGGTTTTGCCGACTTATAAACCGGCGCTTATTGTGGCGGTTCTTATGCCATGGGTCAGGGTAAAGCAAATAGACTTGCTCGAGACACTGGTCTGGCAAGGCTTCCAAAACATCTCGCGCGTCATCATCATGCACCGCTATATTGTCGCTATTGGCTTCGTCTATTTCGATAAGTAATTTGGCCACACCGTTCAAAAAGGGCTCGCAGCCAATAAAGCCAATATCGGGGTGGGCGCGTGCCCGTGCAGCCAAATGCTCGCCGCCGCCAAACCCAATTTCCAAAGCATAAGACGCGAAAGAACGTGAAAACCAATCGGCAGGACAGCTCTCGGCCTGCACGTCCACACGCAAGCGTGGCAGCAAATCCTCTACCAATCTGGCTTGTCGGGGGTGCAGCTTATGGCCTTGTCTGCGACCATAAACAACGCGTTTCATTTGTGCAGAAGCATCCTCATCTGGCGCAGGTTTTTGACGCTCATCCATGGGCGCCTAGAGCGCGCCCTTAATGGCGTCGGCCAAATCTGTCCGCTCCCACGAAAAGCCGCCGTCATCTTGTGGCTTCCGACCAAAATGGCCATAGGCCGAAGTACGCGCATAAATCGGTTTATTGAGACCTAAATGTTCGCGAATGCCGCGCGGGCTCAGATCCATAACTTTCGCTAGAGCTTTCTCCAGCGCCGCTTCCTCTACCTGTCCAGTGCCGTGTGTGTCGACATAGAGCGACAAAGGCTGTGACACGCCAATGGCATAAGACAGCTGAATGGTGCATCGTTCTGCCAGACCCGCAGCCACCACATTTTTAGCCAGATAACGCGACGCATAAGCGGCCGAGCGGTCTACTTTTGTCGGGTCTTTACCAGAAAACGCGCCGCCACCATGAGGCGCCGCACCACCATAAGTGTCGACAATAATTTTACGGCCCGTAAGACCTGCATCGCCATCCGGGCCCCCAATAACGAACGTGCCGGTTGGGTTTACATAAAAAGCCTCTTCCGGGCACATCCAGCCATCGGGCAAAACATTTTCAACAAATGGGCGCACAAGCGCGCGCACATCGTCTTGGGTCAGGCCCTCGTCATGTTGGGTCGACACCACAACCGAAGTGGCCCGCACGGGCTTGCCATTTTCATAGGCCAAAGTAACCTGGCTTTTGCTGTCGGGGCCAAGGCCTTTCACGCGACCCGATTTTCTGGCCGCTGCCATGTCTGACAAGATTTGGTGGCTAAAGGCAATCGGGGCGGGCATGAGGTCTTCGGTTTCGCGGCAGGCGTAACCAAACATAATGCCTTGGTCGCCAGCGCCTTCTTCTTTATCGCTACCATCGGCACCATCGGCATCGACGGCATCAACGCCTTGGGCGATGTGCGCCGATTGTCCATGCACGTGAACTTGAACATCTGCGTTTTGCCAATGGAAGCCGTCTTGCTCATAGCCGATGTCTTTCACGGCGGCGCGAGCAATCGCTTCCATTTCTTCGTTGGACACCAATCCTGCGGGGCGAACTTCGCCAGCCAGAACGATTAGATTTGTCGTGGTGAGGGTTTCAACGGCGACGCGGGCTTGCGGGTCGCGCGCCAGAAACGCGTCCAAAATACTGTCCGAAATCCGGTCACAGACTTTATCTGGATGACCTTCAGAAACAGATTCGGAAGTAAATTCATAAGATGCACGCATCGCAATATCCTCAACGTTTAAATCAATGGCCTTTATTTGGCAGGCGAGGCAACAATGGTCAAGCCTGTTATCTGCCGAGTGCGGCACATCAGACATCGCCTAGACGCTTCCCATGGGGGCTAGTCTTGCGTTCGGTTAACCCGCGCAATGTTGGAAACAACGGAGAGCAATTGGCGCCTTAAGTCATCATCCGAAATTTCAAGAAAAGCCCGATTAAGCTCGACGCCCGGCCCACTGCTAACGAAATCAAGATAGGGATTTAGCAATGGCTCTTCCGCCAGACCCGCCTCTGGATAAGGGTCTAGCGGCTCGTCCAATCCATCAAAGAAAAACTGCACCGGCACGTCCAAGGCTAGCGAAAGCTCGAACAGGCGGCTCGCCGAAATGCGATTGACGCCTTTTTCGTATTTTTGAACTTGCTGGAATGTTACCCCGAGCTGATTGCTCAACTCCTCTTGGCTCATCCCCAACATAAGTCGACGAAGACGAACCCGCGCGCCGATAAAGGCATCGACGGCTTGATGTTTTTTGCGTGGCATAATCTGCCCCCTCTATTATTATTTTTGAGACGCAGATACCTCCAAAGACTATGGCGGAGAGATAGAGCAAGGGCAATTGTTTTTATCTTAAGAAAAGCTTAAAGCGCGGCGGCTGGAAACCGGCGTCGCGTTACGACAATCGCCACGGCCAAGTCAAACCAGAGAGCGAAAAATACGGTGTCCCCAAAACGCGAGTAAAAAGGCGGTGCCAAGGCCTTCGGTAGAGGCAAGGAAAAGACGCCAGCTTCGCCTAAAGGCAGAGCCTCGAGCTGACGGCCATAGGCATCGAAAACAGCCGAAATACCCGTATTGGCACTGCGCACCAAAGGCAGGCCTCGCTCGATGGCCCGCAGGCGCACTTGTGCGATATGTTGATGCGGGCCATGCCAATTCCCGAACCAGCCATCATTGGTAAGATTAATCAATGCATCGGGACGCGCTACGCCCTTCGGGCTGGCCGATAAATGAGGGAAAATACCTTCGTAACAAATCAAGGGCGCCAGCACGGGAAGACCCGATGCCGTCAGCCGAGCGTGGGGAGGGCCATAAGCATAGCCGCCGCGCAGGCGAACCAATTGCTGCAGGCCCACTGCCTCGAGCCAGCTCTGAAGCGGCAAATACTCGCCAAATGGCACCAAATGATGCTTGTCCGATTTGGCCAATAAATTGCCATCCCCGGACCACAGCATGGCGCTATTATAAAATTTCGACCGCGACAAGCCAAGTTCGCGCCGCACCGCACCGGTAAGAATATAGGGCGGCCTTTTTGAGTTCGCGTCCCTAGCCGGAAGGGCAGCACGCAAGCGATCGCCAAACCCTGTGCCTTCATCGATTAAGGCTGGAATGGCCGTTTCTGGCCAGATGATAAGGTCTGTTTTCGGCGCATATTTCAAACCCAATTGGGTCAATTTAAAAATCGTCTCTATATGATCGTCACGTTTTTCTGGCAGCCATTTTTCGCGCTGGGCAATATTGGGCTGCACCACGGTGATGAGGGTCTCGCTCGGCGCCAAAGGCGGCAAGCCATGCAAACGAGCCGCACCAAACAACAAGAAGACGCAGCCTAACCCCAGGGCAACCCATCGCAAGGACGCCCGCTCGGCCAATAAAAACGCAACGCTTATCAGCGCCACCAAGCCCAGCCCATGCACCCCAATAAGGCTGGCCGCTTGCGCCAAATACAACCAACTGGCCCAACCCATAGCGGGCAGGTTCCATGGCAGGCCGGTCAATATCGTGCTGCGCAAATAGGCCGCCATAATTAAGAAAAGCGCCAAAGATAAGCTGGCCAGCAAACGCCGCATCGCAAAGCGGGCCAACAATTTCCCCCATAGCCAAAGCGCAAGAGCGCCAAATAAAGCCAAACCAGCTGGCAAAAGAGTAACGGCAAAAGGCAGCGCCCAAAGAAAATGTTCCGCCTCGACCAGAAACGCTTCCCCCATCCACAAAAGGCCCGTGAAAAATTGCCCAAAGCCGAACAGCCAGCCCAATATGAATAATTGTTTGGGGGCTTCGCGCGCCTGCCAAGCCAGCCAGAACACCAACCCATAGGACAAATAAAATACCGGTAAAATGTGAAACGGCGCGAACGCCAAAGGAAGGGCGAGCCCCGCCAGCAGGCTGATGCGCTTAGGACGGGCCGCGCAGAAAGCCAGCAGGCTCGCGCAGTTTGAACGAGCGGCGAAAAAAGAGAGCCAGCGCGGCACTATCCGGCCTTGCCTTTTTGCCCGGATGGGGCGCGGTGAGACTTCGTCGACCGCGAAACCAACCTTATATCCAATTGCTTAATGCGGCGCGCGTCGCCATCGTGAATGATAAATTCGAGCGCCCGCCCATCGCCCATATCATGAGCAATCATTTCTCCGCGCTCGGGCACTCGTCCCGCCTTGGCAAAAACCAGACCGCCGAGTGTATCCATATCGTCGTAGCCCTCTACGCTAGACAAGCTCACGTCCAAAGCGCTTTCTAGCTCACTGAGCGGCAGTCTTGCCTGCGCGCGCCAATGGCCGTCCTCGGTCAGGGGTTTTAAAAGCTCTTCTTCTTCATCATGTTCGTCTTCAATCTCGCCGACGATTTCTTCGATTAAATCTTCAATCGTCACCAAGCCATCCGTGCCGCCATATTCATCGATTACCAAAGCCATATGGCCGCGCGTGGCTTGCATTTTTACCAGCAATTCCATGGCTGGCATGGAAGGCGGCACAAATAAAACTGGGCGCACCAAAGGGGTCAGCTCAATGCTTTCTACTTTCGCGCTATCTTGGCCAAGGCTCGATTGTACGGCAGACAGCACATCTTTTACATGCACCATGCCAATGGGTTGATCGAGCGTTTCACGATAAACAGGCATGCGCGAATGACCGCAATCGGCAAATAAAGCCAGCAAATCGCGCAGTTGAATATCCGCTTCCACCGCATCAATATCGGCACGCGGCACCATCACATCGTCGAGGCGCACATCGCGAAAGCCGAGCAGGTTTTTTAGCATATGGCGTTCTTCATCAGAGAAGTCGGCGGTCTCGCCTTGTGTCTCCTCCAACACATCTTCAATGCTCTCGCGCAGCGAACTTTCGCCGCCGCCAAATAAAAATCTCCACCAGCTGGTTGAGGAAGAAGCACTCATTGTTCGGTCTCCGCTTGAGCAAGCTCGTCATAAGGGTTTGGCAAGCCGGCCGCGAGCATCAGCTTGCTTTCCAAAGCTTCCATAAGATTTGCGTCCGGCTCGTTTTCATGGTCATAGCCCAAAAGGTGCAACAGCCCATGGGTCAGCAAATGCAGTGCATGAGCTGGCTCGGTTTTACCTTGCGCTTGGGCCTCCGCTTGCACGCGGTCATAGGACATCACAATATCGCCCAGAAGCGCAAAAGGCAGAGCCGCTAGGTCTTGCGCACAGCGCACGGGGGTGGCGAAATCTAGGGCTGGAAAACTCAGCACATTGGTCGGGCCCGGTTTGTTTCGAAAGCTCTGGTTCATTTGCGCCAGCTGCGCATCATCGGCCAAAACAAGGCAAGCTTCCGCTTCTGGCATTGGGGTTTTGGGGTCGAGCTGCGTCCAAATAAAATCCGCTTGTTGGCGCAAGTCATCCTCGAGCGAAAGCCAGCGCGGGTCGCGCACATCCAAATCTAGGGTTAGGCCTTGGGGCAGGCTCGGACTGTCGGGCTCCGCGTCATCGGCTGGCGGTGCGGCGTTATTCTGCGTCATCACCTGGCTCATTTGGTTTTTCATCTATGGCCTTTTTCAGGTTCTTTTTCGGGTGCCTCTGCATCGGCGGCAATTTACCGTCTCGCTTGTTATAGGCTTTTACAATGCGTGTGACCATATCATGGCGCACCACATCATCTTCACTAAAGTGAATAATCTCGCAGCCTTTAATCTTTGGCAAAATCTCCAGCGCATCTTTCAGGCCAGACTTGGCGCCAAAAGGTAAATCAACCTGGCTCGGGTCTCCGGTGATGACCATGCGAGAGTTTTCGCCCATCCGCGTCAAAAACATTTTCATCTGCATCGGCGTCGCATTCTGGCTTTCGTCGAGAATAACAAAACTATTGGCCAAAGTGCGCCCGCGCATGAAAGCCAAAGGTGCAATTTCAATCTCGCCGCTTTCTAAGGAACGAATAACCTGTGGGCCCGGCAACATGTCGTAAAGCGCATCATAGAGAGGGCGCAAATAAGGGTCGACCTTGTCGCGCATATCGCCAGGCAAGAACCCTAAGTTCTCTCCGGCTTCCACCGCTGGGCGCGACAAAATAATCCGGTCTACTTTGCCCTCGACCAACATAGCGGCCGCGGCCGCCACGGCCAGATAGGTTTTGCCCGTTCCCGCAGGGCCACAGCCAACCACCAGTTCGCTGTTCAATAAAGCGTCAATATAAGTGGCCTGCGCGGGGGAGCGCGGCAGAACTTCGCGCTTTTGTGTTCGTAAAGCGGCCTTGCCGGTTAGGGGGGCAGGCGCCGCTTTTCCATTGCCCTTGCCGTTCTTCGCTGTCTTGTCATCTGCAAAAGACCCATCGCGAGTGGAGGGCTCTGACCCTAGGCTCAAACGCAAGGCGCCATCAACATCGCCACCCGTCACTTCGGCGCCGCGCTCGAGATGATGATAGAGCGTGCCTAAAACTTGCGCCGCACGGGTGCAATCTTCTTCGGCGCCAGAAATAGAAACATGATTGCCACGGTTGGACAAAGAGACATCCAAAGTCTGCTCAATGCGGGCCAGGTTTTTGCCATGCTCGCCGTATAGCTCGGGCAACAGCCGATTGTTGTCGAACTGAAGCACGAAAGGCTTAGACTTTTTATTCGAAGACCCGCTCTTCGAAGCACTAGAGCTGGCTGTGGGCCGTTTATCAGAACCGCTCAAGCGCGCGCTCCTACCACATATGCTATTTTTTCAATCATTTTGTGAACCATATTTTCCAAGTATCAGAAGTTTTTATCAACTTGGCAAGCCCTTAACGAAGCGACATTTGGCTACAGCGCGTCGCTGAATTGACCGCTCAAACTATTTCTATGCGTGCGGGTAATTTCAACCGGCAAAATGCGTCCTCGCACCGCCGCAAAAACTGCCTCCGCATCTTGCCCTTCCGGCACCGTTACATGCACCGGCTGTAGGTAAGGACTGCGGCCGGTAATTTGGCCCGCATGTTTGGATGGCTTATCGAATAATATCGGCAAAACCCGCCCCAATTGCGCGTCGTTAAACGCCGTTTGTTGAGCGCTAATAAGCCCCTGAATGGTTTGCAGGCGCGCCGCCTTTACCGCCTCATCGACTTGGTTCTCATCCTCCGCTGCCGGAGTGCCCGGACGCGGTGAATATTTGAACGAATAGCTTTGCGCATAATTGACCTCTTCCACCAAGGCCATTGTGGCGGCAAAGTCCTCGTCCGTCTCGCCAGGAAACCCGATGATGAAATCAGACGATAAAGCCAAGTCTGGGCGCACCGCGCGAAACTCTTTGCATAGGGCAATATATTCGGCCGCTGTGTGTTTGCGGTTCATTGCTTTTAAAATTTTGTCAGAGCCCGCCTGCACAGGTAGGTGCAAATAGGGCATTAATTTTTCGTTTTGCCCATGCGCGGCAATCAGCGCGGCATCCATGTCCCGCGGATGGCTGGTGGTAAAGCGCAAGCGATGCAAGCCTTCAATCTCGGCCAAATCATCCAAAAGCCCTGCCAAGCGCTGGCCACTATCGCGGTCTTGCCAAGCGTTTACATTCTGCCCCAAGAGGGTGATTTCGCACACGCCTTGCTCGGCCAGACCTTTGGCTTCAGCAATAATCTCAGGCGCCGCGCGCGAGACTTCTTCGCCGCGCGTATAGGGCACCACACAAAACGTGCAAAATTTATCACAGCCCTCCTGCACGGTCACATAAGCGCTGGGGCTTCGGGTAATGGGTTTGCGTGGCACTTGGGTAAGGGCGGCAAATTTTTCGGCTGCCGGAAACTCGGTACGCACCAATCGGGCTTTGCGGCCTTGCGAACGGGTTTGGGTAACTTCGTCGAGCATGGCGGGTAATTGCTGAAACGTTTGTGGGCCAAAAACCATATCGACCATGGGCGCGCGCGAAATAATCTCAGCGCCCTCGGCTTGCGCCACGCAGCCTGCCACTCCAATGACGATGTTTCTATTGCGCTGCTTTAAGGGGCGCAACCGACCCAGCTCGTGATAAACTTTTTCAGCAGCTCTCTCGCGAATATGGCAGGTGTTTAAAATTATCATATCCGCGTCGTCGGGTGTATCGACCGCGCGGTACCCCGCCTCCACCAAAGCTTCGGCCATGCGCTGGCTATCATAGACATTCATCTGGCAGCCAAAGGTCTTGATATAACAAGACTTATCATTGGCGCCATCGGCCTCGATTTTTTGCGCGAGTTTATCCATTTCCATCATGCTCTGGCCATAGCGCTTTTATAGATGCGAAGCAAGCCGATCACGTATCGCAAGCGCGTGGGATTTCAATGCCGCGCGCCATATCCTCTAGCCCGCCTTTCACTTGTGCGTGCAAAGTGCGGGCCATTTGTTTTCTATGGACTTTCATCTCATCGGGCAGCGGTTCGTGAAACATCACTT
This sequence comes from uncultured Rhodobiaceae bacterium, assembly GCA_937907245.1. Classification (GTDB taxonomy): domain Bacteria; phylum Pseudomonadota; class Alphaproteobacteria; order RS24; family RS24; genus UBA8337. Next base: position 733,263 of record CALCUM010000003.1, read on the forward strand.
CGATGGTAATCGGCGCCGAAGCCAACATAAATAGAAAATGCGACACCAAACCAATTTCACCAAGCCACGCATAGCTCATTCGTTGCCGCCGCCCCATCGCCATATCATGCAGGCGACGATAGGCAATCGTCATGGCCTGAACAGGCACGCCGGCGCGCGGCGCTTCTGATTTTGCAAGCCGCTCAACCCCCGCAAATAAAGTCGATTTAAACGGCAGAACTTTAAGGCCATCTGAGTTCGTGCCCTCGGCAAAAATAACTATCGTATCGCCGCCAATCAATCGTTGCGTGAGCGTGTCGCCATCGGTTTTATTGTGCCGCCCACGGCGCCGGTCGACAAATACTGTGCGCTGCAATAAGGAGAGCTGACCCAAAAGCGGCCAGGCTTTTACATCGCTTTTGGCAATGAAAGAAAGCGGGGTAATGGCCCCAATGGCCAAAATATCGAACCACGATATATGATTGGCCACAACCAAAGTGCCCCGTTTGGGCTTGGGCCCGGCAACCTTCAGCCGCACACCGAATATCTTCAATAGGCTGCGAAAAAACAAAAGCGGGATAATCGGCCACACGCGCGACAAGCACTGAGGAAACCACAACTTAGAAAACAAATGCGAAGCCATAAGGACGAGGATTTGGGGCGGCACAAAAACCATAACCGCCAGCCCTAAAGCCATCGCCCGCATTATCATTCTTAAGGTCTGCATTTGATGGCCTTGGCTAGCTTATTTCTTGGGCGCCTTCTCGAGCGGCACGCCGTAAAGCTCGAGGCGGTGATCGACCAATTTATAACCAAGCTTTTTAGCCACCTCGGCCTGCAAGCGCTCAATCTCTTCATTGGTGAATTCAATGACTTTGCCCGTTTGAATATCGATGAGGTGGTCGTGATGGTCATCGGCCACAGGCTCATAACGCGCGCGGCCATCGCCAAAGTCATGGCGAGTTAAAATGCCCGCCTCTTCGAACAGGCGCACGGTACGATAGACCGTAGCAATGGAGATGCCCGCATCCAGCTCAGAGGCGCGTCGGTAGACTTCTTCCACATCTGGATGGTCATCGGCTTGAGACAAAACACTGGCAATCACCCGACGCTGATCGGTCATGCGCATGCCCGCTTGTGTAGCAAGCGTTTCAATATCCATCGATGAGGTCGTTGACTTGGTCATGGCGTTTTAAGTAGCACAATCAGCCAGAGAAATCACGCTTCCATTCCTCGCCTTACCTGAATTTATCAACGGGTTTCCAGCTGCATGAGAACGCCATCCACACGGTTTCCATCTTCGCGCTTATAATAATTGGGCCTAACTCCAGTTTCGCGAAACCCGCAGGCTGCATAAAGCGCGCGGGCGGGCGCATTGTCTTGTGCCACTTCCAAAAACAGTCGCGCCACGTTTTCCGCATTTTGGGTTTGCTGACGAACAGCGTGCTGAATAAGGGCTCGCGCCAAGCCGGAGCGACGCGCCTTGGGGTGTACCGCCAAAGTTAAAATCTCGGCCTCATCTGCTACCCTTTGCCATAAAATAAAGCCATCCGCTGTGCCAAGAGCCTGCACTGTGCTTTGCCGCAAAAGCTTGGCAAAAGCCGCTTCGTTCCATGGCGCCCCAACCGACGGATCGAAAGCCTGCTGATGCAGCTCGGCCAGATGAGCCGCGTTTTGCAGCGGAGAAATAGCGAAACTCATGTTTCGGTCGACGGCTCTGCGCGACTTGGGATTGCGCTGCTTGAGATTGCGCGACTGGGGATTGCGCGGCTTGGGATTGCGCGGCTGGGGAATTTGTCTGGGTTGGGCAAAGTAGCATCCGGCGCCCGCAAATATAGCGGTTCGGGCGGGGCCCCCAAAGCGTCATAGGCGGGCCACTCTAAATCAGCCGCTGCCATGGCGCCAAGCACCTCAGCTTGCGGGTAATCAGGTGCATTTTCAGCAGAAAAGCGGCTGCTTGCGGCGGACATCAGTAAACTTAATCCACTGCCTTGAAGGGTTACATCTCCATCTTTAACAAGCGCCAGAACTTGCTCTCCCGTGAGGGCCTGAGGGGGGGATAGGGGGGTTTTTTGCGCATCAAAACTTTGCGCATAGAAAACCGAGCGACGCGCATCCACCGCAACAATGAGAGGGCCGGACGCGCGACTGGCCTGCGCCATAACTTCCAGCGTGCCATAGGCTTTTAGCGGAATCGCCAAGGCCAAAGACAGGCCCCGCATGGCAGCCAGCCCCACACGAACGCCGGTAAAAGTGCCAGGCCCATTGGTTACGGCCAAGCGGTCTATCTCGCGCATGGATTTTCCGGCTGTTTTACAGACCCGTTGCAACATTGGCATCAAGGCCTCCGCATGGCCTTTGGTCATCGGCAAAAGCTCGCTGGCGAGAACGCTAGGTTCTGAGGTCAGGGTCTCGCGATAGAGCGCGGCGGAACAAGCGCCTTGCGTTGTATCGCACGCGAGAATGAGCGGGGAATCAGACGATTTGGCAGGCATCATCAAAAGCCATGCGTGGCAGCCGCGTCAAAGCCAGAAAGCGGCCCCACATCAAGACCTGATTTGTCTAGGGTATCGCTCATAAAACGTCCTGACTTAAATAACGGCGCGCACTTCCGTAACCGACGGAATAAAATGTTTGAGAAGGTTTTCCACGCCCTGCTTCAACGTCGCCGAAGCAGAAGGGCACCCGGCGCAGGCACCGCGCATGTGCAAGCTCACGACGCCATCTTCATAGCCATGAAACACAATATCACCGCCATCTTGCGCGACAGCAGGGCGAACCCGCGTGTCGAGAATTTGCTTAATAGCGGCAATAATTTCGCCATTTTCGCCATCGTCTTCAACTTGGGCCGTGGCAACATCATTCAGCATAAGCGGCTTTTCCGCGACGAAATGCTCCATAATGGCTTGTAGAATAGCCGCTTTTACATGCTGCCATTCCCCACCTGATTTCGATACGGCAATGAAGTCAGCGCCAAAAAACACAGCGCTCACATCTTCAATAGCAAACAAAGCCGCCGCCAAAGGGGAGGCCTCGGCCGCATCTGCGTTAGGGAAATCAGCGGGCGGCTTATCACCCATAACTTCGCGGCCAGGCAAAAACTTCAGCGTGGCTGGATTAGGAGTATCTTCTGTTTGAATGAACATGGCGCCAAATTCCTTTTTAGGTCTATTGTTTATATAGGCAATTTAAACACAAAAGACGAGGCCTAGCTTTTTTTAACATCCGCGTTGGGCGTCTCAGACGATGTCAAAAGCCAGCTCACCCCGACCACCCATAGCGCCACCAGCGCATGGAAAATGTGCCAGCTGACAGCCGGGTCGAGGTATGGCGATTGGCGAAACACGATGACATTGAACAACATGAAACCAGCCACACCCGCTTTTATCCAAGCCGATGCTTGGCGGTTGGGGGTATGGCGAGCGGCCAGCCAAATGAACCCAAACGACCAAACGAGGAATAGTGGCACCCGAAGCTCCGGCATGGCGACCCCCAAACCTAAGCCCAAAGCTGCCAACGCCATATGGACACCCGGCGTTAGGCGCAGGTTTTCAGACCGCAAGATTTGATGACCCAAGGCCATCATCCCCAAAAGTCCGCCCATCGTGCCTGCGAAGCGGTGCATATCAGCCCATGGCACGATTAAGCCGAAAGGGAAACGCACGACGCCAATAGCTGCCGCCGCGCCAAATAACAAAAGCCCGAAAGCCGCCGTCGCGCGGTCTTGCCCGACCAAACGCTTGGCGCCCCAAAGCGCCGCCAGAACAATTAGAAGTTCAGAAATTGCATAATGCGCCATGCGCTATTCTCCAGCAGGGGCGGAAGCCGGCGCATCTAGCACCCCGGCCGCGCGCTTAATATCTTCCGAGCTAAGGCGCGAGCCATCATGGCTCCAGCCAGGAGGCGCAACGATATAAAGCAGGCGCTGCTTTAAACTAAGTCCGCGGGTCACGACATCTTTGGCGATGCCGATGTATTCATGGGCGAAAATGCGAAATGGATTGTAAGTTTCCAAATCTTTTACCAGCCCATAATTAGGACGGTCGTTGGCATCTTCCGCCGCAAAAGTTCCGAACAGCTTGTCCCAAATAATTAATGTGCCAGCGTAATTGCTGTCCAAATATTGTGGGTTCTTGCCATGGTGAACGCGGTGGTGAGACGGCGTATTGAAGACCGCTTCAAACCAACGCGGCATTTTATCGATGGATTCTGTGTGCAGAAAAAACTGATAAATCGCATTCAGCGCGCCACAAAAAATAACCATAAGGGGGTCAAAGCCAATGAGAACCAGCGGAACTTTTAAAAACGTTGTGCCGGTAAAATGCTTTGTCCAGCCTTGGCGCAGCGCCACGGCGAGCGAGAAGCGCTGACTTGAGTGATGAATAATATGCATCGCCCAAGGCCACCGACACCGATGCGCAATGCGGTGATGCAGATAATAGCGCAGATCATCCAACACGAAGCAGGCGACCAGAACCGCGAAAGTCATTGGCAAAACGACGACCTGATATTGCTGGGCCCAAAGCAACATGCCAAGCGTCAAAAACGCGGCCGTGCCATTTATAACGACCGAGAAAAGCCCCATAAAAATGCTGACCCCATCATCTTTAGCGTTCAAGCTACCGCGTTGGCGAAAGAAGCGAACGGCCAAGATTTCTAATGCAATGGCAATAAAAAACACCGGAATTGCCATTAGCGTCACCTTGACGGTGATAATTTCATTTACAGACATATACGCCTCCTTACGGGTATTACGTTAAACCATCGATTTCATCATCAGACAGGTCACCCGGCACAATTGTGACCGGCAGATGAAACCCTGATTTACCCGAACCAATGGCCGAAACCAGAGGGCCAGGCCCATTATTATCAACAGCCGCCGCCAAAACCAAAGTCGAGATGGTGCGGTCTTCTTCGATGAGTGTGCCAATTTCTTCGGCCAGCATGCCATGCCGAATATGTGTGGCCGGGCGCTCCCCGCCCAACATCTCCACGAGGCTGGCGCATTCGTTTAATATTTTCTCAGCTTCGTTTTGCGCCTCTTCCTTCATCAAGGAGCCGACACCCAGCCAATGCTCATGACTTTCTGGCTCGATGACCAAAAGCAAAGACACTTTGCCGCCCGTGCCGTGGGCGCGCCGCGCCGCAAAACGCAAAGCCGCATGGCCCTCGGCAGAGCCGTCGACCACAACCAAAAACTTGCGTTGTAAATGCTGATGAATATCCATGGGGCAATGCTGCCAGTTTAGTTTTATGAAAACAAGTCAGAATGCGTGCGACAGCTTAGCTACCTAGGAAGCCGACCTTGTGGCGAACTTCGGCCATAATAGGCTCTGCAATGGCGCGCGCACGCTCGGCACCATCGGCCAATATTGCGTCTACCGTGGCGGGGTCTTGTGTCAGGCGTTTCATTTCTTCGCCAATCGGGCCAATTTTTTCAATCGCCAATTCGGCCAATTGCTCTTTTAAATTAGAAAACTGTGAGCCCGCAAATTGACCTATCGCGGCTTCCAAAGGCACGTCTGCAAGGGCTGCATAAATGCCCAAAAGATTGGCCGCTTCTGGGCGACCTTCTAATTGCTCTTTGGTCTCTGGTAGGGCTTGGGTATCGGTTTTGGCTTTGCGAATTTTTTTGGCAATTTCGTCGGGGCCATCGAGCATGGTGATGCGCGATAAATCGGACGGATCGGATTTAGACATTTTTTTCGTGCCATCGCGCAGGCTCATCACCCGCGTGGCAGGGCCTTGGATGAGCGGCTCTGGCTGGGGAAAAAACCCTTCGGCTTTAAAGTCATGGTTAAATTTTTGCGCAATATCGCGCGCCAATTCAAGATGCTGCTTCTGGTCTTCGCCAACCGGCACATGCGTGGCCTTATATAGCAAAATATCGGCCGCCATTAAATTGGGATAGACATAAAGCCCGACCGAAGCTTTTTCGCGGTCTTTGCCCGCCTTCTCTTTGAACTGGGTCATGCGGTTTAGCCAGCCCATGCGCGAGACGCAATTAAGAACCCAAGCCAGCTCGGCATGTTGGGAGACTTGGGCTTGGTTAAACACAATATGATTTTTCGGATCAACGCCGGCGGCAATAAATGCGGCCGCGACTTCGCGCGTATTGGCAGCCAGTTCCTTTGGGTCTTGAAACACGGTGATGGCATGCATATCGACCACGCAATACAGGCACTCATGAGTATCTTGCAAACCGACAAAATTGCGGATTGCGCCGAGGTAATTCCCCAGATGCAAATTGCCCGTTGGCTGGACGCCAGAAAGAACCCGTGCAGTCATAATCAACTCCTGTTTCAAGCCTTATCGCTTATCGCTGGCGTCGGCGCAAGCGGCCCAATGCATCGAACACGGCTTGGCGCGGCACACCGCCCAAAACCACGGCGCTTACGACGAACCCCAAACCACCAAACCCAATCATGCCTAACAGCCAAATGCCCAACGGTTGGGTTTGTGGCGGTACCGCTTGCATGACCAGCTGCAAGGCCCCGGCCATCCCCGCCGCGGCCAAACTTTGCGCGAGCAAGCGCGCCAAAACAAGCCCTCGAAGATGCCAAACATTGCGCCTCGCGAGGCGAACCAACATTAATATCAGCGTGACATAGCCCGCCGCAACCGTTGCCAGAGCAATGGCTACCGCGCCGTAAATCGGGAAAAAAGCCAGCGATAAAGACACATTTACCGCCACCCCAATGGCGCCATCGATAAACGGCGCGCGCGTATCTTGGCGGGCAAAAAACGAAGGTTGCAACGCTTTGATAAAAACAAAAGCGGGCAGACCCAAACAAAACGCCTGCAAAAGATGCGCCGTGATGGCGGTGTCTTCGGCCCCAAAAGCCCCGCGCTCAAACAGCAGCGAAATAATCGGTGCAGCCAAGACAAACAGGCCTGCCGCAGCCGGCAGCGTTAAAAAGCCAGCCGCCAAAACCGCTGTGCTTTGCGCGTCATGCGCTTGCGCCTCTTGGCTAGCGGCCAAACGGCGCGACAGCTCCGGCAGAAGCGCCACAGACATAGCAACCCCAATAACCCCCATCGGCAATTGATAGAGCCTATCCGCATAATAAAGCCACGCCGCCGCGCCCGCTTGGCCAGTGGCAATGGAGGTGCCGACCAACAGATTAATTTGGCCAATGCCCGCTGCCAAAATTCCGGGAACCGCCAACAGCCAAACACTTTTTACCTCCGGCGTAATTTTGGGCGTTACCAAGGCAACCCTCAGCCGCGCGCGCCAAGCCGCGATAAACACGAAAGCAAATTGCACAAAGCCCGCCAAAGCCACGCCCCAAATAATATAATCCAAGGGCGCCCCCTGGTTGACCACCGCCAGAGCCATCGCGCCAATAAGCACAAGGTTGAGCAAAATAGGCGCGAAAGCCGCCGCGAAAAATCGACCGGTTGCATTCAGCATGGCGGCAAATAAAGACATCAAAGACATGAAGATAAGATAAGGAAAACTAATGCGCGCATAATGCACCGCCGCATCAAACTTGGCGGCATCGCCACTAAAGCCTTGCGCCAAAGCCAATACCAACGCGGGCATGAAAATTTGCGCCAATAAAGTGAACACACAAAGTGCCGCCAAAAGCACCGCCAAAATGCGCCCCGCAAATGCCAACGCCGAAGCCTCGCCCTCGCTCTCTAAGCGTTTGGTAAACAGGGGAACGAAAGCCGCATTAAACGCGCCTTCGGCAAACAAGCGACGAAATAGATTGGGCAAGCGAAACGCAATAACGAAAATCTCCGCCAAAGGCCCCGCCCCCAGAAGCGCGGCCAAAAATATGTCGCGCCCAAAACCCGTTACCCGACTGGCAAGTGTCGCGCTGCCAACCAGGGCGGCATTGGATAGCACGCTCTTCATGCGGCTTTGGGCTTCTTTTTACTGCGCGGACGCGCGGCAGCAACCGGATTATCAATCACTCCCAGCAAAGCGTCCGTGACTTGCTTTTGACGCTCGGGCCGCATGATTTTGCCGCCGGTTAAATTACTGACGTAAAACACATCTACCGCGCGCTCGCCAAAGGTTGCAACCCGCGCCGCCAGAACCGAAACATTGAGGTTAAATAATTCACGAACCAGCGCATATAAAAGCCCCGGCCGATCCAACCCGCTGACCTCAATGACGCTAGCTTCATCGGAAAGGTTATTGTCGAGACGCACTTGTGGGGTGATATCAAAGGCTTCTATTTGCTTGCCGGTTTGCACCCGCTCCAAACGATCTGGCACCATCACTTCGCCCGACATGACATTGGCGAAAGTTTCGCGCACCCGCGCCACTTGAGCCGCGTCGAGCGGGCCCGGGTTTTCGGAATGGCCAACATGCAAAGTATCGATCGCCATGCCGTCATTTGTGGTGGTAATGCGGGCGTCAAAAATACTCAAGCCGGCCACCGCACAAGCGCCGGAAAGCCGTGCAAAGAGGCCTGCGTGGTCTTGGCAAATCACGGTTACTTCCGAGCAATCGCGCAAACTGTCGGCGGTGATGTCGAGTGCCAAATTGGCTTCTCCATCTTGGCTTACCATATCGTCCATCATGGCGGCATGGTGCCATTGCGCTTCTTGAGAGAAGCTCAACCAATAGGCGTCTGATTGACGTTTTAAATATTTGTTAATCTTGGCCTTCGACCAGTCCAAACGCAGCCCTTGAACGAAAGCATTCTGGGCCCCCTCCACCCGCTCATCGCGCGCCACAAAGGCGGTAACCGAATTAAACGTCGCCTCGGTTTCTTGATAAAGCTCACGCAATAATTGAGATTTCCAGGCGGTAAAGGTTCCAGGCCCCACGGCTTTAATATCTACCTCGGTAAGGACATATAAATGGTCTAGCCGTTCCATGCTTTGCACCGCTTGGGCAAAATCAGAAATAGTGCGCGGGTCCGATAAATCGCGTCTTTGCGCAACATCGCTCATCACCAAATGCTCGCGCACGAGCCATTCGGTCAGGGCGGTTTCCGCCTTTGTGAAACCCAATTGCGGGCCTAATTTACGCGCAATGCGCGCGCCCGCCAGACTATGGTCTTCAGGCCGCCCCTTGGCGATATCATGCAATAGCGTCGCCAGATAAATTACCCGCCGGTTGATGCGCCCCTCGTTCAGTAAGCGATGGGTTTCTGGATGCTCTTCGGCTTGAGCGCCGCTTTCAATTTCGCGCAGCAGACCAATGGCGCGCAGCAAATGTTCGTCGGCCGTATAATGGTGATACATATTAAATTGCATCAAAGCGACGATGCGCCCAAAGTCGGGCACGAAACGTCCCAAAACACCCGCCTCATTCATCCGTCGTAGGCTGCGCTCGGGGTCTTTTTTAGAAGTCAAAATGTTCAAGAAAAGCCGATTGGCCTCCACATCCGCGCGCAGGGCTGTGTTGATGAAACTCGTTGATTGCGTAATCACGCGCAAAGTGTCTGGGTGAATGTCCAATCCATAACGGTCAGCCAAATAGAATACCCGAATAAGGTTCACCGGATCTTTTTCAAAACAATCGGCACTGGCCATTTTCAAGCGACTGGTATCAATGGTAAATCCAGACACTTGCTTTTGCCGACGAAACAAGGCGGGAAGGCGTTGCAGCGCGCGCGGCTTGTTTTGGCTTTCTTCCAAAGAGGCACAAAAAATCGCCGTCAAATCGCCAATGCTTTTGGCCACCAAAAAATAGCGGCGCATAAATTTCTCTACTGGCTTCATGCCAGCCGCGCCTTCTTTGGCTTCCTTCATCGGATAGAAAAACTCAGCCAGAGATTTTTGCACATCAAAGCTCAAGCGCTCTTCGGCGCGGCCTGTGTTGAAGTGCAAATGGCACCGCACCTGCCACAGAAACGCCTCGCATTTTCGGAATAATTTCAGCTCGTCCGCCGTCAACACTTTCAGCTCCACAAGCGCATCTAATTCTTCGACCTGATAGCTATAGCGGGCAATCCAAAACAACGTGTTCAAGTCGCGCAAACCGCCTTTGCTTTCCTTTAAATTCGGCTCTACCAAATAGCGAGATCGACCTGTGCGTTCGTGGCGCGCGTCGCGTTCGTCTAATTTGGCGGTCACGAATTCACTGGCTGTGCCGCGCATAATTTTTTGGATAAAAGTCTCGCGAAAATCTGCATAGAGGCTGGGTGCGCCCCACAAAAAGCGGCTCTCCAACATAGAGGTTCGAATGGTCATATCTTTTTGCGCTTGGGTCACACAATCAGCAATCGAGCGCGTGGCGTGGCCAACTTTCAGCCCCATATCCCAAAGCATATACAGCACATATTCGACAAAACTTTCGCTCGCGGCGGTGCGCTTATAGGGCAATAGAAACAGCAGATCGATATCCGAGCCCGGCGCCAGGCGTCCCCGCCCATACCCACCAACCGCAACCATAGTGACCTTTTCAGCATCCGTTGGATTGGATAGATAAAGAATATCCGTCTCAACAAATTCAGCCAGCGCACATAATAAATCATCTTGCAGGCCAGACAGAAACTCCGCGCATTTAGCGCCTTTAAATTTTTTAGCTTCCAGTTGAGCCCGCGCCTCATCGCGGCCTTGGGTCAGGCTTTGGCGCATCTCTTGCAAGACGGCAGCGCGAATTTTCGCGTCATTGCCAGCCTCTGCCTTAGCGGCGGCGCGCAAATTGGCCAGCAAATCGCTGCGCCGCGTTCGTCGCACATTCGGTTTCGGGCTCATCGTAGAAGTAGGGTCTGACACGGCTATAAAACTCCTTGAGGGGGTTATAGCATGATTTACGGCCAAACCATGACGGCCAAAACCATGCCGGCCAAACTCAGCGGCCAAACCCGATAACAAAATAACTAAGGTTTCTCATCCTCTAGCGCCGCCTTCAGGCTTTGCAGATGATAGACATACTCCAACGCCTCACGCGGGCTTAAGCGGTCGGGGTCGAGGGTTTCCAGCGCCTCTAGCAGAGGGTTGGTTTTGGGCTTTGAGGGGGCAGGGCTGGCAAACAACGGTAAACTATCGAGCATCGGCGTGGGCCTTTGCGCGTCTTTGCTCTCTTCCAATTGCGCCAAAACTTGTCTGGCGCGCTCGGTCACCGCTTCCGGCAAGCCTGCCAATTCCGCGACATGGATACCATAAGAGCGATCGGCCGCACCCGGGCCTACCTCATGTAAAAACACCAAATTGCCGTCATGCTCGCGCACCTGCATAGAGGTGTTGGCCAAGCCATCAAGGCGCTCTTGCAGCGCCGTCAGCTCATGGTAATGAGTGGCAAATAAAGCGCGACATCCCACTTGGTCGTGCAAATATTCCACCGCCGCCCAAGCAATCGATAGGCCATCGAAGGTCGCCGTGCCGCGGCCAATCTCATCGAGAATAACCAAGGCGCGCGGGCCGCTTTGGGTCAAAATCGCGGCGGTTTCTACCATCTCCACCATGAATGTCGAGCGGCCCCGCGCCAAATCGTCGGCCGCGCCAACCCGCGAGAAAACCCGATCAATCAGGCCTATTTCGGCTTCCTCGGCCGGCACGAAACTACCCATTTGCGCCAGAATGGCAATCAAGGCGTTTTGGCGCAAATAGGTCGATTTACCCGCCATGTTCGGGCCTGTAATTAACGTTAAACGCGGCGCCGTTTTGGCGCTCGCATCGAGGGTGCAAGAATTGGCAATGAAGCTTTTGGCCTCTTTGCGAAGCGCAGCCTCGACGACGGGATGCCGCCCGCCCTCAATAATAAACCGAGTGTCTTCAAATAACTGTGGCGCGTTCCAATTTCGCGTAACCGCCAATTCCGCCAGAGCGGCGCTCACATCTAGCGCCGCCATGGTTTGCGCGCGCGCCTCCAGCGCAGCCGTGGCCGCAAGACAGGCGTCGCAAACTTGGGAAAATATTTCCAGCTCCAAAGCCAAAGCGGTTTCTGCCGCGCGCGAAATATTGCCCGCCAAATCGGCCAGCTTTTGCGTCGAAAACCGCACCGAGCTAGCTAGGGTTTGGCGGTGAATAAATTGCTCGTTAAAAGGCGGGCTCATCAGCTTATCGCCATGCGCAGCCGGCACATCAATATGATAGCCCAACACGCCATTATGCTTTATTTTCAATGCTTTAATGCCTGTCTCTTCGGCATATTCTTGCTGCAGGGCGGCGATGACGCCGCGCCCTTCATCGCGCAATCGGCGCGCCTCGTCGAGCCCATCGTGATAGCCAGGTTTCACAAAACCACCATCGCGCGCCAACATCGGGGGCTGTTCATCGAGGCTACGGCTCAGCAAATCTCGCAAAACCGAAACTTGCGGCTCCGCCACGCCCAGTTGCGCGCTTTGCGCTTGCAACTCACTCGCCTCTACCGAAGCCTCCAGCAAAAGCGCGCGTAATTCGTGTGCGCCAGCCAGACCTTTGGCCAAGGCCAAAACATCGCGCGGGCCTCCACGCTGCATGGCGAGGCGAGACAAAGCACGCGCCATATCGGGCACGGGCTTTAGCGCGGCACGAATATCGGCGCGTAAATTATGCGCCCCTGCCAGCTCATTTACGCCCGCCAACCGCTGCTCAATCGCAGCTCGTTCGGTCAATGGCGCGGCCAAACGCGAGCTTAGCAAGCGCGCACCAGGCGCCGTTACCGTCTCATCAATACTGGCCAAAAGGCTGCCTTTGGTCTCGCCCGTCAGCGTGCGAGTAAGTTCTAAATTTGTGCGCGTGGCCGCATCAATGCCCATCAAATGGGTTTCGCGTTCAAGGCGCGGCGATTGTAAATTCACCTCAAGGCCGAATTGCGTTGCGTCCAGATAGCTGACCAGTGTTGCACAAGCCAAACGCGCGGCACGTGCCGCATTGTCTTCGAGATCGGCAAACATATCCTCTACACGGACGCCAAAACGCTGCGTCAAAACATGTGCCGCCTGGCGCGACCCTAAGTCCTCGACGGGCGAACACATCATCGTATCGCTCAGTAAAGTGGTTTTTTCATCGCCCAAACAGGCGTCCAAATGAGCCGACCAGACCAGCTCCCGCGGGCCGATGCGGGCCAGGCTGGCCGCCAAATCATCTTGGCCCAGCGTCGCCACGCTAAACTCACCCGTCGACATATCTAACCAAGCTATCGACCAATTTGGCGCCACTTTTATCGCCCCGACGCATACGGGTGCCGCCAGAAAATTGTTTTGGCGCGCATCCAGCAGCGCCTCTTCGGACAGGGTTCCGGCCGTGACCAAGCGCACCACTTCGCGCCGCACCACAGACTTAGAGCCCCGTTTCTTCGCTTCCGCTGGGTCTTCTGTCTGCTCGCAAATGGCCACCCGATAGCCCGCCCGAATGAGGCGTTGCAAATAACCCTCACTGGCATGATAAGGCACGCCGCACATGGGAATGTTTTTGCCCAAATGCTTACCCCGATGGGTCAGCGTAATGTCTAGGGCTTGCGCGGCCTCAATGGCATCGTCAAAAAACAGCTCGTAAAAATCGCCCATCCGGTAAAATAAAAGCGCATCTGGATGGCTGGCTTTTATTTCTAAAAACTGCGCCATCATAGGCGTGGGCGCCGCACCAGGGGGCGTAGGCGCCGCATCTAGAGATGCAGGCGGAGCCGTATCGGCGGGAGCTTTTGTGCTTGAAGACATAGAGCCAGTGTAGCAAAGCCCGCGCGCCAAACCAGCCTAGATATGCGCTCGCCATTAAAAACCTGTTGAGATTCTTGTCTTTTTTGGCCTGCTAGGCGCGACGCAAGCGGCTTTCGCCTTGTCTTTGCCCCATAGAAGCCCTAAAACGAGCGGAACCACAGCGAAAGTTGATATAAGATGACCGATACAGATAAAACCTTCACCGATGCGGAAGCTCTGCGCTTTCACTCCAAAGGCAAGCCGGGGAAATTAGAAATTTCGCCGACCAAGCCAATGGCAACGCAGCGCGATTTGTCGCTCGCCTATTCGCCTGGCGTGGCGGTGCCCGTGCAGGCTATCGCAGACAACCCTGACGCGTCATATGATTATACTTCGCGTGGGAATATGGTTGCGGTTATCTCCAATGGCACAGCTATTTTGGGACTGGGTAATTTGGGCGCGCTGGCCTCCAAGCCGGTTATGGAAGGCAAGGCGGTTTTGTTTAAACGCTTTGCTGATGTCGACTCGATCGACTTGGAGCTCGATACCGAAGACCCCACCGCTTTCGTCGATGCGGTAAAATATTTGGGCCCAAGCTTTGGTGGCATTAACCTAGAAGACATTAAGGCACCCGATTGCTTTATCATCGAGCAGCAATTGCGCGAGCTGATGGACATTCCGGTTTTCCATGATGACCAACACGGCACGGCAATTATTTGCGCCGCTGGTCTCATTAATGCGCTGCACCTGACGGGGCGCGATATTAAAGATATTAAAGTCTGTGTGAATGGCGCGGGCTCGGCTGGCATTGCTTGCCTTGAGCTCATCAAGGCCATGGGTCTGCCCCATGAAAATGCTGTTTTATGCGACACCAAAGGCGTTATCTATCAAGGCCGCAAAGAGGGCATGAACCAGTGGAAGTCGGCACATGCGGTGAATACGAAATCACGCTCGTTGGAAGACGCCATGACCGATGTCGATGTTTTCCTCGGTCTGTCCGTTAAAGGCGCTGTGACCAAAGAGATGGTGGCCAGAATGGCGCCAAATCCGATTATTTTTGCGATGGCCAATCCGGACCCAGAAATTACGCCAGAAGAAGTCGCCGCCGTGCGTGATGACGCCATTATGGCAACCGGTCGTTCGGATTACCCGAACCAAGTAAACAATGTTTTGGGCTTCCCGTATATTTTCCGAGGGGCGCTGGATGTGCGCGCCAAAACCATCAATGATGAGATGAAAATTGCCTGCGCCGAAGCCTTGGCCATGTTGGCGCGCGAAGATGTGCCCGACGAAGTGGCCGCCGCCTATCAAGGCGAGCGTCCTCGTTTTGGCCCACGTTACATTATTCCGGTGCCGTTTGACCCCCGCCTCATCAGCGTTATTCCGCCCGCCGTCGCGCGCGCCGCAATGGATAGCGGCGTCGCTCGGGCGCCGATTGTAGACTTGGAAAATTATCAGGAACGCTTGAAAGCGCGCCTTGACCCCGCAGCCAGCTCGCTGCAAATCATCATGAATAAGTCCAAGCAAAATGCCAAACGGATGATTTTTGCCGAAGGCGAGCAAGAACAAGTTATTCGTGCTGCCGTTGCTTATAAAGACAGCGGCTTGGGCGAGCCTATTCTGGTTGGCACACAAGAAATTGTGCGCGCCAATATGGCTCAACTGGGCCTGGAGGCCCGCGACGACATTGAAATTCGCGACACGCGAACGTCTGGCAAAATAAATGCCTATGCAGACTTCTTATATTCGCGCCTGCAACGCCATGGCAAATTGTATAATGACTGCCAACGCATGGTTGCCAATGACCGCAATATTTTTGGCGCCTGTGCCCTCGCCCAAGGCGATGGCGATGCCATGGTAACCGGTGTAACGCGGTCTTATTCTTCTATCTTGGAAGAGATTAGCCAAGTTATCGAGCCACGTGCCAACCAGCGCGTGATGGGCATTTCTATGCTCATTGCCCGCGGCGGGCGCACCGTCTTGGTGTCCGATACCAATGTTATCGATATGCCGAGCAGCGAAGAGCTGGCCGATATCGCAACCCAAACCGCTGCCACCGCCCGCGCGCTGGGCCATGAGCCTCGCGTGGCTATGCTGGCTTATTCCACCTTCGGACATCCTGAAGGCGATCGCTCGGTCTATGTTCGTGAGGCGGTTCGCCTGCTGGATGAGCGCAAAGTAGATTTCGAATATGAAGGCGAAATGGCGGCTGATGTTGCCTTGAACCGCGAAGCCATGAGGCGCTATCCGTTTAACCGCCTGAGCGAGCCAGCCAATGTTTTGGTTATGCCTGCCATTCACTCGGCTTCCATCTCGACCAAAATGTTGGAAGAGCTGGGCGGTGCCACTTTGATTGGCCCGATTTTGGTCGGCTTAGAACATCCGGTACAAATCGCGCGTATCGGCGCGACCTCAACGGAAGTGCTGAACATGGCGGCTATTGCAGGTTACGGCTTAGAAAAAATATAACTGAAATAGTGCGTAAAAATATAGCTCGGTTTCACGAAAGCGACACACCGCGCCACGTCAGCGCGGTGGCAATGTCGGCCGCGGAGGATAACTCACGCGCTTGCAAATCTGCCAGCGTGCGGGCAACGCGCAACACTCGGTTGAAGCCGCGCGCCGTCATGCGTCCATCTTCAATAATTGCATCGAGCAGTTTTTGACCGGCCGTATCTGGACTGGCCAACTCGCGCAGTCGGTCTCCATCTAGGCGAACATTTAAACAATCTTGGCGCTGGTATTGCCGCTTTTGTGCGGCCGCCACACGCTCCATAATAGCTGAGCTGGGCTCGCCCTTCTCCTCCGACAGCATGCTAGACAAAGCAACCGGCGGCACATCGATACGAATATCAAACCTATCAAACAGCGGCCCCGAGACTTTACTCAGATACTCCTGCCGACATATCGGTAAGCGATGGCAGGCCAAATCTGGATCGCCCGCATGGCCACATCGGCACGGGTTCATGGCGGCAATCAATTGAAAGTCAGCATTATAAGCAACATGGGCTTCTGCCCGCGCCACCTCCACCCGACCCGTTTCAATAGGTTGGCGCAGAGCATCTAGGGCTTGGCGCGAAAACTCCGGCAGCTCGTCGAGAAATAAAACGCCACAGTGAGCCAAAGAAATTTCTCCCGGTTTGGCTTGGCGTCCTCCGCCAATAAGGGCCGCCATACTGGCCGAATGATGCGGCGCGCGGAACGGGCGTTGGTCGGCCAAGCGAATGCCGCCGCGCGGGCTAGATAGGCTTTCGATTACCGATATCTCGAGGCGCTCTTGTGATTGTAATTCGGGTAGCAGCCCCGGCAAGCGCGCCGCCAACATAGACTTACCAGCCCCGGGTGGCCCGTTCATCAGCAAGTTATGACCGCCAGAAGCCGCCACCTCCAAAGCCAAGCGGGCTTGGGGCTGGCCGCGCACGTCAGCCATGTCGGGATGCTGCGCGATGCCGGTCTGGCGTTGCGTTTTGGGAGGCAACAAAAGCTTTGTGCCCCGCAAATGATTGAGCACATCTAACAAATGCCCTGCCGCCAAAATGCCTGGTTTATCTGGTGCAGCCAAGCCAGACCACGCCGCTTCCGGCCCGCATTGTTCGGGACAAATGAGCCCAAGGCCCAACTCCAAGGCGGCCATAGCCGTGGGTAAGGCGCCAGGCACTCCAATGCAGGCGCCATCCAGCCCAAGTTCACCCATGACATAAAAATCGCTCACGTGGTCTTGCGGCAACACCCCCATGGCCACCAATAATCCGAGCGCTATCGGCATATCGTAATGGCTGCCTTCTTTGGGCAAATCGGCGGGCGATAGATTAATTGTGATGCGGTCATAGGGCAGCGCCAGCCCCATGGCGCTGAGGGCAGCCCGCACGCGCTCGCGGCTTTCCGCCACAGATTTGTCGGGAAGCCCAACCACCGTAAAAGCATTTTGCCCCGGCGCTAAATGCACCTGCACATCAATTGGCAAAGCCTCGACGCCTTGAAAGGCAATTGTTTTTATATGAGCAACCATGATTTTTCTTTTTTTGATTGGCGAAAGAGTTTGAAAAGCTTACGGGCTAAACTTAGCCATCACAAGCCAAGCCTTGCATGGAGACACTCGCAAGTGTAAACAAAAGAGGTTGCAAAGGTGTGTTATGTTTAGAGCTAAACGGGTAAGTGTAGAGATTGGGGATGTTTTCTTTGAATCTCCTAAAAGCAAAGCGCGAATTTCCATTTCTTTGGGGAAACTTCATAGCGCCAGCCAAGAGCCCGAACACGGCAAATGGGCTGTGACGGCTCTAACCACCTTTAATGACTTGCCCCATGCCCGCCTGACCAATGAAGCCACCGGACGTGTGCGCACGATTTCTACCGCCTCGTTAGAGCGCCAAGATATTTATACAAAATTGCGCTAGCGCGAAATCCGCGCCTCGATAGCATCCAAAATCATCGCTGCAATATCCGGCCCGCCGAAGGCTTTAATCTCGCGCACGCAAGTCGGCGAGGTAACATTAATCTCGGTCAAATAATTGCCGATAATATCAATGCCCGCAAAAATAATGCCCATTTGCTTTAGCCGTGGGCCGATTTGTGCGGCAATCTCATAATCGCGCTCGCTCAGGCCCGCTGCTTCTGGTGTGCCGCCCACATGCACATTGGCGCGCGCATCGCCCGGTGCCGGCACGCGGTTGAGCGCCCCGACTGCCTCGCCCTCTACCAAAATCACGCGCTTATCCCCGGCGCGCACATCTGGCAAATATTGTTGCGCGATAATCGGTTCGCGCTCGGCCATAAACATATCGACCATCGAGCCGAAATTTTCATCTTCTTTGCGCAAACGAAACACGCCCGCGCCACCATTGCCAAATAAAGGCTTTAAAATAACGTCCCCAAACTCTGCCCGAAACGCTTCCAAAGCGGCGCGGTCGCGGGTCATTAGCGTGGGCGGCAAAAGCCCATCAAATTCAACGGGGAAAATTTTCTCCGGCGCATTGCGAACCGAAGCCGGGTCATTGACCACTAAAACATCTGGCTGCAAACGCTCCAGAAAATGCGTCGCGGAAATATATTGCATATCGAACGGTGGATCTTGGCGCATCAAAATAACGTCCATCTCCCGCAAGTCGGTGACGATAGGCTCGCCAAGCTCAAAATGCGCGCCTTTGACATCGGCCAGTTTTAAACTCTGGATAGCGGCCGTGACTAGACCGTCGCGCAGGCTTAAGCGATCGGGCTCATAATAAAACAGCGAATGACCGCGGCTTTGTGCTTCTAAGGCCAGCGCAAAGCTGGTATCGCCGACAATATCAATGTCGCCAATCGGATCCATTTGAACCGCAATTTTCAACGCTTTTCCATGTGCCATAAGAGGCTCCCAAACCAGACGCGCGTACGCGAACGACCTATGTTTAGCGCGGGCGCCACGCATCTTCAATATGTTTGGGCCACGCCCGCGGCGCACAGGCCATAACATCAAACCGCCACAGTTTATCTTGCAGCGATCTATGTCTGCCAACAAATGTACTGGCGGCGCGTTCTATACGTTGCCACTGCTGGTTGCGAGCCGCGGTTTGTGCCGCGCTCGTCTGCGCTCGATACTTAACCTCGACAAAGGCAAGAACCTTGCCGCGGCGGGCAATCAGGTCAATTTCGCCGACGGGCACACGGTAATTGCGCCTTAAAATTTGATAGCCTTTGAGACGCAGCACAACCGACGCCCAAAACTCGGCGCGGCTTCCCCGCTTATCTGCCTTGTATTTGGCAGTTGCGCTATTTGGGCTTTTGCGGAATTGGGTCATTCTCTAGCTCATGGCTCTCTGGCTCATCATTATTATTGTTCTTGTTCGTCTGGCCGGAAACAGGCGCCCCAAGGGCTAAAGCTCGGGCATATATTTCTTTGCGTTTTAGGCCGGTCATTTCTGCAACCGCCTGCACGGCATCTCGACGGCTCATGCTGGCCAAAGCGTCATCCAACATAGCGTCCACATCCTCGGCCTGCATTTGAGGTTTTAGGCCCGGCCCTATAAGCACCACTAATTCTCCGCGCGGGGGCATCTCAGCGAATTTTTCACGCAAAATTTCTGGCGTGCCAAAAATTAATTCTTCGAACTTTTTGGTCAGCTCGCGCGCCACACAAATATCGCGCGGGCCCAGCTCAGCCTCAATATCATCGATGAGGGCGCCCACTCGCTTGGCGCTCTCAAATAAAGCCAATGTGCCAGGTTGGCTGCCCAGCTCGGCCAAGGCCCGACGCCGCGCGCCCTGTTTGACGGGCAAGAAGCCGGCAAAGGTAAAGCGGTCGGTGGCCATGCCAGAAATCGATAAAGCGGCAATCGGCGCCGAAGCCCCAGGTACGGTGAAAACATTATATCCGGCCTCGCGCGCCGCGCGCACCAAGGGCATACCAGGGTCGGAGATAAGCGGCGTGCCCGCATCTGAAATAAGGGCCAAGGCTTCGCCTTTTTCGAGCCGCGCCAGAATTTTTGGACGCATGGCTTCGGCATTATGTTCGTGATAGGCAATCCGTCGGGTAGCAATTTGGTAGCGGGTGGTCAATTTGCCCGACACGCGGGTGTCCTCGCATAAAATAGCTTCGGCGGAGGCCAGCACATCTAGCGCGCGCAAAGTAATGTCGCGCGCATTGCCCAAAGGCGTTGCAACAATATAAAGCCCGGGGGCCAAGGTTACGGGTTGAATTTGTGTCATATGCCTAGAAACCGCAGGCCACGCGCAAAGGCAAGAAAAATCCACTCGAGATCGCGCGCGCCAGTCCGCATTGCTGCCACATTTGCGTGTTGCATTAAGAGGCGCAAATAGGCGCGCGTTCGCTTTACTTAAGCGCGCGAGGCAGATAGGTTTTGCCTCAGGTTCGGAAAAGTAGGTTTGAAAAAATAGGTTTAGAAAAAGTTTTGAAATGGATTTGCGGCCCCGCAAAACCCCAGCAACGAAACGAAAGCAAAAACGAAAGCAAAACGTATGACGCGCAAAACCCCCCAGTATACGGCTTGGAGCCTAGCCAGTGCGCTATTGCTAGCGGCCTGCGGCGGCGAGCCCCCAACGCCCGCGTCTGCGACCGCGACCCATTTAATCGAATATGCTCCCAAGGCCGCGCCAAATCCCTTTCGCGAAAAAATAGATTTCGACACAAGTCTCTATCCCGCCGCGCCCAAACGGGCCAGCAATGCCGTAGTCGTTTCGGTTTTATTGCCTGTTGGCGATGCGCGTGACAATATTCGCAAGCTCAGCAGCCATCTGTATAACGCGGCCCAGCTCGCCCTTTTCGATGCCGGCCAAACCGGTAAAGCCCACCAAAGCCTAACCGCATCTGCAAGCCAAACGGGCAGCCTTGTTTTGCGACTGCACGACACCAAGGGCACGCCCGCTGGCGCGGTAAACGCTGCCAAGGCCGCCATCGCCGCCGACACAGACATTATTATTGGCCCGCTTTTTGCTTCTTCCGTAAAAGCCATCGCGCCGCTTTTGGCAGGGCGCGACATACCTGCTTTAGCTTTTTCCAATGACAGCAGCGCAGCCACCAATAATCTTTGGTTGCTCGGCTTTTTGCCCGAGCAAAACATTAGCCGCATCGTCTCGCAAGCGATCGCGCAAGGCCTTACCCGGTTCGGCGCCCTAGTGCCTGAGGGGCCCTATGGGGAGCGCATTCACCAGAGCTTTATGCGAGAGGTAGCGCGCTTTGGCGGCACGGTCGTGCAAACCGAAACCTACCCGCCAGATGCCAAAGACATGTTCGATCCGGTTCGGCGCTTGGCTCATTTCGATACTCGTACGGCCGCTCATAAACTAGAGATAGCCCGCCTAATTGAAGAGGGGCGGGCGCTGGCGCCGCCAGATGTGCTAGCTCGTGCCATCTCGGGCGGCGGCGCAGATGAAACGCCAGAAGAGTTAAACGTCGATGCTCTGTTTAGAGGGCTAGGCAATATTGCGCCGGAATTGGTTTCGGCCTATGAGGCGCTAAAGCTGACCGAAACCTTGGGAGAAATTCCCTATGATGCGGTGTTCATGCCCGAGGGCGGCTTGGCTTTGCGCAATCTGGCGCCACTTCTGCCGTATTTTGATATTGACCCGCGACGGGTAAAATTCATCGGCACGGCGTTGTGGAATGACCCAAGCCTGTCGCAAGAGCCGCCGCTCCATGGCGGTTGGTATGCAGCCCCTAATCCGAAAAACTGGGCCGGCTTTGCCGCTCGCTACGACCGCGTATATGGCGCCGCGCCGCCGCGATTGGCACCCATGGCCTATGACGGCGTCAGCCTCGCGGCTCGCTTGGCGGCCATCACTCCCGAACAACCCTTTCGCACCGAAATGCTGACCAATGCCAATGGCTTTCAGGGCATTGATGGAATTGTTCGATTGCGCCAAGGCGGCCTCAATGAGCGCGGCCTTGCGGTGCAAGAAATTACTGCACGGGCGCCCAATATTGTAAGTCGCGAACCTTCTAGTTTCGTAGAGCATGACCGGCGCATAGGGTCTGCCTTATCTTTGGCGGCGACCTTGAAACGAGACAACCCAGATATTGCTTTGGCCGCCCTGCAAGCGGAGCTGGAAGCCGAACGACAAGGCGCCTTGCAAGAGACGGGATTGGATGAGGCGCTAGAGCGCTCGCTCGCGACCCAGGCTAAGCCAAGAGCCGCCCAATAAGATGGTCCAAAATCAGGCGCCCCGCCGGGCTGGCCTGCAGCCGTGTGGTGTCTGAAGACAATAGGCCCGCCTCGCGCAAACTCGTTACCCGCGCGGGCTCCAAATGAACCCCGCGGTCAGCCAGCGCCTCTAGGCCAACTCCCTCGACTAAGCGCAAGCCCAAAAGCACCGCTTCCATTTCAACACTCTCGCCATCCAACACTTGTTCCTCGGCCCAGCCGTGACCGTCTTTCTCGACTTGCGCCAGCCATTGCGTCGGCGAGCGATGCGCTACACTCGACAAGCGCGCCGCTTTTTCAAGGCTGCTAACGCGGCCATGAGCACCCGGCCCAATGCCCAAATAATCGCCGCCTTGCCAGCTCGCCACATTGTGCCGACAGGCGTGGCCCTGTGCCGCGTGATTGGAAATCTCATAGGCGGGCAAGCCCGCGCGGGTGCATAGGCTTTGGGTAATCTCATACATATCGGCGGCGGCATCTTCGTCGGGCAAAGTTAATTTGCCGGCCGCTTGGTGCTTATAAAACAACGTATCTGGCTCAATGGTTAGCTGATACAGCGACATGTGTTGGGGCGCCAGCTCCAAAGCCGCCGACAGCTCGCGGGCCCAAGCATCGGGTGTTTGGTTTGGGCGCGCATAGATAAGATCAAACGAAGCGCGCGGGAAAATACGCTGCGCCGCCTCGAAAGCAACGCGGGCATCTTGCGATGAATGGGTGCGGCCGAGAAACTTCAAGGCGGTGTCATCAAAAGCCTGCACCCCCAACGACAGTCGGGTGACGCCGGCCGCCCGCAACGCTTTCAAATGCGGTTCGGGCGCGCTCATTGGATTGGCCTCTAGGGTTATTTCCGCGTCAGGCGCCAAACCCCACATCTCATCCATGGCCGATAAAATGCCCGCAACCAAATCCGGCGACATAAGCGACGGCGTGCCGCCCCCAAAAAACACTGTCTCGACAGGGCCTTGCGGACGCAAGCCTTGCGCATAAGCCAGCTCTTGGCGATACGCGCTTAGCCAGTCGGCAGGGCTGCCTTTGGCTTTATGCATAAGATGCACATTGAAATCGCAATAGGGGCAAATGGCGGCGCAAAACGGCCAATGCACATAGACCCCCAATGGCGGAAGATCGGCCTTGGTAGACAGAGGGCTAGCGGGCAATGTGGTCGACAAAACAAGCCTCAACCAATTGCGTGAACGCATCGGCGCGATGGGACATGGCGTGTTTGGCCTCTGGCGCCATTTCGCCGAAGGTTAAATCGCCGCCCAAGGGCAAAAATATCGGGTCATAGCCAAAGCCGTTTTTGCCGCGCATGGGCCAAACCAATGTGCCTTCGACCGTGCCTTCAAAGCTTTCGACATGGCCATCTGGCCAAGCCAAGGATAAGGCGCAAACAAACCGCGCCGTGCGTGGCACCGGAGAGGTTTCGCCGCTCTGTTTTTGAGATATCGCCATTTCAATTTTATGCATGCCGAAATCAAAGTCTCGCCCCGTGGGGGTTTGTGCCCAACGCGCCGAATAAATGCCCGGCGCGCCGTCCAGCGCGTCGACCGCCAAACCACTGTCATCGGCCAAGGCGGGCAGACCCGCTTTCGTGGCCGAGGCCAGCGCCTTAAGCTCTGCATTGGCGATAAAGGTTTTGCCGGTTTCTTCTGGTTCAGGCAGACCCAATTCGTCGGCCCCCACTGTTTCCACATCGAAACGCGTCAGCAGCTCGGCTATCTCAACCAGCTTGCCTTTATTGTGGCTTGCGACAATGAGCTTGTCTTCGCTGAAACGTCTCGCCATGGGGACTACAGACCTACGGTTTTTTTCTGCAAGGCAACCAATTCGGCAATGCCGTTTTTGGCAAGGCTCATGATTTGCGCAAACTCATTTTCGTCAAAGGCTGCGCCTTCGGCGGTGGCTTGAATTTCCACCATTTTACCGGCGCCCGTCATCACGAAATTACCATCCGTGTCGGCCACGCTATCTTCATCATAATCGAGGTCCGCGACAGGCAGACCCTCATAGATACCGCAAGAAAGGGCCGCCACTTGATCTAGCAAGACATCCCCCATAATCTCACCCGAGATAAGACCGTCGGTTTTCATTTTTTCGATGCAAACATAAAGCGCGACCCATGCGCCCGTAATCGACGCCGTGCGCGTGCCGCCATCGGCTTGGATAACATCGCAGTCGAGGCTTATCTGATTTTCGCCCAAGGCTTCGAGGTTAACAACGGCGCGCAGGCTGCGACCAATCAAACGCTGAATTTCTTGCGTGCGGCCCGATTGCTTACCCGCATTGGCTTCGCGGCGCATGCGCGACCCAGTTGAGCGAGGCAACATGCCGTATTCCGCCGTCACCCAACCACGACCCTGACCGCGCAACCAAGGCGGCACGCGGGTTTCTAGGGAAGCGGTGCACAACACATGCGTATCGCCAAACTTCACGAGGCACGAACCTTCCGCATGTTTGGATACATTGGTTTCAAGGCTGACGGCGCGCAGCTGGTTGGCGGAGCGGCCAGAAGGACGCTTTGTATCGCCGGAAGAAGAAGTCTGGGTCATGCGAGTTCCTTTATAAAGACGGCTGGAATTTATAGCTTCGTTTTATCTAGCCTGTCGGACTTAAGGAAACAAGCCGCCATCTTATAGAACATACGCATAGAATTAACGCGAGACCCCTTGACCTCGGCTCGCAGGACGCCTACCTAAGCCCCAATAGGTTGGCCGCCTTTAACCTTGAGCGACCTTAGACTCTTAATCTTTAAACCGAACCGTGAGTGAAAATATGAGCGACGATAAAGACATAAACGAAACGGACACGCCGACTGAAAATGAGGCGGAGCAGGATATCCAAGAAACAGAACAAGATACGGGCGCGCTAGATACGAGCCCAGAAGAGGGCATCGCCCCAGCAGACGAGGGGGCCGCTCCAGCAGAAGAAGGTGCCGCACCCGCAGAAGAGGCGCCGGCCCCACCTACACCCGAAGAGCAAATTGCAACCCTAAACGATCAGGTTTTGCGCACTCTGGCTGAACTGGAAAACACCCGCCGCCGCGCCGAGCGCGATCGCAGCGAAGCGTTGAAATATGGCGCTGTGAGTTTTGCCCGTGACATGGTTGGCGTCGCCGATAATCTGCAACGAGCCTTAAAGGCCGCCAGCGAAATGGACGAAGCCAGCAAAACCGCGCTGCCAGAAACTGTACAAGCTGTGCTCGAAGGCGTGGCCGCCACCGAGCGAGACCTATTGGCTGCCTTGGGGCGCCATAAAGTAAAAGTATTATCGCCAATGGGCGAGAAATTTGATCCCAATTTGCACGAGGCTCTGTTTGAAGCCCCAGGCACGGGGCAAGATGCAGGCACAATTATCGATGTGATTGAGACCGGCTACCAAATGGAAGAGCGCCTTTTGCGCCCAGCCAAGGTAGGGATTGCAAAAGACTAAACCGCATATAGATAGCAAGCCAAGGGGCCCCATCCTTAGGGTCTGGGCCAGAAAATAGCGCTTTTCTCGTCTAAATGACGATGAGGCCTTGTAGCCCAACCTTTGGCTACCTATATAAACTCCAGATGAAACAAACCCGCCGCATGCGGGCAAAACAACGAGGCTTATTATGGGCAAAGTAATTGGTATTGATTTAGGAACCACCAACTCATGTGTTGCCGTTATGGATGGCAGCACTCCCCGAGTGATTGAAAACGCCGAAGGCGCGCGCACGACCCCTTCCGTCGTGGCTTTTACCGAAGACGGCGAACGCCTGACCGGTCAACCCGCCAAACGCCAAGCGGTGACGAACCCTATCAACACATTGTTCGCGATTAAGCGTCTGATTGGCCGTCGGTTTAACGACCCATCGACCAAGAAAGACATCGATATGGTGCCTTATAACATCGTCGCTTCCGACAGCGGAGATGCTTGGGTAGAGGCTGCCGGCGACACATATTCGCCATCGCAAGTCTCGGCTTTTATTTTGCAGAAAATGAAAGAAACCGCAGAAGGCTATCTCGGTGAGAGCGTCGACCAAGCGGTGATTACCGTTCCGGCTTACTTTAATGACGCGCAGCGCCAAGCCACCAAAGATGCGGGTAAAATTGCAGGCCTCGAAGTCTTGCGCATTATCAACGAGCCAACCGCGGCCGCTCTAGCCTATGGGTTGGATAAAAACGACGGCCAAACCATTGCGGTCTATGACCTGGGTGGCGGCACGTTTGATGTATCTATTTTGGAAATCGGCGACGGCGTATTCGAGGTGAAGTCCACCAATGGGGATACGTTCCTCGGCGGCGAAGATTTCGATATGGCTTTGGTTGAACATCTGGCTGACGAGTTTCACAAAGAAAACGGCATTGATTTGCGCGGCGATAAGTTAGCCCTGCAACGCCTGAAAGAAGCTGCGGAGAAGGCCAAAATTGAGCTGTCCTCTTCGGCCCAAACCGAAGTGAACCTGCCGTTTATTACAGCCGATGCGTCGGGCCCGAAACATTTGAACTTGAAGCTGACGCGTTCCGCCTTTGAATCGCTGGTCGATGCTTTGGTGCAACGCACGCGTGGCCCATGCGAGGCGGCCATTAAAGACGCGGGCATTAACATTAAAGATATCGACGAAGTTGTGCTCGTGGGCGGTCAAACCCGCATGCCGCGCATTCGTGATTTTGTTAAAGATGTGTTCGGCAAAGAACCAAACATGAGCGTGAACCCAGATGAAGTGGTTGCCATGGGCGCCACCATTCAAGCGGGCGTTTTGCAAGGCGATGTGAAAGACGTGCTTCTGCTAGACGTGACACCTTTGTCTTTGGGTATCGAAACTTTGGGCGGCGTGTTTACCCGTCTCATCGATCGCAATACCACCATCCCAACCAAAAAGAGCCAAGTGTTCTCGACTGCCGATGACAATCAATCGGCCGTGACCATCGCCGTCTATCAAGGCGAGCGCGAGATGGCAGCCGACAATAAGGCTCTGGGTCAATTTAACCTGGAAGGCATTCCGCCATCGCCGCGCGGCGTGCCGCAGATCGAAGTGACTTTCGATATTGATGCCAATGGTTTGGTTAACGTTTCGGCCGCCGATAAAGCGACGGGCAAAGAGCAAAACATTCGTATCGAAGCCTCAGGCGGCTTGTCGGATGATGACATCGAACAAATGGTCAAAGATGCGGAAGCCAACGCTGCGGAAGATAAAGACCGCCGCGAACAAGTGGAAGCGCGCAATAACGCGGAAGGCCTTATTCATGCGACCGAGAAATCGATTGTTGAAAATGAGAGCCTAATCGAAGCTGGCGACAAAGAAGCAACCGAAGCGGCGATTGCCGATTTGAAGGAAGCTCTGGAAGGCGACGACAGCGACGCGATTAGCGAAAAAGCTCAGGCACTCAGCGAAGCTGCGATGAAAATCGGGGAAGCTGTCTATAAAGCCCAGCAAGCCGAAAGCGATGCGGCGGCGGCACAAGACGCCAATGAAGATGGCGCCAATGTTGTGGATGCTGATTTCGAAGATGTTACAGAGCCAAAAGACGACGACGAAACAAAAGCGTCTTAATCTTTTCGAACTCATCTTCACCCGTCTGGGGGCTTTGCCCGCGAATAGAGGAAGCCTGTTATGGCCAAGGCCGATTATTACGAGCTATTGGGCGTCGACCGTTCTGCGGATGCGGCCGGGCTGAAGTCTGCCTATCGCAAGATGGCCAAACAATATCATCCGGATCTCAATCCGGGGGATGCGGTAGCCGAGCAGAAGTTTAAAGAAGTCTCGGAAGCCTATGAGATTCTAAAAGACGACCAAAACCGCGCCGCTTATGACCAATATGGCCATGCCGCTTTTGAAAATGGCGGTGGCCGTGGCGGGCCAGGCGGGGGCCAGGGTGGCGGCTTTGGCAGCGACTTTGGCGGCATGGGCGATATCTTCGAAGAGTTTTTTGGGGGGGGCCGCGGTGGCGGTGGCCGACGCCAACAAGCGGGGCGCGGCGATGATTTACGCGCCGAAGTCGAAATAACCCTGCAAGAGGCATTTGACGGCACCGAACGCCAATTGAAATTAAACCGTGCGGCCGCTTGTGGAACTTGCTCGGGTTCGGGCGCCAAGGCAGGCAGCAAACCGACAACTTGTTCGGTCTGTCAGGGGCACGGTAAAGTGCGGGCGCAACAAGGCTTCTTCATGGTCGAGCGCACCTGCCACCAATGCCATGGCGCGGGCCAAACCATAAGTGACCCATGCCGCGATTGCAGCGGCCGTGGGCAAGTTTCAGAAACGCGCAATCTATCTGTTTCCATCCCAGCCGGTGTCGAAGATGGCACGCGCATTCGCCTGTCCGGCGAAGGCAATGCCGGGCCGCAAGGTGCCAGCAATGGCGACCTCTATGTGTTTGTAAATCTGCGTCCGCACGCGTTTTTGCAACGCGATGGCGCCGATTTATTTTGCGCCATGCCGGTTCCCTTCCATCTGGCCATTCGGGGTGGCGCCATTGAGGTGCCCCTTTTGGGTGGTAAAAAAGTAAAACTCACCCTGCCCGAGGGCGCCCAAGCGGGACAACAATTCCGCCTGCGTGGCAAAGGCATGCCGGTTTTGCGGTCGCGCAGCAGCGGCGATCTGTACGTGCAAATTGATATCGAAACCCCCACAGGTCTCAGTCGCGCGCAGAAAAAACTACTGGATGCCTTCAGCGATAAATTGGACGATAGCAATTATCCCGACACCCAAGCCTTTCGCGATTTGAAGTAACCTCGACAAGGCGACAAGATAAGTTTCCTCTCTCGACGATTATCGGAGCGCCTGCTATCATGCGGATAGATAGGAATTTGGCATGAAACTAATTGTAAATGGATGTGCTGGCCGCATGGGTCAGGCGCTTACAAAATTAATTCTAGCAGACGAAACGCTCGAGCTGGTCGGCGGCCTTGAGCCCACGGGCAGTGAAGCCCTGGGGCAAGACTTAGGCACGCTAGCTGGCCAAGCTGCGTGTGGTATTATCGCCACAGACGACGCCCTAGACGCCATGCGCCAAGCCGATGGTGTGATTGATTTCACCGTGCCAGAGGCCAGCGTGCAGCTAGCAAGCCTCGCGGCACAAGCCCGCAATGTTCATATTATTGGCACAACAGGATTTAACCCCGAGCAAGAGGCGCAGATCGAAGCGGCTGCACGGCATGCAAAAATTGTAAAATCCGGCAATATGAGCCTTGGCGTTAATTTGCTCGCTGGCTTGGTAAGACAAGCGGCCGCCGCTTTGGACGAGGATTGGGATATCGAAGTGCTGGACATGCACCATCGCCACAAAATCGATGCGCCTTCTGGAACCGCGCTGCTATTGGCGGGCGCGGCTGCCGAGGGGCGTGAGGTGGCGCTCGACAAAGTGATTCAAAGCGGGCGCGACGGCATAACTGGCGCCAGAAACCCCGGGGACATTGGCATTGCCGCCTTGCGCGGAGGCTCTGTGGTGGGCGACCATGAGATTATTTTGGCTGGCGAGAACGAACAACTCCGCCTTGGCCACCGCGCCGAGACGCGCGATATTTTTGCTCGTGGCGCGCTAAAAGCCGCTATTTGGGCACACTCACAAGCGGAAGGCCTATACGACATGCAACATGTTTTAGGTCTCAAAGACCCCAAGTAACCCAAGAGATTTTTACCAAAAAGTGAAGAGGATTAGAGTATGAGCCGCCTTGTTTTAGTGCGTCACGGCCAAAGTGAATGGAATGAAAAGAACCTATTTACGGGCTGGCGCGACCCCGGCCTTACCGCCCAAGGCGTCGATGAAGCGCATGCGGCGGGTCGGGCTTTGAAGGCCGCGGGCGCTAAATTTGATTTGGCTTTCACCTCTAATTTACAGCGCGCACAAAAAACACTGGCCCTTTTGTTAGAAGACCTTCTGCCAGGCGGTGACTTGCCTACCACTCGCCATGAAGCTTTGAACGAGCGAGACTATGGCGATCTGGCTGGCCTCAATAAAGATGACGCGCGCGAAAAATGGGGCGAAGACCAAGTGCATATTTGGCGTCGTTCTTTCGATATACCGCCCCCGGGTGGGGAGAGCCTAAAAGACACAGCCGACCGAGTATTGCCTTATTTCGATGCCGAAATTATGCCGCTTCTCAAACAAGGCAAAGACATTCTCATTGCCGCGCATGGCAATAGTTTGCGCGCGCTGGTGATGCAATTGGATGGCTTAAGCTCTGAAGAGATTATCGATGTGAACATTGGCACGGGTGTGCCCTACTGCTATGAGCTAGACGCGCAAGGCGGTGTGACGTCGAAAGAAATTCTCGAGCGGTAAATGCCTTCTAGGCACGCTGTCCATAATCTGGGCTGGCATCCTCGCCTTGATGGGCGGGGCCAGCATTGAGCATTTGTTTGAGGCTGAGCTGTAGACGAGCTGCCAATTCAGCTCGCTCGTCTGGCGGCAAAAAGGCCCCAACAGAAACATATTTACCGTGGCTCGACAAAATCAGATTGCCAATATCTTCGCCATCTTGGCCTAAGCGTTCTAGCTTCAGGCGCACCCAATAGGGGTCGAACGACCATTCACGCGATAGGCCTGTAGCCGATACCTGCCCAAAAATTAACTTCCCGTCTCGCATCGCCAAAGTTTCATAGCGGCGCGCATATCGGTAATTTAGACGAAAAAAGAAATATAAAAGCACCACGTCCAGACCAAAGAAGCCAAACACGGGCCAAGCGCCCAACGACCAAAAGTAACCGCCAAGGGCAAATGAGGCGCCGCCAAAAATTGCCATCAACCATAAAAACCCGCGCTGCGACAACGAGCGGTTGGGGCGCAAGGTGAGGCTGAAATTGGACGGTAAGGCAGTAAATGTTTCCATGCTGAGTTAAATAAGTCGCCCGCGCCCAGAAGCAAGTCTGGCGTCCGATTTATGATTTCGCTATGATAGGGCATGAAAGTTGCCCAAATCCCCGAGTTTTTCGAACGCTTATCGCGCGACGACCCCGCGCCGCGAACCGAGCTTGATTTCTCTAATCATTTTACACTGTTGGTGGCCGTTGTGCTGTCTGCTCAAGCCACCGATATTGGCGTCAATAAAGCCACCAAAACGCTATTCGCCCGCGCCGATACGCCCGAGAAAATGGTCGCCTTAGGGGAAGATGCCATTCGCGACGAAGTAAAAACCATCGGCCTGTACCGCAATAAAGCGAAAAATGTTTTCGCTCTTTCGCAACAATTGGTGGCCCAGCATAACAGCACCGTTCCCGACGATATGGAAACCCTCTTGAGCCTGCCGGGGGTGGGCCGCAAAACAGCCAATGTAGTGATGAATGAAGCCTTTGGCGTCGCCACTTTTGCCGTCGACACACATGTGTTTCGGGTCTCCAATCGCACAGGTTTAGCGCCAGGCAAAACAGAGTTGGCGGTAGAGAAAAAACTCGACCGACGCATCCAAGACCCCTATCGACGCCACGCCCATCATTGGTTGATTTTGCACGGTCGCTATGTTTGTTTGGCCCGCAAACCCAAATGTTATAATTGCTTGGTGCACGACTTATGTCGGTTCAAGCCAAAAACCGAAACTGCTTAATCCCCGATACGAAAGAGAATAGCTCATGACAGATACCGCCCCTGACGCCCGCCGCCTAATTACCGGTATGGGCGCTGCCTTGGTCGATCTTTTTGCCGATGTTCAAGACACCGAGCTGGAGGCGCTTGGTAGCCCTAAGGCATCCATGTCTTTAATCGAGCCAGACCAATCTGCGGCCCTGCAAACGTCTGTCTCTGTGCATACCCATCAGCCTGGCGGTTCGGCCGCCAATAGCGTGGCGGGCATCGCAAGCCTTGGTCTCGCAACGGGGTTTATCGGTAAGGTTTCCGATGACGCTTTGGGGCAGGTTTTTTGCCAAGCGTTTCAACAGCTAAACGTCGCTTTCCCAAGCCGTCCCGAAACCGACCTGCCGACCGGGCATTGTCTTGTGTTGGTCACCCCCGATGCTGAGCGCACCATGCACACCGTATTGGGCGCCTCTGTTACCACCTCAAGCAAAGACTTAGACGAGGCCGTTTTGGCACAAACCGGCTTGTTTTTTGCCGAGGGTTATATTTGGGATAGCCCCAGCGCGCGCCAAGCCTTTTTAGACGCTGCCGAACGGGTGCGCGCCCAAGGCGGTAAGGTTGGGTTTTCCTTGGCCGATGGGTTTTGCGTCACCCGCCATCACGCTGATTTTATGAGCCTCTTAGACAGCCACATCGACATTTTGCTGGCCAATGAAACTGAAATTGCCGCTCTCTTTGGTAGCCAAGACCCGGTTGGGTTGGCGCCACATTTTGCCGCGCATAACCTGCTGGGCGCTGTAACCTATGGCGCCGATGGCGCGGTCGTTTTCGAGGGCGCCACGACCCACAAAATCGCTGCGCAAAAAGTCGAAGACATCGTCGATCTTACCGGCGCGGGCGACCAATTCGCGGCTGGCTTTTTAGCTGGCCTACATCGCGGGCATGCGCCAGAAATTGCGGGTAAAATGGGCATCATCGCGGCCAGTCAGGTAATCCAACAGTTCGGGCCGCGTCCGCAAACCGATGTGGGTGCCCAGCTTAAAGCCCAAGGCCTGGCGCTTTAAAAATCAGATTTTGCGCAATAGCACACGGTCAATTCTATGGTCGTCGCTTTTGTGTAAAATCAAATCGGCTCGGGCTCGGGTTGGCAGAATATTCTCTTCTAAGTTTTTCAAATTAATCCGCGTCCAGATGTCTACGGCCATGTCGCGCGCTTGCTGCACGTTAAGCTCTGCGTAGCGCTGAAAATAAGCGCCGGGTTTTCGAAAGGCGGTTTTTTGCAACGACATGAAGCGCTCCACATACCAACGCTCTATCACCGCATCCTCGGCGTCGATATAAATCGAGAAATCAAAATAATCGGAGACGAAAGGAATTTCCGTGCCTTCTTTGGCCAAAAGCGCTGGCTGTAAAACATTCAGCCCTTCAACGATAAGAATGTCCGGCTGCGAGACCGTAATTTTGTCATCCGGCAAAATATCATAAGCCACATGCGAATAGACCGGCGCCTCTACGTGCGGTCGACCGGATTTAACTTCGGCCAAAAACCGGCGCATGCGGCGCAAGTCAAAGCTCTCTGGAAACCCTTTGCGCTGCATCAAATCGCGCTCTTCTAAAACCGCATTGGGAAATAAAAACCCATCCGTCGTCACCAGATCCACTTTCGGGTGCGACGGCCAGCGGGCCAGCATCTCTCGCAAAATCCGCGAGGTCGTGCTTTTGCCAACAGCCACCGAACCGGCCACGCCAATAATAAAGGGCACTTTAACTTCACGGCCTAGAAACGCATTGGTGGCCCCATAGAGGCCTTGGCTGGCCTCGACATAAAAATTAAGCAGGCGCGACAATGGCAAATAAATTTCTTCGACTTCGGCCAGAGACACCGTCTCGCCGAGCCCGCGCAGCTTTTCCAGATCGCTTTCGACCAAAGTTAATTTGGCGTCTTTTCGCAACTCTCCCCATTCGTCCGCATTGAACGAGCGGTAAGGCGATATCTCGCGACTATCATTAATCATATCGGTCATAGACTGGCTTCTTTACCTTATCCGCGAGAGGCTTTTTCGGTGAGGCCGGAGACGCCTTGGCGTTTTTTCAGCTCATCTACCACTTGCTCTGGCGTCAATCCGCGCGCGGCCAAAACCACCAATAGGTGATACGTGAGGTCGGCCAACTCGCCCAGCAGTTCATCATCGCTACCCGAAAGCGCCGCCACCACAGCCTCAACCCCCTCTTCGCCGAGCTTTCGCGCGGCGCGAGGTAGGTCGGCCATTAATTGCGCCGAATAGCTTTCTTCAGGCGCGGCGCCACGGCGTTTTTCAATCTCGCCGAATAGCTCATCTAAAAAGCTAAAATCGCTCATCGTCCGTCTCCTCTTCCCGTCAGGCCTGTGATATCAGGGTTGCGAGTTTTTTCCAAGAAAGCAATCAAGGGTTGCTGTGCAAAGGCGCGCGAACCTGAAGCCCAGCTTTGGCCATGGCCGCTTTTGCTTCGCCAATCGTAAAAGTGCCAAAATGAAAGATAGACGCCGCCAAAACCGCACTCGCGTGCCCTTGACGAACCCCTTCGACCAAATGCTCTAGCGTGCCAACGCCGCCAGACGCGATGACGGGAACTGGCACGGCATCTGCGATAGCACGGGTCAGGGTTAAATCAAAACCTGATTTTGTGCCGTCGCGATCCATCGAGGTCAGCAAAATCTCTCCCGCCCCGCGTGCCGCCATTTCCCTGGCAAAGCCCACGGCCTCAAGGCCCGTCGCCTCGCGGCCCCCATGGGTGAAAATTTCCCATCTGCCTTCGTCCACCTGCTTGGCATCCATCGCCACCACAATGCATTGCGCGCCAAATTTTTCCGATGCCGCATTGACCACATCCGGATCACGCACAGCGGCCGTATTGAAAGAAACTTTATCCGCGCCTGCCAATAAAAGATTGCGCACGTCTTCGACCTTGCGCACGCCGCCGCCTACCGTGAGTGGCATGAAGCATTGCTCGGCCGTGCGTCGAACCACATCGATGAGGGTATCGCGCCCTTCGTGGCTGGCTGAAATGTCTAGAAAACACAGCTCATCCGCACCCGCCGCATCATAGGCACGGGCTGCTTCTACGGGGTCGCCCGCATCTATCAAATCGACAAAATTGACGCCTTTGACAACGCGGCCCTCATGCACATCAAGGCACGGGATGATGCGCGTCTTTAGCATTACAAGACCCCTTCAAGGGCCAAAACTTCGGCCGCGTTCAAGCGACCATCGTAAAGCGCGCGGCCCGAAATGGCGCCAATGATGCCGCTGCTCTCATGCGCCAAAAGCTGGTTTACATCCTCGATACCTGCAAGACCGCCTGAGGCGATAACGGGAATCGACGTGGCGCGAGCCAGCTCGGCGGTGGCGTCCAAGTTCACGCCTTTCAGCAATCCATCGCGGTCGATATCTGTATAAATAAGCGCCGCCACGCCGACATCTTCGAACACAGCTGCCAAGTCATGGACTTTCATTTGCGTGTCTTCGGCCCAGCCCTCGACGGCCACAAACCCGCCGCGCGCATCAATGCCCACGGCCACTTGGTTTGGAAAAGCCGCACAAGCCTGTTTGACCAATTGCGGATCGCGCAAAGCGGCAGTGCCAAGAATGACGCGGCCAATGCCAGCCTCTAGCCAAGCTTCGATGGTGGCCATAGTCCGAATGCCGCCGCCCAATTGGGTTTTGGCTGGCGTCGCTTTAACAATCGCTTCTACGGCCGCGCGGTTAACCGGCTCGCCGGCAAAAGCACCATCCAAATCGATAATGTGCAAATGCGAAAACCCTTGTTCAGAAAACGAACGGGCTTGGTCGGCCGGATCCTCATTGAAGATAGTGGCGCGGTCCATGTCGCCCTGCTCGAGGCGCACACAGCGCCCTTGCTTTAAATCAATCGCTGGGAAAATAATCACGGCCGCCACTCCAAAAAGTTTTCAATTAATTGCAGGCCCGCTTGCTGACTTTTTTCAGGGTGAAATTGCGTGCCAATAAAACTGTCGCGCGCGACAGCGGCTACCACTGGGCCGCCATAGTCTACGTGAGCTGCGATGTCGCGTGCCTCGCCAGAAAACGTGGCGGCAAAACCATGCACAAAATAAACATCTTTGCCATCCAGCCCGTCCAAGACTTTATGGGAGCCCGAAAGTTGCAAATTATTCCAGCCCATATGCGGCACCTTGAACTCGGGCGGCACATCCAGCGGATGCACTTCGGCGTCGAGCCAGCCGAGCCCCTCATGGAGCCCGCGTTCATGGCCTTTAGCACACAGCAATTGCATACCCACACAAATCCCCAAAAACGGGCGGGCGTGGTTTAGCACGCGCTCGTTCAAGGCCTCAACCATGCCATCGATACCGCGCAAGCCCGCAGCGCAATCGCCAAAAGCGCCGACCCCTGGCAATACAATATGGTCGGCTTTGGCGACAACATCTGGGTTTGCGGTGAGCGTGACCTCGCGGCCTTTGGCCATGCGCGCGAAAGACTTTTCTGCCGAGCGCAGATTGCCAGAGCCGTAGTCAATAATAGCGATGCTCACAATTTAGGCGCCTATCAGCTGCCGAGCACACCCTTGGTAGAGGGCACCTCATCGGCTTTGCGGGGGTCGATTTCAATGGCTTGGCGCAGAGCGCGCGCCAGAGCTTTAAAGCAGCTTTCCACAATATGGTGATTATTCTCGCCATACATATTTTCAACATGCAGCGTAATGCCCGCACTTTGCGCGAAGGCCTGGAACCATTCTTTGAACAATTCCGTGTCCATATCGCCAAGCTTCGGTTTGGTAAAATTAACGTCCCAAATTAAGTACGGCCGTTGCGAAACATCTAGCGAGACACGCGAGCAAGTTTCATCCATCGGGATGATGGCGCTGCCATAGCGCGTCAGGCCTTTGAAATCGCCCAGCGCATCGCGAACCGCCTCGCCCAGAACAATGCCTGTGTCTTCTGTGGTGTGGTGAAAATCAATATGCAAATCGCCTTTGGCTTGCACATCAATGTCGATGAGAGAATGGCGCGAAAGCTGCTCGAGCATGTGGTCTAAAAACCCAATGCCCGTGCTGACATTATATTCGCCACTGCCGTCGAGGTTAACCGCAACAGAGATGGAAGTTTCTTTGGTCGCGCGCGATGCTTTAGCTTTGCGTGACTGAGGGGCTTGAGACATAAAGCCATCCTTTTCAAATTAACTGACTGCCATAGACCCTTACCGCGGCTTGGGTCGCTTAAGTAAGCTCTTTGTAGCAAAGTGGCAGGGATATGCATAGCGTAAGCGCGGGATAAAATGCGTAAGCGCCAGATAAAGGTGCTGGCGCGAGGCCCGTGATATTTACTCTGGCTGGCGCTTTGCTTTGCGCAACCGCAAATAATAAGCGCCGTCACCGCCATGCGAAGGGGCTGCGGCATCAAAGGCTACCACGCGGTTGGACAGCGGCGGGCTCGATAGCCATTGCGGCAGGCCTTTTCGTAAAACCCCTTCACCGCGCACACCTTTTCCCGTGATAACCAAAACCCACGTAAACCGCTGCACAAAACAATGCTCGATAAATCGGGTCAGCGCCGCTTGCGCCTCTCCAGCGGTAAACCCATGCAAATCAAGCCGCGCCTCTATATCTACCGAGCCGCGACCCAAACGGCGGCGTGATTTTTGTTCAATCTGCGGCAAAGGAGGTGGCTTATCGGCCTCAAAAGGAGCTCTTGGCACACCTTTCGGGGCCGGTTTTACAGATACTGGCGACCCTGATAATGGTTCTGGAACAGCCGCTTTCTTGGGTTTTTTCTCTAGTTTCGAGGCGGTTTTCTCGATATGCCGATTTTGTTTCTTTGGGTCAAGCGGCGTTGCTTGCTCGGTAACCTTATCCCAAGCCTGCTTACCATCATCTTTTGGGGGCCGCGGCGCCACAATTACGCGCTTTGGGTTGCGACCAAAGCCCAGCTTGGATCTGCGGCGCCTTGGGCTCGCTCAAACGTCCAGACATCTAAAGTCGTATTGGGAGCCGGCAAGGCGGCCTCGTCAATTGTATCTTCAATGCCTGCGGTGAACGAAATAAGCTCGGCGCGGAAGCGAACGTCTAATTGCACTTTTTCATTTTCAAAACGAGCGTCATCGAGAACTGGGCGGTCGAGCCGCAATATCCGCGTGACCAATTGCTGGCCTTGCGCTTGTCGGCCGTCAATCGCGGCCTCAAAGCCGGCCGCCACATCGGCGCCCAAAAAGCCTTTCACATTAGAAATATCGCCATCGGCAAAGGCCGTTAAAATCATTTCATAGGCGCGCGCGGCGCCATCCACAAAACCAGCTTCATCGAAGCCTGGGTCCACCGTGCGCAAATAAGCCAGCCCGCGGCCATTAATCTCTTCCGCCTCTGGAAGCGCTTCTGCTTCGCCCGCCACAGGCTCAGAAATCGGCTGGCCCTGCAAGGGAACCGTGGCCTCTTCTAGGCCTTCTTCAAGATCTTGCGGTTCCTTATCGGATGGCTGTTTAAGGCTTGGCGCATCCGGCTTGTTTTCGAAAGCATCCCGATTGAGCCGATAGGCATCGGCGCGCGAGCTGGGTTTTTCATCATCATTGCGAAAGCCCAAAATCGAGCGCAGCTTCATACCAATTAGCACCACAACAATAAGAAGAATTAAATTAAGCGGATCCATAGCGGGTCTCTTTTCAAAATAAGGGTTCGTACCTATCTACAATAGAGGCGCGAGTGCACTTAATATGGTGATTTTTCGCACAATTGCAAAGCTCTGGCCATATATCAGAACTGCGCTATGCTGGCGCAGCAAAGGAGACCCTATGATTGGCCCATTTCTCACGATGCTCATCCTCACCCTCGGGTTGGAGATTTATTTGTTCATCGAAGTCGGCAGCGCTATTGGCGCGGGCTGGACACTTGTCTTGGTATTCGCCACTGCCTTTTGGGGCATGAGCCGAATGCGCAGCCAAGGCATGAGCGTTCTGGCCGAAGCCCAAGCCGCCCAAAAGCAAGGCCGCCCGCCACTGGCCGCTGTTGGGCACGGCGTCTTGATTATTCTAGGTGGCGTTTTATTGGTGCTACCTGGGTTTTTCACCGATAGCCTAGGGCTGCTGCTGATGCTGCGCTGGACGCGCCTTTTGGTTTTGGAAACCGTTTTGGCCGCGCTAATGCCGCATGTGATGCGTGGCTTTCAAGCCCGCCAATCTCCAAATGCAAACGCGGGCCCCGCCACAAGCGGCCCCCTATCCAATAGCCCAGACATTATTGAGGGTGATTTTCGGGTCGAAGAAAATGACCGCGATCCAGACAATAAATAAGTTTTGTCGAGCCCCAAAATATGGCAAATATCAAAGCCATTAAAACGCAATTGAAATTCCGCGATAGGAGAGCCCCATGGCCGAAGAAACCCCCAATACACAAACCCAACCCGGCCTGCAAATTATGGTTCAATATGTCCGTGACCTA
This sequence comes from uncultured Rhodobiaceae bacterium, assembly GCA_937907245.1. GTDB lineage: Bacteria > Pseudomonadota > Alphaproteobacteria > RS24 > RS24 > UBA8337. Next base: position 772,332 of record CALCUM010000003.1, read on the forward strand.
TCGTTTGAAAATCCTGGCGCGCCAAATTTTGCAGCTGGCCAAAACCCAGAGATTGGTGTGAACGCCAACGTCGGCGCCCGCAAGTTATCGGACACAGATTATGAAGTCGGCCTAAAATTTCGCATCGAAGCCAAAAGCCCTGCAGACAGCTCAACAGACACTGAAGAGGGCGTGCAATTTATTGCCGAGTTGGAATATTGCGGGGTCTTTCGCTTGGTCAACATCGCCGAAGAAGACATCAAGCCAGTGCTGCTAATTGAAGCGCCGCGCCAATTATTTCCTTTCGCCCGCCGCGTATTGGCAGACGCCACGCGCGATGGTGGCTATCCGCCAATCATGCTAGACCCCATCGACTTCATGGCCCTATATCAGCAAAGCGAAGGCGGCGCAGACGATGGCGCTACGGATGAGACGTTAAACTAAAGACAGGATGAGCTTAATGGCTTTTAGAGCCTAGCGCTTGCTCTCCAGGCCCTCTTCCTCGCCAAGCCAAAGGGCTCGCCTTGGAAATTTTTCTAAGAAATCCGCATGCGCGTCTTTCTCTTCTTGGCTGAGGCGAGAGGGTAGCGGATTGAGGCGTCGCTTTTTAGGCTGGCGTGGAGACAGACCGCCCGCTTGGTCTTGCTGCTGCTTCTTCTCAAATATCATGCCGGTCTGGCGCCCGCCCATTAGCTCCAAATAGACGCCAGCCAATAACTCACTATCGATGAGCGCGCCGTGCAACTCGCGGCTAGATGTATCGACATTAAAGCGTTTGCACAAAGCATCGAGACTGGCTGGCGAGCCGGGGAATTTTTTCCGCGCCATCGCCAAAGTGTCAATCACCTCATGGTCGCTCAAATCCGGTCGCCCGCAAGCCTTCAGCTCGGCGCTGATAAACCGCATATCAAAACTTGCATTATGAGCAATCAAAGCCGCATCGCCCACAAAAGCCAAAAAGTCATCCGCCACATCGGCGAATAAAGGTTTGTCGGCCAGAAAAGCTTCGGAAAGACCGTGCACCGCCTCAGCCTCCGCCGGCATGTCGCGCTCAGGGTTTAAATAAACATGAAACGTCTCGCCAGTTGGCAGCCGGTTGAACAACTCCAAACAACCTATCTCTACAACGCGGTCGCCGTTTTTGGGGCTAAGGCCCGTCGTCTCCGTATCAAAAACAATTTCGCGCATGGCAGGTTGTATCCTTATGGGTTGCGGGCTTCAAAGCGACTTTTGCGCGCCTCATAGGCTGTCCCTTGACGGCCCTTTATCTGCTCTAGAATAGCACGCACTTGGGCGCGGGCGTCTTCTACCGATATCGAGCTGTCCACAATAAAGTCAGCCCGCTCGCGCTTGTCTTCGTCGGGGACTTGTTTGGCGAGAATATCCATAAAGCGCTCTTCGCTCATGCCGGGGCGCGCAAGCACGCGCTCGCGTTGCAGCTCAAACGGGGCCGAAACCACAACCACGCAGTCGACATAATCTTGCCCGCCAGTTTCAAACAACAAGGGAATATCCAACAATACAGCCGGCTGATTGGCAGCTATTTGCTCAGCCAGAAACTGCATCTGAGACTGGCCGGCCAAAGGATGAACCAGAGCCTCCAGCGCCTTTAACTTATCGCCATCTTTTAAAACCACTTGCCCCAAAACGCCGCGGTCTACCGCACCATCGATAATGGCTTCGGGCACTAACTCTCCGATGGGGCCGACAGCGGCACCGCCTTTTTGATAGAGCGCATGCACAGCCGCATCGGCGTCATAGCGCGGCACGCCCTCTGCCTCAAACAAAGCCGCGGTTTGTGTTTTGCCCATTCCGATAGAGCCCGTCAGTCCAATTAAATACAAAGTCACCTCTCCCAACAAATGGCGGATTATTTTAGGCCAAGTCTTTTACCAAAAGCGCGTGCAGAGCTTCATCCACTTCAGGCCGCACGCCAAACCACATCTCAAACGAAAGCGCCGCCTGGTGCATCAACATCCCCAACCCATCGATAGCGCGAAACCCCGAGGCCCGCGCGCGCGCCAATAGATCTGTCTCCAACGGCGTATAAACAATATCGGTAACCAGCGCGCCGGCGGCCAAATTATCTAACCCCATCTCTAACGGGGCCGCGCCTTGCATGCCCAAACTCGACGTATTGACCAATAGGCCACAATCTTGCGCCATGTCTTCGCGCGCCTCCCAATCGCCAATCGATAGGCCTTTGGCACACAAAGGCGCCAGCGCCTCGGCCCTTGCGCGAGTGCGGTTCACTAGACGGATATCGCGAACACCCGCTTGTTCGAGGGCCACCAAAATAGCCCGGGCCGCGCCGCCTGCGCCCAGCACGAGGGCGGGTTGTTCGCGCCATTTTTGGTTTTGCGAGCCAGCCTCTAGGCTGGCAATAAAGCCAGCGCCATCCGTGTTTGCCCCCAAGAAGCGCCCGTTTTGGAAAACGATTGTATTCACCGCGCCCAATTTCTCTGCCGCTTCTGTGCGCGAGTCCACGGCGGCAAAAGCATTTTCTTTATGCGGAATGGTAACATTCGCGCCCATATAGCCATCTTGCGCCATGGCCTCCAAGGCTTGGCGAAAATCATCGGCAGGGTTTATGGGGCAGCGCTCATAACTAGCTTGAATGTCGTGTTTTTGCATCCAATACGTATGAATAAGGGGCGAGCGCGAATGGCTAACTGGCCAACCGATGATGCCCGCTTTTTGCGATGCGCCCGTCATTAAGCGACCAAGCCGCCATGTTCGCGCAACGCCTGTAAAAGCGGCAAAAGCGGCAAGCCGAGCGTCGAGAAATAATCGCCATCAATACTGTCAAATAAATGAGAGCCAAGGCCTTCGAGCTGATAACAGCCAACCGAGGCTAATATTTTGTCGCCCGCCTCTTCTATATAGGCGTCGAGAAAACTGTCTGAAAAGTCTCGCACGGCCAGCGATACTTTTTGGTGATGAGACCAAACGGTTTGTCCGTCTTCTACCAAAACCACGCCGCCGATAAGATAATGCGTGCGTCCACGAAACTTTTGCAAGTTGGCTCGCGCCTCGGCCCTGTCGCGCGGCTTATCATATAAAACGCCCTCGCATTGTAATATTTGATCGGCGCCGATAATCAACCCGTCAGCAGCAACGGCTTTCGCTTTGGCCTGTGCCAACCCGACCGCTAAGCCCGCCGCATCTCCAGAGTGTATGGCTTTCAAAGCGTCTTCGTCGACACCAGATGGAGCCACATCAAAAGCCAGGCCGGCGCCGGCTAAGACTTGCGCCCGAATTTGGCTTTTAGACGCCAGGGTTAGTTTTTTCGTTAACTGCATGGTTTCCTCATATCCGCACCCTAAGTAGCTCGCCTAAGGGCGGGCATCGCGGGCTTTCTCATGGTCTTGATATAGGTTTAAAACAGCGCTGGCGATTTCTTCTACCGAGCGGCGGGTTACATCGATGACTGGCCAGCGCTGACGGGCAAACAATCGTCGCGCATCGGCAATTTCAGCGCGGATCAGCTCTGGGTCGATATATTCTGTTTCGCTCTCTTCATTAAGCGATAAAAGCCGATTGCGACGGATGGCGCGCAACCGTTCAGGACTATTCAAAAGGCCAACAATCAATGGGTTCTTAGCCTCCAATAATTCGCTTGGGGGGTCGAGGCCTGGCACCAAAGGCACATTGGCAGATTTATATCCGCGGTTGGCCAAGTAAATGCAGGTCGGTGTTTTCGATGTGCGGCTCACGCCCGTTAAAATAATATCTGCCGTGTCTAAATCATTCTGGCTCTGCCCGTCGTCGTGCTGAATGGTATAATTGAGAGCATTGATGCGGCGAAAATAATCTGTGTCCATGGCGTGCTGGCCGCCCGGCTTGCCGCTGGCTTCTACATTTAGATAAGGCGCCAATTGATTCACGAAAGGCTCCAACACAGAGAGACAAGGCACGGCTAGTTTTTCGCACACACTGTGCAAATTGGCGCGAAGGGCGTCGTCCAAAATAGAATACATAACGGGGCCGGGGTTCTCGGCCAGCTCGGCTAAGGCCCGGTCGAGCGCTTTTTTTCCGCGCACCAAGCCGTAAATATGTTCTACGGGCTGGGCCTCCACGAATTGTGCGCATACGGCGCGCGCCACCGCTTGGATGGTTTCGCCTGTGCTATCCGAGATTAAATGCAGGTGAAAATACTTCACAAATGCATATCCTTTTCTGCCCAATTTAAAAGCCGCTAGAGGCTGCTTTCAAATTGTGGATTATGTGAATAGTGAGGATAAGTCGCACCGCGCGGCAAGCCAAGAAATTTCGTCCCCATTGTTGTTTTTTCATGCCTTGAGTTTCAGGCCATTTATTAAATCACCTATACCGATTGTGGATTATGGGGATACTAATCCCCGTGGCACCTGCGCTAGCTTATCCCCATTATGCGGGTTATTCACATGCTTTTTAAAAGCGCAGAAATACGGCTTAAAACAAGTTTATTCACACTCTCTTTGGTTTATCCCCATTGTTCACAGATATTTGTGGCGGGTTTTTGCCTGTGTGTCTTTTGGCCAAAAACGAATAATCCACAGCTAGACTGCGACACTACTACAACTACTTCTTTAGTATATTAATAAGTCAAAGGAAGTTAAGAAGGTGGCATGAGCATGAAACCATTTTTGAAAACTCTATCTGGCGCAGCCGCCAGTAAAGAGACAGGCAAACAAAATCGCCCGCAGGTAAATCCAGTGCCGCCTATTTGGCTTATGCGCCAAGCGGGACGTTATTTACCTGAGTATAGAGCCTTGCGCGAAACAGCCGGCGGTTTTTTAGACCTTTGCTATAATCCGGCCTTTGCCGAAGAAGTGACCTTGCAGCCCATTCGGCGCTATGGATTTGATGCCGCGATTTTATTCGCAGATATTTTGCTTATCCCAGACGCTTTGGGTCAAAAGGTTTGGTTTGAAACAGGAGAGGGCCCGCGCCTAGATCCGGTGGTCTCGGCCCAAAGCTTATCGTTGGATAAAGTAACCGAACATTTAGAGCCGATTATTGAAACCGTCTCCAGACTATCTCACTCTTTACCCAAAGAAACAGCGCTTATCGGTTTTGCGGGCGCGCCTTGGACTGTGGCTACTTATATGGTCGCCGGGCGGGGAACCCCAGATCAGGCGCCGGCTCGTGAATTAGCTCAAAAAGACCCAGAAGCCTTTCAAGGTCTGATGGATATCATTGTGGCCGCCACCATTGATTATCTGGCTGCGCAAGTGGAGGCTGGTGCCGAAGTGTTGCAACTGTTTGAAAGTTGGGCGGCTTCTTTGCACGGCGAAGAGTTTGAGCTGTGGTGTGTGGCCCCCGTTGCAGCCATTGTGCAAGGCCTGCGCGCGCGCGGCGTGCAGGTTCCGATTATTGGGTTTCCCCGCGCCGCCAGTTGTAATATGGCAGACTATGTCGCGCGCACAGGCATCCAAGTTCTAGGACTGGACACAAGCGCGGACCGAAAGGCGATGGTTGAAACCGTACCTGAAAACATTGTGTTACAAGGCAATCTCGACCCTATGGTTTTAGTGGCCGGGGGAGACGCGTTAGAACAAGCGGTGGCCGACATTAAAAAAGATTTTGAAGGTCGTCATTATATTTTCAATTTAGGGCATGGCATTGTGCCGCAAACGCCACCTGAGCACGTAGAAAAATTGATGCAATTGGTTCGACAAGGATAAGTTACATGCGAGACTTTTTAGCCGATATATATCCATGGATTTTGGCGTTTCATATTATCGCTGTGATGTTTTGGATGGCAGGCATGTATTATTTGCCACGGCTTTTTGTCTACCACGCAGAAGCGATGGAGGCTGGCGAGCCTTTTGCGATATTTGAAACCATGGAAGAAAACCTGCTGCGCATCATCATGACGCCAGCCATGCTAGTCGCTTGGGTTTTGGGACTAAGTTTGATCCTACGCTCAGGCTTTTTAGATAGTGCCGGCATCTGGCTGCACGTGAAGATAACCTTGGTGCTTATCTTAACTGGTTATCACGGGTTTCTCGCCTCTACGCGGAAAAAGTTTTTGACGCATAGCCTGCCTCGGTCTCCTCGGTTCTATCGGATGATCAATGAAATTCCACCAGTACTCACGGTTTTCATCGTTATTCTGGTCGTTGTTCAACCGTTCTAGAGATGATTTTTAAGGGAGCTTGTGAAACCCGTGGGTTTTGACTATACTCAAGGTCTTCACTTTTAAAGTTTCGGCGTCTATTTAGGTACTTCGAGCTTATTCCCATTTTAAAAATCAATTCAGCCGCAGTTTCGCGCGCGCCTTCTATGGATAAATTTATGGACGACATGACAGATCAAATCAAACTCGAGCACCTGAAAAGCAAATCGCCAACTGAGCTATTGGCCTTTGCCGAGGAACATGAGATCGAAAATGCGTCAACCATGTTGAAGCAAGATATGTTGTTCGCCATTTTGAAAAAACTGGCGGAAGATAACATCACCATTATCGGGGAAGGCGTGATGGAAGTGTTGCAAGATGGCTTTGGCTTTTTGCGCTCTCCAGACGCCAATTATTTGCCAGGCCCGGATGATATTTATGTAAGCCCGAGCCAAATTCGTCGGTTTTCGCTGCGCACAGGCGACACGGTAGAAGGTGAAATTCGCGGGCCTAAAGACGGCGAACGCTATTTTGCTTTGCTGAAGCTAAACGGCATTAATTTTGAAGATCCAGAAAAAGCACGCCAAAAAGTGCATTTTGATAATCTGACACCGCTCTATCCAGACAGCGCGTTTGCGATGGAAGTAGAAGACCCAACAAGCAAAGATTTATCTTCGCGCATTATTGACATTGTCGCACCGCTTGGCAAAGGCCAGCGCGCTCTCATTGTGGCGCCGCCGCGCACAGGTAAAACCGTCCTGATGCAAAACATTGCGAAGTCCATCGCTGCCAATCATCCGGAATGCTATCTCATTGTGTTGCTTATTGACGAGCGCCCAGAAGAAGTAACGGACATGCAACGCTCGGTGCAAGGCGAGGTGGTTTCTTCCACCTTTGATGAGCCAGCAACGCGACACGTGCAAGTTGCCGAAATGGTAATTGAGAAAGCCAAGCGTCTGGTAGAACATGGCCGCGACGTGGTTATTTTGCTCGATAGTATTACCCGCTTGGGCCGTGCCTATAACACCGTGGTGCCAAGCTCTGGTAAAGTGCTGACTGGGGGTGTGGATGCCAATGCGCTGCAACGCCCGAAACGCTTTTTCGGGGCAGCGCGGAATATCGAAGAAGGTGGCTCTCTGACAATTATCTCGACCGCGCTGATTGAAACCGGATCGCGCATGGATGAGGTTATCTTCGAAGAGTTTAAAGGGACGGGTAACTCCGAAATCGTGTTGGATCGCAAGATTTCCGACAAGCGGGTTTTCCCGGCCATCGACATTATGAAGTCGGGCACGCGGAAAGAAGAGTTGCTGGTAGAAGCTGGCGATTTATCGAAAATTTATGTGCTGCGTCGTATCCTCAACCCAATGGGTGCGGTAGACGCGACCGAGTTTCTGCTCGATAAATTGAAGAACACTAAAAACAATGGTGAATTCTTCGACTCGATGAACACTTAAACAAACAACCACGAGCTTTGGTTAGCCTTGCGGCCGCCGCGACCTGACGATTGTGTCCAGCTGGTCGCACAAAGCCTTGGCATCGGTTACCGGAGCCAGACAAGTCTGACCCGGACACACATAGGCCGTTGGCTTGCCGTCTATTTGCGCCTTGGTATAAGCTGGATGCTCGGGCGCCAATTCGGCCTCTGGTGACAGGACTAGAATATGGGCGTTGAACACATGATGTTGGTGCGCCGCCACATGCAGGGCTTTTAGCGCCGCATCGGTTTTTTCCCCAATCAAGATTATCGATAAGGCCTGTGCATCGATCTGGCGGCTGGCGAGCAGCGCGGTCATGGAGGTATATTGGCTAGCCAAATGGCCTGCCAAGGCGGTGAATAGGTTTTGCCCATAAGTGCGATAGGCCGTCTCGCCCGTAAGGGTGGCGAGAGAAGCAAATAATCGGTAGATGGCGGCATTGCCAGATGGCATGGCATTGTCTTGTACGGGACGATTGTTCACCAGTATATCGTCGGCTTCGGCCTGGCGATTGGCTAGATAACCGCCGCGCCCCCCGGCTAACGGATCATCATAAAAATCGGCCTGCAGCGTGTCGGCGCAAAGCTTGGCATAGTCTAAATAGGGCGCCTCACTGCTGGCCTGATAAAGCGCTAGGGCGGCTTGTCCCATAAAGGCGTAGTCGCTGGATAGAGAAACTGGCAAGAGGCGGCCATCGCGCGCGCTGTGGCGCAAATTGCCTTTTGCATCAGTGAGGGATTTGCGCGCTGCCGCAAAGGCGGACTTGGCTTGGGTTAGCCAATCGTCGCGCTCGAAAACCATCGCGGCTTGCGCCATCGCCGCAATCATCATGCCATTCCAATCGGCGAGAAGCTTATCATCGCGCCCGGGCAATGTGCGCTGATTGCGAGCTTGCAAAAGCGTGTTGCGGGCCTGTGCGAAACCATCTTGTACGCGGTCTCCTTGGGCGAGCAGATTGGCAATATTGTGGCCTTCAAAATTGCCCGCATCGGTAAGGTTGTAGGTTTGGCAGAAGAGCGTCGCCGTTTTTTCCCCCGCCAAAAGGGTTTCAACCTCGGCCTTAGACCACACATAAAATTTGCCTTCTTCGCCATCCGTGTCGGCGTCTAGGCTGGCGGCGAAACTCGTATCGTCTAGGGTCATCTCGCGCGCGACCCAGTCTAGGGTCTCGCCAATGCGAGCTGCTAAAAGAGGGCTTCGGGTGTCGCGCCAGACTTGTGTCATTAGCTGCACGAGAAGGGCGTTGTCGTATAGCATTTTTTCAAAATGCGGCACCAGCCAGTCTGCATCCACGCTATAGCGAGCAAAGCCTCCGCCGATATGGTCATAAAGGCCGCCCTGACAAATTTTTTCGAGCGTTACAATCACCGCATGCCGAGCTTCTGCATTGTCGTCGAGTTGGGCTTGCTGCCAAAGGAACTGGTATAAAAAAGGCTGCGGGAATTTTGGCGCGCCCTGCAGGCCGCCTTTTTGCAAATCAATATGGTCGCTCAGCGTTGTGGCGGCGCGCGTCGGCAGGTCTTCTGGCATGTCGCCGCGCGCATCGGCCTTGGCGCGGGCTTGCAAACCTTCTGTCAGCGTGCGCGTATTGTTTTCTATTTTGTCGGGGGCCTCGTGCCAGATACGCGAAATCTCGTTGAGAATTTGCATAAAGCCTGGGCGCCCGTGATTAGGCAACTTGGGGAAATATGTGCCGCCCCAAAACGGTTTGGCGTCCGCATCCAGACACATGGTAAGCGGCCAACCGCCTTGCTCTCCCATCATCGAGACGGCGGTCATGTAGATATCATCTAAATCGGGGCGCTCTTCGCGGTCGAGTTTGATGCAGACAAAGTTTTCATTCATCAGCTTGGCGACGTCTTCGTCTTCAAAACTTTCATGCGCCATCACGTGGCACCAGTGGCAGGCCGCATAGCCGATGGACAAAAGAACCGGCACGTTTCGCGCGCGAGCTTGGGCAAAAACCTCTGGCTCCCAAGGTTGCCAATGCACGGGGTTGTCTTTGTGTTGCAAAAGATAGGGGCTGGTTGCGTCGGCCAACCTGTTTCGCTTGAATGGATCTGTCATCTCGTGCAGTTTAGCGATGATTTGTTTTGCCGCTAGAGGAGATATCCGTGAGCCGAGTTGGGGCCCCTGAAACTGTTTTTGCCTTATCGACTGGCGCCGGACGTGCAGCGCTGGCGGTCATTCGCCTAAGTGGGCCGGATGTGGAGCTTGCGTTAACGCGCTTGGGGCTGAAATATTTGCCACCTCCGCGCATGGCGGCCTTGCGAAAACTTTATGACCCGATTAGCGGCGCGTTGCTGGACGAAGCGCTGGTTTTTCGGTTTGTCGCGCCACATAGTTTTACGGGCGAAGACATGGCCGAGCTGCATGTGCATGGAGGGCTGGCGGTTACGCAGTCTATTTTGGCAGCTTTGGCCAGCTTAGATATTTGCTCGCCGGCCGAAGCTGGAGACTTTACGCGTCGCGCAGTTTTGCATGGCAAGATGGATTTGACAGGCGCTGAGGCGATTGCCGATTTGATTGACGCGGAAGGTGGGGCGCAACAAGCCCAAGCGCTTCGGCAAATGAATGGCAGCCTGCGCCAAGTGATGGAAGGGTGGCGTGAGGCGCTGAAAACCACTTTGGCGCATGTAGAGGCCGACATTGAATTTGCCGATGAGGACTTGCCTGGCGGTCTTGGACAGCGCGCGCTAGAGGGCGTGCCAGAAATCGCAACCGCCATGGAAAAGCACTTGCAAGATAGACGCGGGGTGGCTTTGCGCGATGGCTTGCGAGTGGCCTTGCTGGGCGCGCCAAATGCAGGAAAGTCAAGCATTCTCAATATGTTAGCGGGAAAAGACGCGGCCATTGTCTCGGCCCGCGCGGGCACCACGCGAGATGTCATTGAAGTGGCGATGGTGCTGGACGGCGTGCCGGTTACTTTGGTCGATACAGCTGGTTTACGCGAGGCTGGCGACGACATTGAGCGCGAAGGTGTGCGCCGCGCCAAGGTGCAAGCCGAGGCAGCAGACATTCGCCTATTGGTTCTCTCGCCAGATACGCAAAGCCCGCGCCTCAAGGGAGCCTCTCTCGAGGATGCGGACTTGCTGATTTGCAATAAGGCCGACCTTGGGCCCGTACCGGAAGCGGAGCTAAGGACGCTAGGCGAGATAAAAGCCCTGTCTCTGTCTGCGACGGCAGGGGACGGAGAGGCGGTTTTGCTCGAGGCCCTGCAAGAGCTGGTGAACGAGCGGGCTGGCGCGAAAGAAGCGCCGATTTTAACCCGCGAACGGCACCGAGAAGCCTTGGAAGAAGCCTGCATTGCCTTGCAGCGGGCTTTGGAAATTGCCGATACGGGCCTTGAATTAGCGGCGGAAGATTTGCGTCTCGCGCAACGCGCTTTGGGCCGAATAACCGGAGCGGTGGATATCGAGCAATTGCTAGATATTGTTTTCGCTGATTTCTGCATCGGCAAATAGCCTGCTTCAGTGATAATGTTTCACGTGAAACACTTGCTTAGACCTTGTCGCCACGGTACAACGCGGCCTCACACCTTTTTCATTTGGGAGTGCAGAAAATGCACGAGAAGAACTGGGATGTTATTATTATTGGCGGCGGCCATGCAGGCTGCGAGGCGGCTGCGGCGGCTGCGCGCTTTGGTGCGCGCACGCTTTTGGTTACCCATAAGCTAGAGACCATCGGCGAGATGTCTTGCAATCCTGCTATTGGCGGGGTCGGCAAAGGTCATTTGGTGCGCGAAATCGATGCGCTCGATGGGCTGATGGGGCGAGTGGCCGATCAGGCTGGCATTCAATTTCGCTTGCTCAATCGGCGCAAGGGGCCAGCCGTGCATGGGCCGCGGACACAAGCCGACCGTAAATTATATCGCGAAGCCATGCGGGCCGCGATTGAGCAGACCGAAAACCTTAGTCTGCTTGGACAGCCTGTTGACGATGTATTGGTGGAAGACGGGCGCGCTTGTGGGGTGATTACCGAAGATGGCCAAACCCATCGCGGGGCGGCCGTGGTTTTGACGACAGGCACATTTTTAGATGGCATCATTCACATTGGCACAGAGCGAGTGCCGGCTGGGCGCCATGGGGAGGCGCCCGCGATTACGCTTTCCAAACGACTTTATGGATTGGCCGAAAAAACTGGCGCCCTAACGATGGGGCGTATGAAAACGGGCACGCCCGCTCGTCTGGATGGGTGCACCATTGCGACAGAAAAACTGGAAGCCCAGCCGGCTGACGAAGAGCCGGTACCCTTTTCGTTTTTAACCGAGAAAATTATCGTGCCACAAACGGTTTGCTATATCACGCACACCAATCAGGCGACGTTTGATATTATTGAAGAGAACATTCTGCAATCTCCGGTCTATTCGGGCCAGATTGCTGGCGTGGGGCCACGGTATTGCCCCGCCATTGAAGACAAAGTGGCGCGCTTTCCAGACCGCAAGAGCCACCAGATTTTTCTAGAGCCGGAGGGGCTAGATGACCCGACGGTCTATCCAAATGGCATCTCTACTTCGCTGCCAGCCGAGCTGCAAGACCGGTTTATCCGCACGATTGTTGGCCTAGAGAACGTAAAAATTATTCGTCCTGGCTATGCCATTGAGTATGACTATGTGGATCCAAAGGCGCTATTGCCAAGCCTCGAGCTGAAGGCTTTGCCGGGGTTATATTTGGCCGGACAAATTAATGGCACCACGGGCTACGAAGAGGCGGCGGGCCAAGGGCTGGTGGCGGGCCTAAATGCAGCGCGCGCAGCAGCGGGCCAAGATGCGGTTTATTTTGACCGGGCCGAAGCTTATCTCGGCGTGATGATTGATGATTTGGTTACCAAGGGGGTTTCCGAGCCGTATCGCATGTTTACCGCGCGGGCGGAATATCGCCTTACTTTGCGGGCCGATAATGCCGATCAGCGGTTAACGGAAAAAGGTATAGCGGCCGGTATCGTTGGCCCAAAGCGCGCCAAAGCCTTTCGCGCTAAAATGGCGGAGTTGACGCAAGCCCGCACAAAGGCGGCCAGCTGGACGATGACCCCGAATGAGGCGGGCACAAAGGGCATGCACATTCGCGCCGATGGCACGCGCCGCACGATGACCGAGCTGTTGGCTTACCCGTCGATTGACTGGATGGACCTGCAGGCCGTTTGGCCAGAGATGGGAGAGTGGTCGCGCGATATTCGCAATCAAATCGAAACCGATGCACTATATGCGGGCTATCTAGATCGCCAGCAAGCGGACATCGACGCGTTTCGCCGCGATGAAGCTCTAAGCCTCCCGACGGATATGGACTATTTGGCGCTCGAAGGCATGGCGACAGAAGTGCGCCAGAAATTAGCAGCTGCGCGACCTGTAACCCTTGGACAAGCGGCGCGAATGGACGGAATGACTCCGGCGGCTTTGACCCTTTTGTTGCACCATGCGCGCAAAAACCAGCGCAGCGTTGCCAAATCGGCAGAGAAATAAGCGGTGCGCGATACGCCCAAAATATGCACATGGAGGCGCAGATGACTGCGGGTGCGGATATGGACGCTCAGGATTTTGCCCGCCAGTTCAATGTTTCACGTGAAACAATGATGCATCTGACCACCTACCAAGCCTTATTGGGCAAGTGGCAGAAGTCCGTTAATCTGGTTGGGCCCTCTACTTTGGCGCAATACTGGCACCGTCACGTGGCGGACTGCGCACAGATTTTGACCTTGGCCCCAAATTCAGCACGAACGTGGCTAGATATTGGCAGCGGCGCGGGGTTTCCAGGTTTGGTTCTGGCCATTCTATTGGCTGGTAAGCCGCAAGAGGTGCCGCTCAGCCACGTGCATTTGGTGGAAAGTGATCGCAAAAAAGTGAGCTTTCTGCGCGCGGTTTTGCGCGATACGGGCGCACCGGCGACCGTTCACCATATGCGCATTGAGGCGCTGAGCGATAATTTGCCAGCGGAATTGGCGCAAGTTGATGTGATTACAGCTCGGGCTTTGGCCTCAATGGAGGGTTTGGCTGGGCTGATGGCGCCGTTTTTCAATCCATCCACAATTGCGCTCCTGCATAAGGGACGAGATTGGCAAGAAGAATTGACGCAAGCCGCACAATATTGGACACTTGAGACCATTGCGCATGAAAGCCGTACCGATGCGCAAGCGCGATTGATTGAAGTAAAAGCCTTGGCGGCGCGTTAGGCGAAACAGCCAAAGCAGCCGCTTTTTGGAGAAAAACACCCTGATGAATTCGCAAAACGACATGCCTCGGTTTATTTGTTTGGCCAACCAAAAGGGCGGCGTTGGTAAAACAACCACCGCGATAAACCTAAGTACGGCTTTGGCCGCCATAGGAAAAAAAGTGCTTTTGGTCGATCTCGACCCGCAGGGCAATGCCTCGACGGGCTTGGGGGTCGACCGGGAAACCCGCAAGACCACCAGCTTTGAAGTTTTGCTTGGGGAGGTGCCACTTGGCGATGCCATTATGCCGAGTGTGGTTCCGGGGTTAGATTTGGTGCCAGCCAGTATGGATCTTTTAGGTGTTGAAGTAGAGCTTGCGGAAAACCCGCGCCGCTTGCATCGCCTCAAAGATGAGCTGGAAACTTTTGCAGCTGGGGTGGGCAAAGATTACGCCTATGTTTTCATCGATTGCCCGCCGTCGCTCAATATGCTGACTTTGAACGCCATGGTGGCCGCGCAATCTGTTTTAGTGCCGCTGCAATGCGAGTTCTTTGCGCTTGAGGGCTTAAGCCAATTGTTGCACACGATTGAGCAAGTGAAAGATAGTCTGAATGCTTCGCTGGATATCCAAGGCATTGTGCTGACCATGTATGACGCGCGCAATAACCTGTCGACCCAAGTGGAAGATGACGTGCGCGGGCATTTTGAAAGCTTGGTTTATGAGACAATTATTCCGCGCAATGTGCGCGTATCCGAAGCGCCAAGCTTTGGCAAGCCAGCCTTGCTATACGACCACAAGTGCAGCGGGTCGCAGGCCTATATGAAATTAGCGTCGGAACTTATTCAAAGAGAGCGCAGCTATGTGCACGCGCCAAGGGGATCGCATGAGTGATAAAAAACGCGGGCTAGGCCGGGGCCTATCGGCTCTTATTGGGGAAACAGCAAAACAGGCAGTGGTGGAGCAAGCGCCCCAAACGCCATCTGCTTCATCGGGTCTTGCCAAGCCAGTGGGGGCCAAGCAAACGCAAACCGGGGATGGCTTGAGCTACCTCGGTGTCGACCAATTGCAGCCGGGCAAGTTTCAACCCCGCAAAAATTTCGACGAAGCCGAGCTGGCCACGCTGGTCGCATCGGTCGAAAAGTCTGGCATTTTGCAACCTCTCTTGGTGCGCCCTGTCGCGGGAGACGACGGACAATTTGAAATTATCGCCGGCGAAAGACGCTGGCGTGCTGCCCAGAAAGCAAAGCTGCATCAAGTGCCCGTTATCGTGCAAGACATCAATGATGTGACCGCGCTTGAGATTGGTATCATTGAGAATGTGCAGCGCTCGGACTTAAACCCAATCGAAGAAGCTGAGGGATATCAACGGCTTATAGATGATTTTGCCTATACCCAAGCAGAGCTAGCAGAGACGATTGGTAAAAGCCGTAGCCATATTGCCAACTTATTGCGCCTCACAGGCGCCCCAGACGCCGTACGCAAAGCCTTGGTGGAGGGCACGATTTCCATGGGCCATGCCCGCGCCCTTTTGGGCGTTTCCAATGCCGCGGCTTTGGTGAAAAAGATACAGGCAGAAGGCTTAAGCGTACGCGCTGTTGAGGCTCTGGCGAATTCGGATAAAGATGGCTCGCGCCCTCGTGCCAAAGGGGCGCCTGCGGCGGAGCCTAAAAATGCCGATACGCGCGCGTTAGAAAAAACCATCACAGATAATCTGGGTCTGCGCGTTTCAATAGAAGATAAGGGCGATAATAAAGGCGGCTTTGTTCGGGTGGACTATAAATCTCTCGACCAGCTAGACGCTTTGGTGACCAAACTCATTGGTTCTTAATATCTAAAGTTTGGCTGCGCGGGTAATGCGCAAGAGAGCTTGGCCCGCTTGTGCCTGCGATAGTCCAGGCGCCGCGCCGCGACACGCGGTTTCGGCTTCGTTTAAAATGGACAGGGCTCGGGCGCATTTTCTGGCCGACCACATTTGCAATTGCTGCTCGACCTTGGGCTTACGACGAAAATGCAACGGCGGTTTGAAAGCGCTTAACGCTTGAGCTTGCGGCGTGCCTTTTTCAATCATGGCGAGCGCCAAATGCAAAGTTTGAAAATGGGTTCGCACTGGCCCCAAGGCGACGGCAGTCGGCGTTCCAGCCTCGCTTAAGCGAGCAACGGCGCGATCAGCGGCATCCAAATGCCCCAGCGCAACGTTATCAATCAGCTTGTCAAAACCCGCCTGCGTCTGATCGCCCAGAGCCAGATCCACATCCTCAGCGGTTATTATGCCCGTGGGGTCATTCTTCTTTAGCGGGCCTTTGAACAAAACCAAACGCTCGAGCTCGCGTTGAATAATTCCGCGATCGGTGGCCAGTCGTGCCGTCAGCATGTCGAGCGCTTGGGCTTCTATGCGGTAGTTTTCTTTTTCCATGAAACCCCGTGCCAGCTGAGAGATATCGCGCGCCTCTAATTCATAGCAAGGAAGCGCCATGGCGCGGTCGTCTTTCTCGGCCAATTTACGAAGCGGAGAAGATGGCTTTAGATTGCCAGCCTCAATAACCACAAGGCTCGCCTGTGTGGCGGTCTTCTTTAGGGTTTCTAAATATAGCCGTGCCGCCTCTGGAGTTGCGCCTCCGCCGCCGCGAACGACGATGATTTTTTCATCCCCAAACATGGGCATGGCGGCCGCTTCATCTGCCAGCAAACCAGCTTGGCCAGCTAATTGAGTGTCTGGCAGGGAAACATATTGAAGCGGATCATAGTCTTTGCCCAAAAACCGCTTCAGAACTGTTTTTGAGGTTTCGCGCACCCCACCCTGATCGGTCCCATAAATTAAAATCAGTGCCGGCGCCGAGTTGGCTTTAAGGGCTGCCACATAGGCATCAACTTTATAGGCCTGTAATTTCATCGGCCTATCTCGGCGGCTGACTTGGTTTCGGTTGGCGCCAGTGTTTGTAAAAAATTCGCTAGCTTGTCGGTCAAGCCCTGAATGGCAAGCGTGCGCAAGGCTCTTACGCGAGCCACCTCATCGGCCCCGCTTTCGCTGCGGGTTAGAAATTGCTCTTCTTCAAAAACCACACGGCGGGTTTTGCCATCGCTGCGCGCGCGCAGGGTAAGGTTTAGTTTATGGGTTAGGCGCGCGCGTTGGGCCACGCCTTGACTGTCGAGCTGCATATTCTCGCGGGTTTCGATTAGCTCCACGCTGGCAGACCAGGGTGCATTGGGCGTGGTGCTCATGCGACCGCGCAAGGCGCGTTTGAGCTGACGGCCCAACCGACTGTCTGGAACGTCTAGGCTGGATAGAATATCTGCGCGTAAATTGTCGAACCGGTAGACAGGCTCAAACCCGCAAGCCCCGAGCAAGACGCTGGCCATCGAGACGACCAAAACAGCTCGGCTCACTCGGTTAGATAACAAGGTTAATAATCCGGCCAGGGACAATGATGGTTTTCTTAATCGGCTTGCCATCGACAAATTTCTCCACCTGCGGCTCTTTCAGAACCAAGGCTTCAATCATAGCGTTATCGGCGTCTTTCGGAACCATAATTTCCGCCCGTCGCTTGCCATTAATCTGGATGGGCATCAAAATCTCATCTCTGGCCAGCACACTCATATCGGCCTTCGGCCAAGCGGCCTGCGCCAAAAGACCTTTGCCGCCAACAATCTTCCAGCCGCTTTCTGCCAAATGCGGCATCATCGGGCCGATCAATTGCGCCAATCTGGCGAGCCCATAAAGATAGGTATTTGTATCCTCTGGCGTCTTGGCCTCAAAAGCAGACAGCGCATTGGTCAGCTCATAGGCGCGTGCGACGGCGCGGTTAAAGCCCAGCCCCGCCAAGTCTTGGGTCATTTTGTCGATGGCGGTTTGGGTTGCACGATAAATGTCTAGCGCCGCTTCACCCGTCGGCACAGCCAGTGCTTCTTCGGCTTGTCCCAGTCCACGCGCCTCGTCAAACAAGCGCCATACACGTTGGACATATCGCCATGCGCCTTCGATGCCGTCTTGTGTCCACTGCACATCTCGTTCGGGCGGGCTGTCCGACAACATAAACCAACGCGCTGTGTCGGCGCCATAACGCGCAATAATATCGTCGGGGTCGACGACATTCTTTTTCGACTTGGACATTTTTTCAATGCTGCCAACGCTCACCTCAACCGAAGGATCACTGGCTAAAACGGCGCCTGTCTCGCTGCGCGTAACTTCTTGTGGCGAAAGCCAAGGCGCCTGTTTGTCGCCCTTAACCCGATAGGTCTCGTGGCACACCATGCCTTGGGTAAACAGCCCGTCGAAGGGCTCCTTAACACCTAGGTGGCCGGTCTTCTCCATAGCGCGCGAATAAAAGCGCGCATAAAGTAGGTGCAAAATCGCGTGCTCAATACCACCAATATATTGGTCGACGGGCAGCCAATGATCGACGGCCTTGCGGTCGGTCGGGCTGTCGTCGCTCAGGCCAGCAAAGCGCGCGAAATACCAACTGCTGTCCATAAATGTGTCAAATGTATCGGTCTCGCGTGTTGCCGCTTGGCCACAAGACGGACACGCCACATGCTTCCAGCTCGGGTGATGGTCGAGCGGATTGCCGGGTTTGTCGAAGCTAATATCGTCAGGCAGCACCACGGGCAATTGCTCGCGCGGGACGGGCACAGTTCCGCAAGCCTCACAAATCACCATAGGTATCGGGCAACCCCAATAGCGTTGGCGCGAAATACCCCAGTCCCGAAGCCGGAAATTGACTTTGCGATGGCCTTTGTTCTCGGCCTCAAATTGAGCGATGATTTTATCACTCGCCGCCTTGGGGCTCATGCCATCTAGCGGGCCGGAGCCTACCATGACACCGTCTTGGGCGGTTACGCCGGCAAAGGCCGTATTGGTCACTTCGAAATCGGGCTGATCTTTTGGCCGCACGACTGTGCGCACAGGCAGCCCGTATTTTAGGGCGAAATCTAAATCGCGCTGGTCATGCGCGGGGCAAGCAAAAATAGCGCCCGTGCCATAGCCCATCAGCACAAAATTCGCTACATAGACGGGCAAAAGCCAGGTTTCGTCTAGTGGGTGTTTTACCCGCAGCCCCGTATCGTGGCCTAGCTTTTCGCCGGCCTCAATATCGACTTCCGAGGTCCCGCGACTGGCGCATTCGGCGCGAAAGGCGGCTAACTCAGAATTGTTTTCCGCCAATTCAATCGACAATGGGTGGTCGGGCGAAATGGCACAAAAGCTTGCGCCATACAGCGTGTCGGGTCGGGTGGTGTAAACTTCCAAGGTTTCGAAACCAGCGGTCGGCGTGTCGAGTTCAAAAGGGAACGACAAGCCTTCTGAGCGACCAATCCAATTGGCCTGCATGGTGCGCACTTTTTCGGGCCAACGGTCTAGGCCATCTAATGCGTCCAATAAGTCTCCGGCGTGCTCGGAGATTTTCAAAAACCATTGGGTTAGTTTTCTTTGTTCCACGGCCGCACCGGAGCGCCAGCCTTTGCCATCAATGACTTGCTCATTGGCCAAAACCGTTTGGTCTACCGGATCCCAATTGACCAAGCTTTCGCGACGGTCAACAAGGTCGGCATCGAGGAAATCAAGAAACATGGCTTGTTCATGGGCATAATAGGTTGGGTCACATGTTGCAAATTCACGCGCCCAGTCAATCGATAGGCCAAGCTTTTTAAGCTGGGCGCGCATGGCATCAATATTTTCATAGGTCCAAGTGCCGGGATGGGTGTTCTTTTCCATCGCCGCATTTTCAGCCGGCATACCAAACGCGTCCCAACCCATCGGGTGCAACACATTAAAGCCTTGGGCTTTTTTAAACCGTGCCACGACATCGCCCATCGCATAATTGCGCACATGGCCCATATGAATGCGCCCCGAAGGATAGGGAAACATTTCTAGGACATAATATTTGGGTTTCCCGCCATCAATATCTTCCGCAGCAAAACAATCGGCTGCCTCCCAAGCGGATTGCCAATCGGCCTCATGCTCGGATGGGTCGTAACGCGACATCAAGACTCCTAAGGATTTAAGCGGCGCGCGATTTTAAAGTCGCGGGCGCGGGTCAAAATAATATTTTCCATTTGGGTGGCCGAGCGACTGGAGACGGCGGTGGAGGTCCAACGCCCAGAGACGTTTTGCTCGCGAAAAATCGAAACTCGCAAGGCATCCGCGCGCAGCTCGAGGCCACTAATCACGACATTTATTTTGAGGCGCTCGCCATTGGTGCCCGGGTCATTATACCAATCGGTAATAATCGTACCCCCAATCGGGTCGGCGCTGGCGATCGGCATAAAGCGCAAGGTGTCGAGAGAAGCGCGCCATAAATCTGTGTTCACGGCTATGCCCAAAGCGGGATTTTTCGGGTTCGGTAGCGTTTTTTCCGAGCCATCCGCTTTGGCTTTGGCGCTAGCCCCAAAGCTAAAGAAATCTAGAAAAGAGCCGCTATCTTCCATCTCGTCTGTGTCGCCGCTCGGGTAGGTAGCCTCGATGTTGGTGCCGCAGGCGCTGACCATGGCGGCCAGAAAAAGGACGCCCAAATAGGTGCGCGTCGATTTGAGGGAGCGGGCGAGCCGGAGGCTAATTTTTGCCTGCATGAAAGATGTCCAAGTTAAGTGAGCGGTGCGAGGTTCGGCCATGTTTTTATCCGTCAAAAAGCCCAAGCGGGCGGGGGTTATTCGTGTCTTAACTATTATGGCGATGGCGGCCAAATGTAAAGGGACGTCAGCCCTTAGAAGCCAGCTTTGGCACAAAGGCATCAATTGCCGCATACCCTTGAAACAGGAGGCGCTGGGCATTTAGTCGGCGCCATGAGGTCTCATTCATGCCGCCAAGGGCAAAAACATGCAGGCCTTTTTCCCGCCCAAGCTGCGCCAAGGCACGGGCGCGCAGGCTGCCAAGGGGGCGTGCGTTGGGGTGACTTTTTGTTGCAAAAACCGGAGACAATAAAACACTACCAAAGCCCGCTTTGGCGGCTTGGTGCATTTGTGTCTCATTATGCACGGCGGCCAAATCACACGCCAGCGCGCGGCCCAATCGGGCGGCGGGGCTGGCCAGCAAGTGAGAGGGACAATGAAACGCGGCGCCATATTTGGCTGCCAACCGAGCGTCACCCGCGACAGCGAAAAAAATATTTTCGCGCGCACAATGGGCCGCCATGTCTCGTGCCAACTCGGCGCGCTGGGGCAGCCCATAGTCTCGCAAAATAAGGCCAACGGTTTGCGAAGACCCCCGTCTGGCCATGGCTAAAGCGGCGCGCCAATTCGGGCAACGCTCTTGGTCACTTAGCACCAGTCGAGACAGGTTTTGGGCGCGCATGGTTTGGCTCCTTTACGGCACAGGCCGCGAGTGGCATTGGTTAGACTTGTCACCAGGGCCGCCAAATTGTAGCTTCAGGGTCGGCGCTTCGTCCTTAGCGCCAGCTTCGCCGCTTCGCCGCTCGCTGGCAAGACACGAAGCGCTTACGCCACAGGAAAACTAGAGATAAAGAGGCCGCCCAAATGCCAGACCCTTCAGGTGAGAAACCAGACCCTTCAGTTGAGAAACCAGACAGGCAGGCCTGCGAAACGCGGCTGCGCAAAGTGCAAGCTGAGGTAGATGCGGCCGCCCAAGCGGCGGGGCGCTCGCCAGAGGAGGTAACTTTACTGGCTATCTCTAAAACCAAGCCAGCGGCCTTAATCCAGATTTTCCTCGATTTGGGCGTGCGCCATTTTGGCGAGAACCGCGTTCAAGAAGCGGCCGAGAAATGGCCTGCTTTGCGGGTCGGAAAGCAAGTTGACCTGCACCTTGTGGGCCCTTTGCAGACCAATAAGGTTCGCCAAGCCATCGATGTTTTTGATGTCATACAAACGTTAGATCGAGAGAAATTGGCGCGCGCGTTGGCGAAACACAAAGACGCAGACGGATTTCCCAAGCTCTATATTCAAGTCAATAGTGGCGCGGAACCCCAAAAATCGGGAGTTTTGGTGCAAGATTTGCCCGAATTTTACGCTCTTTGTATGGAGCTGGGCCTAACCATAGACGGTTTGATGTCCATTCCTCCGCTTGACGAGGCGGCTGGCCCCCATTTTGAGCTTTTGGCCGAGCTGGCGGCCCAATATGGCTTGCCAAACGTGTCGATGGGCATGTCGAATGATTTTCCGACGGCCATTGCGCTTGGGGCGACGCATGTGCGGGTGGGCACCGCCCTTTTTGGCCAACGCGATACGCCCTAAGCCTCTTTTATGTGAGGATAAGCGGCTAGTTAGGCGCTTTGCTCAATGGCAATCTGACACCCTGGATTGGCGTGGTTTAAGATGAAATCCATACTTCGCCAGCTCACAGCAACGCAGCCGAGGGTCGGATTAAAGTTGTTTTTCTGTAAATGCAAAAAAATGGCACTGCCTTTTTGCGGCTCTGGCGTAACATCATTGTAACCAAGCTCGAAAAAGACATCATAAAGGCCATCTCGGCGCCATAAAGCTTCATGCGAAGGCACGAAAGGCCGCTCGATAGGCCGGTTGTAAAACGGGCTCTCGGCATCGTCACACCAGCCGCTTTTTGGGGCTATATAGTGAATTGCAAACTGTGTTTGCGGGATTCTTACGCGGTCGGACCTTAGCCAAAGGCGGCGTAATTCAAATTGGCCGAGGGGCGTTTTTTTGTCGCCTTCGGTTTTTTGCAAACAAACGCCGCCTGCCCCCAAAGCGCATCTCGCGCGATGGGGCCCGAAAGTCAGCTCTCCCATAGAATTTTTACCCGGGCGCTGGGTTACGTTAATCATTTGTTTAAACATTGTCTCTAGGCTGACGAAATTCGCTCCATATCGCAAGCGAAAGCCGACTTGCGTAGGCTTGCAAATCTGGGCACATTATAAATCTAAATGGTTTCGACCGAGGAAGGGTTATCGGATGTCTGCTACCCAACGAATTTTACTCGTTGAAGATGACGACACGCTTGCAGAAACTCTGGTCGAACAACTTGCTTTGCACCCTGAGTTTTCGCTGACACGAGCCGAGACAGCTAAGCAGGCGCTGGATATTACGCAAAAAACTAGCTTTGACCTCATTCTTTTAGATGTTGGCCTTCCAGACCAAGATGGTCGCGAAACCTGCAAAATCATCCGCCAAAAAGGGATCAAAACACCCGTTGTTATGTTAACGGGGGCATCTACCGATGCAGATACAATTTTGGGGCTAGATGCAGGCGCCAATGATTACATCACCAAGCCGTTTCGGTTCGGCATCTTATTGGCGCGAATGCGGGCACATCTGCGTAGCCAGCAAAATTCGGAGAGTGCCGTTTTGGCCATTGGGCCTTATGACCTGCGCGCGGCTGTCAAGGTTTTGGAAGTGCGCGAGAGCGGTGAGAAAATTCGACTGACTGAAAAAGAAACCAATATTTTAAAATTCCTGCATCGCGCGCAAGGGGCGGCCGTGCCACGCGAAGTTTTGCTGCACGAGGTGTGGGGGTATAACGCCGAGGTTTCGACGCATACGCTGGAGACGCATATTTATCGGTTGCGCCAGAAAATTGAAACCGACCCTTCAGATGCGCAAATTTTACGCACGGTCGATGGCGGTTACTGCTTAAATTTATAGAGGTGCGTCTGATTTGAAAAAATCGGCTGCGGCGGCATCTACCGGATAACCGGCTGCATAGGCCGGTGGCATACGACAGGCCTTGGCGGTCGATAGTTTCATCGCTGCAAACTGGCTCATGCCAAGGGCTAGCGTTTTCCCGGAAGCTTTGCTTATCATTTGAAAGCGGCGGGTCAACTTTAACCGCGCATCATTTTGGGTAATCCAAGTGCCGATATAAACAGTGTCGCCAGCGAGTGCCGCGGCGCGATAGTCTATTTCATGGCGAGTAACCACGAAGCCGCAATCATTAGCTTCATAGGCGGCAAAATCAAACCCAAGGTCTTGCGAATGTGACCAAGCGCAGCGCGCCATCCAGCCCACGTAAACGACATTATTGACGTGTTGGAAGGCGTCGATGTCTTCGTTTCGCACGGCCACATCCAAAATATGTTGTGGCGGCACAGCCCAAGCCAAGTCATCGGCGGCGCTAAGGCTAGGTTGCGATGTGGCGTCTGGAGGATGGTTCATGGCGCCACTGTAGCAAAACGGGCCTGCCTCGGCCACTTGTGTTTATGGGCTGGCCTGTCTACTTTGGACACAATAGAGTTTTCTTGGGCGTTCTGGAGCGGCATCATGGATCATACGAAAATCGACACCAACCAATTCGGCACAGCTCGTGATGGCTTCGTTACCAGCGCCGAAGATTGGCCACCGAATGTGAAAGCGGCTCGTGATAAGCCGTCGCCAAGTTCGGCGCATTTGGGCCTCGAGCTTTTGGCGGTCGACCGCGAGCGCGGCATTGTCGAGATGGCGTTTCAGGCCTCAGACGCTTTGTGCAATAAATGGGGCGGCATTCAAGGTGGCAATGTGGCCGCCATGCTAGATGACGCGATGGCTTTTGCCATTGGTTTGAATTTGGATTGGGGGCAAATTTCGCCAACCCTAGAGTTAAAGGTCTCGATGATGGCGCCCGCGCGCCCAGGCCGACTTTATGCCACAGGGCGCGTGGTTCGCCGCGGCCGCTCGGTCGGCTTTGTGGAGGGCGAGCTCTATAATGAAGAGGGCCAACTGCTGGCCGCTGGCTCTTCAACCGCTAATTTTGTGACGCTGAAAAAGCGGTAAACACGAAAAGAGGAGACGGCTTATGGCGCACCTACCGATTGCCCCCCAAGACAAGCTAGACGACGTAGCGGATGAGCTGGCGTTTGCTGCCGCGGTTATGGGCTTTGAGGCTAATTCTTTAAAAATTATGGCGCATCGTCCAGAAATTCTGCGCGGCTTTTTAGCCCTGAGCGCGAGCGTGCTGGGGCCTCATGCCAAATTAGATCCGGGCCTACGCCAGATGGTGGCTTACATCGCGAGTGCGGCGGCTGGCTGTAATTATTGTCAGGCGCATACGTCTCATGGCGCCCATGCGCGAGGTGTCTCGAGTGAAAAAATCGAGGCCCTCTGGTCGTATGAAACCAGTCCGCTGTTCTCGCAGGCCGAACGAGCTGCGCTGCAATTGGCGCAAAGCTCGGCCAGCGTGCCGAACCAAGCCACGCAAGCCCATTTTGATGCCGCCAGAGCCCACTTCGAGGAAGCGCAAATCGCAGAGATTATTGCTGTGGTGGCGACATTCGGTTTTTTGAATCGCTGGAACGATAGCCTTGCGACCGATTTGGAGGACAGTCCGCTGGCTTTCGCCGAAACGCATTTGACGGCCACAGAGTGGGCGCCGCCAAAGAACAAGTAACCGATAAATTGTGTAAGAGTTTGTGTAAGGATTTGAGTAACCCCTATGAGCCAAGATTATGAACCAAGATAGTTCTTCGCGCCCGATGCATAAATCGGAATGGCGACTTAACCAGGTCACCGACGAGCTGAACGCGCGCCCGTTTCCGCGTTTTGGTTTGCCCACCGCAATTTTTAGACTTTGTCTTTCGGGCGCCAATAGTTTTGCTTCTTTGCGGGCCGCTTTGGCAGACCAGCTGCCGCAAATAGATTGGGATGCAGAAGCGCCAGCTCGCTTGATGCGCGCTAGCCACAATAATATCCAATTTAATATCGAGCGGCATACCGAGTTTATCTCGCTCACAATCATTGATGAAAAAGGCGATGGCGGGTCGCCCGCGCAATATTTACCGGAAGACTGGTTGTCTAAAATTGATGCCAATATTGTCGTGGCAGTAGATTGCTATTGCGCGCCTCGGGGCCAGCCCAGAGAGAGCTGGACCTGTGCCAGCCAGTTAGAACAAGGCCGCGCTGATTTGTTTTTTGATTTTAAAGTGGCCGAAGACGGACACACAAAAATCGCGCTAGATTTTGACCCGCAAGCCGATGTTCGTGACATTGGCCGCATTGCTTTACAAGTCGTTGAAATTGAGACCTATCGCTCGTTTGCCGCCATTGGCTTGCGCCGCGCGCGCCAAACGCAAGCTCGTCTAGCCGATATTGCAGACCGCGTGCCAGCGGATATGATGTCGACCGAAGACGAAGGCGAGGACGGCAATCGCTTCATGGAGCTGAGCCGATTGGCTGGCGAGTTAGGCGAGATTTGGCGCAAGACGTCGTTCCGCTTTTCGGCCTGCGAGGCCTATTGGGCCTTGGTGGAGGCGCGCTTAGATTCTTTGAATGAAGCGCCTTATGACAATCGCATTACGGTGGGCGGGTTTTTGGAGCGGCGCCTTTTGCCGGCCATCGCGACTTATCAGTCGACAGAACGGCGGCGGCAAGATTTGGCCAAACAAATTGGCAGCCGAACCACGCTTTTGCAGACCCGGATTGAGCTTGGTTTGCAGCGACAAAATGCCGACCTTCTGGCCTCGCTCAATAATTCGGCGGCCCGCCAATTGCGCCTGCAACATACGGTAGAGGGGGTGTCTACTGTGGCGATTTCTTACTATCTGGTAAGCTTGCTGAGCTATCCGGCCGACTGGCTGCTAGCCCAAGTGCCTTCGCTAGACCCGGATATGTTGCGTGCCAGTCTGGTGTTAATCACGGTGCCTTTGGTATGGCTAGCTATCCGTCGCTTGTTGCGCGCCAGTATTCACCGCAGATAGACCTGTAACAGGCTGTGTTTATAGGACACTGATTTTGAGAGAATTTTCTGGAGCGGGCGATGAGATTCGAACTCACGACCCCAACCTTGGCAAGGTTGTGCTCTACCCCTGAGCTACGCCCGCGTCACAGAAATGTCGTTGGCACGACGAAGGCGTTATGCACCAATGGGCGGGTTTTGACAAGACGCTTTTTCGGGCTTAGAGATTTTATCGGCTTCGCCCTATTTATCGCCAAATTATACTCTATATATATGTGTGATATGCCCTTGGCAGAGCCACGCCAAACCCCCATGTAAGGGGAAGACCAAAATAGGAAACATTATGGACAATCCCGTTCCCGACCCAAGCCCCCTTCCGGCCGCTGATACGAGCGCCATTGTAGAGGTAACCACCCAAAGCTTTATGGCGGAGGTTATCGAAGCCAGTCAAAGCCAATTGGTTTTGCTCGACTTATGGGCGCCATGGTGTGGGCCGTGCAAGCAGTTGACGCCCGTGCTAGAGGCGCTGGCTGAAAATTCCGATGGCCAAGTGCGCCTCGCCAAAATGAATATTGATGAGCACCCAGAGGTTGCCCAGCAATTAAAAGTACAATCTATTCCCGCCGTCTTTGCGTTTAAAGATGGCCAGCCCGTCGACGGGTTTATGGGCGCGCTGCCAGAGAGCGACGTCAAAAAATTCATCGAGAAAAACCTCGGTGGAGAGCTGGGCCCCTCGCCGGCCGAAGCCTTGATGGAGACCGCCGCCGACGCTTTGTCCCAAGGCCAGTTAGAAGATGCGATCGAATGTTATGCAGCCGCTCTTGAGCAAGAGCCTGAAAATGTGAAAGCCATGGCTGGTTTGGCGCAAGCACATTTAGCCTCGGATGAAGAAGCGAGGGTAAAAATTGAAGCCGCGAGCGCCGCCTTGTCAAATGCGCCGGCGCATGACAATGACCCTGAGCTAAGTACTGCCCGAGCCGCCTTGGCGCTAGAAATTAAAATGGCCGACAAGCAAACCGATGTGGGCGAGGATGACGCGCTTGCGCCGCTGCTCGCGGCGGTGGCCGAGGATGCGAATAATCATCAGGCGCGGTTTGATTTGGCTTTGGCGTATCATGGAGCCGGTCAGCGTGAGCTGGCCTTAGATAGTTTGCTCGATAGCATTGCCCTTAATCGGGCCTGGAACGAGGAGGCCGCGCGCAAGCAATTGGTCGAATTGTTTGACGCCTATGGCGCCACGGACGCTTTGGTTGTTGCGGCACGGCGTCGCTTATCTTCTATTTTGTTTAGCTAAAATTTTGGGCGCGTGCGATATCGCTCGCGAGAAAGGCCGACGGTAATGTCGCAATTTTATAAAACCACTGACGAGCTGCCAGATACCCTTCCGGTGTTTCCACTAGAAGGCGTGTTGCTTTTGCCGCGCGGACAATTGCCGCTTAATATTTTTGAGCCGCGATATTTAAAAATGTTTGAAGATTCGCTCGGCAAAGGTCGCCTTATCGGTATTCTACAACCGCTAGAGCCGCAGGATGACGAGACGCCCCCGCCCTTAACCCAGGTCGGGTGCCTAGGGCGCATTACGTCTTTTAGCGAGACCGATGAGGGGCGCATTATTGTTTCCCTGACCGGCGTAAGCCGCTTCCGCGTCGCCCAAGAGCTAGACGTGCTTACGCCCTACCGCCAAATCAAAGCAGACTATAAACCCTATGAAAGCGATTTGGTTTCGGAAGTCGGCAGCTTTGACGTCAATCGTGACGGCGTATTAGATGTTTTGCGTCGCTATCTCGACTTAAACGGTATGCAGGCCGATTGGGAAGCGATTGAAAGCTCGGGAAATGAAGCTTTGGTCAATAGTCTGTGCATCATCAGCCCCTATGGGCCGCAAGAAAAACAGGCCATGTTGGAAGCCGTTACCTTGGGCGAGCGGGCAGAAATATTAATCGCGCTGACCGAAATGGTGCTGGCGCAATTGAGCCAATCAGGCGGCTCGAATGATAATTCGGTTCAATAGAAAAAGCCAAAGAAGGAATACATCATGAGGGATGAAACCAAGCCACAAGCGACATTAGACCCAAGCCTTCTAGAGCTGCTGGTCTGCCCAATAAGCCATGGGCCTTTGACTTATGATGCGAAAGCCAATGAGTTGATCTCGAAAGAGGCGGGCCTTGCCTACCCTGTTCGCGACGGCATTCCCATTATGTTGCCAGAAGATGCGCGCAAGCTGTCGTCTTAGAGCTATCGTCTTAAAGCTGGCGCCTAATCGCCAAACAGCTCTCCGCGCATAAGTCTGGCGAGGGGGCGCCCCTGAGAGGTTACGCTCAAACCACTATTGGCCTGTGCGTTCACCTGTTCGCGAAAGCTGTTGTTTCTTTGCAAGCCCTGTTGGGTTATTGCCATGCCCAGGCGGGCTAGCCTCGCCATGCGACCACCGAATAAATAGGCCAACCCGTGGGTTGTCGCGGCGATTGCTTTGGCATCTGCGCGGCGTGCGTTTTCATAAGTGGCCAACATAGCACCATCCCCCAAAACGAGCCCGAGCTGGCGCGTCTCGAACAAGACATCGGCCAATAGGCTGGCATCGCGCAGGGTTAAATTGAAGCCCTGTCCAGCCAAAGGGTGGATGACATGCGCCGCCTCTCCTAGCAGCACAACCGAGCCATCGACGAAATTTTCTGCCAATTGTAAGTGCAGGTCTTGCACTGCCAAAGGGCCATCGACGCTTAGCGCGCCAAAGCGCCCTTGGGTTGCTTTGTGCAATTCATGGGCCACAACCGATGGCTCTACTTTGGCCAAAGCCTCGGCGCGCTCTTTTGGCAGAGACCAAACCATGGCATAGGCCGCCGCAGACGAAGGGCCCGCTTTCGGGACAGGAAGCGGCAGCAAGGCAAGCGGCCCGCTGGGCAAAAAGATTTGTTGTGCCATGCCGCCATGGGCTCGGTCGCGGTGCAGGGTCCCAACTAAGGCGGCGGCCGCATAGTCATGGCGCAGCGGACGAGCCGCCGCTTTTTGCCGCCAAGGGGTAGGCGTCTTTTGTGTATCGATGAGAAGCTGGCTTGGCACTTGTGTGCCATCGGCCAAGGTTGCGCGATTTTCTTTGGCTGAAAAATCGACAATCGGCGCAGCCAAACGCTGGATGCGCCCCTCTAGAATTTGCCTGTCCAGAGCCGCTGACATTGCTCGCCCTAAACTGGCAAGACTGACGATATGCGCCAGAACCTCTACGTCGTCATGGTTGTTGCCAGTCTGGGGCGCGCCGAAGCCGAGACTGGCTGGAAACAAAGCCTCGGATTTTTTGCCGTCCCCGTCTGAACTGGAAGTAGCCGGCGAGATATCGCTGGCGCTGGCATAAACTTGCATGTCGGTTATCGGCGCGGAAGGCTGGTCTAATTTTTGCCAGATGCCAAGGGTCTCCAACATCAGGCGCGCTGAGGGGCTAAGCGCCAAAACGCTTTGCCAATCTGGCAGCGCGGGCGCGGGCGCGTCGTGCAAGGCGACGCGAAACCCAGCGGCGCTTAAACATAAAGCGGTTATTTTTGCGCTATTCCCTCCGCCATGAACCAGAATGTCCGGCCCCAGAGGAGACGACGAACGAGCTTCTTTTGCCCCCGTTTGTTTGGCGGCTTGTTTGGCGGTTTGTTTTGGGTTTCGTTTGGTGGGCTTTTTCATCGGGCGACAGTGCCAAAAAACCGCTCACGCGTCCAGCCTTATGGGCGACACCGCCGAAGCTTAAGCGAACAGCTTGCCGGAAAGCGCCTGCCTAAATAATGAGCATCGAAAAATATAGCGCCCAGAATTAAGGCAAAAAATTGAGGCAAAAACCGAAGTGTCAGCTATGGGGTCGGGCTGGATGTCGGTTTGGAGCTCGATTTGGGAGGCACGCTAGCAACCACCTTCGATTCCCGCGCGAAAAGGCACTTGGCACGTTTATTGCATAAACCCGTTAGATTTACCTTGGGGGTTACTAATGGAAAATAATTTGATCGGCGGCGACGTCTTTTTTATTCTTATGGGCGCTATTCTTGTGTTCGCTATGCATGCAGGATTTGCTTTCTTAGAAGTGGGCACGGTGCGCAGCAAAAATCAGGTTAATGCGATGGTCAAAATCTTGTCGGATTTTGGCGTTTCAACTTTAGCTTATTTCTTCATCGGCTATTCGGTCGCTTATGGCGTCGACTTTTTGTCTTCCGCAGCTACCATTAGTGGCGGCGCAGATAATGAGAGCTATGGCCCACAAGGCCTATCGCTGATTAAGTTTTTCTTCCTGCTAACTTTTGCGGCAGCCATCCCAGCGATTATTTCTGGCGGCATTGCAGAGCGGGCGAAATTTGGACCGCAACTATTTGCCTCAGCTGCCATTGTTGGGCTTGTTTATCCGTTTTTTGAAGGCGTGATTTGGAACGGAAATTATGGTTTTCAAGATTGGCTTGAAACCAGTTTCGGCGCCTCTTTCCATGACTTTGCAGGCTCGGTGGTTGTGCACGGGGTTGGCGGATGGCTGGCTTTCTCCGCGGTTATTTTGCTCGGTGCGCGCATCGGTCGATATGGGCCGAAGGGTCGCGCGTTTCCACCAAGCTCCATTCCTTGGTTGGCATTGGGTAGCTGGTTGTTGTGCATTGGCTGGTTTGGTTTCAACGTGGTCTCCGCTCAATCGCTAGAAGGCGTCTCGGGCCTTGTTGCGGTCAATTCTCTTATGGCCATGGTTGGCGGACTGCTAGCCGCGCTTTGGTTCGGCAAAAGTGACCCGGGCTTTGTCCACAATGGGGCACTTGCGGGCCTCGTCGCGGTATGTGCGGGTTCCGATATCATGCATCCGGCGGGCGCTTTGCTAACGGGCGCCATTGCGGGTGTCTTGTTTGTCTATGCCTTCACATTCTGCCAGGAAAAATTGAAAATCGATGATGTTCTTGGTGTCTGGCCTTTGCACGGTTTGGCCGGCGCATGGGGCGGCATCGCTTGCGGTATTTTCGGACAAGCCGCTTTCGGCGGCCTAGGGGGCGTAAGCCTTGCTTCGCAAATCATCGGCACGGTTGTTGGCTGTGCGTTTGCCGCCATTTGCGGCGCCATTATCTATGGCCTTTTGAAGCGCACCATCGGCATTCGCCTTACCGAAGAAGAAGAACGCCAAGGCGCGGACTTGTCTATTCATAAGGTAGCCGCCAGCCCAGATGTTGGTATTGGCGGATAAGCCAACCATCAGAGCCTTGGCTCTTTGGCTGCCTTAATTTATGCCCTTTGACCCGCGTGAGTGGGCTGGGTTAGTGTAGGGCTAGCTGATTCGAACAAACCCGAGTGGGGCGAAAAGCGCCGCTCGGGTTTCTTTTTGGAGAGACGACATGTCCCATGGGCCCTTTGATGCCCTCCCTGCTTCCCCTTTCGCGCGCCTGCGGGCGCTGCTGGACGGGTGCGAGCCGGGCGCTGCGCCGCGCTCTATGGCCATCGGCGAGCCCCAACACGCGCCCCCAAGTTTTGTGCTGGAAGCCCTGCAAAGCCAAGTGTCCGACTATGGTCGCTACCCGCCAATTGGTGGCACGTCGGAATGGCGCTCAGCCGTGGAAGGCTGGCTAACGCGCCGTTTTTCGCTAGACCTAAATCTGGGGCCATCGAAGGGCCTTTTGGCCGAGGCCTACCAAATTTTGCCACTTAATGGGACGCGCGAAGGGCTATTCCTCGCCGCCCAAATTGCTCCCCCTAAAGCCAACGGCTGGATGGCCATGCCCAATCCGTTTTATCAGGTCTATGCCAGTGCCGCTTTGGCCGCCGGCGCGACCCCCCGCTACCTCGACGCTCCCGCACAGACAGGTTTCATGCCCGACTTGGAAAGCCTGAGCCCAGAAACTTTAGCGGATCTGCGCGCGCTTTATTTATGCTCCCCCGCCAACCCGCAAGGCGCCATTGCCGATAAAGCCTATTTGCGTCGGGCTTATGAGCTGGCCAAACAACACGACTTTTTATTATTGGTAGACGAGTGCTACAGCGAAATTTATGACACGCGTTTCGACGCCTCCCCGCCGCCCTCCATGTTAGAGATAATGGCCGAGGCGCAAGAGGATGACGCGCCGGTGATGGTATTTCATTCTTTGTCCAAACGCTCGAACTTGCCTGGCTTACGATCGGGTTTTGTTGCGGGTGGCAAAAGCGTCATGGCGCGGTTCCATAAATTGCGCATGGTCGCGGGCCCACAATCGCCTTTGCCGACCCTGCATGCGGCCGCGCTAGCTTGGGCCGACGACGCCCATGTGAAAGAAAACCGCGCCGCCTATCGTGCCAAACTAGATATCGCCGAACAGATATTCGGTTCCGATTATGGCTTCTATCGTCCCGAAGGCGGGTTCTTTTTATGGCTCAATGTGGGCGATGGCGAGGTGGCTACCCAAACACTATGGCGCGAAGCGGGGTTGCGCGTTTTGCCGGGGGCCTATCTGACCCAGCCAAGTGAAGCGGGAGAAAACATCGGCGAGCCTTATTTACGGGTAGCTTTAGTCGCGTCTTTGGACGAGACTCGGGAAGCTTTGCTGACCTTGAAAACATGCTTGGATGCGCACCCGATAGAAGAGAGGGCGAAATGAGCCGACTGCAAGATATTCGCCGACGTATCGGCCCGTTTTTGCGCCAACTCTTGGCTGTTCTATGGCTCCGCGTTTCGGCCAGCCTCACGCTTTTGGCGGTGGTCTATATCGCCATTGCGCTTTTAGGCTTCGATGCTCAGGACGCGAGCCTAAATACCAGCAACACCCAAAGCCCTAATAATTGGCTCGGCACGTCTGGCGCCTATTTGGCTGACTTAATTATGCAAAGCGTTGGCCATGCCGCTTGGCTTATTTTGCTTCCTGTTGGCGCTCGGGCGGCACGCCAATTGCGCGGCGCAGATATCTCATACCCTAATTGGCGCTTCCTTGCTGCTTGCGCGGCCCCTTTGTTCATGGCGTTAACTTTCGCTTTGGTAGGGCGCGAAGCTTCTCCCTACGACCCTTTTCATGGCGGTGCTTTTGGCCAGTTAATGGGCGCTTGGGTGGAGATGCTTTTGGCTGCCATCCATTATTACCCGGGTCGAACAATGGAATTGGCTCTGGCCAGCGGCTTTGGGTTGATGGCCTGTCTTTTGGCTCTTTTCGCCAGCGGACTGATGCGTACTGTCGCGACATGGGGCGTGCTCTGTGCCCAAACGAGCTTGCGTCTGGGCCGTATTTTGCTTCGCCCTAAGCCCCAGCCAAGCCAAATATTTGCCAAGCTTAGTGGTTTGAGAACGCGCCTATCTAAACCCTTACTTGGCTCACGCCAGAGAATCTTCAAACGCCCTCAACAGGCACCTGCCCCGCAAGATTATGATGCCTCGACGGAAGAGAAAGAAGCTATCTCAAGTGCGGCAGAAGATATAGCGGCGGGCCCGAGCGTGGAAGTGACGGATAAGAGCCCGGCGCCCAAAAAAGGGCGACGCGCGACGCGCGAGCAGCAGCCCCGCCTGGCGTTTGAAAAAACCAGCAAGTATCAATTGCCACCTTTGCGCTTGTTGACCGAGCATAAGCCACCGCGCCAAACCACCGCGCTTAGCAAAGACGCGCTAGAGGCCAACGCCCGCATGTTGGAAACCGTGCTGGAAGATTTCGGCGTCCGCGGCACGATTGGCAAGGTTCGCCCTGGCCCCGTGGTAACCTTGTATGAATTGGAACCAGCGGCCGGCGTTCGGTCGTCGCGCGTGGTTGGCCTATCAGACGACATCGCTCGCTCGATGAGTGCCGTGTCGGCCCGAGTGGCGCCTGTGCCAGGGGCCAATGTAATCGGGATTGAATTGCCAAATCAAACGCGCGAGCTCGTGTCTTTGCGCGAGTTGCTGTCGAGCAGTGACTTTGAAAACGGCAAAAGTAAACTAACCATGGCGCTGGGCAAAGATATCGGCGGCGCGCCAGTTATGGCAGACCTGACTAAAATGCCCCACCTTTTGGTGGCGGGCACCACGGGCTCGGGCAAGTCGGTTGGCATCAACACAATGATTTTGTCGATACTTTACAAAATGTCCCCCGCCGAGTGTCGGCTTATTTTGGTCGACCCCAAAATGCTGGAGCTCTCGGTCTATGATGGCATTCCGCATTTGCTAGCCCCTGTGGTCACAGAACCAAAGAAGGCGGTCGTCGCGCTCAAATGGGTGGTCCAGGAAATGGAAAATCGCTATCGCAAGATGGCTAAAATCGGCGTACGCAATATCGAAGGGTTTAACGATAAAATGCGCGAAGCCCAAAAGACCGGTGAGCTTCTCTCGCGCCGTGTGCAAACTGGTTTCGACCCAGAGAGCGGCGAAGCCATGTTTGAAGAAGAGGTAATTGAAGCCGAAGTATTGCCGTTCATTGTGGTGGTCATCGATGAGATGGCTGACTTGATGATGGTGGCTGGCAAAGATATTGAGGGCGCAGTGCAGCGCTTGGCGCAAATGGCGCGCGCCGCTGGTGTGCATCTAATTACCGCCACACAGCGCCCATCGGTGGATGTGATTACGGGCACCATTAAAGCCAATTTCCCAAGCCGCATCTCGTTCCAAGTTACCTCCAAAATTGACAGTCGCACCGTCCTTGGCGAGCAAGGCGGCGAGCAGCTTTTGGGCCAAGGCGATATGCTGTTCATGGGCGGCGGGGGTCGTGTGCAGCGTGTGCATGGGCCTTTTGTGTCTGATGATGAAGTCGAACAGGTGGTGAGCTATCTAAAAAAACAGGGCGAACCTTTATACCTCGAAGAAGTGACCAAAGAGCCTGAGGAAGAGACGGATTTGGAGGTCAGCGTCAGCGAAAGCTTATATGATCAAGCGGTTGCCATTGTCACCCGCGATGGGCGCGCCTCTACATCTTACGTGCAGCGGCGCTTGCAAATTGGCTATAATCGAGCCGCCGGATTGATCGAACAAATGGAAGAACAAGGGGTCATTAGTCCGCCGAACGGATCTGGCAAACGCGAAATTTTGGTGGATAAACACTGATGGTTTTTTTCTCTTCTTTACATAAAACCTTTTGGTTGGCGCTTGCTCTTTTTGGGCTGACGGGGGCTCCTAGTTTCGCACAAGAGACACGAGCACTTGTGCCATTAAGCGAAATTAATCAGGCCCTTAAAAACATCCCGCCACAAAGCGGGCGTTTTGTTCAAAGCCAACCCAATGGCACAACCGCCAGCGGCACCTATCATATGCAATGGCCAGCGCGCTTGCGCTTTGCCTATCATGGCACGGGCGACAGCGGCTCCATTGTAACGGTCAAAGGTAAATTTGTGGCCGTGCAAGAAAAACCGGGCGGCGAACCCAATTGGTTTCCGGTAAGCCTCACGCCTTTGGCGGTTCTACGCCAAGCCGTGCGCGATGGCATAAGCCAAGCCATGCTCACCAAGCGAACCGATAGCGAGGGCGTGATTGCCTTAACGCTGCAGGACCCGACCGGTGAATTGCCCGGCGAGGTAACGCTTTATTTTACCCGCCCCGATTTAACCCTTTACGCTTGGCGCCTGGTCGATGTGCAAAACCTAGTGACGCAAGTTCGCCTAACCCAAATTGTACCGACGGACAAATTAGACGAGGCGGTTTTCGCTATCGACTATGATGAGCCAGACGAGGAATAAATATCCCTATGAATGACACCGATGAGTGGCAGCCGGATGCCGAAAACCTTATGGCGCTGGAAAGTGAAATTCCAGTTCTCTCGGCGGTGCGCGAATTTGCCGAACGCGCCGTGCGGGCCAATTGGTTCTCGGAGTTGGGTGACCCGATAGATGAAAAAACCGCCTATTTGGCGCGCAGCTATCTCGACATGTTGGGCTTTCCAGACGCCGATGCAATTGGCGTGATGAGTTGGGATGACGCGCTGGACGCCTCTGCCAGTCTCGACCTCAACACCGAGGCGTGGGAGGTCGAAGAGCAATTGCGCGCCGGCCTGATGGAAGAGGCCTTAGCGGGCGTTAGCGAAGAAGGTTTGGGTGTCATGCTGGCGCATTTATCGGCTCAATTGGCAGAGGTTCTGCCCGAGCTCATCGATGAAGCCCTGATGATGGCCGATGAATTGCCAGATGCTATTCGCGATTTGGCCGTGGGGGCCGCGCAACAAGCGGCGCATGGTGGCGCTTTGGCCTTGGTAGCGGCGGCTGTGAAAGCGACGCATTTAGATGATATGGAAGCCGGCGAAGAAGCCCTTAACCACCCGCTTATGCTGCGTTACAGACTGTTTGAGCTGGGCCGCTGGCCGCTGGCATTGACCGGCCGCACCCTCAATTTATTTTAAGCTAGGATTTAGAAAAATGCGGATTGTTTCATGGAACATTAATTCGGTGCGCTTGCGCGAACCGCTCGTGTTGGATTTGATAAAAAAACTAAAGCCGGATGTTATTTGTCTCCAAGAGACCAAATGCCCGAACGATAGCTTTCCTGAAAAAGCTTTCGCCAAAGCGGGGTTTCCCCATGTCGCCAAAAACGGCATTAAGGGCTATCACGGCGTCGCTACGCTTTCGCGGCTGCCGTTTGTTGAGCAAAGCTATATTAATTATTGTGGTAAAGAAGATGGTCGCCATATGCATACGAGCGTGGAGCATAAAGGGCGCCCCATCGCCATTCATAATTTTTATGTTCCCGCAGGCGGCGATGAGCCGGACCGCGAAATAAATGAAAAATTTGGGCACAAGCAAGATTTTCTGGCCGAAATGACGAAAAATTTTAAACGCCAATCCAAACAAAAAGACGCGCCCGCTTCGGTTCTATTGGGAGACTTAAACATCGCCCCTGGCGAGCACGATGTGTGGTCTTCGAAAAAGTTACAAAAAGTCGTGAGCCATACCCCGATTGAGATTGAGACTTTGGCAAAGCTACAAAACACTCTGGATTGGGAAGACGTCTCGCGGCGTTTTGTGCCGGCAGAAGAAAAATTATATAGCTGGTGGAGCTATCGTGCCAAAGACTGGGACGCGGCAGATAAAGGCCGTCGCCTCGACCATATATGGGTGACACCAGACTTATCTGAAGCGGTCGAAAACTACGGTGTCTTGCGCGAAGCGCGGGGCTGGGAGCGGCCTTCGGATCACGCGCCCGTCTATATCGATATCGCTTAAAACCTGTTTCCTGGTTGCGCGCTCTTTGTATTTTCGACAAACTCATCTCAAAGCAAGCTTTTGATCACGAAAGGCAGTGAGGGCAATCATGACTATGCAAGCCAACAAACAAGTAGAGTTTGAAAAAGACAAAAAATTTGCCGCTATTTGCGCCGCCGCCCAAAGCCAAGCCGAAGCCACGGAAGCGGCGCGGGCTTTAGCCCCTGAGCTGGCGCGCCAATTGGCAGACGCTGGCATGTTTGCCATGTTTGTACCAAAAGACGTGGGCGGCCATCAATTAACCCCATTGGAGGGCAATGCCCGACTGCAAGTTTTAGCCATGCATGATGCGGCCAGCGCTTGGGTAAGCATGATTGGGGCAACCGCGGCTTTAGGGGCGGCTTTCATCAAACCCGAAATCAGCGGCCCCATGTTTGCCGACCCTAGCCGCATTACCTGCGGAATTTTCGCTCCCAATGGCCGCGCCGTGCAAGATGGCGAAGACTATATTGTGTCAGGGCGCTGGGCTTGGGCTTCTGGCTCGGCTAATGCAGACTACCTTGGGCTGGGCTGTCTAGCGCAACGGCCAGGAGACGAAAAACCTAGCGTGCGGCTTTTAATGATACCGCGCGAGGACGTTATTTTTCACGATACATGGCACACGATGGGCCTGTGCGGAACCAGCTCGGGCGATGTAGAAGTTGACCAAGTGCGGGTGCCGGTGGCGCATAGTTATTCTATCGCCACGGATACGCCATGGACGGATGCTCCGCTTTACAAAATGCCGTATTTTGGGTTTTTAGCGACCGGCGTTGGCGCGGTGGCTTTGGGCAACGCCCGCGCCGCATTGGATGATTTTCTTCACTTGGCGATGGCAAAAACCCCGATGGGCAATAAGCGCACTTTGGCCGAGCGCAGCGGCGTGCAAGCGGCGGTGGCGGAGGCGGAAGCTTTATGGCGCAGTGCCGATGCGTTTTACTGGCAAACGCTGCGCGAGGTTTGGCAGGCGGTGCAAGGCGGCGAGGAAATAAGCCCAGAACAACGCGCAGACTTGCGGCTAATATCGACCCACGCGGTGCGCACTTGTGTGCAAGTGGTGCGCCAAGTGCATGATTTAGCGGGTGGCACTTCCGTATATAAAACCAGCGCCATTCAACGACGCTTGCGCGATAGTGAAACCATGACCCAGCATATGATTGCCAATGCGGCGACGTATGAGTTAATCGGGCGGGTGCAGCTTGGCGGGTACACGAAAGCTATGCAGCTTTAAAGGCTTTTTGTCGCAGCAAATGTCGCAGGCACCAGACTTGCGCGATATGCCCCGCTATGGCTAACATCCATCCTTATAGGAATGGGAGCTATTTATGCTTGGAAATTATACATCCCCTTGGATGACAGAAGACCTCACCATCTTTGAAGATGCGGCGAGTAAATTCATGACCAATGAGTTCGTGCCCTTGGCCGACAAATGGACAAAACAAGGCATTGTCGATCGCGATGCATGGACGAAAGCCGGAGAGGCTGGCCTTTTGTGTACGTCGATTCCAGAGGAATACGGCGGCGGCGGCGGCGACTATCGCCATGAAGCCATTTTGACGGAAGTGCAAACGCGCCTCGGTGTCGCAGGCTGGGGCCAGTCGGTTCACTCGCTTATCTGCTCGCATTATTTCTTGGCCTATGGCACGGAAGAGCAGAAGAAAAAATATCTGCCTAAAATGGCATCGGGCGAAATGGTCTGCGCCATCGCCATGACAGAGCCTGGTACGGGCTCAGATTTGCAGTCGGTAAAAACCACCGCAGTAAAAGACGGCAACCAATATTTGGTCAATGGATCTAAAACGTTCATCACCAATGGCCAAACTTGCGACATGGTTTTGGTGGTTGCCAAAACAGATACATCGCAAGGCGCCAAAGGCATCTCGCTGGTGATTGTAGAGACCGGCGACGACACCCAAGGTTTTGCGCGCGGTCGCAACCTCGATAAAATGGGCCAACATGCGGCCGATACATCCGAGTTGTTTTTCGATGATGTAAAAGTGCCCGCCGACAATATTTTGGGCGGCGAAGAAGGTCAAGGCTTTTTCCAACTGATGCAGCAATTGCCAGCCGAGCGCTTGGTCATTGCCAATCAGGCCGTGGCTTCTATGGAGCGGGCGATTGCGCTGACTTTGGACTATACGCGCGACCGCAAAACCTTTGGCAATTCGGTTTTTGACTATCAAAATACACAATATAAATTAGCCGAATGCAAAGCCACTTGGATGGCGGCGCGCGCGATGGTCGACCAGCTATTAAGCCAATTACTAGAGGGCAAACTTGACGCCAATAGCGCGGCAGCGGCAAAATTTTGGTGCACCGAACGCGAAAACGAGGTCATCGATGATTGCCTGCAGTTCTTCGGCGGCTACGGCTATATGGACGAATATCCGATTAGCCGTATGTATACCGATGCTCGCGTGCAGCGGATTTATGGTGGCTCGAACGAGATTATGCGCATGCTCGTAGCCCGCGCTCTATAAGCTTGCTGAGTTGAAAATTATGAGAACGCCGTCAGTTTTTACTGGCGGCGTTTTTTCTTTGCGTTACTCTTTTCACTAAAAGGAGAGCCTTATGTTTACAATCGAAGCCACAAAACCTTCTCGCCTGCCGCAGATAGTCCGTCTTGGCGCCCTTCTGGTCGCGGGCCTTTTGCTACCAGACATCAGCTGGGCACAAGATGTAAGCGCACCTGTTGTGCAAGCCCCTGCCGAGGCGCCGGGTTTTTTCGGTCTTTTGTTTTCTAAAGGCGGCCTCGTCACTTGGGTCATCGCGCTTTTATCTGCCGTCGGGCTGCCCGTGGCTGCGGTAAAGATTTACCAATTTTACCAAATGGATATTTATCGCCCACAGCAACTGGAAGCCGCTTTGGCAGATTATCGTGCTGGCAAAATAGACGGTCTTGCCAAACGGCTAGATGAATACGCGCATCCGGCGGCCCCGCTTATCGGGTATGCCGTCACGCAAGCCCATGGCCGCACCATGAGCGCCAGTATTTTGCGCGAGGAGTTGGCGCGGCGAGCCCAATATTTGGTTCGTCATTTAAGTAAAAATATTTGGGTTCTCGAGCTTATCGCGGCCTCCGCGCCATTGTTCGGTTTGCTGGGCACGGTATTGGGTATGATTGTGGCTTTCCAAGGCGTCGGCCAAGGCTCTAGTGGAGCCGATACGGCGCTACTGGCCTCGGGCATTTGGGAGGCGCTTTTGACCACAGCCTTTGGGCTCGGCGTTGCTTTGCCGTTTTCCATTCTGGCGGCTGTCTTTAACAATTCCGTAGATGAGGTTCGCGATACGGTGGAAGATGCGCTGACCGAAATATTGGTCCGCAGCGATGCCAAGGCCAAGGCTTAGGTCGCGCCTCCCGCATGTCGCAAGCCATTCAAATCCCTCGCGCTAGGCGCAAGACGTCCATGATGGGGCTTACGCCTCTCATTGATATGATTTTCTTATTGCTGCTGTTCTTCCTGCTGGGCTCTGATTTTGTGAGCTATGGCCAGAGCCGATTGGCCCCGCCACGTGGCACAGGCGGAAGTGAAAGCGCTAGTCAGCCAGCGATTGTGACCCTGAGCGCGCAAGGCGATCTGCAATGGAACGGCGCGCCAGTGGGGGCTGAAAAATTGGCCCGCGATGTCGCCGCTTTAGTGGCGCGACACGAAGACCAACTTATCGTGTTGATGCCGGCTGGCGCAGCAGAAGTTCAAAAAGTATCCGACACGCTCGACCTTTTGGTCGCCGCAGGGGCCGCCTCTATAACCCTAGAGCGGGACGTGTTTGATATTGATTTGGCTGATTTCTAGAGCGGAGGATGGGATGAAACTTAAAAGCCAACGCCGTGAAATTAAATCGATTGATTTGCTGCCGCTAATCAATGTCGTGTTTCTGCTCATCCTATTTGTCTTAATTGCGGGGCGCCCAACCACCAATCATCCGCAGCAAATTGAGGTGGCGACTTCGACGCAAGATAACGCCTATACGGGGGCCGCGTTTGGGGTCTGGCTCAAGCCAGATGATAAGTTTTATTTGTCTGAGGGCGAAAGCGTGACTTTGGGCGAGATAGCCGATTTTGTGAAATCGGCAGGCATTGTTGAGCAAGGTTTGCCGGTTGAGCTGATTGCAGACCGCCGCGCCCACGCCAAACCACTTCTGGCCTTTCGCGCCGCTATGGCCAAGGCGGGGGTCGGGGAAATTCGATTAAAAACTCAATATGATGGGGCCGCGAAATGACCGCGAAACTAGCCCAAGAAACCCAGAAAAGCGGCTGGCTTGGCCAATTGCGCAACCGCCTCATCGCGGTGCCACGCCGCGTATGGATAGGGCTTTTGGTGGGCTCGGTGGTTTTGCATATCGTGGCCGTGGGCTTTGTTTTATTGCTGCTTTTCGGTGGCGAGCGCGGCAGCGGTGCCGAGCAAGACAGTGTGGTTATCTCGGCTGGCGAGGCGGGGCCTGAAGAGATCGACCTCACGCTAGAGACGCAAAGCCCGCCAGAAATCTTTCGCGAAGCGGAAGCCGCCCTCGATTTGTCGGAGCTATTGGAAGTGCCGCTCGATACGGATTTCAACGACTTGATGATGGATAACGCCAATATGGCCGCCATTGCGCCCGCCATGCCACTACCCGCAGCCGCCGTTACCCAACGCGCTTTGCCGGGCGGCGGGCTGATATCGGGCGTGCCGAAAACCTTTGCTGACTATATTGAGCATTTACAGAAGACCGGCATCGATGTGGTGTTTGCGATTGATGCCACAGGCTCGATGGTCTGGGTGCATAAAAAAGTGCATCAGCGGATGGAGCAATTGGCGACTTATATTCGCAATCTCGTGCCTCTGGCGCGCTTCGGGATTATTGCTTATCGCGATTATAATGACTTAGAGTTTGTTACGCGCATCACCCAGCCAAGCTTTGACATTGTAAAATCCCGAGACTTCATCGCCGGTATTGATGCGGTTGGCGGCGGCGATTATCCAGAGGCCGTGACGCAAGCCTTGCGCGATGCCGAGACCAAAATAGCTTGGCGCCCAGGCGCGCAACGGGTGGTGATTGTCATTGGTGATGCGCCGCCGCATTCGCACGAGGCTGGTGAGGCGGCTGAAATTGCTGAACGCCTGAAGTCGCGTGGCGGGCGCTTGTCCTTGCTCGACAGCCGCGTAGAAGCCAATCGGGCAATGTTGGGGCGGGCGCGCTCTGGGGCTTCGGGGCGTGCCGATTTACTGAAGCAAGGCACCATGCCACAGTTTCGTCGTTTGGCGCGTTTGGGCGGCGGCACGGCGGCCACTTTGGCGGCGGAGCGCCAACTCATGAAGACGCTGGCTCTGCTGATATTCGATGACAAGTTTCACGATGAGCTAGCGCCTTTTCTGGCGAATTTGGAATAGGGGGCGACATGCGGTTTTTAGCTTTTCACAAAGCGCCTCGTTGGGCCTTCGCCTGTCTTTTGGGTTTGGGGGTCAGTGTGCCCGATTTAGCAAATCCTGCGCGCGCGTGTGAAGCGCCTCCAGCTTTGCTGCTGGTCGCGCCTGAAAAACTTTTGGCGGCGCTTGGCGAAGATAGCGCGCCCTATTTGGCTGCCGCAGATGGCTATTCGATTGGCATGGAGGCGTGTTACGACAGCGCCTTTGGGCCGCTTGAGCTGGCGCCCTTTGTGCGCCAAGCCAGCCAAGTTGCAGATAATATGGCGGCGCTTCGAAAACTTGCAGAAGACAATGTGCGCCATAATGAAGTGTCGTTTGAGGAGCTATTGTCGTCTGATTTATGGGGCGATATTGAAAGCCTTCGGGTGGCCGGCGCCTATGGCGTGGCTTGGGGAAAACTGGCCGCGGCCGTGCGCCATATTTCAACCGAAGAAAAAGCGCAAGCCATGCAAGGCGCGTTGAATGCCATGCAGGGCTTGACCTTTGAATTCAAACATCCGGTTTTGGTGCAGCGCGCCATGTATGGTTTGGCGACTAGCCAAATTGAGGCGGGCGACCTCAAAACCGCGACTGAGACCTTGCAACGCTTACAAGATTCTTTGAAGCGCGGCGGCGCGCCGAGTTTCACTCGCGCCGTAGATGCGTTTCATGCCCGCATCACCTCGCCCGACTATCGCCCGCCCGTGGCTTTATTCAGCGCGCAGGCAGATGCCGAC
This sequence comes from uncultured Rhodobiaceae bacterium, assembly GCA_937907245.1. Lineage (GTDB taxonomy): Bacteria > Pseudomonadota > Alphaproteobacteria > RS24 > RS24 > UBA8337. The sequence goes on from CALCUM010000003.1 coordinate 815,787, forward strand.
TTTAGCCAGACAGGTGCGAATAGCGGCGTGGCCGTTGGCGACGCCGTCAATTTAGCGCGCCAAGCCATACGCGATACGCGCCCTGCCGATGAGATTGTGGCTCTCTTGCGCCCGGCTTTTGGCGGCGATGTCGAGAACCTGAAAGGCGCGCTTGATTTGGTCGCGCGCGATCAGCTTTTGTTGGACGCGATGGACTACGAGCCGGGCTTATCTTTGCGCGTGATGCGGCAAGCTTTTGCGACCCAAAAATATGGCCAGATTGTATCGGCTTGGCCGGGGGTAAAGCCTTTTTATTCCCATATGCCGACCGGATTAAAGCGACGGGTCGATTATCATATGGGCGTCGCGCGCCTGAATTTGGGAGAGTATAAACGCGCCATCACGCATCTTTTAGCTGCCCGAGACGATATGCGAGACGGCGCCACGGCCGACCGATTGGATAAATTGATAGCGCTGGCGCAATTGTCTTTTGATAAGGTGCCCGACACCGCGACGCTCACTTTGGCGCGTGCCTATAAAGATGTCGAGATTCCTGCGGACACCATTTCCCCAGAAAAAGCCTTGGCGCCAGCGCCGCCGCCGTTAGATGTTCTTTTGGCAATGCGCGCACGCGTGGTGCTGGCGCGCGATGCCACCGCGCGTAAAAGCTGGGCTGAGGCCGATAAAATATTAACCGGCATTGGGCCGGGGACTGCCGCTTATCCGCTATTTTTGGGGATGCGGGTGCGCCTTTTGGCAGAGGCCATCAAGGCGCGGCGCGAGCAAGGCGAAACCGCAGAGAGCTTGGCCGCCACAGCGCGCGGCGCGATAACTTTGTATCAATTGTGGACGCGCGTCGACTGCCCGCCTGGGTGCCTAGCGGGAAATCGGTTGGCGGTGCATCGGGCAGCGATAGAGATAGCTTTGAGTGCCGATTTGGATAGCTCGAAATTTGGTGTGGCTTGGGGCAGTTTTGTCGAGGATGGTGGTGATACCCGTCCTCTCATTGGCCGTGCGCTTGCGTATCTGGTTACCAAATCTGACAGTGAGCGATTGACCGCCCTTTTAGAAACGCCCGATGAGGCTTCGGCCGCTTTTCTGCTGGCGCATTGGAAGGCTTACTTGAAAAAACCGGAAACACGAGCGCGGTTCGACGTCCAATATGCTTGGCTGACGAGTGATTTAGAAACCCTGCAGGGCCGCCCGCGAGCGGTATTATTGGAAACGCTCATCGATTTCGATTTGGCGCGTGAAAAGCCAGAGGCTGCTTTGATGTTGGCGGAAAAACTTGCCAGCGAATTTCCGCGACGGCCGTCGGCTTGGTTTTTGCGTGCCGCCACCTTGCAAGCCAATGCGCGCGGCATTGAGGCGGCGCGGGCGCTATCGGCATTAGCGCAGCGCACGCCAGCCGATGATCCGGTAGGCATGGGCGCGCGCCTTGGACTGGCCGCATTATTTATTGGGTTAGACCGCACCGAGCAGGCTTGCGCGATGCAGGCAAAAATATTCTCTCGCACGCAAGCCCAAGCCAATTGGAAGGAGGCCTTAACGGCTTTTCCGATTTTGCAAACTTGGCATCAAACCGCACAAAATGCCTGTCGGTAAGTTTTGCGTGCCTAATGCCGGAAATGGCGCATGCCGGTAAACACCATTGCCAGACCCGCTTCATCGGCGGCGGCAATCACTTCGTCATCGCGAATGGAACCCCCGGGCTGAATGATGGCTGTGGCACCCGCTTCGGCGGCGCTTAGCAGGCCATCGGCGAAGGGGAAGAAAGCATCCGAGGCAACGACGGAGCCTTGGGCAAGTGGGGCATCGGCTCCGCATGCGGTGGCTGCATCTTGGCTTTTGCGGGCTGCGATGCGCGAGCTGTCGAGGCGGCTCATTTGGCCTGCGCCGACACCGACTGTGGCCCCATCTTTCACATAAACAATCGCGTTTGATTTCACATGTTTGGCGACCCGCCAGGCGAACAATAGATCGGCCATTTCTTGGGCGCTCGGTTGGCGTTTGGTGACGCAAGTCAAATCAGCTTCGACGATATGGCCATTGTCGCGATTTTGCACCAAATAGCCGCCAGCCACATTGCGGATAGACAGGCCAGCCGCATCGGCAACGGGTAGGCCGCCGGTTATCAGCAAGCGCAGGTTTTTCTTTTTGGCAATGACCTCGCGGGCCGCCGCGTCTGCGTCGGGGGCGATAATCACTTCGGTAAAAATTTCGGTAATCGCAGCTGCCGTGGCGCCATCGAGCGTTTGGTTCATGGCGATAATACCGCCAAACGCGGAGACCGGATCGCAGCGTAGAGCTTTCGCGAAGGCCTCGGGGAGCGTGGCACCTGTTGCGACGCCGCATGGATTGGCGTGTTTGATAATGGCGCAAGCGGCAGTTTGGGCGGGGTCAAACTCGCCGACCAATTCAAACGCGGCATCCGTGTCGTTAATATTGTTATATGACAAGGCCTTGCCTTGCAGTTGTTCGGCAGTGGCCACACCAATGCGCGGCGTGTCTCCAACATAAAAACCAGCTTGCTGATGCGGGTTTTCGCCATAGCGCAAAGCCTGCTGCAGCTTGCCCCCGACCGCGCGGTAAGGCGGCATATCAATATCCAGTTGGGCGGCCATCCAGTTGGAAATCGCGGCGTCATAAGCGCCCGTGCGGGCATAGGCTTTTTGCGCCAAACGCTGGCGTAAAGGCAAATCTGTGCCGCCAGCATCGAGCGCAGCTAGAACTTCGTCATAATCCTCATTATCAACCAGAACCGCGACATCTTGATGGTTTTTGGCTGCCGCGCGGATCATCGCAGGCCCGCCAATATCGATGTTTTCAATGCAGGTTGCATAGTCTCCACCGGCTGCCACTGTGGCTTCAAACGGGTAAAGATTCACCACCAGCAAATCAATGGCCAAAATGTCATGCTCCCGCATCGACGCCTGGTGCTCCTCATTGTCGCGAATGGCTAATAATCCGCCATGGACATTGGGGTGCAATGTTTTGACGCGCCCATCCATCATCTCTGGAAAGCCCGTAAGCTCGGAGACATCGCGGCAAGCGAGGCCGGCGTCTTGTAATAATTTGGCCGTGCCGCCGGTTGATACCAGCTCGACACTTTTGGCGGCCAATTTTTGAGCGAAGTCGACAATGCCGTCTTTGTCTGACACGGAAATCAGGGCGCGGGTAATCGGTTTTACGTCTGACTTGGAAGGGGAGGTGGAATGAGACATTGGGTTTTCCTAACTTCGTCTTTTACTAAGGTCTGCGTTTTCCGCGCCGCCCTGCGTAACGCAAGGCCCAGCGTATCAGGGTATCGGTATGGCCCAATTGCCCGCGAATGGCAAGTTGCTGGCTGCGTTGCGGCACGCCTTGACGTCCCATATACACACTTTCTTCCAAGCGCAATTGGGTCGGACTATCATTTCCCGTTCTAAACTGCCAGCCGTGTCCGCTGGGTGTCAGCAGCAAAACCGCATCGCCACCGCTTTGTAAGCTGGCCGTGACGTCTGGATGCAAATGGAAGCGTAAATGAAAGGGCGCGCCTTCGGCGGAGACATGGTTCATGTCCGATAGCAATAAATCTTCGCCACGAAAGTCTTCTCCGCGGGTATCGATAAACAGGCGGCGATTGTGGCGTACACCATGGGTTTCGAGGAAAATACCATGGCTGGCCTCCAGCCAAATGCCCGTTTTATCTTCCACCCGCCGCGCCGTAACGTGCCAATCGTCAGCCTTCAGGCGGGGCCCCAAGCGGCGTGCGGCATGGCCACTGCGCAGAAACGGATCTTTCACATTTTGGTCAAAAGACAAAGTCGAATGTGCAGATAGCCCCCGCGCGGCCAGCTTCCAATCGGCCCCATGCACTAAATTCGGCCCGCAATTGACAATCAATCGATCCGTGCCGTGGCTCATTTCGAACGCCAAAGGAGCGGGATGGCTTTTTACACTATGAGCGCCGCTCATCTCGCCACCCGTATCTACGAGGATCGTGGTCTGTTCCGCATCGAGGCGCTGATAGCCGCTTTTCGGGGCGAAACTCATTGGAGCTTGGTCTTTTTTTGGCAAAACCGCATCGAGGCTCGCCACCTCACGTTCGATACCACCTTGGAAGACCGCGAGCTTTTTATCCTTATGGCGGAGCATGCGCACCATCGCCTGCATGCGGGTCAGGGTTATGGCAAATAAATTAGGCGGCGGGATTTGACGCGCGGCCAACCCAGATTCAATGGCGATGAGATCAGCCAGTAGATCGACCAGAATATCTGGCTTGCGGCTAATGTGGCCCCCGTCGGGCAAAATCTGGCGGCGCAATTCCCGAATTAGAAAATCCATGCCTTGGCGCAAAATTTGGCCCTCTTCTGGCAAGCTAAGCCCTGCCAGCGTGAGGCCAATGGCACTTTCCAAACGCATCGGCCCGTCCGGAATTTGCCCGATGGTTATGGCTAGCCAGCGCGCCTGATGCGTGTAACAGGCATTTATGAGCGCCAGCTCTTGCGTGTCAAAGCTCGTCTTTAAAACCCCAAGCGCTAGGTTCCAGCGGGCCAAACGTCGGCTCACAACATTGGGGTGCATAAATTTTTTGCGTCCGATATAGCCGGCTTGCACCCAGTGCAAAATCATATCGCGGCTCATTTGGTGCCCTGCGGCATCTGGCAAAGCTAGCAAATCGCAAACCCAATGGAAGCTATGCAGCTCGTCGCGCCATTCCGCATTGGGCGGGTTTATTTGGAAAGGGAGCTTGCTGGCATCCCTTACAATGGCGCCTGGCAGGGTATAATCGCCCGCTAGCCAAGCTTCCCCGCGCACCGGATTTCCGGGCCGAAGGCCGGGCGGAATGCCATAACTTACGGGGTTTGTTGGCCCTTGCCAGAGCCGCCAGCCGAGGGCGGAGCGTAAGAACGCATTTCTGGAATTATTCCACAAGGCGGCAGCATCGGCGCGCAAGGCTTCAAAACCTGTCGTCAGCCGGCTTGCGCGCCCCATTTACTGCTCCTTGGCAGCCCGCAGAGCGGCTATATTGTCGGCATAGGCCGAGGGCCCGCCCTTAAAAGTGGCTGTTCCCGCCACCAACATAGAAGCGCCGGCTTCAATAATACTAGCCGCATTTTCGCGGTTTACGCCGCCATCGACCTCTAGCTCAATGTCTCTACCGGAGGCATCGATCATGTTACGAAGCGTGCGAATTTTATCCAATTGGCTTTCGATGAAGCTTTGACCGCCAAAACCGGGGTTCACCGACATCACCAAAATAAGGTCGATATCGCCCATTAAATGGTCGAGCACGCTGACCGGCGTTGCGGGGTTGAGCGAGACGCCAACTTTGCATCCGGCGGCCTTAATGGCTTGCGCGGTGCGATGCGGGTGCGGGCCAGCTTCGGGGTGGAAGGTGATGATATCCGCGCCTGCGTCTGCAAAGGCGGTAATATAATTATCGACGGGCGCAATCATCAAATGCACATCTAGGGGCTTGCTGGCGTGGGGCTTGAGGGCTTTTACGACATCTGGGCCGATGGTGATATTGGGAACAAAATGCCCATCCATCACATCGACATGCACTAAATCGCAGCCTGCCTCGCAAATGGCGGCAACCTCTTCGCCTAATTTGGCGAAATCGGCCGATAGAATGGAAGGTGAAATCTTAACGTTGCTCATGCTTAGCACCCTTAAAAACTTGCCCAGGCCTTATTAGTAAGGGGTTTCGCCAGACCCCGCAATCGTGTTGCGGGCCTCTGGCTCGATTGGTTAGCTTTATGCACCTGTTTTTTGAAACACTTGCGCAAAGAAACCGTCCATGCCGCCTTTTTCTATATCCCCGAGGTAACGATTTTGCGCCAAAGGATGGTCGGCCGGGGTCGAGCGGAAAGCTTGGTCATGGCACAAATGCGCTGGCAGATTTTGCGGGCTCACGACCCGAAAGTCACCATGCGCCTCTAGAAAAGCTTTTGCCTGCGCTTCGCCTTCTTCGGGGTCCAGCGAGCAAACCGCATAGCATAAAAACCCGCCTGGCTTGACCCAACCCGTTGCGCGTTCCAACAATTGCTGCTGAAACTCAGCCAATTTGGCGATATAGCCCTCGAAGCGATTGAGCACGAGGTCGGGGTGGCGGCGCATAGTGCCGCTGGCCGAGCAAGGCGCATCCAATAAGACCGCATCAAATTGCTTGGGCGATTGCCAGTCCAGCGCATCGCCTCGCACCAAATTGGCTTTTAGCTTGGTGCGCTTCAGGTTTTCTTTCACCCGCGCCAAACGACTGGCCGAAATATCTAGAGCGGTAACGTCATAGCCCGCGGCGGCCAATTGCAGCGTCTTGCCACCTGGCGCGGCGCATAAATCGAGAACCGTGGCTGGCGTCTCAGGGCTAGAAATCTGGCTTAATTCGGCATCCAATAATCGCGCAGGGTATCCGGCAGCCACATCTTGAACAAACCAATCGCCGTCTTTAAAGCCGTCCAAAGCGCGCACATCGCCAGAGCGCTCAAGGCGCACATGCGTATCATTTAACGCTTCAGCGCCTTCATTGGCGGCCACAAAGGCAGCCGCTTTTTCGGGCGTTTTAAAACATAAATCCAGTGGCGGCGTGCGCGTGTGTTGGGTCACAATGGCGGCCAAAGCCTCGTGCCCATAGGCGGCCTCAAAACGGGCTTGCATCCAATCGGGTAAGTTTTCTAGCGGCGCGGGGGCCGGAGGCCCATCGGCTTGAATGTCGCGCTCAATTTGGCGCAAGACGGCATTAATAAGGCCACGGAAAGGTTGTTCGCGTCGCCCCGTTGCGGCCACGGTTTCATGGATGGCAGCATGGGCTGGCACATTCATGTAAACCAATTGCGCCACGCCAATACACAAAAGCCCGTGGGCGATATGCGGGCGCAAAGGCAAGGCGCGTTTTAAATGTTTGGCGGTCAAGGCGTTAATCTCGCCATAATGGCGCAAGGCCATTTGCACCATGGCATCGGCTAAATTGCGTTCGCTATCGGGTAAATCGGAGAGGCGATCGCGCGCCTCATCCAGCGTTTTGCCGCGCGTGATGGCTGCCAGCATGGCGCCCGCCACCCGGCGCGTATCGCCTTTGCCTCGTCCGCCCTTTTTGGGGCCGTTTTTTGGCGAGCCACCATTTGGCGGGTTAGATTTTTTACCGTTTGAATTATCTGCTTGCGAAACCATGTCGCGGTTACACCACCTTGGCAATCATTCGTAAAGCCCCCATATTAGCATTATGAAAAAATCAATTCCGCCCCTTGACCCGAAAATCGTTGCTACGCAACGAAACGCTGCCCAGCAAAAAGCGCTTGAGGAAGCTGCCGCGCGCCGTGCCGCCCATGTGGTGCGCCAACGCGCCAGTGAAAGCGGCGGCCAAGAAGGCCCTGAGCCGACCCGCTATGGCGATTGGGAAAAGGGTGGCATTGTTTCTGATTTTTAGGGTCTCTGATTTTTAGGTCTCTGATTTTTAGGTCTCAGATTTTCAGGTTTCCGATTTTCAGAGCCTCGAATTTTTACAACCATGAGTGACTGGCGCGCGCAGTGCGAAACACGCTAGCCTGACTATTGTTGATGTCGGTTGCGTGAGGAAAAAATATGCGTCTTGTTCGTTTTGCGGTTGCGGTAAGTTTGGGCCTGGCTTTTGCTGTGCCGGTAAGTGCGGCTCAAAAGCTCGAAGGGCCGTTCGATTTTGAAGTTATAAAGGTCATGGATGGCGACACGTTTCGTGCCCGCGTTACCATTTGGTTGGGGCAAACGGTCGATGTCAAAATTCGTCTGAAAGGCGTCGATACGCCTGAGATGAAAGGCAAATGCGCGGCGGAAATAAAACTGGCGCGTGAGGCAAAAAGTTTCGCGGCCAAATGGCTCCGCCAAGACGGCTTGCGCTTAATCCAAATTCACAATGGCACTTATGCGGGGCGTGTTTTGGGCACGGTTCAAAAAGCCAATGCGTCTGGCCCCGCCAACACGTTATCCGCAGCGCTTTTGGCCCAGGGGCTCGCCAAACCCTATCGGGGCCGACGTGCCACTTGGTGTGGGCAGAGCTAAGCTCGGTTTTGTCGGTTGTCGATCAAATCATCGACCACGCTCGGGTCGGCCAGAGTAGATGTGTCGCCCAGATTGGAAAAATCATCCTCGGCAATTTTTCGCAAAATACGACGCATGATTTTGCCAGACCGTGTTTTCGGCAAGCCCGGCGCGAACTGCATGAGGTCTGGCGAGGCAATCGGGCCAATTTCTTTACGCACCCATTTCACCAATTCGGCCTTCAGGGCGTCATCGCCATTTAGCCCCGCGTTCAGTGTGACATAGCAATAAATGCCCTGCCCTTTGATGTCGTGGGGATAGCCCACCACGGCCGCCTCGGCCACTTGGGGGTGAGACACCAAGGCGCTTTCCACTTCGGCCGTGCCGAGGCGGTGGCCAGAAATATTCAGCACATCGTCGACGCGGCCCGTGATCCAATAATAGCCATCTTCATCGCGTCGACAGCCGTCTCCGGTAAAGTAAGTGCCCGGGTATTGAGAAAAATAGGTTTCGATAAAGCGCTTATGATCGCCATAGACCGAGCGCATTTGCCCAGGCCAGCTATCGCGAATACACAAGTTGCCAGACGCAGCTCCGGTTAGCTCTTGGCCTTCGGTGTCGACCAAAAGCGGCTGCACGCCAAAAAACGGGCGCGTGGCCGAGCCTGGTTTCAATCCTGTGGCGCCGGGCAAAGGCGAAATTAAAATGCCACCAGTTTCGGTTTGCCACCACGTATCGACAATCGGGCAGCGCTCATCGCCCACCGTGCGGTAATACCAAAGCCAAGCCTCCGGGTTAATCGGCTCGCCTACCGAACCTAAGAGCCGCAAACTAGAGCGCGATGTAGATTTGACGGGCGCATCGCCCTCGCGCATTAAAGCGCGCAAGGCGGTGGGGGCGGTGTAAAAAATATTCACCTGATGCTTGTCGCAAACCTGCCAGAAACGAGAATTGTCTGGATAATTCGGCACGCCCTCAAACATCAATGTGGTGGCCCCATTGGCCAAGGGCCCATAGACAATATAAGAGTGACCGGTCACCCAGCCGACATCGGCGGTGCACCAATAAACCTCACCTTGTTTGTAATCAAAAACATATTCATGCGTCATCGAGGCGTAAACCATATAGCCGCCAGTTGTGTGCAACACGCCTTTTGGTTTACCGGTCGAGCCGGACGTATAGAGAATGAAAAGCGGGTCTTCGGCGTTCATTTCTTCGGCGGGGCAATCGGCGGAAACGTCTGCCTTGGCTTCGTGATACCAAATATCGCGGCCCCCTTGCATGGCCACTTGCGTTTGCGTGCGGGCGACGACCAACACGGTGGAGACATCGGGGCATTGCTCGAGAGCGGCGTCTGTATTGGCTTTCAGGGGAATTTTTTTGCCCCCGCGCACACCTTCATCTGCGGTGATGACGCAGGTGCTTTCGCAATCCAAAATACGTCCAGCCAGAGCTTCGGGCGAGAAGCCGCCAAACACCACAGAATGCACTGCGCCAATGCGCGCACACGCCAACATGGCGTATGTGGCTTCGGGAATCATCGGCATATAAATGGTAACGCGGTCGCCTTTTTGCACGCCGCGCGCTTTCAGCACATTGGCAAAGCGGCACACTTCTTCGTGCAATTGCGAATAGGTAATTTTGGCATCCTCGGTCGGCTCATCGCCTTCCCAAATAATCGCGGTCTGGTCGCCGCGGGTTGCCAAATGGCGATCGACGCAATTCACGCAAGCATTTAAAGTCGCGTCTTCGTACCATTTAATCGAGACGTCCGTATTGGAGTAATGGGTGTTTTTGACTTTTGTATAGGGCGTCATCCAATCGATGCGCTTGCCTTGTTCGCCCCAAAACGCGTTCGGGTCGGCGAGGCTTTGGGCATACATGGCTTCATATTTAGCCGCATCCACATGTGCTTCGGCGGCTAATTTAGCCGGCACTTCGAAAATTAAATCATCCAACCCAGATTTAGACATCGCTTCTCTCCCTTGCGTAACAAGGGCCCACTATAAACGCGGCGAAGAGCTTTGGGCAAGCGAGCGTTAGGGGGTGGCTTCCAGCACAATTCTTGGAGCGGCCCCATGCACGCGGATATCTAATTTGGTAAGAGCGTCGCCTTCGCAGGGGCCAGAGGTGCAAAGCCCCGTGGCATTAAAGCGGGCACCATGCGCGGAACAAATAAGCGTGCTGGCATCTTTGGATAAAAACCGATCCGGAAAGGTCTCAAGCGGCAGACCAAGATGGGGACATTTGTTTTCGAAGGCGCGTAAATTCTCGCCGTCGCGCCAGACAATAATATTCAGCAAATCGCCATCGGCCAGCGTCACTTCAAATCCACGCGCGCCCTGTTCTGGCATTTCGTCCAAGGCGCATATATCGATGGCCCCTGCCGTTGGGGTCGATTTAGGGTTGGGCATTTTCCGCCACATTGGCCTTGGTGCGTTTGGGGTCGAGGCCGGACATTTTGCAAACAAACTTCCATTCGCTAGCCGTCACGGGCTGCACAGAAAGGCGCGAGTTATTCACCAACACCATGTTTTCTAATTTCGGCTCGGCCTTAATTTCAGCCAGAGTGGTTTGATACGATGCCGTCTCTAGGGCCTGAATATCGACCATTCCAAATCGCCCTTTCGGGTCGGTATGGTCAGGGTAATGGGTTTTGATAATCTCGACCGTGCCGACAATGCATTTTTCATTCACCGAATGATAAAAGAAACCTCTATCGCCAAGTTGCATTTGCTTCATGTTCTTATTGGCGAGGAAATTTCGCACGCCGTCCCAGGGCTCCCCCTTGGTTCCGCGCGCAATCTGGTCGGCCCAGCCCCATGTGTTGGGTTCAGATTTAAACAACCAAAAAGCCATAGTTTTTCCTGACGCTATTCTAGGGTCCACATTTTAGGGTTTATGCGTTCGGGTCGGCCAAGCCGCCGATGAGGTGTTTCCAAGCAAAAACCTCGACGCTCTCGAACAGCCCGGCTTTATTATAAGGGTCATTGGCGGCAAAGGCCTCGGCTTCCGCGCGGCTGGCCACATCTAAAATCAGCAGTGTGCCAATCATCGTCTCGCCATCCTCGGCCACAAACGGGCCGGCGGTTTTCACGCTCGGGTCGGCCAATACATAAGTCACATGGTCGGGGCGGTTTTCCATCCGCACATCGACATGGTTTGGTTTGTCTTTACAAATCACACAATACATTTCGGTCTCCTTTGGGCGGCTTGTCTGAATGGCCGCGGAATTTATTTTGGCTTTCGTCGCGGTTAGTCAACTTCTGCCGTGAAGGGGCGAGCCATTAAAGTTTGAATGGCTGCATCGGTCTCAAGGGCGCCAGATAGAACCGCATCGACGGCGGCACAAATGGGCAAGTCTAGGTCGTGGCGCGCGGCCAAGGCGATAACGGCTTGGGCACTCATGGCACCTTCTGATACCGAACTTCGCTGTGCCAGAACCTGCGCCGCACTGGCGCCTTCGCCCAGCGCACGGCCGAGCGAGAAATTGCGCGAGGTGTCGCTCGAGCAAGTTAAAATAAGATCTCCCAAACCCGAAAGGCCGCTCAGGGTTTCTGGCTTGGCGCCAAGCGCGGTGCCGAGGCGTTGCATCTCCACAAAGCCGCGTGCCGTGATGGCCGCCCGCGCACTTTCGCCAAGTTGTTTGCCCGCCACGATACCGCAGGCGATGGCCAATACGTTTTTAAGGGCGCCACCAATTTCTGCGCCAATGACATCGCCCGACAAATAGGGCCGAAAGCCAGCTGAGCCGATTTGTTCGCAAAGATAAGCGCCGCGTTCGGGATCTGTGCAAGCCAGCGTTACCGCCGTGGGCAGGCCGCGCGCCACATCGGCAGCAAAACTGGGGCCCGATAAAACCGCGATTTGTTTTTCGTCGATATAATCACTGGCGACATCCGACATGAATTTCAAACTGTCGCGCTCCACCCCTTTGGCGCACAGCACGAGGCTCGCGTCTGGCTTCAACAGCGGCGCAATGTCGGCGATGACGCCGCGGGCAAATTGTGCCGGCACCACCATCAGCACAATATCGCTATCGGCCAAGTCGGCGAGCGCCGTGGTGGCGACAATGGTTTTGGGCAAAGGCAGGCCCGGCAAAAACTCTTTGTTTTCGTGCTGCGTATTAATGGCGCCGACGGTGCTACTTTCATGGGCCCATAATTTAACTTGCGCCTCGTTAACTTGTGGTTCGGGCGCCTCAGCGCGCCGGTTGGCCAGAGTAACAGCCAAGGCGGTGCCCCAAGCGCCAGCGCCCAAAACAGCGGCCTGAGCGGGCTGGGCTGGAGCGTGTTTTGTTTGTTGTGCGTCCGCCATGCAGGTCTCCATCAAATGGGCAGCTCTTTGCGCGAGCTTATTGGATAGGTTTTACCCCTCTGGTCATAACCTTTTGGCCTTCTGGGCGCAAGTTTTGCACATATATTCGGCTCAATTTTGGCTGACTGCTGGGTGACGAATGAATATTTTGTTGATTATTCAGCCCCAGACAGGTAAGGTTTTCTTCATGTCTGAAGCAGATCTCATTCGGGAAAAGATAATTGTAGCGGCGCGAGAGCGTTTCGCTCATTACGGATATCCCAAAACCACCATCGCCGAATTGGCCGAAGATTGCGCCATGTCTTCTGGCAATATCTATCGGTTTTTTAAAGGTAAAATTGATATTGCGGTGGAGATTGCACGGCGCGAAGCCTTATCGGCAGTTGAGGTTCTGGAGAGTGTTTTGGCGTGTCCGTATCGCAGCTCTCGCCAGCGCTTAGAAGAAGTTATTTTCGCTGATTTACGCCATACCTATCACATGCTGGAAAACCAGCCCAAGACGGTGGAATTGGCACAAACGGTGGTAGCTGAACGCCCACAATTCCAAATCGAAAGCCTGCGCCGAGAGCGCCGGCTTTTCCAGCGTATCTTGCACGAAGGCGCGGCCAGTGGTGAATTTACAATTGACAGCCTGCCTGCCACAACCATCGCTCTGCACGCGCTGACCCTCAAATATCGCTACCCTCAAGTATTCACGAAGCAGTCTTTGGAAGAACTGGAGCGCGAGTTGGCGCAGGTTTTGAGCCTCGTCATGCGAGGGCTTGTCGTTCCCCAAGAAGGGGCGCCAGTGCCGGCCACGAAAATTCCCGAAGAAGATACATCTTTAACGCTTCGATAAGCGCTTTTTTGGCAAAAACCAATCTCACAAAATAAAAAAACCTTCTGTTTTTAGCAGAAAGCTTGGCCTGCTCGAGCGTAGGATGTAAAATAACCAATTAAAATCAATAGGTTACGCATTATCAGGCGGTTATGTAAAAATAATGAATAATATTGAAAATATTCATTGTTTTTTGTTTCGAGGTGCGCTATATAATACTTGTAGAGACGGAAAAGAAGACCGCTTCCGTTAAATGTTAATGAGACCAAAAGAGAGAGCATGATTATGACACGTACATTCACAACCATCCGCCGCATCACTTCTGTTCCGGCTTTGGCATCTGCAGTTTTGGCGCTTTATGGTGTGGCTTTGATCACCCATTCTGTAGCCGGCATCGCAATCGTTTAACGGCCTCCTCCCGGCCTTCCACGAATTTTGCGACACAAGCGAATAAAGACTTTCTCCCAAAGACTTTATTCTGGCCTTTTCTAAAGGCCAAAAACGGCTCCGATGGTCCTCCCCCATCGGAGCTATTTTTTTGTCTTCTATGTGGCTTTATCCCAGGCGCTATTTAAGGCGCTATTTAAGGCGCTATTTAAGACGCTATCTGAGGCGTTATCTAAGCGGATACATCGGCAAGCGGCCAGCGCGCCTGCGCCGGTGTGGCCATGGCATCTACTATGGGCTCGGCACCAGCCATTCGTTCGGCGCCAGCCATTCGCTCGGCGCCAGCCCATGCAATCATCGCAGCATTATCCGTACATAAAGCCGGTGGTGGCGCGCACAGCGAATAGCCCTGCGCGCCCGCCTCGGTTTCCAGCCGCGCGCGCAGAGCCTGATTGGCCGCCACGCCGCCAGCCACCACAAGCGGCACTTCGCCCGATAGATTATGTAACATCCGAAAAACCTGCATGGCATTTCGCGTGCGGTCGGCCAAACAATCCATCACCGCCGCTTGAAAGCTCGCCGCTAAATCGCTGACATGGCCATCATTGAGCGGCGCCAATTTATCGGCTTTCTGGCGTAGGGCCGTTTTCAACCCCGAGAAAGAAAACTCACAAGCCAGTTCGGCCCCCGACCCCGTATCCAGATTATGTCGGTCAATCAGAGGGCGCGGCAAGGGATAGGCCTCTGGGTTGCCTTTTTTGGCCCAGCGCTCAATCTCCGGGCCACCCGGATAGCCAAGCGATAAAAGTTTAGCCGCTTTGTCGAAAGCCTCCCCTACGGCATCGTCCATCGTGCTGCCCAATTCTTGATATTGGCCCAGCCCCGTCACCCCCAGTAATTGGCAATGGCCACCCGATACCAGCAATAATAAATAGGGAAACGCGACCGCTTGGGTCATCCGCACAGTCAGCGCATGGCCTTCCAAATGATTAATGCCGATGAATGGTTTATTGGCGGCAAGGGCCAAAGCTTTGCCCATGGTCAGCCCAATCAACACACCGCCGATGAGCCCCGGCCCTGCCGTTGCCGCTACGCCATCTAAATCGTCGAGCGTTACCTCGGCTTGTGTGAGGGCCTGTTGGACCAAGCGATCCATATGGGTAATATGGGCGCGGGCCGCAATTTCAGGCACCACGCCGCCATAGGGGGCGTGCAGGTCAATTTGGCTCAAGACTTGGTTGGATAATATGTCGCCCGGCCCCGCCAGTTGGCCTGCCTCATCAAGGGTCAGGCGCACCACGGCGGCCGCGGTTTCATCGCAGCTCGATTCTAACCCTAAAACACTTATTTGGCGTGTGCTCATGCAATCCCTCTATACATTTAAGCCGAATAAATTATGGTCAGCCAGCAACCATGGCTCTATATATACCCACTATAGAACGTCATTCGCCCCAACGATAGAAGTAACCCAATCGATGAACCGCCAAAGGACTGACACCGTGGAGACTGCCGACCCCCAGCGCCAGATAAAACTTGGCACGCGCGCGTCGCCCTTGGCTCTGTGTCAAAGCGAAATGGTCGCGCACGCTTTAACCCAAGCACATGGTTGGGCCCATGGCACGATTGAGCTCGAAACAATCATCACCAAAGGCGATACCAACCTAGACCGCAAGCTTGCCGAGATTGGCGGCAAAGGACTGTTCACCGAAGAACTGGAAGCGGGCTTGCGGGACACCTCGCTCGATCTTGCGGTGCATTCGTTAAAAGATTTACCCACGGTCAGCCCCGCAGGCTTAACCCTTGGCGCTATTTTACCCCGCGAAGATGCGCGCGATGTTTTGGTGCCCCGCGCGGGTCTGGCTTTCAAAAGCCTTGAAGATTTGCCGAAAGGCGCGCGCCTTGGCACGGCCTCTTTGCGCCGTGGAGCCCAGCTTTTGGCGGCCCGTCCCGACCTCCATATCGAACCCTTGCGCGGCAATGTTGGCACGCGCATGCAACGCCTAGAGACGCAAGACCTCCACGCCACTTTACTGGCTGCCGCTGGGCTTAACCGTCTGGCGTTAACGCCCGATGCGGCCTTGGCGCTCGACCCAAAACAAATTGTGCCAGCCGCCGGACAAGGCGCTTTGGCCGTGCAATGTCGTAGCGACGACACCCAAATGTTGGCTTGGTTGCGCGCTTTGCATTGCGCCGATACGGCAGATTGTGTGGCCGCGGAGCGCAGTTTCCTAAATGCCCTAGATGGCTCGTGCCGCACCCCCATCGCGGCTTATGCCACTTTGGATGATGACACGATATCTCTGCATGGGCGCCTGCTCCGCGAAGATGGGCAAGAGGCCGTGGAAGGGATAAGCACTGGCCCCCGCCAAGATGCGATTGCCATGGGCCAAGCCTTGGCGGCTCAATTGCGCGATCAAGCCCCTCATCTGGTGAGCTGATGCGCCTTTTGGTGACCCGCCCCGCTGCAGATGCTGTTCCCCTCGCAGAGCAATTAGCCGCTCTAGGCCATGATATTATTATCTCTCCGGTCATTCATATTGAAGCCAATGACACGCCGCTACCCGAACCAGAAAGCGTGCAGGCTTTGGTTTTCACCAGCGCCAATGGCGTCCGTGCGATGGCCGCGCGGTTTGCCGATAAACGCGATTATGACCTCTGGGCCAAGAAGCCTGCCTATGCCGTGGGGCCGCAAACATGCGCCGCGCTGGCCAAGCTTCATTGGCCACGGGTTCACCAAGCCGCGGGGGATGTGGAAAGTCTCGCGGCTACCCTTAAGGAGAGTTTCGGGGGCACGCATATTTTGCATATCGCGGGGCGTCATCAGGCGGGCAATCTTGCGGGCCTTCTCAGCCAAACTTCGGTCTCGTTAGAGAAAGCCGTTTTATATCAAGCGGAGGCGGCGGAGGCGCTCACGCCTTTGGCCGAAGCCGCCTTAACCGACGAGGAAGCACCGCTTGATGCGGTGTTGTTATATTCCAAGCGCAGCGCGAAAATCTTCGTGTCTCTATGTAGGGCGCAATATAGGGCGCAACATAGAGCGCAACATAGAGCGCAAATATCAGACCTCGGCACGTCGAAGCCAACCGCCTATTGTTTGTCGGCCCCAATCGCCGACCAAATGCAGCTTGCTGGGTTTCCGGTTCGCACGGCGGCCACGCCCGACCATGAGGGCATGCTGCAATTGATCGCTACGGCATAAGTTGGCAAGCGAATGTGGGCTTACAATTATTGCCAAGACCACCAAACAAACGCATAATTTCGCAATGACCAAACGTCGTTCCAAAAAAATCGACGCGGCCGATGTTTTGCCGCCCGAAGATGACGCTGCGCAAAGTGCAGCCTCCAAAAAGGCTGCCAAAAAACCGCCGAACGATGAAACTCTGCGAATGCCGCCCCTCATCGACCACGCGCAGCAAGGTGGCTTGGCCCGAGCCAAACACTATCTGGGCGTTTTGGCATCGCTTGCCCCGTTTGGAAGCCTAGGCAAGAAATTAAGTATTCGAGTTGGCGAGGCGAGTGATAATCTCACCGCCGCGCTGGGCCGAGTGGCACAGACGTTTCTCGCCATGTTGCGGCGCTTCCTATATCGCGTCAGCTTATTGCTGTTAATCGGGGCTACTTTGGGCCTGGCCGGGTTCGCGGTTTTCCAATCGCGCGATATGACATTCTCGGAGGTCACGCTTCCAGATGTTACGGCCCTCTGGCAATCGGCACCGGACGCAAACGAAGATGCGCTTGATGTGCCTTCTCGCGAGCCGCAAACGAGCTTGAAACAAGACCCCAATAAAGAGCCTATTATAGAAGACGAAAATATTGGGGCTTCCAATTCGTCAACAGCCTCGGTGTTGGCGCCCGAGCCAGATAGGTCGTCGGCGTTCGATGGCGGGTTGATTTTACAACAAGAACGAGCGGCCCATGCGGCTACGCGTTTGGCTCTGGCGAACGCGCAAGAGCAGCTAGCGACCGCCTTGCAAACTCAGACAGATGGCTCGGCCGTGGTGTCGAAAAATCAGGCTCAAAACGCCAAGAAGGCGAAAAGTTTCGACGCCCTAAAGCAACGGGCTCTCCTGGCGGAGCTGTTGGTTCGTCTGCAAAGCGGTTCGGCATTCGCGCCACTTTTAGAGGTAAAACCTTTACAGGCTTCGCTGACGTCAGCGCAGCTTGAGGCGTTGGCCTTATATGCAAATACTGGTGTGCCGACGCAAGCGAGCTTAGCGGCGCAAGCCAAATCGCTTTGGCTAGCGGCGGCTTCTGGGGAGCCAAGCCGCGCCGAACTTTCTGCTGGCTCTGCTAACTCTGCTAACTCTGTCGTCTCTCTTGGCTCTGCCACTTCTGGCGAGCCAGCACCAGAAGCGGACACCGAAGCGGACACCAAAGCGGGTCTGGATAATATGCCCGCCTTTCTTCAATGGCTGCGCGCGCAGGCCGGAGGCTTGGTAGACGTGCAGGTTAAACCGCAGGCCTCGGCTGAATTAGCCTCTCTTAGTTTGGCCTCGGCGCGCGATGTGGGCCCGAGCGATGATTTGCGCCAAATCTATCAGTTCATTTTGGCGGGTGACTATCGCGCCGCCTCGACCAAAACGCGCACAGCGATTTTACGATTGGATGCGCTCCCTCCCCAAGCCAATCGGGCGTCCAATATAGAGAGCCTGCAAGCGCTCTATGCAGACTTGCGCGCGCATGGGGAAGTGACGCCAATTTTGGATCAATTACGCAAAGACTTTTTAGCCACGGATCTGACTAATGATCTGACTAATGATCTGACTAATGATCTGACTAATGATCTGACTAATGATCTGACTAATGATCTGACTAATGATTTGTCGGCTTATTCAGACGGAGGCGCCTTATGATGCGCTTGCTGTTTGGCTTTATTGTTTTGGCCGGTCTGGCCATCTGTGCGGCCTTGATTGCCAATCTTCCAGGCCAAGTCAGTTTTTCTGTTTCTGGCTATATTCTTGAAACCCGCACGGCGGTTTTAGCGGGCGCTAGCTTTGCGGCTTTTCTTATGTGTTTGGCGCTTGTGGGTCTGGCACAATTTTTATGGCATTTGCCAGCTCGCTTGCGGGCCGAGCGCCGCGAGACCCTAAGGCGCGATGGCGAGGCGGCTCTGGCCAAAGCGCTGATGGCTTTGGCGCGGGGCGATGCGGCCTCGGCCAAGGAGGCGACGCGCTTGGCGCGGCAAAAATTACCTCATCAGGCCTTGCCTCGGCTGATGGCGGCGCAAGCGGCTTTGCTCGATGGCCGCCAAGCCGATGCTGAAGCCGACTATCGCGCCATGTTGCGTCGCGAAGCGACCTTGGAACAAAAGACCCTCGGCCTCGAAGGGCTTTATTATATGGCGCGGGGAGCGGCGGTGGCGGATATGGAAACGGCCGGCACTTATGCTTTGCAAGTTTTAGAGCTGGCACCCAAAACGCTCTGGGCGCTGGACGGGCTGATGGCTATGGCGGTGCAAATTGGCGACTGGTCGGCGGCCCAAGATTGGATGCGGCAATGGTCTCGGGCGTTAAGCGGCTCGGGCAAGCGCGCGCAAATAAAACGCCGCCGCGCGGTTTTATGGCTGGCAGAAGCGCAAAGCCTGTTGGCAACACAAGACCCCGGAGATCAATTGGTGGCCCAGAAGAAAGCCGAGCAGGCGGCCAAACAAGACCCAGAGTTTTATGCTGCGGCCGCTTTGGCGGCACGTTTGCAAGCCCGTGGGGGTGATTTGAAAAAAGCCCGTGCGACGCTGCGCCAAGCTTGGACGCGCGCGCCGCACCCCGAAATTACCGAAGCCTGGCTAGATTGTTATGCCGACCAGCCTTTGGCCACGCGCCAACGTGCGGCGGTGAGTTTCATTGGCAAACATAAAGCCCATATAGAGGCGCAAATTTTGCGCGCGCGTATTGCCCTAGACGGCGAGCGCTGGCGACAGGCCAAAACGTGGCTCGAGCCGCATGCCTCTCAAGCGCATCCAGAGGGGGAGGCCCCCATGGAGCGTCGCTTGTGCTTATTGCTGGCCGAAGCTGAAACGGGTTTGGACGATGCCCAAAAAGCTCAACACTGGCGGGAATGCGCTCGCCGCGCCCCCGCCGAGGCGGGTTGGATGTCGGCTGGCTTGCGCTTGGATAGCTGGCAAGCGATATGTCCGGTGACAGGAAAACTGGATGGGGTTATCTGGGCGAGCCCGGTAGAGGCTGCGCTATTGCCCGCCACCCTCGCGCCCCCCAGCCATTCGGCGCCACTCGCTTTATCTTGAGGCTCTAACTTTAGGCTCTATCTTTAGGCTCTCGCTCCACTAACACGGGCCTGCCGAGAACTGAGAAATCTGCAAAAAAGAAAGATAACCAAAAGGGTGCCGCTTAGGTGATTTGAACACCTGACCCCATCATTACGAATGATGTGCTCTACCAACTGAGCTAAAGCGGCGCACCCTAATGGTTCTTTTTCCTAGCGAAACAGCGAGTTTGTGTCTAGGGCAAAGTTTTTATTTCGCCGCTTTGACAGGCTTGGCCGGCGGATTCTTGCCTCGCAAACCAGTGTGATATTTTTGCATCACCTGCAGCCAACTAATTAATTTATCTTCTTTTAGTTAATTTAGTGTTGACGAAGGCAGTTTTTGTTTTGCAAGCTTATTAGGTGAAAAAGCCAGTATGGGAAGGGCGTATGGGAGTACGCGCATACGGTTTTTATGTAGGGAGCGTTTTGAGGAGGGCTCTATGTATTTAAAAAGTAAAATGCGTTTACTCGGTATGAGTGCGCTTGTAGGTGCGGGGCTAGTCGCCGCCACCTCAGCCAATGCATATAATGTGCGTCTTGGCGAAGTAGATATTCAAATTGATACTACCGTTTCTTCGGGGGTTTCATTTTCAGTCGCCGACCGTGATACTGATTATTTGCCAGAAGGGAACGGAGGCCCCACAGACAGTAGTACTTACTTTGCTGAGGGCCTTGGCGCAGAATGGACCGGAACAGAGAATAAAACATCCGGGAAAGTTGGTGCTGTCGGAAATGGTTTGACGCTTGGAACCGCAGCCTTTGCAAGCACATGCAAGGTTTATGGAACTTTCTGTCAAGAAGTTGACGGCAAAGAAAATTTTGATGGATCCATAAACACCGATGATGGTCGTATGAACTTTGACAAAGGCGACCTGACTTCTGGTAATGTAAAGTTTACGTCAGATTTGTTTGCTCGGAGCGGCAATGTTTCGGGTTTGCTGCGGATTAAAGGCTTCTATGACGCCGTTTTAGATAATGACGAAAGCTTTGAGCGTGACGCTGGTACTACGTACCGGGATGCAGTGTCCGATGCTACGATTCTTGATGCCTACGTGAGTGTCGATTCTGATCTCGGAGGTATGCCTACAACAGTTCGCATTGGACGTCAGGTCATTAACTGGGGAGAATCCACCTTTCTTACTGGCGGTAACTCAGTGTTTAGCCCGATTGATGTTCCTGCGATCCGTCGCCCAGGTGCCGAAATCAAAGAAGCTCTTCTGCCCGTCGAAGCTATTTATGGTTCAATTGCTGTAAATGATAATGTTTCAATTGAAGCATATTATGGCGGTTGGGATGACTATAAGCTAGACAGTGGTGGCACTTTCATGGCCTCGGCTGACTTCCTCAACTCTGGCGGTGCCAACGCTGGCCGCGTTCTGTCTGGTGGTGGCTTCGGCTCCGGCGCACATATTGCCTGCCGCCCGGCTGAACTCACTGCTGCGAGCATGGCGGCATCAGCTGAGCTCACATCTGTTATTCTTAACACAGGCATCGTTCCAGGTGGCGGAACAACCACTGCTAACTCTGGCGATGGCTGCGGAACACAGAACGCTTCGACAGATGTCTTGGTCGGCAACACGCTTGGAAAAGTTGAAGAAGAGCGCACGAGCCGGAATAGCTGGTATCATGCTGATATGAATATGTCGATGGAGGAAGAGGGAAGTGAATCAATGGGTATTGCCCTTCGGGTTTACTCAGAAACGCTTAATTCGACTGAATTCGGCCTCTACTATCAAAAATACGATAGCCGTATTCCTTATGCTAAAGTGGTTACAGGGACACCTGGTGTTGGTTACAGTGCAAATAGTGCGAGTTCTAGCACTTTGAGCCGTGGCGTAGGCCCTCTGGGTTGCTACGACGCCTATCTTGCGGCGTCGGCTGTAGGCAATGTTGGTCAAACATATGCTGCGGGTAAGTTCTATCAGGGAAAGACCTCTGCCGGAGTAGATCCTAAAACCATCATGGTTGACGATCCTTATAACCTTTTGGATAACATGCGCGATGCTTTACAAAGCACTGATGTAAAGGCTGCATTGGCAGCCAATGCCGCGACATACCAAACAAATGGAGCTGCTGCTGTTGCTGCTGGTGTTGCTGCTGGTGCGGGTTTAGTAGCGTTGGGTAACGCGTTAGACTCAACTAATGCTGCATACTACGTATCTGACGCTCCAAGAGGGTCTATCGCGGAGATGTCAGAGCTCAACTGCTTGATGCAGTTTGCTCAAATCAATCCAGCGGTTGATATGAAATCCAATGCTTTTGCGGCTTATGATGCTGTAGGGCAACTACCAACTGGTGCCGTTTCACTGACACCAACTTGGAATATCGATTATGCTCTGGTTTACCCTACGATTGAAGTAATTGGCGCCAGCTTCGCAACCACAGTTCGTGGTTGGGGTGTGCAAGGTGAAATTGCTCATCGGCCTGAAATGCCACTGGCACTCGATGGCGATGCGGGCTTCATTCGCGGCATCTTTAACAGCTGCGGATTGGGTTTGCTTAATGCGGTTGAAGCAGCTTACGCTATCCAGGGAACTTATGCCGGCAACGGTTGCCAGTCTTCGAGCTCCACAAACACTTTCACAACTGAACATGACGTTACGAATTGGGATATCGGTACAACGGCCACATTTACCCGGTCTAACCCAATTGTCTCATTTTTGGGTGCTGATTTAGCCATTCTTTTGACTGAATTCGGTGGCGTTATTGTTGACGATATCGAAGAAGAGCGTGGTACTTCTGGATTTGCCGCAACTGGCAGCAAAACTCCACTAGCTATTGTATGTACTTCGGGCAATGATCTTCCGCTAAATGGCGTGTTGAGCATTGATACAAACCCGAAAGAGGTATGCCGCCCTACCGACTCGTCTTATGGAGCTGTGCTTTTTGGTCAGCTGCAATATAACAATGTCTTTGGAACACCTTTGGCCCTTAAGCCTACAATCGTGTTTTCTGAAGGCCTTGAAGGCAATAGCCCAACTCCAGCAGCTTTCTGGCGTGAGGGTACTGGGTCGACAGGGTTTGTGTTAAATGTGTCGTATCTCGATGGCCTGCAGGGCAGCCTCAGCTATCGGACATATCATGGCGACAAGAAGTACACACGCAATCTCGATAGAGATGAAGTCGGCGTGAACATTTCTTACGCATTCTAATCAGTGTCTTTGGGGGGCGGGCGCCTGGCGCTTGCCCCTTCCAAACTGAACTTACCTTTTGGAAGGAAACAAAATGAAAACCAAACTGTTAACTACAGCCCTGACACTGAGCCTTGCGGCCAGTGCTGCTGTGGCCGAAGTACCGGCCAATCAAGCAGCTCGTCTCGGCGCTGACCTTACCCCGATGGGTGCCGAAAAAGCCGGCTCCACATCAGGCGTGAGTTCATGGTCGGGCCGAGCCATCAACGGTTCTGCTCTGCTGAACGGATTTGATGGGGGCGCATTGCCAAACCCATTTGCCTCCGAAAAAGCTAGTTATACCATTACAGCTGGGAACGCTGCACAGTATGACAGTCAGCTCACGGTTGGCCAAAAAGCCATGCTGGCCACTTACCCAGATAGCTACAAGCTGAATGTGTACAAGTCCAACCGGACCTGCACATATCCAGACTTCGTCTATAAAGCGGCCAAGCGGAATGCAACTGTCGGTCAACTTATCGATGGTGGTAACGGAATTTCAGAAGCCATTATGGCCTCGCCATTCCCGATTCCAAGCAGCGCGGCTGAAGTTGTATGGAACCACACACTGCGTTATCGCGGTGAGCGGGTAGCTCGTGACTTTAACACCACGGCGCCAACAGCAGGCGGTGATTTCACGCTAACTTACACGCGTGACGAAATCGTGTTCCCTTATTCCAACGCGCAAAACGCACGTGCGGAAGACCTGAACAATATTTCGATCTACTTCGTGGCTTACACCTCAGCTCCAGCACGTCGTGCGGGTAACGTTGTGTTGGTACACGAAACGCTGAACATGGCGAAAGAAGGCCGTAAAGCCTGGACATACAGCCCGGGTACCCGTCGTGTACGTCGTGCGCCAAACATTGCGTATGACAACCCAGTCACCAACGGTGACGGCATGGGTACGTCGGATCAGTATGATGGTTACAATGGTGCGCCAGATCGCTACACATGGACGGTTTCCGGTGTAGAAGAGAAACTGTCGCAACAAAACAACTATAATGCTGTTTTGACCGACTATGACACTCTGCTGCAGGCCGGCCATGCGAACCCAGATGTGATGCGTTATGAGATGCGTCGTCAGTGGGTCATCGAAGGCAACCTGAAAGGTGGCGCCCGTCACATTTATGCCAAGCGTGTTCTGCGCATGGATGAAGACAGCAAGCAAATGACGGCTGGCGAAATGTATGATGGTCGTGGTGAGCTGTGGCGTGTCCAAGAAATTGGTCAAGCTCCAGACTATCGTCCGGAAGCACAGGTTTGCTGGACAACCGGTGGTGAGTTTATTTATGACTTGCTAGCTGGTCGTTACATGGGCCTAGCCATGAAATCCGGTCGTCCTTCGAACGTCGTTACTGGCCTCGAGCGTCTGGAGCCAGACTATTACACACCTGCGAACGTGCGCCGTCTCGGCCGCTAAGCTTATCGTGTGAAAATTGGAAGGGCGGGACTTCGGTTCCGCCCTTTTTTTGTTTTAGAGCGCGAAGCTCAAACAGCGATATTTTATTGCGAGCCGGCTTTTTTTATGCCTACATCACAATAATATTATTCATGAACCTTGGGAAACCTGACTATGAAACAATCTCGCTCTGCTCTTGTGATGACCGCGCTTTTGAGCGCCATTATCCTCCCCGCCGAAGCCAAAGTCCCAGCGGAGCAAACCGCGCGCTTGACCAAAGACCTTACGCCGCTCGGCTCAGAACGGGCTGGCAATGCTGATGGCTCTATTCCGGCTTGGACAGGCGGCTTATCCTCTCCGCCCCAAGGGGTTGGCTATGAAAAGGGCAAGCATTTGCCAGACCCATTTGCGGCGGATAAACCGTTGTTTCGTGTCGATGGAACCAATACCGCGAAATATGATGCTTTTATTACGCGCGGACAAAAAGCGCTTCTAGAGCGCCACAGCACTTATTTTTTAGATGTCTATCCCACGCGGCGTAGTTGTGCTCAGCCAGAGCATGTCTATAAGGCTGCGGTTAAAAACAGCGCGACGGGCGAGCTGATTGCCGAAGGGAACGGTGTGGCGAACGCTATTATGGCTTCGCCCTTCCCCATTCCCAACAATGGCCTAGAGCTTGTTTGGAACCATACCTTGCGCTATCGCGGTTATAAATTGCAGCGCCAGTTCACGGCTATTCCGGTTAATCAGTCTGGCGATTATTACGAAATTACCGTGCATGACGACGCTATCTTGCGCTGGTCTGACCCGCAAATGAGCGATGCCGAAGACCTAGATAACGTCTCTATTTTGTATCTCTTGCAAACCAAGTCACCGGCGCGCTCTGCGGGCTATGTGGTGTTGGTGCAAGAGACGCTCAATATGGCAAAAGAAGCGCGCCGCGCCTGGACCTATAGTCCGGGTACGCGCCGCGTGCGCCGCGCGCCAACCATTGCCTATGATAATCCGGGCACCAATAGTGACGGGATAACAACCTCGGATAGTTTTGGCGGTTATAACGGCGCACCCGATAGGTTTAACTGGACGGTACGCGGGCGCAGTGAAAAATTTATTGCCTATAATAATTTCCGCCGCGTGCTGACCCCGTATAAAGAGCTGATCCAAAAGCACCACATTAACCAAGATGTCATGCGCTATGAAAAGCACCGCGTCTGGGAAGTATCTGGAAAATTAAAGCCAAAATTCCGCCACGTTTATGCCGAGCGTGTCTTTTATATAGATGAAGACACAAAGAGCATTGTTGCAACGGAGATTTATGATGGCCGTGGCCAGCTCTGGCGTGTGCAAGAGCTGGGTGGCGGTGTGCAATACGAACTGCCTTTGTGCGGCGGCTCGGGCGATACGGTTTATGATTTAGTGGTTGGGCGTTACCTGATGCTTGGGCTGATAAACGAAGAAAAGCCGATCGATTTTGACGCGCAGCACCTAGATGCCCAGCGATATACGCCGGCCAACATTCGCCGCCTTGGGCGTTAATTGCGCCGTTTTGCCACTTGCCAGAGGCGCAAGGCTCTCATATGGTAGGGCTCGAAATAAGCGGGAAATCCGTGATTAGGGAGAAAATTATGAATATATTGTCGCTGAAGAAGCGCTGCAAAGCTGCTTTGAAAATGACCCTTGGCTTGGTTTTGAGCGCAAGTGTCGTAAGTTTTGGTTTGGCCTTCACCTCGCCAGCCAAAGCCTTAGAACCTTATGAATATGCCAACCCAAGCGCCATGACCACCGAAGCTCTATTGCTAGATGTGGTGCAAACGGGCAATCGGCTGGTAGCGGTTGGCGAATATGGCCACGTCATTCTCTCCGATGACCAAGGCGAAAGCTGGCAGCAGGCCAATAGTGTGCCAACGCGCAATACGCTAACCAGTGTTATGTTCCTCGATAATCAAACTGGCTATGCCGTGGGTCACGAAGCCACGATTTTGAAAACCAGCGATGGTGGCAATAATTGGGACTTGCAGTTCAATGAACGTCGCGGGGAAACGCCTTTGTTTGGTGTGTATTTCTCGGATGCGAAAAACGGCATTGCCATTGGCGGCTTCTCTTACACATTCGAAACCAATGATGGTGGCGAAACCTGGACACAACGCTCCCTCGTAGAAGACAGCTATGACGACTTCCACCTGAACGACCTGTTCACGGACACCAAGGGCAATGTTTATATTCCAGCTGAATACGGCACAGTCTACAAATCTGTCGACCGCGGCCGCACCTGGCAAACTCTAGAAACTGGCTATGATGGTTCGTTCTGGGGCGGCATGGGTTTGGCCAACGGCAGTGTGTTGGTCTATGGCATGCGCGGCAACGCCTACCTCTCATCGAACCATGGCAAGAGTTGGAAAAAAGTAACCACCAATGCTGACCAGTCGATTACCGGTGGCACACAATTGGCCGATGAACGTATCGTCCTAACCGGACTTTCCGGCACCGTGTTGACCTCTAAAGACGGTGGCCAAAGCTTCACCTCTGTATCGCGCACCGATCGCCTAAGCTTCGCCACAGCGGCAGCGGGCAAAAATAATACGGTACTTTTGTTCGGAGACCCCGGCGTTAAAACCCACGCTTTGAAATAAGCGCGGCCTTCAGTACTGCTCTTAAAATGCCGCTCTGCCTTGAAATATGGCAGGGCGGTGTTTTTCATTGGCGCAACCCGAGAGGCGCCTATTTGGTCTTTATAGCCAAAACCGGGCCATGCGAATCCAGAAGCTATGCGCTATGAATTGCGTCGCCAATGGGTGATTGAGGACAACTTGCGCTCGAATGCTCGTCATATTTATTCTCGTCGCGTTCTGCGCTTGGATGAAGATAGCTGGCAGATTACCGGTGGCGAAATGTATGATGGTCGCGGTGAGCTATGGCGTGTGCAAGAAATTGGACAAGCCCCTGATTACCGTCCGCATTCGCAGCTTTGCTTCACCACAGGTGGTGAGTTTATCTACGATACGCTTGCGGGCCGTTATTTGGGTCTAGCGATGAAGTCTGAACGTCCGGCAAATATTGTCGACGAAGGGCTGGATTATCTGACACCAGATTACTACACACCCGCCAACGTGCGTCGTTTGGGCCGTTAGGCTCGCGCACTTTCCGCGCCTTTCGCGCGGGAGCTAGGCAAGATTAAAAGAGGGCAGCCGCTGAATTCAGGGGTTGCCCTCTTTTTCTGTCTTTTTTCTGGCCTCAGATTTGCGTCGTGCTAACCTTGCAACGACAAAGGAAAAGAGATGACGCAAGCCCCAAATTTTTCAGATACCGTAAAACTCACCCGCGCCGAAGGTTTGGCCGTGGTCACCCTAGATAGAGGCGATGGCCGCAATCCTTTGTCGGCTGAAGCGATGGCCGCGCTGCGCGATGTGGCGCGTTGGCTCAAAACAGATATTCAAACCCATTGCGTAATTCTCAAAGGCGAGGGTGCGTTTTGTGTGGGCGCTGACCTTAAAGATAAAGATATGCAGACCCATCACTTGTCGCAGCTCGAGCAGCGCCAGAAACTGCTGCTGGGCCCCGACATGTGCGCCGCTTGGGAAGCGCTAGAGCAAGTGACGATTTGCGCCATGGAACGTTATGCGTTGGGTGGCGGCATGGCGCTTGCCATCTCGTGCGATTGGCGTATTGCCTCACACGATTGTGATATTCGTCTGCCAGAAATTCCGTTGGGCATAAACATGAGCTGGCAAGCCAACCCGCGCGTTACGGCGCTCATCGGCCCTGCGCGCGCCAAGCATTTAATTATTCTCGGCGAGGCTTTACCGCCCGAGCAAGCGCTCGACTGGGGCTTAGTCGATTATGTAACACCGGCTGGCGAGACCGTCGCCAAAGCGCAAGAACTGGCAGCCAAAGTTTTGGCCTTGCCGGCCTTGCCTGTGCGCATGAGCAAACAAGCCATCAACGCACATGCCAATGCGCTGAACCAAGTCAGCTCTTTCATGGACCGCGAGCAATATGCTTTGCTCACCGGATCCGAAACGAATAAGGCGGCGGTTCGCGCTGTCTTGAAAAAACCACCAAAGACCCAATAGACAGGAATGGAAAAATTATGCGCGTAGCAGGAAAAATGGCCTTTATCACGGGTGCCGCCTCAGGTTTGGGGCGCGCCTCATCCATCATGTTGGCCAAGGAAGGCGCCAAAGTCGCCGTCAGTGATATCAACGCAGAAGGCGCCAAAGCGGTTGCCGATGAAATTAACGCTGAACACCCAGGCCAAGCCTTCGCCTATCATCTAGATGTAACCAATGAAGAAAACTGGAAAGCAGCCCTTGCGGCCGCCCATGAAGATATGGGCGGGCTGAATGTCTTACTAAACAATGCCGGCATCGGCGGCGGCTCGTCGGTAGAAGACACCGATTTTGAGACTTGGAAGCTCGTGCACGCCGTGGATGTGGATAGTGTTTTCCTTGGCTGCAAATACGCCATTCCGCTGATGAGAGCCCACGCGCCCGGCTCGATTATCAACATCTCGTCGATTGCGGGTCTTATCGCTGGCCACAATATGGCGGCCTATAATTCGGCCAAGGCCGGCGTTTGGTTGCTGTCGAAGTCTGTGGCGCTGCACTGTGCCAAACGCGGTTACAAAATTCGCTCCAACTCCATTCACCCGACATTTATCGATACGCCTATTTTGGACGGCATGGTTGGCGCCATGACGCGAGACGAGCTGAAAGGAAAATTAGCCCGCCAAGTGCCGCTTGGCGAAGTGGGCGACCCCAGCGATGTTGCCTATGCGGTGGTTTATCTGGCCAGCGACGAAAGTAAATTTATGACCGGCGCCGAGGTGAAACTCGATGGCGGCATTTCTGCAATGTAAGTAGCCAAAGGTGTAAACCAAAGTTGAGGAGACCAAGTCCATGTTGACCCCAGCCGATGATTATCCGCTGCACCAAACGCCAGAGCCGATGGCTTTTGCGGGCAGTGACCGAAATTTTTACGATCGGTTTTTCTTCAATGGTTATAGCGCTGACGGCAAGGTTTTTTTTGCCGTGGCGCTTGGGGTCTATCCTCAACTGAATATTATGGATGCTAGTTTCGCGCTGTCTTATGGCGGGAAGCAATATAATTTGCGCACGTCGAAAGAGATGATGGGCGACCGCTTGAACTTAACGCTTGGGCCGCTCACGCTGGAGATTGTCCGCCCGTTAGAAGAAACCCGCATTCTTGTGCGCGACAATGACAGCGGTTTGAAAGCGGACATCACGGCCGTGGCGCGCCACGCTCCCATAGAGGAGCCGCGCTTTACGCGTCGCCAAGGCACGCGACTGATGATGGATTTAACCCGTGCCACGCAAAACATTGAATGGCAGGGCAGCCTTGAGGTGGATGGAACAAAGCTGGCCGTCGATGGCTGTCGCGGCACGCGCGACCGCAGTTGGGGTATTCGCCAAGTAGGTGCCGCCGAGGCGCAGGCCCCGGTTCCGCCCGCACCATCTCAGTTTTACTGGTTGTGGACGCCGGTTAATTTTGAGGAGGCTGCGTTTTTTTGCCATACCAATGATGACGGCGAAGGCGAGGCTTGGAACCGCAAAGCGGTGTTCGAGGATTTTAAGGCGGGTACGCGTTTGGAGATGGGCAAACTAAACTTCGCTACAAATTACCATCCGGGCACACGAAGAGTGCAAGACCTGAAGGTGGAGGCTGAGGGGCTAAGCGCTCGTTTCACGCCGTTGTCGAAAATGTTTTACATGCAGGGGCTTGGTTATATTCATCCCGAGTTCGGCCATGGAACGCATCATGGCGCGAGCCATGTATCGCACGATGTGATGGTGCTGGACGAGGCGGAAGCTGCCCTTGGTGCGGGTAAAATGGAAAATCTGCATGTCCAAACACTGGCTCAGGTGAGCTTGCAACATGGCGGTAAAACGCACGTAGGCCTCGGCGTCATAGAACAATTATTTATCGGCCCACATGCGCCAAGCGGGTTTCAAGATTTATTCGACGGCATCTTGTCATGAGCGGGTTTCGCGATCATCCGTCGGCTTTCGATACAGCCTATCTGGCACAAGTTTTTGACCAGCCGAGCGACGCGCTCTCAGGCTTTTCGTTTGCGCCAGTTGGCACAGGGCAGGTGGGAGACAGCTATCGCATTACGCTAGAGTGGGTTTTCCCGCCCGAGGGCGAAGCAAGCCAACTACCTGGCTCGCTGATTGCCAAATGCCCAGCCGGAGACCCGACCAGTCGCGAGACCGCGCGCAATATGCATCTCTATGAAATTGAGACGCAGTTCTACATGCGCTTCGGCGGTAGCTGTGGCGCGCGAGCGCCCAAAGCCTATCTGTCGACATATGACGCGGGTAGTGGCGATGGCGTTTTACTATTAGAAGATATGGCCCCCGCCCAGCAAATAGCCCAGATGGATGGCTGTTCGCTCGAGCAACTCCTCTTGGCTTTAAACGAAGCCGCATTGTTGCACCAAAGCCATTGGGGCGATGCGACCCTGCAACAACAAAACTGGCTGACCTATAGCCAAGAAGACGAACGGCGCGACTTTCTGGCGGCGCTCGTGCCCGCCATATACCCCGAATGGCGCGCACGCTATGAAGGCCGATTGCCGAGTGATATTCTCGATATGGGCGAGGCCTTAGTGGCTCGCTTCGGCGCTTATATGAGTCCTACAAATCGCAGGTGGGAAGAGCCTGTGGTTTTGTCTCATGGCGATTTTCGCCTCGACAATATGCTGTTCACCGATGAAGACGGGCGGGCGATAATTCTTGATTGGCAGACGGTATCGGCCGGCGCGCCGATGAATGATATTGCTTATTGCTTATCGACAAGCCTCGCAGACCCGGCGGTGCGCGCGCGCGAGGAAGAGGCACTGGTGGCGCATTACCACGCGCAACTTGGCGCCAAAGCTGGTGGCTATGCTTTGGAGCAGGCTTGGCAAGATTATCGTCGAGCCGCGTTTTCTGGTTTTATCATGGCCTTGGTTTCTGCCATGCTGGTGGAGCGCACGCCGCGCGGCGATGAGATGTTTGCGACTATGGCCGAGCGCTCGGGCTGGCAGGCATTGCATCTCGATGCATTATCTTTAATCTGACGCCCAACGTGGAAAAGAACTCGATTTAAGGGAGAGCGACCATGAGCTATGAGTGTTTCGAAGTAAGCGTGCAAGACGGCATTGCGCATATAAAAATGAACCGTCCAGAAAAGCGCAACAATATGAACCTTGCGTTCTGGCGGGAGCTGCCGCAGGTGGTTGACGAAATAGACGCGCAAGCGCAAGCCCGCGTCATTGTTTTATCTTCCACGGGCCCCCATTTTTGTGGCGGCATCGATGTTTCCATGTTCGGCCCCAGCGAGGAGAAAAATGCTAGTCCGGAGTTGGCTGCGCATCATGTGAAGCGCCAAAAAGGTCTGAAATTTCTCGATACGGTTAAAAGCATGCAAGACAGTATGTCGTCTCTTGAGAATTCGCGTCTGCCTGTTCTTGTGGCTATTCAGGGCGGCTGCATTGGCGGAGGTGTTGATTTGGTAACCGCTTGCGATATGCGATATGCCACCCAGGACGCCTTTGTAACCATCTATGAAACTAAGATTGGCATGACCGCCGATGTTGGTACATTTCCTCGTTTGGTGAAGCTCATCCCGGAGGGGATTGTGCGCGAGCTGGCCTATACGGGGCGTCGGATGTCGGCCGAGGAAGCCATGAATATTGGCTTGGTAAACCGGGTTTTTGAAACCCATGAGGCCATGCTGGAGGGCGTTATGGAAGTGGCACGCGAGATTGCTGCCAATGCGCCTCTGGCGGTGCATGGGTGCAAGCGGGCCATTACCTATGCGCGCGATCACACCACGCAAGAAGGGCTCGATTGGATTGGTTTATGGAATGCCTCGATGTTGCATCCCGAAGAAATTATGGAAGCGATGAGCGCGCAGGCCGAAAAACGCGAACCGGATTTCACTGATTTGCCCCAACGAAAAATCAGCTAGGAAGTTGCTATGACTATTTTTACCACGCCTATTCTAAGCCCCATCTTGAAGCTGATATCTTGGATGGTGCTATTGCTCATTGGTTGGCGTCCGGGGCAAAGCGTTCCCGAGCCGATGAAGAAGGGCGTTTTATTGGCTGGACCGCACACAAGCAATTGGGATTTTGCTTTATTCTTGGCCTATGTTTTCGTGCTGAATTTGAAAGTGCGGGTACTCATCAAACACACGCTTTTCGTTGGGCCTGTAGGCTGGTTCTTGCGCTATTGCGGCGGCCTTCCGGTCGATCGTCGGTCGGCGAAAAATTATGTGAAGGAGTTGGTGCGTCAATTTGAAGAGAATGAGAGTTTTCACCTAGTCATTACCCCCGAAGGCACGCGCAGTCCTCGCACGCATTGGAAAACAGGATTTTATCACATTGCGCAGGCAGCTAATGTGCCGGTGTTTCTGGCTGGGGTAAACTGTAAAACGCGCCATGTGGGCATCGACCGGGTTCTTTATCCGTCGGGCGATTTAGAAGGCGATATGGCCGACATTTATGCGTTTTTTGATGAAATGCAAGGAATCTGGCCAGATAATTACGCATCTCCAAATAAGCCAGCTCCAGAAGACGCCTAATCAAATACGCCTTCTAGAGCCAACTCTAAATCGGTTAAACTTTAACCAAGTTTGCAAAAGCAGAGCTTATTGCCGTCCGGGTCGCGAACATAGGCGCCGTAGAAAATCGGCATACGTTGTCCCGGCTCGCCTTCGCAGGTTGCGCCCAGCTCAATGGCTTTGGCATAAAGGCGGTCGATGTTCTCAGGGTCGCCGCCTTGAATGGCAACCATTGTGCCATTGCCAGATGTGGCGGTTTCTTCGTTATAGGGGCCGCCTACGGCAATCATTGGGTTTGCCATATCGGTGCCATAAAAATATAGGCGTCCATTGTCGAATAATTCTTTGCCGCCCATGGCTTCGAACAGAGGTGTGTAAAAAGCGCGGGCTTTTTCAATATTATTGGTTCCAAGTGTTACATAACTAAGCATGGTATTCTCCCTTTTGCTGGCAACAGATTAACCCGACCGTTGAAAATGGCAATTGCCAAATGGGTCTTGGTTAGGCACAATCGAAAAAATATTTTACGGAGGCTCCGATGCTAGACGACAAAACAGACATGAATTCAGGCCAAGCTGGTTTTAGCGCTATGGTGGATGGAACAGAAGAAGATTACCAAAAGATTTCAAAAGCTTTTGGTGACTTTTCAAAGGGTCTGCCAGACCGCGTGATGGAGCATTTGAAAATGCTACAAGGCGATTTCGGCGGTTTCGCTGTCGATCGCTATGAGCACTCTTTGCAAACCGCAACCCGCGCGCATAAAGATGGTCGCGATGAAGAATATGTGGTCTGTGCGCTATTGCATGACATTGGCGACCTATTGGGCAGCTTTAACCACGCTGAGTTGGCCGCGACGATTTTGAAGCCGTTCATCAGTGAGAAAAACTATTTCATGTTGCAAAACCATGCGGTTTTTCAAGGCTATTATTTCTTCCATCATATTGGCCTAGATCGGGATGCGCGCGAGGCGTTTCGCGAGCATGAGCATTTTGAATATACAGCGCAGTTTTGCCATTTATATGATCAGTCCAGCTTCGATCCTGAATATGAATCGATGCCAATCGAGGCCTTTGAGCCGATGGTTCGTAAACTGATGGAAAAACCTCGCACTTCGATTTATATGAAGAAAGACGGCACCTCTATTGTATAGAGTGCCCCGTTTTTCTTACCCGTTCTTCGGGTTCGGCCCTTTGCGAAGGAGACCTTTATGGTCGCGTTACTGACGCTTATTAGTCAGCTCATTGAGTTTTATATTTGGATCATTATTGCCTCGGCCGTGTTGTCTTGGCTGGTGGCCTTTGATGTTGTGAACTTACGCAATCGATATGTGTTCCTTTTTGGTGATGCGCTTAATCGGCTCACGGAGCCGGCTTATCGCCGTATCCGCCGCATTTTGCCGAATATGGGCGGGCTGGATTTGTCGCCGATTGTGCTTATTTTCGGTTTGATGTTCCTGCGCAATTTAATGTGGGAGATGCTGGGGCCGATGGCGACCTCTGGCATGGGCGGCTATTAATGAGCGCTGCTGAGCCCAACCCAAAACGAATTGAAGGTAAAGAAATTGCCGCCGCTTTGCGCGCCCGCATTGGCGTGGCTGT
Source organism: uncultured Rhodobiaceae bacterium (assembly GCA_937907245.1). Classification (GTDB taxonomy): domain Bacteria; phylum Pseudomonadota; class Alphaproteobacteria; order RS24; family RS24; genus UBA8337. The sequence goes on from CALCUM010000003.1 coordinate 850,281, forward strand.
GGCCGAGCTGAAGGCGTCGCACGACAAAGTGCCAGGCCTCGCAGTGGTGCAGGTCGGGGAAGACCCAGCCTCCGAGGTCTATGTCCGCAATAAAGGCATTGCCACCAAAGAGGCGGGCATGGTGTCTCTCGAATTCAAAATGGCTGGCGATACGACCCAAGAGGTATTGCTGGCGAAAGTGCGCGAGCTGAACGCAGACCCGCAAGTGAACGGCATCCTGGTGCAATTTCCTGTGCCGAGCCAAATTTCACAGCAAGCCATTATCGATACCATTCACCCCGACAAAGATGTCGATGGGCTGAACCCGCTCAACGCAGGTCGGTTGGTTTCAGGCCTAGAGGCACTGACGCCTTGCACGCCTTTGGGCAGTGTGATTTTGGCAAAGGAGACGTTGGGCGATTTAACCGGCAAACATGCCGTGGTTATTGGTCGCTCTAATTTGGTTGGAAAGCCTGTCGCGCAGCTTTTGTTAAACGAAAATTGCACCGTCACCATGGCGCATTCGCGTAGCCAAGATTTGCCAGCCATTTGCCGCAGCGCTGATATTTTGGTGGCCGCGGTGGGCATACCTGAAATGGTTAAAGGCGATTGGGTAAAACCTGGCGCCTGTGTCATCGATGTTGGCATTAACCGCATAGAGGCGCCCGAACGCGGGGAAGGCAAAACCCGCCTTGTCGGGGATGTAGCTTTTAGCGAGGCGCAAGAAATAGCCGCGCACATCACGCCCGTGCCAGGCGGCGTTGGCCCGATGACCATTGCCTGTTTGCTGAAAAATACGCTGACTGCTTTTTGTCGTCAAAACGGTTTTGACGAGCCGAAGCTATAATCTATTTGCGACGGCCGAGCAGTTTCAAGCGCAGTGCATTCAGCTTAATAAAGCCTTCCGCGTCGACTTGGTCATAGACCGCGTCTTCTTCAAACGTCACATGCTCTTCTGAATAAAGCGAGTTCGGGCTCGTGCGCGATACCACGGTGGCGCTGCCTTTATAGAGTTTTAACACAACTTCGCCCGCAACATGGCGCTGACTTTCGTCGATGAGGGCTTGCAGCATTTGGCGCTCTGGCGCGAACCAGAAACCATTGTAAATCAGCTCGGCATAGCGCGGCATCAACTCGTCTTTGAGGTGCATGGCGCCGCCATCAAGGGTCAAGCTCTCGATACCGCGGTGCGCGGTTAGCAAAATTGTGCCGCCCGGCGTTTCGTAAACGCCGCGAGACTTCATGCCCACAAACCGATTTTCCACCAAATCGAGACGGCCAATACCATTAGCTCCGCCCAGCTCATTCAGTTTGGTTAGAAGGCTGGCTGGCGAAAGTTTTTCTCCATCGATAGACACAGCATCCCCAGCTTCAAAGCCAACGCTAATGAAGGTTGGTTTATCAGGTGCCGCTTCGGGGCTGACGCTGCGCTGGTAAACAAACTCTGGCGCCGCTTGGCTTGGGTCTTCCAGCACTTTGCCTTCCGAAGACGTGTGCAATAAATTGGCATCGACCGAGAAAGGGGCTTCCCCTCTTTTGTCTTTCGGCACGGGAATTTGATTTTGCTCTGCATAGGCGATAAGGCGCTCGCGGCTTTGTAAGTCCCATTCGCGCCAAGGAGCAATAACTTTGATATCCGGATTGCACGCATAGTACCCAAGCTCAAAACGCACTTGGTCATTGCCCTTGCCTGTTGCGCCATGGCATACCGCATCGGCGCCTGTAGAGGCCGCAATTTCGACTTGGCGTTTGGCAATCAAGGGTCTGGCAATGGAGGTGCCGAGTAGATAGACACCTTCATAAAGCGCATTGGCGCGGAACATCGGGAAGACATAATCGCGAACGAATTCTTCGCGTAGGTCTTCGATATAAATCTCTTTAATGCCCAGCATTTCGGCCTTAGCCCGGGCGGGCTCAAGCTCTTCGCCCTGACCCAGATCCGCGGTGAAGGTAACCACCTCACACTCATAGGTCTCTTGCAGCCATTTCAAAATAATCGAAGTATCCAGCCCACCTGAATAGGCCAATACAACTTTATTGATGTCTTTTTTATCGTTCATAAGTCTGCTCCAAATCTTGCCAACTTTGTAACGAGCCACGCCCGCTTAAGCAAGCTTTGTGGATTAAATTATAGATCTCGTCAAAATACCAAATTCAACCAATAGTTGTGGGTTCAAAAATAAAATATCTTTAGTTTAGGTCTTGTCACTCGTTTGCAAGTGATTGGAAAGTCGGCTTCCAGGGCAATCATAAAGCCGCGTTCCGGATTTTGTGTTTACCGGATTTAGTTGTTGCGTCCCTCTAGTTGGCTGATTGCCCACCCCCTCCGTCCTTTAGCCGCGGCCTAAGTTGCGCGCTTGGAGTTCGGCTATTTTTTTCGAGGCTGCGGTTTCTTTCACGCTGGTCGATTTCAGTTGCCCGCAGGCGGCCATAATATCGCGCCCCCGAGGGCTACGCACAGGGCTTGCATAGCCCGCGCGATTAACAATTTCAGCAAAAGCTTCAATGCGTTCCCAATCGGAACATTCATAGGGCGCGCCTGGCCATGGATTAAAGGGTATCAAGTTAATTTTGGCCGGAATGCCAGCCAACATCCGAACCAGATCGCGGGCATCGGCGTCCGAATCATTAACGTCCTTCAGCATCACATACTCGAAAGTAATGCGCTTGGCGTTAGAGAGCCCCGGCCAATTACGACAGGCTTCCAATAAGGTCTCGATCGGGTATTTTTTGTTCAGGGGTACCAGTTCATTGCGTAATTCATCGCGCACCGCATGTAGGCTGATGGCTAGCATAACGCCGGTTTTCTCGCCCATCGACGGAATTTCAGGGGCTACCCCAGAGGTCGATAAAGTAATCCGCCGCCGCGAAAGGCTTAGGCCTTCGCCATCGCTCATCACGTTCAAGGCTTCGCCTACATTATCGCTATTGTACAGCGGCTCGCCCATGCCCATCATCACGACATTGGTTATTTTGCGGCGGCCGCTATTGCTCAGGCCATCGTCGCCCCAATCTTGCAAATCATCGCGCACGGCAACCATTTGGCCCACAATCTCAGCGATGGTGAGATTGCGCACGAGTTTTTGTGTGCCGGTGTGGCAGAAGCGGCAGGTCAACGTGCAGCCGACTTGGCTAGAAACGCAGAGGGTCCCACGGCCAACCTCGGGGATATACACGGTCTCTACCAATTGCCCATCGGCCATTCGGAATAAGTATTTTCGGGTACCATCATCAGAAAATTGGGCGTCGGCCACTTCCAGTCTGTCGAGTGTATAAAGCTTGGCTAAGGTGGCGCGTAACCCCTTCGAGACATCGGTCATTGTGTCCCACTGCGTGGCGCCGCGCGCATAGAGCCAACTCCAAAGCTGGTTGGTTCGCATTCGCAATTGTTTCTCGGGCACGTCGGCGGCCGCAAGGGCGTTGCGCAATTGCTCGCGCGACAAACCGATGAGGCTGGTTTTTGGCTGCTGAATTTCTAATGGTTCATCCATAGGGATGTTCTAGGGGGCTGGGCAGGCCGCGTCTAGTGCCTTCATGGCGGCGGTGACACCACGCAAGCTATAGCTATCTGTGGTCAGCGTGCCCCGTGCCGAGGTTCCCTTGAAGACCAGCTCATTGCCGCGCTTCATAGCGCGGAGTAAGCGGGGCTGGTGCTTTAAATTTTCAATCCATGTCCATTCATCGGCGCCGTTCTGGGCTTTGACGCCGGTGATGAAATTAAACTCGTCGGAGCCAACTTTTGCAAAAGGCACGGAGGTCGCAGAAAAAGGATAGCCTATGCGAACCGATATTTCGCCCCGAACGCCTTGCCCCGGGCGATGGCTCACGACCAAATATGTCTCCCCCCGTTTTACATTGGCTGGCGCGCTAGATTTGGGCTCGGCCGCCAGATAACAGGTTTTGGCTGCGCCTTGGCCATCAACGAACAATCGCCAATCCGAGAATTCTTGTACAGGTTTTGTATTGCTAGCCGCAAAAGTGGGCGCGCTGAGGAGCGCCAATATGCCCAAGAAGCGGAAAAAATCGCGAGATTTTGATTTTAAGATCATGAGCCAAAGCTAATCTGATTTGGGTGGCCGTGCCAATTCATTCGATCGGTGCTAGGGAAAGTTTTTCTCGCGCTATGCTTGCTTTCACTGGGGTAATCGCGTTTACTGACCCCGCCTTTGCAAGTCTATTTTGGAACCGCAAAGGGGCGATTTTAACCGATAAAGGGGTCTTGTGGCCGATGCCGACCAAGGGTCAACCATCCGCGCGCAGCGAGCCATCCAAAGCGCCAGAGGCCAGCAGTGCCCATTTAGCGGATCTGATTGTCGCCATTGCCCAAACCAAAGACCGAGCCGCCTTTGCCGAGATTTTCGCGCATTTTGCCCCAAGAGTGAAAGGCTATCTCTTGCGCCTAGGCGCCAGCAATGGTCAAGCTGAAGAAGTCACCCAAGAGGCCTTGCTGACGGTTTGGCGCAAGGCTGAGTTGTTTGACCGCAAAAAAGCCGCCGCCTCAACTTGGATTTTCACCATTGCGCGCAATCGGCGTATCGATATTTTGCGGCGGCAAAAATTTCCCGAGCTCGACGCCCAAGACCCAAGTCTGGTGCCCGACGCCCCAACCCCGCCCGACCAAGCCGTCATGGCCATTCGGGACAGCGAGCAAGTCCGGGAAGCGCTTCTCGTTTTGCCCGATGAGCAGCGCGAACTCATTCGATTGGCGTTTTACAAAGGTTGGTCGCACGCCAAAATTGCCGAGGACACCAATATGCCGCTCGGTACGGTGAAGTCGCGTTTGCGACTGGCTTTTTCGAAATTGCGCGATGCCCTAGAGGGGCGCGTTTAAAACAACGCTTTTTTCGCTTCTCTTTCTATTCGGCTGGCTTATGATACCCGCTGAACGGCGCCCCGTGCGGGGCGCACGAAAAACAAACCCGCCCCTTTTCGGCGGTGTAAATAGGGAGAAAATTATGAAAGCTGTATTGTGTAAAGAATTCGGTCCACCTGAAAGCCTTGTGGTTGAAGATATTGCCTCGCCAGAGCCAGGCCCCGGCCAAGTGGTGCTGGATGTGCATGCCGCGGCGGTTAACTTTCCTGACGTTCTCATCATTGAAAATAAATATCAGTTCAAACCGCCATTGCCTTTCGCGCCAGGCGGGGAAGTGGCTGGCGTTGTTTCCAAATTGGGCGAGGGCGTAACTGGCCTCAAAATTGGCGACCGGGTTATCGGCTCTTGCGGCCACGGTGGGTATGTTGAAGAGTTGGCGATTGCTGAAACTTCGTGCATTCCGGTTCCAGATGAAATGGACTTGGAAACCGCCTCGGCTTTGGTTCTGACTTATGGCACTTCGCATTATGGTCTGAAAGATAGGGCTCATATTAAAGCTGGCGAAACTTTGCTGGTGATGGGCGCCGCTGGCGGCGTTGGCTTGGCGGCGGTTGAGCTGGGCAAAGCTATGGGCGCGCGCGTTATCGCGGCCGCTTCAGCCCAAGACAAACTCGATGTATGTGTCGAGCATGGTGCCGATGAGACGATTTTATATCCAGCCGGCGAATTGGACAAAACCCAACAGCGGGCTTTCACCGAGCAAATCAAAGCGCTGACCGACGGCAAAGGCGCCGATGTGGTTTATGACCCTGTGGGTGGCTCTTATGCCGAGCCGGCGCTGCGCGCGACCAATTGGGAAGGCCGTTATTTGGTTATCGGTTTTGCTTCCGGGCCTATTCCGCAAATTCCTCTGAACTTGGCTTTGCTGAAAAGCTGTCAAATTGTTGGCGTGTTCTGGGGTGCTTTCACGGCGCGCGATCCCAAAGGCAATGCGGCCAATTTGGCTGAGCTGATGGCCATGTATAAAGCGGGCACCATTCGTCCGCATATTTCGGGTCGATATCCGCTAGAGCAAGCCGCCGATGCGCTGAACCAAATGGCCAGTCGCAAAGTGAAGGGCAAAGTGATTTTGACTATGGGCCGCAGTGAAGGCTAAACAACAGCCCGATACGCAACAGCCGTCATTTAAAAAAGGGGACCGCGTGATCGATAATCGACGCGCGGCCCTCTGGCTGCTGGCCTCGGCCACGTTATTTACCTTTACCAATATTCTGGTCAAGACTTTGGGCCAGACGTTGCACCCGTTTGAAATTTCGTTTTTCCGGGCCGCTGTGGCTTTGGCCGTTATTTTGCCTATCTTCTGGCGCACGGGCGGCCTTCGGGCTGGCATAGCGACCAAAATCCCTCTGTTGCAACTGACGCGTGGCGTGGTCGGTTCATTGGCCATGTTTTTGGGCTTTTACGCGATTGTGGCTTTGCCCTTGGCGGAAGCGCAGGCGATAAGTTTCTCGCGTAATTTATTTCTCGTACCCTTAGCCGCCATTATTCTGTCCGAAGCGGTGGGCCTGCGCCGCGCCTTGGCGGCGGGGGTGGGCTTTATTGGCGTGCTGATTATGTTGCGACCTGGCATGGATGTCGGCTCGCTGGGCTTGGCGCTTAGTATTGGCGCTTTGGCCGCTTTAGGACACGCATTTTTGGTCGCTTTGGCGACAATATTGGTCTCCATCGCGTCTCGTTATGATGGGCCGGTAACGCTGATGTTTTATACCAACACGGTGTCGATTGCGCTGATTTCTATCCCGACGTTTTTTGTTTGGCAGACGCCCAATCTGAACGAGCTTTGGATGCTCGTGGCCATGGGAATATTGGCGACGATATCGCATAATTGCTTCATCCGTGCTTTTGCCTTGGGCGAGGCCAGCGTTATTGCGCCGGTCGATTATTCGCGCCTTGTTTTTGCGGCTATTGCGGGTTGGCTGATTTTCGCCACCGTGCCGGACGCTTATACGATATTGGGCGCTCTCATTATTGTAGGCTCCAGCTTTTATATTCTGCGTCGCGAGGCCTATTTGGCCTCGGATAGGGATACGTCAAAGGGATAGGCTTTGCCCTTTCATTAAGACTTGCGCGGGCGCGTGCGAGTTTATAAAGTCTGGCCATCTTAGAGTTCACCATTTCCGGGAGAAACAACATGAAATTGGATTCAAACATTACTGCCATCGTAACAGGTGGCGCGTCAGGTCTTGGCGAAGCAACGGTTCGTCTGTTGGCTGAGCATGGCGTAAAATGCGGTATTTTCGACCTTAACGAAGAACGCGGCGAAGCCGTAGCCAAAGAAGTTGGCGGCGCTTTTGCTAAAGTAAACGTCACGTCTGATGAAGATGTGGATGCGGGTTTTGCAAAAATCCGTGACGCTTTGGGTCAGGAACGTATTCTGATCAATTGCGCGGGTACAGGCAATGCGGTCAAAACAGCGTCGCGCAACAAAGAGACAGGCGAAATTAGTCATTTCCCGCTCGATGCGTTTAACCTGATTATTCAGATTAACTTGGTTGGCACATTCCGCTGCATCGCAAAATCTGCAGCTGGCATGATGAGCCTAGACCCATTGGCTTGCGGCGATCGCGGTGCGATTGTGAACACGGCTTCGGTTGCAGCCGAAGATGGCCAAATCGGTCAAGCCGCTTACTCGGCTTCCAAAGCGGGTGTGGTTGGCATGTCCTTGCCAATCGCGCGTGACTTGTCGCGTGAAGGCATTCGGGTAAACACCATCTTGCCGGGTATTTTTGACACGCCACTGCTTGCCGGTGCACCAGAGAATGTGCGCCAAGCTTTGGGTTCCATGGTGCCTTATCCATCGCGTCTTGGTATGCCAGAAGAATACGCCAAATTGGCTGCGACCATGTGTGAAGTAAATTACTTCAACGGCGAAGATGTTCGCCTCGATGGCGCCATTCGTATGGCCCCACGATAGACCAAACGTTACCGACCTAAATATTTGGGCTAAATATTTGCGCTAAATATTTGCCCTAAATATCTACAAGGTCGGAAGCAAGCAAATGACAGCCGGCGATCTTCCAAGATCGATCCGGCTGTTTTTGCATCAGGTAACGAGCTTTATGACTGGCGCCTCGGTCATCGACGAGAAAAACCGACTGCAACCGCATGTTTTCGTCTTCTCGAAGCGGGCGCGCAGGCGAAGAAAAGTCTACTTTCTGCGCAAAATAAACCGGGCGGTAATGCGCCTTAATCATTTCCATAAAATAATCTGGCGTTTCAAATTGTGTCTGTAGATCTGGCGCCGCAAAGCTAAACGCCATCGGGCCATCCTCTACGGAGAACGCGCGCACTTGCTGGAGGATAACCTCGCGAATGGCAATATCATCGACGCTTAAGGGCTTATGGCGATTTTGCATAAGGGCCGTGCCGCCCGCCAAAATCGCAAGTAGCACAAGCACCCAAATATCGCGCCACTGTGCAATTCGCGGCATTATTTTTTTCGCCCAGCTGCGCCCGCTGTTTTGTCCATAAACTTTGCCATGGCGATGTCTAGTTCAGACAAGCCGCCTGCATCATGGGTGGTCAAAACGACATTCACCGTTTTATAGACATTGTCCCATTCGGGGTGATGGTCGAGCTTTTCGGCCATCATGGCGATGCGGCTCATCCAAGCGAAAGCCGCGTTGAAATCTGCAAAGACGAAGCGCTTGGCAATGGCGTCTCGGCCGGTGGTTTTCTTCCAGCCGCTAAGTTTGGCTAGCGCGGCTTTTTTGTCGGCATTGGATAATTTTTCAACCATGGTCTCTCTCCTTACAGGTAGGTATTGGGCTCCTTATAGTTAGATATTGGGCACCTTACGGGCAGATGTTTGGCGCACGCAAATGCACCTCATCGATATCGGCCATAATTTCATCGCTCAGCTCTACATCGACGCTGGTGACGGCGAGTTTCAGTTGCTCCATCGTCGTGGCGCCAATGATGTTGGAGGTTACAAAATCGCGGGTCGTCACAAATTGATTGGCCAATTGCGAGGCGTCTAATCCGTATTTTTTGGCGATATCGAGATAGCTTGAAATGGCGGCATCTGTGCCCGGCGTTTCATAGCGTTGCAGCCGGTCGAACAATTGTTTGCGCGAGCCTTTTGGGTTAGCCCCATTTTGATATTTCCCCGTCAAATAGCCCTGCGCCAAAGGCGAATAGGCCAATAGCCCCACGCCCTCGCGATGGAAAATTTCGGAGGAACCCAACTCGTAAATGCGGTTCAACAGATTATAGGCATTTTGCACCGACACCATACGCGGCAAGTCTTTGTTCATTTCGCTATGGTGTAAAAATTTCATAATGCCCCAAGGCGTCTCATTCGATAGACCGAAGTGGCGCACTTTGCCAGATTTTTGGATATCGGCCAGCGTGCCCAAAATGTCTTCAATGCGATTAATCTCGCCGCCCATTTCTTTGTGGCCCAATCCACCAAAAATCCGAATAGGGCGGTCTGGCCAATGCAGTTGGTACAAGTCGATATAGTCGGTCTGCAAGCGGTGGAGGCTTTTGTCGATGGCTTCGTGAATTTGAGCGGCCGTGTGGTCGGTGCCCTCGCCGTTATCGCGCAACCAATTCATGGGCGCGCGGCCAGCCACTTTACTGGCCAAAATAATGTCTTCGCGTTTGCCGGTCTTTTTAAACCAAGTGCCGATAATTTCTTCGGTCTTGCCTTGGGTTTCAGCTGTTGGGGGCACGGCATACATTTCGGCGGTATCGAAGAAATTAATTCCCATCTCAACCGAATAATCCATTTGCTCATGGCCTTCGGCCTCGGTGTTTTGCTGGCCCCATGTCATGGTGCCCAAGCAAATAGAGCTGACCTTAATGTCCGTGTGTCCTAAACGGCGGTATTCCATAATTCATTCTCCCTATGAACGAGTTCTATTTAATGCGCGCCAGCAGCTTTTCGACTGACGGAGAAATATTTTTGACGATGACAGCAATGCCGTCGCGATTGGGATGAATGCCATCCGAGATATTGAGCGATCGATCGGCGGCCACACCTTCGAGAAAAAACGGATAATAGACCGCATTATATTTTTCTGCGAGCTTTTGATAAATCGGATTAAAGCCTCGCGCATAGTCGCTTCCCAAATTTGGCGCCGCTATCATGCCAGCCAGCAAAACGGGTAGGCCTCGCTTTTGTAATTCGGTTAAAATCGCTTCCAGGTTTTGTTCGGTAAGCGAGGGGCTAAGCCCGCGCAGCATGTCATTGGCGCCTAACTCCACAATCACCGCGCGGGTGTTGGGGCTAAGCACCCAATCGAGGCGCGCGCGCCCGCCGGCGCTTGTATCGCCCGATACGCCGCCATTTTGCACGCGGACATTTAGCCCTCGGGCACGCAAGTGAGCTTCTAATTGTGGCACGAAACCATCGCCAGGGGCCAAGCGATAGCCCGCCGTTAAACTATCGCCCAAAGCAACAATCTCTATCGGCGCCTCATCGGCAGAGGCCTTCGGCAGCATCCAAATCAAGCAGGCGCACGTAAAACTAAAGACGAGCAAACCTTGCGCCAAGCGATGCGACAGTTTTTGGCGCGGCGCGCGTTTTATATGCAACAAAAGTCAGCTTCCTCTATAAAGCTTTCAACCGAGATACCCCAGTCCTCTAATCAACAGGCGAGATAAATGATCAAAGTCCAAAATCTGACCGTTACCCTGCCCAGTCGCGCAGGTGACGTCAACATCCTTCGTGGTCTAGATGTCACAATTGCGCCAGGAGAAGCGGTCGGCCTCATCGGTCCTTCGGGGTCGGGCAAGACGACTTTGCTTATGGTGCTGGCCGGTCTGGAGCCTGCGACCTCAGGCACAGTGCATATTGCAGGCCATGACTATGGCCAGATGAACGAAGATGCTTTGGCCCGCTTTCGGCGCTCGCATGTGGGTATTGTGTTTCAAAGCTTCCACCTCGTGCCCACTATGACGGCGCTTGAGAATGTTATGCTGCCGCTAGAGTTGGCCCGCCAAGCCGAGGCACCCGCGCGAGCAGCACAGATGCTGGCAGAGGTGGGCCTGGCCGATAGGCATGACCATTACCCAACGCAAATGTCGGGTGGCGAACAACAACGCGTCGCGCTAGCGCGGGCCCTAGTGGCCAATCCGCCAGTGCTCTTTGCCGATGAACCGACGGGCAATCTCGACCAGAAAACCGGCCAAGCGGTGATGGATTTAATTTTGGGTCTGGCCAAAACCCGCGGCACGACTTTGGTGCTAATCACCCATGATAAGGTTTTAGCGCAACGCTGCGACCGCACGCTAACCATGCAAGATGGCCGCCTCACAGCCGGACAAGACACATGAGCCTCTCCGCCTCTCGCGAGCGGCTAGGCTGGGGCTTGGCCTTGAAATTAGCGCGTCGCGAAATGCGCGGCGGGCCCGACGCCAAACCTTTGGCGGGGTTTCGCATTTTCTTGCTGTGTTTGGTGCTAGGTATTTTCACCATTTCGGCGGTCGGCTCTCTATCGGCTTCGCTGGTTGGCGGCATGACGGCTCAAGGCCAATCTATTTTGGGCGGCGACATGGATTTTCGGCTGGTGCATCGCGCAGCCTTTGAGGACGAACGCCAATGGCTGGATGCGCGGGCAAAACTTTCAGAAGTCGCTACCCTGCGGGTGATGGCGCAAAAACCAAACCCCGAGACCCAACAACCCGAAGCCATGTTGGTCGAAGCCAAAGCGGTAGATGGCGCTTATCCGCTATATGGCGAGATAGCGCTAAATCCTCCCATGGCATTGGCAAAAGCCTTGCGCCCCGAAACCCTTGCGGGCGAAAAACAATATGGTGGCGTGGCCGAACAAGGCCTATTCGACCGTTTGGAATTACAAGTCGGCGATAGTATTCGAGTTGGCAGCATTCAGGTGCGCCTCCAAAGTGTCCTCATGTCGGAGCCGGATCGCAATGCAGGCGGTTTTCCTCTGGCGCCGCGCCTATTGGTTTCGCAAGACACGTTAAAAGCTGCGGGCCTCTTGCGCCCTGGCGCATTGGTGAATTATCACTACCGCCTCAAATTACCCGCCAATGCCAGCAATGAAGATGTCAAAGCCATGGGCGTTGCGGCCAATACAGCGTTTCCCCAAGCGGGTTGGCGCTTGCGAGATCGTTCGGATGCCTCGCCTTCTATGCGACGGTTTATCGAACGCTTAGGCTTGTTTCTTACCCTGGTTGGCCTCACGGCCTTGGTGGTTGGCGGCGTTGGCGTTGGCAATGCGATTAGCGCTTACTTGCAAAGGCGGCGTGAAACCATTGCGGTCCTCAAAGCGCTTGGCGCCTCAGGACGATTTATTTTCCGCATTTACGCCCTGCAAATCAGTGCGCTCACCGCTTTGGCTTTGCTGCTAGGGCTAGCGCTTGGTGCCGCGACCCCGCTTTTGGTAAAGACTTTTTTTGGCGCGCTTTTGCCGGTTGATTTATCCATCCAGCTCTTTCCGGAGCCATTACTGGCGGCGGCAGGGTTTGGGGTTTTATCGGCGGCGGCTTTTGCGCTTTGGCCTTTGGGCAAGGTCGAGCTGACCCCCGTCACGGCTTTGTTTCGTGGCGACGCGCAAAGCAGCGAAGGCGCTCTGGCGCGACCTGCGATGCCTTATTTAATCGCGATTGCGATTTGTTTCCTGGGTCTTGGAGCCTTGGCGATGTTGATTTCGGAACGCCGCGATGTCGCTCTTTGGTTTGGGCTTGGGGTGGCTTTGTCTTATTTGGCTTTGCGCGGTGCGGCGGGTCTGGTGGTTTGGTTGGCCAAGCGGGCGGGGCGTCCGCGCCAGCCAGAATTGCGATTGGCCTTGTCGAACATCACGCGGCCCAATGCGCCCGTACGTTCGGTCATGTTGTCCATCGGGCTATCGGTGACTTTGCTGTCGGCCATCTCGATGGTGGATGGAAATATCAACGCGCAAATCACCGGCGATTTACCCGAACGCACCCCGTCGATCATTCTGCTGGATGTAGGCCCAGAGCAAATTGAACCTTTGATGGCCGATGCGCGCGCCACGGCGCAGATTGCGCATATAGAAAAAACCCCGATGTTGCGTGGGCAAATTTTATCGGTCAAAGGTATCGCTGCCGCCGACATCCAAATAGCGCCAGATGTCGCTTGGGTATTGCGCGGCGATCGCGGGCTTACCTATGCGCGAACGCCCCCCCAAGGCGGCACGATTATAGAGGGGGACTGGTGGGCCATCGATTATAACGGGCCACCGCTGGTTTCGGTAGGTACAGATATTGCGCGGGGTTTGGGCCTTGCGCTGGGCGATGAGATTGAGGTCAATGTATTGGGTCGTCCGCTCACGGCGGTAGTGGCCAATTTGCGCTACATCGATTGGGCTTCGGGCGGCATGAATTTTGCCTTGGTGTTTTCGCCCAATCCTTTGGCCTATGCGCCGCACACTTATTTGGCGACCTTGGGGCTGGCCGATGCAGAGGAACCCAAAATCACCCGTATGTTGGCGCGCGATTATCCCAATGTCACCGTCATTCGTGTGAAAGAAGCTTTGGCCACTATGCGCGATGTCTTGACCAATTTAGGGCTGGGCGTGCGGGCCATGAGCGGCATTACTTTATTGGCAGGTATTTTGGTTCTGGCGGGCGCTATGGCGTCTGGCCATAAGGCGCGTGTCTATGATGCGGTGGTGATGAAAGTATTGGGCGCGACGCGTCGGCGCATTTTGCTGGCCTTTGCCATTGAATATGCCCTGATGGGTCTGGGGGCTGCTATTATTGCGGCTGCGACAGGCACTTTGGCGGCCTATGGGTTGATTGCGGGGCCGATGCAGGCAGATTTCGTATTTTTACCGTTCACCTTGGCCATAACGGTAATCGGCGCTGTGGTTCTGACGGTGGTTTTAGGGTTATTTGGCACTTATGCGGCTTTGGGCGCACCGGCAGCCCCGGTTTTGCGCACGCAATAGAAAAAACTCGAAAATCAATTTCGATATGTCTTGAAAACGCCATGATTTATGCTGATATACTTAACAAGACTTTTGATTTGAAAGGATGTCTCAATGGCTGATAATGGAATGAACGAACGGATCGTACAAAATAGCGCTACCGCACAGGCAGGCGAATTTGATGCGGGTCTTCGCATCTATATGTCGAAAGTATATAATTATATGGGTCTCGGCCTGCTAGCCACCGCGCTGGCAGCTTATATTGGCGCGTCTTCGGGCATTTATGCCTCCATCGCCCAAACGCCCTTTATCTATGTGTTGATTTTTGCGCCACTTGGCATGGTGCTGTTTTTGTCGGCTCGCTTGCACAAGCTAAGCTCGGCCACAGCGAAAAACATGTTTTGGCTCTATGCCGGCCTAACTGGGCTTTCCTTGTCCTATGTTTTGCTAGCCTATACCGGCGTCTCCGTGGTTCGCACCTTCTTGGTCACGGCCGCTTCGTTTGGCGCTTTATCCCTTTATGGCTACACCACAAAACGCGACTTGTCGGGCATGGGCTCGTTCTTGTTCATGGGTCTCATCGGTCTGATTTTGGCCTCCGTGGTGAATATTTTCTTGCAAAGCTCGGCTCTACATTTTGCCGTGAGTGCCATTGGCGTGCTGATTTTTGCCGGCCTTACCGCCTATGACACGCAAGACATTAAACGGATTTATTACGCAGGCGATAGCCGCGAAGTTGCCGAGAAAAAAGCCATTATGGGCGCCCTGCGTCTGTATCTGGACTTCATCAATATGTTCTTATTCTTGCTACAGTTCATGGGGAACCGCGATTAAGCTGCGACCAAGATAATGCGAAGAGCCCCGAATAGCTTGCTATCTCGGGGCTTTTTTTTCACTAGTCGAGGAGGCGCATATTTTTGCGTTCAAAAAACCGCAAGACCGCCTCCAGGTCATGGCCACGGCGCAATACCCGCCCATCCATGCCGCTAAGTACATATTGGCCTTGCTTGCGGCGCAGCGCTGGAATTTTTTCTACCCTGTAAAGGGCCGCTTCGCTGGCGCGGCGGAACATCGAAAAAGTTGCGCCATCTTTGCCATCGCTCATTGCATAATCGCGCCAATGACCCGCGGCCACTTGGCGGCCATAGATGTTCAGCAAGATATTGAGTTCGGGGCGCGTCCACATAATGCGGGCGGGCGCTCTGGCGCTATTATGCGATGCGCGCTGGCGCTCACGCTCAAATGCATTGGCTACGATCACAAGAGTTTTTGTTTTTGCCATAGTTCATGGTGACGTTTAGGCGTTCAAAAATCAAGTAAAAGCGATGGTTAGAAGAGGTGTCTAATGCCCCCAAATGGCCATAATTGCGTCACACTCGGGTCGTATTTAGGCGCCATAACAAGGAGGCTTTGCGAGCCTGTCCGGCGCGTTTTGGTTTCTCCTCCCATGGCTGACGCGCCGGACCCTTCCTCCCTAAAACCTTATTCTGACAAGCTAAGAAAAAACCTATTCTCAAAACCCTTCGAATTGCCTAAGACTTAAGGCTAAGACTTAAGGCTATTACTTTAGGTTAAGACTTATCTTTGACTCGCGCGACGGACCCCATGATTGAGATAGACAGACTGGTTAAAAAATTTGGCGACTTCACAGCCGTCAATGACTTGAGCTTCTCGGTGGAGAGGGGTCAGGTCATGGGCTTCTTGGGGCCTAATGGCGCCGGCAAATCGACCACGATGAAAATGATTACGGGTTTCTTACGCCCCACCTCCGGCACGGCTCGCATCATGGGGTTGGATATTTGTGACACCCCCTTAGAGGCGCAAACCCATTTGGGCTATTTACCAGAAGGCGCCCCCGCTTGGCCCGATATGACGCCGCGCGCATTTTTAGAATTTATCATCCGCATTCGTGGCCTCGACAAAATGGCCGCGCGCCAAGCCCTTGGCCGCGCCATCGATATGACCGAGCTGCACGGCGTATTGGACCAACCGATTGATACTTTGTCGAAGGGCTTTCGCCGCCGTGTAGGACTGGCCCAAGCCATTGTCCATGATCCAGATGTGTTGATTATGGATGAGCCAACCGATGGGCTTGACCCCAATCAAAAATTTCAAGTGCGCCGCGCCATTGAAGAAATGTCGGAGCATAAGGCGATTGTTATTTCGACCCATATTCTGGAAGAGGTGGATGCGATTTGCTCACAAGCGATGATTATCGACCGCGGTGAAATTGTTGCCGAAGGCACGCCGAGCCAATTGGCCGCGCGCTCGCGCTATCATGGCGCCGTAACCCTGACTTTGGACACGGATTTGAAAACCAAAGCTGGCCAGGTTTTGACCGCTTTGCCCAACACTCATATCGAAGTAACGACGCGTGGCGATGAAACCAGCCTGCATATTTTTGCGGGGCCTGGCGGCCTAGAGCCAACTGCGCTTCTGGCGCAAGTGCGCGAGTGTATGTCCGAGCAATCTATCGCGCCGCGCGCGCTGGCGCTTGAGACCGGTCGCTTGGATGATGTATTTGGCGAGCTGACGCGCAAAGCCCGCCCTGCGGCTCCATGCTATGACCGCCCTGCGGCCCCACGTTATGAGGAGGCCAACTCATGAACGCATTAATAACCATCACGCGGCGAGAGTTCGCGGGCTATTTTTCAACGCCTCTGGCGTTTGTTTTCATCATCGTATTTTTATTGGCCAATGGCTTGGCGACATTTTATTTGGGCGCCTATTTTGCTGTCGGACAAGCCGACTTGACCAATTTTTTCATGTTCCACCCTTGGCTCTATTTGTTTTTTCTGCCTGCCATTTCTATGCGCCTGTGGGCCGAGGAGCGGCGCAATGGATCTATCGAATTGCTGCTGACTTTGCCGGTGCCTTTGTCGGCGATTGTGGTTGGCAAATATCTCGCAGCGCTGGGCTTCTCCACACTGGCTCTCATGCTGACGTTTCCAATATGGCTAACCGTTAATTATTTGGGCGACCCAGATAATGGCGTGATTTTGGCCTCTTACCTCGGCTCCATTATGTTGGCGGGCGGCTATTTGGCCATCGGGTCTTGTCTGTCGGCACTGACGCGCAATCAGGTGATTGCTTTTGTTATCTCCGTCGTGGCGTGTTTTTTATTCACCGTCTCGGGCGCGCCTTTGGTGCTAGAGCTGTTTCAAAGTTGGGCGCCCCAAGCCTTGGTAGAGACTTTGGCGTCGTTTTCTTTGCTGACCCATTTTCGGGCCATTACCACGGGCGTGATTGACGCGCGCGATGTGATGTTCTTTGCCACGCTCATCGGGGTTTTCCTCACAGCGACAGTGATTGTCGTCGATATGAAAAAAGGGGAGGGCGCCTAATGGATCGTTTCATGAAACGCTCGCCGCATGGATTGGCTCTGCTTTTGCTGGCCATTATTTTCGTGAGTCTCAATGTTTTTTCAAATCTGTCTTTGCGCGCGGCGCGGCTCGATTTGACGCAAAATAATCTGTTCACCCTAAGCCAAGGCACGCTGAATATTTTGAACCGTGTTGAAGAGCCCGTGACTTTGAAATTTTATTACTCGCAAGACATCGCGGCCGACCAACCCAAAGTGCAAATTTTTGCACAACGCGTTCGCGACATGTTGGAAGAAATGGCGACCCATGCAGATGGCCGCCTATTGCTCGAAATTATCGACCCTGAACCTTTTTCGGAAAATGAAGACCAAGCCGTTGCGCAAGGTCTCGTCGCCCGCCCGGTTCAAGATGGGGACGTAATTTATTTCGGCCTCGTCGGCACCAATCGTGTCGATAGCTTAGAGGTCATTCCTTATTTTGCCGATGAGCGACAGCAATATCTTGAATATGATTTGGCGCGCCTCATCCATAATCTGTCGCAACCCGAAAAACCCGTGCTCGGCATTGTTTCCAATTTGCCACTCGATACAGGTGCAGGCGGCATGATGGCAGCCATGCGAGGGCAATCTCAACCGTTCCTGATTTACGCCGAATTGACCGATCGCTTTGACGTTGAGTTTATTGGGCTGGATACGATTAAAATTCCCAAACGCGTCGATGTTCTTTTATTGGCGCACCCTCGCGCGCCGTCGGATTTGCAGGCCTATGCGATTGACCAATTTGTCATGCGCGGCGGCCGCGTGATTGCCTTTATTGACCCCCAATCAGAGGTCAGCCTGACAGCAGGCCCAAACGGCGAGCCGCTTCGCGGGTATACCGAGCAGAGTAATTTGAGCCGCCTCATGCAGCAATGGGGCCTAGAGATGGACGAGAATGTCATTCTTGCGGATCGAAAACGCGCCCAACGCGTCTCTGCTGGGCGCGATGCGCGCCGCGCGCTAACAGACTATATTTTATGGATGGCCTATGGCCCCGACGAAATGAACGCCGATGACCCGGTAACGGCCAATATCGACCGATTGAACTTGGGCACTGTTGGAGTTTTGCGCGCCACCCAAAATGCCACAACCAAGATGGTACCCTTGCTCAGCTCTTCTGAGGAAGCGGGTGTGATGACGCGCGATTATGTACTCAGCGCGCCGACGCCCGACGCATTGCAACGCCGCTTTGTGCAAGGCGAGGCGCCCTATACGATTGCGGCGCGCCTGTCCGGAAAAGTAAAAACGGCTTTTCCAGACGGCCCGCCAGAGACAGGAAATAAAAAAGGTGAGCGAGCCAAAGCACGAGACCATTTAGCACAAAACGAAGGCGCTAATATTATCGTCTTTGCGGATACAGATTTCTTTGACGATCGGTTTTGGGTGTCGGAGCAAAATTACCTTGGCCAACGCTTTGGCGTGCCGATTGCTGACAATGGCAAGTTTTTGCTCAATGCGGTGGAAAACCTTATGGGCTCGGATGATCTGATTTCTCTGCGCGGCCGCGAACGCGTTGTGCGGCCTTTCACGCGGGTAGAAGATTTACGCCGCGCGGCCGAGAAAAACTATTTGGATGAAGAAGAAAACCTCATCGCGCGCATTGAAGTGGCGCAAAAAGAGTTGGATCAATTAGAGCAAACGGGCGCGACTTTGGGGGATGCGGAAGCCGCAGCTAAAACCCATCGTGCGGAATTGCTTTCGGCTCGCAAGAGCTTGCGCCGTGTGCAAGGCGACCTGCGCCGAGATATTGAAGTGCTCGAAAGCTGGGTGACATGGATCAATATTATCGCCGTGCCGCTCTTGGTGGGCTTGGCGGCTTTGGGTCTTGCCTATCGCCAGCGCCGGCGTCGTTTGGCGACGCAAAAAGCGGGCGGGTTGATTGTCGAAAACCAAGGAGCCAACTGATGGATGTTTTGCAGATGATGCGCCCGCTGGTGGCTCTGACAGCTGTAAGCCTTGGGCTGGCTATTTTTGCAGGCTTGACCGACCGCAAAGTTAATGATGTGAAACCGCCAGAAATTTTATTGGCTGATTATGCCACGAGTTTTGGCGATGCAACGCGATTGGATATGACGTTCGCAGCCGGCATCTCTGGCACGCGCGGTATTCGGATTGAGTTACAAAATGGAAAATGGGTTTTGCCGGAGCGCGGCAATTATCCGGCCAATCAAGAATTGGTGACGGAGACCCTATTGGCTTTGGCTGATTTAAAAGCCGTAGAGGCGCGCACGCAAAAGCCGAAATGGCATCGCGCGCTAGGCCTTGTTGTGCCCGAAGATTTGGGCCGAGCGATGCGCTTTAAAGTCCGCACCCAAGACGGCACCGTGTTGACCAGCCTATTGTTGGGCAATGAACAAGAAAGCGAAGCGGAAGCCAAGCAGGACGTGAAAACATATGGCCCTGAATTGCGCCAATTCTATGCGCGCCAAGAAGGCGACAATCAAACATGGTTGGCGCGCGGGCGCCTGCCTCGTAATCCCAACGTCGCCGCTTGGTTAGATAGTGCTTTGCCGCGGTATGAGCTGGAGCAATTGAAAGCTGTGTCTTTTGGCAAGGGCGCACAAAAATTTAAGCTTCTGCGCGTAACCCCTGTGAGCTGGTCGATGGGGGGCGGCGACACGTGGGTTTCCGACTTTAAAGGCTTAAAACCCGATGATGTGTCGCTAGAAGACAGCATCAACTTTGAAACCGCGCAGCCGATGGTTTTGCGCTATGCCAATGGCTTGGTAATCACCTATGAAAATGTCGGCGCGGCGACGGTTATCTGGACGCGAATTTCGGCAAGTGTTGAAACCGTTCGGGGTCAAAATAAAACGGCCAGAGACGAAGTTCGCTCTCTGGCCGCAGATATTAATGCTCGTTATAAAGGATGGGCGCTGCGCTTTAGCGCCGATCGCGCCCCCATTTTATTGCCGAGCCAAGCAATGCTGGAAGGCCGTTAAGCCTTCCAACTTTCTCTTTAGGCGGCAAGTGAGCGCAGCACATATTGCAGGATACCGCCGTTGAGGTAGTAATCCACCTCATCAGCTGTATCGATGCGGCTTTGCAGTTTCACGGTGCGCTTCTTGCCCTTGGCATCCGTAATCACCATGTCATATTTGGCGCGCGGGCGAATTTTGCCGCCGAGGCCTTCGATGGTGATGGTTTCTGTGCCATTCAGCTTCAGGCTGGCCCAGCTGTCTTTGCCAATGAACTGCAAAGGTGCCACGCCCATACCGACCAAGTTCGAGCGGTGAATACGCTCAAAGCTCTCGGCCACAACAGCTTGCACACCAAGCAGGCGTGTGCCTTTGGCGGCCCAGTCACGGCTGGAGCCGGTGCCATATTCTTTGCCTGCGAATACCACCAGAGGGGTCTTCTTCTTGGCATATTCCATGGCCGCATCATAAATCGCCATCACTTTGCCAGACGGCTGATGCTTGGTCACACCGCCTTCTGTGCCGGGTGCCATTTGGTTGCGAATGCGAATATTGGCAAATGTGCCGCGCATCATAATTTCATGGTTCCCGCGACGCGAGCCATAGGAGTTATAATCCAGAGGCTTCACTTTATTTTTGCTGAGATATTTACCAGCCGGGCTATCGGCTTTGATGGAGCCCGCAGGAGAAATATGGTCCGTCGTAATACTGTCGCCAAGGAGAGCCAAGATGCGCGCATCTTCAATGCTCGCGCCTTTGCCGTCTGTGGCTACTGCATCCGAAGTTAGACCGTCAAAGAAAGTTGGGCGTTGAACGTAAGTGGATTTTTTATCCCAATCGAAAGTTTGGCCCGATTGCGACTTCACTTTACGCCAAGCCGTATCGCCTTTGAACACATCGGCATAGCGCTCGCGGAACATAGCCGGCGTCACGCAAGAGCGCACCGTCTCGGCAATTTCTTTATTGCTCGGCCAAATGTCTTTCAAATAAACTGGGTTGCCTTTTTTATCCATGCCAAGTGGCTCGGTTGCCAAGTTCACATTCACCGAACCGGCAATGGCATATGCCACAACCAGCATTGGCGAAGCCAGATAATTGGCCCGCACATCTGGGCTCACACGGCCTTCGAAGTTACGGTTGCCGGAAAGCACGGAAGTGACGACCAGATCGTTTTTCGCAACCGCATCTGAGATGGCTGGCGAAAGAGGACCGGAGTTACCGATGCAGGTTGTGCAACCATATCCAACTAGGTTGAAACCCAATTTGTTCAGGTCTTTTTGCAAGCCCGCTTTTTTGAGATATTCGGTTACCACTTGGCTACCCGGTGCCAGTGAGGTTTTTACCCAAGGCTTGACGCTCAAGCCCAATTTGGCGGCATTGCGAGCTACCAGACCCGCGCCCAGCATTACGCTAGGGTTGGAGGTGTTGGTGCAAGAGGTAATGGCGGCAATCACAACATCGCCATTGCCGAGGTCGTGTTTGGCGCCTTTTACGGGCACGCGTTTGGCCGAAGCTTTAACGCTTACACCTTGGTCTTTCAGGGCTGTTTTAAAGCCGCCTACCATGTCTTCCAAAAGCACGCGATCTTGCGGGCGTTTCGGGCCAGCTAGGCTTGGGCGAACGGAGTTCAAGTCCAAGTCCAGCGTGGAGGTGAACACAGGGTCGGCCGAGGCTTTGGTGCGGAACATGCCTTGGGCTTTCGAATATTTTTCCACCAGATCAATGCGCGCTTTTTTGCGGCCGGTGGCTTTCAAATAAGCCAATGTGTCATTGTCTACCGGGAAGAAACCGCACGTGGCGCCATATTCAGGGGCCATATTGGCGATGGTGGCTTGGTCTTCCAGCGATAGGCTCTCAAGGCCAGGGCCGTAAAACTCAACGAATTTACCGACAACGCCTTTTTTGCGCAGCATTTCCACAATCGTCAAAACCAAATCAGTAGCGGTGGCACCTTCTGGCACTTTACCTGTCAGCTTGAAGCCAACCACTTCTGGCAGCAACATGGTGACCGGCTGGCCGAGCATTGCCGCTTCGGCCTCAATGCCGCCCACACCCCAGCCGAGAACGGCCATACCGTTGACCATTGTGGTGTGGCTATCGGTGCCAACAAGCGTGTCTGGGTAGGCGACTTCAACCGATTTGCCATTCACGCGCTCGCGTTTGGTCCAAACGGTTTGTGCCAAATGCTCGAGGTTCACTTGGTGGCAAATGCCCATTCCGGGGGGGACCACGCGGAAGTTTTCAAACGCTTGGCTGCCCCAACGCAAAAACTCGTAGCGCTCGCCATTGCGCGAATACTCAAGACCAACATTGGTTTTCAGCGAGTCCTTGCTGCCGAAAGTATCTACCATGACCGAGTGGTCAATAACCAAATCAACGGGGGTCAGCGGGTTAATTTTTTTGGCGTTGCCGCCCATTTCTTGCATGGCGTTGCGCATGGTTGCCAAATCGACAACGGCAGGCACGCCGGTAAAGTCTTGCATCAAAACGCGGGCTGGACGATAGGCAATCTCGCGATTGGATTTACGCTTAGTCAACCATTGTTGCACGGCCTTAATGTCCTCTGCGTTCACCGTGCGGCCGTCTTCGTGGCGCAACAGGTTTTCGAGTAGAACTTTCATCGAATTCGGGAGTTTGGAAATGCCCTTCAAGCCATTTTTCTCGGCCGCTTTCAGGCTGAAATAGACGTAGGACTTATTGCCAACTTTCAGCACTTTGCGGGATTTAAAACTATCCGGATGCTGGTCGGTGTTCTTTGAAGATTTCACTTGTGGCTTTTTGGCTGGTGCCTTTTTTGCTTGTGGCTTTTTTGCTTGTGGCATAGGTCGTGCTCCTGCAATAGTCTCAAAAATTAAAACCCGCCCTATTTGGCAGGCATCTGCGTTATAAAGAAGTATGACCGAAAATACTATGGCGAAGCCGCAAAAATTTTTTCTACCCAACCCCTATGCAGAGCCCGCCCATTTGCAGCTGCAGGGTCTGGCGTGTTCGCGTGGGCTGCGCTTGCTGTTTGAGGGGATATCGCAAACGCTAAAAGGCGGCGAGGCGCTGGCGCTTTATGGTGCGAATGGCAGTGGTAAAACCTCTTTGCTGCGCCAAATTGCGGGGCTGCTTCCGGCAGATATAGGCACAATTTCCTTTGGTGATGCCCCCTCGCATGCTCCCTCGCATACCCCCTCTAGGCGTGTGCATTTTATAGGCCATGCCGACGGTTTGAAAAACGCCTTGAGTGTCGGTGAGACTTTGGTTTTTGACGCGGCCCTTTGGGGCGCCCCGAAAGCGGCTGGAAACACAAATGACTTATTAGCTCTTTTGGGTCTGAAAAATCGCGCTTGGCAAGCCGTCGGCGACCTTTCGGCGGGGCAAAGGCGCCGCTTGGCGCTGGCGAAATTATGCCTCGCGCCGCGCCCCATCTGGTTACTGGACGAACCGATGACCGCGCTCGATGAAGCCGGGCAACAGCTCATCGATACGTTGGCGGGCGAGCATTTGGCCGCGGGCGGCATGATTGTCGCCTCGAGCCATGTGCCCTTGGGCTTTGCCACCCAAACGCTGACTTTGGGAGCTTCGACATGAGCGTCTTCTGGGCCATCTGCCGCCAGCACGTTGTTTTGGCGTGGCGCGGCGGGCATGCAACTTTGGCCGTTGCCTTCTTGTTTATCGGCGTCACGCTTATGCCGTTTGGTTTGGGCCCAGAATTGGCACTTTTGCAAGCGCTCGCGCCGGGTCTTTTATGGGTGGTGCTGATTATGGCGCTTTTAACCTCGCTCGACCGAGTGTTTCAAGCCGACTATGAAGATGGCTCGCTCGACCAAATGCTGCTGATGCCTTTGCCGCTGGAATTCGTGGTTCTGGCAAAATTACTGGGTCATTATATCGCCCTCGTGCTGCCTTTGCTTTTGGCGGTGCCCTTGGCGGGTCTTTTGTTAAATCTGGCGCCTGCCCATTTGCCGATGCTTTTGCTGGCCATGTTGGCGGGCAGTCCGGCGCTAGTTTTATTGGGTGGCATTGGCGCAAGCCTTGCGGTGAGCGTTCGTCGGGGTGGGCTGCTGACGGTTTTGCTGAGCCTGCCGTTTTATGTGCCGGTGATGATTTTTGGCGCAGGCGCCACCAAACAAGCGTTAGCGGGAGAGATAGATGAGGCGCGCCTCGCCATTTTAGGGCTGATAAGTCTGGCCAGTTTGCTGGCTGCGCCTGTGGCGATAGCTGCGGCGTTACGCAACGCTGTGCGCTAGCGCAGAACAGGCTATAAGAGAGACTATGCTAAAGGCACTTGAAAATATCTCGGCTTTTTACGCCAACCCCACGCGCTTTATGAAACTCGCGGCGCGCCTGCACGCGCCCCTATGGGCCGTGGCTTTGGCGCTTTTGGCCTATGGCCTGTTTCGCGCGCTCCATGTGCCAGAAGATTATCAGCAAGGCGAGACGGTAAAAATTATGTTCGTCCATGTGCCCGCCGCTTGGATGGCTTTATTTGGCTATAGTTTCATTTTCTTTGCCAGCGTCACGGCGCTTATTTTTCGCCATCCTTTGGGCCATGTCGCCGCGCGCGCGGCAGCCCCCGTGGGCGCCACCTTTACGCTCATCGCTTTGGTGACTGGCAGCCTTTGGGGCCAACCCATGTGGGGCACTTGGTGGGTATGGGATGCGCGGCTCACGTCTATGTTGGTGCTACTTTTTATCTATATCGGCTATATCGCCATTTGGCAGGCCATTGACGAGCCGACGCGCGCGGCGCGCACCGCAGCGCTTTTGGCGATTGTCGGATTTGTAAATGTGCCGATTGTGAAGTTTTCCGTCGATTGGTGGAATACGCTACATCAGCCAGCCAGCGTGTCGCGTTTGGCGCGGCCTGCATTGCATGCTGATTTTCTATATCCGCTGCTGATTATGGGCGTGGCTTTTTTCGCGCTGTTCTTCGCGCTGACGCTAACGCGCATGCAGATGGAAATTTTGCGGCAAAAATTGCGGGTTCGCCGCATGCGCGGAAACTAGAGACGCGAGAGGAGATACCCGAAATGCCTGGAGTGTATGACACTTATATATACGCGAGCTATGGCGCTACGTTTTTGCCTTTGGCGATACTCATCGCCAGTAGTTTTGCCCAATGGCGCAAAGCTAAAGCCGAAATAGCAGACAGCGAATGAGCCCGTCGCCCCCCAAAGAGCTAAGGGCGTCTTTATGGCGATTTGCCCCTTTGGCCGTTGCCCTGGGATTGGCCGTGGTGTTTTTCGCCGGTCTTTTTTTGGGCGATCCGTCGCGCTTACCCTCCGCCTATGAAGGCAAGAAGCTGCCCGAGTTTTCGCTGGATGGCTTAACGCAAGATGGCGGGTTTGCCAGTTCTGATTTGGCACAAGGGCGTCCGGTATTGATTAATGTCTGGGCCAGTTGGTGCGGCCCGTGCCGCGACGAGCATCCGGCTCTCATGCAATTGGCCGCCCTAGGGGTGCCGATTTTTGGGCTGAACTACAAAGACAATCCAGGCGCAGCCAAAAGGTTTTTGGGGCGCTTGGGAAACCCCTACACAGCCGTTGGCGCCGACACCAGCGGGCGCGTGGCGCTTGATTTAGGTGTCTATGGCGTGCCCGAGACCTTTGTGTTGGACGGGCAAGCGCGCGTGGTATACCGCCACGTTGGCCCGCTGGATGCGGCCTCTTTGAAAACTAAAATCCTACCTTTTTTCACCACCCCCTAACTCGCAGGAGAAAGCATGCCCTTTCGCGATACATCGCAAGACTACGGCCATGAAATTTCATTCGGTAAACGCGTGCCCAAAGACGACAGCTTTGAGCGCGAGATTTGCAATCACTGCGGGCTTATTGATTATGTAAACCCTAAAATTATCGCCGGCGTTGTGGCCACATGGGAAGATAAAATTCTTATGTGTAAGCGCGCCATTGAGCCGCGCAAAGGGTTTTGGACTTTGCCTGCTGGCTTCATGGAACAACGCGAAACAACAGCGCAAGGCGCCGCGCGCGAAGCCATGGAAGAGGCGGGGGCGGATATAGAAACGGGCGCCCTTATTGGCATTTATAATGTCGAGCGGATTAGCCAAGTGCAGATGTTTTATCGCGGCGTTTTGCGCAACCCTAATATCGCCGCTGGGCCTGAAAGCCAAGAAGTGGCTTTACTGGCGTGGGATGAAATACCTTGGGATGAGCTGGCGTTTCCTGCCGTCTATTATGCTTTGCAACATTGGCATGAGACACGTGAGATGGAAAACTTCGCGCCTTTTTCAGAGCCAGAAAATTGGGCCGATACGCCAGGCTTTGAAGCTATGCGGGCGCGATATGCGACGTCTGAAAACAGCAAAAAGAAGTAAGCAAAAATAATATCTCGCGTTTCGACCTAGGCCTGGGAGTCGTCTTTGGGGTCGGATAGCGCGCCGTGTTTTTTTAGTAAGGGAATTTGCAAAATCATAAAACCGAAAGTCAGTGGTAAAGTGGCGAAGACTTTGAAATTGACCCAAGTGTCGGTCGATTGCGTGCGCCAAACGATTTCATTGAGAACGGCCAGAAAGATAAAAAACAAGGCCCAGCGCCGCGTTAAAACCAGCCATCCGGCGGGCGCCATCGGCAACATATCGCCCATTAGTTTTTGCAAATAAGATTGCCCGCGCAGCAGCCCAAAACCTAAAATGGCCGCAAATAAAATATAGACCAAGGTTGGTTTTATTTTGATGAAAGTCTCATCTTGCAAAAACAAAGTAATGCCACCGAAGACGAAAATAAATCCGGCAGAGGCTAGCGTCATATTATTGGGTTTAGCCCCGCGCGAATAGGTAGAGATAAGCGCCACTGCTATGGCCACCATAAAACCTGCGGTGGCGATCAACAGGCCATCGCTTTCGGGGCGGCCGAACCATTGGGGGCCACGAAAGTTCAAGACAAAGAAAGTCGCGAGTGGAGCAAATTCTTCGATAATTTTACGCCATCCTGCCATTAGTTTGTCTCTCCGGTTGCGCCCGTCAGGGCGAGGGAAAATTGTTTGGCGTTAAAACTTTGCAAGTCGTCTGCCTGTTCACCGACGCCGATGAAATAAATCGGCAATTGTAGTTTTTGCGAGATGGCCACTAGCCCGCCGCCGCGCGCTGTGCCATCGAGTTTGGTCATAATCAGGCCCGAGACATTGGCGCGTTTTAAAAACGCCTCCGCTTGGGTCAGCGCGTTTTGACCGGTCGTCGCATCCAGCACCAATAGGCTTTCATGCGGGGCTGTGTCGTCTAGTTTTGCAATCACGCGGATGATTTTTTCTAACTCGGCCATCAGGTTATCGTTCGACTGTAAGCGCCCTGCCGTGTCGATCATCAACACATCTATGCCCTCGGCTTTGGCCCGTTCCAGCGCCTCATAAGACAGCGCCGCCGCATCGGCACCCGTTGCGCCAGACACGACTTCGACCCCAGCGCGTTCGCCCCAAACTTGTAATTGCTCGCCCGCGGCGGCGCGAAATGTATCGCCTGCCGCCAGCATGACGGTTTTGCCTTCCGCGATAAACTTTTTGGCCAATTTACCAATTGTTGTGGTTTTTCCAGCGCCATTGACACCGCTCATTAAAATAACTGCCGGCTTCGTGTCAGGCAATTGAAAGGGTTTTTCCACGGGCGTCAGCAGCGCGGTAATTTCGCGGGCCAAAGCCTCGCGTAATCCACTTTCATCTAGCTCGGCCAAGTCGCGACGGGCGCGCAAATTCTCGACAATTTTACCCGCCGTCGCCACGCCAAGGTCGGCCATGATGAGGGCATCTTCCAATTCGCCCAATTGACTGGCGGATAATTTTTTGCCGCTCAAAAACGACAGGCTATCGCCTAACGCTTTGCTCGACTTGGTGAGCCCTGATTTCAGGGAGGCAAAAAACCCGCTCATAAAACATCTCCGCTTAACATCAAACCATCGTTGCCAGACACGCGCAGCGAAACCAGCTCGCCAGGCTGATAAATAGGCGGCAGCAGCACGCGGGCAAAATTGCCGCTGCGGCCTTCACTTTTGGTGTCGCCTTGTTTCTCAACCAATACACTCAGTGTTTGTCCCGTTTGCGCATCCAGCCAGCGCTGGCGTTGGGTGTCGCCAGCTTGTCGCAAGGCGGCGGCGCGCGCTTTGATGGTCGGGCCATCCAATTGTGGCATACGTGCGGCTGGCGTATCGGGGCGCGGCGAATAGGGAAACACATGCAGCCAAGTCAGCTCGCACTGTTCGACGAGTTTGATAGAATTTTCAAACATCGCGTCGGTCTCGGTTGGAAAGCCGGCGATTAAATCGGCGCCAAAGGCAATGTCGGGGCGCGCTTGTTTCAGTTTAGCGCAAAAGGCAATCGCTTCTTCGCGCGTATGGCGGCGTTTCATCCGCTTCAAAATCATATTGTCGCCAGCTTGCAAAGATAAATGCAAATGCGGCATCAAGCGCGGCTCGGCGATGACCATATCCAAAAGATTGGCATCTATTTCCACCGCGTCGATAGACGATAGGCGCAAGCGCGGCAACTCGGGCACTTGGGCGAGGATAGCGCGCACCAAAGCGCCCAATCCCGCCTCGCCAATGTCTGGCCCATAAGAGGTGACGTCGACGCCCGTTAGAACAATTTCTTTGTGGCCTTGCTCGACCAAAAGCTGGCACCGCGCCACCACTTCAGGGATAGGAACGGAGCGCGAGTTGCCGCGCCCAAAAGGAATGATACAAAAAGTGCAGCGGTGGTCGCATCCGGTTTGCACTTGCACGAAAGCGCGCGAGCGTCCGGTTTGCGGTGTCGGCGGTAAAGGCGTTGCGGTCTCTAGCGACATGATGTCGGAGACGGCGTTCATTACTTTTGGGTCCGGTGCTTTTTGATAGCTATTGGCTTGATATGTATTGGCGCGCAATTTTTCTTCATTGCCGATAACGCGGTCGACCTCGGGCATGGCGATAAATTGCTCAGCATCGGTTTGCGCCGCGCATCCCGTCACGATGACTTGTCCCTCGGGGTTGGCGCGTTTGGCTTTGCGTGCCGCTTGGCGGGCTTGGCGCATGGCTTCGCCGGTGACGGCGCACCCATTGATGATAGTGGTGTTTCGCAGACCCGCCGCTTGCGCCAAGGCTTGCACGCTATCGCCTTCTAGCGCGTTGAGGCGGCAGCCAAAATTCTCGACTTTTACATCTGATACATCTGTCGCGCTCATAGGCTCAGCTCACCGTCAAATTCAAACTGCGCAGGCCCGGTCATAATTAAATGCGTGTCGGGTTGATAATCGATAATAATGACATCGTGCGCATTGTCGTCTTGGTTAAATGGCGGGCGAACTGTTATCGCGCCCGGCGCACAAAGTTGGCTGTGAACCGCCGCCGCCGCCGTGGCGCATGCGCCTGTGCCGCAAGCTAAGGTGAGGCCCGCGCCGCGTTCCCACGTATCGAGCCGCAAAGTCTGAGGGGCCGCGAGGCGGGCAAAATTAATATTGGCCCCGTCTGGAAACGCCGCATGGTGTTCGAGGGCTGGGCCGCTATTGGCGGCATGGGCTTTCGTGTCGGCGTCCATAATCAAGACGGCATGGGGATTGCCCATATTGACCGGCAAGGCCTCTGGCAAATCTTCCTGCAAGGCTACCGGCGTGCCAAATACGGGCAGTGGCATATGAATGCTTACCTGCGCCATATCTGCGTCTAACTGAGTGGCACATTGTAACGTGCCGCCTAGGGTTTCTAGCGTGATTTGGGGGCGGCCATCGTGGGTCGTCGAGGGGCGTGCCAAAAACGCGGCTACGGCGCGGGCGCCATTTCCGCAAGCCTCTACCTCGCTGCCGTCGGCATTGAAGATTTGCATGAAAACGGCTTGCTCGTTGGCTTGGCGAGAGGCATGTATCACCAAAACTTGGTCACAGCCTTGCGTGTCTGGGTTCGAGGCATCGGCGATGGCGCGCACCTCATCGCCCGTTACCTGCAACGGCTGCGAGCGAGCGTCGATTACCACGAAGGCATTGCCAAGGCCGTTCATTTTGCAAAACGCGATATGGGTTTCCTGTGCCATGGCTTTTATATAAGCGCTCGCGCCCGCAAACACCAGACGCTTGACTTAAACGCTTCCTCTGCCTAGATTGGCGCCACTTCTGAACAGAAGCGATATTTATTTTGGTCTTCGCCCAATGGGGCAAGGTCGCCACCCGCCAGCAAGCTTTGCCCGCGGGTGCACTTTTGGTTGAGGCAAAACGCGAAACGTATGTTTGACACGCTGAGCGAAAATTTAGGGTCGATATTTGACCGCCTACGCGGACGCGGAGCGCTGTCTGAAAAAGACGTCGACGTCGCGCTAGGCGAAATTCGCACTGCGCTTTTGGAAGCCGATGTGGCTTTGCCCGTGGCGCGTGCCTTCCTAGATAATGTGCGCCCCGCCGCGATTGGCGCGCAGGTTTTAAAATCAGTGACGCCCGGCCAGCAAATGGTCAAAATCGTCAATGATGGTCTCATCGAAATGTTGGGCGCGGCGGAGC
The DNA here is from genome assembly GCA_937907245.1 of uncultured Rhodobiaceae bacterium. Taxonomy (GTDB): domain Bacteria; phylum Pseudomonadota; class Alphaproteobacteria; order RS24; family RS24; genus UBA8337. The sequence continues at coordinate 880,726 of CALCUM010000003.1, forward strand.
CTCTATCCTTTGATGCGGTGCCGCCTGTCGTTATGATGATGGTGGGTCTGCAAGGCTCGGGTAAAACCACCTCGACCGCAAAGTTAGCCAAATTCATTACCGCTCAAGAAAAACGCAAAGTCCTCATGGCCTCGCTGGACACACAACGCCCAGCCGCGATGGAACAATTGAAAGTTCTGGGTCAACAAATTGAGGTTGAAACCCTGCCCATCGTCGACGGGCAATCGCCGGTCGATATTGCCAAGCGTGCGGTGCAAGCCGGTAAGCTGGGCGGCTTTGATGTGGTGATGCTCGATACCGCAGGCCGCACCAATATCGATGAAGCCTTGATGGGCGAAATGGCCGCGATTGAAGCGGCGGCGGCGCCGAAAGAAGTTTTGCTGGTTGCCGATAGTTTGACCGGCCAAGAGGCGGTGACCATTGCGGCACAATTTGGCGCCCGCGTTTCCCTGACCGGTATTGTTTTGACCCGCGCCGATGGCGATGGCCGCGGCGGCGCAGCTTTATCTATGCGCTATGTGACGGGCGTGCCGATTAAGTTTTTGGGCGTCGGCGAAGCGGTCGATAAATTAGAAGTGTTTGACCCGACGCGCGTCGCCAATCGCATTCTCGGCATGGGCGATGTTGTTGGGCTGGTTGAAAAAGCTGCCGAAACGATGGATGCGGAAAAAGCCGATAAAATGGCAGCCCGCATGAAAAAAGGCGTGTTTACGCTGGATGATATGGCCGAACAATTAAAGCAAATGCAGCGTATGGGCGGCATGTCGGGCGTCTTGGGCATGTTGCCGGGCATGGGCAAAATGAAAAAACAAGTCGCCGCCATGGGCATGGATGAGCGCGAATTATTGCGCCAAGCAGCGATTGTCTCCTCGATGACATCGGGCGAACGGGAAAACCCAAAACTATTAAATGCCAGTCGCAAAAAACGCGTCGCGGCGGGCTCGGGCACCAGCGTGCAAGAGGTCAATAAAATTCTCAAAATGCATCGGCAAATGGCCGACATGATGAAGAAACTCGGCAAAGGCGGCATGAAAGGTCTGGCAGGTATGCTGGGCGGCATGGGCGGCGGTGGACAACCTAATATGCCGAATATGCCGAGCCTAACCGATATGCAAAACATGGCGGCCCAACAAGACCTGACAAAAGGGTCTGGGGCGCTTCCAGATTTAACCAAATTGGGTGGGGCCAGTGCGCCGCCAGATTTTTTAAAAGGTTTGGGGCTTCCCCCGAAAAAGAAATAGAGAAACAGGCCGAGCCCAAGCGTGGGGCGGCCAGCTAACAGATTGACTAATTTATTGTTCGTTGAAAGGAACTAAAAATGGCTTTGAAAATTCGTATGTCGCGTGGCGGCTCTAAAAAGCGTCCATTCTATCGCATCGTTGTGGCCGATAGCCGTATGCCTCGCGATGGTCGTTATATTGAAAAACTCGGTACATATAATCCATTGCTGCCAAAAGACGGCGGCGAGCGTGTGGTGCTAGACGCCGATCGCGCCAAACATTGGATTGAGCAAGGTGCCAAGCCCTCCGACCGTGTGTCACGGTTTTTGCAAGATGTTGGTCTTTGGAAGCGTGAAGAGCGCAACAATCCAAACAAAGGCAAGCCAGGCCAAAAAGCGCTAGAGCGTTTGGAAGCTCAAAAAGAAGCTGAAGAAGCTGCCAAAGCCGCCGCAGAAGAAGCCGCCGCCGAAGCCGCTGCCGCCGCCGCTGCCCCTGTTGAGGAAGCGCCTGCTGAAGAGGCTCCAGCCGAGGAAGCCCCAGCCGAAGAAGCTCCAGCCGAGGAAGCTGCCGCTGAGGAAGCTCCTGCCGAAGAAGCTGCCGCTGAGGAAGCTCCTGCCGAAGAAGCACCAGCCGAAGAAGCTCCAGCTGAAGAAGCTGCTGAGGCTTCTGAAAAAGACGCTTAATTGGCATCGCGCGCTCCAGCGATACCCGACACGCTCGTTTGTTTGGGCGTGGTCGGGGCTCCGCATGGCGTGCGCGGCGCTATGAAGGTGCGAACCTTCACGCAATCGCCGCAAGATATCGCGGCCTATGGACCGCTCTCCGATAAACTCGGGGAGCGGGTCTTTGTTTTGACCTCCTGCAAGGCCGATAAAGGCAATGCGGAAAGCGCGCGCGTGACTGTCAAAGGCATCGATGACCGAGATGCAGCGGTCGCCTTGCGCGGTGTCGAGCTATATGTCTCGCGCGATAAATTGCCCAAATTAGCTCAAGAAGATGACTTTTATTATGCCGATCTCATCGGCCTAAAGGTAGTCAGCCCCGAGGGGGAGGGCTTGGGCGAAGTGGCGGCGGTTCATAATTTCGGGGCGGGCGATTTATTAGAAATCGACGGCTCGTTTTACCCGTTCACCAAACAAGTAGTGCCCCATGTGGATATGGCGGGCGGGCAGCTAACGCTTGTGCCACCGCAAGAAACCGAAGCCTCTCCTGAAGAAGCTGGAGAGATTAAATGAGCTGGAACGCCCATATCATCACTGGTTTTCCAACCATGTTTCCGGGCACGCTGGGCGAAAGTCTGGCCGGACGCGCGCGAGAAGACGGCCTGTGGTCGCTGACTACCCATGATGTGCGCGCGCATGGCCAAGGCAAACATAAAAATATCGACGATACGCCGGCTGGCGGCGGCGCCGGCATGGTGATGCGCGCCGATGTGGCGGCATCCGCCTTAGACAGCGTGACGGCGCAGCATAATTTGCCGGTGCTTTTACCGAGCCCGCGCGGTGTGCCTTGGACGCAAGATTTAGCGCAGGAGCTGGCCGAAGGTGCGGGTGCGATTTTCTTTTGCAATCGCTATGAGGGCATCGACGAACGCTTTATCGAGGCGCGCGCGCCCCTAGAAGTCTCGCTCGGCGATTATATCCTCTCGGGCGGCGAGCCAGCTGCTTTGGTCATGTTAGATAGCATTATCCGCCTTTTGCCGGGCGTGATGGGCAAGGTGGAAAGCGGCTTGCAAGAGAGCTTTTCCTCCCAATCTGGCGGTTTGCTCGAGCATCCCCAATATACCCGCCCGCAAGTCTGGGAAGGGATGGAAGTTCCCGAAGTTGTGATCTCTGGGGACCATGAAAAAATAGCCAAATGGCGCCATCAACGGGCGCTGGAGATTACGCAAGAACGCCGACCCGATTTACTAGAGGATTTGCCGCAAAACGACAGCAAGTCCAAAAAGTGAAAAAACAATGGTGAATCGCCCGAAAAGGGGTGACATGGCCCTAAAGCCATGGTAAATCCCCCCATCCGGTGAGACAGGTGTCAAACCGAAAAACGCCCAAATGGTGACGCAAATGAATGTTATTGAAGAATTAGAACGCGAACACATGGCTGAACTGACCGCCGAGAAATCCGTACCGGATTTCCAACCTGGCGACACAGTGAAGGTGAATGTAAAAGTAATCGAAGGTTCGCGCGAGCGTATTCAGGCTTTTGAAGGCGTGTGCATTGCGCGCGCTGGCGGTGGCTTGAATGAAAATTTCACTGTGCGTAAAATTTCTTATGGCGAGGGTGTGGAACGGGTTTTCCCAATTTACTCTCCGCTCGTAGACAGCATCGATCTGGTTCGCCGCGGTCGTGTGCGTCGTGCCAAACTTTATTATTTGCGTGGCCTAACGGGTAAAGCCGCTCGAATTACCGAGCGTCGCTTGAAATCAACCAAGGCAGACGCAAAAAAGACACCAAAAGCAGCGGCCAAGGAGGCTCCTAGCGTCGACACTGACGCCTAAGTTTTCTTTCGAGAGCCGCAAACTCCATTCATTCCCCAAAATTCGGGGGCGGGGGGTAGGCAGCCCTCGTAAAAATAAAGGCAACAGGTATGACCGGAACCACTCTTTACGATAAAATTTGGAATGCTCATATGGTAGATGAGCAAGCAGACGGAAATTGCTTGCTCTATATCGACCGTCACTTGGTGCATGAAGTAACCAGCCCACAAGCTTTCGAAGGCTTGCGGATGACCAGCCGAAAAGTGCGCGCCCCGCATAAAGTTTTGGCGCTTGCCGATCACAATATTCCGACGACTGACCGCACTGGCGGGGTCGATGCGATTGCCGATCCGGAAAGCAAATTACAAATCCAAACCTTGGAAAAAAACTGCGCTGAATTTGGCATTGAATATGTCGCTATGGACGATATTCGCCAAGGCATCGTGCATGTTACCGGCCCCGAGCAAGGCTTTACTTTGCCAGGCCTCACCATTGTTTGCGGCGATAGCCACACCTCCACCCATGGTGCTTTTGGCGCTTTGGCACATGGTATTGGCACCTCGGAAGTAGAACATGTTTTGGCAACCCAAACGCTGATCCAATCGAAAGCCAAAAACTTCCGCATTAATGTGGTAGGCGAAGCGCCCGATTATATCACCGCCAAAGATATCGCTCTTGCCATTATCGGCGAGATTGGCACGGCTGGCGGCACCGGTTATGTGCTGGAATATGCAGGCCCCGCCATTGAAGCGCTATCGATGGAAGGGCGCATGACCCTGTGCAATATGTCTATCGAAGCAGGCGCACGCGCGGGCCTCGTGGCACCGGATGAGAAAACTTACGCTTTCCTAGAAGGTCGAGCCAAGGCGCCCAAAGGCGAAGATTGGGATGAAGCGGTAGCCTATTGGCGCACGCTGGTTTCGGATGCGGATGCGGTTTTCGATAAAGAAATCACCATTGATGCGTCTGACTTGCCGCCTCTGGTAACTTGGGGCACCAGCCCGCAAGACGTTATCTCCATCGCAGGCGCGGTGCCAAATCCGGCTGATATTGCGGATGAAGCGCGTCGTAAATCTACCGAGCGGGCGCTTGATTATATGGGCCTGAAAGCCGGCACACCGATGCAAGAAGTGGCCATCGACCGCGTGTTCATCGGGTCTTGCACCAATAGCCGTATCGAAGATTTGCGCGCCGCTGCGGCCATTGCCAAGGGCAAAACGGTGGCGTCTCGCGTCTCGGCCATGGTTGTGCCGGGCTCTGGCTTGATTAAGCAACAGGCGGAAAAAGAAGGTTTGGATAAAATATTTATCGAAGCTGGTTTTGAATGGCGCGAGCCAGGCTGCTCCATGTGTCTGGCGATGAATGCCGATAAATTGGCGCCAGGCGAACGCTGTGCCTCGACCTCCAATCGCAATTTTGAAGGTCGCCAAGGACGCGGGGGACGCACCCATTTGGTATCCCCAGAAATGGCGGCTGCGGCGGCTGTGACGGGTCACTTCACGGATATTCGCAACCTGAAAGTGGAGGGCTAACCCATGCAAAAGTTCAATCAATTGACCGGGATTGCTGCGCCGCTAGATATTTTAAATGTCGATACGGATATGATTATCCCGAAGCAGTTTTTAAAAACCATTCAGCGTTCTGGCTTGGGCAAAAACTTATTCGACGAAATGCGCTATACGCCGGAAGGCGATGAAGTGCCTGATTTTGTGCTCAATCAATCGGCCTATCGCGGCGCCGAAATTTTGGTGGCGGGCGATAATTTTGGCTGCGGCTCGAGCCGTGAACATGCACCTTGGGCGCTGTTGGATTTTGGTATCCGCTGCATTATTTCCACAAGCTATGCCGATATTTTTTACAATAATTGCTTCAAGAACGGCATTTTGCCGATTGTTCTGCCGCAAGCCGATGTCGATAAATTGATGGATGACGCTAAACGCGGCGCCAATGCCACGGTGACGATTGATTTGGAAAGCCAAACCATTCAAGGCCCAGATGGTGGCACGATTTCTTTTGAAGTCGATGCCTTTCGCAAAAAATGCTTACTCGAAGGCCTCGATGACATTGGCCTGACGATGAAAAAAGGCGCGGCCATCGACGCCTATGAAAACGATTTGGCTGCACAGCCTTGGCGCTAATCAAACACAGTTCCCAAATTTAGGGATGCCAGTAAGGACTTAAAATGGAAAATATTCTCATCTTGCCAGGCGACGGCATTGGCCCCGAAGTAATGGGCGAAGTGCGCCGCATCATCGATTGGTTTGGCGAGGCCCGCGGGTTTCAGGTAAACCTCGACGAGGACCTTGTCGGTGGTGCCGCTTATGATGTGCATGGCGCGGCCATCTCGGATGCGGCGATGGAAAAAGCCATGCAGTCGGATGCGGTGCTATTTGGCGCCGTTGGCGGGCCGCAGTGGGATAATGTGGCCTATGAAGCGCGCCCCGAGGCAGGTCTTTTGCGCTTGCGCTCGGACATGGGATTATTTGCTAACTTGCGTCCGGCGATTTGTTTTCCGGCTCTCGCCGATGCGTCTTCTTTGAAACGCGAATTGGTCGAAGGCCTCGATATTATGATTGTGCGCGAGCTCACGGGCGGGGTTTATTTTGGTGAGCCACGCGGCATTGAAGACCTTGGCAATGGCCAACGTCGTGGCGTGAATACGCAAGTTTACGAAACCTATGAGATTGAGCGCATTGCGCGTGTGGCGGGCGATTTGGCGATGAAACGCGGCAAGCGTTTGGCATCTTCTGAGAAACGCAATGTCATGGAATCGGGCCTCTTGTGGAATGAAGAAGTGACCAAAATCATCACCTCCGAATTTCCTGAATTGGAGCTGGAGCACGTGTTGGCGGATAATTGCGCCATGCAATTAGTGCGCAATCCGAAACAATATGACGTGCTGGTGACCGATAATTTGTTCGGCGATATTTTGTCGGACATTGCGGCCATGCTAACCGGTTCGTTGGGCATGTTGCCTTCGGCTTCCTTAGGCGCGCCTGATGCGACGACGGGTCGGTCGAAATCTTTATACGAGCCGGTACACGGCTCAGCGCCAGATATTGCGGGTCAGGGCAAAGCCAATCCGATTGCCTCGATTATGAGTTTTGCCATGGCGCTGCGGTATACGTTTGAGCGCGGCGACGATGCGGACTTGCTGGAAAATGCGGTCACTCATGTATTGGACAAAGGCGTTCGCACGGGCGACATTATGCAAGCCGGTTGCCAAGAAGTTGGCACCAGCGGCATGGGCGATGCTGTTTTGGCAGCGCTTACAGAATTAGGGAAATAAGTTCATGTCTTATGTAGTGGCTGTGGTTGGCGCGACCGGAAATGTGGGTCGAGAAATTCTCAATATTTTGGATGAACGCAAGTTCCCCTTGGCACGCCTCGATTGCGTGGCCTCGCGCAAAAGCCAAGGTAAGGAAATGAGCTTTGGCGATCGCACGGTGAAAGCGCAGGCACTCGAGTTTTATGATTTTTCGCAAGCCGATATTGCTTTGTTCGCCTGTGGCTCTGGCCCCACCAAAGAATATGCGCCAAAGGCGGCGGCGGCGGGGTGCATTGTCATTGATAATTCGTCGCTCTATCGGATGGACGACGACGTGCCGTTAATCGTGCCGGAAGTAAATCCGGAGGCACTGGCGGGCTATACCCAACGCAATATTATTGCCAATCCAAATTGCTCGACAGCGCAATTAATGGTGGCGCTAAAGCCGTTGCATGATGTCGCCAAAATCAAACGTCTGGTAGTCTCGACCTATCAGTCTGTCTCGGGCGCGGGCACGGCGGCGATGGATGAATTATTCACCCAAACCCGGGCGGTGTTTGTGAATGACGAATTGAAGCGCGAGAATTTTACCAAGCAGATTGCCTTTAATGTCATCCCGCATATCGATGAATTTATGAAGGGCGGCAGCACCAAAGAAGAATGGAAAATGCAGGTTGAGACGAAAAAAATTCTCGATCCTAATATTGCCATGGCGGTAACTTGTGTCCGCGTGCCGGTTTTTGTTGGCCACTCGGAAGCGGTGAACATTGAGTTTGAAACCGCGATATCCGAGACCCAAGCCTATGATGCGCTCGAAGCCGCAGATGGCGTATTGGTTGTCGACCGACGCGAGGATGAAGGCTATGTCACGCCCATCGAATGTGTTGGCGATTATGAGACTTTCGTCTCTCGTTTGCGCATAGACCCGACGGTCGAACACGGGCTTTCCATCTGGGTCGTCTCGGATAATTTACGCAAAGGCGCGGCTTTAAACGCTGTCCAAATTGCTGAATTATTGATCGAAAAATACCTGACCAAGAGCCGCGTTAAGGTGGACGCTTAAAGGTTTATTTTTTCCTGAATGGCCGCGGGTGCCAATCGCACGGGCCCGTGTGGCAATTGCGTGGTTTCCAAGTTACCGCTCGCAATTTGCGCCAGCGTGGCACAAGCGACGCCTAAAGCTTTCGGCTCGCCTTTGAGATGCAGACCCAAATATAGAGCAGAAAATAAATCCCCCATGCCATGCGGGGCTTTGGGCGCGCGCGCGGTTTCACAGCGCAAAACATCCTCGCCTGCTACCTGCAAAACAGCGATGCGCCCGTCCTCGGGCGCTGGCGCTGAAGTGACAAGCACTTGCGGCACCCCGAGCGCGCGAGCGGCTTCGATGCTTTGTTGCGTATCGGCCAGCGGCGACATGGCGCTGACTTGGGAAAGCTCAAATAAGTTTGGCGTGGCAATATCAGCCAAAGGCAAGAGCGATTGCCTTAGGCTGTCGACCACGGTCTCGGGTAAATAGAGGCGCCCGTTGTCGCCACAAATAGGGTCCAAGGCATAAAGGATATCCGGATTGCGAGTTTTTAGTTTGGTAACAATTTGGGCGGCGGCTTCCACATGTTCAGGGCTTGGCAAATAGCCTGTTAATATAGCGGCGCACGCGTCTAGGGCGCCGGCCTCGAGCAGCCAATCGACCATCTCCAGCATTTGGCTGGCTGGCAAAGCCCCGCCCGCAGGTTTGCCATGTTCTGGAAACGCAGCCGGATGAGCCGCCAGTAAAGTGGTTGGTAGGGTCACGGTTTCTAGCTCTAAGGCCCGAAAAGCGGGCAATATGGCTTTCAGCCCAACTTGGCCACTTACAACTTGGCTCGAAATAACCAGCACGATGGGTTTACGCTTCATCTTGTCCCTTTGTCTAAAATCAGTAGTCTGCTCACTATACATCTGCTTATCCTCTGACTGCACGGGAATTTAAAAATGATATCTACCCCCTCCACTCGACCTCGCCGCTCGGCGCTTTATATGCCCGGTGCCAATGCGCGTGCCTTAGAAAAAGCGCGCTCGCTCGATGCCGATTGCTTGCTGCTAGATTTAGAAGACGCGGTGGCCCCCGAGGCTAAAGCGGAGGCGCGCGATTTGGTTTGCGCGGCTTTGCGTGAGGGCGGCTATGGCGCCAGCGAGACGATAGTGCGCATCAATGCTTTGGGTACCCCGTGGGGCGCACAAGATTTGGCAGCGCTGCATAATTTGGCCGACGGGCAATGCCCCGATGCGGTTTTGGCACCCAAAGTCTCGACGCCGGAACAGATTATGGCTCTGCAAGAGGCAATACCTGAGCTTTGCGATTTATGGATTATGATTGAAACGCCGCAAGCGATTTTCAATCTGCAAGCCTTGGCGGCTTGTGCCCAGAGCACGCGGCTAACCACTTTTGTTATGGGCACCAATGATTTAGCCAAAGAAATGCGCGCCAATTTAGAGCCCGGGCGTGCGCCTATGCTAACCAGCCTCACCCTATCTTTATTGGCCGCGCGCCAGTTCGGCCTGACGATTTTAGACGGCGTGTATAATCATATTTCCGATACGGCCGGCTTTGAGGCAGAGTGCCAGCAGGGCGCAGATATGGGATTTGACGGCAAGACGCTCATTCACCCCAGTCAGTTGGATATATGCCACACAGCTTTTGGCCCTTCCGATTTGGAAGTCGAGCAAGCCCGAAAAATCGTAGCGGCTTTTGCGGATCCTGAAAACGCTGGCAAAGGCGTGTTGAAAGTAGATGGCAAGATGACGGAATTATTGCACCGAGATATCGCCGCCCGCACGCTAGAGATAGCAGAAGCGATTGCGTCTCGAAGGTAAACCTTTATCATTGTCTCTATGACCCAAAGCTATTTCCCCAACGGCCGATATTTTGAAGACTTCACTGCGGGGGAAACCCTGCTTCACGCCAGCCCACGCACCTTGAGCGATGGCGACGCGGCGCTGTATCAAGCGCTCTATGGCGGGCGCAACCCGTTACATTCATCCGCGCCTTTCGCGCAACAACTTGGCTTGCCTGGCCGCCCGCTGGAAGATTGGCTGGTGTTTCATATTGTATTCGGCAAATCCGTGCCGGACGTCTCGCGTCATGCGTTGGCCAATTTAGGCTATGGCGAGGGCGTGTTCGGCGTGCCGGTTTTCGCTGGTGATAGTTTGTCGGCCAGCTCGCAAGTCATTGGCTTGCGCGAAAACAAAAGTGGCGAAACCGGAATTGTGATGGTGCGAACCCGTGGGGTCAATCAGCAGGCGGCGGAGGTTCTGTCTTATGTGCGCTGGGTGATGGTGAAAAAACGCGATGCGGCCTCCCCAGCCCCAGAACCGGTTTGGCCAGATATTGCCCCCCATGTGGCTGCGCCTGACTTGCCTCCACCAACAGCCAAATATGGCGCTTGGGACACTGTTGCCGCAGGCAGCCCGCGCCGCTGGGAGAGTTTTGAGATAGGCGAAAAAATTGCCCATGGTGGCGGCGTCACCCTCGAGGATGCCGAGCATATGATGGCGACACGGCTCTATCAAAATACCGCAGAAGTGCATTTCGATGCGCAATTGCAAGCCGATAGCCGCTTCGGCAAACGGCTGATTTATGGCGGTCACATTATTTCTCATGCCACGGCCATGCGGTTTAACGGTTTTGAAAATGCGGGCGCCATGGCCACACTCAATAGCGGCACCCATGCGGCGCCCGCTTTCGCTGGGGATACAATTTATGGCTGGTCTGAGGTTTTGGACAAAGCCAGCTTTGAAACGCGCCCCGATGTCGGCGCGCTGCGCCTGCGCCAGATTATGATAAAAGGGCGTGAGGGTCTAAGTAACGACGCTTTTCCGCATCTGGACGCGGATGGTAAGCGTCTGCCCGAGGTTATTCTGGAGCTGGATATCTGGGTCTATATGGCGCGCGGATAGGGTTTTGTGGGCGGCTAGGCCCGCTTTTATCGTGCGACAGCATGGCGCGATATGAGGTTTGGCATTTTCCATATTTTTGCGTGTATACTCTTTGCCTGTCCCTCGTTTTGTGAGGGGTTCGAGCTTTGGGAGCTACCGAATGACCGATCAAACAACTCGCGCGAGACCTTTGTCGCCACATATCCAGATTTATCGCTGGACGCTGACAATGATGCTCTCGATTTTACACCGCGCTACCGGCGTCGCTTTATATGCTGGCACCGTGCTTTTGGCTTGGTGGCTATTGGCCGCCGCCACGGGCCCTGAAAGCTATGCGCAAGTGCAAGCCGTGTCTGCGGCTTGGTACGGCCGCTTGGTTTTGTTTGGCTATAGCTGGGCTTTGTTCCACCACATGTTTGGCGGCTTGCGCCATTTCATTTGGGATACGGGTCGCGGCTTTGATCTCAAGCACGTTGAAATTATTGCCCGCGTCACCAGCATTTTGCCGCTCCTTTTGACGGCCGGTGTTTGGGTTGCGGCCTATGCTTACATGGGAGCGTTTTAATGTCTGATATGCGAACCCCTCTGTCGCGTGTGCGCGGCCTCGGCTCGGCCAAAAAAGGCACGGAGCATTTTTTCATGCAGCGTGTTACCGCCCTAGCGAATATTCCTTTAACGCTGTTTCTGGTTGGCGCTTTGGTTGTCCATGCGGGCTCTGATTACGCCACGATGACAGCCTTTCTAGGCAATCCATTTATCGGCCTGATTATGCTGCTGCTGATTGTTTCGGCGGTTTATCACATGCGCCTTGGGTTACAGGTGGTCATCGAAGACTATGTGCATGGCGAAGCCACAAAACTATTGGCGCTGATTGCCAATCAATTTTTTGCCTTCACGATTGGTGTCGCCTGTGTTTTGGCGGTTCTCAAACTAGTTATAGGCTAAGTGATTTAAATTAATGGCGGGCGCCACAAGCGCAGCCAAAAGTGAAAGAAAGCTGGAGAGTTTTATGAGTTACGAATTCACAGACCATCAATTCGATGCCATTGTTGTTGGCGCTGGCGGGTCTGGTCTGCGAGCGGCCCTTGGCTGTTCGGAGCGCGGACTTAAAACCGCCTGTATTTCAAAGGTTTTCCCAACTCGCTCGCACACGGTCGCCGCGCAAGGCGGCATTTCCGCAGCGCTCGGTAATATGGGCGACGACGATTGGCGCTGGCACATGTATGACACCGTAAAGGGGTCAGACTGGTTGGGCGACCAAGACGCGATTGAATATCTTTGCCGCAATGCGGCCGAGGCGGTTTATGAACTCGAGCATTTTGGCGTGCCATTTTCGCGCACCGAAGAAGGTAAAATTTACCAGCGTCCCTTTGGTGGCATGACCACCAATTTCGGCGAAGGCATTGCCCAGCGCACTTGCGCGGCTGCCGACCGCACAGGCCACGCCATTTTGCACACGCTTTATGGCCAGTCTTTGCGCCATGACACAGAGTTTTTCATCGAATATTTCGCGCTCGACTTGATTATGGACGAAGACCGCTGTGTCGGTGTCATCGCGCTAGAAATGTCGACCGGAAAGCTGCACCGTTTCCAAGCCAAGCAAGTTATTTTGGCAACAGGTGGCTACGGGCGCGCTTATTTCTCGGCGACCTCGGCCCACACCTGCACAGGCGATGGCTCGGCGATGGTTATTCGCGCTGGCCTGCCTTTGCAAGATATGGAATTTGTTCAATTCCACCCAACCGGAATTTACGGCGCGGGTTGCCTGATTACGGAAGGCTCGCGAGGCGAAGGTGGTATTTTGATCAACTCCGAAGGCGAACGCTTCATGGAGCGCTATGCGCCATCGGCCAAAGACTTGGCTTCGCGCGATGTGGTGTCGCGTTCGATGACCATCGAAATTCGCGAAGGCCGCGGCGTTGGCCCCAATAAAGATCATATCTATCTGCATCTCGACCACCTCGACCCAGATATTCTGGCTGAGCGTCTGCCGGGTATTTCGGAAAGCGCCAAAGTATTTGCCGGCGTCGATGTGACCAAGGAGCCAATTCCAGTTTTGCCGACTGTGCATTACAATATGGGCGGCATTCCAACCAATTATAATGGTGAAGTTTTGAACCCAACCGAAGGCGATGAGGGACGCATTGTGCCGGGTCTGATGGCGATTGGGGAGGCGGCTTGCGTGTCGGTTCACGGCGCCAACCGTTTGGGCTCGAACTCCTTGATTGACCTTGTGGTGTTTGGCCGTGCGGCCGCCATTCGCGCGTCTGAAGTGGTAACGCCGGGTGAGGGCCATGCGCCTTTGGCCAGCGATGCGGGACATGCAGCCGTTGACCGTCTAGAGCGTTTCCGTAACGCCGATGGCTCTACCCCCACATCAGAGCTACGCGGCGAAATGCAGCGGGCCATGCAAGAAAACTGTGCTGTTTTCCGCACCGGTGAAATTTTGGAAGAAGGCTGCAAGCGCATGCAAGATGTGGTTCGTGGCATGGACGATATTGGCATTGCCGACCGTTCGCTCATCTGGAATTCAGACCTCATTGAGACGCTAGAATTTGATAATCTTATTGTGCAAGCCATCGCTACGGTGGAAGGCGCCAATGCGCGCAAAGAAAGCCGAGGCGGGCATGCTCGCGAAGACTTCCCAGAGCGCGATGATGAAAACTATATGAAACACACGCTGGCTTATGTCGATGCCAAAGGCAAAGCCACCATCGGCTATCGCGGCGTGCATGATTACACTCTGACCAATGAAGTCAGCTATATCGAGCCGAAAGCTCGAGTTTACTAAGGGAGCGCGAAGATTATGGTTGAGATTGCACTGCCAGCAAATTCAAAAATCGACAAGGGCGTAGTTCACGCGGCCGAGGGAACCATTGCGAACCCACGGACGTTGAAAATATATCGCTGGAATCCAGACGATGAAGCCAATCCGCGGGTCGATACCTATACGATCGATGCCGATGATTGCGGCCCGATGGTGCTCGATGCGCTGATTAAGGTGAAAAATGAAGTCGATTCGACTTTGACTTTCCGTCGCTCGTGCCGCGAGGGCATTTGTGGATCTTGCGCCATGAACATCGACGGTCAAAACACTTTGGCCTGCACCAAAGGTCTGGAGGATGTGAAGGGCGATATTGCGATCTATCCTTTGCCGCATATGCCGGTCATTAAAGATTTGGTGCCCGACCTCAGCAATTTATACGCGCAATATGAATCGATTGAGCCTTGGCTCAAAACCGATACGCCGACCCCGCAAGGTGAATGGAAGCAAAGCAAAGAAGACCGTGAACAACTCGACGGTCTCTATGAGTGCATCCTATGTGCTTGCTGCTCGACCTCTTGCCCAAGTTATTGGTGGAACTCCGACAAATACCTCGGCCCAGCAGTTCTGCTGCAAGCCTATCGTTGGTTGGCCGACAGCCGGGATGAGAAAACTGGCGAGCGTTTGGATGATTTAGAAGATCCGTTCCGCGTCTATCGTTGTCACACGATTATGAATTGCGCGAAAGCCTGCCCGAAAGGTCTGTCCCCGGCCAAGGCGATTACCGAGATCAAAAAAATGATGGTGGAACGCACCGTTTAACTCGGGGCTTTTCCGCCGCAGAAATGGCCGCAGAAATGGCCGTAGAAATGAAAGAGGCCACTGCATGCAGTGGCCTCTCTTTTTGGGTGGGGCTTCGACTTACTCTTGGTCGAGTTTTTCAAAAGCCGCATCGGATTGTCGCTTGGCAGCGGCGGCCCCTGTTTGTTTTTCCATCTCTTGTTTGGCGGCCGCTAAATCCGCCAGACTGTATTTTGAGCTACATGCCGTTAAGCCAAGTCCCATAGCCGCGGTTACAACCAGCGATATAACAACCGGTGTTTTGGTCCAGCCACGCATATTACTGCTCGTCCGCAAGGTCGGCTTTCAACTGGTCAAAACTTTGCGACGCTTTGAAGCGTTGAAATTCAGCTGCTTCTCCTGCAAAAGCCGCTTCTGCAGCCTCGGCCAACACGCCATCCAGAATGTCAGGGGTTAGCCCCACGATGACATAAGCCATGCCCGTTTTCGGGTTCCGGGTTTTGGTTAAAACACGACTGCCAACAAGGTCCGCTTGCGACAAAACTTTCTGGGTAATTTCAGCCGTAGAAATACTAGTTTCATTTCCAGCGGTCTGACTGCCGGTGCTCGCGCGATAATCTTTTATAGAGCTGGTGGCTTTCGACGAGATAGTCCGCGCTAGCTTTTGGCGGGCTCGAGACGTGGCCATCTCCACCATGAAATCATATCCCATGTTGGAATTTTGAAAAGACCCAACGGCCGCCAGACTAACGCCTGGGAACGCTTCATTACAAACCCACATAGGCGCAGGTGTGTCATAGGGGCCTTGGCCATCGTTAAAGGCGCACATAGGCACTGGCGCTTGGGCCACAACAGGTGGCGCTGGTTTGGCACAACCAATAAGTGCCGTCGCAGCGGCGAGAAGGATAAGGTTATTTGATATTTTCATTTTCAGTTTCCTATAAGTTAGTGGTGAATCTGTCCGGTTTACTTATTTCTCAAGGCGTTCTCGTAAAATTGGGGTGAGGCTGCGCATAGCCGAGCGAATAGCCTTGGCAGCGAGGGCGGCTTGGCTGGCTTGGCTGAAGCTGACGCCTTTGGCTGGCGTAACCTGTTGCCAAATAGGGGTTTGATTGGGGGCGATAATTTGCGTGCGTAATTCGCCGCGCATGGCGGTGCCCATATCGAGTTGGGTCACTTGGAAAGTGAATTTAATCTGATGCGCGGAAGGGGCGGGTGAGGGCACAATCTTGCGGATACCGACTTCAGACAATACTTGGCCGGCTGCGCTATCTAATAAGGCGCGATAGGCGGGATCCGTATCTTGCGTGTTCACATAATAGGTTTGATTGCCCAAACGCGCCGCTTCTGCTTTGGCAATTTTTTGTTTACTGGCTTCAATTTGACGAGTAGCGATTTGCACGCGGGCATAAATGCGGCACGAAGTGCTATCGACCCAACGATCGGTAATGCGGCTGTTTTCTAAAACGCCTTGCGATACCAAAGACGATTGGATGGAGGCCTTAGAGGCTCCAACGCCGCCACCATAAGAGGTACGCGTATCTGTTATACGGCTGCTTACCTGTGTGTTCAGGATACGCGCCAATTTGCTCCGAGCGGAGAGGTCTGCCTTATTGACATCTATGTTTTGAAGTCCTGTGCATTGGCTCGTCCCGCTGGTTTGATAGGTCTGGCTCGTCACCGTGTCGCCGGCATTAACCCACGCGGGGCGGGGGCTAGGCTCAAAGTAGGTATCACAAACACAGCGAGCGGGTACCGGCTTCGCGCCAGATGATAAAGCTCCAGGCAAGGGAAGCGCCGCGCAGCTGGCCGTGACCGCTAGAGCGACGACAGAAAAAATAACTCGGGGTAAGCTGTGCATCTAACGCAACTGATTTTGTAAAGTCGAGCGGCCAGCAATTGTGTCTTGGACGCGTTTCAACGCGGTACCGATAATTTTATTCGGCGATGCGGTGAGGCGGTCAGCCCTTTGATAGAAGGCCAGGGCGCGATCAAAATCCCCCTCGGTTTCGGCACATACGCCGACATTATGATAAATCGCGGGAGACTGATCATACATGCCCGCTGCCTTGCGGAAGAACTCGCAACTGCGCGGGATGCGTTCGCTTTTGACGAATTCTAGGCCAGATGCAAAGGCCTCTTTTACCTCGGCCTGGTCGCCAAACCCGCTCGCGTCGCGCGTCATAAACTTAATGTCGAAAGTGACGGGGTATGGGGCAATGTCTCGGCGTACTTGCGATAGAACGCTAGCAATGACTTTGTTTTGCATGTCACTCTTGGCTTGAAGTCCGGCTTTAAAGATTTGGTTATCGCACCATGAATGTTGGGTTGTCGCGCCATAAGATTGCGTGAAAGAGACGACGCCTCTTTCGACATCGGTGGCTCGTAAGTTCAGCTGTGCCGAGGCGCTTTGGGCGTGGCAATTGACCAATTTAGTTGCGTATTTCTCACATGCGAAATTTTCCCCCCAGACCGAGCAGAATTGAACCGATTTTTGTGTTCTCGTGTGGTCGTAATTAGGCTCAAAAGATCCTCCCAATAGAGTATCCGCTGTTGTGAGATTGCCCAACTCTGCGGCCGTCTCGGCCGAAAACATGGCGCTGTCGCCAAGGCGTTGTTCATTAAGCAGGGTCTTTCGGTCTAGGTCGACCAGAGTAAAATAAGGTTTATCATTAACTTGAATGGCCGCGACGAAGCTGCGAAGGCGATCGCCCATCGTGCCATTATAGTCGCCTTTCAAAGGGGCGATGCCAACGCGCTGCGCGTTGACCATACCACTTTGATTAGCCGGCATTAAAATAGTCGTTTTTACCGAGGGACTTGCACACGCAGCCAATAAGCTGCCACATAGGCCAAGGACGATAGAAAATCTTGGTAAGTTAAGACCTAAAGGTTTCATAATTTGAACTTCTACTTTAAAAAGTTTTTTACAAGATAACGTTACCAGCCTTATTTCTATTTGGAAATAGCGGGCAAGAATTTTCTCTGCGCTTGCCAAATAAGCCTAGGGGCTTTAACCCTCGCTTTTATGACTAGCGATAGGCAGATAGAAGGTCCGGTAAGCCAGCGTTACCAAAGCTTGGTTCAACAGGGCCATGTGAACCATGATGAGGCTCAGGTTCTTGCCGCGCGTGCGCTCGACCGGGTTTATGCGGAGCTTGAAAATCAGGCCAGCCAAGGCTGGTTGGCTCGGCTCGGAATTAAAAAGGCCAATGTCCCGCGCGGGCTTTATATATTTGGCGAAGTTGGGCGCGGCAAATCTATGTTGATGGATATGTTCGTCGACATGGCACCTGTCGCCAAAAAGCGGCGGGTTCACTTCCATGCTTTTATGCAAGAGACCCACGCGCGCATTCATGCCTATCGCCAAGCTCATCCCAAGGCTGGCGACCCAATGCCTGCCGTCGCCAAAAGGCTGGCGCGCGAAGTCTCGCTGCTTTGCTTCGACGAATTTCAAGTTAAAGACATCGCCGATGCCTCTATTCTAGGGCGTCTATTCTCGCTGTTGCTCGACGCGGGCATAGTTGTGATTTCCACCTCTAACCGCCATCCAGACGATCTATATAAAGGCGGTCTCCACCGGCAGCGGTTTATGCCGTTTATCGACTTGATGAAGCAGCGTCTCGATATTCACGAGCTGAGTGCCGAAACCGATTATCGGTTGGCCAGACTGCAAGCGGCGCCCGTTTGGTTTACGCCGTGCGGCCCGCGCGCTCGTAAAGCGCTGGACGAGAGATTTGCAAGCCTTACCGAAGGTGTGGTGGCGGCCCCTATGCGGCTTGATTTAAAAGGGCGCGAGCTTCCCATAGGCCAAGCGGCGGGCGGTGTGGCGCGCCTAAGTTTTGCTGAATTATGCGTGGAATCTCGCGGCGCGCCCGATTATTTGGCGCTAGCCAGCCATTTTCATACTGTGGTCATTGATGCTATCCCCCAGTTGGAGCCGCAAAAGAAAAATGAAGCGGTGCGCTTTGTAACGCTCATTGATGCCCTCTATGAAGCCAAAGTAAAACTTCTGGCCTCCGCCGATGGCGAGCCGCAAACGCTTTATCCGAGCGGCGATGAGGCCTTTGAGTTTGAGCGCACAGTCTCGCGATTGATGGAGATGCAGAGCCGCGATTATCTCGCCTTGCCGCATTTGCCGCCTAAACCCCTCGGCAGCTAAGCTGCCTAACTCTTACTCCCTCTCTTGCGCTGAAGCCTTAAACGCGCTACTTCAGGGCAGAATTTTTATGAAAAGGAATTGGATATGGCTCGTAACAAAATCGCCCTTATTGGCGGCGGACAAATCGGTGGCACTTTGGCCCATTTGGCCGGTCTTAAAGAACTCGGCGACATTGTCATTTTTGACATTAATGAGGGCACTGCCAAAGGCAAAGCGCTTGACCTGATGCAAAGCTCGCCGGTGAGCCATTTTGATGCTGACCTTAAAGGCAGCAAATCTTATTCAGCCATCAAAGGCTCGGATGTGGTTATCGTAACCGCTGGTGTGCCGCGCAAGCCAGGCATGAGCCGCGATGATCTTATCGAAATCAACCTGAAAGTGATGCAGCAAGTGGGCGAGGGCATTAAAAAATATGCTCCAGACGCTTTTGTGATTTGCATCACCAACCCGCTCGACGCCATGGTTTGGGCGTTGCAGAAGTTCTCGGGTCTGCCGAAAAATAAAGTGGTGGGTATGGCTGGCGTCCTCGACGCGGCTCGTTTCCGTTCCTTCTTGGCCGAAGAATTTAACGTCTCGGTTAAAGACGTCACTGCCTTTGTCTTGGGTGGCCATGGCGATACAATGGTGCCGTCAGTTCGTTACTCCACGGTTGCGGGCATTCCTTTGCCGGATCTGGTAAAAATGAAATGGACAACCCAGAAGAAAATCGACGAGATTGTGCAACGCACCCGCGATGGCGGAGCTGAAGTTGTGGGTCTTTTGAAAACCGGTTCCGCATTTTATGCGCCCGCCGCCTCTGCCATTGAAATGGCCGAAGCTTATCTGAAAGACCAAAAGCGCGTTCTGCCATGTGCGGCGCATTTGAACGGTCAATATGGTCAGAAAAACATCTATGTCGGCGTCCCGGTCGTCATTGGCGCCAAGGGCGTCGAGAAGGTTGTTGAAATTAAACTGGATGCCAAAGAGCGCGCCATGTTTAAAAAATCTATCGCAGCCGTTCAAGGCCTGCTGACTGCTTGTAAAGCGATCAACCCAAAACTGAAATAAGGACTAAGCGGCGAAGCAATAGTCTTCGCCCCCTCATGTTGACGCTTAGGGCGTCATTCAGTAGCCTAAATTTTAAGGGCGCGGCTTGCGCCGCGCCTTTTTTATTTACCTTCAAGAAAGCAGGCGTCGGCCTAAAAAGAAGAGAGCAAATATCATGACATCTAAAGTTTTACGTTTTGGCGGCGCAACCCTTGGCGGTTTTTTTGTCTTGGCCTTGGGCTTTTATCTTGTGTTGATCAATAGCCCAGGCCTGCAAGACCGTTTGGTGGAGCGTGGTATAGCCGCGCGTCTGTCGCAAGGGCCGACTGACTTAGGTGGCGATGCCATCGATGTCGTGTTTTGCGGCACGGCCTCGCCCATGGGCCAAGGGGCTGCGCAATCGTGTGTCGCGGTGTTGGCTGGCGATAGGTTTTTCCTCGTTGATACGGGCGCGCGCTCGGCCGATATGGCAACGCAATTGGGTTTGCCGATGGGGCGCTTAGATGGCGTTTTGCTAACCCATTTCCATTCTGACCATATTGCTGCTTTGGGCGAAATGCATCTCGCCAGTTGGGTGCGCGGTCGGCCGCAAAAGCTCGATGTCTATGGCGGGCCTGGTGTGGCGCAAGTGGTCGATGGGTTCAACCTCGCCTATGGTCTCGATTACGGCTATCGCACGGCGCATCACACAGAGGCCATTGTGCCCAGTAAAACCGCAGGGTTGGTGGCCAAAACCATCAAGGGTGATAGCGTTATTTATAATGCGGACGGGCTAAAAATCACTGCCGTCACGGTCAACCACCCGCCGATTGAGCCCGCCTATGGCTATCGGTTTGACTATCAGGGACGCTCCATCCTCATCAGTGGGGACACGACAAAAGATGGCAATCTGATTGCCGCCGCCAAAGGGGTCGATGTTTTAATCCATGAAGTGCTGCAAGATGATTTGGTGAAGGCGACCTCCAAAGGGCTGCGAGCGAACGGACAAGATAATCTGGCTCAATTATTGAGCGACACTTTGGATTATCACACCACCCCAATAGAGGCAGCCGAAGCGGCCAATGAAGCGGGCGCGCAATTGCTAGTGTTTTATCATTACGCGCCGGTGCCGCAGAACGGTTTGCTACGGCGAATATTTATGCGCGGCGTCGATAGCGTGAGACCTGAGGGCGTTTTGGCGGCGTCAGATGGCACGCGAATATCGCTGAAAGGCAATTCACGCAGCCTTGAGGTTACGCCGTAACTCTAGGCCTAAATTTAAGCTTATTTTTTCCAGTTCTGGAGTGAATTTTCACTTGCGCGGCAAGCGAAGACGCGCAAGGTTCATGGCTAGAATTAACTTCAGCGACATGAGGAAAATATGAATATCCACGAATACCAAGCCAAACAGGTCTTGAAAGAATTTGGCGTGCCAGTGCCCAAGGGCGGGGTCGCGTTTAGCGTTGATGAGGCTGTGAAAGTGGCCGAAGACTTGGGCGGGCCCGTTTGGGTTGTGAAAGCTCAAATCCATGCCGGCGGGCGCGGCAAAGGCGGCGGGGTAACCGTGGTTAAATCTATCGATGATGTGCGTAACCAGAGCGAGCGAATTTTGGGCATGACGTTGATCACGCCGCAAACCGGCCCGGAAGGCAAACATGTCGGACGGATTTATGTTGAAGAAGGGTCCGATATTGCGCGCGAACTTTATCTCTCGGCTTTGGTCGATCGCGCCACGTCGCGCATCTCGTTTATCGCTTCCACCGAAGGCGGCATGGACATCGAAGAAGTTGCGGAACATACGCCGGAAAAAATTCTCACCGTCAGCGTTGATCCTGCCTCGGGTATCTCGGCGCATCACGGTCGCCAAATTGCTTTTGCTTTGGGGCTAGAGGGCGACCAGGTCAAGCAAATGACCAAGCTGATTGCCAATCTCTACCAAGCGGTCATCGAGAAAGACATGTCGCTTCTCGAGATTAACCCTCTTGTGGTAACGGCGGCTGGCGATATTATTTGTCTCGATGCGAAAGTCGATTTCGATAGTAATGCGCTATATCGCCATCCAGATATTATGGAGCTGCGCGATTTTGACGAAGAAGATCCGGCCGAAATTGAAGCTTCCAAATATGACCTGTCTTACATCAAGCTAGACGGCAAAATTGGTTGCATGGTTAATGGCGCTGGCTTGGCCATGGCGACCATGGACATCATTAAATTATATGGCTCAGAGCCTGCCAACTTCCTAGATGTTGGCGGCGGGGCGACCAAAGAAAAAGTCACCGAAGCGTTTAAAATCATCCTGTCGGATGAAAACGTAGAAGGCATTTTGGTGAATATTTTTGGCGGCATTATGCGCTGCGACATCATCGCGGAAGGCGTTGTGGCTGCGGCAAAAGAGCTGAGCCTAGACGTGCCCTTGGTGGTGCGCCTAGAGGGCACCAATGTAGATTTGGGCAAGGAAATTATGGCTAACTCTGGCCTGCCGATTATCCCTGCCGACAACTTAAATGACGCGGCAGAAAAAATTGTGGCCGCTGTGAAGGAGGCCGCGTAATGTCTGTATTGGTCAACAAAGACACCAAAGTAATTTGCCAAGGGTTCACCGGTAGCCAAGGCACTTTCCACTCCGAACAAGCGATTGCTTACGGCACGAAAATGGTCGGCGGCGTAACGCCAGGTCGCGGTGGCTCGAGCCATCTTGATTTGCCCGTGTTTGACACGGTTGGCGCTGCCGTTGAAAAAACCGGCGCCACCGCGTCAGCGATTTATGTGCCGCCGCCTTTTGCAGCCGATGCCATTTTGGAAGCTATCGAAGCCGGCATTGAGCTTGCGGTTTGCATTACCGAAGGCATTCCGGTTACCGATATGATCCGCGTGAAGCGCGCCCTCGAAGGCTCGAACACGCGCCTTGTCGGCCCCAATTGCCCAGGCGTAATTACCCCTGGCGAATGCAAAATCGGCATTATGCCCGGCCACATTCACCGTCGCGGCTCGGTTGGTATTGTTTCGCGTTCGGGCACATTGACCTATGAGGCTGTGGCACAAACCACGGCAGCGGGTCTGGGCCAATCGACGTGTATCGGTATCGGCGGCGACCCCGTCAACGGAACGAATTTCATCGATTGCTTGGACATGTTCCTCGGCGATGATGAAACCGAAAGCATCATCATGATTGGCGAGATTGGCGGTTCGGCCGAAGAGGAAGCGGCTGAATTCTTGAAAGCGTCGAAAGTGAAGAAACCGATGGTTGGCTTTATTGCGGGCGTTACAGCGCCTCCGGGACGTCGTATGGGCCATGCTGGCGCGATTATTGCGGGTGGCAAAGGCGGTGCGGAAGACAAGATGGAAGCCATGCGGTCGGCAGGTATTACGGTTTCGCCGTCGCCAGCTTCTTT
Source organism: uncultured Rhodobiaceae bacterium (assembly GCA_937907245.1). Lineage (GTDB taxonomy): Bacteria > Pseudomonadota > Alphaproteobacteria > RS24 > RS24 > UBA8337. The sequence continues at coordinate 903,730 of CALCUM010000003.1, forward strand.
GGGCACGACTTTGGTCGAAGTCCTGGGCGCATAAATATTTTTTACCGGCACCTTTTCGGTGCCGGTAAAAACACTACATTAAGGATTGGCTTAAGCCGGAACGCTCGGCTATTGTATAAACAGAGTTAAATCGGAAGTTGAAGATGTCTGAAGAAACATCAAATTCAAATAACGTTAACACCGCATCCCAGAGCTTTTCCGAAAGCCTGTTGGATGGCTCCAACGTCTTATACCTTGAACAAGTTTACGCCCGCTATAAAGCTGGCGACACCACCCTCGAAGCCGAGTGGGGCGCCTATTTTGCGGCTATGGAAGCTGGCGAGCCGGCTCCTGCTGCTCCCCATATTCCAAGCTGGCAGCGCGAAGACTGGCCCCCGACCATCAATGGCGAGCTAACGTCAGCCCTCGATGCGAATTGGCCAAGCGAGCCGGTTGATGATTTGCCATCGCCCGATCGCTTGGGCGCGGCTCTTTCTTCGCGTATTAGCAATGAGGCAGAAGTTCGCGCCGCCACCCTAGACAGTGTGCGTGCCATTATGATGATCCGTGCCTATCGGTTTCGGGGTCATTTGGCCGCTGATTTGGACCCTCTCGGCATAGAGCCTCCTGGCTCGCACCCTGAGCTAGACCCGACCTCTTATGGCTTTACCGAAGCCGATTTTGATCGGCCGATTTTCATCGATTTTGTGTTGGGCCTAGAGACCGCCACGATACGCGAGATGCTAGAAATTTTGCGCCGTACTTATTGTGGCACCGTGGCTTTGGAATTCATGCATATTTCCGACCCAGAAGAAAAAGCCTGGCTGCAAGAGCGCATCGAGGGTCCAGACAAAGAGATTGCCTTTACCAAAGAAGGTAAATTGGCGATTTTCCAAAAACTGGTCGAAGCCGAAGGGCTAGAGAAATTTATCGACGTTAAATATACCGGCACCAAACGTTTCGGGCTGGATGGCGGCGAGGCGATGATTCCGGCTTTGGAGCAAATTATCAAACGCGGCGGCAACCTTGGTGTCGAAGAAATTCTTTTCGGCATGCCGCATCGCGGGCGCTTAAATGTTTTGACCAATGTGATGGGCAAACCTTTTGAAGCTCTGTTTCATGAGTTCAAAGGTGGCTCGGCCAACCCCGAAGATATTGAGGGCTCGGGCGATGTGAAATATCACCTCGGCGCGTCCTCGGACCGCGAGTTTGACGGCAATAAAGTGCATCTGTCGCTTTCGCCCAACCCGTCGCATCTCGAAGCCGTAGATCCTGTGGTGTTGGGCAAGGCCCGCGCCAAGCAAGACCAATATAAAGAAACCCCTCGCGCCATGGCCGACCGGACAAAAGTCATTCCGTTGCTATTGCACGGCGATGCCGCCTTTGCTGGCCAAGGCATTGTTGCGGAATGCTTGGGTCTATCGGGGCTGATTGGCCATAAGTCGGGCGGCTCTATTCATTTTATCGTCAATAATCAAATTGGCTTCACCACCAATCCGCGGTTTTCGCGCTCGTCTCCGTATCCGTCGGATGTGGCGAAAATGGTGGAAGCACCGATTTTTCACGTCAATGGCGATGACCCAGAGGCGGTTGTTTTTGCCGCCAAAGTGGCGACGGAGTTTCGTCAGAAATTCCAAAAGCCTGTGGTCATCGATATGTTCTGCTATCGCCGCTATGGCCATAATGAGGGCGATGAGCCGGCGTTCACGCAGCCGACCATGTATGCCAAAATTAAGCAGCATGAAACCGTCGTGCAAAAATATGGTACGCGCCTGAAAGCCGAGGGCCTGCTGGACGACCAAGGCATTGAAACGGCTCGGGCTAGCTACCGTGCAACTTTGGATGAGGCCTTCGAGATAGCCAATACCTATCGGCCAGATAAAGCCGATTGGCTGGATGGCAAATGGTCTGGGCTAGAGCAAAAGCGGCGTGAATTTGTTCGCGCAGAAACCGGAGTAGAGCGCGACGTCTTGTTAGAAATTGGTCGCGGGCTTACGCGTGTGCCCGAAGGCTTTAATTTGCATCGCGCGCTGGTTCGTCAGCTCAAGGCAAAAGATGAAATGTTCGCAACGGGCGAGGGCTTTGATTGGGCGACCGCCGAGGCCTTGGCTTTTGGATCCTTGGTTTTAGAGCATAATACGGTGCGCCTATCTGGCCAAGATAGTGAGCGCGGCACTTTCTCTCAGCGTCATTCGTCTTGGATCGACCAAAAAACCGAGCGCCGCTACAAACCGCTGAAATATATTCGCGAAGACCAAGCCTTGTTTGAGGTTATCAACTCCATGCTTTCGGAAGTGGCGGTTTTGGGATTTGAATATGGCTACTCTTTGGCCGACCCGAATGCGCTGGTTTTATGGGAAGCGCAATTTGGCGATTTCGCCAATGGCGCGCAGGTTCTCGTCGACCAATTTATTGCGTCGGGTGAGATTAAATGGCTGCGCATGTCGGGGCTCGTTATGCTGCTGCCGCATGGTTATGAGGGGCAAGGGCCGGAACATTCTTCGGCTCGGCTCGAGCGTTATTTGCAGCTTTGTGCGGAAGAGAATATGCAAGTTGCCAATTGCACGACGCCCGCGAATTATTTCCACATCTTGCGCCGTCAACAAAAACGAAATTTCCGTAAACCGTTAATTTTAATGACGCCGAAGTCTTTATTGCGGCATAAAAAATGCGTCTCGACGCTAGCCGAAATGGAAACCGGTTCATCGTTCCATCGCGTTTTATGGGACGATAAGGATGAGCGTTTGGCCGGTGGTCTTGTGGCGCCTGAAAAAATGCGTCGCGTGGTAATGTGTTCGGGCAAGGTTTATTTCGACTTGCTGGAAGCGCGCGATGCGGCGGGCATTGACGATGTTTACATCATGCGGGTGGAGCAATTATATCCCGTTCCGGTTGGGCCTTTGTTGGCTGAACTAGAGCCTTATGCGCATGCGGAAATGGTTTGGTGCCAAGAGGAGCCGCGCAATATGGGCGCCTGGAGCTTCATTGAGCCTGAGCTGGAAAACGTATTAAAAACTTTGAGCGCTGCGCATTCGCGCCCTGCCTATGCAGGTCGAGCGGCGGCAGCCTCGACGGCCACGGGCCAAATGAGCCGCCATTTGAAACAGCGCGATGCGTTATTACAAAGCGCCTTACTTGATCCTCTAGACTAGATAGAGAGAGCGGAGAACCCTATGTCCAATGAAATTCGCGTCCCAGAATTAGGCGAATCGATTACCGAAGCCACCATCGCGCAATGGTATAAAAAACCAGGCGACACGGTAGCCGTCGACGAGCCGCTTTGTGAGTTAGAAACCGATAAAGTCACCATCGAAGTGCCAGCTCAATCGGCGGGTGTTTTGGCGGAGGTTATGGTGAAGGAAGGCGACACGGTTGAAGTGGGCGCGCTTTTGGGCACGCTCGGCGAAGGCTCCGGAGCATCCACTCCGGCTCCCGCTCCAGCTCCGGCTCCATCTCCATCTCCGGCCCCAGCCTCTACTACTCCATCTGCTCCACCTGCGCCAGAAGTTGCGGCGCCGGTTGCCGCTTCCGTTGTTGCCGCCGATACATCCGATCTATCCTCTCTATCTCCGGCGGTGCGCCGTGTGGTGGAAGAACATGGCCTCAACCCTGCCGATATTTCGGGCACGGGCAAAGGCGGTCGCTTGACCAAAGAAGATGCGATGAACGCGGCCAAAGGCACTCCGCCTTTAAGTGGGCCTTTAAGTGGGCCAGCAAGCAGCGGCCCCATGCCCGCCACATCCGCCCCCGTGGGCGACCCTTCGGCAGGCGAAGAGCGGGTAAAAATGACCCGTCTGCGCAAAACCATCGCGGCGCGTTTGAAAGAAAGCCAAAACACGGCAGCTCAACTGACTACTTTCAACGAAGTGGACATGGGCGCGTTGATGGAATTGCGGCGCAGCTATAAAGACTTGTTCGAGAAGAAATACGGCGCGCGGCTTGGCTTCATGAGCTTTTTTGTGCGTGCCTGTGTCACGGCCTTGACCGAAATTCCGGCGGTGAACGCAGAAATTCAAGGCGATGAATTGGTCTATAAAAAATACGTCAATATGGGAGTTGCTGTCGGCACTGAAAAAGGCCTTGTGGTGCCTGTGGTGCGCGATGTCCAGAAAATGAATTTGGCGGAAGTTGAATTGGCGATTGCGGCCTACGGCGTGAAAGCGCGCGATGGTAAATTGGGCATTGCTGATTTGCAGGGCGGCACGTTTACTTTGTCCAACGGCGGCGTCTATGGCTCCTTGATGAGCACGCCGATTTTGAACACGCCGCAATCGGGTATTCTGGGTATTCATAAAATTCAAGACCGCCCGGTGGTTGTCGACGGCGAGATTAAAATTCGCCCGATGATGTATCTCGCCCTGTCTTATGACCACCGCATTGTCGATGGCAAAGAGGCAGTCACTTTCTTGGTGCGCATCAAAGAATGTCTAGAAAACCCTGAGCGTATGCTGCTCGATATTTAATTCGATTTCAAAAATGAGGAAACACGCATGAGCGACGATAGTTTCGATCTTGTCATCATCGGCGCCGGACCTGGCGGATATGTCTGTGCTTTGCGCGCGGCTCAACTGGGTTTGAAAACCGCCTGTATCGATAAACGCGGCGAACCAGGCGGCACCTGTTTAAATGTTGGCTGCATTCCCTCAAAAGCGCTTTTGCATGCCTCAGAAGTTTTTGCCCAAGCTCAACATGCCGGCGACATGGGTATTAAACTTGGCTCGGTCAAACTCGATCTTGAAAAAATGATGGCCTATAAGCAATCCGGCATTGATGGCAATACGCAAGGCGTGAGCTTTCTTTTAAAGAAAAATAAAGTCGAAGAAATTAAAGGGGCGGCAACGCTCACCGCGCCCGGAAAAGTGGACGTGGCGTTGCTGGATGGCGGCACGCGCCAGTTGAGCGCAAAAAATATCGTCATTGCCACAGGCTCCGAAGTAACGCCTTTGCCAGGTATTGAGATTGATGAAGAGCGCATTGTCTCATCGATGGGCGCGCTTTCGTTTGACGCCGTGCCAAAACATTTGGCGATTGTTGGCGCGGGCATTATTGGGCTGGAGCTTGGCTCGGTTTGGCGTCGTTTGGGTGCGGAAGTGACTGTGGTGGAATTTCTCGACCGCATTACGCCAGGTGTCGATGCCGATTTGGCGAAGAACTTTCAGCGGGTATTGAAAAAACAGGGCATAAAATTCATGCTCGGCAAAAAAGTTACGGGCGCGAAAGCCTTAAAGGCCTCGGCCAAATTGACCCTAGCGCCGGCCTCTGGCGACGGCGAAGAAGAAACACTCACAGCAGATCGCGTTTTGATTTCCATTGGCCGCCGACCGCACACACAGGGCTTGGGCCTTGAGGCGGTGGGCGTGGTGCGCGATAGCGCGGGTCGCATTGAAACCGATGCGCATTTTAAAACCAATATCGACGGCATTTACGCGCTTGGCGATGTGATTTCTGGCCCTATGTTGGCGCATAAAGCCGAAGACGAAGGCGTCGCCTTAGCCGAACATTTGGCCGGCAAACCGTCGCATGTGAACTACGATGTTATTCCGGGCGTCATCTACACGGCACCAGAAGTGGCTTGGGTTGGCAAAAGCGAAGAAGAGCTGAAGGACGCGGGCACCGAGTATAAAGTCGGCAAGTTTCCGTTCACTGCCAATGGCCGCGCCAAAGTAAATGGCACCACTGATGGGTTCGTGAAAATTCTGGCCGATGCCCATACGGATAAAGTATTGGGCGTGCATATTCTGGGCGCGCAGGCTGGCGACATGATTGCGGAAGCGGCTGTGGCGATGGAGTTCTCGGCCAGTGCTGAGGATATCGCGCGCACCTGCCACGCGCACCCGACACTTACCGAAGCGGTTAAGGAAGCGGCGTTAGCGGTCGATGGCCGCGCGCTGCATATGTAGCTAATTCTTAGCTCCATCTTTGGCGCTAACTCTTAGCTCTATTTTGGCGCTAATTCTTAGCTCTATCTCTGGCGCTAATTCTTAGCTCTATCTTTGGCGCTAACTCTTAGCGCGGGGATGCGCCTTATCGTAAATATCCATCAAAGCATTGGTATCGATTTGCGTGTAAATCTGCGTTGAGCTTAATTGCGCATGACCGAGTAGCTCCTGAATGGTTCGCAAGTCTCCGCCGGCGGAAAGCAAGTGCGTAGCAAAACTATGGCGCAAGGCATGCGGCGTTACGGTGTCGGGCAAGTTGAGGGCGCGGCGTAAACCCGCCACCATCATTTGCACTTGGCGCGGCGATAAAACGCCGCCGCGCTTGCCACGAAATAGTGGATCTTGCGCACGCATATCGAATGGCGCGGCTTCCAAATAATCCATCAGCGCTTTATGCATCATTGGCAACAGCGGCACGTCGCGCATTTTACCGCCTTTTCCCATCACCCGAAGCCCCGCCTCGGCGTGTTTAGGAAGAGCCGCACAGGTCAGGCTCAAGGCTTCTGAGATACGAAGCCCCGCGCCATAAAGCAGTGCCAAAAGCGCGCCATCGCGCAAGCCCACCCATGGCTCTTTCGGGCTCACCAAAGCCAATTCGATAAGCCGCAAAGCATCGTCTGCCGCCACCGGGCGAGGCAGGCTCCGTTTGGCTTTGGGCGGGTTCAACAGGTGGAAGGCTTCGCTGGTTGGGATGTCTTGCGCGGTCAAATGAGTGATGAAACTGCGAACCCCCGACAGGCTGCGCAATAGCGAGCGACTGGTTGTGCCCTGTTTGCGCCGCATGGCCATGAAAGCTCGTAAATCGCGCAGCTTAACTTTGGCAAAAAATACCAGTTCTAGCTCGCCATCCGCGCTGTCCTCTCCATCCGCGCCATCCGCGCCATCCGCGCCAGGCACCATAGACCCTAAAAATTGGCGCATATCGCGCGTATAGGCTTCTAATGTATGTGGGCTTACACGGGCTTGGTCTTTCAGCGTTTGCGTCCACCGCGCAAGCTGCTCGCGCAAATCCTCGGCCAAGGCCAATTTATCGAACGCCCCACTCATGATTTTAGCAGTGCTTGTTTAGGCAATCGATTGGCCTGTTTTTTTCCAATCCGCCAAAAACGCGTCCAGCCCTTTATCGGTGAGGGGATGGGCGATGAGCGAGCGCAAAACCTCTGGCGGCAGCGTTGCCACATCGGCCCCGATAAGGGCGGCGGCGCGCATATGCTCTGGGCTGCGAACGGAGGCCACAAGAATCTCGGTTTCAAGGTCGGGGTAATTGTCATAAATCTGGCGAATGTCGGCTATCAGCCCCATGCCATCGGCACCAATATCATCGAGGCGGCCGACAAAAGGCGAAATATAGGCGGCGCCCGCTTTGGCGGCCAGCAGCGCTTGATTGGCTGAAAAACAAAGGGTGACATTTACTTTTTTGCCACGGTCAGCCAGCGTGCGAGTGGCTTTTAGCCCGTCCCAGGTCAGCGGTACTTTGATGCAAACATTCTCAGCAATGGCCAGCAGCTCGTCCGCTTCTTTCAGCATGGCGTCGGCGTCCAGCGCGGTCACTTCGGCGGATACGGGGCCAGGCACTAAGTCGCAAATCTGCGCGATCAGCGTTTTGAAATCTTGTCCAGATTTTGCCACCAGCGATGGATTGGTGGTTACTCCGTCTACCATGCCCGTGTCGGCTAGGTCTTTAATGGCCTGTAAATCGGCGCTATCGACAAAAAACTGCATTTGGCTCTCCTGTATCTGGTTTATAAAATGCACCACTGCTCCTCATTCGGCAAGGGGGTTCGGTGTCGGGTATTTTGCCCCGCTTGCCATTTCCCAACCGTTGTTAGAAACTGCGCCCATGCAAATTGTTTCCGTGCTGATTCCCCTTGGCCTGCCCGGGCCTTACGATTACGCCGTGCCGCCAGATATGGATGTGCAGGTTGGAGATTTCGTGCGCGTGCCTTTGGGGCCGCGCCGAGTCAATGGAGTGGTTTGGCAGGCACCAAGAACTCTCGGCAAGGGCGATATCGAGCCGAAAAAAATAAAATCCATTGTCGAACATCTCGACGTGCCTGCCTTGTCTGAGCAATTGCGCGAATTCGTCGATTGGGTGGCCGCTTATGTCATGTCGCCGCCGGGCTCGGTGTTGCGCCAAGTGATGCGCGTGCCCACAGCGTTTGAGCCAGCTAAGCCTTTACTGGCTTATCGTGCCAGTGCGCAACGACCCGATAAAATGACGCCTGCGCGCACCCGCGTGTTCGAAGCCTTGGCCGAGCTGCCCCAGGGCGTGGGCCTTACCAGCCCTGATTTGGCGCGCGAAGCCAAAGTCAGCGCCTCGGTTATCAAAGGGCTTTTTGAGGGCGGGTTTTTGCAGAGCTATAACCTGCCCGGTCATAAAGCGTTTGCCCAGCCCGAACCCGACCATTTGACCCGCAGCTTCTCCGGCGACCAAAAAATCGTTACGCGAGATTTAAGCGCGGCCGTGGGCGAGCGCAGCTTTACGACGCATTTGCTAGACGGCGTTACTGGCTCTGGCAAAACTGAAGTTTATTTCGAGGCGATTGCGCAAGCCTTGCGAGAAAACCGGCAGGCGCTGATTTTGCTGCCTGAAATATCGTTGACGACGCAGTTCTTGGAGCGTTTTGAAACGCGCTTTGGCTGCGCGCCTGCCCTATGGCACTCGGGGCTTGGGCCCAGTGAGCGGCGCCGCACGTGGCGCGAGATATCTGAGGGCCGTGTGCAAGTTCTGGTTGGCGCGCGCTCGGCTTTGTTTTTGCCGTGGCAAGATTTGGGCGTCATCATTGTCGATGAAGAACACGACGGCGGTTTCAAGCAAGAAGACGGGGTGATTTATAACGCCCGCGATATGTCCGTAGTGCGCGCGCGGCTCGCTTCGTGCCCCGTCATTTTGTCATCAGCGACGCCGTCTTTGGAGAGCTATGTTAACGGGCGCGAGGGGCGTTATGAGATTCATAAATTAGCCTCGCGTCATGGCGGCGCGTCCATGCCGAAAATGCAATTGGTCGATATGCGCGCCAGCCCGCCGCCGCGCGGCGCTTGGATGGTGCCTGAAATGCTGGCCAGCGTTGGCGCTGCCTTGGAGCGCGGCGAGCAAGCCCTATTGTTTTTAAACCGTCGCGGCTATGCGCCCTTAACGCTGTGTCGCGGTTGCGGCCACCGCTACGCTTGCCCCGATTGCGATTCTTGGATGGTGGAACACCGCTTCCGCAAGCAATTGCAGTGCCATCATTGTGGCCATCTCGAGCCGGTGCCAGAGGTCTGCACACAATGTAACGAACCGGATAAATTGGCCGCCTGTGGCCCGGGCGTCGAGCGGATTACGGAAGAAATCATCTCCCATTTCCCGGAAGCTCGTACCGTAATTTTATCGTCAGACATGGCAGGTGGCACGCAGGCCTTGCGCGACACCATCCAGCAGATTGCTGCGGGGGAGGCAGATATTATTGTCGGCACGCAAATTGTTGCCAAAGGTCACCATTTTCCCAAGCTTAGTTTTGTCGGCGTCGTGGATGCCGACCTTGGGCTCGGCAATGGAGATTTGCGCGCGGCGGAGCGTACCTATCAATTGCTAAGCCAAGTGGCAGGCCGCTCGGGTCGCTCGGCCGAGGCTGAGGGTTTCGCTATGTTGCAAACCCATATGCCCGAGCATCCGGTGTTGCAAGCGTTGGCGGCGGGAGACCGAGATGGGTTTTTCACCCGCGAAGTTTTGTCGCGTGAAATTGCTGGAATGCCGCCATACGGACGCTTAGCCGCGCTGATTATCTCAGCCACCGACCCGAATGAAGCCTTGGCATTTGTGCGAGATTTGGCGAGCAAAATGCCAATTCATGGCGATATTCGGGTGTTGGGGCCGGCGCCAGCGCCAATTGCGCGCATCCGCAATCGCTATCGCTTTCGGTTTTTGCTTAAAGGTCCCAAAAATGCCCCTATGCAGGCCTATATTGGCCAATGGCTGGCGCCCATAAAAACCCGAGGATCTGTGCGGCTTTCCATCGATATTGACCCCTATAGCTTCTTGTAGGAGCGGCGGTTTGGGGCGCTTGTGTGGCAGGGCCGCGAAACCATGGACAAGAAGGCGTAAATGGGGTGTTGCCAGCGCTGGTCTGACGTGATATCTCAACAGCCAGATTGGACGGAAAGGCACTTAATTTCCGTCATAAATCGCTCTTTTGGATTTATTTTTCGCGTCCGGTTTTACGTGTCCTTAACCGCCGCTAACATGAATGGGATAATCTGTTGTCTGCTGACGAAAGTGTAATTGGGGGTTTGGCCGGGCGTTACGCCGTAGCGCTATTCGAATTGACCCAAGAGCTACCCGCCGCGCAAGCCAAAATTGTGGCTGGCGATGTAGCGGCGTTGAAAGCTTTAATTCAAGACAATGAGAGCCTCCAAAAACTGATTAAAAGCCCCGTCATTAGCGCCGCCGAACAGGCCGCCGCGCTGTCTGCCGTGCTCGATAAAGCTGGCGCCCATGACTTGCTGAAAAATTTTGCGTCTCTTGTGGTTTCCAAACGCCGCGCCTTTGCGCTGGTCGATATGGCAAGCCAGTTTAATGCGCTGTCTGAGCTATCTCGTGATGAGATTACCGCTTATGTGACGGCCGCCCGCGATTTGACCGCGGCACAAATTAAAACGCTGAAAAGCGAACTTAATAAGGCTTCGGGCAAGACGGTTAATATCGAAGCTGAGACGGATGCGGCCCTTTTGGGTGGCATGGTTGTTAAAATTGGCAGTCGTATGATTGACGGCTCGCTGCGGACTAAATTGAATTCTCTAAAAACCGCTCTCAGCGAAGGCTGAGCGGCACTTTAAAGTGAGGCACACTGATGGACATTAAAGCATCGGAAATTTCTTCCATCCTAAAAGAGCAAATTAAAGGCTTTGACCAAAAATCGGAGGTCTCCGAAATTGGCCAAGTTCTGTCCGTAGGGGACGGTATTGCTCGTATTTACGGCCTAGACAATGTTCAGGCTGGTGAAATGGTGGAATTCCCAGGCGGCATTCGCGGCATGGCCCTTAATCTTGAAGAAGATAATGTGGGCGCTGTGATTTTTGGCTCTGACCGGAATATTCGCGAAGGCGATACGGTAAAACGGACCGGCGATATTGTGTCTGTTCCCGTTGGTAAAGGCTTGTTAGGCCGCGTCGTTGATGCGCTCGGTAACCCGCTAGACGGCAAAGGCCCGATTGAAGCTGAAGCGCACATGAAAGTGGACGTGAAGGCGCCGGGCATTATCCCGCGTAAATCTGTGCATGAGCCAATGCAAACCGGCCTCAAGGCTGTGGATGCGCTTATTCCTGTTGGTCGTGGCCAGCGCGAGCTGATTATTGGTGACCGCCAAACTGGGAAGACAGCGATTGCGATTGATGCGATTTTGAACCAAAAAGCAGCCAATGAAGGCGATGACGAAAGCGCAAAACTTTATTGTGTTTATGTCGCTATTGGCCAGAAGCGTTCGACTGTGGCGCAGATTGTGAAAACACTGGAAGAAAACGATGCGATGAAATATTCCATCGTTGTGGCCGCGACCGCTTCGGAAGCGGCGCCTATGCAGTTCTTGGCTCCGTTTGCGGGTTGCACCATGGCGGAATATTTCCGCGACAATGGCATGCACGCTCTCATTACTTACGATGACTTGTCGAAACAGGCTGTGGCCTATCGTCAAATGTCTCTATTGCTGCGTCGTCCACCGGGCCGCGAAGCTTATCCTGGGGATGTGTTCTTCTTGCACTCTCGTTTGCTCGAGCGCGCTGCGAAATTGAACGAAGATTCGGGTAGTGGTTCGATGACGGCTCTGCCAATCATTGAAACGCAAGCCAATGACGTATCCGCTTATATTCCAACCAATGTAATCTCGATTACCGATGGTCAGATCTTCCTAGAAACAGACTTGTTCTACCAAGGCATTCGTCCTGCGGTAAACGTGGGTCTGTCGGTGTCTCGTGTGGGCTCTTCGGCGCAAATTAAAGCGATGAAGCAGGTTGCGGGTAAAATTAAGGGTGAGCTGGCGCAATATCGTGAAATGGCTGCCTTTGCTCAGTTTGGTTCCGATTTGGATGCCTCGACCCAGCAATTGCTGCGCCGTGGTGAACGCCTCACCGAGCTATTGAAACAAGCGCAATTCTCGCCCCTGAAAGTGGAAGAGCAAGTTGTGGTTATTTACGCCGGTGTGAACGGCTATCTTGATGCGATTGAAACGTCGCAAGTTGGCGCTTTTGAAAGTGGTCTTCTGCAGCTGGTTCACAATAGCCATAGCGCTATCTTGGACAGTGTTCGCGCCGAGAAAGCCTTGTCGGACACAACCGAAGCGGCCTTGAAAAAAGTCGTGGACGAATATGCTGCGAGTTTCGCGTAACCGTTTGATTGAGCAAGAGGGCCGATAAATGGCATCTTTGAAAGAGCTTCGTAACCGAATTGCAAGCGTGCAAGCCACGCAGAAGATTACGCGCGCCATGCAAATGGTGGCGGCATCTAAATTGCGTCGGGCTCAAGAAGCGGCTGAAGCAGCCCGCCCCTATGCCGATCGTATGGGCGCGGTGTTGGCTAATTTGGCAGCCGGCATTACCGATACCACCAGCGCACCGCGGCTTTTGGCCGGCACGGGCAAAGACCAACGTCATTTGCTAATTGTTGCCACCGCCGAGCGGGGGCTTTGTGGCGGTTTTAATTCGTCGATTTCGCGTCTGGCTCGCGCCGACGCCAAACGTCTTATGGACGAGGGCAAGCAAGTACAAATTCTATGCGTGGGTCGTAAAGGCCATGATGCGCTGAAGCGTACGTTTGAGAAAGAATTGCTGGAGCCGATTACCTACCAAGGTTTGAAAAGCATTGGTTTCGAGCAAGCGCATCATGTGGCGGAACAAGTATTGGCTGATTTTGAGGCTGATAAATTCGATATTTGCACGCTATATTTCTCGCGCTTCGAGAATGTTATCAGCCAAATTCCAACTGGTTTGCAAATTATTCCTGCCAATATTGAAACGTCGGAAGCCGATGATTTGGCAGGGGCGTTGCAAGGTGCGGCCTATGATTATGAGCCAGAAGAAAATGAAATTCTGGATGCGCTTTTGCCGCGCAACATTACCGTACAGGTTTTGCGGGCTCTGCTAGAAAACGCAGCCAGTGAACAAGGCGCTCGGATGAGCGCGATGGACAATGCGACCCGCAATGCAGGCGAGATGATTGACAGCCTAAGCATTACTTACAACCGATCGCGTCAGGCCCAAATTACCAAAGAATTGATTGAGATTATTTCCGGCGCAGAAGCGCTTTAAAGACGTCAGCGCCAAAAGCGCTATCGAGATAGAAAGAGCACGAGGACAAAATTATGGCTTCAACAGGTAAAATCAGCCAAGTAATTGGCGCTGTAGTAGACGTACAATTTGACGGCGAATTGCCGCAAATTCTAAACGCGCTGGAAACCGATAATAACGGCAACCGCTTGGTTTTGGAAGTTGCCCAGCATTTGGGCGAGCGTACGGTTCGTACCATCGCGATGGATAGCACAGAAGGTTGTGTGCGCGGCCAAGCCGTCACCGACACAGGCACGGCGATTACCGTTCCCGTAGGCGAAGCCACTTTGGGACGCATCATCAATGTTATCGGCGAGCCGGTAGATGAAGCAGGCCCGGTAGACGCAACCCAAACCCGCGGCATTCACCAAGAAGCGCCTGAGTTTGTTGAGCAGTCCACCGAAAGCGAATTGCTGGTAACTGGTATTAAAGTGGTAGATCTGCTGGCCCCTTACGCGAAGGGCGGTAAAATTGGCCTCTTCGGTGGTGCGGGCGTGGGTAAAACCGTTTTGATTATGGAATTGATTAACAACGTGGCTAAAGCGCACGGTGGCTACTCGGTATTCGCCGGTGTGGGCGAGCGTACCCGCGAAGGTAATGACCTTTACTGGGAAATGATTGAAAGTGGCGTGAACGTCGAAAAAGGCGGTGCTGGTTCCAAATGTGCGCTGGTTTATGGCCAAATGAACGAGCCTCCCGGAGCGCGTGCCCGTGTGGCTTTGACCGGTCTGACGGTTGCGGAGAACTTCCGCGATGAAGGCCAGGACGTATTATTCTTCGTCGATAATATTTTCCGCTTTACGCAAGCGGGCTCAGAAGTGTCGGCTCTCTTGGGTCGTATTCCTTCTGCTGTGGGCTATCAGCCAACTCTGGCGACCGACATGGGTCAGTTGCAAGAGCGCATTACCACAACCAACAAAGGCTCGATTACGTCGGTGCAAGCGATTTACGTGCCGGCCGATGATTTGACCGATCCGGCACCTGCCGCCTCGTTTGCTCACTTGGATGCGACGACGGTTCTGTCGCGTGCGATCTCGGAAAAAGGTATTTATCCTGCCGTGGATCCGCTCGATTCAACCAGCCGTATTCTGGAGCCTCGCGTTGTTGGCGATGAGCATTATGGCGTGGCGCGCGAAGTGCAAGAAATTCTGCAGCGTTACAAATCGTTGCAAGATATTATTGCTATTCTGGGCATGGACGAGTTGTCGGAAGAAGATAAGCTGGTCGTGAACCGCGCGCGTAAAATCGAGCGTTTCTTGTCTCAGCCGTTCCACGTGGCCGAAATTTTCACTGGCTCGCCCGGCATTCTGGTCGATTTGGCCGATACCATTAAAGGCTTTAAAGGTTTGTGCGCTGGCGATTATGACCACCTGCCAGAAGCTGCCTTCTACATGGTGGGTACCATCGAAGATGCGATTGCCAAAGCAGAAGCCATGGCAGCGGAAGCCGCCTAAAGCGATTTCGGGTTAGGAAATACAATGGCCGATAAACTACAATTTGACTTGGTAAGCCCCGAAAAGCTGGTGTTTTCCGCAAGAGTCGACGGTGTTCAAATACCGGGTGCGGAAGGTGACTTCGGCGTTCTGCCAAATCACAGCCCAGTTATGGCCATGATCCGTGCCGGAACTCTGGTCATAGAAAACGATGGCAAAACCCAAGAGTTCACGCTCGACGGTGGTTTTGTCGACGTAACGCCGCAAGGGGTAACCGTCTTGGCCGAAACCATTGGCGAAGGGGCGGCCCAAGAGGCTTAACCTTTCGCGACCGGATTTAAAATTGGCGCGCTTCGTAAGAAGTGGCGCCTTTTTTATGCCTATTCGAAGACTACGGTTTTATTGCCGTTTAAAAACACCCGTCGTTCCGTAAGCAAGCGAACGGCACGCGCTAGGGCGCGTCGCTCCGTATCGCGGCCCACATCAATAAAGCTGGCAACATCCATATCATGGCGCACCGGCTCGACGCCTTGGGTGATAATTGGGCCTTCATCTAAATCTGCCGTCACAAAATGCGCCGTCGCCCCGATGATTTTTACGCCGCGTTTGTGCGCCTGACTATAGGGTTCTGCGCCTTTGAAACTGGGGAGGAAGCTATGATGAATATTGATGATACGTCCGCTATGGCGGGCTACAAAGTCGGGCGTCAGCACTTGCATGTAGCGGGCAAGAATAACTAGGTCGATTTTCTCATCGGCAATCAAAGCGTCTAATTTGGCTTCATTATCTTGTTTGGCGTCCCGCCCTCCAAGCGTGTGATAAGCCAGCCCCGCATCCTGCGCCCAATGGCGGCCGGTTTCGTGGTTAGAGGCAATCCCCGCAATCTGCATTTTCAAACTGCCGACTTGCTGGCGGTAAATTAGATCAATCAAGCAATGGTCGAATTTGGACAGTAAAATGAGAACGCGCGGGCGCGCCGTCGCATCGCCGACTTGTAAATTCATGTCAAATTCAGACGCTGTGTCAGCCAATAGGTCTTGCACGTGTTCGCAAGTGGTATCTCCTTCAAAGCCGATACGCATAAAAAACTGTCCAGTCTCGGGGGCGCCATATTGTTGGCTTTCGACAATATTGAGAGCCTGTTGCGCCAGAATTTGGGTAATCGCGGCCACAATTCCGGGACGGTCTGGGCACGAAAGGGTCAAGATAAAAGACTTCATTTAGCGCTCCTGCCGGTATTCAAAACTTTGTTCAATCTTCATCAGTAAATGTTCCAAGGCGGTCGCATCTTCATAGTGCCGCCCTTCGCCTTCCCGCAAGCAATTGGGGAGGGGGGATAAATCTGCCGTGGCATCTGGGTCGAAAAAATAGGCCATCGAGTGGCGCGTTTTGCCCGAGCGATTAACCACACGGTGCCGCGTTGACGCATATCTATCATTGGTCCAACGGGCCATCATATCGCCAATGTTCACCACCAAATGTTCCCGAGAGGCGGGTATCGCCATCCATTCCCCATGGGGGCTCCGCACTTCTAAGCCCGCTTCATCGCATTGCAACAATAGGGTTAAACAGCCAAAATCTGTATGGGCGCCCGCGCCCAATACATCCTCCTCGCGCATGGGCGGATATCGTAAAGGCGCTAATGTGGCCATCGGCAACTGAAGCCAAGGGTCAAAATGCGACGCTTGCAGACCCAGCGACAGGGCAAATGCCTGCATGAGTTGACGCGAGAGGGCTTCGCAGTCTTGGTAAATCGCCTGCATAGCCGCCTTAAATGCGGCGCCACCCGCGGCCTCGCTTGGCCATTGGTTGGGGCCATGCAACGCCATTCCGGCTTTCACCTGCGGGTGGTCGGTGGCCAAATCTCGGCCTATTTTCAACCCTTCTTTGTCGTCGCCTTGGCTTTGCGTTTCCCCGTCCAAAACTTCTTGGCCATGGCCAAACCAGCCTCGATGGCAGGCCGATTTTTCGATGTTGATTTCTTGCTTTTGCGCAATCGGGAGGTCAAAAAATCTCGCCGCTTGCGTAAACGCCGCCTCTATAACGGGCGCTTTCAGGCCATGGTTGGCGAGCAGAAAAAAGCCGTTCTCTCGGCACGCCGTTCCAATGGCATCGGCGATGTCTTGGCGGGCCGCATCGCTTCCCCTTCGCCCATCTGGCGCGAAAGCATGAAAGTCGATGACCGGCAGGGTTTGCATGTTAACTCTGAATTCCGCCAAGAAAGGCGAGGCGCCGATCCAGCTCAGTATAAATTGGTTTTTTAAAATCAATCACCATGGCAGCACATTCCGATAGCGGGCGCCATTGCCATTCATCAAATTCGATTTGGCTATGCGAGGTCAGGTTAATCTCGCTGTCCGACCCCAAAAATTGCATCGCGAACCATTTCTGTTTCTGGCCCCGAAACCGCCCTTTGAGGGCAGACCCGATCAAAGCCTCCGGCAAATCATAGGGCAGCCAATCTGGTAGCTCATAGATTAGTTTTGCCTTGGTAACCCCGGTTTCTTCGGCTAATTCCCGATAAGCCGCCGCCAAGGGCGTTTCGCCATCGTCGATACCCCCTTGGGGCAATTGCCATGGGGGAGCCGTCTCGGGTAATGTATCGGCACGCCTTTTGCCACTCCACACTCGCCCCTCACGATTGAACAAAGCAATGCCCACACAAGGCCGATAGGCCAAGGCTTGAGCCGGGTGGTCATCCGAGTAATTAGGAACAGCGTAACTCATCAAATAATCTCAAGAAGCAGGTTCAAACTCGGCTTTGGCTTTGTGTAGCCCAAGCAATAAGTCCACAGCCCGAGACAATTGCTTGTCGTCTTTCGGCTCTGGCGGAATGAAAGCAACGGCATTACGACGCTTTTTCTTTTTGCCTTTTTGATTGGATTTTCCATCGATGTTCTGGCCATCCAAAGCGCCGCGCAAATCCGACTCGCGCCGGCCTTTGCGGTCTTTTAAGTCTTCCGGCAATTGTTGCTCGGCAATAATATCTGGCGTAATGCCCTTGGCTTGGATGGAACGACCCGACGGCGTGAAATAGCGCGCCGTAGTCATCCGCAAAGCGCCCGAGTTAGGCAGTGGCATAATCGATTGCACAGACCCTTTGCCAAAACTTTGGGTGCCCATAATCACACCCCGGTGATGGTCTTGTAAGGCGCCGGCAACAATCTCGGCAGCGGAGGCAGAGCCGCCGTTAATCATCACGACGATAGGATACCCACTTGCCATGTCGCCACGCCGAGCGCTAAAGCGCGAGCTATCGTCTTCATTGCGGCCGCGGGTCGAGACAATTTCGCCTTTTTCCAGCATCGTATCGGAAACTGAAATAGCCTCGCGCAACAGCCCGCCTGGGTTATTGCGAAGGTCAAGGATGTAGCCAGCCAGATTGTCTTTGCCAATTTGTGCGGGCAGCTCGTTGAAGGCTTTCTTTAAATTTTTTGTGGTCTGCTGGTTAAACGTCGTCAGTCGAATATAGCCGATGTTTTTGTCGGGCCCCTCTATGCGGGTGCGGACGGCGCGAATGCGAATGGTGTCGCGCACGATGGTAATCTCGAGCGGCTCATCTTCGCCCTCGCGCAAAACTGTGAGGGTGATGGGCTTGCCTTTTTCACCGCGCATCAACTCAACGGCTTGTGTCAAGGTCAGCCCCATAATCGGCTTTCCGTCTAGCTCCGCAATCAAATCATTGGGGCGCATGCCCGCCCGACTGGCCGGGGTCTCATCGATCGGCGCGATGACTTTCACCAGTCCATTTTCCATGGTCACTTCAATGCCCAGTCCACCAAATTCGCCCTTGGTTTCCACCTGCATGTCCTCAAAACCTTTGGGCGGCAAGTAAGACGAATGCGGGTCGAGCGATGTCATCAAGCCAGATAAAGCCGCCTCGATGAGTTCTTTGTCCGAAGGCGCATCGACATAATTGCGGCGCACTTGCTCGAGAACATCTCCGAATAAAGTGAGTTGTTCGTATAGCTCTTTTTCATCTGTACGGTCGGCCAGCGCTGGCGCCATGCAAAGCGTGGCTGTCATCAGGGCGGCGCAGCTGAGCGTGCGAAGACTAGCAAAAAGGGGCAGGTTCATAAGTTTTCCGTTTCCAGCTCATCAAGAGCCCGATTTATGATTTCAACCAAGGCGTGGGGTCAATCGGTTCCCCTTTATATCGTAACTCCATATATAGCTGACTGCGGCCAGAAGACCCAGACCCCAATTGTTGATTTTCATCCAATAGGGTGCCGATCGGCTCGCCTGCTAATATCTCTTGGCCAACAAAACCCTGAACTTCTTCTAGTCCGGCCAAAATCATTTGATAGCCGCCAGCAACGCCCAAAATAATAATGCCGCCATATTGGCGAAACGGCCCGCTGTAGAGGACTTGAGCATCGTAAGGCGCGGTAATTTGCGCGCCCGCTCGCGCACTAATCGAGACGCCTTGTTGGGAGACACCGTTCTCATTTTTCTCTCCAAAGCCGCGGGTCACTTGGCCAGCCACGGGCAGGGGCAATAGGCCTCGCGCGCGCCCAAAAGTTCCGCTGCGCGCGACCGGTTTGGATTTTTGTCGCTTTTGTAACCGTTGTGTCAAATCTCGTAAATCACGCGCTTCGCGCACTAATTTAGCAATGGCTTGGGCTTCGAGCCGCGCTTCCTTACGGGCTTTTACCTCGTCGCGGGCTTTTTGGGCAATCGCCGTGTTCATGTCTTTGCGTGCGGTGGCGGCGTCCTGTTCAGCGACAATCAGAGCCCTAGATTGCTTGTCCATGCGGCGACGAATGGCCGATAGCTCGGTTAATTGATCGCGCAATTGGCCCGCTCGCGCCTCCATGCCGGGCACAATGGCACTCATCACCAAGGCGCCTTGCACGGCGTCCAGCGCGTCCTCGGCATGAACCGCAAACGCAGGCGCGGGTTGTTGTTGCATGGCTTGCAAGCCGGCTAGCAGCTTTGAGAGCGCGGCGCGGTCTCTTTGCAGGTCTTCATCTAATTGGTTTTCCGTGACAGCTAATTCGCTCAACCGAGTCTCCAATCGGTCACGCTCCGCATCGATGTTTTGTAGGTCTTTGGCTAGGGCAATGATGCGTTTTCGCAAAGCGCGCTGCTGCACTTTCAAAGCTTCGGCGGCGGCCTGTAATTCAGCTTGGCGGGCTTTGCGGTCTTTAATTTCATCCGATAAGGCGTTTAACTTTTGCAGCTTATCTTGGCCCCAAACAGGCGACAGGGGCAGGCAGACAGCGAAGCAAAGCAGGGCTGCCATAAGGTTTGAAATTTTGCGCGCGCGTATCATCAATCCCGATGATAAGGGTGGTTGGCCAAAATGGAAATGGCTCGCCAAATTTGTTCGGCCAATAAAACGCGTGCCAAAATATGCGGCCAAGTCATCGGCCCCAGCGCAATTAGCATATTGGCGCGTTGGCGAAGGGTCTCTGACAGGCCATCGGCGGCGCCCAGCACAAAAATTACCTCGCGCGTGCCATCATCGCGCCAATGCGCCAGCTTTTCCGCAAAGGCTCGGCTGGCCAAAGATTTGCCGCGTTCATCCAGCGCCACCACAAAAGCATTGGGGGCAGCGGCTAGGGCATCTTCTATTTTGCTATTGGCGCCGGCTTGATCTTTTATTTCCGTGACGCCCAATCCGTCGAGGGCGAGGGCGCGTCCGGTCTTTGAGATGCGTGCCGCATAGGTGTCAAACAGGGGCGCTTCCTTTTGGCCACGCATTTGTCCGACCGCCAAGACCGACAGTTTCACGGCCTTTAATCCGCTTTTTTGGGCGGATTATCGGGGGAATAGGAAACCAGTTCAGCATCGGTGGCCCACATTTTTTCTAGCGCGTAGAACTCGCGAACTTCGGCGCGGAAAATATGCACCACGACATCGCCCGCATCGACCAATACCCAATCGCCGGTAGTTTGACCTTCGGTGCGAATGTCTTTTTGCCCAGCTGCTTTCAGCTTGCGTTGCAAGT
Source organism: uncultured Rhodobiaceae bacterium (assembly GCA_937907245.1). Classification (GTDB taxonomy): domain Bacteria; phylum Pseudomonadota; class Alphaproteobacteria; order RS24; family RS24; genus UBA8337. Next base: position 924,330 of record CALCUM010000003.1, read on the forward strand.
GGTCGGCCAAAGCGGCGACGTGGCGTTTCGAGCGCCCCGTGGCAACCACCATATGGTCGGCCAGCGCTGTTTTACCGTTTAAATCGATGGTGACAATATCCTGCGCCAGATCGTCGTCTAGACTGGTCAGAACCATATCATGAAGCACGCCGTCATCCAGACCGGGTTGCTTGCTTTTTGCCATTGGCTTCGTGTCGCTCAGAGCGGTTTCCTCGCTTTGCTATACGCAAAATTACTGATGATTCAGTGTTCGCGCAGTCTAACCATAGTTAGGGTCAAAGTTCAATTGTCTTTACTTGCCCGCTTGTCGGTTACGCAACGCGGTGGAAGAAAGCGGCGACAACTCACCCTCCAATAGAACCCAAGCGGGCGCCGCTTTGGTTTTCAATTGGCTGGCCGCATCGCTGGGCAATTGGGCTTCTAAAAAAGCCATTGCTGCCGGGGCCTCGAGCGCTGCGCGAAGGTCGTCGCCGCGCGGATAGACCGCCACGGGTATCTCCCGCATCAGGCTTTGCCAATCTTTCCATTGATGCATTTGGCTCAAATTATCGGCGCCCAGCAGCCAGATAAAACGCACGTCAGGGTGGCGGGCTTTCAAAGCTCGCACCGTGTCGATGGCATATTGCGTGCCCAACTCGGCCTCTATGGCGTCGACATGAAATTGGGCGTGTTTGGCCAAGTCACGGGTTGCGCTAAGGCGCGCTTTTAGCTCGTTGGCGGCATTGGTTTTCAATGGGTTTTGCGGGCTCACCATCCACCATATGTAATCTACCCCAAGGGTCGACAGGGCGGCTTCGGCTACCAAGCGATGGCCAGCATGGGGCGGGTCAAAACTGCCGCCAAAAAGGGCGATGGTCTGACCAGAGCTTAAAAATGGCTGCACCTTCACATACTTACCCTCACATCCTCTCTTTGCGCTTATTCAGGCCGCGTTTGGCTCTACTTAGGCCGCGTGGCTCTACTTAGGCCGCGTCTCGCCGTGCCCCCGCACGGCATATTTAAAGCTAGTCAATTGTTCTAGCCCCACAGGGCCGCGCGCATGAAAGCGCCCCGTAGCAATACCAATTTCCGCGCCCATGCCAAATTCGCCGCCATCGGCAAATTGGGTCGAGGCATTATGCATAACAATGGCGCTATCGACGCGGTTTAAAAATTCAGCCGCTTTCTCGGCGTCGTCGCTGACAATGGCTTCCGTGTGGCCCGAGCCATATTGCGCGATATGCGCCACGGCTTCGTCCAATCCTTGCACCACTTTGACGGCAATAATCGCGTCCAAATATTCTTCGTACCAATCTTGCTCGACGGCAGGCGTTACGCGCGCATCCGCGTTTTGCGCCTGCGCATCGCCGCGCACCGCGCAACCGGCATCTAGAAGTGCTTCCAGTAGCGGCTTTAAATGCGTATCCGCACATTTTGCATCGACCAAAAGCGTTTCAGCCGCGCCGCAAATTCCGGTGCGCCGCATTTTCGCATTCACGACAATCTCGCGCGCCATATCCAAATCGCTCGCCGCTTCGACATAAACATGACAAACGCCGTCCAAATGCGCAAAAACCGGAACCCGTGCTTCTTCCTGCACGCGCCCCACCAACCCTTTGCCGCCACGCGGCACAATCACATCCACCGTGTCGCCGAGGCCCGCCAGCATCATGCCCACAGCTGCGCGGTCTGGCGTGTCGACAATTTGGACGCAATGTTCGTTTAACCCAGCCGCTTTTAGCGCGCGCGAAAAACACGCATGAATAAGGCGCGCTGAGTTTTGAATTTCAGACGAGCCGCGCAAAATAACCGCATTGCCTGACTTCAAACAAAGCGCTGCCGCATCGGCGGTCACATTGGGGCGGCTTTCATAAATCACCCCAATAACGCCCAAAGGCACGCGCACGCGAGAGATATCCAGCCCACTTTCAACCTGCCAATTGGCCATCACATCCCCAACGGGGTCCGGGAGCTTGACGATGGCTTCTAGCGCTTTGGCAATGCCTTCGAGGCGGGCTTCGTCCAGCATAATGCGGTCGAGACGGGCGGCGCCCACATCTTGGTTTTGAGCCAGATGCAAATCTTTTTGGTTGGCCGCAATAATATTGGCGGCATCGGCGCGCAGCTCATTGGCGGCGTTTTGCAGGGCTGCGTCTTTTTGGGCGCTGGGGGCAATCGCTAATTGGCGAGCGGCTAATTTAGCTTGGCTGCCGAGGCGCAACATTTGGGTCTCTAGGGATTTTATATCGCTCATTTTAGCTCTCCACTGGCGGTCGTCATCAGTACCATATCATCGCGATGCACCATTTCGGTGCGCTCTAGATTATATTGCTCGACGTCTGGCAAAGCGGCAATGGCTTTGCTGTCTTTGCCGATAATCAAACGGGCCTCGGAGCTGGCATAAGCGCTAAGGCCACGCGCAATCTCTTGCCCGTCGGGGGCGATAATCGACAAGCAATCGCCGCGCTCAAACTCGCCCTCAAGACTTTGGATGCCGACCGGCAGCAGCGAATTTCCAGCCGCCAAGGCGCGCACAGCCCCAGCATCCAAATGGACGGCGCCGGAGGGATGCAACGTGCTGGCAATCCAATTTTTGCGCGCCGTTAAAGGGTTGGCACGGGCGCGAAACAGCGTCGAGCGCGCGCCTTGTGCCAAGGCCCGGAGCGGCGATAGCCCGCGGCCACTGGCTAGCACCATATGACATCCGGCGCTTTGGGCAATTTCGCCCGCTTGCAATTTAGTCACCATGCCGCCCGAGCCATGTTGCGAGCCACTAGGCCCGGCCATGGCCGTAATTTCGGGCGTAATTTCTTCCACCACATCTAAAAATTCTGCCGTATCTGTGTCTTGTGGATTGGCGGTGTAAAGCCCATCGATATCGCTGAACAACACAAGGCAATCGGCCGAAACCATGGCCGCCACGCGCGCCGCCAAACGATCATTGTCGCCATAGCGCAGCTCTTGCGTGGCCAAAGTGTCATTCTCATTAATAATCGGAATGGCGCCCATATCCAGAAGCGCATTGAGGGTTTGGCGCGCATTTAAATAGCGTCGGCGCTGTTCGGTGTCCTCAGCGGTTAATAAAACTTGGGCGGTGGTTATCCCATGGGCGCCCAGGGCTGCTTGCCAGCCACGCACCAATTCAATTTGGCCTGTTGCCGAAGCGGCTTGGCTTTGCGCCACATTTAAATCTTGGCGTTGAAGGTTTAATTTGGCGCAGCCCAGCGCCAAAGCACCAGAGGTCACGACGATGATTTTTTGTCCTTTGGCGCGCGCGTCCGCAATATCGCTGGCCATAGCGGCCAGCCATTCAACGTTCAAGCCTTGGGTGTCTTCATCGGTTTGGCTGAGCAGCAGGGACGAACCGATTTTGAGAACCAAAGTTGTTGCGGTTTGTATTTCGATACGCATCGCTTCCTCACTTCTTTCTTTATTCGGCTTCGCGTAAGGGGTGCCAAGCCGCCTCTTGGGCTCCCTCTAAACTAGGAAGTTTGGCGGCATCAATGAGACCCAGCAATCTATCGTAAAGGTCTTGCAGCCCTTCTTTCGAGACCGAGGAAATTGCCAGAACCGGCGCATCGCAAACTTGCGCCAAAGCGGCTCTTTGCTCCTCGATTATCTCTGGGATAAGCGCATCACATTTGGTCAGCGCCACCACTTCTTGCTTGGCAGCAAGGCCATCATCATAGGCGGCTAATTCTCCGCGAATGGTCAAATAGCTTTCCGCGATATTGTCTTGGGTTGCATCAATTAGGTGCAAAAGCGCTGTGCAGCGCTCGACATGGCCCAAAAACCGATGCCCTAGGCCTGCGCCTTCCGAAGCGCCAGCGATGAGGCCCGGAATATCAGCCATCACAAATTCGCGCCCTCCCTTGCGTTCAGGTGCGCCCACGACCCCCAAATTAGGGTGCAATGTGGTGAAAGGATAATCGGCAATCTTGGGTCGGGCCCGACTGATGCTCGACAGTAACGTCGATTTACCTGCATTGGGTAGCCCCAAAAGGCCGACATCGGCGATCAGTTTCAGGCGCAGCCAAATCCAAGCCTCGCGGCCTTCGAGGCCAGGGTTGGCGTGGCGCGGCGATTGATTGACCGGCCCTTTAAAATGCGTATTGCCAAAGCCGCCATTGCCGCCCGTCGCCAGCGTGATAACTTGGCCGACTTCGGTCAAATCTGCGAGCAGGGTCTCATTGTCCTCCCCAAAAATTTGCGTACCGACGGGGACGCGCAAGACTTTATCTTCGCCGTCGCCGCCTGTGCGGTTTCGGCCCATACCATGGGTGCCTGTGCCGGCTTTGAAATGCTGTTGATAGCGATAATCGATGAGCGTGTTCAGTCCATCCACGCATTCGACGCGGATATCGCCACCGCGACCGCCATCGCCGCCATCGGGGCCGCCATATTCAACATAGGCTTCGCGGCGAAACGAAATACAGCCCGCTCCGCCATCGCCGGAGCGGATATAGACTTTGGCTTGGTCGAGAAATTTCATCGGTTCCAATTCCTTACGCGTTGTCTTTAGTCTTACTTTAAACCTTGGATCTACCCTAACGCGCTCGTCCAAAAACGAGAAGCGGTAAAGCTTTGGGCCTGAAACGAAAAAAGGAGAGGCCTAGATAAGGCCATCTCCCTAATTTTTTAAGCGTAGCTTGCGGCCCAACCCAATTAAGGAGGGCAGCGCTAGCGACCCTTTATTCTGCGGCTTCAGCCAGCGGGCTTACGGAAACGACCGTACGATTACCGCGCGCTTGGCTATAGGTTACATTGCCTTCGACCACAGCAAAAATAGTGTGATCTTTACCAATGCCTACATTTTCGCCCGGGTGCCATTTGGTTCCGCGTTGACGAATAATAATGTTTCCAGGAATGACATGCTCGCCGCCATATTTTTTGACGCCAAGACGACGGCCCGCGGAATCGCGACCGTTACGGGATGAGCCACCAGCTTTTTTTGTCGACATGAGATACTGCTCCTAGCTTGCCGCTTCGTCTGAAGGGGCTTCTTCTGCTTTCGGCGCGGCCTTTTTAGCGGCAGCCTTGGCAGAGATGTTTGTAATTTTTAAAACCGTCTCGTGCTGACGGTGTCCTTTGGTGCGGTGATAGTTTTTCCGACGACGGAATTTAATCACGGTAATTTTATCGGCACGGCCTTGCTCCAGCACTTCCGCTGTTACGCTAGCGCCTTTCACAATTGGCTCGCCAATGCTTGGGGCTTTGCCGTCTTCGCCGAGCATTAAAACTTCGTCGAATTTAATTTTATCACCGGCCTGGCCGTCAACACGCTCAATGGCGATGACATCGTCTTTTGCGACGCGGTATTGTTTGCCGCCGGTGCGAATTACTGCATACATGGTTCAAATCCGTAAAGTTAAGGTCCCCGAGAGGACTATTATCCATAAGCGTCTACCAAAAAGCGGGCTTTCTGGCTGCTGAGCGGCGAATATACAAGGGAAAACCCTTAAGTCAAGTCAAATCACCAGCCATATCTGACGCCAAAGAGGAGAAAAATCATGGGTTACCCTCATGGCCCGGCAAGCAGGGACGGGTTGGATGGCTTTAATAATACATTATAAAATGTAAATTAAAAATATTTATAAAAAAATATTGTAAAATAACCGATAAGCGTTTGAACTTAGAACTTTTTTGGGCTACCACTCGCTCCATAGAGCGGGGATTGGCTGCATAGGAGCGGCCTGAAAGTACCGCCTGAGAAACGGATAAAGGCAACGGTAAAGGCAACAGCATGAGCGAGTTACCCCCTTCACGGCTAACCCATTTGCAAAGACTGGAAGCGGAAAGCATCCACATTATGCGCGAGATTGCGGCGCAGGCGGAAAAGCCTGTCATGCTGTATTCGGTCGGCAAAGACAGCGCGGCCATGCTGCATGTCGCCAAAAAAGCTTTCTTTCCATCGCCGCCGCCGTTTCCGCTGCTCCACGTCGACACGACCTGGAAATTTAAGGCCATGTATGCTTTGCGCGAAAAAGCGGCCCAAGAGGCAGGCATGGAATTGCTGGTGCATAAAAACCCAGAAGCCCAAGCCCAAGGTATTAATCCCTTTGACCATGGTGGCCTGCACACAGATATGTGGAAAACCGAAGGCCTCAAACAAGCCCTCGATAAATATGGTTTTGATGCGGCCTTTGGCGGCGCGCGCCGCGACGAAGAAAAATCGCGCGCCAAAGAACGCGTGTTCTCGTTCCGCTCAGCTGACCATCGCTGGGACCCCAAAAACCAGCGGCCGGAATTATGGAATTTATATAACGCCAAAAAAGCCAAGGGCGAGAGCTTGCGGGTTTTCCCGATGTCGAATTGGACGGAGCTAGATATTTGGCAATATATCCAATTGGAAAATATCGAAATTGTGCCGCTTTATTTCGCCGCGCCGCGCCCCACGGTTGAGCGCGATGGCATGTTGCTGATGGTCGATGACGAGCGTTTTCCTTTGCGCGATGGCGAGACGCCCGAGATGCGCTCCATTCGGTTTCGCACCCTCGGCTGCTACCCGCTTACTGGCGCGGTAGAAAGCGAGGCGACGAACCTGTCGGAGGTCATCCAAGAAATGTTGCTGACGACGACCTCCGAACGCCAAGGCCGCGCCATTGACCATGATGCGTCTGCCTCGATGGAAAAGAAAAAGCAGGAAGGGTATTTCTAATGTCTGAGCTTACCCCCCCAATATATGAAACCGAGGCACTGATTGGCGAAGATATCGACGCCTATTTGGAGTTGCATCAGCACAAATCTATGCTGCGCTTTATTACTTGCGGCAGTGTTGACGATGGCAAGTCCACCCTCATTGGCCGGCTTTTGTATGACAGCAAAATGATTTTCGAAGACCAATTGGCCAGCCTCGAAGCCGACAGTAAAAAGCTTGGCACGCAAGGCCAAGAAATTGATTTCGCGCTTCTAGTCGACGGGTTGGCCGCCGAGCGAGAACAAGGCATTACCATTGATGTGGCCTATCGGTTTTTTGCGACCGAAAAACGCAAATTCATCGTCGCCGATACACCAGGTCATGAACAATATACCCGCAACATGGTAACCGGTGCCTCGACGGCAGATTTGGCGGTTATTCTTATTGATGCGCGCCAAGGCATTTTAACCCAGACCCGACGCCATTCCTATCTGGCGCATCTGCTGGGTATTCAACATATCGTGCTGGCGGTTAATAAAATGGATTTGGTGGATTATGACCAAGCCCGTTTCGACGAAATTGTGAGCCAATATCGCGACTTTGCGGATGGCCTTGGCATGAAAGCTTTCACGGCCATTCCTCTATCGGGTCTGGCGGGCGATAATGTCACGCAAAACTCGGACAATATGGCTTGGTATCAAGGCTCGGCTTTGCTGCCACATTTGGAGAGCGTTGAGTTGCAACAAGAAGCCGCACAGGCCGCAAGTTTTGCGATGCCAGTGCAGTGGGTTAACCGCCCCAATCTTGATTTTCGCGGCTTCAGCGGCCTCATCGCGACCGGTCGTGTGGCGCCAGGAGATGCCATTCGTGTGGTGCCTTCGGGTAAAAATTCTACCATTAAATCCATCGTCACCATGGCTAAGGATGGAACCGAGCAAAGGCTGGATGAGGCAGTGGCTGGCCAATCGGTTACGCTGACTTTGGATACGGAAATTGATTGCTCGCGTGGCGATATTATCGCCACTGCCGATAATCCTCCCGCCGTCGCCGACCGCTTTGAGGCGACCCTCATTTGGATGGACGAAGAAGCTCTTTTGCCTGGGCGTTCGTATGAGATGAAAATAGGCACGCAAACGGTTGCGGCCAGTGTGCAAACCCCTAAATATCAGGTCAACGTCAATACGATGGAGCATCTGGCAACCAAAACACTGGAGCTAAATGCCATTGGCGTTGTGGAAATCTCCACGACCCAGAAAATCAGCTTTGCGCCTTATGCCGAAAACCGCGCTCTGGGAAGTTTTGTGCTCATCGATAAAATGTCCAACGCGACGGTAGCGGCCGGACTTTTGCATTTTAGTTTGCGCCGCGCCGATAATATTCATTGGCAGGCCACGGATATCGATCGCAATGCCCATGCGCAGTTAAAAAATCAGAAACCGCTTTTGCTATGGTTCACTGGCTTGTCTGGCTCTGGAAAATCGACGATTGCCAATGAGCTAGAAAAAATTCTGCACACGATGAACCGACATACGTTTTTACTGGATGGCGATAATGTGCGCCACGGATTGAACAAAGACTTGGGCTTTACCGATGCCGACCGCGTGGAAAATATTCGCCGCATTGGAGAAGTGTCTAAGCTTATGGTTGATGCGGGTCTGATTGTACTCAGCGCCTTTATTTCGCCGTTTAGAGCCGAGCGTGACATGGTGCGCGAGATGCTGCCCGAAGGCGAATTTATCGAGATTTTTGTCGATACGCCGCTAGAGGTGGCCGAGCAGCGCGACGTCAAAGGCTTATATAAAAAGGCCCGTGCGGGTGAGTTGAAAAACTTCACGGGTATCGATAGCCCATACGAGCCGCCGCTCAATCCAGATATTCGGGTCAATACCGCTCAGATGAGTGCCCAAGAAGCGGCGCAACATATCGTCAACCAATTGTTCGGGCTTTAGGTGGCTTTATAAAGACGGGCCATAAAGACGGGTCATAAAGACGGGTCGATGATAATTCGTCCAACCACTTCGCGCTCTTGCATCTGACGGAAGGCTTCGCGCCATTGCTCTAGCGGCAAGGTGGTGTGGACATGTGGGCTGATTTTGCCCTCTGCCGCCAGCTTCCAAATCGTGGCTTGGTTTTCGTGGCCCTTTTCGGGGTCGCGGCGGCCAAATTCGCCAGCTCTGACGCCGACCACAGAAAAACCTTTGATCAAAGGCATATTGACCGAAATATCTGGGATGCGCCCTGACGCAAAACCGACCACCAATAGTCGTCCGCCCCAAGCAATGCAGCGTACGCTTTCGTCAAACACATCGCCGCCCACGGGATCGTAAATCACATCGGCGCCGCCGCCAGTTATCTGTTTTACTTGGGTGCGAAACCCGTCGTTGATATTGAGCACTGCGTCGGGGGCATATTTATTTTGCACGATGGCCAGTTTCTCCGCCGAGGAGGCGGTGGCGATGACTTTGGCGCCCATATGTTTAGCCAAATCAACGGCTGCCAGCCCAACGCCCCCCGCTGCGCCATGCACCAGAACCCATTCATCGGCTTGCAAATAGGCGCGCCGCACCAAAGAAACATAGGCCGTCAAATAAGCGGAGCCTGTGGCGGCCGCGGTTTTAAAATCGAGATTATCTGGGATTTTTCGCAAAACAGCTGTCGGCACGGCCATTTCTTCGGCCATGGTGCCAAGCCCGCCCACAACCACGCGCTCGCCGATGACCCAATCGCTGACGCCCGCGCCAAGCGCTATAATTTCGCCTGCGCCTTCCATGCCCGGGGTAAAGGGCAGGGCGGGCTTATGTTGATAGCCGCCGTGGGTCATCAGTAAATCAGGAAACCCCAAAGCGGCGGCGCGTAGGCGCACGACCACTTGGCCAGCCTCAGCTTTTGGGCTCTCTATTTCTTGCACGGCGCATCCGGCAAAGTCGTCCAATAGATCGGAAACGATTAACGCTTTCATGGCATTTCTCCTGAGGCTCTTTTATAGTTTTCAACTTAACCTGCGCCGCCTAGAAAACAAGTCGTGCGAGCTTGTGATATAGTGGAACGCATGGTGAGATGAAAGGGTACCTCCTGCTCGATTTAACGAGCCAACCTAATTTAACGAGCCAACCTAATTTAACGAGTGAGACTAGAAGGCAAAGACGATGACAAATTTAGCGAAATATTGGGTGGTCTGCTTTCTTCTGTCGGTTTTGGCCTCCCCCGCCATGGCGCAATCCTTACAGAGCGTGACTCAGACCGCGCAAGCTGCGACGACCGACGGCGCGGCTTCACAAACCCGCATCAATAAGCTGGATGATGAAACGGACCAAATCACCCGCGATTATCGCGCTGCCGTGAAGCAGTTGACGGCATTGCGCGAATATAACGCGCAGCTCGACAAGTTAATTATCGCGCAAAAATCTGAGATGATCTCCGTGCGTCAGCAAATAGAGGATGTCACTCATGTAGATCGGACCATCGTGCCTTTGATGTTTCGGATGATTGAGGCGCTCGACCAATTTGTTGATTTAGATGTGCCATTCCTCATAGGGGAGCGTCGCGCGCGTGTGCAATCTTTGCGCGCTTTGATGGATCGCTCGGACGCCAATCCGGCAGAGAAATATCGTAAAATCCTTGAAGCCTATGAAATAGAAAATGAATATGGCCGCACGTTAGAGGCCTATGAAGGCGAGATGGAAATAAATGGTGAAGCGCGCACGGTGGCTTTTTTACGTGTTGGTCGGGTGGCGTTAATTTATCAAACGCTCGACGCCGACGAGAGCGGGGCTTGGAGCCAGGCGTCGAAAAGTTTCGTTGACCTAGACGGTGATTTCGATAGCCAATTGCGCGCCGCCTTGCGCATTGCCAAACAACAAGCAGCCCCTGATTTGCTGGTTATACCGGTGACGCTCGGCGCCCCGGCGGATGAGAAATAGGAGGTTATGATGAAAAACTTTAAAACCCTAAAACTACCTATGCTCTCCCTGATTGCAGCTTTTTCTATCGCGTCTCTGGGCGCGGCTCAGGCTCAAAACGCCAAGCCCATAGCCGATGCGAACGCCGTCACCTTGCAACAATTGCTCGAGCAAGTTCGCCAAGGCAGAGTGAAAGACAATGCGGAGTTTGATAAGCGGGAAGCGGATTTCCGAAAAAACCGTAACCAGCAAAAAGCGGTTCTAACGCGCACGCAAAATCGTATTAAGCGCGAGGAAGCGCGTTCGGAACGGCTGGAAAAAAGCTTCTCCGAAAACGAATTAAAACTGGCCGAGTTAGAAGGTCTGCTCAATGAACGTCTCGGCGTCTTCGGCGAATTATTCGGCATTGTTCGCCAAGTGGCGGGCGAGACCAAAGCGCAAATTGAGGAGAGTGTGATTTCTGGCGAGCTTAAAGGGCGCAGCGCGCGGCTTGGAAAATTAGCTAAAAGCAAAGGCTTGCCGCCGATGAGCGAGCTGGAATATTTATGGTTCACGCTACAACAAGAAATGACCGCGCAAGGCGAAGTAAAACGTTTCATGGGCGATGTGGTGAATTTAGATGGCAGTCTGCGTCAATCTGAAATACTGCGAGTTGGACCTTTCACAGCTTTGGCCGGAAATGATTTTGTTCGTTATGCGGGCGATAATCGTTTCGCAGACCTAGGCCGCCAACCACCTGCCCGTTTTGGGGATGCTGCCGATGATTTAGCCGACGCTCAAATTGGCGAGATGGTGGCGGCTCCGGTCGATCCGTCGCGCGGCGCGATTTTGAACTTATTTTTGCAACTGCCAAACTTGTCTGAGCGCATCGCGCAAGGCGGCATTGTTGGCTATATCATCTTGCTGCTGGGCGCCTTTGGCATTGCCTTGGCGGGCGAGCGTATCACAAGATTAACGCTGACGGCGCGTACGGTGAAAAGCCAATTGGCAGCCGGAGAAGCCGTCGATGGCGACACGCCATTGGCGCGCGTTTGGGCGGCCTATGCCTCGCATAAAGGCAGCAATATGGAAACGCTGGAGCTGAAACTCGATGATGCCATTTTAAAAGAAATGCCAGCCCTCGAAAAACATCTCTCGCTGTTGAAACTTCTATCGGGCGTGGCCCCCCTGATGGGGCTATTGGGCACGGTAACGGGCATGATTTTAACTTTCCAAGCCATCACCCTTTATGGCACGGGCGACCCTAAACTTATGGCAGGTGGTATTTCGCAAGCCCTGATAACCACCGTTCTGGGTCTGGTTGTGGCGATACCTATATTGCTCTTGCATACGGTGGCGGCCACGCGCTCGCGTGAAATTGTGCAAGTTTTGGAAGAGCAAGCAGCCGGTATGATGGCTGCCCATGCTGAGCGTAAGTAGCGGAGCTGTGCGATGAGCTTCACCGATATTTTATCGTTGTTTTTAAACCCGCTAGAGGCGGCGCGGGGTTTGCGCGACTTCCTTGAGTTGGGTGGCGATATATTGGGGCTCATTCTTGTTCTGACGCTGGTGTTATGGGCGTTGATTTACGAACGCTATAGTTTTTTTCGTACCCCCTTCAAGACGCTTTGCGCGGCGCATTTGCAAAGCTGGCGCGCCCGCAAAGAATATAAAAGCTGGCACGCGCATCGCATCCGAGACCAGATGATTTCGAATGCGCGCCTGCAAGCCAATGCCAATATTTCCTATATTAAAACCCTCGTCGCGCTGGCGCCATTTTTGGGTTTGCTGGGCACAGTCACGGGCATGGTGGAAGTGTTCGATGTCATGGCGATTACCGGCTCGGGCAATGCCCGCGCCATGGCGGCAGGCATCTCCAAGGCCACTTTGCCAACCATGGCTGGCATGGTGGTGGCTTTGTCGGGATTATTTTTCACCGCCAGTTTAGAGCGCAAAGCGCGATGGTCGGTCGAGCAATTAGAAGATCAATTAGAGCTGGCCGATTAGGCTGCAAAAGAAACAGACGGAGAGACCTCATGCGACGCAGACATTCAAGGCCAGAAGAAGACACTGCCATTGATATGACGCCGATGCTCGACATCGTTTTCATCATGCTCATCTTTTTTATTGTAACCGCGACTTTTGTGAAAGAAAGCGGCATTGACGTGACGCGCCCGGATGCGGAGACCGCCGTCAAGCAATCGCGGGTCGGCATTTTAATTGCCATCCGCAATAATAACGAAGTGTGGATTAACCGTCGCCAAGTTGACTTGGCCGCCGTGCGGGCCAATGTGGAGCGCTTACATGCAGAAAACCCGCAAGGGGGCGCCGTTATTCAGGCCGATAAAGAGGCAATGACCGGCGTGCTAGTAGAAATTATGGACCAAGTTCGCCTGGCCGGCGTCGGGTCTATCTCGATTGCGGCGGAGGAAAAATGAGCTCCAAACGGGTCTCCATATTGGTTCCCAAAACGGTTCCGACCCGCCTCCTCGGGGCCGTTGGTTTAGCGCTGCTGACGACGGTGGTGTTATTTTTGACCATGAAAGTTTTGGTCACCGGGAAAGACTATGAAATTGAGCCAGAGCTGGCCTCGCTGGGCATTGATTTCGTGCGGGTGGCGCGAGATGAAGATCTGAATACAAAAAATCGTGCGCCCAAACGACCGAGCCAAGAAAAGCCAGACGAGCCACCGCCGCCACCAAAACTATCACAGCCCTCGAGACCTAATATCGATAAGGCTTCGGCCAATGTGGATTTGGGGCAATTTGCTTTGGGTGGACTAAACCTAAACGCGCCGGTTGATGGCGACGCTCTGGCTATCGTGCGCGTTTTGCCGCGTTACCCAAGTCGGGCCTTATCGCGCGGGATTGAAGGTTGGGTGTTGCTGGAGTTTTCGATCAGCCAATTGGGCCAAGCCATAGAGCCCACAGTGGTGGATGCCGACCCAAAGGGCACATTTGATCGGGCTGCTATAAATGCGGTGAAGCGTTGGAAATATCGTCCCATGGTGGAAAACGGCAAAGCGGCCGTGCGCCCGGGCGTGCGTCAATTAATCAGCTTTCAGATAGCCAAATAGAGAGGGCGGCGAGATGAACTTTGTAACTCTCTTTATAACCGCTTTGGCGCTGTTCTTTGCGCCCATGAGCGGGGGATTTATCGGCTCTGATTTGGGCCAAGCGCAGGCACAAAAAGCCAAACGCGAAAAACCAAAAACCCGACGCTCGGAAGTTTTGGGCAAAGCGGCCTTCCAACGCATTGAGCAATCCCAAGCTCTGCTCGGCGAAGAGAAATACCTAGAAGCTTTTGTGCCTTTGCAAGCCATCCTAGATAGCGAGCGGTTTAAGCCCTATGAAAAAGCGGTGGCCATTCAGACCATGGGCTTTATTTATGCCGCACAAGGCGAGTACGCCAAAACCATTGAGAGGTTCGAGCGCGCCGTGGCCACGGGCCATTTGCCGGCTCGCGTGGTCAGTGATTTAACTTATAATTTGGCGCAGCTTTATTTGGCTGAAGGGCAGGGGCAAAAATCTTTAACGCTTTTGGAGCAATGGTTCGCCGCCCTAGATGGAGAGCCGAGTGCGGGTGCATTTGCGCTTCGGGCGCAGATTCATTTGGGCATGAGTCATTTGCTGGCGGCAGAAAAAGATATTCGCCTCGCTCTCTCCAAAGCCGAAGCGCCCAAACAGCAATGGACGCGGATTTTACTATCCGTGCTGCTGCAACAGGAGAGATACAAAGAGGCTCGGCCGGTTTTAGAAGATGCGGTGGAGCGTTGGCCGGGGGTAAAAACTTTCTGGCAGCAGCTCACAGCGGTTTATTATGATGCCGAGGATGAAAAACTAGCTTTTGTTGCCCAGCAAGCGATGCATGTGCAGGGTATGTTGACTTCATCGAAAGAGCTGTCTTCCATGGCGCAGCTTTATTTATACCATGATGTGCCCATCAAGGCGGCGCAGGTTTTGCAAAGCGGCATGGATGCAGGCACGATAGAAAAAACCGAAAAAAATTACGAACTCTTGGCGCAAAGCTATCGCCATGCTCGCGAGTGGAGGGCCTCTATTGCGCCGCTGACGAAAGCCGCGAAGAAATCGGATAAGGGCAAATTTTATGAGCAATTGGCGCAAAGCCATTTGCAAGATGAAGAATGGGCCAAAGCCGAAGCGGCTTTAGAAAAAGCACTAGAAAAAGGCGAGTTAGAAAAGCCAGCCGACACATGGTTGTTATTAGGGATTGCGCGGGTGCGGACCGAAAAATATGACGCCGCCATTAAAGCGTTCCGCAAAGCGGGGGACGATGATGACACGGCCCGCGATGCCTTCCGTTGGATACGCTCGATTGAACGCCGCTTGGCGGAACAAAGAAATGCCAAAACCGGCGGTTAAGGGGGGCAAGGCCCTTGCCGTCACTTTTTGTTTTTCGCGGTCATCATATTTGCAAAAAACGTGCGCGTATCATGGGCTTGCCAATCGTCGACATCGGTTTGTTGAGCCTCGAAGGCGGCGCTAATTTCGTTGTTTCGTTCTTCGGCCAAATGGCGCGCGGCGTAATGTGGGAAGATATAAAACGAGCCTTGTTTGATTTGCTCAATCGTGTGGGCGCCCACGGTCTCTACGTCATAGGGGGTGACATCGCCCTCGATAAGCATTTCGCGCACCGGCTTGGGCCCTCCAAAGGCTTCGGGGCGCAGCGCGCCGGAGTTTGCAATCTCGGTCTGTGTCCAGCCCGGGCACAGCAAAGAGATGGAGATGTGCTCAGGTAATTCCATGCGCAGCATGCCGGTGTAGCCCAGCACGGCGGCTTTGGAGGCGTTATAGCCAGCCATATAGGGGGCGGGCCAACCGATGGCGTTTTCGGATGCCGTATTGCAAATATGGGCGGGTGTGCCTTGTTTGGTAAAGCGGCGGGTGAACTCCATGCAGGTGTTCCAATTGCCGAAGAAATTAACTTCGAAGGCCCAGCGCAAATCTTCATCTTTGGTTTTGACGGCAGGCGACATGCCAGCGCCCACGCCGGCATTATTGAACAGGGCATCGACGTGGCCAAAATGCGCCCAAGCCGCATCGGCCAGCGCGGTGATTTGGGTTACATCGGTAACATCACAAGCGATGGCGATAGCGCTGGCTGAAGCATCGGGCATGGCTTGGAGTTGGTCGGCGCGCGCTTGGGCGTCGGTGAGGTGAATATCGGAGATGACGACGTGGCATCCTTGGCGGATGAGGGTTTTGGCGATATCCAGTCCAATGCCATTAGCGGCGCCGGTGATGACGGCAACTTTATCTTTAAAATCTTGCATGTTGTGTCTCCTCTTGTTGTGGGAGGGTAGTCACTTGGGGGAGCTTGCGCAATTTTTTTACGATGTGTGTGTGGGGTAAATAATCTCAGCTTGTGCTTTGCACGTCTGGAATAAATAGTTTACAAGATGGCGAACCGAGCTAGAGCGCGATTATGTTTTGGCTGTGTGTGGTGCAGGAGAGGTGCCAGAGTGGTTGAATGGGGCGGTCTCGAAAACCGTTGAGCGTTTACGCGTTCCGGGGGTTCGAATCCCTCCCTCTCCGCGCTAAAAGGGCTAGGTTGCCAAAGGCAACCCCAGCCCGCCTTGCGCCAGCGTAGGGCTACTCAGCCCGCAGTCGGCCGTAGCGAAAATATAAAAATCGTTCCATCGCATTACTCTTTACGAGGGGCAAGGCACCCTAAGCCAACAAGTTGGCAAGGGTTTATAGCCCGCCAGCGTAGGGCTACTCAGCCCGCAGTCGGCCGTAGCGAAAATATAAAAATCGTTCCATCGCATTACTCTTTACGAGGGGCAAGGCACCCTAAGCCAATAAGTTGGCAAGGGTTTATAGCCCGCCAGCGTAGGGGCCACGCCCCGAAGTCGGCCGTAGCGAAAATATAAAAATCATTCCATCGCATTACTCTTTACGAGGGGCAAGGCGCACTAAAGCAGCAAGCTGCTAAGTGCTTATAGCCCGCCAGCGTAGGGCTACTCAGCCCGAAGTCGGCCGTAGCGAAAATATCAAAATCGTTCCATCGCATTACTCTTTACGAGGGGCAAAGCGCACTAAAGCAGCAAGCTGCTAAGTGCTTATAGCCCGCCAGCGTAGGGCTACTTAGCCCGAAGTCGGCCGTAGCGAAAACATCAAAATCGTTCCATCGTATTACTCTTTACGAGGGGCAAGGCGCACTAAAGCAGCAAGCTGCTAAGTGCTTATAGCCCGCCAGCGTAGGGCTACTTAGCCCGAAGTCGGCCGTAGCGAAAATATAAAAATCGCTTTTATTGCGACCCCCTACTTCCGCACAAGCCCCATCTGCTTAGCAATCATCTTATCGGCCCATCGTTTCGGCAGCATCGCCAGAAAACGGTTCTGCCCGGACTGCACATCAATCCGATAGCGCGTTTTCGGCTTGGCGCTCGTCAAAATATTCAGCGCGCGTTGGGAAATCACATCCGGCTCGCAGCCGGCTTTTTCCATGCCTTCGGTGAGGCCGATAACTTTTGTGATGGCTTTGCGATATGGCGAATTATCATAGCGCGCCAACATGGGATCTTTGTCGACTTTGCCCCAAATGGCGGTTTTTACCGGTCCTGGCGCGATGATAACCACATCAATGCCAAATAACATTAGCTCGCGACGCAAGGCTTCAGAAAACCCTTCGAGGCCGAATTTACTCATATTATAGGCGCCCATGAAGGGCATGCCGGCCTCACCGGAAACGGAGCTTATGTTAATAATTTTGCCCGGCGCGCCCGTGCGTTCTGTGTCGGCGCCTAGCAGCCCCATGAAGGCTTGGGTGCAATGGAAAACGCCCATGAGGTTCACGTCAAATTGATAGCGAAACTCTTCGGCGCTGAGATTTTGAATGGCGCCGAATACCGCGATGCCGGCGTTGTTAATCAGGCCAGCCAGTTTCTCGCCGTTTAACTCGGCTTCCACTTGCTTGGCGGCGGCCTGCACGTCTTTTTCGTTGGTTACGTCGAAAACGAGCGGCATAAAGGTTTTGCCCAGCTCAGCGGAAACCGCTTCGCCATCGGCCTTGTTGCGAACCGAGCCGAAAACCCGATAGCCATTTTCCACCAGTGTTTTAGAAATTTGACGACCAATTCCAGAGGACGCTCCGGTAACCACGACTGACAACATTTTTCTCTCCCAATTAATATTCGCGCCAAACCTAGCACGCCCGTGTTTGTATGCAACGCCTTGGATGCGCGATCTAGTTTTGATGGGTTTGTGCAATTAATCTCCGCTGTCTCCGCTTTGCGCTTGATGGCTTGCGCACTCTGCCTATAATCAGCTTCAAATTTGATGCGTTAGGGAGATGCAAAATGCAGTTGTTATCTGAAACCATTGAAGCGGAAGACAATAGCTATCGTCCGCCTCATATCGCTTATGAGACGCCGGAAGGTTTTGATCTTATGGACATGACGATGTTTCGCGATCATGGCCAGCCATATGACTATTTTCACACGCTGCGCGACAAAGCGCCGGTTAGCTGGTGGCAGCCGCCTAAATCGACCGATGTAGCAGGTTTCTGGGCTTTGACGCGCTATGAAGATGTTAAAAAATGCGACCTCGACGCCAAGACTTTCTCGTCTGGCGCCGGCGGTATTTTGATGGGATATAGCGCCAAAGGTGGCGGCCCCAAGCGGCTTTCGGGCGCGGCTTTAAACTCAATGATTAATTTGGATCAGCCGTGGCACATTCCGTTGCGCATGGCACATCGCCCGTTTTTCACGCCCGATTATATCGGCAAATTGCAATCGCGCGTCGAGACCGAAGTTGACCGCTTGCTCGATAATATGGAAGCCATCGCCAAGAAAAACGATGGCAAAGTGGACATGGTGACTAATTTTTCGGAATGGTTGCCTATGTATACTTTGTGCGAAATGCTGGGCATTGATGAAAAAGATCGTCCGAGCATTGTTCGCTGGATGCATTATCTGGAAAATGCCTCTTACATCATTGGAGATCCAGAAGCCAAAGTATCACCTTGGTTTATTGCCAAATTCCTTTGGAATATCCGTCAGATGTTCCGCTATGGCCAAAAAGTGCTGCTCGACCGGCGCAAGAACCCGCGCGATGATTTGCTCACCGTTATTGCTACCACAGAGGTGGATGGCGAACCGATGGATCAGTCTTATCTAGATGGCTCTTGGTTGCTGATTATTTTTGCGGGCAATGATACGACCCGCAATAGCCTATCGGGCACCATGCGTTTGTTGACCCAATTTAAGGATCAAAAACAAATGCTCATCGACGACCCGAGCCTCATTCCGCAAATGGTGCCAGAGGCTTTGCGCCTCGTGTCGCCCGTCATGTATATGCGCCGCACGGCCCAAGCAGACGCCGAGTTTTCGGGTCAG
Source organism: uncultured Rhodobiaceae bacterium (assembly GCA_937907245.1). GTDB lineage: Bacteria > Pseudomonadota > Alphaproteobacteria > RS24 > RS24 > UBA8337. Next base: position 943,183 of record CALCUM010000003.1, read on the forward strand.
AAAATTACCAAAGGCGAAAAAGTCATCATGTATTATGGCGCTGCCAACCGAGACCCTGACGTATTTGAAGACCCCGATAAAATGGATATTCATCGCTCGAATGCCAATGAGCATTTGGCTTTTGGTACGGGCGCGCATGTGTGCCTGGGCCAGCGCATTGCCAATATGCAGCTTGAGACGGCTTATGCGCGTATTCTCGATCGGTATCCCAACATCGAGTGGACAGGCAAGCAGGCGCATGCCCCGAATAATTTCGTGAATGCCATTTCCAATCTCGAAGTAAACCTCGGGATTTAAGAGACTTATGCTCGCACGACTTAAAAAAACGGCCCGCCTTATCGCCTTGTTACTGGCTCTGCCTGTTGGGGCTTTGGTGGCTTTTGCTGTTTATGTCGTGATCAGTATCGCCACCTATGAGCAAGCCGATGATGGCGTTCATATGGCTTCGAAACAGGCCTATTTGCAAACCCTTGCGGCGGCGGCGAAACCCAAAAATGCCCCCGATGTCGTTATCATTTTATTTGATGATTTGGGGCATGGCGATGTTGGCTTTATGGGCAGCCGAATGATTGCCACGCCGCATATGGATGCTTTGGCAAAAAATGCAGTGGTGATGGAAAATTATTATGCGCCATCGCCCGTGTGTTCGCCGTCTCGCGCGGCCATGCTGACGGGGCGTCTGCCATCGCGCAATCTGCTGACGGCCGTGCCTTTCCCGAGCGGGCATTTTGTTGACCGTATCAATCGTTTGTTTGGCAATCCAGTGCGCTTGCCACGCGAAGAAATTATTTTGGCCGACGTGTTAAAAGCCAGTGGCTATCATACCGCCATGGTTGGCAAATGGCACATGGGCGACCATGATAAATCCATTCCAACAGAGTTCGGCTTTGAGACTTTTTTCGGCACCTATCATTCCAATGATATGAACCCGTTCCACTTGGTGGAAGGGACACCTGCCCAAGGTGAGAAAATTGCCGTGGCGGCTCCCGTCGACCAAACTCAGTTGAACGGGCTATATGCCGCAAAATCAGAGGGCTTCATCGCGGCCGCTCCTAAAGACCAGCCGATGTTTTTATACCTCGCGCATAATTTCCCGCATGTGCCATTGCATGTCGCGCCGCATGAGCATGGCCGTTCGGATGCCGGCCTCTATGGCGATGTGGTGCAAGGGCTGGACGACACGGTGGGCCGCGTTGTAGCCGCTCTTAAAAAACGCGGCACTTTGGACAATACGCTGCTTATCATCACCAGCGACAATGGCCCTTGGTGGCAAGGCAAAGGCGTCGGCCGGGGTCGTAAAGGGCAAAGTTTTGAGGGCGGGGTACATGTACCGTTCATCGCCCATTGGCCGGCTCAGCTGGCCCCCCGGCGCTCCCCAGCTTTGGCCATGGGCACGGATTTATTACCAACGATTCTGGCTGAGTTGAATTTGCCAGCCCCCGATGACCGCCTGTTGGATGGGCGAAACCTCGCGTCTAGTCTGCGCGGCGGCGCCTCGCCGCATGATGTGGTTTATTATTATGGCGCGGGCACCCTCATGGCGGTTCGCGATGCGAAATATAAATACCGCGATGCCAAACCAGTGGTCTATGCCACTGACCCAGTGTCGATTCCGATATGGCCCAAAAAAGGCCCGTGGCTGCATGATTTAACATCCGACCCTGACGAGTCGTATGATATTTCGATGCGTCACCCCGAAGTGGCCGCTCGCCTAAAAGCGGCTCTCGATGCGCGCAATCAGGAGATGGCCGCAAACCCTCGCGGTTGGAAGTAGCTAGACCTTTTTATAGACTTGCGCGCCGCCAACCCGAAACTCGGTCGACTTGGCCTGCATACCAGCTTCCAGTGCATCCTCGGGCTTCATGTTTAATTTGGCCGCGTATTCGCGCACATCTTGGGTGATTTTCATCGAGCAGAAATGAGGCCCACACATCGAGCAGAAATGCGCCACTTTCATCGATTGTTTCGGCAGGGTTTCATCGTGGTAGCTGCGCGCCGTGTCTGGGTCGAGCGCCAAATTAAATTGATCGTCCCAACGAAACTCGAAACGCGCTTTGGATAAAGCATTATCGCGTATCTGCGCGCCCGGATGCCCTTTGGCCAAATCGGCCGCATGCGCTGCCAGCTTATAGGTAATGATGCCGTCTTTCACATCTTGCTTATTGGGCAGCCCCAAATGTTCTTTCGGCGTCACATAGCAAAGCATGGCCGTGCCATACCAACCGATTTGGGCAGCGCCAATGGCCGAGGTGATATGGTCATAGCCCGGCGCAATATCGGTGGTCAGCGGCCCTAGCGTGTAAAACGGCGCTTCGTCACACCACTCTAGCTGCTTGTCCATATTCTCTTTGATGAGCTGCATCGGCACGTGGCCGGGGCCTTCAATCATCACTTGCACATCTTGTTGCCATGCGATTTGGGTCAGCTCGCCCAATGTTTTCAGCTCCCCCAATTGGGCCGCATCATTGGCATCCCAAACCGAGCCGGGGCGCAAGCCATCTCCGAGCGAGAAGGAGACATCATAGGCTTTCATAATTTCGCAAATATCGGCGAAATGCGTATAGAGGAAATTTTCTTTATGATGCGCCAAGCACCATTTCGCCATAATCGAGCCGCCGCGAGACACAATACCGGTCAGGCGATTGGCGGTTAGCGGCACATACTCAAGCAGCACGCCCGCATGAATGGTGAAATAATCGACGCCTTGTTCGGCTTGTTCGATGAGCGTATCGCGGAACATTTCCCACGTTAGGTCTTCGGCTTTGCCATCAACTTTTTCGAGTGCTTGATAAATCGGTACCGTGCCAATGGGCACTGGGCTATTGCGCAAAATCCATTCGCGGGTTTCGTGAATATGTTTGCCTGTCGATAGATCCATAATCGTATCGGCGCCCCAACGAATGCCCCAAGTCATTTTATCGACTTCTTCGCCGATCGAACTCGAGACGGCAGAATTACCGATATTGCCATTAATTTTGACCAGAAAATTGCGACCAATAATCATCGGCTCAATTTCAGGGTGGTTAATATTGGCCGGAATAATGGCGCGTCCACGGGCGATTTCTTCGCGCACAAATTCGGGCGTAATTTCGAGCGGCAGATTGGCGCCAAAGCTCTCGCCTTCGTGTTGTTTGAGCATCATCTCGCTCATCCGTTTGCCGCGCTCGCCAGTGGCTTCCAAGCTCTCTAGGTAAGCCGCGCGGTTTTGGTTTTCGCGCAAGGCCACATATTCCATTTCCGGTGTAATGATGCCGGCGCGCGCATAATGCATTTGTGTCACATTTTTGCCCGCCTTAGCGCGCTTGGGCGTGCGCTGCAAATTAAACCGCAGGGCTTGCAATTTCTCATCGGTCAAACGGGCTTGGCCATATTCGGAAGTGGGGCCATCCAGCTCTTGCGTATCGTTGCGCTCTTCAATCCAAGCTTGGCGCATAGGCGCGAGGCCATTGCGGATATCAATTTTGAGGGCGGGGTCGGAATAAGGGCCGGAGGTATCATAGACAAAAATCGGCGGGTTTTCCTCGCTCGATTGCCCAGAAAGCGCCATGTCGGTTGGCGTATCATCTTGGCTAATTTTGCGCATCGGCACGCGAATATCTGGCCGTGAACCGGTTACATAAATTTTCTCGCTATTGGGCAAAGGCGCAATGGAGGCAGTATCGACGCGGGCTTGCTCGCTGGTGAAACTCGGTTTTTTAGCTGATGACATATCCAAAGCTCTCTCTTTAAAACAGCGTGGAGCCCTTTTTTGGGGGCCTCACGAAGACGATGACACGTGCGAGAAAGGCGGAGATAAATCCGGCACTCCCTGCAGCGGCATAATCCGTAAACAGGTACAAAGGGTATCGTCTCACCGGCGCTTACGAGTAGATTTTCGCGCGCACCGGACCCCTGTGCATTTCCCCGACTTTAGGTTTCGCTATCGCCGAGCGCAAGCGCAATCGTAGCGCGCCATTCTGGGGGCAATCTTGAGGGCAACCAAAAGGCACAAAAAACTACCTTTTGGGCGAAAAAAGCTTGCAGCGCGCGCGAGCTTCTGACTACAATTTATGTCGCAGGCGTCATTTTTTGAAGAACGCCGTATTAGATATGATTTTGGGAGAAAACCGATGAGTGAAGCGATTAAACAAGACATGCGCCCCGGCGAAGATCTAGCCTATAGCACAGCCTTAAAGGACCTGGATCCGTCGAATGCTCTGCTCTGGCCAAAAGAAGAGTTCTGGCCGATTTTCGATCGTTTGCGCAATGAAGCGCCTTTGCACTATTGCCCTGCCGGCTGGCAATCGGAAGACCGCACCAATGATGCGCCCGATATTGGCGGCTATTGGTCGGTAACGCGCTATGAGGACATTATGGCGATTGATACGGACCACAAGCGCTTCTCATCGGAGCCAGCGATTGTGTTGCCAGACCCGTCGGAAGATTTTGAGCTGCCGATGTTTATCGCGATGGATCAACCTAAACACGACGTGCAACGCAAAACAGTCGCGCCCATTATGGCGCCCATGAGCTTGGCCGAAATGTCAAAACTCATTCGCGAGCGCACACAATTCGTGCTCGATTCGGTGCCAATCGACGAAGAATTTGATTGGGTCGACGTGGTGTCTATTGAGCTGACCACCATGATGCTGGCTACTTTGTTCGACTTCCCATTTGAAGAACGCCGCAAATTGACCCGCTGGTCAGATGTCGCCACCGCAGGTCCGGAAACCGGTATCGTGGAAAGCGAAGAACAACGCCGCGCCGAGCTGATGGAATGTGTGCAGTACTTCATGGGACTATGGCAGGAGCGCCAAGGCAAAGATGGCAATGATTTAATCACCATGCTGGCCAATGGCGAAGAAACCAAAGACATGGATACGATGGAATATCTCGGCAATTTGATTTTGCTGATCGTGGGCGGCAATGACACGACGCGTAATTCGATGACTGCCTCGGTATATGGCTCCAGCTTGTTCCCGGCCGAATGGGAAAAAGTAAAAGCCAATCGTGACCTTATTCCAAACACCGTGGCAGAGGTTATTCGCTGGCAAACGCCGCTAGCCTATATGCGCCGCACGGCCTTGGAAGATGTGGAAATGCACGGCGAGACCATTAAAAAGGGCGACAAAGTTGCTATGTGGTATGTCGCTGGCAACCGCGATGAGCGCAAGTTTGAAAACCCGAATGACCTGATTTTTGATCGCGAGAATGCTCGCAATCACATTTCGTTTGGCTTTGGCATTCACCGTTGCTTCGGCAACCGTCTGGCAGAATTGCAGTTGCAAATTCTGTGGGATGAAATGCTTAAGCGGTTCTCGAAAATCGAAGTCGTGGGCGAGCCAGAACGCAATGTGTCGTCTTTTGTTAAGGGCTACACAAAAATGACTGTGATTGCGCGCGCCTAATGAGCCAAGATTGTAGTGGAAAAGTTGCGTTAGTTACGGGCGCAGCGACAGGCATTGGGCGTTCCTGCGCACTTGCTTTAGCGGCGGCGGGCGCGAAGCTTATCGTCACAGATATTGATGTGAGCGGGGTCGAGAAAACCGCGCAGATGATTACGGAGGCCGGCGGTCAGGCGCGCAGCTTCGCTCAAGACGTGTCGCAAGAAAGCGTCTGGCAAGAGCTTATCGAGAGCATTAAGCAAACCGAAGGCCAGCTCAACGTATTGGTCAATAATGCTGGCATTGCGATTGGCGTGCCGGTGACAGAGATGAGCCTAGAGGATTGGCAGCGCCAAAATGCGATTAATCTGGATGGCGTTTTTTTGGGATGTAAACATTCTATTCCTTTGATGGCCCAAAGCGGGCTTTCGAGCATTATCAATATATCATCCATCGCGGGTCTGATTGGCGCTTCGGGGCTGGCTGGTTATTCTGCGTCTAAAGGCGGCGTGCGTTTGTTTTCTAAGGCGATTGCTAATGAATGTGCGGATAACGGCCAAACCATTCGGTGCAATAGCGTGCATCCGGGCATTATCGATACGGATATTTGGTCGCGTGAAATAGCTGGCATGGCCAAAAACAATCCAGATATCATGACACCTGGCGGAAACCGTGTGAACATAGACATGGTAGCTGCTGCTGGCATGCCAAATGGCAGGCCGGGCCAGCCGGAAGATATTGCCAATGGCATTGTTTATCTGGCATCGGATGCCTCGTCTTACGTCAATGGTACTGAGTTGGTAATTGATTACGCGATGACCGCGCGATAAGCGCGTGATAGAGTAGCGGCTCGTTCAGTTGCCCTGAGTTTTGCCAAAGGTCTATACCATGCCATCCGCACTTATATCTTCTATCCGCGATGTTTTTCCTGCCGAGCCGGGGGCAATTTACCTGCAAGATAAGGGCAAGCCCGCTCGCCTTATTCGGGCCTTAACCCCCGACACTTTGGCGGCCTGGCGCGAAAACCTCGTTGGCCCGCACCTTACTTGGATGGAGACTACGCATTTTGCGGCCGCTGCGGGCGAGGTTTTGCTGCTGCCCAATTCAGCGGGTGATTTAGAGGCTGTGCTTTTAGGGCTTGGCGCCAAGCCAGATCCGTTCGCTCTGGCCGCTCTCCCCACGCAATTGCCGGAAGGGGCCTATCGGCTAGACGATAGCGCGCCTGAGGCCGTGAAAGATATGGCGCCTTTGGCTTGGGCGATGGGCTGCTATCGATATGAGGCCTATAAAAATCGTCCACGCGATAGCGCATGGCCCCAGTTCGTTTTGTCCAAAACCTGCGACCGCGCCCGCGTAGATAGGCTAAACCGCGCCGTCTATTCCACCCGCCACCTGATCAATACGCCGGCCGCAGATATGGGCCCCGAGGCGCTAGAGCAAGTGATGCAAGCGCTGGCCAAACGCCATAAAGCCAAGCTGAACGTCATCTCTGGCGACAGCCTATTGGATGAGAACTACCCAATGATTCACGCCGTCGGGCGCGCCGCCGTCGAAGCGCCGCGTGTGCTAGACCTGACGTGGGGCGAAGCAGACGCGCCCAAAGTAACGCTGGTCGGCAAAGGCGTTTGTTTCGATACGGGCGGGCTGAACTTAAAGCCGGGTTCGTATATGGATATTATGAAAAAAGATATGGGCGGCGCCGCCATTTCGATTGCGCTGGCCGATGCCCTAATGGATGCGGGGCTCCCCATTCGCTTACGCTTGATGGTAGGTGCGGTAGAAAACGCGATTGGCCCAGATGCCTTTCGTCCAGGCGATGTGCTGGCTAGCCGCAAGGGCTTGGCCGTAGAAATTGGCAATACCGATGCCGAAGGGCGTCTGGTTTTGGCCGATATGTTGTGCGAAGCCGACAGCGAAACGCCAGACGTGCTGATAGATTTTGCAACCCTCACAGGCGCCGCGCGCGTGGCCATGGGGCCAGAAGTCGTGCCGTTTTATACCCATGATGATAGCCTCGCCGAGGCCATGCAACACGCCGCCAGTCAGGCGCATGACCCAATGTGGCGCATGCCGCTTTGGGCCGGCTATGATGGTTGGCTGGATAGCCAAATTGGCGATGTGAACCATATCGGTTCGTCACCCATGGGCGGCTCGATTACTGCTGCTCTGTTTTTGGCTCGCTTTGTGGAGCAAACGGAAACTTGGATGCATTGCGATGTATATGCCTGGAGCTTGCGGGCACGCGCTGGGCGTCCGGTTGGCGGAGAGGCGCAAGCTTTGCGCGCGGTTTACACTTATTTGGAACAACGCTTTGCCTAATCTCAAACCAGACCCGCGCCTCAATGTTTGGCGCGATGATTTGGCGGGTGCGCATCTGCGAGCTGAGGTTTCGGCGCCACGTTTTGTTGAGGGCGAAGATTATACAATCATCGCTCCGGTCACTGCCTTGCGCCGCTCGCCCGCCGATGGGGCCCTGCAAGATAGCCAATTGCTCTATGGCGAGGGGTTTCGGGTTTATGAGATGAAAGACAGATGGGCTTGGGGGCAGGCCAATCATGATGATTATGTTGGCTATGTGCTGGCGGAAGATTTGCAAAAAACCAGCCCTGCGATGGCCCCAACCCATAAGCTTGTGAGCTTGCGGAGTTTTATTTACCGCGAGCCAGATATTAAAACACGGCCGCTCATGGGGGTCTGTATGGGCGCTCAGTTAAGCGTGTCTCGCTTTGAGGGTCGTTTCGCTGAGCTGTCGGAGGAGACAGGCGGCGGCTTTATGCATGCTGCGCATATTGCCCCGATGGGCGAGTTTCAAAGCCAACCGGTGGAGGTTGCGCGCCGCTTTATTGGCGCTCCGTATTTTTGGGGCGGGCGCGAAAGCATCGGGTTGGATTGTTCGGCACTGGTGCAAACCGCCCTGATGGCCTGTGGGCTCGCGTGCCCCCGCGATAGCGATATGCAAGAAGCCAGTCTTGGTACATCCGTTGCGGTAGCAGAGGTTGGCGACATCGTATTTTGGAAAGGCCATGTCGGGTTTTTGAGTGCGCCGAACACGTTGTTGCACGCCAATGCATTTCATATGTCGGTGGTAGAAGAAGATTTTGACGCTGCCTGCGCGCGTATCCAGAAGACAGAAGGGCCGATTACGGCGATTAAACGCCTGGGCTAAACACCGCCGCTAGAGATTTGTGTCGAGTGCGGCCGCCAGTAGATTTTTCGTATAGGTCTCGCGCGGAGCATCGAAAATTTGCGTTGCCGTTCCGGCTTCCACACAAACACCTTTTTGCATCACCATCACCTGATGGGACATCGCTCGCACGACCTTTAAATCGTGGCTGATGAATAAATAGGTTAGCCCTTTTTGCTTTTGTAGACGGCGCAACATAGTGATGATTTGCGCCTGCACCGAGCGGTCTAGGGCGCTGGTCGGCTCGTCGAGCACTAAAAACTCTGGCTCTAAAATCAAGGCGCGCGCAATGGCGATGCGTTGGCGTTGCCCGCCTGAAAATTCATGCGGATAGCGCTCGGCCGTATCAGGGTCCAGTTCCACTTCAATAAGGATATCGCGGACGCGCTGGGCCACCTCTACTTGGCTCAAATCCGGTCTATGCAGCTTCAAACCTTCAGCAATAATTTCGCCAACTGCCATGCGCGGGCTCAGCGCGCCATAGGGGTCTTGGAAAACAATTTGCATATTTTTTCGCAAACCCCGACGCGTTATTCGGTCGGTCGCGAGAACATCTGTATCGCCCAAAAAGGCCTGCCCCGTGGCCTTTTGAAGCCCCAATAAAGCCCGCCCGAGCGTGGTTTTGCCAGAGCCGCTTTCGCCCACAACGCCAAGCGTTTCTCCGCGTTTGATAGAGAAAGAAATATCATTCACCGCTTTGACATGGGCATAGGTACGCTGCAAGAAACCGCGTTTCATTGGAAACCAAACACGTAAATTTTCGGCGCGCACCAACTCATCGCTCGCCTTGCTTGGCGCTGGCGAGCCGCTTGGCTCCGCATCTATGAGTTTTTTAGTATAGGCGTGCTGCGGGTTTTTGAACACGGTCGCGCTTTTTCCTGTCTCCACAATCTCACCATTTTGCATGACGCAAATACGGTCGGCCATTTTTTTCACAATGCCCAAGTCATGGGTAATCAGCAAAACCGCCATTCCCGTCTCTTTTTGCAAATCTTTCAGCAGGTCGAGAATTTGTTTTTGTATGGTTACGTCCAAAGCCGTGGTCGGCTCATCAGCAATGAGCAATTGCGGTTTATTGGCCAAGGCCATGGCAATCATGACGCGTTGGCGCTGCCCGCCCGATAGCTCATGCGGCAAAGCGCTTAGGCGCGTGTGGGCATCGGCAATGCCGACGCGCTCCAGCAAGCGAAGGGCCTCGGCGTTTGCAGCGACGCGACCGAGCCCTTGATGCAAGGTTAATACTTCTGTGATTTGTTTCTCAATCGAATGCAGCGGGTTGAGCGAGGACATAGGCTCTTGAAAAATCATCGAGATTTTAGACCCGCGCACTTTGCGTAACTCATCTTCGCTGAGGCTTAACAGGTCTTGCCCTTGGAAATGAATTTCTCCGCCATCATGAAATGCGGCTGGGTAAGGCAGTAGTTTTAAAATCGACAAGGCACTGACAGATTTGCCAGAGCCACTTTCGCCAACCAGCCCCAATGTTTCGCCAGCCTGTATATCAAAGCTCACACCTTTCACCGCATGGCTCACGCGGCCATCGCTGGTGAAGCCGATGCGCAAATTTTTCAAGGAAATCAGTGCGTCCATGATATCTAGCCCAGCGTCTTTCTAGGGTCGAAGGCATCGCGCACGGCCTCGCCGATGAAGATCAATAGTGACAACATAATCGCAATGGTGAAGAACCCCGAAAGGCCTAGCCAAGGCGCCTGCAAATTAGCTTTGCCTTGCGCCAATAATTCGCCCAAAGACGGCGAGCCAGGCGGCAAGCCGAAGCCGAGAAAATCAAGCGAGGTGAGGGTGGTGATGGAAGCATTTAAAATAAACGGCATGAAAGTGAGTGTGGCGACCATGGCATTGGGCAATAAATGGCGCGCCATAATGGTGGCATTGCCCACACCCAGCGCGCGCGCGGCTTCGACATATTCTAAATTGCGGGCACGCAAAAACTCGGCCCGCACAACGCCGACCAGCGACACCCAGGAGAATAATAATAAAATGCCAAGCAATATCCAAAACCCAGGCTCGATGATGGCAGCAATAATAATCAGCAAATAAAGCGTGGGCACCGACGTCCATATTTCAATGAAACGCTGCAGCCCAAGGTCAATCCAACCGCCGAAATAGCCCTGCACGGCACCGGCCGCAATGCCGATGACGGAAGACGCCAGCGTTAGAATTAGGCCAAAGAGAACCGAAATGCGAAAGCCATAAATCAGCCGCGCGAGCACATCGCGGCCTTGGTCATCTGTACCCAGCCAATTTTGTGCGCTCGGTGGCGAGGGCGCTGGCTGCGTTAAATCAAGGTTTATCGTATTGTAGCTATAGCGCAGCGGCGGCCAGATGATCGTGCCCCCTTTTCCCTCAATCAGCTCGATGACAAAAGGATCTCGGTAATCGGCTTCGGTCGCAAAATCACCACCAAATTCGGTCTCGGCATAAGTTGCGAATACAGGGGCATAAATGGCACCTTCATGGTGGATGAGAAGCGGCTTGTCATTGGCTAGAAATTCGGCAAACAGAGTGACAAGGAACAAGCCAGCAAACAGCCATAGGGAGACGAGCCCACGCCGGTTGGCTTTAAAATTGCGCCAACGGCGCTGATTTAGCGGGGACACAAGCATCACCCGCCCCCTTGCGCAGAGAAATCAATCCGCGGATCGACCCACATATAGGTGATGTCAGAGATAAGCGTGACAAGAAGCCCAACAAGGCCAAAGATATAAAGCGAGGCAAAAACCACCGGATAATCGCGGTTGATGATGCTCTCGTAAGACAATAGCCCAAGGCCATCGAGCGAGAAAATAGTCTCGATAAGCAGCGAGCCTGTAAAAAACGCGCCGATGAAAGCACCCGGAAAACCGGCGATGACGATGAGCATCGCATTGCGAAACACATGGCCATATAAAACCCGCCTCTCGGACAGCCCTTTGGCGCGCGCGGTGACGACATATTGCTTTCTAATCTCATCTAAGAATGCGTTTTTTGTTAGCAAGCTGGTGGTCGCAAAACCCGAGATGGAAAGAGCCAAGACAGGCAGAAAAATATGCCAGAGATAATCTAAGGCTTTTCCGGTCAGGCTCAATTGGTCGAAATTATCAGACGTCAATCCGCGCAGAGGGAACCAGTCGAAATATGATCCGCCGGCAAATAAAACGATGAGGACCACGGCAAATAAAAATCCGGGAATCGCATAGCCGACGATAATTACGCCAGAGGTCCAGATATCAAAAGCGCTGCCATCGCGGCGCGCTTTGGCGATGCCTAAGGGTATGGAAATAAAATAAGTTAGCAAAGTGGCCCAAAGCCCAAGCGTAATAGAAACCGGAAGTTTTTCTTTAATCAGATCAAGAACCGGAATATCGCGATAGTAGCTCTCGCCAAAATCGAAGCGAACATAGTCTTTCACCAATTTGAAAAACCGCTCATGGGCTGGTTTGTCGAAACCAAATTGGACTTCTAACTCGGCAATAAACTCGGGGTCGAGGCCTTGGGCCCCGCGATATTTGCTGCCGGCTGCGGCTTGTGCGGCCGCGCCTTGCATGCCGCCAGAGCCATCTTGCGCGCTGGTAAAGCGCGAGGTGGCGCCCACATCATGGCCTTGTAATTGGGCGATGACACGCTCCACTGGCCCGCCAGGGGCGAATTGCACAATGGCAAAGCTAATCGCCATAATGCCGAAAATCGTCGGCACCATCAGCAATAAACGGCGAAGAATATAAGCACCCATGGGTGACGAAACTCCCTCAAGACGTGAGTTAGAGACTAAGCAAGATTGGGCCTAATTATGTCACGAGTTCGACGCGCGGCAAGTTTTTAACGCGCCTCTTTCCACCATAAACTGGGAAACCCTAGCCCGTGTTTTGGCATTGGGTCTGGGCGTTTCAAGCCCTTCCAATAGGCCAAACGCTCATGCGGCGAATGCCATTGCGGCATCACATAATGATTGGAAATCAACACGCGGTCGAGCGCGCGCGTGGCGGTAATCAGGGCCTCGCGCGATTCCGCAAAAATAAGGGTTTCGACCAATGCGTCGACGGCCGGGTTTTGAATGCCGATATAATTGCGTCCCCCTGGCTGGCTGGCGGCCGAGGAAGACCAATAATTGCGCTGCTCATTGCCCGGCGAAAGCGATTGGCCAAAGCCGGTCACAATCGCATCATAGTCGTAATTGGTGACGCGGTTTTGATATTGGGTTGGATCAATCGTGCGAATTTTGGCGTCAATGCCCAGTTTGGCGAGGTTCTTTATATAGGGCGCCACAATGCGCTCGAAAGCAGGCTGCACCAATAAAAACTCGATGGTAAATGGCTTTCCGTTTTTTTTCAGTTTGCCATCTTCAATGTTCCATCCTGCCTTCTGCAGCAAAGCGCGCGCTTTTCGTAGGTGCTTGCGAATATTGCCCGAGCCATCACTGACGGGGTTTTGAAATAGCGGGCCAAATGTTTTGGCCGGCAGCTGCTCGCGCCACGGGGCCAGCAGTTTTAACTCGGCTTTGGAAGGTGTGCCGTTAGCGGCTAATTCGGAACCCTGAAAAAACGACCCCGTGCGGGCATATTGTCCATAAAACAGGTTCTTTTTGGTCCACTCAAAATCATAGGCCCAATTCAAAGCCTCGCGAACATGAATGTCGTCGAAGCGGGGGCGGCGCAGGTTGAAAACAAAACCTTGCATGCCTGCAGGGTTTTCTAGCGCGATGATTTCTTTGGTTTTTTGTCCGCTGCGAACGGCTGGTGTGTCATATCCTGTGGCCCAAATGCGCGAGGAGAACTCGCGGCGATAATCAATCTCGCCAGCTTTTAAAGCTTCAAAGGCGACGGTGTCATCGCCAAAATAGACATATTTAATGCGGTCGATATTGTGCTTGCCGCGGTTCACGTTCAAGTCTTTGCCCCAATAATCGGTGCGCCGCGAATAGGTAATCGCGCGACCTGCATCTACTGCCTCGATTTCATAGGCGCCCGAGACGGGCGGAATTTCCAGTGTGGTATTGGCCAGCGAGCGTTGATTGGCGTTCCAATAGGCTTTTTTCAAAATCGGTAATTGGCCCAAAATCATTGGCAATTCGCGGTTTCCTGTCTGGCCGAAGCGGAAGGTTATTTCGTGCGGGGAGGCAATGTCATAGCCCACCACATCGCCATAATAGGCGCGAAAAGACGGGTTCGCCTTTTTCAGCGCGGTCAAAGAAAACGCAACATCTTCTGCGGTAATAGGGCTGCCATCGGAAAAGCGCGCTTGGCGCCGCAGCTTAAAACTGACGGAAGAAAAATCGCTAGGGTGTTTGACAGCTTCGGCAATCAATCCATAATTAGCGCTCGCTTCATTCATCGACCCAGTCATTAATGTGTCGTGCAAAAGCCCTAGGCCCTCGGCTGCATTGCCCTTGATGGTGAAAGAATTGAGATTATCAAAAGAGCCGATGGCGGCAATTTTTACCTCACCGCCCTTGGGTGCCTCGGGGTTCACATAAGGGAAATGGGCAAAGTTTTTTTTCAAATCAGGCTTGCCAAATAATGACAGGCCATGGCGCCACTCATCGGCGTGGCTTAGAGATGGCACGCAGAGTATCGCCAATGCCAGACAGAAATATTTCAGTTTGGAGATAGAATAGGCCATGTCAGCTCCGACTTTTTTACGAGAGTGCGTGAGACAAAGAGTATGTCTTGATAACGGCAAAAAAACAAACGCCGCGAGCAAGCAGGCTTGCACGCGGCGATAGGTCTTCCAGCTCACGAAACCTGATTATTTCAAGTTGTCCAAGTAAGCGATGATGTTGGCGCGGTCACTGGCTTTGCGCAATCCAGCAAAAGCCATGCTGGTGCCTGCGACGTATTTTTTCGGGTTCAACAAAAAGCCGTTCAAGGCTTCATAATCCCAATTTCCGCCTAAGTCGGTCAGCGCGCTTGAGTAGTTAAAGCCGGCGGCTTTCGCTACCGGGCGATCGACGACACCGTAAAGAGCCGGGCCAATTTTATTGGCACCACCGTTTTCGAAATTGTGGCAAGAGAGACATTTTTTCGCTGTTTTCTCGCCTTTTTCAATCGAAGCCGTTTGCAGCAATTCGAGAATGGAGACTTCGGCAACCGCAGCAACGGCTGCGCTCGGCGCGCCTTCTTCTTCCACGCCCTCAACAACATAGGCTTGTGGATTTGCGGGTTCGGCATGAAATAAAATATCGCCCAAATTTTGCACGCCAAGATAGACCAGCAAGGTAAACAAGACGGCACCAAAGATTTTATTTAGCTCAAAACTATCCATGACTTTTCTCCAAGGTGTCTTTCTCACGCCGTTTGTCTCTCTGTCGAGGCCGAAACGCGTGTTCTTAAAATTTCGCGCAGCTTACGCTTTTCAGCCTGTTTAGGCTTGCGGCGTAGCGTCGCACAGATTAGGAAATGAAGGCAGGATATGCAATACGCAAACAGCCGCCTGAAACAAGGCCCCGCATGGGGGCGAAGAGAGACCGTAAGATGAGTGCTAAAAACCCGATTGTTTTAATTCCAGCCCGCATGGCCTCCACTCGCTTGCCCAATAAGCCGATGGCCGATATTTGCGGCCTGCCGATGATTGTACAGGTTTGGCACCGCGCTATGGCGGCCGATTGTGGCCGCGTGGTCGTGGCGGCAGCCGAGCGCGAAGTGGCGGAGGCTGTCCTCGACGCTGGCGGCGAAGCTGTCTTGACCGCCCCCGATTTACCGTCGGGCTCAGACCGTATTTATGCCGCCTTGCAGCAAGTCGATGGCGCGGGCGCCCATGACGCGATTATTAATTTACAGGGCGATTTGCCGACGCTAGATCCGCATCTGGTAAAAACCACTTTGGCCACCCTAGAAGGCTTCGATATGTCGACGCTGGTGGCTGAGATTACCTCGCCCGAAGAACGCGATAACCCGAATGTCGTCAAAGCGGTTTTATCGCTGACCCAGGCTGACAAAGGCCGCGCGCTTTATTTTACCCGTGCCACCGCGCCTAGCGGCGAGGGCCCACTGTATCATCACATCGGCATTTACGGCTATACGCGCGAAGCGCTGGAAAAATTTGTTACGCTGTCGCCATCACCCCTGGAGCAGCGCGAGCGCCTTGAGCAATTGCGGGCGCTAGAAGCGGGCATGTCGATTGCGGCGGCCGTGGTGGATACGGTGCCGGTGGGCGTCGATACGCCCGAAGATTTGGCGCATGCCGAGCGCGTGCTGAAAGAAGGAAAGTAGAAAATGGGAAAAATCGCATTTCAAGGAGAGCTGGGCGCCAATTCGCATATTGCCTGCCAGACCCAATATGGCGACATGGAACCCTTGCCGTGCGCTACCTTTGATGACGCTTTCGCAGCGCTAAAATCAGGCGAAGCCGATTTGGCCATGATGCCCGTTGAAAATACGGTTGCGGGTCGCGTGGCGGATATTCATCGGCTACTGCCAGGCTCTAACCTTTACATTATCGGTGAGCATTTCATGCGCGTGAACCATTGTTTGCTGGCCTTGCCGGGCACACAGGAAAGCGATTTAACCCATGTGCATAGCCATGAAATGGCGCTCGGCCAATGCCGCAACATTATCGCCGAGCTGGGCTTAACGCCGCTAGTGGCCGCTGATACGGCCGGCAGCGCGCGCGATTTGAGCGCCAGCCAGACGCCAAACCATGGCGCCATTGCCTCACGGCTGGCGGGCGAGATTTATGGTCTCGATGTGTTGCGCGAAAATATTGAAGACAGCCAAAGCAATACGACGCGGTTTCTGGTGATGTCGGCGACGCCCGATGATGCCGACCCCAATGCTAGCGATGCGCCGAGCGAAGAGATTATTACCAGTTTCATTTTCCGTGTCCGCAACACGCCGTCGGCTTTGTATAAAGCCTTGGGCGGGTTCGCGACCAATAATGTCAATATGACCAAGCTCGAGAGCTATCAGCCCAATGGATTTTTGGCGACGCAGTTCTATGCCGATATCGAAGGTCATCCCGATAGCGAGCCGGTACGTTTGGCGCTGGAAGAGCTGAATTTCTATTGCTCCAAAATGGATATTTTGGGCGTCTATAAAGCCGCGCCAGAACGCGCGGCTTTAAAAGACGCCTAAAAATTACTCTCCGCCTATTGACCGCCTTCGGTCTCTACTCGGCGCCTTCAATCTCTACTCAGCGCCTTCGGTCTCTACTCAGCGCCTTCCGTCTCTATTCAGCGCCTTCCGTCTCTATTCAGCGCCTTCGGCGAAGGCTTTCATCAATTGATGCGCGATGGCCATTTCGGGCGGAACGCCAAGCGGCCCTTGGCCAGCCATCGACGAAATAATATCGCTACGCGAAACCCAGCGCGCTTCTTCGAGTTCCACTTCATCGACCTGAATGTCGCGATGCGCCGCCTTGGCCATACAGCCGATCATCAAAGAGCCCGGAAACGGCCAAGGTTGCGAGCCTAAATAGCTCACACTCGACACTTCAATACCGGCCTCTTCCATCAGTTCGCGCGCGACCGCTTCTTCCAAGGTCTCGCCGGGTTCCATAAAGCCTGCCAAGGCGCTTAGCATGCCGTCAGGCCAGCCGCGTTGGCGCCCGAGCAAGCAATCTTCGCCATGGGTGGCCAGCATAATGACCACCGGGTCGGTGCGTGGAAAATGTTCGGTGCCGCAATTATCGCATTTGCGTTTATAGCCGCCTTCGGCGCTTTGGCTGGCGTGGCCGCATTGCGCGCAAAATGGCGTGCGGAGGTTCCAATCCAACATGCCTTTGGCCTGTGCCAAAATGGCCAGCTCGGTGCGTGCCATATCGCCAGCCGCGGCGAGGCCGCGTAAATCCTCAAAATGCCCCATGCCTTTGAAAGGCCCCATGTCTTCGGGCGCGCTCATATGGCTGATGTCGGCGGCAAATAATGGTTTTTGGCGCCGGTTGAGCCCGAGAAAAACCACTTGCATGGTGTCGCTCCAAGCCTCGCCAAAAGCGGCTTTGGGCAAATAGCCCACATCGCGCCCATCGCCAGGTTGCAGCTCTGGCAATACCAGCGGGTTCAATTGCCACAGCGGCACAATCAAAGCGTCGTCGGAGGCAAGCTGGGCGGCCACCCAGTCAGGGTTCGGGCGCAAATGACCCGCTCGGTCTAGCGGATTATTGGCGAACATAATGGGGTTATCGGGCAGGGCCATGACTATCTCCGGGGAACGGCTTAAAATAATGGCGCAGATTGGCATGGCTTTTCTTTAGGGGCAAGCCTTCGCGTCTCCTCTTGAGCCCCCTATCGAAGCTCCTATCGAGGCTCCTATCGAATGTGCGCCTATTTTTATCCGCCATGTTTTTATTTAAAGCGGCTCGCTAAAGGCTGGTCTCGGCTCCAGCCTCTGCTATAAAGGAGGGGAGAGATTGGCGGCGGACGCACCCCTCGCCAACCGGGTCAGATCCGAAAGGAAGCAGCCCTAACGAGTTTGTTGCGGGTTGCCTGTCCAGTCTCTCACCTAATTTTTGCCACTCAAAGCGTTCACGATAGCAGGTACCTAAAACGGCATGACATCGGATGAAATTGAAAATCAGTTGGACGCAAATGGCGCGCCTTTAGACGAAGAGCTTAATGCGCCTGAGTTTTCTGACGAAGCCCCTGGCTTTGATATGTTGGCAGATGCGGATAGCGACAATGAAGTTGAGGCGCCCAAGGCCGACAAGCCTGAAACAGGCGACAGCTATAAAGTGCTGGCCCGCAAATACCGACCGCGAAATTTTGAAGACCTCATCGGCCAAGAAGCCATGGTGCAAACGCTAACCAATGCGTTTGATACAGGCCGCATTGCCCATGCGTTTATGCTGACAGGCGTGCGCGGGGTAGGCAAAACCACCACGGCGCGTATTTTGGCGCGCGCCCTGAATTATCATTCCGACGCCGTGCAAGGGCCCAGCGTTGCCTTGGGGCAAGAGGGCGCGCATTGCGGGGCTATTATGGATGGCACGCATGTGGATGTTATTGAAATGGATGCGGCCTCGCGCACAGGCATTGGCGACATTCGCGAAATTATCGAGAACGTGCGCTATATGCCGGCCTCGGCGCGCTATAAAGTCTATATTATTGATGAGGTGCATATGCTCTCCAAGGCGGCTTTTAATGGGCTGCTGAAAACCCTGGAAGAGCCACCCGAACATGTGAAATTTATTTTTGCGACGACGGAAATTCGCCAAGTTCCGGTTACGGTATTGTCGCGTTGCCAACGCTTTGATTTGCGCCGTCTGAGTTTGGACGATACGCAAAAACTGCTGACCAAAGTTTGCGCTGCCGAGGCGGTAGATTTGCCCGACGATGGCTTAAAGCTCATCTCGCGCGCGGCCGATGGCTCGGCCCGCGATGCGCTGTCCTTGCTAGACCGCGCTTTGGCGCATATGGATGCCGACACGCCATTAAGCGAAGAAACCATGCGCGCGCTTTTAGGTCTGGCCGACCGTGGCCGAGTGTTCGACCTGTTCGATATGTTGATGCAAGGCAAGGTTCCCGAGGCCCTGGAAGAATTTGAAGCGCAATATGCGATGGGCGCGGACCCTGTGGTGATTTTGGCCGATTTGGCCGAGTTAACGCATTGGCTCACCCGCCTGAAATTTGTACCTGCGGCGCTTGAAGATGTAGCTTTCTCTGCCGAACTGCGGGCTCGCGGAAAAGCCGCGTCAGAACAATTATCGACGCCAGCTCTGTCTCGCGTTTGGCAGGTTTTACTGGCTGGCCACGAAGATGTGCCGCGCGCGATGAACGCCAAGGCCGCTTGCGAAATGGTGCTTATTCGTCTGGCGCATTTGGCCAATACGCCAACGCCGGAAGAGCTGATTAAACAATTTGAAAGCGCGCCTGCGGGCACACCAAGCTCCGCCGCGCCAACACGAGCCTCGGCTAATTCTTCGGCGCCACAGGCGAATTTATCTTCGCCACCAGCGCAAGGCACAATATCGCAAACAAGTGGGGCATCCACTCCTGTGTCTAGTGGCCCCAGCATGAGCGCTGGCGCACCGCAAGCCGCCCCTGTTGTGCAATTCAGCGCACCGGTTTTGCAAGATTTTCAGGCGGTCATTGATTTGGCAGCCGACCAGCGCGATATCGCCCTAAAATATGCGCTCGAAAACGGCGTGCATTTGGTGTCCTTTGAGGCTGCCGCCGGCGAGCGGGCGGGGCGCCTTGAGCTGCGCCTAGCCGAGGGCCAAGACAATATCGCTCAAGACCTTACAAAAAAATTGCGCAAGTGGACGGGGCAAGCCTGGGTGGTTTCTTTGTCTCAGGAGCAAGGCGCTGCGACGCTGGGAACGGTGAAACGCACGGCGGCCGAACAGCGCGAAGATAAGGCCCGCGAAGACCCTTATGTTAAAGCCGCCCTCAGCTCGTTTCCGGGGGCCGAGATATTATCGGTAAGCGAATTTATGGCGACGGCCAGCACAGAGGCTTTGCCTGCCGCGCCAGACGAGCTGGACGAAGATAGCGATGGCAATGTGGCTGATGTGGCCGATGAGGCTAACGATAGGTAATGGCCGGCCCAGAGATTGAAGCCCTCGTAAAATATCTAGCCCGACTGCCAGGCCTTGGGCCGCGCTCGGCGCGCCGGGCTGTGTTGCAGCTCATGCGGCGGCGCGAGAGCCTACTCATTCCCCTGTCGGACGCTTTGGGCGTGGCCCGAGATAAAATTGTCACTTGTACCACTTGCGGCAATATAGATACTGCCAACCCTTGTACCATTTGCGCCGATGCGCGCCGCGACGAGACGATTTTATGTGTGGTCGAAGATGTGGGTGATTTGTGGGCTTTAGAGCGCGCGCAAGCGCTTCGCGGGCGCTATCATATTCTGGGCGGCACTTTGTCGGCACTCGATGGCATTGGCCCCGAAGAGTTAAACCTCGAGAGCTTGCGGACAAGATGTGCGGCTCCGGAAGTGAACGAGATTATTCTGGCCACCAGTGCTACCGTCGAAGGCCAAACGACGGCACATTTCATTACCGATATGTTGACAGATTTAGACGTACGCGTAACGCGCCTAGCGCATGGCGTTCCGGTGGGCGGCGAGTTGGATTATCTAGATGATGGAACGCTATTGGCGGCGATGAAGTCGCGCCGTTAATTGGCGCTAAACATCCGTCATATCGGGCAAGGATTTATTGGTCTTGGCGCCCAGCTCGCGTAATTTTTCGGCCTGTCGCATGACATTGCCATTGCCTTCAGAGAGTTTTTTCACCGCTTCGCGATGCGTGTCTTGCGCTTTATCGAGAGATTTTCCTACCGATTGCATATCGCCTAAAAACCCGCTGACCTTGTCGTAAACCGAGCCACCTAGGCGTGCGATTTCTTCGGCATTGTCGTTTTGTTTTTGCAAGCGCCACAAATAGCCGATAGTTTTTAAATTGGGAAATAAGTTGGATGGTGAAACAATGGAGATGCCTCTTTCCCACGCTTGGCGCAAAATATCCTCGCGCGCCGAGAGCAATAGAAAATAGGCGGCCTCAATCGGCATGAACATCATAACGAAATCCAACGATTGTAACCCATAGGCGTTTTGGTAGTTCTTAGCTGCCAAATCTTTTATGTGTTTTTCGGTGGAGGCAATGAATGCCTTGGCGGCCATGGCGCGCTCGTCTTCTGTGCTGGCGTTTTGATACTCGCGAAAGCTGGTCAGCGAGACTTTACTGTCGATGACAATATGTTTGGCTTCAGGCAGATTGATAATCACATCGGGCATCTGGCGTGCGCCATCGGCTGATTTCAAACCCAGGCCTTCGCCTTGCAAGGTATATTCACGACCCTTCTCAAGACCCGATTCTTCTAAAATCCGCTCCAAAACCATCTCGCCCCAATTGCCTTGCACTTTTACATTAGAGGTCAGGGCGTTGGTCAGGCTTTCAGTTTCCGAGGTCATTTTTTCATTGATCGCTTTAAAGCCGGTAATCTCGGTTTTAAACTCGACCAATTGTTTGTCGAGCGGGCTTAACAGCACCTCCAAGCTTTGCTTGGACTGCTCTTTAAACTCGGCGCTATTTTGCTTGAGGATATCGCTGGCCAGATTTTTAAACTCTTCGCGCGCGGCTTTTTGGGCTTCGTCAAAAGCGCTGATTTTTTCATCGGCTCGTGCCAGACGCTCGCGCGCAGCTTGCAGGTTTTGGCGCAAGTCCGCTTCGTTAGATTTGGTTTCAGATAATTGATCCGCGAGGTTTTTATGGCTGGTTTGTAGAGCAATGACCTCGTCCTGCAGCTCGCGCGTGCGCTCGATATTTTGTTCGTTTGGCGTGCTGGGGCGCAACCATCGGGTAAGGCCAATGCCCATGCCAAGTCCAAGGCAGAGAGTGATAAAGCTCACGATAAGGATCGATATTAGGCTCATGCCCCCAATCTATCCGATTCGGCTATCCGAATTGGGCTCTCTCTTGACGCTGTCCCGCACAAGGCGTATTTCATAAGCCATGGCGATACGCAAAATCATCGAAGTGCCGGACAAGCGGCTCAAAACCATATCCCAGCCCGTGGCCGAGGTAACCGACGCCACGCGCGCCTTGATGGACGATATGCTGGATAGCATGTATGCGGCGGTGGGCATTGGTTTGGCCGCCATTCAAATTGGTGTGGCGGAGCGTGTGGTGGTAATGGATTTGAAAGGCAAATCCGAACCAGAGGACGCCGAGGAAGACGGCGCAATAGCCGATGACCCCCTCGCAAATGAGGGGCCGCGCTATTTCGTTAATCCGGAAGTTGTTTGGACGTCTGAAGAAACCAATAATTATCAAGAAGGGTGCCTGTCGGTACCGAGTTTTTACGACGACGTCGAACGCCCGGCCCAATGTCGAGTAAAGTTTTTAGACTATGACGGCAACCCCCAAGAAATAGAATGTGATGGGTTGCTGGCCACCTGTATTCAGCATGAAATCGATCATTTGAACGGCATTGTTTTTCTCGATCATCTGTCCCGCTTGAAGCGACAAATGGTGCTGAAAAAAATGCGCAAAGCGGAACGCGAAAAACAAGCCGACGCTGCCGCTGGCTCGTTTTAGGAACGCCCGATGGGCTTGCGTCTTATCTTCATGGGAACCCCCGATTTTGCGGTGTCTGCTTTGGATGCCCTGCAGGCCTTTGCGCGCGGCAACGGTCATGAAATTGTCGCGGTTTACGCGCGCCCGCCTGCCAAGCAAGGGCGCGGGCTAAAGCTGGTAAAAGCGCCGGTGCATCAAGCGGCGGAGGTGGCTGGCATAGAGGTATTTACGCCCTCGACGTTGAAAGATGAGGCGGCGTTAGAGGTATTTCAAAAGCACGATGCCGACCTGGCCATTGTTGTGGCCTACGGGATGATTTTACCGCAAGTCTGGCTGGATACGCCGCGCCTTGGGTGTTGGAATATTCATGCCTCGCTATTGCCACGCTGGCGTGGCGCGGCGCCCATTCAACGCGCCATTATGGCGGGCGATAGTCATACGGGCGTCGCCATTATGCAAATGGAGGCGGGCTTGGATACGGGCCCCGTTTTATTGTCGCGCGAGCTGGCCATTGCCCCGCAAGACACGGCCGCCAGCCTGCACGATAAGCTGGCCGAATTGGGGGGGCTAGCGGTGACACAAGCCCTGATGGCGCAGCCTGATCTGGCAGCTCAACCTCAAGCCGCGGAAGGCATTTGCTATGCGGAAAAAATTGATAAAGCGGAAGCGCGGTTAGATTTTTCACGCTCGGCCAGTGAGTTAGATTTTCACATTCGCGGACTTTCGCCTTTTCCTGGCGCTTGGTTTGAGGCCGATGGGGAACGGGTAAAAGTGTTGCAGGCGCAGCCCTTAAACGAAGATGGAACGGCTGGCGAAGTGGCCAAACACGGTGCGATTATTTATTGCGGGCAGGGCGCGCTTGAGCTTTTGCGGGTGCAAAAAGCTGGCAAGGGCGCGATGAGCGGCGAAGACTTTATGCGCGGGCGCGGGCTCCGTTCCGGACAAAAGGTCTAGAATATGCGCTGGCGCCTTACCATAGAGTATGATGGCTCGCCCTATTTGGGCTGGCAAAGCCAGCGCGGCGGCGGTGGCGTGCAAGATGCGCTGTCGGATGCGGTTGAAAAATTATGCGGCCAAAGGCTGAATGTCTTTGGAGCCGGGCGCACCGATAGAGGCGTGCACGCGCGCGGCCAAGTGGGCCACCTTGATTTAGAAGACCCCAATTGGACGGCCGAGAAAGTGATGGCAGGTCTCAATTTTCATTTAAAGCCAGCCCCCGTTGCGATTTTGGCGGTAGCGCCTGCGCGCGATGATTTCGATGCGCGTTTTTCGGCCTTGGCGCGCCATTATGAATATAAAATCATTTCGCGTCGGGCGCCCCTGACCGTTGATTTGGGCCATGCTTGGTTTGTGCCTTACCCGCTGGAGCTTGAGCCGATGCAGGAAGCGGCAAAAATTTTCGTCGGCCACCATGACTTTACGACGTTTCGCTCGTCGCAATGCCAAGCGGCTTCGGCGGTAAAAACCCTATCGCAGCTCGAAGTCTCGCAAGATGGGGAAGTGTTTACGATTATTGCTTCGGCGCCGAGTTTTTTACATCATCAGGTGCGCTCGCTGGCGGGGGTTTTGAAAGTCGTTGGCGATGGCAAATTTTCGCTCGAACAAGCCCGCGGGGTTTTAGAGGCGCGCGACCGAACCCAATGCCCACAAGTGGCGCCGGCCGAAGGCCTTACCTTCATGCACGTCGACTATCCAGCTGAGCTGCTAGAAGCGCCCGAAGGAGCTTAAGCTCAAATTAGGAAGCGAAATAGCTCGCCAACAGCGTTTCATAAATCGCCGATAATTTACGAATATCTTCTACCGGCACACGCTCATCCACTTTATGCATGGTCTCGCCAACGAGGCCAAACTCCACCACGCGCGTGACATCTTTGATGAAGCGGGCGTCCGATGTGCCACCCGAGGTGGAAAGCTCTGGCTCGCGTCCGGTCACGGCACGGACGGCGCCGCTCAATTGTTCGACAAAAGAATTCGGCTCGGTCAAAAAGCAATCGCCGGTATGCGACAGCTCTAATTCATAGCCTGCCGAGCCTTGCGCCGCATCGAGCTGGGTTTTAATCCAAGCGCTGAGGCTGTCGGCTTGCCAAGTGTCATTATAGCGAATGTTAAACCGCGCCGTGGCTTCGGCCGGAATGACATTTGTGGTGGGATTGCCGACATCGAAATTAGTGACTTCGAGATTGGACGGTTGGAAATGCTCGGTGCCGTCATCCAGAGGCGCGTTCGAAAGCGCGACCATTAAGGCAGCCAATTGCGGCACCGGGTTATCAGCCAAATGCGGATAGGCAACATGGCCTTGTGTGCCAACGACACGCACCACGCCGTTGACCGAGCCACGACGACCGATTTTTATCATGTCGCCCAAAGCCTTCGGATTGGTTGGCTCGCCGACCAAACAGTCGTCGATAATCTCGCCTTGGCTTTCGAGCCAGCCCAACATTTTGCGCGTGCCATTGATGCTCGGGCCTTCTTCATCGCCGGTAATCAGCAAAGAAATAGAGCCGGCGGGCATGCCATTTTCGCCCTTGGCTTGCAAATGCGCAGACGTCGCGGCCACGAAAGCGGCAATGGCGCCTTTCATATCGGCGGCGCCACGACCCCAAAGATGATCGTCGCGAATTTCGCCCGCAAACGGGTCGACTTTCCATTCGGCTTCGGCTCCCACAGGCACCACATCCGTGTGGCCGGCAAAACAAATATGCGGCGAACCCGTGCCAAGACGAGCATATAGATTATCAACCGGATCGGTTCCCGCTTCTTCAAACGGCAGGCGGGTGCAAGTAAACCCCATCTCGCTCAGCGCGTTTTGCAGCACATCGAGCGCCCCTGCATCGGCGGGGGTAACGGAAGGGCAGCGAATAAGGTCGACTGCAAATTGAACCGGATCCAAAGTCATTTTAGTCTCGCAATAATTCGTTAACCGATGTTTTCGAGCGGGTTTGCGCATCTACGGTTTTTACAATCACCGCACAGGCCAAGTTTACATCGCCGGTTTCGGATGGCAGCGTGCCTGGCACCACCACAGAATAGGCTGGCACTTCGCCGCGATAAATTTTACCCGTAGCGCGGTCGACGATTTTAGTCGAACCAGAAATAAACACGCCCATAGATAAAACCGCGCCTTCGCGCACAATCACGCCTTCGGCCACTTCGGAGCGCGCGCCAATAAAGCAATTATCTTCAATAATCACAGGCCCGGCTTGCAAAGGTTCCAAAACGCCGCCAATGCCGGCCCCGCCTGAAATATGCACATTCTTACCAATTTGCGCGCATGAGCCAACCGTCGCCCAAGTGTCGACCATGGTGCCGCTATCGACATAAGCGCCTAGGTTTACAAAGCTCGGCATCAAAACAACGCCCGGCGCAATATAGGCGGAGCGGCGGACGATGCAATTTGGCACGGCGCGAAAGCCTGCCTCTTGAAAGGTACTTTCGTCCCAGCCATCAAATTTCGACGGCACTTTGTCCCACCAGCTGGAGCCTTGCGGGCCACCAGATTGCATCGACATATCGTTCAAGCGGAACGACAAAAGCACCGCTTTTTTGAGCCATTGATTGACCTGCCAATTGCCATCTGCCGTTTTCTCAGCCACGCGCAAGTCACCGCCATCGAGGGCCAATAGAGCGGCCGAAACGGCATCGCGCACATCGCCTTGGGTCTGGGGCGAAACATTTGCGATGTCGTCAAAAGCGGCGTTGATAATTGTTTCAGCGTTTTGCATGTCCATTGGTATTCCTCGAAAAATCACATTTGTTAGACTTGGTTAGACCGGTCTTAGCTTGGATAAGATTGGGGTCAAATTAACAAGCTACTAGATGAAGTCAATCAGACAATTAATCAGCGGCCAAAGCGTTCAAAAAGCCAACCAGATCTGCGGTTGTATGGTCGATATGGGCGTCATCATGTGTGCGGTATTTTTCTGGCATATTCATTTTTTGAGCCGCGTCTTGGCCTTCTTCATGCACCAAAACCGTGGCCATGCCTAACTTATGGGCAGGCGTTAAATTACGAGCCATATCCTCAAAAAATGCTGATTTTTCGGGAGTGATACCAAAACTCTCCAGCATCACCGGATAAATATCTGGATTGGGCTTGGGCACATAATTGGCCGAGACAATATCAAACACATCGTCAAATAGATCGGTGAGGCCCAAGCGTTCGCACACGCGTGCGGCATGGCCTTTGGTGCCATTGGTGAAAATATATTTTGGCCCAGGTAAAGCTTCAATGGCTTGTTTCAGGCTCGGGTCGGGGGTCAAAATAGAAACGTCCAGATCATGCACAAAATCCAAAAACGGGCCGGGTTCCAAACCATGTACATTCATTAGGCCGGAAAGCGTGGTGCCATATTCGCCCAAAAAATCTTTCTGCACACGAAAGGCTTCCTCTTTGGTGACGCTCAGGGCGTCTTGAATAAAAGCGGTCATCCGCACGTCAATCTCGGCGAATAGGTTTTGGCTGGCGGGGTAAAGTGTGTTGTCTAGGTCGAAAACCCAAGCATCGATATCGTTAAAACGCTGCATATTACTCTAAGTTTACTTTCCACCGGCGGGCGGTGCCCGTGTCGATTTGAACAAAATTATGGCGGTCGAAGCCGCGCTGTTTACAATTTTCGTCGCCCCGAATAACAAACCGCGTTGGCTTGGTGCATAGGGTTTGATCGCCGCTCCAGACTTTTCGTCGGCCCGCTTCGACAATCGACTTGCCTTTGTCGTCTATGGCTTCGGCGTAATAAAAATAATATCTATCGTCTAAAGTCTGATTGAAAACTTGTGCGCAGCTGTCGCCAGGCACGCGGGTCCAACCGCGGCTTTCAAACACATCGGCGCGCAGCATGCCCGTGGCTGCCCAGACCAAATAACTGGTTTTATTGCACAAAATCAACCCTCGCTGGCTGGCTTCATCTCGCGCGGTTTTAATGAGTTTGGCCAGCAGGGTCTTTCCCTTCGGATCATTGCGGATGCCGTAGCGCAATTTATAGGCGGCCGCCGCATCGCGCGTGCGCTCGCCACCAAAGCCATCGACGGCGCCAATGTCATATTGCAAATCAGACAGCAATCGCTGAATGCCCGCCATCAACGCGCGACGACGACCAAAGTCGCTTTTCTCCGTAAACGTTACGGTCTGGCGACCTGAGCTGGAAGCCACGGGGGTAAAATCAGCCTCCACATAGCCGCGCCGACGACAATCGCGGCGTCCCTCTACGGTAAATCCTTCGGTATCGGCACCGACGCAAAAGCGCTCGCTACCGTCGAATACCAAGCCCTCGCCAGCATGGGCAGCATCGGATTTGGCATAGGTGAACACTTGGGCGTTGTCTGGTAAATCAGCCAATCCGTTTTCGCAGTCTCCGGGCAAGACACTAATCCAGCCCTCTGTTTTGCTGGCCACGCCTTGCTGATAGGCGGCGGCCACTTGCAGCACATGCGAGGTTTCATTGCACAAGCGCACCGTCGCCTCGGCCGTGCTGAGGCTAAATAGGAAGACAAACCCCATCAAGCCAGATAGCAAAGTCAGTCGCTTGTTAAAAAACCAGCTCATGTTACTCAACCAGTGTGCCAGCGCCGAGCGCCGTAAACAGCTCCAGTAAAATCGCGTGGGGCACTCTGCCATCGAGAATGGCCGTGGCGCCAACGCCATCTTTTACCGCTTTCATCGCTGTTTCGAGCTTGGGTATCATGCCGCCTTGGGCGGTTCCGTTTTTAATCAATTGTGCGGCTTGGCGCACGCTTAAGCGCTCCAGCAGCTCGCCTTTTTTATCCAACACGCCGGTCACATCGGTCAGCATTAACAAACGCTCGGCGTTCAAGGCGCTGGCCAGAGCGCCGGCGGCCGTATCGGCGTTCACGTTCAGGGTTTGACCTTTGGCCGAAGTCGCAATCGGGGCGATGACGGGAATAATGTTTGAGGCCAACATCGTGTCGAGCACTTGTGTATTGACCTGGGTCGGCGTGCCGACAAAGCCCAAGTTCACGGCTTTTTCGACGCTAGATTTGGGCGATTTTTGCTTAATTTTAGTTTTTGTCGCGACCAGTAAATTTCCGTCCTTGCCCGAAAGCCCAACGGCTGTACCGCCTGCGTTGTTCAAAGCGGTGACGATTTGTTTGTTGATGGCGCCTGCCAAAACCATTTCGACCACTTCAATGGTCTGCGCGTCGGTAACCCGCAAGCCATTTTTAAACGTCGATTTAATGCCAAGGCGCTCCAGCATGGCCGCAATTTGAGGCCCGCCGCCGTGCACAACCACGGGATTAATGCCAGCTTGTTTGAGCAATACGACATCATTGGCAAATTTTGCCGCCAGGTGCTCGTCGCCCATCGCGTGGCCGCCGTATTTAATGACAACGGTTTTTTTGTCATAAAGCTGCATGAAAGGCAGCGCTTGTGTCAGCACATGCGCTTGCTTTAGCCAACTCTGCGAAGAGGTTGCTTTTGAGCTCGTCTTTGAGCCTGCTTTCGAGATGGGTTTCTTGGCCATAAGGCAACTCCAGCTAATCAGTGAGCTTTATATCCCAATTCGGACAAATCAACCAGACTTGCTATGGCCGCGCGCACATCATCAATGGCCATGCCTTTTTCGCTTGAGGTAGCGATAATCTCGGGAAAAGCGGCCGGGCGTTTGCTCAGCGCCTCTTGGGTTTGTAAAACCACTTTTTCGAGCTGGCCTTTTTTCAACTTATCGGCCTTGGTCAAAATAATTTGATACGACACAGCCGCGACATCGAGGTCATCCATCATCGCCAAATCGTTTTTCTTCAAGCCATGGCGACTATCGACCAACATAAAGACGCGGCGCAAATTTGGCCGCCCGCGCAAATAATCGTTCAGCAATATATTCCAAGCCGCGATTTTGGTTTTGCTTTCGCGCGCATACCCATAGCCCGGCAAATCGACCAGCCATGCCGCGCCGCCATTGCGCTCTGGCGCCAGCATAAAAAAGTTCAGCTCTTGTGTGCGCCCAGGCGTATTGGAAGTGCGGGCTAATCTTTTGGTGCCCGTAACGGCATTGATAAGGGAAGATTTACCTACGTTCGAGCGACCCGCAAAAGCAATCTCAATGCGGTCGGGGGGCGGCAAATGCTCTAGTCCCACGACGCCGAGCCGAAACTCAGTGCCTTGGGCCAGCAGCCAACGGCCAGCTTTTAAAAGCTTGTCCTGCTCCGATTTTTCCATAACCCAAAAGGCTCTCTTTACTTAGACTTTTTACCAAGCCCGATATTATTGAACAGCTCAATTTCTACCCCATTGCGGCGCATGATATAGCCCTGTTGCAATAAAGACAGGAAGTTGTTCCAAGCCCAGTAAATCACCAGACCGGCGGGGAAGCCTGCCAAAATAAAGGTGAAGAAAATTGGCAAAATCTGGAACATACGCGCCTGAATAGGATCGGGCGGCGGCGGGTTCATTTGCATTTGCACGAACATGGTAATGCCCATAATCAACGGCCAAACACCGATGAGCAAGAAGCCTGGCACATCAAATGGCAACAAACCAAACAGGTTGAACAGCGAGGTCGGATCGGGTGCCGAGAGATCTTGAATCCAGCCAAAAAATGGCTGATGGCGCATATCAATGGTCACGAACAACACTTTATACAACGCGAAGAACACCGGAATTTGAACCAGAATCGGCAGGCAACCAGCCAGCGGATTGAGTTTTTCTTCGCGGTAAACCTTCATCAGTTCTTGTTGTTGCGCTTGCTTGTCTTCTTTGTGCTTCTCGCGAATTTCCACCATCCGCGGCTGCAGTTTTTTCATTTTCGCCATCGTCTCATACGAGCGGCTGGCGAGCGGGAAAAAGGCGATTTTAATCATCACCGTGACCAGTAAAATAGCCAGTCCGTAATTGCCAATCAGCGCATATAGGAAATGCAAAGCGGTGAACATCGGCTTGGTTAGGAAGTAAAACCAGCCCCAGTCAATCAGCAAGTCAAAGCGAGTGACGCCCGCATCCGCATAGCCATCGATGGCATCGACGGTTTTGGCGCCGGCAAAAAACTGGCTGGTCGATTGCATGGATTGGCCAGGCGCGAGGCTTTTTCCAGCCAGCAAAAAGTCAGCCCGATAAACCGGCAGTTGGCCTTCGGCAGCCGCTATAAAACGGCCGGTAAATTTGCCGTCTTGAGGCGGCACAAGCGCGGCGGCCCAATATTTGTCGGTAAAGCCAATCCAGCCTTCTTCAGCTGAATGTTTCACCGGGCCATCTTCTAGTAAGTCATCATAATCGGCTTCGACGAGGCCTTCGCCTTCAGAGCCGAAAAAGCCAATGGGCCCTTCATGTAAGATAAATAGATCGGTCGTCTCGGGGCGGCCCGAGCGGGTGATTTGGCCGAAAGGATAGAGGGTCACTGGCTGCCCTGATTTATTTTCAGCGCTTTGGGTGATGGTGAACATATAGCTATCGTCGACGCTAATGTGCTGGGTCATACGCACGCCTTCTGGCGTGGTATGGGCCAAAACAACGGGGGTGCTTGGGGTCAGTGTATTGCCTTGCACAACCTGCCAAATGGTCTTCTCGTCGGGTAGCGTAATGTTGCTGCCACCGCTCACAAAGCCGTGATGGGCTTGCCAATGTCCGACCTCGCCTTGGCGTTGCAACAGCCGTTGGCGGGGCGCATTTTCTTCGGCCGTGGCGCCATAGGCAGGCAGTATCAAATCGTCAAAGCGGGCGCCCATTAAAGAGATGGAGCCAATTAAATTAGGGGTCTCAATGGCTAAGCGCGGCGCGGTGGTAAAGCCAGAGGCGAGCGCTTGCAAGGCCTGTGGCGATGCGACAAGCGGCTGGCCAGTTGGGGCGGGGGCATTGTTTGCTGATGGAGTGAGGCCTGTGCTGGAGCCCGGATTGGTTACTAGCGCATCCGCATTGGCTTCGGCCAATTGCGCTTGTCGGGCAGCGCGTTCCTCGGCCATACGCGGCTCGGTTACAAAAAACTGCCAACCCAACAAAATGCCAAGGCTCAATAGCACTGCGATAAGGAAATTATTTTGATCTTTCAACGTATCTCTCCTAGGGCCCCTAATAATTTAACGGCTGGCTCGCCGCGCTTTCAGGCTTAATTTTCAGGCCTTATTTTGGGCTTCATTTTGATGGATGGCTTTGAGGGCCGAGCGTAAATCTTTTTGCAAGTCTGTCCAGTCGCGCGGCGCCGTATGAACCCGCCCAATCATAACATAATCAAAACCTGCGGTTCCGTGATGCGGCAAAATTTCTTTTGCGAGCGCCCGTAAACGACGGCGGATGCGGTTTCGCATTACCGCATTGCCAGTTTTTTTGCTGGCCGTTAGGCCGAAACGAATAGGGGTGTTTGTGGGCTCTTGGGCCTCGCGTTCGCGGGCTTGTAAGACAAAGCCTTGGCGCACTTGTTTGCCTGCTTTTGCGGCAGCCAAATAGTCTCTCCGGACGCGCAAAGAAGATAGCGCCGTGCCAGCTTGGGTCATGCTACGAGCTTAAGCAGATAGCCGCTTGCGGCCACGGGCACGCCGACGAGCTAAGACAAGACGTCCGCCCTTGGTGGCCATGCGCGAACGGAAACCATGGCGGCGTGCGCGCACCAGATTGCTTGGTTGGAAAGTTCTTTTCACGTCGTCCACTCCTTCAAAAGACCAGAACAATAGAGTAAGGCATTCAAATGCCTGTTGTCTGGTCTGTCACAATATTTGGTCCAAGACCCAGACAACTTCGTTATCTAAGCCCTTGTATATCTTGGGCGGATGTAGCTAATAATGAGCACAAAGTCAACTTTGAAAGAGATGGAAAAGAAGAGATTATGTCAGACAAAGAAAAAGAGCCTGCTTCACGGTCGGAATCACAGCCAGAACCACAGCCAAAATCAAAGACCAAATCTTCGCTACCGCGGTTCCTCGCGCTGGGCGCCTTTGCCGGCCTGATAGCCCTTTTCTTCGCCTATGATCTCGATACATTAATCAGCTATCAGGGGTTGGCAGAAAACGAGGCGGCCTTAAAACGCGCCGTCAGCAACAATCCAGTTCTGACGGGATTGGCCTATATGATGATCTATGTTGTGTCCGTGACGTTTTCTTTGCCAGGCGCGGTTTGGCTAAGTTTGGCGGGTGGCTTGATGTTTGGCACGTGGACTGGCGGTTTGCTGATTGTCATGGGCGCGACTTTGGGCGCCAGTGGCCTGTTTGTGGCGGCGCGCTTTATTATGGGCGATGCTTTGCGCGCTCGTGCGGGCCCCGCTTTGCAGAAATTTGAAGCTTCCTTCAACCGAGACGCCCTGTCTTATTTGTTCATCTTGCGGTTATTGCCGGTGTTTCCGTTTTTCATTGTCAATTTGGGCGCCGCTTTGGTTGGGGTTCGCTATCCGGTATTTTTACTCACAACGTTTTTCGGTATTATGCCCGGCACCTTTGTTTTTGCCTCTATTGGCAACGGTATCTCGGTGGTTTTACAATCTGGCAAACAGCCCGATTTAAGTGTTATGACGAGCCCAGAAATCTTATTACCGCTCGTCGGTTTGGCGGTTTTATCTTTGGCCCCTATGGTTTGGCGGCGTTTCAAAGGGTAAGTTACCCTCTGGCTAAAAGGGGTAAAGACCCAAAAATGTTAAAAAAAATCTAAGGAAGAAAATCATGGCGCAACATATAGAGACAGACATCTGCGTAATTGGCGGCGGTTCAGGCGGTCTTTCGGTGGCCGCGGGAGCGGCGCAAATGGGCGCTCAAGTGGTTTTGGTCGAAGGCCATAAAATGGGCGGTGATTGCTTAAACTATGGGTGCGTTCCGTCCAAAGCTTTATTGGCCGCCGCGCATCGCGCTCAAGCCAGTCAAAATAATGCAGCCTTTGGGCTCTCCGAAGAAAAAGTGAAAGTCGATTTTGCCAAAGTTATGGCGCATGTCCGCGAGGTCATCCAAAGCATAGAGCCGATGGATAGTGTGGAACGGTTTTCCGGCCTTGGCGTCCAGGTTATCGAGGCAAAAGGCAAGTTTTTGGACGCGAAAACCCTGAAGGCTGGAAGCACCACCATCCGCGCCAAACGCTTTGTTATCGCCACGGGGTCGGCGGCGGCTATTCCGGCCATTAAAGGGTTGAAATCTGTTCCTTATCTCACCAATGAGACGATTTTTGAGCTGCAAACTCAGCCCAAGCATCTGATGATTATTGGCGGCGGGCCAATTGGCGCAGAAATGGCGCAGGCGTTTCGGCGGTTGGGCTCGGAAGTCACTATCGTTGAAGGGCTGCAATTGTTAGGCCGCGAAGACCCGGAATTAACCGCGCCTGTGCGCCAACAATTGCTCGACGATGGCGTGAGCTTGCTGGAAGGCGCCAAGGTAAAGGCCGCAAGCTGTGAGGGCACGGGCGCCAGCCAAAAAATTACGCTGCAGGTGCAGCAAGGCGAGACGACGCAGGAAGTTTCTGGCGACGCCCTATTGGTGGCGGCCGGTCGTGCGGCCAATATTGATGGGCTCGACGCGGAGAAAGCGGGCGTCCGGCTTAGTGACACGCAGGCGCCGCATATTCTGGTGGATGCGCGGATGCGTACCCGAAATAAAAAAATATTTGCGATTGGCGATGTTTCGGGCGGGCCGCAATTTACCCATGCGGCGGGCTATCATGCGGGTCTGGTCATTCGTAACATTCTGTTTTTCTTGCCCGCAAAGGCCAGTTATGCGGCGCTTCCGCGTGTGACATTTACCAACCCAGAATTAGCCTCTGTAGGGCTTAGTGAGGCGCAAGCGCGCGCGACCCATGGCAAAATTAAAGTTTTGCGCTGGCCGTTTGAAGAAAACGATCGGGCCCGAGCCGAGCGCGATATGCGCGGCATGGTGAAGGTAATTACGACGCGCAAAGGTAAAATTTTAGGGGCTTCCATTGTTGGCCAAGGCGCGGGCGATTTGCTGGCTGTGTGGACGCTGGCGCTAACACAGGGTCTTTCCATTTCTGCCATGGCGGGTGTGGTGTCGCCTTACCCGACACGCGGCGAAGCTTCAAAGCGGGCGGCGGGGGACTATTACACGCCAAGCCTATTCAGCCCGCGTATGCGCAAAATCATTGGGGTCTTATCTTTCTTCCGCCGTTAAACTTTTATTAACCTCCGTAAGCGTATTTTGCTCTTCAGTTTTAGTTGAGTAATTTTGCGTTGAGAGGTTTTGTAAAATGGCGTCGATTTTTTCGAGAAAGGCGCATGCGGTAAATTTACCAAACTTGCCGGGTCGTGCCACGTTTCTAACGATGTGCATTTTGTTGTTTGCGGCCCTCACCATTGCGCCCTTTATTATCGGTGAATTGCTTCATCGCAAACTTCAGGTAACCGCAGAACAAGCGGTTGTTTTATCTCAGATAGGTAGCCTCCAGACACCTGGCAGCCGATTGTCTTCCATGGAATCGCAGGCGCTGCCTTTGGCGGGCATTGAATTAAGATCTGCAGAAGCGAACGATTCCAGTTACATTTGGTTGGTAACCAGCCCGCCGTTTGGCGAGATTGTAGAGACTTTTTCGCTTCAAGGCGTTTCTCCGCTAGAAAGTCTGTTACGGATAAGTCGAATTTTCGGCTGCCCACCCGACAAGCTATTTGCGATTTATGATACTTCTGTGCCCGGTGGTGAAAACATTCGGGCGATTGCCAGCTATGGTGTTTTTCAAGAGGCGATCAAGCGCAATAGCATTATTGCTCTCTCGCCCATCGTTTTAGTAAGCCTGGTGCTTGCTTTAGTGTTTCCCTATGCCCTGCAGCGCATGGTGGTGAACACTTTGGATGATCTATTTGTCCGCCTCTATGGTAGCACGGCCCTTGGCCGAATAGACGCGGGAGCAGACAAACAAAACTTATTTGCCTCCTTGGATAATTTTCAAACGCGGATGCAAGACCATATTGATGAACAGGCGCGACTTGCGTCTCTGGGCGCGGGCGCTAGCTTTTTGGCCCATGACATGCGCAATCTTTTGGCTGTTTTGCAATTGAACGCGGATCAATTGAAGCAAGGGGCGAGCGATAAAGAGCGCCGAATTGGCGACCGTCTAACGGCGGCGATCGAGAAAGCTCTGTCCTTGGCCGAATGGGCGTCGCTATATACCAGTCAAAAGCGCAAAAACATTGTCGTGAGCAGCCAAAGCTTGGAGCCCATTGTTGCGGACGCGTTAAACTTTGTGCGCCTGCACGACCCACGCCGAAAGGTTGAGTTGATCAATGATTGCGATGAAGAGGTAAATGTCGTGGCGGAAAGAACGCTTATGTTCCGCATCATCTACAATTTGGCGTTGAATGCGGTGCAGGCCATGAAAGGGTCAGACAGTGGCCCCATGATGCTGCGTGTAACAGCGGAAAGCGATGACGAAATGTGCTCTATTTTTCTCTCAGACACGGGCCCGGGTCTGCCCAACACACCCTCTAAAGGCACTTTATTAATGCCACATATGAGCGGTTTCGGGCGCCCTGATGGTATGGGGCTCGGGCTGAAGATTGTTATCGATCTGGTGAGTTGGCATGGCGGAAGAATTCATATTGTGAAGTCGGATGAAGGGGGCACGCAGTTTAAAATATCCTTGCCGCATGCCAGCCCTGGCGCGCCACGCGATGCCATCGACCCAGTGACCCCAGAAGATATTTATGCGGAAAAATCAGATATGAGTTCCTCCGCCGCTTAACTTGGCACCTCACGGCGCAAGTTAGAGCCCGCTCTCGTGTGTGGTCTCGCGATAGGCATTCGTGCTATATCTTGGTTTATGACACAGCAAACTTCAAAATTAGCGCCGGGCCCACGCAATCTCATTACCGATATTACTGGCTTGCGTGTCGGCCATGCCATAGATGAAGTGGCGCGAACGGGTGTTAGCGTTATTTTGCCAGATAGCCCCGCCGTGGTCAGCGTCTCTGTGCCAGGCGGTGGGCCAGGCACCCGCGAGACAGATGCTTTACAGCCGGGAACCTTAGTAGATAAAGCAGACGCCATCGTGTTGTCGGGCGGCTCGGTTTACGGGCTAGATGCGGCTTCGGGCGTCACGGCTGCGATGGGCGCCCAAGGTCGCGGGTTTCCGACCGGAGCGCCCGTGCCGTCTCCCATTGTGCCGGCTGCCATTTTATTTGATGTCGCCAATGGAGGCGATAAGACTTGGGGCGAGAGCCCGCCCTATGCTGCCTTGGGGCGCACGGCCTATCAACAGGCAAGTGTCGATTTCGAACTTGGCAATATAGGCGCCGGCTATGGCGCACAGGCTGGCCAACTTAAAGGTGGGCTCGGCAGTGCTTCCACGCAAATAGGGGGCCGTGTCAAAGTAGGGGCGCTTATTGCCGCCAATCCGCTTGGCAGTCTGGTCGATGCGGCGGGTCGGTTTTGGGCCCAGCCGCAGGCGTTAGTCTATCAAGACCAATTGGAATTCGGCTTGCCAGCTTTAGCAAGTCAGCCCTGTGATGCAAGTGGGCATCCTTTCCAAGGCTCCAAGATAGCCGGCGCTTTGGGCAATACCAGCATCGGGGTAGTGGCGGTGGCCGCCGATTTAACGGTCGCGGAAGCCAAGCGCGTGGCGATTATGGCGCAAGATGGTCTGGCGCGTGCCGTGCGCCCGATACACACGCCTTTCGATGGCGATTGTCTTTTTGTTTTGGCGACGGGGGCTGAGAAACTAAGCGAAAACGAAGACCAGCGTCCTCTCGCTTTGGCTGAGCTTGGCGCCCTAGCGGCGGATTGTGTGTCCCGCGCTAGCGCCCGTGCCATTTGGCATGCGCGTCAATTGGGGGATTGTCAGGCCTATCACGACCGCTTTGGCCGCTAGATTGATTTACACTTGCAATCACTTCGAGCACAGACTACAAACCTGAAACCAACGCACCGGTAGCTCAGCTGGATAGAGCACCAGACTACGAATCTGGGGGTCGGGAGTTCGAATCTTCCCCGGTGCACCATTTCCCCTTTTCAAGAACCGTGTTTGACGGCGTAAGCCAATTTAATCCTTCATTCGAGGATATGAAAAGCTGCGCGCGCAAAGTTGCGGGTTGGCGCAATATATACGCCCAGTCACACGCCAAGTCACACACCCTGTCACGGGCCCGCTTGCAGGGTTCATTTTATTCAGGATATGAGGTTTCTCGGCGACCTGCTTTTAGGCCATTGACCTCAGAAATTAATGACATAAGACAGCGAGGTAATATCAACGCTCTCTTCTGTCCGCGCGGTGCCACCGGACCAATAGTCGATGCCATTGTCATAAGAAAACTCTTTCGTGTCATAGGCAAAATTTAGACCGGACCAATCATTGATAACATAATAGCCCGAGAGGCCGAAGCTACTGGCCGTGCCTTCAAACAGGCTTCCGGTGTCGCCAATTAGAGGTGTTACACCACCGGCACAGCTAAACTTTTCGGAAACGTCGGCTTCTCCATCTAAAATCAAGGCTAATTTAACCGTGCCGAACAGGCGATCTGTTAGGCGTCGGGTGTAAGCTCCCCCCACAAATACGCCGAAGTTTTCATTCTCAAACTCAACTTTTGTTTCAACGCTTTGACCATTAGCCTCGCAGATATTTGAGATTTGTACGTTGTTTCCTGCGGCTTCGCGAAATTTGCGGCCGGCTGTTTCTTCCCAAGAGACGCTGCCAGAGTAAAAGCCTGTAAAGGCGCTTAACCCATTAGAGAGCTGGCGGGTATAGGTGAGGTTGAAATCAGAGCGCTCGGCCGTGAATGGGCAGCTTGCAGGAGTACACGGATTTCCATTCGCATCCCAGGCACCTGATCCGCCCCAGAAATTATCAAAATCCGGGTCACTGCTGGATGCCACTTGAACAGCAATTGAATTTTTGTTGAAAGAATAAGTTCCCGTGAGAGCAAGCTCGTCGAAGGTGGCTTGCAGGCCTGCCGAAGAAGAGCGTTCATCATAATAAATATGAAAGTCATTATAGACGGAACGGACTGCAAGAGAGCCACCCCAGTCTCCGGCCAAAGCTGGCCAAGACATCATGATCGAAACTATTGAAACAGTAATAAAACGCATGAACCTAACTCCACAAAAACAATTTACTCAGGCTTAAACAAATTCATATTTTTTAAAACCCCATCGGAACTCTAACTTTTTTACCATCCCCAGAGTTAGTTAGCAAACTTTGCAAAGTAATTTGCCCTAATTTGATATCGTCTTGGCCAACTCGATGACGCCGCGAAAAATCGTTATAGCCCTCGCGCTCAACGCGAATGCGAAGTCTCTGGCCATCTTTATAAGCCCCGATTTCAGCGGGTGTCTGGCCCATCAATTGGCTGTTTATGTAAATGCTTGCGCCCCTTGGTTGGCTATCGAAATAAAGCGCCGTCGGACTTTTCTCTAGTTTCAAATTGCTCAATCTGGTGTCTCTTTTGCCAACAATATGCGAGAGGCGTAAATCTTGATAGCCCGGCGCGCGGAGCAAAAGGTCTAATCTCTGCCCATCGAGATAGGCTTTATTTGTCGTGAGGGGAGCTTTACCCAGGTTCTCGCCATTAATGAAAACATCCGCCTTCACCGACCCCGCGTTGATTTTTAAAGCCATCATTGGCTTGGCCGGTGCTGGAGAAAAAAACGGGGAGGCGACCCGAGGCACATTACTTTGGCCTGGGATTCGGCTTGGGATTTGGCCTGCGGCTTTGAGGCCTACATTCTCTATAAATCGAATGAGACTGAGCTTCGAACAGTTTTCGCAAATTTCAATTAAGCTTTTGACGATTTGGCCAGTAATAATATTATTGATTTGGAGCTGAACCACAAAACTATTATCGAGCTTTTGAATGGAGCTGTCGGCGATCAGTTCTCCGTTAAAAGATATGGCCAAGTTCTGAGCGCAACTTTGTGCCGTGCAGCCTTCTTTAGAATATTCTTCTTCGAGCTTGGCTTCCACCGCAGGGCCAAAAAACACATCAAAACTATTGCCTAAGCCCTGCTGCAGGGCCGTGCCGAATAATTGCGCCTCTTTTTCCAATGTTTTATCGACATTGAGCGGCAGCAAAATAAGCACCTCTTTCGCCAAAGCGGGCGAGGGGAAAGACAGGGCACAAAGCAACAAGAATTGTAAAACGCGACGATACATTAGAAGGACTTAACACAACTACAGGGTGCATTGCACGTGCCGATAATAAGGAGCCTATTTTTCCAGCGGAATTTCTATTTTAGCCAAGCGGCAATTTTGGCGGTATTTTCGGGTGTGAAACCAACCAAAACCATTTCCACGTTTCCACTCTCATGAACCAGTAAGGTCGTGGGCAAGGCTTCAACGCCAGCCGCCATGCGGGCTTTTGTGTTGCCAATAATAACTTTCGATAGGCTCAAGCCTAGGCCATCCAAAAAAGCTTTCACGGTTGCGGAATCATAAGCCGATTTCGTTTTGGCATTGGTTTCGGCATGCACATAAATGAAGTCGACTTCAGGGTGTTTTTTTTCTTTGGCGATTAAATCAGGCAATTCTTGTTTGCATGGCGAGCATTTTACCCACCAAAAATTAATCAGCGTTTTCTTGCCTTCAAAGGTCTGCCGCAGCGAAACTAAATTACCTTCAAGGTCACGCCCCACAATATTAGGCACCTGTTGGCCGGCCGCAGATAGAGAAGCCGTGGGCAGCAGCATAAGCAGCGCCAAGCCAATGAGGGACGCGCGGTTAAAGTTTGCCGTCCAAGATGGCAATGATTTTATCGGAAATAATTTTATCATTTAAGTTTCGTCCAATGGCTCTGCCGGTTAATTTGTCTCGCTTCACGGATATGCCGTCGCGAGGGGTGAAATAATTCAATTCAAGCGTAATGTCGACCTCTGCAATACCAAACTGGCGTTTTTGCAGGGTTGTAACGTCTATGAATAAGGCCGATTTCAGCTCATACCTCTGAGCCGCTTCGGCTAGATTTTGCGCGTTTTGTGTGGTTTCGGGGTTTTTATCCGGCATCCAATATTTTTGTGTCCGCTCGGAAAAAAACCCACCTAGAGCCGCTTGTAAAGAAGGCGATAAGGGGCTCCAAGACACGGCCGTTAAATTGCTACCAACAATATTTTCTAGGGACGAGAGCAAGCTTTGAGCTTTTTGTTTGAGTGCTTCATCCTCGGATGAAAGAGCCGGCCCTTTGGCATCCAAGAGGGCAAGTAAACTTTCTAACAAATCTCTTTTCTGCCGAGGTGTGTTCACCCGCGTTTCTAATTGTGCGCTCTTTAGAGCGATTTCGCGATCGCGAACCGTGTCGCTGAGGCGCCTCAAATCTGATTGCGCGGCCTCGAATTGCTGTTGGGTTGCGGTAGCCGCCGTCTCGCTGGCTAGCGCCAAATCTTGCAAAAGATCCGGTAATTGCGCCAATTCCTCAAGCGATATTGTTTCGCTGGTTAAGGCTGTTTCAAACTGGCGCAATTTGGAGATTGCCAGCACATAAGGCACGTCCTTGCGTTGCAGGCTAACGCGGGTAAAAACCATACATCTCGACGTATCCACAAAATTGCGCGTATCGCTTAGCGCGCCGATGGACAGGGAGCTTTGGGCGGCACTTTGAATGGTCGTCCGCTCGTTTTTTTCATCGCCGTCGAGGCTCAGCTCGGTGGAGATATTGCTGGAAACATTTGACTGGATGTTCAGGGCCAAATCGGCCATCGCATTATTTTTCAACAGTTGTGTGATATCTGACAACGATTGGCGACGCTGCGGTTTGGTTTGGGCAAAGCCATATATCATTTGTGCATCTGTGTTTTGGCCAAATGTGCTCATCCAATTGGGCCGCGAGACTTTTTCGTCGGGGTCGCAGTCGAAAGCCTGCGCCGATGGGGAAAGCGCCAAGCTGAATAAGCAAATAGCGCCCATAAAAGAGGCGCGAAAGTAAAACAAACTCATGAACACTCAGCCCAAAGAGCAAACGGAGATATCCTCAAAAAACGCATTACACAAACTCCGTTAGCCAAATTTACACGATATTTATACGATATTTATACGATGTTTATACGATGTTTATACGATGGACTGCGATAAGCTTCGTGAAACCATAGCCTGAAAACTATCACTGATTGCCACCATCTTCTATAGATTACGCTTTTTTGTGTCGTCCGTTAAACAGAATTTGAACATTGACAAGTCGGGCGTTTTGGCGCCTCCTATCGATATCTGAATAGTTTTTGCGTAAGGGAGTGTGTGTATGCGTAATTCAATTAAACTGCTCGGTGGGCTTTTGATGAGCTCGCTTTTGGCTCCGTCTGCTAATGCGGTAAATGTAACCATAACTGCTGGGCAAGCCGATTTTGATATTTCCTATAAGGTGGCTTATAGCGATAATAGTGGGTCCTCATCTGGGGCTTTTTCTGATAACTTTGATTATTATAATGTAGGCCTATCTGTTGAACGCGGAAACTATACTTTTGGTGTAAATGCTACTGGTCTCCTCGAAAAAGAAGTGGATGAGTATGTTAATGGGGTCTTCGATGGGAAATATGACACCAGTCGGTCCTCCTACGCCGTCTCCGTTGCTCGCCCTATCTCGAACAACCTCAGCCTTTCCGGCGGGTATTATACGTCAGAGGTTGTTATAGAATCTGACCCGCAAAGCCAAATCCCGGGAGATGATACCATTGAAACTCAGGCGCTTTTTGCGTCGCTCACCTACTCTGACCGGCTTAATGACACTATGTCTTGGTATAGCCGCGTGGGTGTGCAGATAAATGAGGCAGAGCTTACTGTCTACTCAAACTCGGGTCGCTTGAACGAGACACTCGATGGTAGCGGCTACTTAGTGGGTGCCGGCATTTTTTATCCGTTGAGCGATACGACAGGCCTAACCTTTGGTGCTGAGTTTAAAGAATTTAACTATGACGGCGGGAGATGGGATCTGAGTGAAGATCAGACACTTTTAACCGCGGGTTATAATTTTCAGTTCTAGGATATTTTTGAAAGTCGCTGCGGCAAATAGATTCTTTGGGTTTTCCCAATTGGCTTCGCGCGGCATCTAAAATGAATTGGGGAAGGGCTCTGGTAGCGCTTCCCCATTTTTATTTTACGCGCAAAATTTCACTTTTCATTCGATGGCAATAGACTAATCTCGGGGTAATGAAGAAGCCCCTAATTTGTTATGGAGAGAAGTATATGGCGCGGCATCCAGTTATTATTCTATTGGCCTGCTTGGCCTTCGTCGCCGGTTGTTCGCAATCGGACGAAAAGCCCTATGATGTGGTTATTAATCAAGGTCGGGTGATTGACCCGCTGAGTGAGCTGGACGCTATTCGCCATATTGGGCTGCGAGAGGGTCGCATTGTTAAAATTAGCAAAACCCCTCTTACCGGCAAGCAAATGGTCGATGCCAGCGGGCTCATCGTAGCGCCCGGGTTCATTGATTATCACTGGCATTGCCCGGCGCAGGCTTGCTATGAAATCGGGCTTAAAGACGGGCTTACGTCTGCCATGGATTTAGAATTTGGGGCGTTAGGGTCTGAGATAAACCAATGGTATGCGCGGCGCGAAGGCGCGGCACGGATTAATTTTGGCACCTCGGCAAGTGCTGAGCTGGCACGCGCTTTGGTGCTAGATGGCAATAAAGCAGACGACGCCCTCAATGCGTATATTTCGCGCGGGCGTGGGCAAAAATGGGCGGTGCATGCCGCCAATTCCCAAGAGCAAAAGGCCGTTTTGGCAGACATGGAACAGGGCCTAAAAGAGGGCGCTATCGGCATTGGCATTACCTTGGGCTATATGCCAGCCATCTCGGCGCCTGAGGTTTATGACATGCAAAAGCTGGCTGCTAATTATGGCCGCCAGGCTTGTGTGCATTTGCGCCATACGCCGGGTCATGCGGATGAAGAAATTAACGGTGCGCAAGAAGTTTTGGCCAATGCAGCGGCGCTGAAAGCACCAACCTGTATCAACCATTTTAACAATGCGGGCTGGCGTAAAGTGCAAGACCTGCTGGTCGATTTGCGCGGCCAAGGGTTGAATGTTTGGGGGGATATTTATCCCTATGTGGCGGGCTCTACGTCTATTAATGCCGTATTTTTTCAGCCAGAGGTGTTTGAAAAACGCCTCGGTTGGACCTATGAAGAACAGCTTTTCGATCCGGCACTGAACAAGTTTCTAACCAAAGCGGAATATTTGCGTCTGGTGAAGTCTGACCCGGTGCGGCAAGTGATTATTTATAAATCGCGCCCCGAAGAAATTATCGAGTGGTTGCAATTACCTGGCGTCGCCATTGGAAGCGACGGCATGCCGTTGTTTGGTGCGTGGGACAAACAACCTGAGACGATACCCAATACCCACCCGCGCCGCGCGGGCACGAGGGCACGGTCTTTGCGTTTGGCGCGCGAACATGATTTGGATATGCTGCAAATAATAGCCGCTCTATCTAGCAACGCGGCCGTCTATTTGGGCAATATGGGTTTAAAAGCCATGCAAGAGCGCGGTCGCTTGCAAGAGACTATGGTGGCGGATATCACGATTTTCGATCCCGCTGCGGTACGCGATAACGCGACCTATAAAGAGGGACTAACGGAAAGCACAGGCATTGTGCATGTGCTGGTAAATGGCCAATTCGCGCTTCGTGACGGAGCCATTGTAGAGGCGGCCACCCATGGCCAAGCTTTGCGTTTTGATAAAAAATAAAAGGATATAAAATGTCAATTTGGAAT
Organism: uncultured Rhodobiaceae bacterium; assembly: GCA_937907245.1. Classification (GTDB taxonomy): domain Bacteria; phylum Pseudomonadota; class Alphaproteobacteria; order RS24; family RS24; genus UBA8337. Next base: position 987,232 of record CALCUM010000003.1, read on the forward strand.
GATATGTCGTGGGCCCCCGCCTTGCGGACCCCTTTTTTAAACCAATTTTTCGAGCTCATCACCTTAATGGGCTACCCACTTTTTCTAATTATGTTTTTATGTTTCGGCTATTTTGCGTTTGGTTCGAAACGGTTTTTTCATACGGCCATGTTGCTAATGGCGGCGGGGCTATTGAATTCTTGGCTCAAAGATTTTGGTCAAGACCCGCGCCCGGCTGCTGAATATGCGCTCGACAGCGGCGTTGGCACTAGTTACGGCTGGCCAAGCGGACATACGCAAATCGCGGTCGTGCTTTGGAGTTATTTGGCTTATTCGGTGCGGCACACATCTTATAAAAACCTCGCTTATTGGGCTGCAGGAATTTTCATCGCTTTGCAGAGTTTTTCCAGGCTTTATCTGGGCGTGCATGATTTGGGCGACGTTGTCGCTGGTTTCATAATTGGTTGCGTGTGTCTTTATGCTTATGTGGCGGCACAAAACCATCCGCGCATATCCAGCAGTATCGCTCAATTGTCGGCATCTCAAGCGGTGGCGAGCCTATTTGCTTTGCAGCTTTTTTACACGATTTTTTATCCAAGCCACGTCGGCCACCAGGCGCCTGTGTGGTTTGCGGGCGCGATGATGGGGTGGGTTCTAGGCCGCTATGCGATGAACGGAGCTGAGGTGAAACTGCCAGGTGCGCGCTTTGTGCAATGGCTGGTGGCGGCAGGCATGACCGCTCTGTGCTTTGGCTTAATGGCACTTATGACGGGACTACCCAAAGCCCTCAAATTGGGAGAGACGGGTATCGCTATGCCGGTGAATTATGGCTTTGGTGTTTTGTTCGGCTTGGGGGTTGTTTATTTATTGCCCAATTTACTGGCTAAAATTACCGGAAAATAGAGCTGACAGATAGCTTGCCAATCCCGCTCGCCGCTTATAGCTTTTAAGATGTAAAACAGGGAGCGGAAAGATGCAGAGACGACAGATATTGAAAACGCTGGGGCTGTCGGCTTTGGCCTCTTCTATATTGGGCCAGTCTGTGTCGGGCCAATCTGTGTTGGGCGAGTGGGCTCAAGCGGCAAGCGCGCCTGTGGCGTCTGGCGGTTGGCAAAACTGGTCGAAGTCTTTGGCGCCTTCCAAAGCGGATGTTGAAACGCCGCAAACCACCGCCGATTTAATTCGTCTTCTTCAAACGACCAAGGGCGCCGTGCGCCCTGTCGGGTCTGGCCATAGTTGGACGCCTTTAGTGCCTGCCGGAGACGACGGCAAGATTGTGCGATTAGATGCGTTTAACGGTGTGCGCTCGCTTGATAAGACCAAGCAAACAGCTTGGCTTGGGGCTGGCGCGCGATTGAAAGACCTATCGCCCGCTTTGGCAGAGCAGGGCTTAGCGTTTCGTAATTTGGGCGATATTGATGTGCAAAGTCTGGCTGGCGCCACATCCACGGCGACGCATGGCACGGGCAAAAACTTACCGTGCCTAGCGGCTGAGATTAAAGGCCTTAAACTCATCACAGGCGCTGGCGAAGAGATGGAATTTAGCGCCAACTCAAACGCGAACCTTCTACCTGCCGCGCAAGTGGCCTTGGGCACGTTGGGGGTACTAACCGAAATTGAAATGCAATTAGTGCCGCGCCATAAGCTGCATCGTCGTGTGCGCTTTATGCCTTACCCACAGGTTCTTGCAGAAGCAGAAAACATGTGGCAGGCGCATCGTAATTTTGAGTTTTTCTACATCCCATTTTCTGGAACGGCGATGGTCATTACCCATGATGAAACAGATGCGCCAGAAACACCGCGCGCCACGAATGAAAGCGATGAGAGCGATGATGGCGTAATGCAGTTAAAGGCTTTGCGCGATTATTTGGGCTGGTTCCCGTTTTTGCGCAAACGTTTATTGGGGGCCGCCATTGCCAATGCACCCGAAGAAAATATCATCGGCGAAAGCTGGCAGCTTTTGGCGAGCGCTCGCAATGTGCATTTTAATGAGATGGAATATCACTTGCCCCCCGAAGTGGCCTTGGATGTTTTGGACGAAGTGCGCGACCTCATCGAGCGCGAGCACCCAGATGTATTCTTCCCGTTTGAGTGCCGCATGACGGCAGCGGATACAGCTTGGTTGTCGCCGTTTAATGCGGGCCCCCGCGTATCGGTGGCTGTGCATACGCATGCGCCCGATGCCTATGATTTTTTATTCACAAAAATAGAACCGATTTTTCAACGCGCTGGCGGGCGTCCGCATTGGGGTAAATTAAACTCTCTTTCGGGCGCGCAAGTGCGAGCGCTATATCCAAAATTTGACGATTTTGCGAAATTGCGAAGCGAGCTAGATCCCGATAATCGCCTTCTCAACCCCTATTTACGCGAGTTATTTGGAGCTACTTCATGAGCTTGAAAGCGCCTCTCTCGAACGCCTATTTCGCGGGGCTACAAGCGGCTTTATCAAAAGCGGGCCTATGCGAGCCCGTATTGCTAATCGATAAAACGCGGCTCAATCAAAACATCGACACGCTGAAGAGCTTCCTGCCGCGCGGCATGGCTTACCGCATTGTCGCCAAATCTTTACCGAGCGAGCAATTGCTTTTGCATGTTGCCAAACGCGCGCGCACCAACCGATTGATGAGTTTTAATGCAGCCATGGTTGCGCAACTTTTGGCTCGGATGCCAACCTATGATCAATTGCTTGGCAAGCCAGTGCCAGTGGCCGCTTTGGCCAATATGCTGTCTTCCTTAAAACCAAATCAGAAGCGAGCCTTGTCTCAAGTGCAATGGCTGGTCGATACCCCGCAGCGCGCGCGGCAATATGGGGAGTTGGCGAGCGCCCAAAAACTGACCTTTCGGTTGAATTTGGAAATAGATGTTGGCCTGCATCGTGGCGGCATGGCGCCGGGGGAAACCTTGCAAACGGCGCTAGCGGAAATATCGCAAACGCCTCACCTCAGCCTATCGGGGCTTATGGGCTATGAGCCGCATCTTACAAAATTACCAAAAATAGCGGGATGGCCAAGCCGAGCCAAATCGGCGGCGCAAAAAACCTATGCCTCCGCATTGGCTCAAAGCGCAGAAGCTATGGGCGCGCGCCACGTTAAATCCATGGTTCGCAACATGGCAGGTAGCCCAACGTTTCGACTGTATAAAGACACTGAATTGGCCAATGAGCTGGCGGCTGGCTCTACCTTGGTCAAGCCAAGTGATTTTGACACGCCGCTGTTAAAACCATTTGTGCCGGCCGCCTTTATTGCCACGCCGGCGCTGAAGGTTGAAAATGGCGTGCGGGTTCCGGGCGGCGAGCAGGCTGGCGATTTACTGGAAGCCATAAGCCCCGGCACCAGTGTGTTCACCCATGGTGGCTATTGGATGGCCAGCGCCGTTTACCCTAAGGGCTTGGCGCCTAGCCCGCTTATGGGGCGCTCGAGCAATCAAGAATTATTGGTTGGCCCCGCCTCTATCGGGCGTGGAAAACTGGCGGTAGATGAGTTTGTGTTTTTGCGTCCCCACCAAAGCGAGGCTGTGTTTTTGCAGTTTCCGAAATTGGCAATTTTTGAAAAAGGCCGCATCGTCGACATATGGGATCCGCTCCCGATTTCGGCTTAAGGCGAGCAAACGACAGGAGACTAAGATGAAAATTTATCCCCCCCTGATGGTATTGGCCGGCATTCTGGTGCAACTGGCTTTGGCTTATCTGGCGCCCGTGCGCCCAATTTTATCGCCCGTCTGGCAATATGCAGGCATTGCCTTTATGGCGCTTGGGCTGGGCACTATTTTATATATGGCCTCGAATTTTCGGAAAAATGAAACGACGATTATTCCCGATGGTCAACCTTCGCAATTAATGATCACCGGGCTATTTGCCTATTCGCGAAATCCAATTTATGCGGCCATGGCGATATTGCTAACGGGCAGCGCTTTGGCAAGCGGCCATGTTTGGTCTTTGGCGGTCGTGCCCATTTTTGTCGTCGGCGTGCAGGTTTTATGGATATACCAAGAAGAAGAAAACTTAGAAGCTGAGTTCGGGCAAATTTACCGTAATTACAAAGCCAAGGTGCGTCGCTGGCTGTAACGCGTTAACGGCTTCCCAAAACAAGAACGCCGCCTAGGAAAAACAATATAGCGGCCAGCGTGACCGCGAAAAATTGAAACTTATTGGCGATGCCCCCAGCATTTGGCGCGTCGAGGGTTTGGCTAGGCTGAGGCGCTGGGCTTGGCTCTACTTCTGGCTCAACTTCCAGCTCTACTTCGAGTTCTACTTCTGGCTCAACTTCGGGCTCTATTTCTCGCTCTGGCTCTGGCTCTATTTCTGGCTCAAGCTCGGGCTTTATTTCTGGTTCAGGCTCAGGCTTTATTTCTGGTTCAAGCTCTGGCTCTACCAGAGCCTCCAGTTCTATCGGGGCTTCGGCGATGACGGTTGGTTTCGTTTCTTCCTGCATCGCTTTGGGGCGCTCGGGGGCGCTCAACCAGGCTGGAAGGCTGCCAATTTCTGGTTCGGGTTTTGGTTCAACAGGCGCTTCTGCTTGCGCTGTAGGGGCAAACTTGCTGGCACACCGGGTGCAGCTGATGCGCACATGGGCGGTTTCTTTTAGGGTTTCAGCCAAAACATCACGAGGCACTGAGCCGCGTTGCCCGCAAGCTGGGCATTCAAAATGTGAGTTGGTTTCGTCTTCGAATAGAAACAATTGCCGCAGCCTTTTCTGTTGAAAAGCCAGTCTACAATGCTGCGGGTGTCTTGTTCAATGTTTAACCTTGGGGCTTTATCGCCAAACCGAGGGAAGCGATTAACGCTTTGGGAATTCATCCAAAAAAGGCTATAGGTTTTTCATGTCCAAAAAGTATATTTCCGTTTTTCTTGTTTTATGCCTCCCGGCTTTTGCCTCCAATGCCCAAGCGGCGGGGTCGGTCTACGACTATAGTCTGCCGTCCATCGATGGCGGCGACATGCCGTTGGCTCAGTTTAAAGGCAAGACAATTCTATTGGTCAACACCGCCTCTTATTGTGGTTTCACCAAACAATATGATGGCCTGCAAAGCCTGTGGGAAGAAAAGCGCGACCTTGGCCTTGTGGTCTTAGGCGTGCCGAGCAATGATTTCGGCGACCAAGAGCCGGGCAGTGAGGGCGAGATTAAGGAATTCTGCGAAGTGAATTTTAATATTGATTTTCCTATGTCCGAAAAACTCGTGGTCAAAGGGGCCGCGGCGCACCCGCTTTATAAATGGCTCAAAGCAGAGACGGGTGGCAGCCCGAAGTGGAATTTTTACAAGTTCCTCATCGATGGGGAAGGCCGCCCCGTGACCTATTTTTCATCGATGACCAAACCGAGTTCGAAAAAGCTACGCAAGGCAATTGACGCCAGTCTGAAAAACTAGCGCCCGCCGTTTGGCTGAAAAGCTAATCTTTTTGCCTTGTTCCAATATTTAAAAAACCGCCGCAAATTATCTTGCTCTGGCAGGTTCACAAAAGCCTCGTCCGCCACACGCTCTACTGTCAGGGTGCTGGAGAGTGCGTCCATTATTTGGCCTAAGCGCGGGTTTGGCGTGGCAGCCGTTCGGATGTGGCTTGCCCTCGTCGCCTCCGCTAGCTTTTTGAGCGTCTCTAGGGTGTCGCCCGCATAAATTTCGACCGGCAAATCAAGCAGCGTTTCATACAAGAAAACGCGGCGTTTTAAGCCGTATTCCATCGCATCCATATAGGCGTCGTCCCAAATAAACACAGATTGTTCGGGGTTAGCAGGGGGTAGAAAAAGCGGGTGCGTGGCGCGCAAAGCTTCTTCATGCAACCAAATGAAGGTACTCACGAGCTCACTCCGTTCGGGAACAGTCGCGCCGCCAAGTCATCATAAGACCCGGCCAAGGCCAAATTATCTGCTTCTTCGCAAGGCGCTTGGGGGTGAGAAAATTTTTGCAAATTCTCGAGATTGAAAAAATACGGCTTATTGGAAAACGTGCTAGCCACCCACTGAAAGCTAAGGTTATTTGAAGCCGGATCTCCATCCAACAAGTGTGCCAAAAAGAACCGCGCACCAGCCTGCCATTTTACACGGCGCCAATGGACGATATAGGCGGCCAAATACATTCGCGCATGATTGTGCAAATAGCCGGTGGTCTGCAACGTAGTGATAAAATAATTAATCGCCGCACAATCGGTTTGTGCGGTGGAAACATCCTCGGGCAGGGTGTCGCTATAGTCCTCTGGCGCGAAGCCGGTTTTATAGTCTTCTACATCGTTCCAAATCCAACTCGGATTTTGCTGATAGACCCGCTGCCAAAAATCGCGCCAGGCTAATTCCTGAATAAATTTTTCAATCGGCTTTATATCGCCGTCTTTTGGGCCAAGTTCGAGGGCAAAATTGCGCACTTCATTCAGCGAAAGAATACCGTGGCGAATATAGGGGGACAGATAACTCACGGCCCCGCCAAGGTAATTACGCGAGCGGCCATAGGCTATCGGGTCTATTTTCTCGAGCAAGCCCACGCCGGCTTCGCGCCCACCCACGGTATCCGAAACATGGCTGTCGTCTGGCGCCAGCGAGGGAGATATTGCGCGCACATGCGAAATAAGGGCGTCTCTATTGGCAAAGGTTTTCGGCTGATTTTCCATGCCACAAAGATATGCCGCCTCGGCGCGAAGTCCAGCTCGCGCAAGCGCTGCGGCACAAAATAATTCCAAGCCGATAAAAATCTGCTATGCCAACTCCATGTTTCAATCTCTTGGTGTCATCTTTCCGGTCATTGCCGTCATTCTCATTGGGTATGGCGCGGCGCGGCGCGGCTTTTTTTCGGCCGATAATGTCGACACACTGAACAAATTTGTTTTTGCCATTGCCGCCCCAGCCTTATTGTTTCGAAATGTCGCCATAACTGAATTTCCCTCTGTCATTCCATGGGGGCTTTGGGGCTCTTACTATGGCGCGATGCTGGCCACAATGGCGATTTCTATGGCTGTGGCGCGCCTTACCTTGGCCAAGCAATCGGCCTCCGAACGGGTTATTTTTGGCTTTGGCTCCAGCTTCTCCAATACGGTGATGCTGGGGATACCCATTATTCTCACGGCCTTTGGCCCAGCCGCGGGCTTGCCTTTATTCTTGGTCTTGGCGTTTCATGGTCTGTTAATTTTTACGGTGGCCCTTATCGGCCTAGAGCTAACGACCAACCCAAGCCTCACGATGCGCGGCTTCTTGCCAAAATTGGCCAGGGCCATGTCCGGTCAGCAGGTTATCCTCGGGCTTTTAGGTGGCGTGATTTGGAATTTCACAGGATTGGGCTTATCCCCCCCGATAGATCGTTTCCTAGACTTGCTGGGCAGTGCCGCCATTCCTGTGGCCTTGGTCGCGGTCGGCGGAAAATTAGCGCATATCGCTTGGCGAGAAAGCCTTGGGTCAGCCGTGTTTATCTCGGTTTTTAAATTGGGCTTACACCCGCTTTTGGTATTTTGCGCCGCGCATTATCTGTTTGCCCTCGAGCCCATTTTCACGGCCACCATCACTTTATTGGCGGCCATGCCAACCGGCGTTTTCACGGCAGTTTTCGCTACGCAATATAAAACCGCTGAGGCCGACGCCTCCAGCACCATCGTGGTCTCTACTTTGCTGGGTGCCGTTACAATTGCTCTATGGCTAACCGGATTTACCGACTTGCTTGTCGGTTAGACCCGCAAAATACAGGTCGCATTCAAATTCGCTGTCCCGCGCTGCGAGGTTCACGCAACCGAGGCGTGCCATGGGTGGCATTTTTATTGTGGTCATAAATACAACTACTCCTGCGCAATATGCGGAACATAGGCAAGGCAGGCTGGCCTGTCATCTGGCGAGGTGCTAGTCGTCTCTTAGAGTTGCGTAGGAGTTGATGTGTTTACTTCAGGTTGCGCTCGGCATGTATTTGCCGGGGTTATAATTATCGCTAATTTAAGTTTTACGGCTGGGCTAGCCAACGCCCAGACCCTCTTGCGAGGTCCGGGCGCTGCTGCGCTGGACCCTATGTTTCGTAAGGTTTTGCAAAAGCCCAATGAAGTGGATTTGAACCTTGCTTTCGCCCGCCGAGCGATTGAGCTGGAAGATTTTGAAGCCGCGGTCGCCACCTTAGAGCGGTTGCTCATCGGGCGCAGTGGCTTGCCGCTTATCCGGTTGGAACTCGGCATGTTATATTTGCGCCTGGAGGCGCCTGAATTGGCAGAAGCCTATTTATTGCAAGCTTTAGAGGCGACCGACATCGACGTGAAAGCGCGGGAAAGGGCGGAGATATTGTTGGCTCAAACTCGAAAAGCCAATGCCAAAGGTAGCTTTGCTATGTCGCTAAGTTTGGGCACCAAACATGCGTCTAATGCCGTCACCCGCCCAACGCTTACCAATCTCATTGCCTATAATGACTTGCAGCAAGAGGCCAATCCAGAGATACCAGATCTTGAGCTAGATACGGCAGAGACCGACAAGCCCGATTCGGGGGCTGCGACGACGGGGTCTATCTCGGTCTCGTATAGTCGCGAGTTAGACGGGCTCACGGAGCGGCGTTTTAATGCCAGCTTGAACCAATATACGAGCGAGCAAAATGACAAGGAGCTGGCATCGCTAGATATTGAGGTCACCAGTTTGCGCATGGGCGTTACCTTGCCTCTGGCGCGGACCGGAAAATCGCCACTTACTTTATCGCCTTATATTTCGGCTAATTCTTTGAACACCAGCACGGTAGATGCCTATGCGGTGACGGGCGCCGTTGGAATGTCGGTAAACGGCTATGCCAGCGCGCGCAATCCAATCGCGGTTTCTTTCGAGTTGGCGGATAAAACCCATGAGTTGCCGGTTGATGCGCCCAAAGATGGGGGCCGCTATAATATTGGGGTGACGCTTGGGCATATCCATAGCCACGCTGGCTATACATCGCTTGCGTTCAAAATCGACGAGACAGACGCGGGCCTTGATTACGAATCTTCCACTGGCGCTGTTTTAAATGCGTCCTATAGCCAAACTTGGCGGGGCATGAGATTTGGAGCCGGAATAGGATATCGAGAGACCAAAGAAGGCGCCATCCGCCCGGCCAATCCCGTCATTGAAAAAATCCGCCATGACAAAGACCTGACCGCAAGCCTCTCGTTACAGCGCAGCTTTTTCGGAATTTCGGCCGATTTCGCCGTTAACTTTATCGATCGAGACAGCAATATCCCGAAATCGAGATATGACGACCTTACCGGGTCTTTGACCTTTTCTAGGAGTTTCCAATGATTTGCTTTTCCCGTCGTCTAAATCCGTTTCCACATATGGCCCGTGTTGCGCTTATCACCAGCACCGCGCTATCGCTTAGCCTGACGCCAGTCTTGGCTGCGACCCAAGTAGGGGTGGCCTCGGCAGTTATTCCGCAGGCGAGTATTGGCGCTACCTTAGAGGAGCTGAAAATTGTGGCGGTGGGGGATGAGATCGACCAAGACGTGATTGTTCAGACCGGCCCACGTGGGCGGACACAAGTTTTATTTGTCGATGGCTCGAGCCTGAACATCGGCCCGTCGTCGCGTTTGGTGATTGATAGTTTTGTTTTTGATCCGGAGCAATTGGACGGCAAAATAGGCGCGCGCATCGAGAAAGGCTCCATGCGGTTTATTGGCGGCATCCTCTCAAAGCGGGCCGGCCAAGTTAGCTTCAGCGCTGGCGAGACGACGGTCGGCATTCGGGGTGGCATTGCCAAACTGACAATCGATACACAGGGGCGAATGCAAGCCCAATTGGTGCATGGTAATTTGAGGGTTCAAACACCAGAAGGTATTTTTGAAACGGCTCGCGTGGGCACACTCATTGAACGCAGCCAAAGCGGTAACGTGGCCACACGCACGGTCACAGCAGCGGAAGAAAAACAAGGTATTGATACGGAAGCGAGAGAAAGTTTTATAAAGCCGGAAGGCACACAAAGCGAAAGAGCAAGCGCGCCAGCCCAAGCCCGTGACGGCGAACGGACAGGTTCCGCAAATTTAGAAGGCACTCTCGAAACCGGTGATGTGCTGGTAGATGACCCATTACAAGCTGGTTTGGTTGAGCTGGGGGCCGACGGCAAACTGAAGGCCAGCTCGCGACTTCAGGAGATTGACCCGCAAGCTGCTGAGTTGATTGATAGCGGCGCGATAGGCATCGATAAAGACGGCAAGATTATGCCGACCGCGAGAATGATCGAATTAGATGATACCGTGAAAGACATGTTTAACGAGGGTCTCTTGACGGTGGATGAGAATGGTTTCTTGGTGCCGACGGAGCAGTTCGAGCAAAACAATTTATATGATGACGTAAGCTATGAGGAAGCTGAGCAAGACTTTATCAGCGAGGTTACTTTGTCAGATTTCTCTTATGAGCCGCCGTTAGAAATTAGCGAGGAAGAGCAATATAAAAACAATGTTATCGCGACGCGGGCGGTCTTATCCAGCGACCCGAACTCGGCCAAATTATATGAAATGGGTCAATTAGAAGTCGATGAATTTGGCCTGCTCAAGCCCAGTGATAGCTTTAATCCGCTCGTGGTGGCGCGCACCAATAACACGAATGTGCAACAGGTGTCGCTGGCTCCGCGTAGCTATATCTATGACACGGCTTCCGACAAAATGTTGCTGAGTATGGGTAGCTTTGACACGAAAGTGACCACGCGAGTTGTCGGGGTGGATTTGGCCAATAATTTTTACTCTGAGAATGTGACCAAAGTGGTAAGTGCCGATATTGTACGGGAAGATGCTTTGAGCACAATTGACCGTTTGGCGGAGGCCAATGGTATTGGCCTGCCAGAAGATATCCAACAGCGTAGCCTCAAAGACTTAGTGTCGCTCGGTGGCGCCTTGTCGACCAGTGATGCTTTGCAAGCCCGTTTTGGCAAAAATGACGCTGCCAATCGAGCCCAAAATGTGACTATCGACACGCGCGATGGCTCGGTTTTGCTGAGCTCTCAGACGGGCGATGGGAAGGCTGCTGAGTTGAAAGCGGAGGATGTGTTCCAGCTTTTCTTGAGCACACAGCGCAAGGGCGTCGGGGCCGATGGCGTGGCCAAGGTGGAAACGGGCCTGTTGGGCTTTTTGGATTATGAAGAAGCGGCGCCGCTTAAGGCCGCTCTTGAAAACCGTTTTGAAGAAAAGGCTTCCCAAGCCCCCGATGGTTTTGCGGATATTTATGTGAGTGAAGATTTTGCCAGCGATCTGATTGCGGAACTCGAACAAAAATTCGATACGGAGTTTACCCGAGAAACAGCTAATGGTTTTGATACGCCTGGCTTCGATGAAAAATCCCTTTTCTTACCCTCCTATGACCAAGACCTAAAGTACCAAGACTTGAAGGATGCTGGGGAAGAGGCTTTTCGGGGCAGTTTCAATGATGAGTTTCTAAAGGAGGCAGATATCCCTGACGACTATAAATACGTCAAGGTTCCAGATCTCGAAGTGCCTTACATAGAGCCAAATTTCCTTGAAATTAAGATTGAAGACTTGCGTGCCGAAAGCGAGCAGCAAGGCCGAGACATCGCGGAAGAGGTTATTGAAGCTTCTAAAGATCTAATCGATCGATTGGCGAGCCTCTTGTCAGCTAAAAACGCCAACTTCAAAAACGCTTTACATGCGGTGTATTCGGCCAATTTGACGGCCGTTGAAGATAGCAAGGGCGACTATGAGCCCGGCGTTACCACGCATGATATTTCGCGCTTGCAGGCCGAGACGAATATTCCCTTATGCGAGTGTGACCAAGTCTCAACTGGCCTTTGGACAACCGAAGCCTTCACCGATGGCGTGGCGAAGAACCTTACCTATCAGCACCAAGGTCATTGGGCCATTGGTCAGGCCTTAAGTGCCGATACCATTCAATCTTTGGTGGGTGTGTCGCTTCGTTTTACAGGCCATGCTTATGGCAGCGTAACAGCGTCTGGCACAACCAGCACCGGATTTGGCGAAGTAGCCGTGAGAATGGATTTGGCCAATCCCGAAAATGCATCAGCAAATACTTGGGAGCTCAGCAATTTCACTGCGAGTAATTTAAGCGGCACCATTGGCTCGACAGTGGCGTTGTCTGTTCCCGAAGTGAGCGCTGCGTCTAGCGCCATTACCTATGCAGGCAATAACGCAACGACGCGTGTGAGCGGAGCGGTTTATGGCACGACACAAAACCTACAAACGGCAGGCACATTCACCATGGATGGGGGAGATTACACCATTCAGGGAAGCTATGCTGCGCAAGATGCACCGAGGTAATTGGCTGGCCTCAAGGCCGATATGATTTTGGTCTCTGAGAAAATAAAAAGGGCGCTCCAAGGAGCGCCCTTTTCGTATGCCGTGTTATTGGAAGTCGAGGCTTATTCGCCCTTCCAAACAGGAGCGCGTTTTTCAGCAAAAGCCGTCGCGCCTTCGCGCGCATCTTTCGAGCCAAAAACAGGATCCATAATCACTTGCTGGCGTTTCCAAATTTCATCATGCGGCCAAGTTTTATATTCTTGCATGATTTTTTTAGAAGCTGCCGTGGCCAGGGGCCCGTTGCCAGCAATGCGTGCGGCCAATTCTTTGGCACCGTCTAGCGCTTTGCCTTCTTGCGTGATGGAGTTGATGAGCCCTACTTCATACATGCGCTCTGCAGAATAGTGATCGCCCGTCATAACCATTTCCATGGCAATGCGCTGGGGAATTTGCTGCGGCAGACGGAACACGCCGCCAGCACCGGCAACTAGCGAGCGTTTTACTTCGGGCAGACCGAATTTAGATTTTTCCGAAGCGACAACCAAATCGCAAGCCAGAACCAATTCAAAACCACCGGCAAGGGCATAGCCTTCGGTAGCGGCAATCAGGGGCTTGGCAGGTGAGTAATGGGATAGGCCGCCAAAGCCGCGCCCGGGTACAGATGGGGTTTCGCCAGCGAGAAAGCCTTTGAGGTCCATGCCAGAGCAGAACGTACCGCCATTGCCGGTCAAGATAGCGACGCGGATATCGGCGTTGCCTTCAAATTCATCGATTGCCGCCGAGATGCCTTCGGCCATAGATTTGTTCATGGCATTTTTGGCTTGCGGGCGGTTCATGGTGATGGTCATCACGCCTTCGGCGATGTCGACCAATACTTCTTGTGTGTCACTCATTTTGAGACTCCTGTTTATGAAATATGCGGGTATTGAACATGGCGCGCTGGCTCGTGTCAATTGCCAGCTGATGGGCAATCTTGCTAGCGCGGCGCGCTTTATATAACGTGCGGCGCGCTTTATATAACGGTGCGGTCCGCTTTACATAACGGCGCGGCCCGCTTTACATAAAGGCGCATCGCGGTATAATTCCCCCGAACCTAATTTGCGCGTCAGATATAACTAGGTTCCCTTTTTGTTGGCTGAGGAAGACTTTATGAAACCGGAAATCATTGCTATCTTAGGCATATTTGCCGCCTTTTCAGTTTTTGAAATGGTCCGCGTCGGATTGTTCCGAAAATCAGAGGCTGTGAAGGGTGACGGCCTTGTCGAGATCGTCTCAACGCTCGCGCTCGTGGGGTTCACCCAGCCGTTCATCATTGCTTCGGTGCACTATTTAGGCACCAACTTTATGCCTCAGTACGAAAACGCCTTGGCGCATTGGGTGATACCCGCTCAAATTGCCATGTTTCTGGTGTTTGAAGATATGCTGCAATATTGGTGGCATCGCTTATCACATAGCGTTCCGTTTTTATACAAGCTGCACCGCCCGCATCATAATCTGGGCTATATGAGCGTGCGCTTGGTGTATCGCAATTCCTTACTTTATTATCTTATCATGCCGTCCATTTGGGGCGCGGCCCTTATGATCTATCTTGGGTTTGGTTGGGCTTATGCGTTCTACATTGTCGTGAAACTAACTGTCATCACTGGCGCGCATTGCGATGTTCAATGGGATGCCCCGTTATATAAAATTAAAGCCCTATCGCCCGTCATGTGGGTGGTGGAGCGGCTAATATCCACCCCATCTACCCATTCTATGCACCACGGGCGCCATAAAGACGACGGCATTACCCACTATAAAGGCAATTACGGAAACCTATTGTTCTTCTGGGATGTCTTGTTTGGTACGGCCAAAATTACGCGTCAGCGGCCGCCAAGTTATGGCGTTGAAAACCTACCAGACACCACTGTGGGCGAGCAATTGTTCTGGCCCCTCATCCGCACCAAAAACTCTTAAGGAGATTTGCTATGAGTAATAAATATGAAGCTGCCCCACCCACTGATTTTGCGAGCTTTTTCCCGTATTATTTGCGCGAGCACGCCCATCCCGTGTGTCGGGCCTTACATTATATTGGCACCAGCCTGGTAATCGCTATTGCTGTGGCCGCCATTTACACAGGCGAGCTGAGCTATCTTTGGTTCATGCCCTTGGTTGGCTATTTCTTTGCTTGGGTCGGACATTTTTTCATCGAGAAAAACCGCCCCGCAACCTTTACCTATCCGCTCTGGTCTTTGGCGGGTGATTTCAAAATGTACTTTTTGTTTATTACTGGTCGTCTCGGCCCGCAGCTACAGCAATTGGGTATCAAGACATAAGCGTCTATATTTTAGGCATAATGTATAATTATTATTTATTGCCTAAATATTAGTCATTTAAAGAGATGAAAAAGGAGCCTTCGGGCTCCTTTTTTTATTCAGCCTCCGGAATCAGCGGCTTTTTCTATTTGGCATGAAAATTGCATATAGAGGGCAGCACTAATGCTAAAGGAGAATGTAAAATGACTATTATTTCGAAAAAATCCATCGCTACCGCCCTTTTGGCGACAACCATGTTGACTGGCGTAGCTTCTGCAGCAGAGATTAGCGGCAATGTTGGCGCAACGACAGATTACATCTGGCGCGGCCAAACCCAATCTTTCGGTGACGCAAGTCTTTCCGGCGGCTTAGATGTCGATTTCGGCAACGGTTTCGCAGCCGGCACATGGATCGGCTCACTGGGCGGCAATCGCGATGAAAACGATGACAGCGCTAGTTACGAAGCTGACCTATATGCCAGCTACTCGACCGAAGTTAACGGCGTAGGCCTAGAGCTTGGTTACATCTCTTACATGTATCCAGGTGCGGCGGATAGCACGCTTGATTTCGCAGACATTTATGTTTCGGCGTCTTATGGCTCGGCCTCGGTATCTTACTACGTTCTAGAGAGCGCCGAAGATAACGCGGTAGACGACCAAGAAGGCACCTATGTGTCGGTTGACTATGAATTTGCACTCAATGATGAGCTAACCGTGACGTTACATTACGGTAACGAAGAGTTTGAAACGGACGATAGTGACGAAGATACGTCCATTTCCTTGTCCAAAGGTGACATGACGTTCACGGTATCCAGTGATGAAGGCGACGACACACGCGCCATTATCTCTTGGGGCCAAAGCTTCTAATTTTAACTTAACTAAGGTTCCTCCCAATGAAACTTATCTTAGCCATCGTCAAACCTTTCAAGCTGGATGCCGTTCGCGAAGCGTTAACCGCAGCCGGTGTGGAAGCCATGACAGCGTCCGAAGTCAAAGGCTTCGGACGCCAAAAAGGTCAGACCGAGATTTATCGCGGTGCTGAATATGAAGTAAATTTCTTGCCAAAAGTAAGGTTGGAAATTGTCGTCGATGACGAGCAGGTAGAAGCTGCCTGCGCCGCCATTCGCGAGAGTGCCATCACTGAGAAAATTGGTGACGGCAAAATTTTTGTCTTAAATGTCGAAGAAGCCGTCCGTATTCGGACAGGTGAAACCGGCCCTGCTGCATTGTAAGGAGCAGATTTATGTTTATGAGTAACTTAAAATCGCTGAGCCTTAAATCCCTCACCATGGGGGCCGGGCTAGCGTTAATCGCAAGTCCAGCCGCGGCTCAGGTCACCCCCGAGACGGCTTATGTCTTCAACACGTTTTTGTTTCTGGTTTGTGGTTTTCTGGTCATGTTTATGGCGGCCGGATTTGCCATGCTGGAGAGCGGAATGGTGCGATCGAAAAACGTCGCCACGATCTGCTTCAAAAACATCTCACTGTTCTCGATTGCAGGCCTGATGTATTGGCTGGTCGGCTATAACCTTATGTATGGCATCGAAGAGGGCGGCTACATTGGCGAATTGTTCAGTGTATGGTCGGCCGATGATAGTGCCATTGCGGGCGAGGCCCCCAATTTTGAAGGCGGCTATGCGGCCGGCTCTGATTGGTTCTTCCAAATGGTATTTTGCGCCACCACCGCCTCTATCGTGTCTGGCACGATTGCGGAACGCATGAAACTATGGCCATTCCTAATCTTCACGCTGTTCTTGACCGGCTTTATTTACCCAATCGTAGGTAGCTGGGAATGGGGCACAGGTTTCCTTGACGCCATGGGCTTCTCTGACTTTGCAGGCTCTACCTTGGTTCACTCAACCGGTGGTTGGGCGGCTCTTGTGGGGGCTATTGTTCTTGGCGCTCGCACAGGTAAATATGGCCCCAATGGTCAAGTTAACCCGATGCCAGGCTCCAACATGGCGCTCGCTACTTTGGGTACGTTCATCTTGTGGCTCGGTTGGTTCGGCTTTAACGGCGGATCGCAACTGGCTCTGGGTTCGGGTGCCGATGCGGCAGCTATCTCCAACATCTTCATCAACACCAATATGGCAGCCGCCGGCGGTGTTGTGGTGGCGGGTCTAGTATCGCAAGCCCTCTATGGAAAAGTAGATCTGACCATGGCCCTCAATGGTGCCATCGGTGGATTGGTCTCCATCACCGCAGAACCGCTGACCCCGTCTATCGGGTCGGCTGTCTTCATTGGCGGTATCGGTGGATTGCTGGTCGTCTTGGCCGTGCCACTGCTGGATAAGCTGAAAATCGATGACGTCGTCGGCGCCATTCCAGCTCACCTTGTATGCGGCATCTGGGGCACGATGATTGTTCCCTTCACCAATAGCGACGCGTCTTATGGCGTGCAAGCCATCGGTGTTATCTCGGTCGGGGCCTTCACTGTGATTGCCAGCGGCATCTTGTGGAGCCTTCTCAAAGCCACCATTGGCATTCGGGTCGATGAGGAAGAAGAGCTGATCGGTTTGGATAAATCTGAACTCGGCATTGAAGCCTACCCAGAATTCTCTCGTTAATACCCCCAAAAGACGAGAGACTTTACCCCGGCGCTGCTTGCAGTGCCGGGGTTTTTCTTTGGGCTCTTTTCACCTAGCCTGGAAGCTTAGGGAATTGCGCCACGCCATCCGCAATTACATGGAAGTCATATTTGTCATCCGTATGAATGGCTACATCGGGGCCACCAAAATCTTCAGGACGATCCATCGAGCCGACTTTGACAAATACGGCGCCAGGGTTTTGCGGTACCCGCGTTAAAATAGGGGTGCCGCAGCGACCACAAAACTCTCGGGTTACGGCGCCATCAATATCGTCGCGGGTAAATTGTGCAGGCTGGCCATTTGTGTAGCTCAGGCCAGCTTCAGCAACGCCAACAATCAAATTTCCAGCTCCGCCAGATATGTATTGGCATTCGCGACAATGGCATTGCACTTTCATCAAGGCCTCGCCATCGGCCTCGTAGCGGACATCGCCGCAATAACAACCACCAGACATTTTCATAATTTTATCTCCCTAATTAACTAGAAGATAAACCTGGCATATTAGGGGCCGGCGTTAAAGCCAGTTTCATCGATCAATTGGCTGGCGCGCCCGCGCAAAGCCCCAATGCTATCGAGTGCGGTGCTATCGCGAGAAAACGCCCCCCAGCTTTTCACCCGAGGGGAAAGCGCCACGTCGTCGCGAATGGGATATTCATAATTAACTTGCGCGTATATTTCTTGTGCCGGTTTGGAGACCAAAAACTCCATTAACTTCAAGGCATTGGCTCGGTTGGGCGCATGTTTGGCCATAGCCATGCCAGACACATTTACATGCGCGCCCCCTTTGGGCATATCGGGGAAAATAATATGCACGCTAGCCGCCCAGTCTTTTTGCTCGGGCTTTTTCTCATTGGTTTGCATTTTGCCCATATAATAAGTATTGCCGATGGCCAAATCGCAGGCCCCGCCATAAACACGGCGCACTTGGGCTCGGTCATTGCCAGATGGTTTGGCTGCCAAATTAGCCTTCAGCCCGATTAGCCATTTTTTAAACTTAGCCTCTCCCATAGAATCCAGAAGGGCGGCAAACAAAGCGACATTATAGGGGTGTTGGGCAGAGCGCAGGCAAATGCGGCCGCGCCATTTAGCATCGGTTAAATCTTCAAAGGCCAATTTCGTCTCGCGCACCCGCGCGTTGGAGGCATAAATAACGCGCGCGCGCCACGTGAGACCAAACCATTTATCTTCCGTGCCGCGGGCGATAGCGGGAATATGTTGCTTCAAAAGGGGCGAGGAAACGGCTTGCGAAACATCGCGCGCCGCATGCAGGCGGCCAATATCCGTGGTCAGAATAACATCGGCAGGCGAGCGCTTGCCCTCGGTCTTCACCCGTTCAATGAGGCCCTTTTTGGCAAAGATAACTTTGACAGCAATACCCGTCTGAGCCGTGAATTTTTCAAACAAGGGCTCCACCAAAAAAGGCTGGCGATAAGAATAAACATTCACTTCAGCGGGCACCTCGCGGGCCATCAGGGGAGAGATAAAAATCACCCACAGCGAGCAGAAGACGAAAAAGCCAGATTTCAAAAAAGCCATATTACTTTGCCCTTTACGCTTGCGCCTTGCAATTGCGAATTAGTCTCATTCGCGATATATAGGCAGTGCTATGCTCCGCGTCAACCTATCAATCGGGTTTCGCGTCTCTCAAGCTGGGTCGCATGGCGCAAAAGGCTAGTCGTCTTTTTTGCCGATGTCTTTCAGGAATGGCAGGGCCCGCATGTAATGGGTTGGGAAAAGGCGTCGCGCCCAATCAACGAGCAAAGCGTCTGGCCCGATGAGGACGCGAGCTTTGTTTTTCTTGATGCCTTTTAAAATAGCTTTGGCGGCTCCGTCGGGCTGCGTGATGGTGAACTGCTGAAACCGCTGAATGGCCTCTTCGCGTTCATTGTCCATATCTGGGCCTTGTTGGAAGCGCGCATGGCGTACGATATTGGTATTAATGCCGCCCGGGTGAATGCAGGTGACGCCAATATTTTGGTCGCGCATTTCGTGACGAAGCGCTTCACTAAAGCCGAGGACTGCAAATTTAGCTGCATTATAAGCACTTTGTGTTGGCACCCCAATGAGGCCAAAAATCGACGATACATTGGCAATATGCCCCGAGCCGCGCTTTATCATATGCGGCAAGAAGGCCTGAGTGCCGTGCACAACGCCCCAGAAATCAATGTCCATAACCCATTGAAAATTATCCATGGTCATTTCTTCAACGGTGGCGCCATGCGCCACCCCTGCATTGTTCAGCACGAGATCGGCACCGCCATGTTTTGTCTCAACCTCGGCGGCCAGCGCGAACATGGCATCGCGATCGGAGACATCCAATTGGTGGGCCTCCATGCGTCCGCCTGATTTTTCGATTTCTTTAGCGACGTCCTTCAGCATGTCCAAGCGTAAATCACACCCAATGACGATGGCGCCTTCGGCGGCCATGGCTTTGGCACAAGCGGCGCCGATGCCACTGCTGGCTCCAGTGATGACACAGACTTTATCTTTTAGCTGACGCATGACGTCTCCTCTATATTTTATGTGTCGGCAGTTTGGCCGAGTGAGCTCAAAAAGAAAAGAGCAAAAAGCCCCCGCAAGGAAAAGCTCGCGAGGGCTGATTTTTTTTAGCGCTTCGACTAAATCGCCGCTTTGCGCTTGCGCCGGCGTTCCAGCGGTTGATAAGCCTGCACCGCATGGGTGGTGCAATAAGGGCTTCCGCTTTTCGAGCGTGCGCCACAGAAGTGAAACTCGGTCGTGCCCGGGTCACCGATAGGCCATTTGCATGTGTGTTCCGTCAGGTGCAATACGCTGGCGCGTTCTTCGGCGCTGAGAATTGGCTCCGGAATGACTTGGTCTTTAATATCGTCCATATCGGTACTGCGGAAACGATTGTTGCCAGACAGTGAGGGAGTTGAGGGGCGCGCTCGTGTAGAGCCAGCCGAAACGCGCGCAGTCGAAACCCGCGCAGGCGTCGCGCGGCCCGAAAGCCCCAAGCGATGCACTTTTCCGATAACGGCATTTCGGGTCACACCGCCCATTTTGCGAGCAATTTGACTGGCACTTAGCCCGTCAGTCCATAATTGTTTAAGCATTTCAACACGATCTTCGGTCCAGGCCATTTTTTCTCTCCTGTTAAACGGTTTGAAGCCCATATATCTAGTGGCTCAATGCTTCCTTTCTACTAAACCTAGGGGGTCTCGGGAATCAGATTCTCTCGCTTATCCACATGATTCGAATCGGGATTGGCCAAGATATTGTAAATAAGCGATGATTTAGCCGGTCATAAAATCCGCTTGAACTAAAGCCAAATTTGCCTATCCTCGGCCCCATGAATGTAAAATCAGAAATTAAATCAAGCGCCTCAAAGGCCTATCCCGAACTTGGGGTTCGCCATTTTGGACGGTTCAACTCTTTGGGTCTTTGGACGCTATATCGAAAAGAAGTGCAGCGATTCTTAAAAGTCTGGATGCAGACGTTAATGGCGCCGACGATTACGACGCTTTTGTTTCTAGCCATTTTTTCGCTCGCCCTTGGCGGCTTGCGCCCCGACATCAACGGCGTGCCATTTGTTAACTTTCTGGCTCCCGGCCTCATTATGATGGCCGTGGTGCAAAATGCTTTCGCCAATGCCTCTTCCTCTTTATTGGTGGCAAAAGTGCAGGGCAATGTCGTTGATTTTTTAATGCCCCCCCTATCGCCGCTCGAGCTGAATATTGGCATTACGATGGGCGGCATCACGCGCGGGATATTTGTGGGTGGCGGAACTTTCATCGGCATGTCCATCTTCATTGATTTGTCTATCCATAATATTTTTGCAGCTCTTTTTTATGCGGGCATTGCTTCCGCCTTACTGGCGCAAATTGGATTGCTAGGGGGCATCTGGGCCGAAAAATTCGACCATTTGGCAACCATTAGTAATTTCGTCATCACGCCGCTGTCGTTTCTTTCGGGAACCTTCTATTCGGTCAGCCAATTGCCTGGTTTTGCCTATGCGATTACTCAGTATAATCCGTTCTTCTATATGATTGACGGCTTCCGTTATGCGATGACGGGAAATGCGGAGGGCTCGCTTTGGTTTGGCGCCGGCCTGCTGATGGCTTTGACGCTGATGACGTCAATGGCCTGCCAATATGTTTTGGCCAAAGGCTGGCGAATTAAAAGCTAATTCGAATGAGGCGAAAGCCATAAGAATGAGGCGAAAGCCATAAGCAAGCCTTGCCCCAAATCCCTGTTTTGGTGTAAAACTCATCCTCAGCAAGCCGCCTCCGCTGAGATGTAAGGGCGGCTTTTTGTATTTAATTGGATGGGTCACTCGGCGATGCCGCGGACCTCAGGAGACAACCATGAGCGGGCCAGATAGTCCTCTAAAGAGCCATATTATGCCGAGCTATAATCGGGCAAGCCTGCGCTTTGCCTCCGGCGATGGCGCGTGGCTAACGACGACCGATGGCGAGAAATATCTCGATTTTGGTTCAGGCGTGGCGGTAAATACTTTGGGTCATAGTCATCCAAAACTTGTTCATGCGATGACCGAGCAGGCGCAAAAGCTTTGGCATGTCTCCAATTTATATGAAATTCCCGAACAAGAAGCTTTGGCCACCACGCTTTGTCAGAACAGCTTTGCCGAGCTGGTGTTCTTTAATAATTCGGGCGCCGAAGCGGCAGAAGGCATGATTAAGACCATGCGGAAATATCATGCAACCAATGGTCACCCCGAAAAAGTAACCCTAATTAGTTTTGCGGGTGCTTTTCATGGGCGCACTTTGGCCGCTTTGGCAGCGGCCGGAAATGAAGCCTATCTAGAGGGCTTTGGGCCTGCGCCGACGGGTTTTGTACAATGCCCAAGTTTTGATATCGAGCAGCTGGAAGCGCTGATAGATGACACGACAGCAGGCATTTTAATTGAGCCTGTGCAAGGCGAAGGCGGCGTGCGCGATGTCGGCACAGATTTCTTGCGCGCGCTTCGCGCTCTTTGCGATAAGCACGATATCCTTTTGGGGTTCGACGAAGTGCAATGCGGCATTGGCCGGACCGGAAAATTATTCGCCCATGAATGGGCCGACATAACGCCCGATATCATGGCGATAGCCAAGGGTATTGGCGGTGGATTTCCTCTCGGGGCCGTATTGGCCACGCGCGAGGTTGGCTCGGTGATGCAACCGGGCACGCATGGCTCTACCTATGGGGGGAACCCGCTGGGATGTCGCGTGGGCAGCGCGGTTTTAGAGACGGTTTTGGAAGACGGGTTTCTCGAGCATGTGCAAGATATGGCAGTTTATCTGCGCCAGCACCTGGCCCGCATTGTCGATGAGAACCGCGATATTTTTGCGGGCCTCAGGGGGTCTGGTCTGATGGTGGGTTTGGAATGTGTTGTGCCCAATATGGAAATTGTAACGGCTCTACGCGAAGCCAATTTGCTGAGTGTTGGGGCGGGCGAAAATACACTGCGCCTGTTGCCACCATTGAACATCGAAAAACCCGATATGGACACAGCGATAGCGGCCATTGAAACGGCTTGTGAAGCTTTACGGAAAACCCACCAAGGGGATTTGTCATGAGCCATTTTCTAGATCTAGCTGATTTACAAGCCGACGCTTTGCGCCAAATATTGGATGCGGGCGCCGCGCGCAAAGCCGCGCGTGCAGGGCTTCCCAAAGGCGCGGTCGATGCTGATGCGCCTTTGGCGGGTCATGTGTTGGCGATGATATTTGAAAAACCCTCGACGCGCACACGTCTGTCGTTTGATTTAGGCATGCGCCAGCTTGGCGGCCAAACGATGGTGCTTAATCAGTCGGACATGCAATTGGGGCGCGGCGAGAGTATTTCCGATACTGCGCAAGTCATATCGCGCTTTGCGGATATTGCGATGCTGCGCACAGGCCCGCATGAAACGCTCACCGAATTGGCAGCTCATGCGCAAATTCCGGTCATCAATGGCCTAACCGCGCATAGCCATCCGTGCCAAATCGTGGCGGATTTAATGACTTTTGAAGAACACAAAGGCCGTTTAAACGGCCAGCGTTTGGCGTGGCTTGGCGATGGCAATAATGTCGCTGTATCTTTTGTGCAGGCGGCAGCTTTGGTGGATTTCGAATTGGCTTTGGCCGTGCCGGATAAGTTTGCCGTGCCGCAAGTCGAGATAGAGGCGGCGCGCGCCAAAGGGGCTAAAATTACGCTTTGCGAGACGGCCGAAGAAGCCGCCAAAGGTGCCAGCGCGCTGATTACCGATTGCTGGGTGTCGATGAGCGATGATCCGGCAACGGCGGAAAAACGCGCCGCATCCTTTGCGCCCTATCAGGTAACGCAAAGCCTGATGGATAGGGGCGACGATCCGATTTTCATGCATTGCCTGCCTGCCTATCGCGATAGTGAAGTCACGGCCGAGGTGATGGATGGCCCGCAATCGGTGGTGTTTGATGAAGCCGAAAACCGCGCTCACGCCCAAAAAGCTGTCTTATTGTATTGTCTGGGAAAGTTAAATGTCTGAGCCTGTCTCTGAAAATGCCTGCGTCGACTATGTGCTGCCGTTTCGCCTAGATGGGCATAATGTAAATGGACGCGTTGTTCAGTTGGACCATTTGGCGACGCAAGTCATCACTCGCCATGATTACCCAGAGGCCGTCAATCGGTTGCTCGGCGAAGCACTGGTGCTGGTGTCTATGCTGGGCACTATGTTGAAATTTGACGGACGTTTTATTTTGCAATTGCATGGCAAGGGCGCCGTCTCGACCTTAATGGTGGATTATGCGCCCGATGGCGATGGCGTCGGGGAAATGCGTGGCTTTGCCCAATTTGACGAAGCCGCGGTTCACCAAGCCTTAAAAGACGAGGTATCCCCCATTGGCTTGTTGGGCGAGGGAAGCCACATGGCTTTCACCGTCGACCAAGGTGCCGATATGGAGCGCTATCAAGGCATTGTGCCGCTAGAGGGCGCGACTTTGGCCGAGGCAGCGTTAGAGTATTTCCAACGCTCCGAACAAATTGCGACCACTTTGAAACTAGCCGCGGCGCCGCTGTTGTTGGCTGGGGGCAAGGTAGAATGGCGTGCCGGCGGCATTGTGGTGCAGCAAACGGCAACGACGGGAGGCATTGAGCTGCCGCCGGAAGGGGATCCTGATTATGTCGACGAGGAATGGAACCGACTGAAGATTTTGTTGGAAACCACCCAAGACAGCGAATTGTTGGATACCGAAATAGATCCGCAAACTTTGGCGTTTCGGCTGTTCCACGAAGAAGGCGTTCGGGTATTTGATACAAGGCCTCTGCGCTTTGCCTGTCCGTGTTCGCGCGAGCGTGTGCAAAATATGTTGCAGGGTCTGCCAGACACCGACCAAGGCGAAATGCAATCGCAAGAAACCATTGAGATAAATTGTGACTTTTGCAACGAGCAATATGTCTTTAGCCCGCAGGAGGCTTTTGTCGCTGCCGCGCAAGAATAGCATTGGGTGACTGACTGGTTAAGCCAGCTTTACGCGTTATATTTAAATACAAGAACAGACTGGTTAGACATTGGGTAAACATCATGACTTTAATCGCTAAATCGACGCGCCGCCAGGCACCAGGCGGCAAACGCAAACTGCCGTTGCCGATACCGCTTTTGGTCTTGGCCATGGGGTTTTTTGGCTTTTCTCTTTTGGTTTCTAGCAAGCCAGAAACCAAACCCGTGGAAAGCAAAGAAATCGTTTGGTCGGTCACCGCTCGGCCAGTGGCTTATGCGATGGTTGAGCCGCGCATTACTGCCTTTGGCGAGCTGCGAGCGAAAAAACAAGTGAATTTGCGCTCTATGGTATCTGGCGAAGTGGTTGCCACGGGGGCGAACTTTCAAGATGGCGCGCGCGTTTCGAAAGGCGATTGGCTGTTGCGCATAGACCCGTTTAATTATGAAACCCGTTTGGCAGAAGCCGATGCGCAATTAAAAGGCGCCAAAGCCCTCTTGGCAGAGCGCAAGGCTTCGGTTGGTTTGGCCTATCAAGAGTATCAACGTGCCAAACAATTGGCGGCCAAAGATACGGTGTCGAAAAAAGTTTTGGATGACCGGCGCACGGAACACACAATTCAAAAATCACGCCGCGACCAGCAACAATCGGTCGTCGAACGCTTGGCGGTACAGGTGCAACGTGCGGCGCGCGACCTTAAAAACACCGAGGTCATCGCGCCCTTTGATGGCCATATTGGTAATGTGACCGCCCGCCAAGGCCGAGTGCTAAACCTGAATGACCCGATTGGTACGCTGTATGATTCGGATAATTTCGAAGTTGTCTTCACCATGACGGACGATGAATATGGCCGCTTTCTATTGCGCAATAGCTCGGTCATTGGCCGCTCCATCGATGTGGTCTGGGATGTGGGGGCCGAACAGATTACGCTAAAGGCAGAGATTGAGCGTGTCGGCGCGCAAATCTCACAATCGACCCGAGGCGTCGAGATTTATGCCGGCGTTCGGGGCAAAATCTCCACTATTTTGCGCGGTGGCGCCTTTGTGACGGTGGACTTGGTGGCGCAGCCGGTGCCCGATGTTATGGCGATACCCAAAGATGCTATTTATGACAACAATCGAATTTATTTGGTCAAGGATGGCCGTTTGGTGGCGCATCAATTGACCAATTTCATCGATGATGGCGCCCGCGTTTTGGTGCGCGAGGGCTTGACGCCAGGCGATCAAATTTTATTGACCCGCTTTAATGAAGCTGCGCCGGGCGTGGCGGTTAACGTGCTGGAGCAAGGCTAATGTTGCGCCCCTCGATTGAGCTATTCTCGCGCCATCGCAATGCGGCGAACCTGTTATTTTTTGCCATGATCATGCTGGGCTTTTTTGGCCTGAGCAATCTTAACGTGCAGTTTTTCCCGACTACTGAAATCAAGACCGTCAATATTACGGTGCCGTGGCCGGGCGCTTCGGCGCAAGATATTGATAAAAACATTGTCGCGACCATCCAACCGGAAGTGCGGTTTATCGATGGGGTAAAGGAATTTTCAGCGCAATCTCGCCAAAGTGTCGCCGTCATGTCCATTGAGTTTAAGCCGGATACGGATATTCAGCGCGCCGTCGCGGAAGTAGAAGCGGCGGTAAACGCGATTGTCACTTTGCCAAAAGACGCGGAAAAACCGCAAATTTCGCAAGAGACGTTTTTTGAGGCGGTGGTCTCTGTGCTCGTCACGGGGCCGTTTGAGGAGCGTGCGCTTCGCGCCTATGCCAAACAATTGCGCGATGGCTTGCTGGATAAAGGCGTCGATAAAATTACCCTCGAAGGGTATCGCGCGGAAGAAATTTGGGTGGAAGCCAGAGGGGCACAATTGCGCCGCTATGATTTAACCCCGTCTGACATTGGCTCTCGCGTTGCCAATTCGTCCTTGGATGTGCCGGGTGGTGTGTTGCGTGGCGATGTAGAACGCCAAGTGCGCGCTGTGGGCCTTGCGTTAAGTGCTGAGGATGTGGGAAATATTGCCGTGCGAAGCACCCCCGACGGAGGCCAAATTAAAGTCCAAGATGTAGCCCGCGTCACCGACACATTTGACGCCGATGGTGCCGAAGGTTGGTCGGGAAAAAACCGCGCCATTCGCCTGACCGTGCAGCGCAGTAAAAATGCCGATGCTCTGAAAATAACCAAAATCGTGCGCGATTATATTGCCGAAGTTGAGAGCACTTTGCCGCCGACTTTGGAGGTTAAAGTTTTCGATGTGAACGCCGATAAAATTATCCAGCGCATTAATGTGTTGTTGTTTAATGGCGTTACCGGCATGGCCCTGGTTTTGTGCATTTTGTTTTTATTTCTGAATGGCCGCATTGCCTTTTGGGTTGCCGCGGGCATTCCGGCCTCGCTGATGGCCACATTTGGCGTGATGTTCTATCTCGATATGACCATTAACATGTTGTCTTTATTTGCGCTGATTATGACCATTGGCATTATTGTCGATGATGCGATTGTGGTCGGCGAGCATTCTTCGACACTGATTGAACAAGGAGCGAGCGCCCAAGAAGCTGCCGAAGGTGGCGCCATTCGCATGGCCTTACCGATTACCGCCGCGGCCTTAACCACGTTGGCTGCTTTTATACCTGTGCTGCTGATTGAGGGCGTGCTGGGCCAATTTGTGCGCGCCATTCCTTTGGTGGTCTTAAGCGTGTTGATTGCTTCTTTGGTGGAATGTTTCCTTGTTCTGCCCGGGCATTTGAGCCACGCGCTGGTTAAACCGCCACGCCCGCCTAGCGGATTGCGCAAACGGTTTTTAGATGGTTTTGATAATTTTCGCGATGGTCGCTTCCGCCGTTTTGTAGCGGCTGCCTATGACCGTCGCTATACCACGGCCTCTGTTGGGCTGACTGTCTTGGTTATTTGCATCGGTCTTTTGGCCGGAGGGCGCGTCCCGTTTCGCTTCTTCCCCTCGCCAGAAGGCGAAGTAGTTAACGCCTATGTGTTCTTTCAACCAGGCACCAAACGCGCGGCCACTGAAGCTGGAACGCGGCGCATTGAGCAGGCCCTTTATGAAGCCGAACAAGCCCTTATGGAGCCTGATGGCGACAATCTTATCAGCGTGGTGTTTACCCAAATCGGGCGCACCCGCACAGCCTTTGGCGATGAACGCGCTCTGGTCTATGCCGAGCTGACCGCCAGCGAAGAACGCGATGTGCGGACCCGCGATATTGTTAAAGAATGGGAAAAGCGTATCCCTGATATGGCAGGCTTGCGCTACGTCTTCGTGCGCGAACGCCGTGGCGGCCCGCCCGGGCGCGACATTGATATTCGATTGCAAAATAGCGATCCCGATACTTTAAAACTGGCGGCCATGGAAGTGCGCCAAGAGCTAGAGCAATATGCGGGCATCAGCCGGGCGCGAGATGATTTATTTTATAACAAGCAAGAGTTACTATTAGAGGTGAATGCGCGCGGCCAAGCGCTGGGCTTTACCAATCAGCTAGTGGGCACGTTAACCCGCAGTACCTTGCAAGGGGTTATTGCGAAGCGGTTTGCGCGCGGCGATGAAGAGGTCACCATTCGTGTGCTGCAACCCCGAGACGGCACAAGCCCCAAACAGCTTGGCGATATTGATTTGCCGGTGCCTGGCACAAACCCTGTGCGCTATATACCGCTGGATGCTGTGGTGGATATTGTCGAGAAGCCAGGCTTTGCTTCTATCCGGCGAACCGATGGCAAAGTGACCGTAAAAGTGGTGGCCGATTACGCCGATAGTGCGGGCAACCCGAATGATGTACTGCAGGATATGGCGGAAAATGCCTTACCGCGCATTGCTTCAAAATATAATATCGAATTTAGTTTCGGCGGGCGCAGTGAAGAGCAATCGGAAACCTTGGGCTCTTTGCGCGCCGGTGCCTTGATCGGCTTATCGATGATTTATGTGGTCTTGGCCTTTGTGTTCGCCAGCTATTCGCGCCCGATTATTATTATGACGGTTATTCCCTTTGGTTTGGTTGGCATGGTGCTGGGCCATTATGTGCAGGGCTTTGATTTAACTTTTTTAAGCATGGTAGGGCTTTTGGGACTATCGGGCATTTTGGTCAATAATTCCATTATTCTTATCAGCCGTATTGAGGAACGAAGAGACGCAGGAGAAGAGCTTCGCGAGGCCGTCATCAACGGTATCTGCGATCGTTTCCGTGCCGTTACCCTAACCTCCCTGACCACAGTTTTGGGTCTGGCTCCGCTATTGTTTGAGACCAGTGTGCAGGCGCAATTCTTATTGCCGATGGTGATTACCATTGCTTGGGGCTTGGCGTTTGCCTCGCTTATCGTGCTGTTTTTGGTGCCGAGCGTTTTGGGTATGCAGGAAGACTTTCGGGCGGCGACAGCGCGCTGGCGCGCCAAGCCAGACGAGTTGCCGCAAGCTGGCGAATAGGTTTTAGCGGCGCCAAAAACTGGGTGCAAACATAACCAGCACGGTTAGAAACTCTAAACGCCCTAGCAGCATGCCGAAACTCAACACCCATTTGGCACTGTCAGGCAGACCGGCATAAGTGCCGGTTGGGCCAATTTCTGGGCCAAGGCCTGGGCCTACATTGGCAATGGCAGCCGCGGAAGCCGATAAAGCGGTCAGCGGGTCTAGCCCCATCAGGCTTAAAGATATGGCGATGGCAGAGAATGACAGAATGAAAATCAGAACAAAAGCGACCACGGAATTAGCCACTTCGTCGTCAAGCAAGCGGCCATTATAGCGGATGACAAAAACGCCATTCGGCAAGGTGAGCTGTCGAATATAGCGCCATCCCGCTTTCACGATGACTTGCAGGCGGAAAATTTTTATTCCGCAGGACGTCGAGCCTGCGCACCCGCCGATAAAAGTAAGAATGAAGAACATCGCAATCGCAAAAGGCCCCCATTCGCCATAATCTGTGCTGACGTAGCCGGTGCCGGTTAAAATCGATGTGGTGTTAAAAGCCGCTGACAGCATAGCGGAACTGCCTACCTCTACCCCTTGGCTGAGTTGATAGGCCCACATGGCCAGCGTTGCGCTGAGCGCAATTAAGAGGAAGGTGCGAATTTGCGCATCTTGGACAAATTTGTCGAACTTGCGATTGACCAATTGCAAATAGGCGACAAAGGGCAAAGAAGAGGCCAGCATAAACACGACGGCGACCACAGATACGGCGGGAGAGAAAGCGGCAAAACTTTCGTTGCGCGTCGAGAAGCCCCCCGTTGCAATGGTTGTCATGGCGTGGGCGATTGCGTCGAAAACACTCATGCCAGCCATGATATAGGCGATGACGCAAAACAGGGTGATGGCAAAATAGAGCCGCGTAATTGAGCCAGCAATTTGGGCGGTGCGCGGCAGAATTTTCTCGGATGTATCCGAGCTTTCCAAGCGGAACAATTGCATGCCGCCCACGTTTAGCATCGGCAAAACTGAGATGGCCATCACGATAATGCCAATTCCGCCAAACCATTGCAGCAGCGCGCGCCATAATAAAATCCCGGGCGGGGCGTCTTCCAGATTGGTGATAATTGTGGCGCCCGTAGTGGTTAGGCCCGACATAGCCTCAAAAAAAGCATCTGTATAGCTGAGGTCTAAATCGCCAAAAGCAAAGGGCAAGGCCGAAAACCCCGTCAGCCCCAGCCAAGAAAGACTGGTAAGCAAGAACGCCTGCTTCACCGATAAAGGGGGAAGCGTGCCTCGATTGGTAAGAATTAACGCGCCGGAAATAAACCCTGTCACCAAGGCGCTGGCGACAAAAACTTGCCAATCTTTGTGCCCGCTGAACGCATCGGCCAAAGCCGGTAATAGCATGCCCAAGGACACTGCCGAGAGCAGCAGTCCGAGAATAAAGAATATGGTTCGATTATCGCGCATCAGCGTTAATGCAACTGCGGTGCATGATAGGGGCTGTCGAGCGAGAAGGCGGGCACCTCGATATCAAAATCTTCGCCAGCCTTATTTTGCATATGGTAACTGCCGCGCATAAAGCCGCTGGCCGTATTTAGCGGCGTTCCAGAAGAGTAGGTATAGCTCTCGCCCGGTGCCAAAACCGGCTGCTCGCCAACCACGCCCGCGCCTCGCACTTCTTGGCCGCGCCCTTCGGCATCGGTGATTTGCCAATAGCGATTTAACAATTGCACGGTTTCCTCGCCCGTGTTCTCGATGGTGATGCGATAGGCCCAGACAAAATACTGCTGATCCGGATCACTATCTTTTTCCAGAAAACTGGTTTCCACCGAAACCGAAATATTACGCGTGACCGCCTTCACCATGGGTTGCTCTCCAGCTAAGCTCAAGCCTAGCGCATTATCGGGTTTGTGCCAAAGCCTGCGCAAAATCATCGATTAAATCTTGCCCGTCTTCCAGCCCAATGGACACCCGCAAAACGCCTTCTTTAATGCCCAATTCCGCTTTCGCCGCGTCGGGTAATTTGGCATGCGTCGTGGTGGCTGGATGCGTTATCAGCGTTTTGGCATCGCCCAGATTGTTCGATATCAAAGCGATATCCAAAGCATTGGCCAGGGCAAAGGCTTTCTCTTGCCCGCCCGTCACCTCAAAAGCAATGAGGTTGGAGCCGCGCGTCATTTGCTTTTGCGCCAGCTCATATTGCGGATGGCTTTCATGGCCCGGGTAAAACACTTGGCTAATAGCATCGTGCTCGACTAAAAATTGCGTTACGCGCTCGGCATTGTTGCAATGGGCGTCGACGCGCAAAGACAAAGTTTCGAGCGATTTTAGCAATACCCATGCGTTAAACGGCGCCAACGACGGCCCGGTCTGGCGAATAAAATTGGCCAATTCGTCTTTAATATAAGACGTGTTGCCCAGCACTACGCCGCCCAAACAACGGCCCTGACCGTCGATATGTTTGGTGGCCGAATAGACCACCATATCGGCGCCAAATTGAAATGGTTTTTGCAATACGGGCGTTGCGAATACATTGTCGACAACCAAGCGAGCCCCAGCCGCATGCGCGATATCGGCCACGCCTTGCATGTCGATAATCTCAAGCAATGGATTGCTCGGGGTCTCTAGAAAAAACACTTTTGTTTCCGGGCGCACGGCTTGTTCCCAAGCGGATAAATCTTTGCCATCGACCAATGTGCAGGCAACACCAAATTTAGGCATCAGGGTCTCGACCACATAACGGCACGAGCCAAATAGCGCGCGCGCGGCGACAATGTGGTCGCCCGCTTGCAATTGGCTCATCAGGCAGGCTGTCACAGCCGCCATTCCCGTGGCTGTGGCGCGCGCATCTTCGGCGCCGGCACCTTCTAGGGCCATCATCCGTTCTTCAAAAGCGCGCACAGTTGGGTTGCCGAAGCGGGCGTAAATATAGCCATCTTCTTCTTCGCGAAAGCGAGCCGCGGCCTGCTCTGCGCTATCATAAACAAAGCCCGAGGTGAGGTATAAAGCCTCCGAGGTTTCCCCAAATTGCGAACGCGAATTGCCACCATGGATAAGCTCTGTTTGAGCGGACCAATTTTTCTTAACCATCTTTTGCTCCTCATGCTCTTTCGAGCATAAAAAAACCGACACAAAGGCCAGTGCCCCGGCGTGATTTAGCTGTTTATTTAATGTGGCCGCAAGCCAGCCGGCTCAAATCTCCACAAGTCGGGGAAACATGTCGAAAATTAGCTGTCGCGTCAAGACATTATGATATTTTGCGCGTAAGATGAGCGTCAGAGAATCGTCTCCCCACCTTCGCAAACCACGAGATGTCCATGAGTGAAGAGCCGCAAACCGAACCGCTTTTTCCAGTTGAAGAAGAAGCTAAAATCCCCCTCATGACCAAGGGCCAAACCCATGCGGTTGGCGTTTTGCCTGCGCATGGCATTGCCAATATGGTGCGTGAGAAACAAATCTGGGCATCGGGCGGCGTGTTAGACGAGCAAATTCAACCCGCCAGCCTTGATTTGCGCCTTGGCGAGGAAGCCTACCGCGTGCGCGCCAGCTTTCTGCCCGGCGAAAAAGGGACGGTTGCTGAGAAGCTGAAACAATTGGCCTATCATAAAGTTGACCTTAAAAATGGCGCGGTTTTGGAAACCGATTGCGTTTATTTGGTGCCGCTGATGGAAGCGGTTAATTTACCCGAGCGCACGACTGGTTTTGCCAATCCGAAAAGTTCGACGGGGCGCATTGACGTGTTCACTCGCCTGATTACAGATTTTGGCACGGAGTTCGACAAAGTGCCGGCGGGTTATAAAGGGCATTTATATCTCGAGGTCAGCCCACGCACGTTTCCGGTTTTGGTTCGCACAGGCTCCAAATTATCACAATTGCGCTTCCGCCGCGGCGCGGCCTCTCATTCAGATGCAGAGTTAAAACGCTTGCACGAGGATATCGGTCTCGTCGATGGCCCGGCCAATATTGATGGCGGCTTGGGCCTGTCGATTGATTTGCAGGGCGATAAACAAACTGGTTTGGTTGGCTATCGTGCCAAACGCCATGCCGGGCTTATCGATGTCGACAAATTGGCAGCCTTGCCCATTGCTCAATATTGGGAGCCGATGTATCGCGAGGATTTGGGGCATATTATTCTCGATCCAGACGAGTTTTACATTCTGGCTTCGCGCGAGGCGGTCACAATTCCGGCCAGTCATGCGGCGGAAATGATGCCGTTCAATCCTTTGGTCGGCGAGTTTCGGGTGCATTATGCGGGCTTTTTCGACCCGGGCTTTGGCGCCGCCGAGGCCAATGGCAAAGGCTCGCGCGCCGTATTAGAAGTGCGCTCGCGCGAAGTGCCATTTATTCTCGAGCACGGGCAAATTATTGGTCGACTGGTTTACGAACGCCTAACAGATGTACCGCAAACCCTTTATGGCGCTGGGCTTAACTCCAATTATCAGGCGCAAGGTCTGAAGTTGTCGAAGCATTTCAAGCAGGATTAGCATGCAGATTATCTTCGGTCTGGCCTGTCTTTGCCTAAGTCTTCTGGCGGGCGAAGTGGTGAAAGACCTCACGCAAGCGGCGATTCCTGCCCCTGTTTTGGCTGTGGTGATTTTGGTGGCCGCGCTCGGGGTCTATGGCCGCGTGCCGGATGGCTTGCGGTTGGTGGGCGAGTTTTTGTTGCGCCATATGGCGTTATTTTTCATTCCAGTTTTGGTGGGCATGTTGGCGCTCAGCGAAATGTTGCTGGAGATATTAGGGCCCTTGAGCCTGATTATTTTTGTCTCGACGGTGGTTCCGCTATTCGTCACCGGCTGGATTTTTCAAAAATTAGCGCCCCCCTTTGTAACGCCAGACCAGGGGGCGCCAGAAGATGAGACTAACTGAGCTGCCAGCTTGGCCTGGTTTGGAAGGGATGTTTTGGCTTTTGCTAACCCTTGCGCTCTATCGGGCCCTGTCGTGGCTCCGCGCGCGGCTTAACGAGACTGGTTGGGCGCAACCGTTAATATGGGGCGCGATTATTATTGCTGTTTTATTGGTCGGGCTGGATATTGAGCTGACGCGATATCAATTAGGTGGCAATTGGCTGATTTATATTTTGGCGCTATCGACGGTTTCCATCGGTGTCCCGATTTATGACAATCGCCATGTCATCCGTGCGGCGGCGGTTCCTTTTTTGGCCGCTATGTGTTTGGGCTCGGCGCTTGCAGCTGGCTCGGCTGTGATGATGGCGGGGCTGTTAGATTTTGATGCTGCCTTGCGCGCCACATTGGCCACTAAATCCATTACCTCGCCAATGGCTTTTGGCGTCGCCAGTGAAATTGGCGGCCTACCGGTTTTGGCCATGGGGATTGTCATTGTCACGGGCAACTTCGGGGTTCTTGTGGCGCCGAAAATATTCGATGTATTTGGCATCACCGACCCGCGGGCTCAAGGCCTGGCGCTTGGCGTCGTCACGCATGGCATTGGCACAGCCGAAGCCGTGCGCCGCTCCGCGCTCATCGGCAGCTTTGCGGGTTTGGCTATGGGCGTGAACGGCGTCGTGACTAGCTTAATTCTGCCATTCGTCTTTTTATAAGCGCGGGCGCGCTTGGGGTTATAGGCGCGGGCTCGCTTGGGGCGTATAGGCCCGTATCTAGCTCTGAATCATATGGCTGATGGGCAGACTTAAGCCACGATAACTGCCCGAGTGCCATGCGTTTCATCGCATTCAGCAAGGGCGGCAAACTCATCACCCAATATAGGTTATGGCTCATCGCCAGCCAAATTCGCCTGGCTAAACTATCCGCGGGGGCCAAGGCGATGAGCAGCAGAAATAAAGCGAAGTGACCGATAAATGGCAGCAAAAGGCCCATCTCCTCGCGCGCGTTAAACCCGTGTTCCGACATGTTTTGTCCAACCCACAGGAGGGCTAAAACATGCGTCGGGCCGCTGGCCAATCGCCCAGTGAGCACAAGAATGCAAATCAACCAGCGCCACAGCGCTAAGGTATTTGCAGGAGCTCGGCGTATGTGCACGGCTAAAGTTTGAATATGGCCAGACAGCCAGCGCGTGCGTTGGCGATACCAAACGCCCAAACTGTCGGGAGCATTTTCGAGCGTCGGCAGATTTAGGGTTTGCGTATGAAAATTACTTCGCGCCAGTTTGACGCCTAAGTCCGCGTCTTCCGTCAGATTATAAGCGTCCCAGCCGCCCAATTTCCGGAGCAGGCGCGTGCGGAAATAGTTAGAGGTGCCACCCAAAGGCAGAGCGCCGGAGGCACGGCTTAAACATGGCAAGATAACGCGAAACAACATTTTATATTCCAAGGCGAATTGGCTTTGTCGCCAATTTTTAGGATCTGCGCAGATTTCTAACGGCGCTTGCACACAAGCCAATCGCGCATCGCCGCTCTTAAAGCGGGCCGCGGCCTCGCGTAATTGTTGCGGATGCGGTTTGTCTTCGGCGTCAAATATCACCAGTAAATCGCCGGTGGCGCGAGCCAGGGCATAATTGCAGGCACGGGGTTTGCTCATGTGATCGCCCTTGGGAACGCTCATAATTTTACAAAAAACAGGCCAGTCTATACAGACAGCAGCTTGCGCGGTCTCGCGGTCTTCTGCTTCGATGAGCAGCAAGCATTCTAATTTGGCGGCCGAATAATCAAGCGAGCGCAACATCTCGTTCAGTTGGGCCAACATATTGGCTTCTTTATAGACGGGCAGCAAAATTGTGATGCGGGGCAGGCGTTCACAAAGCGGGGCGAGCACAACAGACGGTTTCGGGGTTTTCCAACGAGCGAGGCTAAGCTGCAAGGCACCGACCAAAATGGGAAGCCAAGAAAGCACCACCAAGCCATACAGCCAGCTCAACAACCAAACGTAGCTTTGCATCCACAAGAGCCCAAGGCCCATGGCGGTGACGCCTAAACAAATTGGCAAATATAGCCTGGTGTCGCGGCAGCTGAGGGGCTGGGTGCGGGAGGAAGGGCTTGTAAGGGATTGGGAACCAAACGGTTGTAAGTCTTGCATATCGGAAAAAGTTGCGCCATTAAGCCCGCGCCAGCAACCAGCCCAAGGTTGTCCCTTTGTTACAAATTCAACTCATGCGTGAAAACTGGTTTCGAGGCGTGCATTCATGCACATGTTTTTCGCCCGAAGGCTGTTAGGCCTCGCGCCTATTTTTCCGAAAGGGGCGTTGCAGTGTCGAAACGAACCCATCCTCAGGCATGTCTTCTAGTCCTAATGCGATGTCTTTATGCGGCGTGTCGGGCTGATTTTTATAGGAGCTAAAAATATAGTCCCAGCCAGATAAAAAGAAGCCGTAATTCTTTCGGCTTTCGCTCTCGAGGCGAGAGTGATGCAGGCGATGCATATCGGGCGTGACGATGAATTTTTGAAAAAGCGCATCGAGGCGCCCAAGCGACCAATTGGCATGGTTGAACAAGGAGGCGGCGTTCAGCAAAACCTCGAACAGAATAATCGCCGCTGCCGGCATGCCCAACGCCAAAATAGCCCCCGCCTTCAGGAAAAGACTAATCAAAGCCTCGCCCGGATGAAAGCGCACACCGGATGAGACATTAAGGTTTCGGTCGCCATGATGGGCGCTATGGAATTTCCATAAAAAATCAATCTGATGAAACAGGCGATGCTGCCAATATAAAACCAAATCCAGCAGTATGAGACAGATGACGAACTCGGCAGCGAGCGGCAAGTTTAGCCAATTCATTAGCCCTAGGCTTGGATAAGCCCCTTGAAACCAAATGGCCAGCAGCACCAATCCGCCGGGTAAAGCGAGGCGTAAAACCATGGCGTTCAAGACACCAAAAGCCAAATTAGAAACAAAATGGCGAGCGCTGACCTGCTGCCGGCGGCGCGGGCGCAAACGCTCAAGGGCGAGGAATAAAATCAGCAGGCCGAAAAAAACGCCGCTGCGTAAAAATCCCTCATGTTGGGTTAAAAACTCGCTCAGCCCCGTCATATCAGGCTCGTGGCGCGCGCTTGGGCAGCGCAATCGAGGGCTGCGCGGGTCAATCTGTCGATGCCAATGGCTTCGCCAAAGCGCTGCAAAAACCGCATCTCTTCAGGGCTCGCTTTGCCGTAAAGCGCGATATAATCGGCCAGCAAGCTATAGATAGGTGCGATGGTTGGCGCGCTCACGGTGGCGCTAATAATGTCTAGCACCGTATCAAAGCCATCGGTGGCGGCGGCCATGTCGCAAATCAGGGGGTCAAGAAAACGCAGTCGGTCTAACGCCTCTGGAGACAGGGCGGGCGTCTGCTCAATAAATTGGCTTAGCTGATCGCGATTTCCGACGCCCATCGCGCGCGCCAAAACCAAGGCGGCCAACGCCCCATCTTGCAAGGATAATTCCATCGGCTTGGCCGCGGTTTTTTCAATCGTCATGCTTACGCTCGCTATTTGGCTTTTAAAACTTATGACGAAGCCCAACCCGCTTGGCAAGAGGGCAGGCGGGGTGCGCGCATAGGATAAGGCGCAGATATGGCGAATTGACTTTATAATAAGGGCTGATAGTTTCGCCTCCAGAAGCGGTAGTCAGGTAAGGGTTAAAAACCATGTCTCTTTTAGAAGCAGCACAGAGCAGCAAAATTTGGGCTTTTGACGAAGCGCGCAAAGTCGCTAAGCGGGCCGAAAAACTGGGCTTGAGCGAAGTGGTTTTTGAAACCGGCTATGGCCCATCGGGCTTGCCCCATATTGGCACTTTCGGCGAAGTGGCGCGCACGACCATGGTGCGCCAAGCGTTTCAGGTGCTGATGCCGGATATGCCGACCCGTTTGATTTGCTTTTCCGATGACATGGATGGCTTGCGTAAAGTGCCGGACAATCTTCCCAATGGCGAGATTTTGCAGCCGCATCTCGAAAAGCCGCTGACCGAAGTGCCAGACCCATTTGGCACGCATGATAGTTTTGGCGCTCATAATAACGCGCGCCTGCAAGCCTTTCTCGATAGCTTCGGCTTCGACTATGAATTTGTCAGCTCAACCCAAATGTATCGCTCGGGCGCCTTTGATGCCACTTTGCTGAAAGTGCTGGAGAATTACGACAAAGTGCAGGCGGTTATTCTGCCGACTTTGGGCGAAGAGCGCCGCCAAACCTATTCGCCGTTTTTGCCGATTTGCCCCGAAACGGGCCGCGTGTTGATGGTGGCAATTGAGCCTGTCGATGTGGCTAAAGGTTTGGTGCGTTACACCCATCCAGATAGCGGCGAAACTATGGAGACGTTAATCACCGGCGGGGCGTGCAAGCTGCAATGGAAAGCCGATTGGGCGATGCGCTGGGCGGCACTTGGCGTGGATTATGAAATGGCGGGCAAAGATTTATCCGAATCCGTGAAACTGTCTTCGCGCATTACCCAAGCGCTAGGCCACACGCCACCCGAGGGTTTTTCCTATGAGTTATTTTTGGATGACCAAGGTGCCAAAATATCCAAATCGAAAGGCAATGGGCTGACCATCGAAGAATGGCTAACCTATGCACCGCCAGAAAGCCTATCGCTTTACATGTTCCAAAACCCGCGCAAGGCCAAACGTTTGCATTTTGATGTCATCCCCAAGGCGGTCGATGAATATATTACCTTTGCCGATAAATACGCCGATATGGACGAGGCGCAACGCCTCACCAATCCGGCGCATCACATCCATAATGGCCAGGTGCCTGCCTCGCCTTCGCCGGTAAGTTTTGCGTTGCTGCTGAATTTGGT
Organism: uncultured Rhodobiaceae bacterium; assembly: GCA_937907245.1. Lineage (GTDB taxonomy): Bacteria > Pseudomonadota > Alphaproteobacteria > RS24 > RS24 > UBA8337. The sequence goes on from CALCUM010000003.1 coordinate 1,025,752, forward strand.
CTCGGCCTCCAACGCTGAAAACAAGCAAGTGTTGTGGGGGTTCATCGACACTTATGCGCCGGGCACCACCGCGCAAACCCATCCGTTCCTCGATGGCCTGACCGATTATGCGCTGACTTATTATCGCGATTTCGTGGCGCCCAATAAAACCTATCGCGCGGCCACTGCGGAAGAAAAAACCGCGCTGGAAGATTTGTTAGAAAAGCTCAAGGCCTTGCCAGCCAATGCCGATGGCGAAACCATTCAGACCGAGATTTATGCGGTCGGCAAAGCGCATTTTGACGAAAACCTGCGTGGCTGGTTTCAAGCGCTGTACGAGATTTTGCTCGGCCAATCGCAAGGCCCAAGGTTTGGCTCTTTTGCCGCGCTTTATGGGTTGGAGAAAACCTGTGCGCTCATCGGACAAGGGCTCGCGGGCGAACTGGTTTCTGAATAGGAATCTGGCTACAACTAGCGAATGACGCGAATAATTTATAAAATTCTGACGCCACAAGCGCGCGCGCAAATGGCGCAAAGCGGAACGCTAACCCTCACTGGCGTCGATGCGGCCGATGGATTTGTGCATTTTTCCAGCGCCGCGCAATTGGGCGAGACGCTAGACAAGCATTATGCTGGCGTGACGGATTTGGTTTTACTGGCGGTAGACACCAACGGTCTCGAGGATTTGCGCTGGGAAGCCTCGCGTGGGGGCGATTTATTTCCCCATCTTTATGCGCCGCTGAGCGAAGCTATGGTGGCGCAAGAATTTGCGCTCCATCACAACCGCGATAATTTGGCCGCTTGGTTGCAAGCAACAGATTTGGAGAGCCATAGATGAGCTTATATCGCACCCTTCGCCCACTGCTTTTCACGCTACCGCCCGAGCGCGCTCATAAAATGACGCTGCTGGGATTGCGCGCCTTGGCAAAATTCGGACAGCCCAAACCAGATGCCCCAAGCCTGTCGCAGACCCTTATGGGGCTCGATTTTGATAATCCGTTTGGCATGGCCGCAGGGTTTGATAAGGATGGCGAGGCGATTTCGGGCGTGCATCGCATTGGCTTTGGTTTTACCGAAATTGGCACATTGACGCCGCTGCCACAGGCTGGAAATCCTGCGCCGCGGGTTTTCCGACTGGTGCCACAGCAGGCGCTTATCAACCGATTGGGCTTTAACAATCGTGGCCAAATGGATGCGCTAGCGCGGTTGACGGCGTTTCGCCAGCACCCCCAAAACGCGCAAGCGCGAATCCTTGGGGTGAATATTGGGGCCAATAAAGAAGCCAGCGACCGCATTGCCGACTATGAAACGGGCGCCACGCGATTTGCCGATTTGGCAGATTATTTGACGGTCAATATTTCTTCGCCCAACACGCCGGGCTTGCGCGACCTACAAGGCGGGGAAGCGGTTTTAGAAATTATGCAGCGGGTGCGCCAGGCCGCGCCAAGCACGCCGATTTTGGTAAAAATTGCGCCAGATTTAGCGCTGGAACAGGCCTGCGAAATTGCCGAATTAGCTATCGCCAATCAAATAGATGGATTGATTATTTCCAATACAACCCTCGATAGGGATGGCGTTGCGGGGTCTAAATATGCCAGCGAAGCGGGCGGTGTGTCGGGCCAGCCGGTGTTTGATATGTCGACGCAAATGCTGCGCGAAGTTTATGGCGCAACCCAAGGCAAACTTACCCTCATCGGCGTGGGCGGCGTGGCTAATGCGGCGCAGGCCTATGCCAAATTGTGCGCCGGTGCCAGCCTGGTGCAGCTTTATACAGGGCTGATTTATCAAGGCCCGGGCCTCGTGGGTCGCATGAAGCGTGAGCTGGTGGCGCAGCTAAAAGCGGATGGCTTTGACACGATTTCCGATGCCATTGGCACAGATATTAAATAGAGACCCAAGTAGATAGGAGAGCCGCATGCCCGTTACGATTTATCACAATCCAAGGTGTTCCAAGTCGCGCCAAGCGCTAGCGATTTTGACCGACGGAGGCGCCAACCCAGAAGTTGTGGAATATTTGAACGCGCCGCTAGATGCTGCACGCCTTGCCGAGCTTCGAGATAAAATGGGCTTGCAAACCCGCGCCATGATGCGCACGGGCGAGGCCATCTACAAAGAGCTGAACCTGAAACAGGAAACTAATGAGGCCAAATTGGTGCAAGCCATGGCCGAGCATCCCATTTTGATGGAGCGGCCTGTGGTGGTTTCGGGCGCCAAAGCGCTCATCGCCCGCCCGCCCGAATTGGCCGAACAGTTTTTATAGGGCCAAGGAATTTTGTTTTTCGTTAGGTTTCCGTTAGGTTCATTTGTATGAGTTTAGACAGTCAAATTACCGCCGATCCATTCGTCGACAAACCCGCCACCAAGCGGGCAAATAATCGCGCCACCAATCAAGATGCCATTTTGCGCGCGGCGCGTTTGGTGTTTGCCGAGCTTGGCTATGGCGGAACCACCGTGCGCGATATCATTCGTCGCACCGACTTGGCGACCGGCACTTTTTACAATTACTTTGACAATAAAGAGCAGGTCTTCTTGGCGTTGAATACGCAAATCGGCGAAGAGTTGCGCGCCCTTTTGGCGCAGGGGCGTCAACAAGCGAAAACTTTTGAAGAGCTTATTGCCAATAATTATCTGACTTATTTTACGTATTTCGCCAATAACCCGCAAAACTATGCGCTCACCCGTTCCAACCGCGGGCGCGATGGCGCCAATGTAAATATGGAGGGGCCGCAAGTCAAAGCGGGCTTGGCCGAGATGCAAGCCGATATTGAACAGGCCATGCAATTGGGCCGTGTGTCGAAAATGGATGCAGCTATGCTGACGGCAGCTATTGGCGGCGTGGCTTTTTCTATTCTCGATGACATGATGCAGAGAAATCCTGTGCAGCCGAAACAAGCCGCAGAATTTGCCACCCGCTTGTTCATGAGCGGTATCTCTACTTAAGGAAAGCGCGCATCAGAGATTGACGTAAGCCCCGAACAAGTTGTGTAATCACCCTCTGTTAGGGAGATTTATCATGAGTTTACAAAATTTGATTCTCGGTGTTTTGCGTAATTCGCCAGGTTTTCTAAAGCGCCGCCTTGCGGGAGCGCCGGTTGAGATTGATGGCAATATACTAGACGCCAATATTCAAATTGTTGCCAATATGTCGGCAGCCGAAGCCGGCGACCCGCCAAGCACAGTAGCAGCTTGGCGCGCTCAAGCTGATGCCTTTGATGCCATGGGCTTGCCCCGTCGCTCGGGCGTGAGCGTGGAAGATACGGTTCTGGAGTTAGCTGGCAATCAGATGAAAGCACGGATTTATTCGCCGCGCGGAGCCAGCGCCAGTGATCCTGCGGTTTTGTTTTTCCATCAAGGTGGCTTGGTTATCATGCACCATTTGACCGATGATTATTTTTGTTCGGTTCTGGCGGCAGAATGCGGCGCCAAAGTTATTTCGTTAGATTATCGCCTATGCCCCGAAGTGGCGTTTCCCGCCCCCATCGAAGACGGCATGGCGCTTTGGGCCTATGTGCAAGAAAACGCGGCCGCTCTGGGCATTGACCCCAAGCGCGTAGCTCTGTCGGGCGATAGTGCAGGCGGGTTAATCTCTGCCTCGATGACCCAGCTTTTGAGAGATGCAGGGGGCGTGCAACCCGCCGCGCAATGTTTGGCTTATCCTTGGGTCTCCACAGATTTGTCTGGCGATATTTCCGCCGAGAGCTGCGCAGAGTGTTTTCCTCTTAACACAGCGACGATGAATTTTTTCAACGCGACGGTTTTCCCAAATGACGAGAACCTAGACCATCCTTTGGCCAATCCGGCTGGCAATAAAAATCTGGCTGATTTGCCGCCAGCGGTTATTGGCACGGCGGGCTTTGACCCTATTCGCGACCAAGGCAATGCCTATGCCAAAGCGTTGGAAGCGGCAGGCAATAAAGTGACGCATCACTGTTTCACCAGCCTGACGCATAGCTATTTAATTTTGGGTAGGGTAAGCCATGCGGCGCAACGGGCTTGCGTGCAATTGGCGCAAGATTTAGCCGTCTACTTAAAATAAATCAGCCCCATTAGTGGGTCAAACTGTGCCAGATGAGCGACGCCATGCATAAAATGGCGACGCTCGTCAGCAACAGGCGCAGAGGCGCATACCATTCGGCCAATTCGCCGCTATCGGTGGCCATAAAGTCCAGCACGCATTGTGCCAAAAACATAATTATCAATAAAGTGAACGCCTGCGGCAAGGGCAGCAGAAAAGCCACCAAAGCGATGAGGCTTGGCACGATGGACATCAGCAAATGGCGGGCTTGGTTGGAGCTTGGCTTGTTTTGCATGCTCGCCCCCCAACGCACACCGCCCAGAAAACTGGCGATCAGCGCGGCATAGGCCAGCACCATAATCGGCAGCGCAAACCGCAGGTCGCCCAAGATAGGCAACCAAACGCCGAGCCCACCCAGCAAAAACGGGAGGAGCCCTAATAATCCCAAAAGGCGCGCCATAAAGGGCGCGGTCGAAAATTTAGCAGTTTTAGCCATGAAGCCCTTGTTATCCTAAGCGCGAAAGAAACGGAAACCAGTCGAGCAGATAAGTCGCGATCGATTGCAAACTGCCCATCATAATAAGTCCGCCCGTGACAACCAAAAGCCCGCCGGCACCGCGCTCGACCCAGACCATATTGGCCTTAATGCGTTGGCTGGCAGACATAAAACGCCCGACACCCAGGGCGGCGAAAATAAAGGGTAGGCCCAATCCCAAAGCATAAAAAGCCAGAAGCGTGACGCCTTCGCCCATGGAATCGCGAGCCGCGGCGAGAGCCAGAATGGTCGCCAAAATTGGGCCAATGCACGGCGTCCAACCAAAGGCAAAAGCCAGCCCCATAACAAAAGCGGCCACCAGCGGAGCTTTGGATTGTTTTACTGTCTGGCTTTGCAGGCGGGCTTCGCGTGCCAAAAACGGAATATGAATAAGCCCACCAACATGCAGACCCAAGGCAATAATAATAACGCCAGCGATTTGCCCCAGCTCACCTTGATACGTTATCAAAAGCGGATTGATAGCGCTGGCTCCGGCGCCTAGCGCAATGAAGACGCTGGAAAAGCCGCCAACAAAAGCCAAAGCGCCGGGTAAAATGGCGCGTGTGGCTTCGCCCTTTTTATCCAGCTCGCTTAATTCAGAAAACTGTAGTCCCGCCGCAAAACATAAGTAGCCAGGCACCAGCGGTAAAACACAGGGTGATAAAAAACTTAGGGCGCCGCCAAAAAAAGCGGCCAAAGCCGAAACTAGAAATCCGTCCATGTTTTAACTCCGCCTAAAAATAATGGCCACGCCCCAGCCCATAAACACGGCGAGCGCGACGCCGAAAATTCCATAGAGCAAGGACATGTTATACGCCGCCTCATGCAATATATGCCCAGCGCCGACGATGTCCACCGGCAGCTCGCCGGTTTGATAGCCGATGAGAGCGCCGCCTTTAAAAGCAAAAAATTCGGTTGTATAGCGCCCCACGGGCATGCCGGCGGGTAGGTTAATTTCAGCTCGGAATAATTTTCCGCGAATAATTTCAACCGCATCGCTTTGGGCGGCAAACAAGTTGGCCTGTTGTTTCAAACGCAAGAAGGCCTCGATGGCTTCGCGCTCGGCATCGACTTTTGCATCGAGATTGCTGGCCTTTAATACGTCAGCGCCAATGCCAAGTTCGGCGCGCCTCGCGCTAGGCAATAGCTCGGCCACGGGGCGCGAGCTGGCCACCGCATAAAAGCTTGGCAAATCACCCAGTCGATAGGCGGGGCCATTAACCCATATGCCGAATTGTTTGTTTTTCTTGCGCAAGGTGATGTTTTGAGCGGGGCCGCGCAAAACCACCACCACGCCGTCTGCCTCGCCATAGGGCTGCGTGTCGATAGCGCCAAATAGTAAAAGCGTCTCGCCGCTATAATTTGAGCGGATGGAAATCTGGTCTTTCGAGACGTCGGTGACCAGCACATTTTTAAACTCGGTTGCCTGCGCGCGCTCAGTCGGCAGGGCGAGCGAAAGACAGGCGAGCAGGCAAGGTAAAATCAGCGCCCTCATCCGCCCGTTCCCATTCGGGTGAGCGAAAATAATTCATCTGGTTGATTGACTAGGTCTAGCAGCAATTTAACCCCGACCCCTAAAACGATGAGCGCCAGAAGCGCGCGCAATTGTTCGCCGCGCAGGCGCAGGCCGACGCGCGCGCCAAGTTGGGCACCAATCACACCGCCAATCATCAGCAAGGCGGCCAGCACAATATCAACGGTTTGGTTTTCGACCGCGTGGAAAATAGTTACCGAGGCGGTGACAAAAATAATTTGAAACAGCGACGTGCCAATCACCACATTGGTTGGCATGCGCAAAATATAAATCATCGCCGGCACCATAATAAAGCCGCCGCCCACGCCCATAATGGCGGATAATGTGCCAACGAAATAGCCGATGACGATGGGCGGGATAACGCTGATATAAAGTTTGGAACGGCGAAACCGCATCCGAAAAGGCAGCCGCAAAATCCAGCTATGTTGGCCGGGTCGGCGCGCCTGCACGGGGCGCCCACGGCGGGCCGCAATAATTACCTGAATGCTTTCGCGCAACATCAAAGCGCCAATGACGCCAAGAAAAACGACATAAGAAAGCGAGATGAGCAAATCGACTTGCCCCATAGCGCGCAATAGTTTGAACAATTGCACACCGCTATAAGAGCCCGCCAAACCGCCCGACATGAGAATAAGCCCCATGGGAATATCAATCGCGCGGCGTTGCCAATAAGCCAGCCCGCCCGACACAGAAGAAGCAACAATTTGATTGGCCTCCGAGGCCACGGCCACGGCAGGCGGCACGCCGATAAAAATCAATAAAGGCGTCATCAAAAACCCGCCGCCGACGCCAAACATGCCCGACATAAAACCCACCAAGCCGCCCATGCCAATCAGGGTCATGACATTGGCGCTCATTTCAGCGATGGGGAGATAAATTAGCATGATGATGGGCCACACAGAGGAGGCGCAGGTTCCTCGAAAAACTTCTGTAGAATAGACATGCTGACTAGCACAAAAATATACCTTTGCCTAGGAAGGGCCAAGGGCAGGGAAAGGCAGAGAAACTCAGAGAAACAAAGAAAAAGCCACCTCGTGCGGCTTGCCTTTTTGAGGCCGTGGTGCATATTCGCTGCAGAAAAATGTTTGGAGCCATTATGCAAAGATTTGAGTATCGCGTGCCGCAAGGCAAAATATCCGTATGTCAGTGGACCCAAGCGCAAGATGGCGCCAATAAGCCTGTCTTGCACTGGGCGCATGCCAATGGGTTTAACGGGCAAACCTATGCGCCGCTGCTGGAGCCTTTGCAAGATAAGTTCAATATTTATGCTTGGGACGCGCGCGGCCATGGCCGTTCCAAGTTGCCAGCCGAGCCTAAGGCGATGACAGGTTGGGATATTTACGCCGATGATTTGGAATACCTTATCTCTCATTTGGCCGAGCAGGCGGGCGAAAAAATATGGCTGGGCGGACACTCGATGGGCGGCTGCACCTCTATTTTGCTGGCCGCCAAACGACCCGACCTTGTCGCTGGTTTGATTTTGGCCGACCCGGTCGTTACCCCGAATATCAATTTCGCCATGCAGCTGATGATGCGCTTGATAGGTAAAATCGCGCCCAACTCGGGTTTGGCTTTGGCTGAAATGGCCGCCAAACGCAAAGCCGACTGGCCGAGCTTGGAGGTCATCCAAAAAGCCTATACGGGCCGCGGAGCTTTTACGACTTGGGCGGATGGTTTTCTCGAGGCCTATTTGCGCGGCGGCTTGTTGCCCAAAAGCGAGCGGGAGGAAGATGGCGTAACGCTAGCCTGCGCGCCGCTATGGGAAGCCGCTAATTTTAAAGGGCCGCAAGTAAATGTAGGAAAATCGATTGCGCGTTTGAGTGTGCCGGTAACGTTGCTGACGGCAGAGCGCGGCTCGACTACCTATTTGCACAAACCTTTTGAAGCTTTATCGGTCGATAAAAAAATCGAGACCGTGCCGGGCACCACGCATTTTTTGCCGATGGAATTGCCCGACCTCGTGCGGGCTGAAATTTGTATCCGCGCGGGCGTCTAAGCTAGCGGTGCTCAAGTTAGCGCTACCATACGCGCTTCAATAGACTTGCGCATATCCTCGGGCCAAGCTTCGGCGCGACGGGTGGTGAGGTTAAAATTAACCACGCGCAAGCGCCCCAAAGCGGATAGCGCTCCCGTCTCGGCATTGAACAGGCGATGCTCCACCAGAACGGTTTTTTCATCTATCTCTCGAATAGTCGAGTAAGTCTCAAGGATATCGCCCTCTCGCACTTCGCCGAGATAAGACACGCAGATTTCTCCAACCACAGACCCGCGCCCTTGTTGTACGCCGTCGAGCAAATCATGGCCCATGGCAAGCCACATATGCGGGGCTGCTTCGGTAAAGCGGCGGATGTAGAACATAGTGTTCATATGGCCGAATTGATCGCATTCCCAACTGTTGACGCCCGCCCCGCCGCAGCGCACGAAGCCTGACGCTTGCGTGTCTTCTCGTGTAATGTCTTGCACGCGGCCATTGCTTTGTAAAAACTTGGGGGCACTAAAATCAGGCTGCTTTATCTGATACATGCGCGCCGCCGCAAGCGTTGCCTCGCTCCAGGGCACAAGGCGACGGGCGGCTGTGTCGAAATGGCCAATCAGAGTTTTAAACGTACACAATAAATTGGTGTCCCCATCGCGAAACTCTTGATGGATAGTCATGGTTTTTTCACCAATCTCAATCGGCGCACTGCGCCCCACCAATGTGCCGCCCGAGGGCACCTCGCGATGAAAGCGCACATGTTCTTCGAGCGCTACGGTGCCAAGGTTTTGCGCGCGCATTTGACTTGGGCTCATGGCCAAAGCGTTACGGGTAAAAAACGCTTGGTCGGAGGAGCGACCAAAATAAAACGACACATTTAAGTGTCCCATCAAATCGCATTCCCAACTTTGGGCGACGCCTTGATAACCAGGGATCAACCCATCGAGAAAGGCTTGTGGGTCGTTGGAATGTTTGGACATTTAACTCTCGCTTGTTTGGCCTGGCGAAGGCTCCAGAGGGAGCGCTCCTTTTGGAGGCGCCAGCATGCCCAAAATGAACCGGCCACTCAAGCGTGTATTTGGCGAGCGGGAGAGGAAGGGAGAGAGGAAGGGAGAGAGGAAGGGAGAGAGAGACGTTTTAATAGCCTGCTTTTTTGAAAGCCGGCACAAATTTGCCGTAGCCCTGCGCCTTCATGTCTGCCAGAGGCACAAAACGCAGCGCGGCCGAATTAATGCAATAGCGCAAACCGGTTGGGGCGGGGCCATCTTCAAATACATGTCCCAAGTGACTATCGCCTAGTTTCGAGCGCAATTCCGTGCGCCGGAAAATAATTTTCCAATCGTCTTTTTCTACCAATGTTTCTTTGCTTAAGGGGCGCGTGAAACTCGGCCAACCGGTGCCGCTGTCATATTTATCCAGCGACGAGAACAAAGGTTCGCCAGAAACAATGTCGACATAAATGCCAGGCTTTTTTTCGTTCCAATATCGATTGCGATACGGCGGCTCGGTTTTGTCGTCTTGCGTTACCGCATATTGCATCGGCGAGAGCGATTGCTTTAGTTCTTTGTCGGACGGCTTGGTGAAAGAATTGGGAGTGTAGGTTTGCGCCGCGGCGCCAAAGAAACTAAAGCCCAAGAGAACGCTGGCAAGGAGGACGACCAAAAGGCTATCTTCCATGCGAGCGGGGGAGGTTCGCTTGGAGGGAGGGTTCTGAATTGTATTTTTTATCTTTTCCATAATCCCAATCTAATCACCAAATATGGCGGCACCATGGCAGGGGCGTGGCAAGAGTGTGATATTTTTTGAGCCGCTAAAGGGGGTAAGTAAAGATGGGGCCCCGAAAAGAGGCCCCATCTTCTATCGGGCTTTTCCAGCCTCTTATATAAAGTGCCGCTTGTTATTTTTATTCTTCTATCTTCTTCTTATTATGTCGCGACAATTTCAATATGGGCTCAAAGTCCTAAGTTTTCGTGAACGCCTAATCTTTTTTGAAATTTTTGGGCGATAGATTATTCCATTGAAATTTTCTTGTTGTTGGCGCAATATCCGGCCAGTTTTACAGAATAACCAATTTGCAAGAATGGGAGCATATTATGAGAGAAGCTGTAATCGTTTCAAGCGCACGCACGGGCCTAGCTAAGTCGGGTCGTGGTGGATTTAACATGACACACGGCGCCGCTATGGGTGGCCACGCCATTCAGCACGCCATCGAGCGCGCCGGCATTGATGCAGGCGAAGTAGAAGACGTAATCATGGGCTGCGGCACGCCAGAAGGCGCGACCGGCCAAAACGTGGGTCGTCTTGCGGCTCTTTGGGCCGGTTGCCCGGTCACCACTTCGGGTGTGACGGTTAACCGTTTCTGCTCGTCGGGTCTGCAAACCATCGCTATGGCCGCTGGCCGTGTGCAAAACGAAAATGTTCCCGTGGCCATTGGTGCCGGCGTGGAAAGCATTTCGATGGTTCAAATGCAAGGCGCGAACTACAATAACATCACCGAAGAAAAACTGATGGGCACTTACCCAGCTCTTTGGATGCCGATGATTGAAACAGCCGACATCGTTGCTGAGCGTTATAATGTATCGCGCGAAGCCCAAGACGAATATTCGCTGCAAAGCCAGCAGCGCATGGCAGCGGCTCAAGAAGCTGGCCTTTTTGCAGACGAAATCGTACCGATGCAAACTAAAATGAAGCAGGTCAACAAAGAGACTGGCGAAGAAAGCATCGTCGATTACACCGTCGATCGCGATGAGTGCAATCGTCCAACCACGACACTGGAAAGCCTTGCAGGGCTAAACCCGGTGCGTGGCGAAGGCCAATTCATTACAGCCGGTAACGCTTCGCAACTTTCCGATGGTGCCGCCGCTGTTGTGGTTATGGAAGGCAAAGAAGCTGAGCGTCGTGGCCTAGAGCCATTGGGTGCCTTTAAAGGCTATGCGGTTGCTGGTTGTGAGCCAGATGAAATGGGCATTGGTCCTGTTTTTGCTGTGCCTCGTTTGCTGGAACGGGCGGGTCTTAAAGTTGACGATATTGATTTGTGGGAGCTCAATGAAGCTTTCGCCAGCCAAGCGCTTTATTGCCGCGATACGCTGGGTATCGACAATGAAAAATATAACGTCAATGGCGGCTCCATCGCTATCGGTCACCCATTTGGGATGACGGGTGCGCGTTTGGTCGGTCACGCCCTGATGGAAGGCAAGCGTCGCGGTGCGAAAAATGTCGTGGTTACCATGTGTATTGGTGGCGGCATGGGCGCAGCGGGTCTGTTCGAAGTTCTTTAAGAACTCGACATTTATGAGAAAAGCCGCGAGCCTATAGCTCGCGGCTTTTTTTATGGCTTTTACGATCAGCCCCATCTGGCTGTTTCGGGCTGATAGGAAAGGAATAAGGGTATGAAACGAATCATTGTGAGCCTGGCAGGGCTGGCCTTTGTGGCCAAATGTGTGGCGGCCTATAGCCAGGTTGGTTTTACCGGTTTTGACGCGGTTTTGGCGCAGCCTTGGGGCATGGTGACCCTATGGGATGTGTTTTTGGGCGGCATTTGCATGAGTGCGATTATTTTTACTTATGAGAAGAATTGGCGCATCGCCCTGCTTTGGGCGGTACCGATTTTTGCGCTCGGCCATGTAGTAAGCGCCGCTTGGGTGGTGCTGCGGTTTTTGCCGCGTCACACACCGACGAAAAGCGAAACACCGTCCAACTAGGCCATCTATCCATCGTCGTTAGAGGCTCGGCGCGCAAGTGATTTGCCGAATATGTCACTCTGTGGATAAGTTGGTGGATGTTCGCCGATGATTGGCCTCATTGGAGATCGTTTTCCCATCGATTTAAGCGGCTGAAAAACAAAGATTTTTCGACAGATAGAAAAAAAATAAAAGATTAAGATAACTATGTGTTGACGTGCTGGGGCCAAATAGACACTATATGTAGTGTCTGTTGGCATTATCCGCTTGGCGATTTGGTTCACAAGAGTTTTCCAAAACCAAGCCGAAACTGTCAAAAGGTTAAACAACTCGTGATAGGCTGAGCTTATAGCCTCATCCACTATCCAAGGGAACGCTTGCGCGCGCCCAACGAGAGAGCTGTCTGTAAAGAGACGCATCTTTTGGGCGGGGCGACCTAAACAGACATTTGGGCGCTAAACCCTAGAGTTTAGCGTTTGAATGAAGAAATTCAAAGAATGGGGCTTATTTAGGTCTGGTTCTGAATCGGTTGCGATACTTTTTATCGTGGGCATAAATCGAGAGAGAAAATATGTTTAGAGATACACCAATGGGCGATACTGCAGATGCAAATGGGGTCAAAGACCTAGCAAAGGACGAGCCAAATAAAATGGAACAAGAAGCCCTAAAAAATGAGGCGGCCAAGGCCGTAACCGCTCGTCGCGCAGAAGGTGGCAACGCCAATGAGCCGCAGCTCGATTTTGATCGCCAAGACCAGGCGGTACAATATGTATCTCGCCCGCGTGTAAAAACCGACCCGTCGCGCGATGCGCTGCTGACAGGTTTTGGGAAAGCTACGCTGACCGATCGCTATTTAATGCCCGGCGAAACCTTTCAAGATCTCTTTGCCCGTGTGGCCTCTTATTACGGCGATGATGAAGCGCATGCCCAGCGTCTTTATGATTACATCTCCAAACTTTGGTTTATGCCCTCGACGCCTGTGCTTTCCAATGGCGGCACCGAGCGCGGCTTGCCGATTTCATGCTTCCTCAACGAAGCCAATGATAGCCTCGGCGATATTGTCAACTTGTGGAACGAAAATGTCTGGCTCGCTTCGCGCGGCGGTGGCATTGGTTCTTACTGGGGCAATTTGCGCTCCATCGGCGAAAAAGTCGGCCAAAATGGTAAAACATCCGGCATCGTGCCTTTCATTCGCGTGATGGACAGCCTGACTTTGGCTATTTCGCAAGGCTCGCTCCGTCGCGGGTCGGCTGCGGTTTATCTGCCGATTGACCATCCGGAAATTGAAGAATTTATTGAAATTCGTCGCCCAACTGGTGGTGATCCGAACCGCAAAGCGCTGAATTTGCATCATGGTATTCTGATCTCGGATGCGTTTATGCGCGCTGTAGAAAAAGATGAAGAATGGGCTTTGCGCAGTCCCAAAGACGGCTCTGTGCAAGCCACTTTGCAGGCGCGCGACTTGTGGATTCGTATGCTGACAGCGCGCATTGAAACGGGCGAGCCATATATGATTTTCAAGGACACGGTGAACAACCTGCGTCCTGAGCAACAAAAACTGCTCAACCTAGAAATTAAAACCTCGAACCTATGCGCCGAGATTACCTTGCCGACAGGGCGCGACCATTTGGGCAACGACCGCACCGCGGTTTGCTGCTTGTCGTCTTTGAACGCAGAAAATTTCAACGAATGGAATAAAGAAGAACAGTTTATTCCAGACGTGATGCGGTTCCTCGACAATGTGTTGGAAGACTTCATCCAGCGCGCGCCTGACGACATGGCCAAAGCCAAATACGCGGCCCAACGCGAGCGTTCGGTTGGCCTGGGCGTCATGGGCTTCCACTCCTTCTTGCAGGCCAATATGGTTCCATGGGAAAGCGTGATGGCGAAAGTGTGGAACAAACGTATCTTCACGCACATTAAAGAAGCTGCCGATAAGGCTTCGGTAGATTTGGCCAATGAGCGCGGCCCATGCTTGGATGCAGCCGAATGCGGCATCAACGAGCGCTTTTCGAATAAAACAGCGATTGCGCCAACCGCCTCCATCTCCATTATTTGCGGTGGCACCAGCCCGGGCATTGAGCCGATTGCGGCCAATAGCTTTACGCATAAAACCCTGTCGGGCTCGTTCAATGTTCGCAACCGCCATTTGGATAAATTGCTCAGTGAAAAAGGCCAGAACAATGATGACATTTGGTCGTCGATTGTGACGTCTGGCGGCTCGGTGCAGCATCTCGATTTCTTGACGGATGATGAGAGGTCAGTATTTAAAACCGCCTTTGAAATGGACCAGCGTTGGCTCATTGATTTGGCGGGCGATCGCGCGCAATTGATTGACCAAGCGCAGTCGTTGAATGTTTTCTTGCCGGCCAATATCCACAAAAAAGATTTGCACCAAGTGCATTATCAGGCGTGGAAAAAAGGTGTTAAAAGCCTGTATTACTGCCGTTCTTTGTCTATTCAGCGAGCTGAAAAAGAAGGCGGTAGTGACACCAAGGCGATGGAAGATGCCATGGTTAAAGTGGCTGAAGAAAATGAAATGGACGAGTGCCTAGCCTGCCAATAGGGCGAGCTGGTCGCGGGGTCGATTTGATCTAAATAAGGGATAGGGCGCATGCGGCGTTCTTGTCTGAAAACGTAATTTGAAAATAAAGGGTACTCTTATGTCTTTGCTTGAAGAGCGCATCGTCTACAAACCTTTCCTCTATCCATGGGCCTATGATGCCTGGCTTACGCAGCAGCGTATTCATTGGTTGCCAGAAGAGGTGCCTTTGGCCGAAGACGTGAAGGATTGGCATAAGAAGCTAACTGGCGGCGAGCGCAATATGCTGACGCAGATTTTCCGCTTTTTCGTGCAAGCTGATGTGGAAGTGAACAATTGCTACATGAAGCATTACTCACAAGTGTTCCAACCGACGGAAGTGCAAATGATGCTGTCGGCTTTCTCGAATATGGAAACCATCCATATCGCGGCTTATTCCCATTTGCTAGACACCATTGGGATGCCAGAAATTGAATATGAAGCCTTCATGAAATACGGCGAGATGAAGGATAAATACGACTATATGCAGGAATGGGGTGTCGAAACCAAAGAAGATATTGCCAAAACCTTGGCTGTTTTTGGCGCCTTCACCGAAGGTCTGCAATTGTTTGCCAGTTTCGCGATTTTGATGAACTTCCCGCGCTTCAATAAAATGAAGGGCATGGGGCAAATCGTAACTTGGTCGGCGCGTGATGAAACGCTGCACACGAATTCGATTGTGAAATTGTTCAACACGTTCACGCAAGAAAACCCAGAAATCTGGAACGATGCGATGAAGCGCGATTTGTATAAAGCGTGCGAAACCGTTGTCACCCACGAAGATGCCTTCATCGACCTAGCCTTTGAAATGGGCGGCGTGGAAGGCCTGGAAGCGCAAGAAGTGAAAGATTACATTCGCTTTATTGGCAACCGTCGCCTGACGCAGCTGAACCTCGAGCCAATTTACGACATTGAGAAAAATCCACTGCCATGGATGGACGAGATGCTGAACGGCATTGAGCACATGAACTTCTTTGAGGGCCGGGCAACCGAATATGCCAAAGCCTCGACCGAAGGCACGTGGGATCAGGCTTTCGACTAGGAATTCGATTGGGTTTTCGACTAGGAATTCGATTGGGTCTTTAGACCGACTTAATATTCAGGGGCGCTTCATGGCGCCCCTTTTTTTAGGACCGCCATTTTATCCCCGCTGTTTCACGTTGGCGTATAGTGTTCCCATGTTTTCATTTCTCACCAAACCTGTAGCCGAGCCGATAGAGGCCCTGGGCAATGTGCTAGACGCTCTGTTTACTTCGGACAAAGAGCGCCTAGACAAAAAGTCAGTTCTGGCGCGCATAGCTTTGCAGCCGAGCTTGGTGCAAAGTGAGATTAATAAATTGGAAGCTGTTCACAAAAGCGTATTTGTAGCGGGTTGGCGCCCGTTCATCGGTTGGGTATGCGGCATTGCGCTGGCCTATAATTTCGTCATACGCGACTTAATGGTCTGGGGCCTAGCGCTAACCTATGCCGAAACCCCGCCGCCTCCGCCGTTGCACTTAGAAGTGCTAACCACCATCCTCTATGCTTTGCTAGGCCTAGGCGGCATGCGCACGTTCGAAAAGCTACAAGGCCGCGCCAAATAACTCAATTTTCATTATTCTAGGATTGGTGCTGGCGACGCTAAAAGCCCTTAGTCGCTTTTGCGGCTTTAGGGCGCCTTGCGCACGGCTATTTGTCCTTTTTCTCTTGCGAGAATTCAGACCCACTATTTCTATTTTTTTATTTTGAAAAACTGGTGCTG